>NZ_VFUO01000001.1:0-1458763 GCF_006440875.1 Mesorhizobium sp. B2-5-7 | reverse complement strand
ACTCAAGCCCGCTTGCGGGCTTGAGCAACTTGGATTCATGGGCGTGCTTTATGGACTTCTTAGAAGTCCATGCCGCCCATGCCGCCCATGCCGCCGCCGCCCATGCCGCCAGGCATGCCGCCGCCAGCCGAATCCTTCTTCGGAGCTTCGGCGATCATGGCTTCGGTGGTGACGAGCAGGCCGGCGACCGAGGCCGCGTCCTGGAGGGCCGTGCGCACGACCTTGACCGGATCGACGATACCCATGACGATCATGTCGCCATATTCGCCGGTCTGGGCGTTGTAGCCGAAGGTCGCGCCCTTGTTCTCAAGGATCTTGCCGGCAACGATCGAGGCTTCCGCACCAGCGTTGGCCGCGATCTGGCGGGCCGGAGCCTGCAGCGCACGACGAACGATGTTGATCCCGGCGGCCTGGTCGGCGTTGACGCCTGTCACCTTGATGTTGGCCGAAGCGCGCAGCAGGGCAACGCCACCGCCAGCAACGATGCCTTCTTCCACGGCCGCGCGGGTCGCGTTGAGGGCGTCATCGACGCGGTCCTTCTTTTCCTTGACTTCGACTTCCGTCGCACCGCCGACGCGGATCACCGCAACGCCGCCGGCGAGCTTCGCCAGACGTTCCTGCAGCTTCTCCTTGTCGTAGTCCGAGGTGGTCTCCTCGATCTGCTGCTTGATCTGGGCGACGCGGCCCTGGATCTCGGCTTTCTTGCCGGCGCCGTCGACGATGGTGGTGTTCTCCTTGGAGATCGACACCTTCTTGGCGCGGCCGAGCATGTTGAGGCCGACATTCTCGAGCTTGATGCCGAGGTCTTCCGAAATGACCTGGCCACCGGTCAGGATGGCGATGTCTTCCAGCATGGCCTTGCGGCGATCACCGAAGCCCGGCGCCTTGACGGCGGCGATCTTCAGGCCACCACGCAGCTTGTTGACGACCAGCGTGGCGAGCGCCTCGCCTTCGACGTCTTCCGAGATGATGAGCAACGGCTTCGAGGTCTGCACGACGGCTTCGAGGACCGGCAGCATCGCCTGCAGGTTGGAGAGCTTCTTCTCGTGCAGGAGGATGTAGACGTCCTCCAGCTCGGCAACCATCTTGTCGGCGTTGGTCACGAAATAGGGCGAGAGATAGCCGCGGTCGAACTGCATGCCTTCGACGACTTCGAGTTCGGTCTCGGCGGTCTTGGCTTCCTCAACCGTGATGACGCCTTCGTTGCCGACCTTCTGCATCGCTTCCGCGATCATCTTGCCGACCGACTCGTCGCCATTGGCCGAGATCGTGCCGACCTGGGCAACTTCCTCGGAGGTCTTGATCTTCTTGGCGGCCTTGCCGAGAGCAGCGACCACTTCGGTGACGGCCAGATCGATGCCGCGCTTCAGGTCCATCGGGTTCATGCCGGCCGCAACCGACTTGTGGCCTTCCTGGACGATCGACTGCGCCAAAACGGTCGCGGTCGTGGTGCCGTCGCCGGCGATGTCGTTGGTCTTCGAAGCAACTTCGCGGACCATCTGCGCGCCCATGTTCTCGAACTTATCTTCAAGCTCGATTTCCTTGGCGACGGTGACGCCGTCCTTGGTGATGCGCGGGGCGCCGAACGACTTGTCGATGACGACGTTGCGGCCCTTGGGACCGAGCGTGACCTTCACCGCGTCGGCGAGGATGTTGACGCCGCGCAGCATGCGCTCACGGGCATCGCGAGAGAATTTTACGTCTTTGGCAGCCATGTTTTAGCTCCTGGCAGGGGCTCGGATAGAGCCCGAAAAATTCAAGTTGAGGGTGAGGCCGATAATCAGCCGATGATGCCCATGATGTCGGATTCCTTCATGATCAGAAGGTCTTCGCCATTGAGCTTGACTTCGGTGCCCGACCACTTGCCGAACAGGATGCGGTCGCCGGCCTTGACGTCCAGCGGGACCAGCTTGCCAGCTTCGTCACGAGCGCCGGAGCCGACGGCGATGATCTCGCCTTCCTGCGGCTTTTCCTTCGCCGTATCCGGGATGATGATCCCGCCAGCGGTCTTGGATTCGGATTCGACCCGGCGAACGACCACGCGGTCATGAAGCGGGCGGAACTTCGACTTTGCCATTTTTTCTTCCTCGATGAGAACGGTGAGAAACAGTTCCTCCGTCCGGCGGCGCCGGACACATAGTTAGCACTCACCAAAGGCGAGTGCTAACGTGGCGCTGAAATAGGCCGCCGACCTGCCAGAGTCAAGGCGCGCGGAGCGCCTCTTGGTAGGATGGCGATGACTTATCGAAGCTTGGCCGAACCGAGCACCAGGAGCGGACAACGTTCCGCCAGGGGATAACTGCCGCTTGGCACGACGCGCACCTGGTCGAACCAACCGCGCGCCTCATCCTCCAGCATGGCCAGCGTCGCGAAGCTGTACTTCGTTTCGGAGCCCGCATAGACGTCGATCGTGTTGATGGATGCCATACTCCATCCGGTGCATGCGGCAAGGGCCTCCCGATTCGGAAACAGCTTGTCGAATGCCGCACGGATTGCTTGCACATCGACGCTGCTGTCGCAGTCGCCGGTCGTGCACGCCATGGCTATCCGCCATTTGAGCGCGTGGAAATTCTCGATTCCGCCGGCCAGGACCAGAGCTTCGATGCCGCGCAGGTCATCCGCGGTTTCCGGCCGAGCAAACACGCGGATCGCCGCACGCCGGCCAGGCTTTAGCACCCTTGCGATTTCACCGAACAGCGAACCGCGCGCGGCCTTGGTATCGACCGCCGACAGGCAGCCGTCGCCGATGACCGCGTCGAAACATTCCCGCTCGACCGGGAGGTCAAGCCAGTTGCCGGCCATCGCCCTTCGCGAGGTGTTGTCGCCGGCCCATACGCCGGAAATCATGGCAGCCGATTGATCGATCGCCAACATCGATCTGCCTAGAACCGCCAGTTCAGGTGTCACCCCAAGCAGAAGTACATCGGCATTTCCGAGATCGAGTTCGCGCTCGAATATGCCGACGGTTTCCGGCGTCGGCCGGAGCGGGGCGTCCAGGAGCTTCCAGTGCCGATGATAACTGTCCCAATGATTCGTCATGCAGACCCGTTGGAGCCCAGGAAAGTCTGGCATTGATTGATTAGAGCCGCTTAATGGAAGTGGGGATGGAAGCCAAGGGGTTAGCTGGTGGCGCGCATCATTGTCATAACGCATGAGCATGACCGGTTTCTGGGTCGCCGCGGCCTTCTGCTGCGCCGGAATAGCCGTTACATGCTTTTCGATATTCTCGAGGACCTGAAGAGGCGGGGCCATTCGGTCCGGATTCAGCCTGGCCTCTCCGGACAATCCAGCGCCGATGTCGCGGTTCTGCACGTCGATGCGACAACGACACCGGCAGATTATCTCGAATATGCGCGGAGTTTTCCCTTATGCCTCAATGTCGGGGCCGCCGACATATCGAAACGGCGGGTAAGCGGAGCGCTTCTGGCCGAGGGCGACGGCTGGCTGGGCCCGGTCATCGTCAAAAGCAATCTCAACAACCAGGGCATTCCGGAGACACGGCTCAATCGGCGGTCGAGGCGTGCCGGCCAACCGGCACCCTTTGCGCACGTGCCAGCCATGCCGTCCTACGAGGTCTACCAATCCCGGGACGACGTTCCCGATGGCGTCCTCGATCGCGATGATCTGGTCGTGGAAAAGTTCATCCCGGAAAAAGAACCTGACGGCTTTGCGGTGCGCTTCTGGGTGTTTTGCGGAGAGCGCGAGCGCTGCACCCGCTACGTCTCGCCAAACAGCCTGGTCAAGGCATCGGAAACGATCCGGCGCGAGCCCGCCGCTGTTCCCGACGAACTGCGCGAACGGCGGCGTGAACTCGGCTTCGACTATGGGAAATTCGATTTCGTCATGCATGAGGGCAGGGCTGTTCTCCTCGATGCCAACAAGACGCCCGGCCGCCCGCAGAACCTGGTGAAGATGTTCGCGGCGGGCGCTTCCGACCTGGCCGATGGTTTCGAAGGCCTCATCCGCCGGGCGAGATAGGTCCCCGGTTGCCGGTCGCTAAAGAAACAGCCGCAACTGGGTGTGGATGATCGATCGGTAATCCTCGATGGTCCGGCGGCTTTCCGCTTCGCCCTGCGCAAGCGCCAGGCGCACAACGCCGCCGGCGAGCTGGAAGATCAGCAGAACCATGCGTTCGAATTGCTCGTGCTTTTCCGGCTCGAGCAAGGCGATGACGTGGTCGCAGAACATCTTGGCCTGATGCCGGGTTTCGGCGATGTCGAGATTCTTCAGCGCCTTGTCGGCCTGGATGGCGTTCTGCAGATCCTGGATGGCCGGATCGCCGGCGACCCGGCTGAGGTAGTCGTCAAGCAGCCGGTCGGACGCGGCGATGACGTCCTTGGCTTCGCGGACATCGGCGACGATCGCCGTCAATCGCGACCGGCTGACCTCCGAGAATCGCTCATAGAGCATCGCCAGGATCGCCGACTTGTTGGGGAAGTAGTGGTAGACGGTGGCGATCGGCCCGCCCGCCAGCATGCCGACCTCCTTCATGGTGACGGCGTCGATGCCCTTCTCGCCGATCAGCCGCATGGTGGTCGACAGGATGGCGTCGATGCGCTCGCGGCTGCGCTCCTGCTTGGGCCTGCGCCTGGGCTCGGTGATCGTTCGACCTGCTTGCGTCATGCACCGATCTTTCGCACGAGTTCCCAAATTCCGGTTGACAAGAAATATGATCAAGTATCAGTTTCTGGAATGCTGACAGACTGTCAGTTTTTTTGCCGTGCGGCAAGGACGTTGGGAGGGGCCTATGGCTTCGACAAGCGCTGATCTTCAGGGCGAAGGCGACTGGCTGGTCGGCAATCCCAGCGGCGGGCAGCTCGCCTCGGCCCTGTGGATCGGGTCGGTCGGCCTGCTCATTCTCGGTCTGCAGCCCGTCCTGCTCGGCGCCCTCTATACCGAGGGCCAAGTCAGCGGCGACGAACTGGCGTTGGTCGCCACCGCCGAGATGATCGCCATCGCGATTGGTTCGGCGATCGTCGCGATGCTGCTTTCCGCCCACAACATGCGCTGGAAAAGTGCCGTCCTCCTGCTGCTCTTGGCGCTGGCCAATGTGTGGACCGCCTATGCCGCCGGCGCCCACACGCTGATGGCGGCCCGCGCGCTGGCCGGCCTTGCCGAAGGCGGCCTTGTCGCGGTCGCCACCGAACTGATTGCCCGTTCGCGGCGCGCCGAACGCATCGGCGGCTATTTCGTCACCATGCAGACCCTGGCGCAATGCGCTCTTGCCCTGGTGCTGGCGCTCTATGTCATTCCAGCCGCCGGGTCGGCTGGCGGCTTCCTCGTTCTTGCCGTCGTCTGCGTCGCGTCGCTGGTGGTCGCCTTTGCTGTCCCTGCCGATTATGCCGATCTGCCGAAGGACGAAAACCTCGCCAATGTGCTGACGGTTCCCTCGATCACCGCGCTGTTGTCGGTCTTCTGCTACTTCATGTTCTTCGGCGCCGTATGGGCCTTTCTGGAGCCGCTTGGCGCCCAATTCGGCATCGATGGCCGCACCGTCGGGCTGATCGTCTCGGCCAGCCTCGCGGCGCAGGTGCTGGGCGCGATGACGGCGACCGTGTTCGAGGCGCGCATCGACTATCGCCTTGCCATCACGGCGATCGGCCTCGCCGCGCTTGTCGCCTCGCTCGTGCTTGCCAGCGGGCCCGGCCTCACGATGTTCTGGGTCGTCGCCCTGATCATGGGTTTTATCCTGCTGTTCATCGTGCCCTACCAGATCCGGCTGGCGATCACCGCCGACGAGACCCGCACCGCCGTGCTGCTGGTGCCGGCCGCCCAGCTTTTCGGCCTGGCGATCGGACCGGTCGCGGCGTCGCTGCTCATCGACGGCAAGGAGTTTCGCCCGGTTCCCGAGTTCGCCGCCGCAAGCGCTGTCGCCAGCGTGGCGTTGCTCGGCCTGTTTGTCCTGGCGGCGCGGCGTCGCCGCGCGATTGCGTGAGCACCATGTCGAACAGCTGGAGGAACTGGTCCGGCTTTCTCACCGCCGAACCGCGGCTGCTTGCCAGTCCGGCCGATGCCGGCGAACTCGGCGATCTCATTCGCACCGCACCCGGCCCGGTCCGCGTCGTCGGCGCCGGTCACTCCTTCACGCCATTGGTGAAGTCCCAAGGCACCATCCTGTCGCTGGAGAAGCTGGAAGGGCTGGTCGCGCATGACGCGAAAAAACATCAGGCGCGTGTGCGGGCAGGGACGCGGCTTGGTCCGCTCATGCACATGCTGCAAGGCATCGGCCAGGGCCTGCCCAATATGGGCGACATCGACCGCCAGGCGATTGGCGGCGCGCTGGGCACGGCCACCCATGGCTCAGGGCCCACGCTGGGCGCGTATCACACACAGCTGGAAACGGTGCAGATCGTCGACGGGCTTGGCAAGGTCCGCGACTTCAAGCGGGAAGGGGATCAGGAAACGATCCATGCGATCGGCGTTGCGCTTGGCGCCTTCGGTGTGCTCAGCGAAGTGACGTTGAACAACATCGCGACCTACCGGCTGCGGCGCCGCAAATGGGTGCTGCCGATAGCCGACATGCTGCGCGATTTCGAAACGATGATGAGCGAGCACAGGTCGGCCGAATTCTACTACATCCCATTTTCAGGCTACGCGCAGTTCATCGCCAGCGACTTCAGCACCGAGGCGACCACCCCGCGCCCGACCGACGATGACGAGGGCTCCCTGCGCACGCTGCGCCGCCTGCGCACCGGGCTTGCCTGGCTGCCGTCGCTGCGCCGCAGGCTGATCCTGGGCGCGGTCGCCAAGGTGCCGGCCGAGGATTACGTGCAGGACTGGCTCAACGTCTATGCCAGCGACCGGCAGACCAGGTTCAACGAAATGGAATATCACCTTCCGTTCGAGGAGGGGCCGAAGGCGCTGGCCGAGATCATCGAACTGACCGAGAAGCATTTTCCGGAAGTCTATTTCCCGATGGAAGTGCGGTCGGTGGCATCGGATGAATTCTGGCTCTCCCCTTTCCACAAAAGGCTCACCTGTTCCATCGCCATCCACCATGACGCGGCGAACGATCCGTTGCCGTTCATGCGCGCGGCCGAGCCGATCTTCCGCGGATATGGCGGCAGGCCGCACTGGGGCAAGATGCACAGCCTGAAAGCGGCCGACCTGAAAAAGCTCTATCCGCGCTGGGACGATGCGATGGCGGTGCGCCGCGACATCGATCCGCAAAACCGCTTCGTCTCGCCCTATATGGCCGACCTGTTCGGCATCGAACCCAGTTCTTTCGGCATCCAGCCATGAAGGCGTATTTCGCCACGCTTTCGGATGCGCTGAGAGAGGCGGACATTTTCCAACCCTGCCTGCTGCTCGACCTCGATCGGCTGGATGGCAACATTGCCCTGGTGAAGAAGCGGCTTGACCCCAGTCTTGCCGTCCGTTTGGTCGACAAGTCGCTCGCTTGCCTCCCGCTGCTCTCCCATATCGGCAAGGCGCTTGGAACCCACCGCCTCATGACCTTCCATCCGCCGATCACCGAGGCGGTGCTTAAGGCGTTCCCGGATGCGGATCTGCTGTACGGCAAACCGATGCCGGTTGGCGCGGCCAGGGCGGTGCTTTGCAGAGGCGACGTGGCTTGGTCGCGGGTCTGCTGGCTGATCGATACACAGGAGAGACTGGCGGAATATGGCGCGCTCGCCGACGAACTCGGCGCCGAATTGCGCATCGCTTTCGAAATCGATGTCGGACTGCATCGCGGCGGCTTTGCCGAACCGGCGGCCCTGTCGCGGGCGCTGAATGCGCTGCCTACCCACAAAGGGCTGCGCTGCGAAGGCGTCATGGCCTATGAGGCGCATGCGCCGCACATACCCGGCCTGTTCGGTGGACCGGCCAAGGCGTTGGCGCAAGCCTCCGAACAGGCCGCCGCTTTCGTCGCGCGCCTCGGCGCCGACCAGCGCCATGTCCTGAACATTGGCGGCAGCAAGACCGCGCTGCTTCATCATGGCGGCATTGCCAATGAAGTGTCGATGGGCTCGGCCTTCGTGCTGCCCGTCGATTTCGACACGCCCGGCCTTGAGGGCTTCCAGCCGGCGGCCTTCATCGCGACGCCAATCCTGAAAGTGGTCGAGCCGATGCTGCCTGGCCCGCCGGCGGTCTCGCGCCTGCTGCAGGCGCTGGGCCGGTTTCCGCGCAAGGGCTGCTATCTCTATGGCGGCAAGTGGATGGCCGAACCGGTGTTTCCCGACTGCATGACGACAAACGGCCTGCTTGGCCTGTCTTCCAACCAGCAATTCATGGGTCTGCCCGCCAAGGCCGTCGTCAGTCCCGGTGACTATGCGTTCCTGCGGCCGACGCAGAGCGAGGCCGTGCTGCAGCAGTTCGGACCGATCCCGGTGCTTTCCGGTGGCAGGATCGTCGACCGCTGGCCGGTGTTGCCGATGCTGTAAGCATCTCGGGCGCCTTCCCTAATACTTGACTCTGTCAAGTAAATGCTCGATCCTGTGCCAGCAGGAGATGACTCGAATGACAATCCACCATCAGCCAGACAAGGCTGCGCCCAACAAGGGCCTGATCGATGCGGTGCGGGCGTTCAACCGCTTCTACACCCGCCAGATCGGACTGCTCGATGAAGGGCTGCTGAAGAGCGCCTTCTCGCTGACCGAGGCACGCGTGCTCTACGAACTGGCGCATCGTGACGGACTGACCGCGACCGATCTCGGGCGCGATCTCGGTCTCGACGCCGGCTATGTCAGCCGTTTGCTGAAGAAATTCGAGCGCCTTCACCTCATCTCCAGGGCCACGCTGGCTTCGGACGCTCGGCAATCGTCGATCGCGCTGACGCCGGCGGGCAGGAACGCCTTCGCGCCGCTGAACCAGGGTTCGCACGACCAGGTTGCGGCGCTGCTCGATCGTCTGCCTGCGTCGGAACAGGAGCGTCTGGTCAAGTCCATGCGCACGGTGCAGCGTCTGCTGGATGACGATGCCGAGCCCAAAATCCCTTATCTGCTGCGGCCGCCGCAGGTCGGCGACATCGGCTGGATCATCCGCCGGCAAGGCATGCTCTACGCGCAGGATTATGGCTGGGACGAAACCTATGAGGCGCTGGTCGCCGAAATCCTCGCGGCGTTCGTGAAATCCTACGAGCCGAAATGGGAGCGCGGCTGGATCGCCGAGCGCGAAGGCGAGGTCGTCGGCTCGGTCTTCGTCGTGCGCAAGTCGGATCAGGTGGCCAAGCTCAGGCTGCTCTATGTCGAACCTTCGGCGCGGGGTCTCGGCATCGGCAAGCGCCTGGTCGAGGAATGCATCGGCTTTGCCCGCGCCAGAGGGTACAGGACGCTGACCCTATGGACCAACGATATTCTGACCGCCGCCCGGCACATCTACCAGGCGGCCGGTTTCAGGCTGATCGAGGAAGAGCCTCACCATTCCTTCGGCAAGGATCTGGTCGGCCAGAACTGGGAACTGGAGCTGTAGCGGCGCGTCATGCCTTGACCGGCACCCAGATCTCCAGCCCGCCATTGCCGGTGTGGGCATCGAATTCAGGCCCGTAGCGCTCGAATTCCGGCGCATCGGCAACCTCATGGCCGGATGCCGGCAGCCAGCTGTTCCAGATCGTATTGATCGTTCGCCGGATGGTCGAGATGTGTTCGCGATGCGTGAAAACGGCGTATCTCTGCGCCGGCACCCGCACCCGTTGGAACTCCTTCGGCAGATCGGCGAAGTCGCGCACCTCGACGCCGACGACATAATCGAAATTGCCGGCATCGTCGCCATTGAGGCAGACGCCGTAGAAAACGCCGGCCACTTGCCCGGGGATGTGGCCGATATGGGGAGCGAAGCGCTGCCATTGCATTGGAATGCCGGCGCTGGACTCACAACTGTAGCGCTCGCCCAGTCCGGCGATGAGGAATGGCCGGCTGGTCTCGAAGCGCGGTGGTTCAAGTGTGGTCAAAAGCGAATTGTCCATCAGGATGGGCTCCACGAGGTCGAGGGTCTCAGTCGAACCTTGCGCGCGCACCAGTTCCGGCGTGGTGCCGAACTGGTCGCGGAAGGCCCGGGTGAATGCCTCATGCGAGTTGTAGCCGGCGTCGAGCGCGACGCACAGAATGTCGGGCGCCCCGCCGGCGAGCCTCCGCGCCGCCTCGGTCAGCCGGCGCGAGCGCATGTAACCCATGACGGAGCGGCCGGTGGCGGCGCCGAAGGCGCGCGTCACATGAAAGCGCGATACGCCGCTGCTTTGGGCCACGTCGTCGAGCGTAACAGCCTCCGGCAGGTGGCTTTCGACAAACCATAGCGCCTTCTCGGTCGGGTTCATGTGTTCCTCGCATGTGGCGTCCTCACTCTGGCGCCTCGTTGCCCGGCCAGCTTGATCGAAATTGCGCATCGCGCAAATAGGCGATCGGGCCCGCGCGGTGTCGTCCGCGCGGCCCGTCGTCTATCGTTGGCTCGGATGACCGGCAAATCGCCGTTGAACGGCCGACTGGTTCAGCGGTAGCGCGCCTGATTCCATTTGTGGCCAAGCAGCGAAAGGATGATGATCAGCCCGTTGAAGAACTGGACGTAGAAGCCGCTGAGCCCAGCCGCCACGACGCCAGTTTGGATAAACGACACCGTGACGGCGCCGATCGCGCCGCCGGCCACGGTGCCGATGCCACCCCAGGTCGGCGTGCCGCCGACGAACACCGAGGCCAGCACCGGCAAGAGATAACCGTCGCCGGCGGTTGGCCACCAGGTGAAGTTGATCATTACCGAGAACGTGCCGGCGATCGCGGCCCCGATGCCGACGAAGACGAACACTTTCACCCGCACGCGCTTGACATCGATGCCCATCTGCTGGGCACTGTCGGGATTGTCACCGACCACCTTCACCTGCGCGCCGAAGCGGTGGCGGTTGTAGAGCATCGCCGAAAGGACGACGAAGGCGATGGCCCAGAAGATCTGCACCGGAATGCCCAGGACCTGGCTGGAGAAGATCCTGTAGGCCCAGCTGTCGGCAAGGCTGGTCAGCGAAGTCGATCTGCCCTCATTGATGATCTGGATCAGGCCGCGCAGCAGGAAATTCATGCCGAGCGTGGCGATCAGCGACGACAGCCCGCCATAGACCACCAGCGACCCGACGAGGAAGCCGAGCAGCGTGCCGGTGACCAGCGCCGCCGCAATGCCGAGGAACGGATCGTAGCCCGCCTGCACCACCAGCGCGAAGACCCAGGAGGCAAAACCCATCGTCGCGGGAAACGACAGGTCGATCTCGCCGCAGGTGACAACGAAGACCAGCGGCACGACCACGAACAGCGCCACGGGAAGCGTGGTGAGCACGGCGCTGTAGAGATACCAAGTTGTGAAGACCGTCGGGTTGGCGATCATGAAGACCGCCATCATGACGACGAACACGCCGAGCGTCCCAAGCGAAGCGCGGTTGTCAAGGATGAAGCCGCGCATCCAGTGATCGGACGGGTGCTTCCACTCGTTCTGGGAACTGCCTTGGCGGGAAATGCCGGCCGACGGCTCGTGCAGATCGGGCTCCATGGTCTTGCTCATCGTGCTCTCTGCTCCGCGTCGCCGGTGTCTTGCAGCCCGGCCAACCCGCCCGGATGCGCGACGTCTTCCATGAAGTTGATGAGGTCTTCGGCCGACTTGACCTCGCTGCGATCGGCGGTGAGCGCGACCTTGCCGCGATCCAGCACCACGAAGCGATCGGCGATGTCGAAGACATGATGGATGTTATGGCCGATGAACAGGATCGAGCGGCCGCTCGCCCGCACCTGGCGCACGAAATGGAAGACCTTGGCGGTCTCGGTCAGAGACAGCGCCGTCGTCGGCTCGTCGAGGACGATCAGTTCCGCCTGCTTGTAGATGGCGCGCGCGATCGCCACGCCCTGGCGTTCACCGCCCGAAAGCTGGCCGACGATCGAATGCGGCGTGAACACTTTCGAGGTGAAGCCGATCTCGCGCATCAGCCGGCTCGCTTCCTCGATTTCCTTGCCCACCTTCAGCCAGCCGAAAGGGCCGGTGAGTTCGCGGCCCATGAAGATGTTGCGGACGATCGTCTGCTGCACGGCCAGCGCCCGGTCCTGGAACACCGTTTCGATGCCGGCCTCGCGCGAACGTGCCGCATTCCATCCGGTCACCGGCTTGCCGCGGATGAGGATCTCGCCGCTGGTCGGCTTGACCACACCGGAGAGGATCTTGATCAGCGTCGACTTGCCGGCGCCGTTGTCGCCGATGAGGCCGACCACCTCGCCGCGATCGACGCTGAGATTGACCCCGCCAAGTGCGTAGACATGGCCGTAGGACTTAGCGATATCGCGCAGTTCTATGAGACGTTCGGCCATAGCATCCTCGCTTGATTGTCTGGCGCCAGCCTTCTCGCCAGCGGCCCCGCCGGCCGGGGCCTGATCCCGGCCGGCGGCTTGGGAGGTCAGCGCAGCGCCTGCTTGGCGAGTTCTGCGACGATCTCGTAATTTTCGGGCGTGACGAAACCGGCGCCGGTGTCGACGTTCATCGGCGCCAGACCCAGCACCACCTGCTGGCACAGGCTGAGGATCGGCAGATAGCCCTGCAGGAATGGCTGCTGGTCGGCCGTCAGTTGCACCCAGCCGCCCTTGAAGCCCTCGACGATCTGCGGGCTGGTGTCGAAGCCGAAGTTGAAGATATCGCCGGGCTTTCTGCCAGCTGCCTGCATGTAGGTGGCGACATTGCCGAGCATCTGTCCGCCGGGATAGCCGACGGCCTTGACATCAGGATTGTTGAGCAGCGCTGCCGTAAGCACCGGTATCGCCAGATTGGGGTCGGAAGCCCATTCGCCGCTCGGCGGCGACGACAGCTGGATGACTTCGACGCCCGCCTCCTTCAAGGCCGCCACCGTGCCGCGCTCGCGTGCGCCGCGGCTCTCGTTCTCGAACGGGCCGATCATGATCGCCTTGTCGCCGGCCTTCAGCTTACCGAGCTTGAACGCTTCGGCGCCAAGTGCGCTGCCCTGCTGTTCCTGCTGCGCGCCGATATAGCCGCCACCGAACGCCGCCGTCACTTTCGGCACCGGGACGTTCTGGTACATCATCTTGATGCCCTCCTTATGGGCCTCGTCGGCGAGCGGCATGATCGCGGCGTCGCCCGGATGGCCCATCATGGCGATGCCCTGGGGCTTGACCGCGACCGCTTCGCGCAATTGCTGCACCATCTTCTCCGCGTCCCACTGGGAGAAGATGTAGTCGACCTTGGGTCCGAGATCTGCCGCCGCCTGCTTGGCGCCATTGTAGACGATGGTGCCGAAGGCGTCGCCCTCGGCGCCGCCGACGAAGAAGCGGATGTGGACGTCCTTGCACCATTGGGCGTCGAGCGCCTGCGCCGGCAAGGTGAAGATTGTGGCGGTAAGCGCGGTGGCCGCCGCCACGACGGCCGTGCGCAGAAGTGTCGTCCTGATCGCGATGCTCATGCACGTTCCTCCCATTGTTTTCCTCGTCAGCCGAGGGGCCTTTGAACGATTGCTTTGGCAATGCCACTTGCGGCCGGCTCCTCCCGCCGACCGATCCTCACGCCGGATTTGGCAGGTAGCTCGCACCTCCCCGGCATAGTTTGAGATACTCCAGGGCGCGTGCCTGCCCCGTGATCTCGAGGTCGCCGCGATAGACCGGGTCGTGCCAGCCTTCGATGTCGATGGCGCCCTTGTACCCGGCCAGCCTCAGTTCACTGATCACCCGGGACCAGTCGCTGTCGCCGAAGCCGGGCGTGCGCATCTGCACGAAGGGCAGGCGGCCGAACACGCCGTGCTCGCGGATGACGTCCCAGCGCACCGTGGCGTCCTTGCCGTGGACATGAAAGATGCGATGCGCCCATTTGCGGATCTGCGGCATCGGATCGATCAGGTAGACGAGTTGGTGGCAGGGCTCCCATTCGAGACCGAGATTGTCGTTGGGCAATTCGTTGAACATCAGCTCCCAGGCATCCGGATTGTGGGCGATGTTCCAGTCTCCGCCGGCCCAATTGCCGTCCATGGCGCAATTCTCGAAGGCGATGCGCACGCCCTTGTCGGCGGCGCGTCTGGCCAGTTCGCCCCAGACCTCGCGATAGCGCGGCAGGCTGTCGGTCAGCGGTTTCCCGCGGATGCGGCCGGTAAAACCGCTGACCAGCCTGGTGCCGAACAGATGGGCGTTGTCGATGACCGTTTTCCAGGCATCGAGCACGCCGCGGTCGGTGTCGCCGCTCTCGAGCGGATTGCCGAACACGCCGATCGAACTGACGGTGACGTCGGCATCGCCGATCGCCTCTTCAATCTCTCCGGCGAGCCGCGGCAGATCCTTGCCGCCGAGCGTCTGCCAGAAAAAAGGCTGGATGCTCTCGAAGCCGAGCGGCAGGATTTGCCTGATATAGGCGGCCGGGTCTTCGAGATTGGCCCGCACCATGGTGCCGATCCTGATGTCGAGAAGCGGGTTCGGCATGGTCATCCTTCCTGCGATGCGATGTTCACGCGACGACCGGTCTCGGCGCTCTGGATCGCCGCGAAGACCATGGCCAGGCTCTTGATGTTGTCCGAGCCCCGTGTCTCCGGCGCGGTGCCGGTTTCCACGGCTTGCACGAAGTCGGCAATGACGCCGAGATGCCCGCCGATACGGTCGGACGGATCGAGGGGAGGCACCGTCACCAGCCCGACCTTGTCGATCAGGCCTTCGCGCTCCGGCAGCACGACTTCCGCCTTCACCTCGTCATGGCCGTCCCAGATCAGGCTGCCGCGCTCACCGACGATACGCCAGCTGCCCTCCCAACTGGTGCGAAAGCCGTCGGCGCACCAGCTGCCCCGATAGGTGAACATCCTGTTTCGGCCGAGCCCGAAAGTGGCGCTTGCCGACGACCCTTGCCGATACCAGGAATTGGCCGGCTCCCATTCCTGGCAATAGACATCGGCCGGTTCGCCGTTGACCATGTAGCGAGCGGCATCGAAGGTGTGGATCGCCATGTCGAGCAACAGCACGTGGCGCATCTCTTCGCGAAAACCGCCAAAGTGCGGCGCCACGAAAAAATCCGCGTGGATGCTGGTCGGCGCGCCGATGGCGCCTGAATCCAGAAAGCGGCGGATGCGCCGGACATTGGCGACATAGCGGCGGTTCTGAACGACGGCGTGGACGCGGCCGGCGCGCCGCGCGGCGTCGACGATGGCGCGGGCGTTGGCCGGACTGTCGGCGAGGGGCTTTTCCGTCAGCAGGTGACAGTGATGGGCAAAGGCCGAATTGGCCACCTCGCGGCGGGCGGCCGGAACGACCACATCGAATACCGCATCGGCTTTGGTCTGATCCAGAATGACGTCGAGATCGGTGCCGATCGCGGCCCCGGCAACGTCGTATTCGCGGGCTCGCTCGCGTGCCCTGTCGGCGTCGAGGTCGACGAGACCGGCAATCCTGATTTCAGGGGACTGACGGGCGGCCTCGAGCCATGTTTTGCTCATGGCTCCGCACCCGACCAGGACGACATGCAGCATCCGGCGCTCCTCCGCCAACCCCTCCCGGTTGGCATTCACGGTTCTTCCGTAAACGTTTACGATGACACACCCGAAGGCGTAGAATGTCAACCGGATTTGTGGTCGTTCGTCTGAGTGGCCTTGGCCGCAAGGTCCGCTAATGTTAGCGGGAACGGAAGGGGATTGGTCTTGGCATCCAGCATTCACGATCTTGCGCGTCATTTGAATATTTCGATCGGCACGGTGTCGCGGGCGCTCAATGGGCGCGCCGATGTCAATGCCGAGACGCGGCAGCGCGTGCTCGATGCGGCGCGCCTACTCAACTATTCACCCAACCAGTCGGGCAGGAACCTGCGCCGGGGCACCACGCATGCCGTCGCGTTCATGCTGCAGCCCCACCCGGGTGATCAGCAATATGGCGAGCCGTTTTTCATTCCGTTCCTGAGCGGGCTGCAAGCGGCACTGGCCGAGCACGGGCTCGACCTGATCATCGTCATGGGCGCGCCCGCCGACTATCAGCAGGAGCGCCTGCGACGGGTCGTCGAGACACGCCGCGCCGATGCCGTGTTGCTGGCCTGGACCCGGCGTGAGGACGATCGCATCGACTATCTCAGCAGGGCCGGCTTTCCCTTTGCGACGCTCGGCCGAAGCCAGTCCGGTGACGAGACCTATCCCTCGCTCGACCTCGATTTCGAGAAGGCGGGCGCCGACGCAGTCGACCGCCTGGTTGCACGCGGCCACCGCCGCATCGCCGCCATCCGGCCGTCACTCGACCTCAACTTCGGCTATCTGTTTCTTGACGGCTATCGCAAGGCGCTGCGGCGGCACGGCATCCACATCGATCCCGAACTGATCGCCGACGGCTTCATCAACGAAGCCGGCGGCTACGCGGTGACGCCGCAAGTCATGCGCTCGAAGGATCCGCCGACAGCGATCATCTTCAACAATGACGCGATGGCGCTCGGCGGCTGCAAGGCGCTTGCCGAGATGGGGATCATGCCCGGTCAGGGCATCGCGGTGATGGTCATCGTCGATACGCCGCTCTGCCGCTATTTCTCCCCGGCGCTGACCGCTTTCCGCCCGGCATTGGAGCCGATGGGACGGCGGCTCGGCGAAATCCTGCTCGCCTCGCTGCCGGCTTTCGCCGGGCCCACGGGGCCGCAGACCATCAGGGAGGTCTGGCCGCTGGAACTGGTCGCGCGCGACAGTGACTGACCACACGCCTGTGTCCGCCATCCGCATTTGCCGGCTTTCATAGCAAAGTGGCATCTTGAATAGTAAGCACGCTTATTATATGTATCGCTCATGGTTTCAGATGGCATCGATAGATTGGGATTTTTGATCCACGACGTGCAACGCCTGATGCGCAAGCGCTTCGAGGCGCGCGCCAGCGGGCTCGGCCTGTCTTCGGCGCAATGGCGGCTTCTGGTCCGCGTTGCCAAGGAGGCGGGCGTTGCACAGGCGCGGCTCGCCGAACTGCTCGAAATCGAGCCGATCAGCGTTTCACGCCTGGTCGATCGGATGGAGGAGGGCGGCTGGATCGAACGCCGCTCCGACGCGACCGACCGGCGCGTGCGCATGATCTTCCCGACCGAGAAGGCGAATGCGGCCTATGCGGACGTCAAGAGCCTTGCTGGCGAGGTCTATGAGGAATCGCTCAGCGGCGTTTCGCCGGAAGACCGGCGCATCCTGATCCGGGCGCTGGATGTAATCGTGCAAAATCTGACGGACAGCGAAGCTTCGTCGCTTGAAAAGATCAAGAGTGCGGAAGGTGCGGCAGCATGAACGCGGTAGCCAAGGTAGAAGAAAACGCTCCCAAGGTGGAGATGGAAGCGCCGGTCCAGCCGGCATCAACCCCGGTCGCGGTCGCTCCTCCAGTGCAACCCGCGCCGGCGCCGAAGAAGAAGCGCCGCTTCGGCCGCTTCTTTTTGATGTTCGCCTTGCCGGCGGCATTGATCATCGGCGGCGGCTATGTCTGGGTGACGGGCGGGCGCTACCAGGAAACGGAAAACGCCAATCTGCAGCAGGCCAAGGTGTCGATCGCCTCTGATACGGCCGGTCGTATCGTCCAGGTCGCCATAACGGACAACCAGACGGTCAAGCAGGGCGATCTCCTGTTCGCCATCGACCCCGAACCCTACCGGATCGCGCTCGCCCAGGCGGACGCCGCGGTTGCTACCGCGCGCCTCAATGTCGAGCAGTTGCGCGCGGCCTATAGCCAGGCGCTGTCGCAGCAGAAGTCCGCTGCCAGCGAGGTCGACTATGCGCAGTCGCAATTCGATCGCGCCGCCGATCTTGCCCAGAAGGGCATCAACGCCAAGTCGTCGCTGGATCAGGCCAAGAACGATCTCGACAAAGCCAGGCAGCAACTGGCTGTTGCCGAGCAAGGCATCATCAGCGCCAAGGCGGCACTCGGCGGCAACCCCGACATCGAAACCGACAAGCACCCGACGGTGATGTCGGCGCTCGCGGCGCGCGACAAGGCAGCCTATGATCTGGAGCAGACCACCGTGAAGGCGCCTGCCGATGGTGTCGTCTATCAAGCCGCGTCCTTCAAGGTCGGCCAGTATGTCGGCTCCGGCACACCGTTGTTTGCGTTGGTCGAGACCGGCGACACCTGGGTCGACGCCAATTTCAAGGAAACCCAACTGACCAACATGAAGCCGGGCCAGAAGGCGGAGATCGTGGTCGATACCTATCCGGGCAGGACCTTCGAGGCGACGGTCAGGGCTATCGGTGCCGGCACCGGCGCGGACTTCTCGCTGCTGCCCGCCCAGAACGCCACCGGCAACTGGGTCAAGGTCACCCAGCGCATCCCGGTGCGCCTGGAACTGACCGACCCCGACGCCAAAATGGCGCTGCGCACCGGCATGAGCGCCTCTGTTACCGTCGATACGGGCGTCGCGCGTGGCTGGCCGTCGATCTTCGGTCACGCTACGGCCGGCGAGCCCGCGAAGTAGTCGGCAGAAGCCCGCGAAGACCAGGCGGGTGAAAGCGAGTTGAAGGATTGGTCTGACGGGAGGGGTGGGAAGGATCAGCGTTTGGGCCGAGCCGCGTGGCAGCCGTCCAAAATCTGAAATCTTCGACACGGACCTGTCGGTCCTCAGGTTTCCGGGCGGCAGGCATCCGCTCATCAGAGACTTTCAGTCGATGTAACCCCCACATCGATAATCGCGTCCCACCGCGACGAAGGTCTCTCAACGGAAGGCTTTGCCGCCCGGAAACCCGTTGTACACGTTTCTGTTACCTTCTGGAAGTTCTGCGCCATGAGCACGTCCGAACCGTTCAAAGAAGTGCCGCATCGTGGCCTGATCACGGTCGCGCTCATGCTGGCGACGATCATGCAGGCGCTCGACACCACCATCGCCAACGTCGCGCTGCCGACCATGACCGGCGATCTCGGCGCCTCGCCCGACAACATCAACTGGGTGCTGACCTCCTACATCGTCGCCGCCGCCATCATGACGCCTGTCACCGGCTGGCTCGCCGACCGTTTCGGCCGCAAGGAACTGTTCCTGACGGCGGTGGTCGGCTTCACCATCTTCTCGATGTTGTGCGGCTTGGCGTGGAGCCTGGAAACCATCGTGCTTTTCCGGCTGATGCAAGGTGTGTTCGGCGCCGCGATCGTGCCGCTGTCGCAGACCTTCCTGCTCGACATCAACCCCAAGGAGCGCCATGGTCAGGCGATGGCCATATGGGGCGCCGGCATCATGCTGGGACCAATCCTCGGCCCCACGCTCGGCGGCTGGCTGACCGAGAATTTCAACTGGCGCTGGGTGTTCTTCATCAACCTGCCGGTCGGCATCGTCGCCTTTCTTGGCATGGCGGCCTATCTGCCGGCGGTTGCCCGGCGGGTGCGCAGCTTCGATTTCTTCGGCTTTGCCATGATATCGCTCGGTGTCGGCGCCCTGCAGCTGATGCTCGATCGCGGTGGCGAGGTCGACTGGTTTTCCTCGGTTGAGATCTGGATCGAGCTTGGTCTTTCGCTCACCGGCTTCTGGGTGTTCATCATCCACACGATGACATCGGAACATCCCTTCATAGATCCGAAGATTTTTCTCGATCGCAACTTCGTCACCGGGCTGGCGTTCATCTTTGTCATGGGCGTGCTGATCCTGGCTTCGATGTCGCTGCTGCCGCCGATGCTGTCGACCATCTTCGGCTATCCGACCGTCACCATCGGCATCGTCATCGGGCCGCGCGGTGTCGGAACCATGATTTCCATGCTCGTCGTCGGGCGCATCATGGGCAAGGTCGATGCCAGGATTCTCGTCGTCATCGGTTTCCTCCTGACCGCGCAGTCGCTCTACACCATGGCAAGCTTCACCCCGCAGATGGATAACTGGCTGATCCTCAGCTCCGGCGTGATCCAGGGCCTGGGCATGGGCATGGTGTTCGTGCCGCTGTCGACCGTTGCCTTCGCCACGCTCGACGCCCGCTACCGCACCGATGCAACCTCGCTGTTCAGCCTGGTGCGAAATCTTGGCTCGTCGATCGGCGTGTCGGTCGTGACCGTGCTGCTGGTGCGCAACACCCAGATCAATCACGCCGAGCTTTCAACCTTCATCAACCCGTTCAATCCCAATCTCTGGGCGGTCTCGCCGGCGGCCGCCGGCGGCGACCCGACGGCACTGTCGCAGGTCGACCGCATGGTCAATCTGCAAGCGATGATGATCTCCTACGTCAACGACTTCAAAATCCTGATGATCATGACGCTGGCCGCCATCCCGTTCGTCTTCCTGCTGCGCAAGCCGAAAACAGCGCCGGCCGGCGGCGCGCCTGCCGCTCATATGGACTGATGTAGCGGCTGCTCGTCAGCGGATGTCCGCTGCCGGCGATGTCTTTGCTACCTGCCGAGCACCAGCGACCAGTAGCGCAGGTTGGGGTCGCGGCCGTCACGGACATAGGCAAGTCCGAAGCGGTTGAAGTCCGGATCGAGTATGTTGCGCCGGTGTCCCTGCGAATGCATCCAGATATCGAACAGCTTCTGTTGGTCGAAACGGCCGGCCGCGATGTTCTCGGCCGCGGCACCGTGCACGCCATTGTCCCTCATGCGCGAGGCGAAATCCTTGCCCCAGCCGGTGGTGTGGCTCATGTTTTCACGCTGCGCCATGTAGCCGGCCTGCTGCAATGCTGCTTGCTCCAACTGCGCGTCCGGGGTCAGCGGGCCGCGCCCGGCCGTGGCGCGCAGGCTTGCCAGCGTGCCGGTTGCCGAGGAGGAAACCCCGGCGCCTTGCCCTGTCGGCAGCGAGACGGTGCTGCAGGCGGCAAGCCCAAGCAAGGCCGCCAAGCCAGCCGCCTTGAGCCCAGCCGCCTTGAGCCAGGTGCGCCTGTTCAAGTTCGCGATCTGATCGCAATCGATTTTCGAAGTGGTCATGCGTGCCTGACTCGGTCCCGATCATGGCTTTTGCCGGGCAGGCGGTGAAAAATCTCGATCGAAGCGGCCCCTAGTTCACAAGCGTGATGAGGCGGCTGGAGTACATCTCTCGATTTCCGAACACCGCCGTGCAGTCGGTCTTGATGGAAGAGTTGCCTGTCATCTGCACGGTCAAGCCAACAAGCCTCAGGCAGTCCCCCTGACCACTCATGTCCGAATTGCCGGCAAACGAAACGGCCGCGTCAGGCGCATAGACGAATCCGCTAATCACGGAATTTGCGCCGCCATTCAGGGTCAAGGCCGAAACGTTCCCGCGGCTCTGGAAGATGGTGATGCCGGCGTAAGGTCCGCTGGTGGGCGGGGAAAGGTTCACCTTTTCATTGGCATTTATGATGATCTGTGCCCCTTCCGTGAGGAATATGGTTACGCCCTGGCCGCTCAGGCTGCCATTCCCGCCCGGCTTCAGGGTGACGCCGCGCAAGATGTAGACGCCCGGGTTGAACGTGATGTTTCCTGACAATGTCTTGTCGCAATAGGTGCCGGGCGACAGCGTGTAGGTTTTGCCGTTCGGCACCGGCAGGCAAAGTGTGTAGGGGGGAGGGACGATGTCGGCCAGGGGATCGAAGGACGCATATTGATGTTCGAGCGGCGTGCCGCAGGTGAGATTGGCAGCGGGCGGAGAAAGCCCGGAAGTGCCACCGACGGCCGATACGCAGCCCGCCGAGACCTGCGCGGAACCGCCCCTGCTGACGGCATCGGACGCGTCCGAGTTTGCCGCGATCACGCAGTTGCTCATGGCGACATCGGTCGAGCCTTGTAGGCTCACCGCCGCCGACGCATGCGGATCGAGCGCCAGCACGCAGGCCTGGGCGCCCGGGTGCATCTTGACCGTCGCCGACCGGTGAGCTGGCCAGGGGGCAGCGCCGTTGATGAAGCTCGGACGGTTGATGCCGGACGACAGCGAGATGTAATAGGCGCTCGGATCGCCGCTGGCGGTGGCCGAAAAGGCGGAAACGCTGTCTGAATATTCCTGCTGGTCGGCAATGCTCAAATTGGCTGCGAAGAATGTCAGCCCAAGCCCCTGGACATCGTTCGCGCTCATGCTGGGCAGGTATTTGGTGCCGACGGCAAGGCCAGCCGCGTCCAGCGAGTTCTGCAGTTGCGCGGCGTCATCGCTCGTGCCCGTCAGGTCGAGGGTGCCGGCGACGACAGCCATTATCGGCAGCAAGGCTACGGCGGTCGCCATGGCGAAATTGCCGCGTTCGCAAGACCAGAAGCCCTTCAATGTGAACATCGCCCCTCGCCAACGTTTGTAAAGCTCAGGTGATACGCTCTGGGTCTCTACGAGTAATTTAAGCAATAGCTAAAATGCATGGATTCTAAAATGAACTCAGTGGTTCGCCAGACGATGACCGCTCAGCAAACCTTATGAGACGCGGCGACAATCCCGGGAAGATCGGCTATTATGTCAGCGTTCTTGAAGTGGCAGCTACGGGCAGCCACCCTAGGCGGTGACCGCCCCCCGAGAAAAACGGAGGAAGGTTATGGCCGGCTTTCATGTCATGGCGGACGCGTACGGGATGCATGTGCAACCAGCGGTCCGCCGCATTTCCACGGCGGACCTCTGGGACGCGCTCAGACTTGGCGCCGATGACTTCTGGGCCAAGCCCTCGCATTACGTGTTCCTGTGCCTGATCTATCCGGTCGCCGGCCTGATCCTGACGCAGTGGACGTCCGGCTCCAACGCCATCCAGCTCGTCTATCCCTTGATGTCGGGCTTTGCCCTGGTCGGGCCGTTCGCCGCGATCGGACTCTATGAGATCAGCCGCCGGCGCGAGCTCGGCATGAACACCAACTGGCGGCATGCGCTCGATGTTCGCCATTCATCGGCGCTGCCCTCGATAGCGGTTATCGGAATCATGCTGTTCGCGCTGTTCCTGTTGTGGCTGTTCACGGCGCAGTCGATCTACACCAGCCTTTTCGGCGGCGAGCCGCCGGCTTCGGTCGGGGCCTTCCTGCGCGATGTGCTGACGACCAGCAAGGGCTGGAGGCTGATCCTTCTCGGCAACGCGGCCGGCCTGGTTTTCGCGGTGGTCGTGCTGGCGACCACGGTCGTTGCTTTTCCGCTTCTGCTCGATCGGGATGTCGGCGCCGTTTCGGCGATAGAGACCTCGGCGCGCGCGGTCATGGCAAATCCGCTGCAGATGACGCTATGGGGCCTCATCGTCGCGGTGCTGCTGGTGATCGGCTCGATCCCGCTGTTTGCCGGTCTCGCCGTCGTCATGCCGATCCTCGGCCACGCGACCTGGCATCTCTACCGCAAGGTGGTCGAGCCGGCCCAGATCCGGCCGCCGCGCCGGCCGATGTGACGCTTCAGCGCTGCGCGTCAGTCGCCATCTTCAGCGCCAGCGCCGTCAGCACGGTTCCCATCATCCAGCGCTGGATGACCAGCCACAGCGGGCGTCCGGCGAGGAAGGTGGCGATCGAGCCGGCCGTCAGCGCGATGACGGCGTTGACGCTGAGGCTGATCGATATCTGCGTCGCGCCCAGCACCAGAAGCTGCGACAGGACATGGCCCTTGCCGGGGCTGATGAACTGCGGCAGCAGCGACAGATAGAGAACGGCCACCTTGGGATTGAGCAGATTGGTCATCAATCCCATGGCGAACAGCTTGCGCGGCCGGTCCTTCGGCAGGTCGCGCACCTGGAATGGCGAGCGTCCGCCCGGTTTTACGGCCTGCCAGGCCAGCCACAAGAGGTAGAGTACGCCGGCAAAGCGCAGCACATCATAGGCATAGGGCACCGCGATCAGCAGCGCCGTGATGCCGAACGCGGCCGACAGCACGTAGAACAGGAATCCGACAGCAACGCCGCCAAGCGAGATCAGTCCGGCCTTGGGCCCTTGCGACAGTGAGCGCGAGATCAGATAGATCATGTTCGGACCCGGCGTCAGCACCATGCCGAGGCAGACCAGCGCGAAGGCGAGATGGTTGGCGGTATCGGGCATTGTTCGTTCCCCAGCCTGCCGCGATGGATGAGAGACCATGCGAACGGCCAATCTGTGCCTGCCACGGCAGGCGCCCGCAAGGGCTTGACGGCGCCGGGCGTTGCGCCAGGGGAAGGAACTCGGGTTAGCCGACGACGCGCAGGTTCGACAGCTCGTTGCCGATTTCCTTGAAATCGTTTGCCAGGCTGGCGCCGGTCGCATTCCAGAACAGCTTCGCCGGTTTGCTCGGATCCGTCGCATCCTTGCGGAAGCGTGAATTCGACGAGCAGGATTTCAGCGCATCGATCGCCAGCTTGTCGCTGGCCTTGGTCGTCGATAGGTCGAGCGCCACCGTCATCACCATGATGTTGGCTGCCTTGGCGTTGTTGCAGAGCGTGGCCATCTGCTCGTTGAGGGCATTGGTGTAGTTGCCGTTCGAATAGTCGAACTGACCGATGGCGCTCGATGTGCCCATGAACAGGCGGCCGACCGAGGTGCCGTTGTAGCCGGGGTTGAGGTAGCCGAAGGAGGCGTAGGTCGATTTCGAATTGGCGGGGTCGGAATAGCCCAGCGAGGATGGCGTATAATAGGTGTTGGCGCCGTCGGTCAGCACGATCACCACCTTGTCGTTGCCTCTTTCGGTTTCCGGGCGCCCTTGCGTGAACGGCTCTCCGCTCGAGACCACCCGCCAGCCCCAGGCCATGCCCTCGGGAACATTGGTGCCGCCATTCGGCTGCATCAGGTCGATCGCCGACTTGATCGAGGTGAGCCCGTCGGCGACGCTGACATCGGTCAGCGGCGTGATCGGATTGGTGGTGCAGCTGTAATTCGGCCCGTTGCCGGCAGGCAGCGCCGGCGCATCGATCGGCCGCGGCTGGAAATATTTGGCCATGTTGCGCAGCCGCGATTGGCCGCTGCTGCTCGATGGATCGTCGTTCCACCAGCTGTTGATGGCTCCATAAGTTACCGGTGCGGCCTCGTCGGGGTCCTGGGTGAGTTTCCAGTGATTGCCGGGTTCGTCGGGCGCGAACATCGGCACGAACATCGTTGCCGGATCGCCGACGCCGATGCCGGTGTTGGCCGAGCCACCGGACGGCGTGGCGTCGTTGATATTGTAAGGGTAGGGCCGTGCCTCGACGCAGCCTTGCCAACTGGCGAACGGACCGTAGGAATCGACATAGTCATATTCGTTGTGGCTGCTTTTGCAGGTGTTGTTCGAATTGTATGCGTCGCAGACCACGCGCTTGCTATTGACGATACGCTCGTGGTTGGTGACGACCTTCATGTCGCGATAAAGCGAAAACCGGGTCAGCATCTGGCCTTCCTCTGTTCCCCAGCCGGTGCCGCGCTTGTACCAGATGCCGTTGGTCTGCTGGGCGTATTTGTTGGCCCCGTTCAGCGTCGACCAGTCGAAATTCTCGTTCGATACCGGCGACAGACCCTCGGTGTCCATCCACGAGGCGTTGCCGTTGCCGGGGCCGACATTGACGGAGGCGGCAAAGGGCACGAGGCCGAATTGCACCGGCCTGTCGACCTGCTTGATCATCGCGGCCTGCTGGGCAAGCGTGTCGACCAGTTGCTTGGCCGCTGTTTTGAGCAGATCGATGCGCATTTGTCCTGAGCCGGTGCCGGGCGTGACCATCGATCCGGAATTGTCGAGCACCAAGGCAACCTCCAGCGTGTTCTTCAGCCGGACTTGCGAGGTGACGTTGAAGCTGAGCCTCTGGTTGGCATCGGTCGCCGATTTGCCGACGAACTGGGCGAAGGCGGGGTAGAAATAGGGTTTGTAATTAAGTTGGGCGGTCATGGTCAGCAGGCCGCCGCCACTGGTGTTGCTCGGCAAGGTGACGTTGAGCGTCGCGCTGGCGGGATCGATGTCGTTCAAATTGGCGTTGAAAAAGTCGAGCGCGTAGGCTCTCAGCTGATCGTCGGTGGCGCCTTCCGTCAGCCGGCGGGCCGTGGCGAAGTTGGCGGCGTCGAGCGCGTTCATCACCATCTGCTTTTCACGGTTCATTTCCGTGAAATCGACCGCGATCGCCAGGCCGCCCATCAGCGGCACCATCGCCACAGCCGTCATGAGAGCATAGTTGCCGCGCCTGTCGCGGCGGAACTGACGCCAGATTTCAAACATGCTTGCAGCGGCCCCCGCCGACGGATTCTCGGCCGGCGCCAACTTTCCACAAAACGCTGAAGGACGGGTTTGGGAAACCGCTCTATTGCTTGGTCGGCGCTTCACCAACCGCTAACCAATCAAGGCCGCGGCTTGCGCCGCAATTCGCGCCGATCAAGGCGAAAGCTGGTGACAGCATGGGCCGGTTCGGATAATTCGAACCGGCCGCGGGGAACCGTCGGCCGCTGTAACCGCAACGATCATACTGAAGGAAACGGCATGGCGGATTCGCCTGAAATCGTCGGCTCGCTCGAAGACGTCTCGAAAGCCTATTCGGCAATTCTTTGCGATGTCTGGGGGGTGGTGCACAATGGCGAATGGCATTTTCCGGCTGCCGCGGCTGCGCTGGCAGCGGCAAGGGCGGACGGCACTCCTGTCGTTCTGATCACCAATTCGCCGCGCCGCAGCGCCGATGTCGTGGCGCAGATGAGCGTGATCGGCGTTCCGCCATCAGCCTATGACCGTGTGGTGACCTCGGGCGACGTGACCCGTGATCTGATCGCGGAGGGCCCGCGCAAGGTCTTCCACATCGGCGCCGACCGCGATCTGACCCTTTATGACGGCCTCGATGTCGAACTCGTCGAGGAGTTCGAGGCCACCGGTGTGGTGTGCACCGGACTGTTCGACGACGAGGTCGAAAAACCTGACGACTATACGGAACTGCTGCGCCGGTTGCGCGCCAGGAACCTGCCGTTCATCTGCGCCAATCCCGATATCATGGTGGAACGCGGCGAACGGATCATCTGGTGCGCCGGCGCGCTCGCGCGCGACTACGCGCAGCTCGGCGGTCGCACGCTGATCGCCGGAAAACCCTATGCGCCGATTTACGAGGTCGCGATGAAGGAGGTGGCCGAGATCCTCGGCCGGTCGGTTGAGCGTTCGCGAATACTGGCAATCGGCGACGGCATGATGACCGACGTCAAGGGCGCTGCCGACAATGGTTTCGACGTCCTCTATGTCTCTGGCGGCATTCATGCCCGCGACTATGGCGATCCATCCCGGCCGGATCCGGCAAAGCTCGGGCTCTTCCTGGAGCGGCACGGCTATCGTCCGGTGGCCGTGATCGCAAGACTGCAGTAGGTGGCAATGGTCGCGTTCCAGCATCTTACGACAACCGCGCCGCTGCCCGCCGATCTGCGGGGGGGCGTGGTCGCGATCGGCAATTTCGATGGCGTCCACCGCGGCCATCAATCCGTGCTCGAACGGGCATTGGCGGAGGCCGTGCGGCGTGGCGTACCGGCCCTGGTGCTGACCTTTGAACCGCACCCGCGAACGGTTTTCAGGCCTGATCTGCCGCTTTTCGTGCTGACGCCGCCGCCGATGAAGGCGCACCTCCTGTCGCTGCTGGGCTTTGCCGCGCTCGTCGAACAGCCGTTCACGCGCGACTTCGCCTCGCTGTCGGCGGAAGCCTTCGTCACCAATGTGCTGGAGAGTGCGCTGGGCATTACCCATGCCGTGACCGGTTTCGATTTCCATTTCGGCAAGGACCGCCAGGGCGGGCCGGCTTATCTGATGGCTGCCGGCGAGCGCCACGGCTTCGGTGTCACCCTCGTCGACGCCTTTCGCGACGAAGGCGCCGAGGTGGTTTCGTCGAGCCGCATCCGTGCCTTGCTTTGCAAGGGCGAGGTGGCCGAGGCCGCCGGTCTGCTTGGCTATCGCTTTACGGTGGAAAGCGAGGTTGTCGGCGGCCAGCAGCTCGGGCGAACGCTCGGCTTTCCCACAGCCAATATGAGGCTTCCGGCGGAAGCCACGCTCAAGGAAGGGATCTACGCCGTCCGCTTCCGTCGCGCGGACGGTACGCTGCACGACGGCGTCGCCAGCTTTGGCCGCCGCCCGACCGTCGACGACAATGGCGCGCCGCTTCTGGAAACCTTCGTCTTCGACTTTTCCGGCGATCTCTATGGCGAGACTTGCGAGGTGTCGTTCTTCGGCTTCCTGCGCAGCGAGATCAAGTTCGACGGGCTCGACGCACTGGTCGTGCAGATGAAGCGCGATGAAGTCGAGGCCCGCGCGCTGCTTGGCGGCGTCAAACCGCTCTCTGGCCTGGACGCCGCGGTGGCGTTCTGAAGCATGATCCCGAAAGGGGAAACGAGTTTCTATTTCTTCAACGCGAGGCCGACGGCGATGAAGGTCCAGCCCTGGAAGATCAGGTCGATCGCCAGGAACAGTCCGAGCACCCACAGGCTGTTGACCGGCCAGCCCATGGCGATGATCAGGCCCGCGAGCACGCTGATGACGCCCGCCGCGACAATCCAGCCCCAGCCGCGCTCCGGACGGTGGCTGTAGCCGACCCAGGCCCGCAGCGCGCCGGAAGCTACGAGCGCGATGGCCAGCAGGAAGGTCAGCACCGCCGAGGCGAGCAGCGGATTGTCGAAAGCGAAGAACCCTGCGACCGCATAAAGCAGTCCGCTGAGCAGCCAGTAGAAGAAGCGGCCCCAGGTCTTGACCCCGAAAGCATGCATGATCTCGATGATGCCGGCCACCAGCATCAGCCATCCGACAACGTAGACGGAAGCCACCGTGGCGATGAACAGATTGCCGAAGGCTACACCGCCGAGGATCAGCAGCACCACGCCCAGACCGACGAACCATCCCCATTTGTCACGCGTCCGGCCGATCGCGTTCTTCAGAGTATCGCCGTGCAAGGTCATGTCGCCACCTCCATAGAGGACCGCCAGCATGCAGGGAGGTTACCCTCGGCGCCGACCCGCGTCCAGCCGATGGCGGGCGCGATGGTGCAGGCAATGCGCGCTGGATGTCTCGCCCTTAAATCAAATTTTACCAAAGCCTCGTCAAAGCTGTCGCCGCAGGGCAGTTGTATCGTGTTAGTGGAGTGACCATGAGTGAGGTCGGGAAGATTTCTGTAGCCGTGGCTACTGTCGTGCTCGCCATGTCAGGCGCGGCCGAAGCCGGTGATGGCGCTTTCGGCTGGCTGTCCGGCGACTGGTATCTGACGGTCGGCGCGACCGGCCTGGTGGCGCCCAATTTCGAAGGCGGCAAGAAATACATGCTGAGCGCCCAGCCCATCATTTCGCTGGGCAAGGCCGGCCCTGCGGCTCGCTTCACCTCACGCAACGACAATATTTCGCTGGCGCTTGTCGACGACGGCGGCGTCCGTGCAGGCCTGACCGGCAAGTTCCTGTTCTCGCGCGACGACGGCGATGCCGACGAGCTCAGGGGGCTCGACCCGGTCCGCTGGGGCGGCGAGGTCGGCGGCTTCTTCGAATTCTATCCGACGGACTGGATGCGCGCGCGCGCGGAATTGCGGCATGGCATCCGAGCCCATAACGGCTTTGTCGCCGACATCGCCGCTGATGCATTCTACGACGTGACGCCAACCGTCAGGATCTCGGGTGGCCCGCGCGTGTCGTTCGCCTCGGCGAACTATTTCGATGCCTATTACGGTGTCAACGCGCAGGAAGCCGTGGCCTCGGGCCTGAGCCAGTACAATCCCGGCGGCGGCCTGAAATCCGTCGGCCTCGGTGGCGCGGTGACCTGGAAGGTGACCGATCCGATGACTGCCAGCCTGTTTGGCGAATATTCGCGCCTGGAGGGTCCGGCCGCTGATTCCAGCCTGGTCAGGGAGCGTGGCGACCGCAACCAGTTCATGGTCGGCGTGTCGACCACCTACCGCTTCGACTTCAAGATGTAAGCGAATCGAACGAGACGCTTTATTCCTGCGCTCTTCTCCGCTAAAAGCCCAGCAATGACGAGCTTTTTGCGCCTTCACGCGCCGACGATACGAATTACCAGCCCGGTGTTCCCAGCAGCCTGAAGGCTGTAGGAGCCGCCGGGAATATTGCGCGCGGCCTCTCGCGCTTTTCCAGATCATCAAAGCATGTCGCCCCGAGTGGGCCCCGTTTTTGGGAACGGCATGCGTGTAAAATAGAGTTTCACGCCGCAAGCCACGTGGCCCGGCATGCACATGGCAGACCAATGACCGACGAAACCCAATCGACAATCGACTATTCGAAGACCCTTTATCTGCCGCAGACGGAGTTTCCGATGCGCGCCGGCCTGCCCGAGAAGGAGCCGGTGCTGGTCAAGCGCTGGCAGGACATGGACCTCTACCGCAAGCTGCGCGAGAGCGCGGCGGGGCGCACAAAATACGTGCTGCATGACGGTCCGCCCTACGCCAACGGCAACATCCATATCGGCCACGCGCTGAACAAGATCCTCAAGGACGTCATCACCCGCTCATTCCAGATGCGCGGCTACGACTCGAACTATGTGCCCGGCTGGGACTGTCACGGCCTCCCGATCGAATGGAAGATCGAGGAACAATACCGCGCCAAGGGCAAGAACAAGGACGAGGTGCCGGTCAACGAATTCCGCCAGGAATGCCGTGAATTCGCCGCGCACTGGATCTCGGTGCAGGGTGGAGAGTTCCAGCGTCTCGGTGTCATCGGCGACTTCAAGAACCCTTATACGACCATGGCCTTCCACGCCGAGTCGCGCATCGCCGGTGAATTGTTGAAGTTCGCCATGTCCGGCCAGCTCTACCGTGGTTCCAAGCCGGTGATGTGGAGCGTCGTCGAGCGGACTGCGCTCGCCGAGGCCGAGATCGAGTACCAGGACTACGAGTCAGACACGATCTGGGCGAAGTTTCCGGTGGCCAATCTCGTCGTCGCCAGTGTGGTGGACGGGCAGCCGGCGGAGCTCGATCCGGACCTGAGCGGTCGGTCGCTTGACCTGCTGGATGCTCATGTCGTCATCTGGACGACGACGCCGTGGACCATCCCGGGCAATCGCGCCGTCAGCTATTCGCCGCGTGTCGCCTACGGCCTCTACGAGGTGACGGCGGCCGAGAATGCGTTTGGCCCGCAGCCAGGCGAGAAGCTGATCTTTGCCGATGCGCTGGCAGAGGAAAGCCAGGCCAAGGCCAAGGTCACCTTGAAGCGTCTTCACGGCATCAGCGCCGAACAGCTTGGAAATCTTGTGCTTTCGCATCCCTTCAAGGGCCTCGGTGGCGGCTATGAATTCCCGGTTGCGATGATTGCCGGCGACCATGTCACCGACGATGCCGGCACCGGCTTCGTGCACACCGCTCCCGGCCATGGCCGGGAGGACTTTGATGCCTGGATGGACGCCGCGCCCGCGCTGCGCCAACGTGGCATCGACACCGAAATCCCGTTCACCGTCGACGATGCCGGCTTCTTCACCAAGGACGCGCCGGGCCTCGGCCCTGACCGCGAAGGCGGAGCCGCGCGCGTGATCGACGACAATGGCAAGAAGGGCAACGCCAACCAGGCGGTCATCGATGAGCTGATCAAGCGCAATGCGCTGTTCGCGCGCGGCCGGCTGAAGCACAGCTACCCGCATTCATGGCGTTCGAAGAAGCCGGTCATCTTCCGCAACACGCCGCAATGGTTCGTCTACATGGACAAGGACCTCGGCGACGGCACCACGCTGCGGGGCCGCGCGCTGAAGGCCATCGACGAGACGCGCTTTGTCCCGGCCGCCGGCCAGAACCGCATTCGCGCCATGATCGAGGAGCGCCCGGACTGGGTGCTGTCGCGCCAGCGCGCCTGGGGCGTGCCGATCGCCGTCTTCGCCGACGAGGATGGCAATGTGCTGAAGGATGAGGCCGTCAACCGCCGCATCATGGACGCCTTCGAGGCGGAAGGCGCCGACGCCTGGTTCGCGCCCGGCGCCAAGGAGCGCTTCCTCGGCAATCACGATGCCTCCAAATGGAAGCAGGTGATGGACATTCTCGACGTCTGGTTCGATTCGGGTTCGACACATGTCTTCACTCTGGAAGACCGGCCCGACCTGAAGTGGCCGGCCGACGTCTATCTCGAAGGCTCCGACCAGCATCGCGGCTGGTTCCACTCCTCGCTGCTCGAAAGTTGCGGCACCAGGGGCAGGGCGCCTTACGACACCGTCGTCACCCATGGCTTCACCATGGACGAGGATGGGCGCAAGATGTCGAAATCGCTCGGCAACACGGTCGTGCCGCAGGATGTGATCAAGCAGTCCGGCGCCGATATCCTGCGGCTCTGGGTGGTGACGACCGACTATTGGGAAGACCAGCGGCTCGGCAAGAACGTGCTGCAGACCAACATCGACGCCTATCGCAAGCTGCGCAACACCATACGCTGGATGCTGGGCACGCTCGCCCATGACGATGGTGAGGTCGTTCCCCTGGAGACGATGCCGGAGCTTGAGCGGCTGATGCTGCACCGGCTGGCCGAACTCGACGAGGTGGTGCGCCAGGGCTACGACGCCTTCGAGTTCAAGCGCATCACGCGCGCACTGCTCGATTTCATGGTGGTCGAGCTGTCGGCCTTCTATTTCGATATCCGCAAGGACGCGCTCTACTGCGACGGCCCGTCGAGCGTGAAGCGCAAGGCCTCGGTCCTGGTGGTGCGCCATCTCTTCGATTGCCTGGTGAAATGGCTGGCGCCGATGCTGCCCTTCACCATGGAGGAGGCGTGGCTCGAGCGTCATCCCGATGCGATGTCGGTGCATCTCGACCAGTTCCCGCAAATCCCGGCGGGTTGGAGGAACGAGGCGCTGGCGGAGAAATGGCGCAAGGTCAGGCAGGTGCGCCGCGTCGTCACCGGCGCGCTCGAGATTGCGCGTGCCCAGAAGGTGATCGGCTCCTCGCTGGAGGCTGTCCCCGTGGTCACGATCAACGATGCGGCGCTCGAGGCGGCGATATCGGACGTCGACATGGCTGAAATGGCCATCACCAGCGATCTCGTCATTGCCCATGGCGAGGCGCCGCGAACCGCCTTCGCCCTCGATGATGTTAAGGGCGTTGCCGTGGTCGTCGAGAAAGCGGAGGATCGCGGCCTGGTCAAATGCGCGCGTTCCTGGCGCTACACCGCCGATGTCGGGCAGGATTCCGAGTTTCCGGATGTTTCGGCACGGGATGCCGCGGTGCTGCACGAACTGAAAGCGCTGGGAAGGCTCTAGGGCCTGTCGCCCAAAGAAGTGCACAAATGCCACGCCGCGCGGGTGTAAACCCGCCCGTGCGTTGCCCTTAACGAGTGGTTGAGGTAAACACGCGAAACTCCGGAAGACAAATTGTCGCCGGATTTCCGTCGCAAGTGCTTGCACGATGGGGACCGGACACAAGGCCGGTGCGATCGAGAGGTTGTCTAGAGTGGGACTTTTTGGCATGACCGAAAGATATAACGCGCGCCTTGCGCTGCTGGCGCCGCTTGTCGCATCGGGCCTCGCTTTGTCCGGCTGCATGGGCTCTCCGACCTACGGCACCGACAAGACCGCCGCCGAGCAGCTGGCCGGCGATCTTACAGGCGCCGTTTCCTTCGCGCCGAAGCGCAAGGACCCGATCGACTACAAGCCACGTCCCACCCTGGTGAAGCCGGCACCTGGCCAGAAGGAAGCGCTGCCTGCCCCGCAGGAAAGCATCCAGACGGCAAACGCCGGTTGGCCCGAATCGCCCGAGCAGCGCCGCGCGCGCCTGCGCGCCGACGCCACCGCACACCAGAATGATCCGGCCTACCAGTCGGAGATCGTCGATGACGTGCAGACGGATCCGGCTTCGGTGAAAAGGGCGATGGAGGAATCAGGATCCAGCCACCCGCCGGCGTGGAAACCCGCCGATTCCGACAAGGGCCGCGCCGCCGAGATCCAGCGCCGCCTTGCCGAGAGCAAGCAGGGCGATCCGAACACGCGTAAATACCTCAGCGAGCCGCCATTGGCCTACCGTGTCGCCTCCGATGCCGCGCCGCAGAACGAACTCGGCGAAGACGAGTACAAGAAAGAACGCGCTCTCAAGGCAAAGGCCGAGGGTAAGAAGGGCGGCTGGTTCGACTGGTTGCAGTAAGAACAAGTCGCCCAGGTCTTGCGGCGGCCTTGGCTCAGTCTCGACGTCCCCTGAAAAAATCCTTCAGCAGCAGGCCTGCTTCGGTCTCGGCCATGCCCGGATAGATGTCGGGCGTGTGGTGGCAGGTCGGAGAGGCGAAGAAGCGCACGCCGTTGACGACGGCGCCGCCCTTTTCGTCGGCCGCACCAAAATAGAGACGGCGCAGCCTGGCGAAGGAGATTGCCCCGGCGCACATGGCGCAGGGCTCCAGCGTGACATAGAGATCGTGGCCGGTGAGCCGCTCGCTCGAGAGTTTGCCGCAGGCTTCACGGATCACCAGCATCTCGGCATGGGCCGTCGGGTCCGCAAGCTCGCGCGTGCGGTTGCCGGCACTGGCAATAACCGCGCCGCCATTGGCGATGACCGCGCCGACCGGCACTTCGCCACGCAAGGCTGCCGCTTCGGCCTCTTTTAGCGCCAGGGCCATGAAATCCGGCCTCTTCAAGGGGTTTGTCTTCCCATTATATCCTCGCCACCCGGCGGTGATCCTGTTATGGAGCGCATCAACCCGAAAAATCGGACTCGATTTTCGGAAATGATCATGCGCCAAATCAAAAGTGCTACAGCGTTCGTTGCGCGCCGAACGGATGCGCCACGCTGTAGCAGCGCAAACGGACAAAGGCCACATGGACGACAACGACAAGAAATCACCGCGCAAAGCCGGCCCGGGCAGGAGTGGCCCGAAATCGGCAGGTGCACGTGGCCGCGATGCCGGCAAGGGCGGGAAGCCGTCCTTTGCTGCGAAAAAACCTTATGCGCCACGTGGCGATCGGCCGATGGACGCCGACGGCGACCGGCCGAAGCGGGACTTCAAGGGCGGCGACAGGCCATTCAGCAAGGGACCGCGCCCCGAAGGCAAGCCTTATGAAAAGCGCGAAGGCCCGCGCAAGCCCTATGCGCCGCGTGGCGACCGCCCGATGGCGGCCGAAGGCGAGCGCAAGCCGTATGAAAAGCGTGAGGGACCACGCAAGCCCTACGCGCCGCGCGGCGACCGCCCGATGGCAGCCGAAGGCGAACGCAAGCCCTATGAGAAGCGCGAGGGACCACGCAAGCCCTACGCGCCGCGTGGCGACCGTCCGGTCTCTACTTCGGCGGAGGGCGGTGAAAAGCGCTTCGACCGTCCCAAGCGTGATTTCGGAGATCGTCCGAAGCGGGATTTCGCTGACCGTCCAAAGCGTGACTTTGGCGGCGACAGACCCAAGCGTGATTCCGGTGATCGGCCGCAAGGCGCGTCTGGCGGGGGCTTCAAGCCGCGCTCGCGGCCTGCCGAAGCAACGGAAGAAGCCGGCGAGCGCATCGCCAAGCGGCTGGCACGCGCCGGGCTCGCCTCGCGCCGCGACGCCGAGGAGTTGATCGCCGCCGGCCGCGTCAAGGTCAATGGCAAGGTGCTGGCTTCGCCGGCGTTCAACGTCATGCCCAATGACATCATCCATCTCGATGGCATGGAAATCCCGCCGATCGAACGCACGCGCCTGTTCCTGTTCCACAAGCCGGCCGGCGTCGTCACCACCAACCGCGATCCGGAAGGCCGCAAGACCGTCTTCGACGTGCTGCCGGCCGAACTGCCGCGGCTGATGACCATCGGCCGCCTCGATATTAACACCGAAGGCCTGCTGCTGCTGACCAATGATGGCGGCCTGTCGCGCGTACTCGAACTGCCGGCCACTGGCTGGTTGCGCCGCTACCGCGTGCGCGTTCATGGCAAGGTCGAGGAAAGCGCGCTCGCCGGCCTGCGCGAGGGCATTGCCGTCGACGGCGTCTTCTACGGCGCCATCGAAGCCAGCTTGGATCGCGAGCAGGGCTCCAACGCCTGGCTGACGATCGGTCTGCGCGAGGGCAAGAACCGTGAGGTCAAGAACATCCTCGGCGCGCTCGGCCTCGACGTCACGCGGCTGATCCGCATCTCCTACGGTCCGTTCCAGCTCGAGGATCTCGCCGAGGGCCATGTTCTGGAGATCAAGGGCCGGGTGCTGCGCGACCAGCTCGGCGAGCGCCTGGTCGAGGAATCCGGCGCCAATTTCGACGCCGAGATAACAAAACCGTTTTCCAACCAGCCGGTGCGGCGTACCGAAGTCCGAGAGGTCGAGCCCGAACGGCCGAAGTTTACGCGAGATGGCGAGCGCCGGCCGATCGGCGAGGGCGGGCTGATCAAGAACCGCAAACGCCGGGAAGGCAGCCGCGACGAGGCGCTCGGCAAACTGTCGACGAGCCCCGACCGGGGTGAGAGACCAGAAAAGAGCTTCGGCGATCGCGGTCCGCGACCGGAGCGCGGCGGCTTTGGCGATAAGCCGCGTGGAAGTTTTGGCGACAAGCCGCGCGGCGGATTTGGCGACAAGCCGCGCGGCGGATTCGGCGACAAGCCGCGTGGCGGCGGCAAGAAACCCGAGCGCGATCAACGTCCGATCGAGCCGCCCGGCCAGCGCAAGGCCAATGTCTGGATGGCACCGGGAGCCCGGCCGATCGGCAAGGGCAGGGCGGAGGCAGATGCGGCCAAGGCGGCCGAGAACAAGGCACGCAAGGCTTCGTTCAACCCGTCTTATGGCAAACCCGCCGGCAAACCAGGCGGCGCAAAGCCATTCGGCAAGCCGCGTGGCGAACGTCCTGACGGCGCCGATCGTCCGCGCGGCCCCAAGGGCCCCCGGACAAGATGAGAATCGTCGGCGGTGAGTTTCGCGGACGTCCGCTGGCGACGCCCCGCAGCAGCGCCATTCGCCCGACGACCGACCGCACCCGCGAGGCCGTCTTCAACGTTCTGGCGCATCGCTTTGCCGGGCAACTGGACGGCGCGCGCGTGCTCGACCTGTTCGCTGGCACCGGCGCGCTTGGCCTGGAAGCCCTGTCGCGCGGGGCATCCTATGGCGTCTTCATCGAGGAATCGGCCGAGGGCCGTGGTCTGATCCGCGACAATGTCGAAGCCTTCGGCCTGACTGGACGCACCAAGATCTTCCGCCGCGACGCAACCGGCCTTGGCGAGGCGGGCACGTTGGCGCCGTTCGGCCTGGTCTTTGCCGATCCGCCCTATGGCAAGGGCCTTGGCGAGCAAGCCCTGCGGTCGGCCCAGGCCGGCGGCTGGCTGCGCCCAGGCGCACTCTGTGTGGTCGAGGAGACGGCGGTGGTTCCCTTCGAGCCAGGCCCGGGCTTTTCCGTGCTTGATGAGCGCAACTATGGCGAGACCGTGATCCGCTTCATCGAAGCTGCCTGAGAGGCCTGCTTTTCAGCAGTGGCCTCTTTGCCGCCGCCTTTGCCGGCAACATGACCAACAATTCACTTTGCTTGTCGCCAGCGCCTTGCCTATCGTCGCTGCATGAAACCGGAGCCATCTATGACATCCAGGACTGAATGGCTGCGGGCCACGCTGCTGGCGACGTCGCTGGCTTTGTTCATGACCGACCCCGTCCTGGCGGACGGTCCCGTATTGCCAAGCACAGTGCCGGCCGAGTTCAAGGTCACGGACTTCCTGCTCGACAACGGCATGGAAGTGGTCGTCATTCCCGATCACCGCGCGCCGATCGTCACCCACATGGTCTGGTACAAGATCGGCAGCGCCGACGAGCCGCCGGGCAAATCCGGCATCGCCCATTTCTTCGAGCATCTGATGTTCAAGGCCACGGCCCACCACGCGGCCGGCGAGTTCGACCGCGCCGTCTCCGACATTGGCGGCTCCAACAACGCCTTCACCTCCTACGACTACACCGCTTTCCACGAGACGGTGGCACCGTCGGCGCTCGAGCTGATGATGAGCTTCGAAGCCGACCGCATGCGCAACCTGATCCTCACCGATGACGTCATCAAGACCGAGCGCGATGTCATCCTGGAGGAGCGCCGCTCGCGCATCGACAACAATCCGCAGGCCGTGCTCGACGAAGAGGTCGATGCCACGCTATGGCAGAACCAGCCCTATCGCATCCCGGTCATCGGCTGGATGCAGGAGATGGAGCAGCTGAACCGCACCGACGCGGTGGCGTTCTACAACAAATACTACCGGCCCAACAACGTCGTGCTGATCGTGACCGGCGATGTCGAACCGGACACGGTGAAGGCGCTGGCCGAAAAGACTTATGGCAAGGTGGCCCGCGGGCCGGACCTGCCGCCGCGCGTCCGTCCGGTCGAGCCGGAGCAGAACACCAGGCGCACGGTCACGCTCTCCGACGCTCGCGTCAGCGTGCCGAGTTTCTCGACACAATGGGTGGTGCCCTCCTATCACACTGCGAAGCCGGGCGAGGCCGAAGCGCTCGATCTGCTGGCCGAGATCCTCGGCGGCGGCAACCGCAGCCGGCTTTACCAGGCCCTTGTCGTCAAGCAGGGCATTGCTTCCGGCGCCGGTGCGTACTTCCAGGGCACCATGCTCGACGACACCAATTTCACTGTCTACGGCGCGCCGCGCGGTGACGCCAAGCTGGCCGACGTCGAAGCCGCGGTCGATGCGGAAGTGGCGCGCATCGCCAGTGACGGCGTCACCCCGGACGAGCTCGAAAAAGCCAAGGACCGCTATGTCAGGTCGATGATCTTTGCTCGCGATAAGCAGGATTCCATGGCCAACATCTATGGCTCGACGCTTGCCACCGGCGGCAACGTCCAGGACGTGCAGCAATGGCCGGACCGCATCCGCAAGGTCACCGCTGACGAGGTCAAGGCCGTTGCCGCGCGCTATCTGGTATTGGCCCGCTCGACGACCGGCTATCTCTTGCCGCAGCAACAGGCGGGGAATTGATGATGACGAACCAGTTTAGCGGCGCATTGACCTCTCCCCGCCAGGCTCTCCCTTCTCCCCTCGCGCGAGAAGGGAAGGCCCTCCACGCCCTCGCAACCTTCTTCCTCTCCGTCCTCTTCCTGGTTCTGCCGGCGCTTGCCGCCCGCGCCATGGAGATCCAGTCCGTTACCTCCTCGAAAGGCGTCACGGCCTGGCTGGTCGAGGACTATTCCGTGCCGGTGGTCGCCGTCCGCTTCGTCTTCGGCGGCGGCTCGACGCAGGATCCGGTGGGGAAGGAGGGCCTTGCCAACCTGATGACCGGCCTGTTCGACGAGGGTGCCGGCCCGCTCGACTCGGAAGCCTTCCAGATCAAGCTCGACGATGCCGGGGCCGAAATGAGCTTCGACGAGACCCGCGATGGCATCTACGGTTCCATGCGCATGCTTGCCGAACAGCGCGACGAAGCCTTCGACCTGTTGCGTCTGGCGGTCAAAGAGCCGCGCTTCGACCAGGCGCCGATCGACCGCATCCGCGCGCAGGTCCTGTCCGGCATCATCGCCAACGAGAACGATCCCGACACGGTGGCGCAGAACCGGTGGGCGCGCGCCGTCTATGGCGACCACCCTTATTCGCGCTCCGACCAGGGCACCAGGCAGAGCATCGCCGCCGTCACGCAGGCCGATCTCGAGGCCCTGCACAAGGCGGTGTTCGCGCGCGGCGGCTTGCATGTCGCCGTGGTCGGGGCCATCGACCCCGAGACCCTGAAGAAGAAGCTCGACATGGTGTTCGGCGACTTGCCGCGGGACCAGGCGCTCGCTCCTGTAGCCGATGTCGAGCCCAAGCTGGCGCAGCATATCGAGGTCAATTACGACCTGCCGCAGACATCGCTGCAGCTCGCCTGGCCGGGCGTGAAGCGCAAGGCGACGGATTTCTTTCCGGCGGTGCTGATGAATGAGATCCTCGGCGGTGGAACTTTCACCTCGCGCCTGTTCCAGGAGGTGCGCGAAAAGCGCGGGCTCGCCTACAGCGTCAATTCCTCGCTGGTCAACCAGGACCATGCCGATGCGCTGATCGTCACCACTGGGACGCGCTCCGATCGCGCGGCCGAGACGCTCGCTATCCTGCGCGACGTCGCCAAGCGCCTGGCCGAGGATGGCCCGACTGAGGCCGAACTGGCGGCGACCAAGAAATATCTGATCGGCGCCTATGCGATCAGCAATCTGGATTCGTCGAGTTCCATCGCCGCCACGCTTGTCGAGCTGCAGATCGACGATCTCGGCATCGACTACATGCAGCGCCGGGCCGACTATATCAACGCGGTGACGATCGATCAGGTCAAGGCGGCGGCGAAGAAGCTGCTGACGGCGGAGCCGACCATCATGGTGGTCGGGCCGCCGCTGGCGGGAGCCGGCAAGGGATGAGCCCCACTTTCGGCATAGCGTTCGGCGGTGGCGGCGCGCGCGGTCTGGCGCATATCCATGTCATCGAGGCGCTGGACGAGCTCGGCATCAAGCCGGTGGCGATAGCCGGCTCGTCGATCGGCGCCATCATGGGCGCCGGCATGGCCTCGGGCATGACCGGCAAGGATATCCACGACTATGCCCGCTCGATCCTCGGCCGCCGTGCCGAGGTGGCGAGCCGCATGTGGCGGGCGCGGCCGGGCACGATCGCGGAGGCCATGCAAAATGGCATCCGCGTCAGCCAGTTCAATGTCGAGCGCATCCTGAAGGCGTTTCTGCCCGAGGCTATTCCCGAATCCTTCGCCGGATTGAAAATCCCGCTGAAGGTGACAGCAACCGACTATTTCGGCCACAAGCTCGCCGTGTTCGACGATGGCGACCTGCATTCCGCCCTTGCGGCCTCTGCCGCCATTCCTGCCGTCTTCCGTCCGGTGACGCGCGACGGCAGGCTGCTGATCGACGGCGGCATCTACAACCCCGTGCCCTTCGACCTGATCGAGAAGGATGCCGATATCATCATCGGCGTCGACGTGGTTGGCGCGCCGGAAGAGGCCGACCGCAAGCAGCCGACCTCCGTCGACCTGATGTTCGGCGCCACGCAATTGATGATGCAGTCGATCATCGCCAACAAGCTGAAACAGTGCCAGCCCGACATACTGGTCCGCCCGGCGGTATCGAAATACCGCGTCCTCGATTTCCTGAAGATCGAGGCCCTGATGAGCGAGACGGTTGAAATCAAGGATCGGCTGAAGCGGGAGGTGGAGGTCGCAATTGAACGGCGTTCCGCCAAGGTCGAAGCAAAAAGGACAAGAACACCAGCCAGGTCGTGATCGCGGTCAGCGAGACTGCGAGGCTACTTTGTGCCGTGTCGGCGGGGCATCAATGCCGAGGCGGCAACAATGCCTCCGCTTCGCTCAGTCCTTCGCCCGCTCCACATAGGATCCGTCCGCCGTCATCACCACGACGCGGGTGCCGGGCGCGATGTGCGGCGGCACGGTGGTGCGCACACCGTTGGAAAGCACGGCCGGCTTGTAGGAAGACGATGCCGTCTGGCCCTTGGTCGTCGGCTCGGTCTCGACCACTTCGAAGGTGGCGCGCTGCGGCAGCACCAAGGCGATAGCGATGCCGTTGAACTGTGACACCTGCACCGGCATGCCTTCCTTCAGATAGGGCGCCGCGTCGCCGACCACGGCTTCCGACACCGCCACCTGGTCGTAGGTTTCCGGGTTCATGAAGTGATAGCCTTCGCCATCGGCGTAAAGGAAGGTGTGCTCGCGCTCCTCGACATAGGCGCGCTCCACCTGTTCGGTGGTGCGGTAGCGCTCCGACACCTTCACCCCGTCGCCGATGCGGCGCATATCGAGCTGCGTCACGGGCGTGCCCTTGCCTGGGTGGATGTTTTCGGCAAAGAGGATCACATAAAGCTTGCCGTCCTTGTCGACGACATTGCCTTTGCGGAGCGAACTGGCGATGACTTTCACCACGGTTTTAAATCCTGCGAGAGTTGACTGGCGTTTGCCGGCTTGCGCGGCGCTGAATGGGGGCCTAGCGCATCTTGGCGCGAACCGCCAGCCCCCTCGGCGAACCGAAGCGCGCTGATGACCGCCGCGTCGCCCTGGTGGACGCCGCATGTCCATGCCGACCGCCGTCCGCGCCTGATGCTGCGCAACGGGCTGACGGCTGCCTTGCGCGACTGGTTCGCCCGCAACGACTTCATCGAGGTGGAGACGGCGGCGCTGCAGGTCTCGCCCGGCAACGAGGCGCATCTGGCGGCCTTCGCCACCGAAGCGGTCGGGCCGGATGGCGCCCGCTCGCCGCTTTATCTCCACACCTCGCCGGAATTCGCCTGCAAGAAACTGCTTGCGGCGGGTGAGCAGCGCATTTTCAGCCTGGGGGCCGTCTACCGCAACCGTGAGCGCGGCCCCTTGCACCATCCCGAATTCACCATGCTCGAATGGTATCGGGTGGGCGAGACCTATGAAAGCCTGATGCGCGACTGCGCCGATCTGCTGGCGCTGGCCGCGACACGGGCAGGGGCCACGCACTTCTCTTTCAGGGGCCGCGACTGCGATCCGTTTTCCGAACCGGAGCGGCTGACCGTGGCGGACGCCTTCAGCCGCCACGCCGGGATCGATCTGCTGGCCACGGTCGCGCCCGACGGCGGCACGGACCGGGACGCGCTGCATGCCGCTCTGATCCAGGCCGGTCTGCGCACCGCGCCTGACGACAGCTGGGCCGATTTATTCAGCCGCGTGATGGTGGAAAAGATCGAACCCAATCTCGGCCTCGGCCGCGCGACCATTCTTTGCGAGTACCCGGTCGCCGAGGCGGCACTGGCGCGGCCGAGCCCGAGGGATCCGCGCGTCGCCGAACGCTTCGAGCTCTATTGCTGCGGCGTCGAGCTCGCCAACGGCTTTGGCGAACTGACCGACGCGGCCGAGCAGCGCCGGCGCTTCGTCATCGAGATGGACGAGAAAGAGCGCGTCTATGGTGAGCGCTACCCGCTGGACGAGGACTTCCTCGCCGCGTTGGCCATCATGCCGCAGGCCAGCGGCATCGCGCTCGGCTTCGATCGGCTGGTGATGCTGGCGACCGGCGCGCAGAAGATCGAGGACGTGATCTGGACTCCGGTCGCGGCATCTTGAAGACGGGCTGCCGCCCCTTTGATCTCAATGCGCGAAAACCTGCTCCAGCGAGCGAAAACCCTTGAATTCCAAGGCATTGCCCGAGGGATCCCGGATAAACAATGTCGCTTGTTCGCCGGGCTCGCCCTTGAAGCGGACCATCGGCCGCTCCAGCCAGTCTATGTCGTCGCGCGCTTCCAGCCGCGTCGCCAGACGCTGCCAGTCGTCCATCAAGAGCACAGCGCCGAAATGCGGGATCGGCACCAAAATGCCGTCGACCTTGCCGTCGCTTGCAGCTCGCGCGGCCTGCGGCCGCAAATGCGCCGACATCTGGTGGCCGTAGAGGTCGAAATCGACCCAGGTCGCCGACGAGCGGCCGATCGCACAGCCCAGCACCTCGCCATAGAAAGTTCGGGTTTCATCAAGATCACGGACTGGAAAGGCAAGATGGAAAGGCGTCATGGCGAAGGCTCCAGTTAGGCAAAAACCGCGACGTCCGCTCTTTGCGGGCGCTTCGATGGCGATTTGGTCGCAACATCCTGATTGCCCTTCGGCCATTGCACAAGCGGCAGTGGAACAATAGATGGTGCGGCAGCACCTGCCTTCCGGACAGGCTGAAGAAAACAGGATCAAGTGCATGACCGACAAGCTCGACGCCGCGAAATTGACGGACCGTGTCGCGGCCCTGGTCGAGGCCGCCAAACGCGCTGGCGCCGATGCCGCGGACGCCGTCGCGGTGCGTGGCCGCTCGACCGGTGTTTCGGTGCGGCTTGGCAAGGTCGAAAACACAGAGGCGTCCGAGGGCGACGACGTTTCGCTGCGGGTGTTCGTCGGCCAACGTGTGGCCAGCGTATCGGCCACCGCCGCGTCCGATCCGAAAGCCCTTGCCGAGCGCGCCGTCGCCATGGCCAAAGTGTCCCCCGAGGATCCCTACCAGGGTCTTGCCGACCCCGCGCTGCTCGCCAGACAGACGCGCGATCTGGACCTGTTCGATGCAACCGAAGTGTCGGCGGACCAGTTGAAGGAGGCGGCCCTTGCGGCCGAGGCGGCGGCTCTCGCCGTCAAGGGCGTAACCAATTCGGCCGGCAGCAATGCCAGCGCCGGGCTGGGCGGGCTGGTTCTGGCCACCTCGCACGGTTTTCTCGGCCAGTATGTCGCCTCGCGCTTTTCGCGCTCGGCCAGCGTGATCGCCGGCGAGGGCACCGGCATGGAACGCGACTACGAATTCTCCTCGCGCCAGCATTTTGCCGATCTCGACGCGGCCGAGGATATCGGCCGCCGGGCCGGCGAACGGGCCGTGCGTCGCCTTGGCGCGCGCAAGGCGGCGACCGGATCGGTCGACGTGGTGTTCGACCCGCGCGTCGCGCGCGGCATTGCCGGCCATATCGCCGGGGCCATCAACGGCGCTTCCGTCGCGCGAAAAACCTCGTTCCTGCGCGACATGATGGGCAAGCAGGTGGCCGCGTCCGCCATCACCGTCACCGACGAGCCGCTGCGGCGCCGTGGCCAGGCCTCGCGCCCATTCGATGGCGAAGGCGTCGAGGGCGAGAAGCTCCTGATGATCGAAAAAGGCGTCCTCAATCACTGGTTCCTATCGACATCGGCGGCCCGGGAGCTCGGCCTCGTCACCAACGGGCGCGGCACGCGCGGCGGCTCCTCCGTCTCACCGTCTTCCACCAATCTTGCCATCGAGCCAGGCGAAAGGTCGCCGGAAGACCTGATCGGCTCGCTCAAGAGCGGCTTCTACGTCACCGAAGTGTTTGGCCAGGGCGTAGACATGCTCACCGGCGAATACAGCCGCGGCGCTTCGGGCTTCTGGATCGAAAATGGGGCGCTTGCCTATCCGGTCGCCGAAGTCACCATCGCCTCGAACCTGAAGACGATGTTCCTCAACATGATGCCCGCGAATGACCTTGATCGCAATTTCGGCACCGCCGCCCCGACGCTCCTGATCGAAGGCATGACCCTTGCCGGAGCATGAGCTGACCACCGCCGGTGCCGATCTGGACCTGCCGCTGCTGCGCGACGCCGCCCGCGAGGCGGGTCTCATCGCCATGCGCTACTTCGGCAATAATCCGCAGGTCTGGATGAAGGGCGGCACCTCGCCGGTCAGCGAAGCCGATCATGCCGCCGATGCGTATCTGCGCCAGACGTTGCTTGCGGCACGGCCGGATTATGGCTGGCTGTCGGAAGAGACGGCCGACGACCCGGCGCGGCTTTCGGCGCGCCGCACCTTCGTTGTCGACCCGATCGACGGTACGCGCGGCTTCCTTGAAGGCCAGCGCGCCTGGTGCGTCAGCGTCGCCGTCGTCGAGAATGGCCGCACGCTCGCCGGCGTGCTCGAATGCCCGGCGATGGACGAGACCTATTCCGCGCTGCCAGGCCAGGGCGCATTCCGCAACGGCAAGCGCATTGCGGTGCGCAAGCCAGGCGACAAGCCCGAGATTTCCGGCCTGAAGCAGTTGATCGACCTGATGCCGGCCGGCTGGCAGGAGCGGCTGCAACGGGCGCCCTACAGCCCTTCGCTTGCCTACCGCCTGGCGATGATCGCCAGTGGCACGCTCGACGGCACCTTCGTCAAGCCGAACGCGCATGACTGGGACATCGCCGCCGCCGACCTCATCCTGCGCGAGGCAGGTGGCCAACTGCTCGACCCGCATGGCCACGCGCCGTCCTATGCCGGCGAGGTGACCCGCCACGGTGCGCTCGCGGCCGGCAGCGGCGAACTGCTGGCCGTGCTGGTCGACGTCATAGCCGGGCTGGATGGCTGAAAGCGTTTTTCGAAGGTTCCAAAGTCGGCGGCTTTGGTCTAGACCTGTCACAAACTCACGATATGTGAAGGACCGACATGGCCGCGGAAGACGGAAAGAAACAGCTTTTGCATCTGGTGTTCGGCGGCGAACTGAAGAAGCTTGGCGGCACCGAGTTCCGCGATCTCGATGCGCTCGACATCGTCGGCGTCTATCCGGATTATCAATCCGCGCACACGGCGTGGAAAGCCAAGGCGCAGGCCAGCGTGGACAATGCTCATATGCGTTATTTCGTCGTTCATCTGCACCGTCTGCTGGATCCCGATAGCAAGGCCACCGGTTGACTTCGATGGAGCATGATCTGGCGAAAGAGCCAGCCGGCGAGGCCGCGCCCACGGGCAGGGGCCGCAGCCGTACGACCAAGGCCTTCTGGCGCAGGATTCGCGAACCGCTCGCGCAGTCGCGATTCGTCAAGAACGCCATTGCCAGCCTGCTCGCGCAGTTCGTGCGGCTGGTTCGCGCGACCAGCCCCCTGGTCGCCGGATCGGCGCGCTTTTCGGGCGGCGCCTATGCCGAGTTCGAGCCGGGGATCATTGCTCTGTGGCATGGCCAGCATCTTTTGACGCCGGCCTATTACCCCAAGCGCAAGCCGCTGGTTGCCATGGTGTCGCGTAGCGCCGATGCCGAGCTCAACGCCCTGATGCTGGAGAAATTCGGCATCGAGGCGGTGCGCGGTTCGGGCGGGCGCGACAATGCCAGGCATCTCGACAAGGGCGGGGCCAAGGCGCTCATCGCCCTCAAAAAGTCGCTCACATCAGGCAAGAACGTCGCCATGATCGCAGACATTCCCCATGGTACCCCGCGCGATGCAGGGCTCGGTATCGTTCTCCTGGCTCGCCTCTCCGGCCGGCCGCTGCTGCCCGTCGCCATCGCCACCAGCCGCCGCAAGGTGCTGGAAAAGAGCTGGGACAAGACCACTATCAACCTGCCCTTCGGCCGCTCCGCCGTGACCATCGGTACGCCGATCTTCGTGGCGGCGGATGCCGATGACGCCGAAATGGAGCGCAAGCGCCAGGAAATCACCACCGCCCTCAATGCCGCGACCGCCGAGGCCTACCGCCTCGTGGATGCTCCGCGGTGAGCGGCCGCTGGGCCCGCACCATGTTGTCGGCATACCGTTTTGCCGGCGCGGCAGCCTATCCGCTGGTCGGGCCTTATGTCGCCTGGCGCACCTCGCGCGGCAAGGAAGACCGCAATCGCCGGCGCGAGCGCTACGGCGTCGCCGGACGGCCGCGCCCCGAGGGCCCGGTGATTTGGATCCATGCCGCGAGCGTCGGCGAGACCTTGGCCGTCGTGCCGCTTGTCGAAAGCATCCTCGACTATGGCGTCAACATCGTGCTGACGACCGGTACGGTCACCTCGGCCCAGGTCGTCGACGAGCGGCTCGGCGACCGCATCATTCACCAATATGTGCCACTCGATCTGAAGCCGGCGGTCAGCCGCTTCCTCGATCACTGGAAACCCGATCTGGCGATCATCGCCGAATCCGAGATATGGCCGATGACCATCCTCGAACTTGGTGCCCGCCACGTGCCGCAGGTGCTGGTCAATGGCCGGCTCTCCGATCGCTCCTTCATGTCTTGGAAGAAGCGGGCCAACATCGCCGAGGCCCTGTTCGAGAATCTGGCCCATGTCGTTGCCCAGTCCGACGTCGACGGCGAGCGTTTTCGGGCGCTCGGCGCCCGGCCGGTCACGGTGTCGGGCAATCTCAAGGTCGACACCAACCCGCCGCCGGTCGACTTGCGAGCGCTTGGCACATTGCAGCGGCAGATCGGCGATCGGCCGACCTGGGCGGCGATCTCGACCCATGATGGCGAGGAAGTGGTCGCTGCGGAAGTTCACGCGACGCTGCACAGGCGTCACCACGGCCTTTTGACGATCGTCGTTCCGCGCCATCCCGATCGGGCCGAAGCCCTTGCCGCGCAGATTTCCGGCATGGGCCTTAAAGTCGCGCGGCGCAGCAAGGGCGACCGTATCGGGGCCGATACCGATATCTTGCTTGGCGATACGATCGGCGAAATGGGCTTGTATCTCCGGTTGACCGAAATCGCTTTCGTCGGCCGCTCGCTGACCTCCGAAGGCGGCCAGAATCCGCTTGAGCCGGCCATGCTCGACACCGCCGTTCTCGCCGGGCGCAACGTGCAGAATTTTCGCGAGGCCTATCAGCGCCTGCTCGACAGCGGCGGCGCCAAGCTGGTGCGCGACCGCGACATGCTGGCCGGCGCCGTCAATTTCCTCCTGACCAACGAAGTGGCGCGCCACGAGATGATGGCGGCGGGGATCGCGACTGTCGAAGAGATGCGCGGCGCACTGGCACGCACGCTCAAATCGCTCGAACCCTATATCCAGCCGCTGGTGGTCAAGGCGCGCCTGAAGGGCGCCAACGGGCGTTAGAATGGCCTCCGAAGCACCGCCATTCTGGTGGGAAGAGCCGGACTGGAAGGTCCTGGCGCTGTCGCCGCTGTCGGCTGTCTACGCGCTGGTTGCCGGTCGCGGCATGCGGCGGGCCCGGCGCGAGAAGATCCAGGCGCCGGTTCTGTGTATCGGCAATTTCACCGTCGGCGGCACCGGCAAGACGCCGGTGGCGATCGCGCTCGCCCAACAGGCCAAGCGCATGCATCTGAAGCCCGGGTTCCTGTCGCGCGGCCACGGCGGTTCCTTCGCCGAGCCGCATGTCGTCGATGTCAGCCATGACAGCGCCAGGCATGTCGGCGACGAACCGCTGCTGCTGGCCGAACATGCCCCGGTGGCGGTGACGCCGAACCGTGCCGCCGGCGCCCGGCTGCTGCTGGAAAAACACGGTTGCGATTTCCTGATCATGGACGACGGCTTTCAGAGCGCGCGCATCCACATCGATTATGCGCTGGTCGTGGTCGATGCCCGCTACGGGATCGGCAATGGCCGCGTCATCCCGGGCGGTCCACTCAGGGCCAAGATCGTCGACCAGCTGGTTTTCACCAGCGGGCTGCTGAAGATGGGCGAGGGCACGGCCGCCGACGCCGTGGTCCGCCGAGCCGCGCGTGCCGGCCGGCCGATCTTCGAGGCCCACACGGAGCCGAGCAGCACGGCCGGGTTTGCCGGAAAGCGGTTCCTGGCCTTTGCCGGCATCGGTCATCCCGAAAAGTTCTTCGACACGGTGCGTGACGCCGGCGGCGAAGTGGTCCTGTCCAGGCCCTTTCCGGACCATCACTTCTACGCCGAGGACGAGCTTGCCGAACTGGCCGCGACGGCACGCGCCGAAGGCCTTGGCCTGATCACCACCGCCAAGGACGCCGCCCGGCTCCGTCACGGCGCCCCGCAGGACTTTCTCGACCGTCTCGACGTGCTGGAAATCGACACTGTGTTCGAGCTTGATCACGTGCCCGAACGCATCATCGAGGAAACGCTCGATGCCTGGCGGCAGCGCAAGCTGAGGAACTGAAGCTATTCCAAGAAAAAGTGCGTGGCGGTCTTCAGTCCGGAATTGCGTAAAACAATGAAGGAGAGCGGGTCAGATTCTATCAAACGCTGAGCCGCTCTAACTCCGTTTGCGCAACTCCGGGTGCACCTCGATTTCGCGGCGCAGCGATGCGATGGCGTTCACGTAGGGCTCCTGCCTGGCGACGCTCCAGTATTTCAGCTCGTCCAATGGGATATTTTCGCCTGTCACCGCGCAGCGCACGAACGAGCCCGGGCTGGTGACCTGGAAATCGCCATCGAGATAGCGGATGCGGGCTTCCTTGCCGCCCGGGCCTTCGAAACGGTTCATCATGCAACGGCACTTGAGTTCATCGGGATTCAATCGCCATAAATCGTGGGCAAGGTCAAGCTTGGCGCAATGCTCATATAATATTGCGGTACGGCACAATGGTTGTCAGGAAGCGCCATGGACATCGCCAATGCCAGTATGACGTCTTTGCTGAAAGAAGCGCTCATTCCCGGGCCGGTGCCTTCGCCCAGGGCCGATCCCGCGACCGCGGCTCTGGTCAAAGCGCTCGTCCAGCCGGCGGCGCCCGGGATGGTGCAATCGGCGCAGTTCGCCGCCCAGGCGCTGCAAGGCTCGCTACCGCGGCCGGCCGGTCAAACCTCGCAACGCCTGTCCTCCCCCGAGATCGAGGATGCCTACCGGGCCGTCATGGAACCTGACGCCGCCACCCACCATGCATTGGCACGGGCCTCGACGGGTGGGGCAGGGACGGACACCGATCAGGCTTCGCGCGGCTTCGCTCCGCCGCGGATAACGGCCAACGACAGCCCCCCCAAACTCGCGGCGCCGCCGGCCCTATCCACATTCTCGCCGGCCGTCGCTTCGGCCGCGGTGCTGGTCGCGGCCAATGCCAACGCGCCGCAACCGCGCGGCGCCTCCATCCGTCCAGCGGGCCATGCTCCCCGATCCGAGCCAGTTCCGTCGTCGCTGTGGACGATATCGATCGTGACGGCCATCGTCTCGGCCGCAACCACCACGATCGTGCTTTTGCTGTTCCGTTAAGCGAGTATCACGCGATTTCCAGCAGCGGCCGTCACGTATTCTCCGAGATGCGTCAGAGCCTAATCCTCATCCTGCAGGAAAGCTTCCAGCCTTGCCGAAGCAAGCCCGGCCTGTTCGGCAATGCGCCTGGCGAGATCCGCGGCGGCCGCGCGCGGCCGGCCCACCGGACGATCCAGCCAGTAGGAAACGGGATTGAGCACGGTGCGATCGTCAACGGCGACGAGGCGGCCGGACTGTATCTGGTGCTCGGTGAGCGGCGGCCGCGCCAGCGCGATGCCGAGGCCATGAGCCGCTGCATCGAGCACCAGATTGTAATCCTCGAAACGACGGTCTTGCGGGCGCGGCCGGTAGTCCATGTCCTGCGCGGCCAACCAGGCGCGCCAGCCCGAAGCGTCGGAATCGTTGATCAGCGGGAATTTGAGCAGCCGGGCTGGATCGCCGCTGCCGATCTCCCGTGCGAGGCCCGGCGAGGCGATCGGGAAGAGATATTCTTCGAACAGTTGCACCGAGACACGGCCCGGGATGCGGCCGCGACCGCAGCGCACCGACAGATCGATGCCTTCGTCGGCGAGATCGGCCTGGCGGTTGTCAACATCGAGCACGATGCGCAGGCGGGTGGGATCGTTCTCCAGCGCCGCCATGCGCGGCATCAGCCACAGGCCGCTCACCGAAGGAATGGAGGCCAGGCGCACCACCGCGGTGCCGCGCGGCTCCACCCACCGGTCGGAATTGACCGAGATCAGCGCGAAGGCTTCGGTGGTCCTGAGATGCAGGCGATTGCCTTCGTTGGTCAGCGTCACGCCGCGCGCGCCGCGCTCGAAAACCTTCAGGCCAAGCCAGTCCTCGAGTTTGGCGACCTGCCGGCTGACCGCGCCATGTGTGAGGTTGAGTTTTTCGGCGGCGGCCGAGAAGCTCCCCGTGCGCGCCGCCGCGTCGAAAGCGCGCAACGTCTCCAAGGGCAGCATACTGTTCGAGCTGTGATCCATGCTCACAGGTGACCCTCGATTTGGTCGTTTGTCAATTGACCTGGAAAGGCGTTTCCTGCTCCCGAGACCTGAAGAATCCGAGGCACTGGGATGAGCATGACGACAGGCACGTTGAATTCGACACAGCGGATGGACACCACGGCCGCCATTGCCGTGGCGCTGACGGTGATCGGCTGGGCCTCCGCCTTCCCGGCGATCCGGGCCGGGCTCGCCGCCTTTCAGCCGCTGGAGCTTGGCGCCCTGCGCTTTGCCATCGCCGCCGTGCCGGCGGCGATCTTCCTTGCCGTCAAGCGTCCGGCTCTGCCCAGGATTGGCGATCTCTGGCGCTTCGCCTTTGGCGGCGCCATTTTCGTCGCGCTCTACACGGCGATGCTCAATTTCGGCGAACTGACGGTCTCGGCCGGAGCGGCGGGCTTCATCATCAATGTCAGCCCCATCTTTACCGCCATCATGGCAATGGCGCTGCTCGGCGAGCGCTTCTCCGGCCTGGCCTGGATCGGCACGGTCATCTCCTTCGCCGGCATCGGCATCATCGCCGTCGCCGACGGGCATGGCCTTCATTTCAATGCCGGCGCGCTGCTGGTACTTGGCTCGGCCCTCTGCTCGGCCGTCAACACCATCGTCCAGAAGCCGCTGTTTGCCCGTCATCATCCGCTGACGATCGCGGCGTCCAACATGGTGCTCGGCGCGCTCTGCCTGGCGCCCTTCCTGCCCACCGCTCTGCAACAGGCCGCTGTCGCCAACACTGCCGGCCTCGGCGCCGTCATTTATCTCGGCATCGTGCCGAGCCTGATTGCCTATGCGGCGTGGGCAACCGCGCTGTCGCGCCTGCCGGCGGCGCGTGCCTCGAACTTCCTCTATCTGGTCTCGCCGATGTCGGCCCTGATCGGCTTCTTCTGGCTGGGCGAGGTGCCGACGCTGCTCGGCATCCTCGGCGGCGCGCTGGCGCTCGGCGGTGTCATCGTGGTGAATTTGAAACGCTGATTCAAAAGCTTGCGATCTTTCCCTGACTCGTGTCGGGAACCACCGATTTCATCGCCAGTTGACGGCTGCCGCAAGGCAAGGCAACTGTCACTCGGTCTTGGCGGATGGTCGTCGCGGGCGCTGCGAGGTCGGGATGGGAAGACGTTTTATCTCAACGGTCGTTTGCTTGTTGCTGCTTAACGCGAAAGCCGTCGCGGGTTGGTACCACGTGGAAAACTACAAGGGTTTCCTCGGGCCGTCTCCCATCCATTTCTCCATACAGACATATGATAGCTTAGGCAGCGCGCCAAAGGTCGATGGAAGCTACTTCTACGACGCGAAGCAGAGCCCGATTGCGCTGTATGGCACGGTCACCGGCACCAAGTTCGTGCTTTGCGAGATTTCAGACGACAAGGAATTCTATCGGATAATTGTGCAGGGGCCGAGACCCGCTGTGGATACCACAAGCTGCCCATTCTCCCTCGACCTCAATGGAAACGGTGTGACCGGAAGCTGGAGCAAGGGCACGGATAGATATCCCGTCACCCTCAAGAAAATAGCGAGCCTGGATGACACCGGCGAGGCGAAGATCGACGGCACCGTCGAGATTTCCTTCTGGGCGCAGACAGCCACCGACAGGTTTTCGGGAATTTACACGAATACCAGCGCCGGCCTCTGCATGGAAAAAATGCGTGTCATCAAAAAGAGCAGCCGCAAGGTTGTCCAGGAAATTACCTTCGCCGATGATGACGTGTGCAGTGCCGGCATGCTGATGACGACCATCTATATGAACGTCGAGAAATGGGTGGAGCGAGGCAAGGACGTCATTTCCGTGAATTTTCGAGGCGGTGGCGCCGGAACCGCGGTCGATTACGTCTTCAATTCACGGACAAGGAAATATCAGCGGAGGAAATGAGGGCTGGCCGCGCAGCCGGTTCACCGCCGCCCGAACAGCCGCTCGATGTCGGCCAGCTTGAGCTCGATGTAGGTCGGGCGGCCATGGTTGCAGGTACCGGAACCCGGCGTCGCCTCCATCTGGCGCAGCAGAGCGTTCATCTCCTCGGCCTTGAGCAGCCGCCCGGAGCGCACCGAGCCATGGCAGGCCATGGTGGCGGCGATCTTGTCCAGCCGTTCCTTGAGCGTCTCGACCGTATCGTTGTCGGCAATCTCGTCGGCAAGGTCGCGGACCAATTGCTGGACGTTGGTCTCGCCGAGCATCGACGGCGTCTCGCGCACGGCGACCGCACCCGGTCCGAAACGCTCGATGCCGAGGCCGAAGCGGGCGAGCGTTTCGGAATGCACGGCCAGCCGCTCGGCGTCCTCCTCCGGCAGGTCGATAATCTCGGGCAGAAGCAGCATCTGTGACGGCACCGGCCGCGCGTGCAGCGCGTTCTTCAGCGCCTCGTAAACCAGCCGCTCATGGGCCGCGTGCTGGTCCACGATGATGAGCGAATCCCTGGTCTGGGCGACGATATAGTTCTCATGCACCTGCGCGCGCGCGGCCCCCAGCACCGCGCCGAGCAGCGTCTCCGCCGCCTCGCTCTGCCCGGCGCGCGCATCGGCGCTGGCAAGCGGGCCGGCATCGAACGCGGCTTGCTCATTTTCGCCAAATCCGCCCTGTCTTGCGCCGGTGCGTTCAAAGCCCGGGCTGTCGAATTGCATGTCGAGCGGCCGCTGCGGCGAGCGCGCGGGATCGAAGCCGGCGGCGCCTGAAGCGCGATAGGCCGCATCGTAGCTGCGATGGCCATTGGCCGGGCCGGGATGCGCATAGGACGGGCTGCCCGGCCGGAACGCTGCCATCATGCCGGCGGCGCCGGTGGTGGCCGAGCGGATGCCGGCATCGGCCAACGCCTGCCGGATCGCGCCGACGATCAACCCGCGCACGAGGCCCGGATCGCGGAAGCGGACATCGGCTTTGGCCGGGTGGACGTTGACGTCGACGATGGCCGGATCGAGCGAAAGAAACAGTACCGTCACCGCATGGCGGTCGCGCGGCAGGACGTCGGCGAAGGCGCCACGGATCGCTCCGGCGATCAGCTTGTCGCGCACCGGGCGGCCGTTGACATAGGCATATTGCTGCAATGCGTTGGCGCGGGTGAAGGAAGGGATCGACACATGGCCGGTCAGGTGCACGCCTTCGCGCATCGCGTCGATGGCAATGGAATTGTCGGGAAAGTCGGCGCCCATCACCTGCGCGACCCGGCGCAGGCTGCCATCCGCGCTATCGTCGGTCGCCGGCAGTTCCAGCGTCGTGCGGTCGGAACCGGCCAGCGTGAAACGCACCGTGGGAAAGGCGATGGCGATGCGCTTGACGATGTCGCTGATGGCCGAGCTTTCGGCGCGTTCGCCCTTCATGAATTTCAGCCGTGCCGGCGTGGCGAAGAACAGGTCGCGCACCTCGACCGTGGTGCCGCGATTGGCCGCCGCCGGCTTGATTGGCAGGACGCGGCCGCCCTCAATGCCGATCTCTGCGGCGCTGTCGCTAGAGGCCGTGCGCGAGCGGATCGACAGCCGCGACACCGAGCCGATCGATGGCAGCGCTTCGCCGCGAAAGCCGAGCGAACGAATGTCGTTGATATCCTCGGTGAGCTTGGAGGTGCAGTGGCGTGCAATGGCCAGCGCCAGTTCCCGTTCAGGAATGCCGAAGCCGTCATCGGTGACGCGGATCAGGTTCAGCCCGCCGCCCGATGTGACGACTTCTACCTTGCTGGCCCCGGCATCGAGCGCATTCTCGACCAGTTCCTTGACCACGCTCGCCGGACGCTCGATGACTTCGCCGGCGGCGATCTGGTTGATCATCGTTTCGGAAAGCTGGCGGATGGGCATGCTCTGATCTTACACGGATTCGGTGGGCGCGCGCGAGGCCACTTTACGCCTGCGCCAGAAGCCAATCCCTGACCTTGCGCGCATTGTCGCTGAGCTCGCGGTTCTTCGGCCAGATGACGTAGAACGCGGTGCCCGTCTTCATGATGTGGTCCGTCACCGGCACCAGCAGCCCGGTCGACAGCAGCCGCTCGACAAGGTGGCGCCAGCCGAGCGCGATGCCTTGCCCCTCCATGACCGCCTGGATCACAATCGCATAGTCATTGATGCGCAAGCCACGCTCCGCATTGCGGAGACTGGCTCCGGCCGATTGGAACCATTCGTCCCAGTTCGGGGCCTCGCGATAGGGCTCTTCCAGATGAATGAGGCGGTGTGTCGCCAGTTGCTCGACGGTCTCGGGCCGGCCGAATTTCGTCAGATAACTGGGACCCGCGACCGGAAAGATCTCTTCGTCGGAGAGCGCTAGCGAGTGGTAGTCCGGCCAGTCGCGTGGCACGCCTCCGCGCACGGCAAGCGGAATGCCTTCCGCGATGATGTCGAGATCTCGGTCGCCGGTCTGGATGCGCAGATCGATGCCCGGCAATTCATCGCGGAACCGCTGCAGGCGCGGCATCATCCAGAACGAGCCGAAGGCCGTCGAGGCGGCGAGCGTCACATGGCCACCAGTCGCCTGCAGACGCAGGTCCTCCGCCGACTTGCGGATGTGGGAAAGACCGAGCGAGACGTCGGCATGGAAGCGCTCGCCGGCCTCGGTCAGGCTGACCTGGCGGTGGCGGCGCTGGAACAGCGTGGCGCCAAGCTGTTCCTCCAACCCACGCACGGCATAGGAAACTGCGGCCTGCGTCATGCCGAGCTCGCGCCCGGCGGCGGTGAAACTCGACAACCGGCCGGCCGCCTCGAAGACGATCAGGCTGCCGGCGGAGGGCAGGAGGTGGCGAAGGCTTCGCATAAGCTCAGCTTATACAAGAGATCAGGATTTTCCAGCGTCACAGTCGAATTTCACCTCGCTAAGTTGACCGGGATCGAAGGGATGGAGGCTCCATGAACGCACCGGCCACTGAATTGACCGAGCAAACCCATCGCCGTGGTGGTGGCCGTCTCGGGCGCAAGGCGATGAGGAGCGCGCCGATTGCCTCGTTCCCGACCCTGGTGCGCCAGATCCCGGTCTATGAGATCGTTCCCGATGAGGCGGTGGAACTGATCCACGAGGAGTCGCTCAAGATACTCGAAGAAGTGGGCTGCGAATTCCGCGACGACGGAGCCATCGAGCTCTGGAAGGCGGCTGGGGCCGATGTCAGGGAAACGCGCGTGCGTATCGACCGCGCGCTGCTGATGGAGCTCGTCTCGAAAGTCCCATCCGAATTCACGCTCCATGCGCGCAATCCCGAGCGCACGGTCCGCGTTGGCGGCAAGAACTCGATCTTCGTGCCGATGTATGGCGCGCCCTACATACGCGACCTCGACAACAACAGGCGCTACGGCACGCTTGCCGACCTCAACAATTTCCACAAGCTCGCCTACATGGCGCCGGCGCTGCATTCCTCGAGTTCGGTCATCTGCGAGCCGATGGAAATCGCCGTGCCGAAGCGGCATCTGCACATCATCCATTCGGCGCTGAAACATTCCGACAAGCCGTTCATGGGCATCGTGACGTCCAAGGAGCGCGCCGAGGACACGATGGCGATGGCTGCAATCGTCTTCGGCGAGGAGTTCGTCCGCGAAAACCCGGTGCTGGTGGCGATCACCAACTGCAATTCGCCGCTGGTCTGGGACGCCACCATGATCGACGCGATGCGGGTCTATGCAAGCCACAATCAGCCGCTGATCCTGGCGCCGTTCGCGCTCTGCGGCGCCTCTACCGCGGCGTCGGCCGTCGGCGCGGTGGCGCAGGTCAATGCCGAGGCGCTCGCGGGCGTGGCCCTGACCCAGCTCATCCGTCCCGGTTCGCCCCAGATCTACGGCCAGTTCATGGTCACGGTCGACATGAAGACCGGCGCTCCCATGGGCGGCACGCCGGAGGCCGCCCAGATGATGTATCTGATGGGTGCGCTGGCGCGGAAATACAAACTGCCGTGGCGCACATCGGGCTTTCATGTCGGCTCGAAGCTCAACGATGCCCAGGCTGGCTATGAGGCGAACATGCTGATGCATGCAGCCATCCTCGCCGGCGCCAACTACATCTGGCATTCGGCCGGATGGCTGGAAGCGGGGCTCACCTGCGGTTACTCGAAATTCGCCACCGACTGCGAACAGCTTGTCGGCTGGTACAAATATGCCGGCGGCCTGCCTTTCGAAGATTTCAAGGAAGCGATGGCAGCGATCCGCGAAGTCGGGCCGCAGGGCCATTTCCTCGGCACCCAGCACACGCTCGAGCATTTCGAGAAGGCTTTCTTCATGCCGAGCATCATGGACTTCAACTCCTACGAACAATGGAAGGCGGAAGGGGCGAAGGACCACGACACGCGCGGCCGCGAGAAGGCGCGCAACATGCTTGCCGACTATGAGGAGCCGAAACTCGACGAGGGCATTGCCGACGGTCTCAAGGATTTGATCGCGCGGCGCGAGGAAAAACTGCCTGACAGCGTTAGTTGAAAAAGCAGGCAAAGACCTCACGGGAACAACAAGGGGAGAATGACATGACGATTTTCAGAAGCAACGGCGACCGTGTGCCGCCCGCTATCGAAGCGATGGCGGCGGAAGCGAAGGCGGGTCGCATGGACCGGCGCGAGTTCCTGGCGCTGGCTAGCGCGCTTGGTGCGTCGACGGCATTTGCCTATGGCATGATCGGCCTCGCCGCGCCGACGCAAGCTGTGGCCGAGGAACCGAAGAAGGGCGGGACGCTGCACGTCTCGATGGCGGTGAAAGCGCAGAAGGATCCGCGCACTTACGATTGGGTGGAACTGGCCAATATCTCGCGTTGCTGGCTGGAGCCGCTGGTGCGCTACACCAGGCAATTTACCTTCGAGCCGGTGCTGCTCGAAAGCTGGGACATCAACGACGACGCCACCGAATACACGCTGCATGTGCGCAAGGGCGTCACCTGGAACAATGGTGATGCCTTCAGCGCCGATGACGTGGTGCACAATGTGACGCGCTGGTGCGAGAAGGGCGTCGCCGGCAACTCGATGGCGGCCCGCGTCGGTGCGCTGATCGATGCCAAGACCGGCAAGGCCAGGGACGGCGCCATCACCAAGGTCGACGACAACACGGTCAAGCTGAAGCTCAGCGAGCCCGATATTTCGCTCATTCCCAATTTCACCGATTATCCGGCGCTCATCGTGCACCGCAATTTCGACGCCGATGGCGCCGACCCGATCAAGAAGCCGATCGGCACGGGAGCGTTTGAGTTGGTCTCTTACGACGTCGGCCAGAAGGCGGTGGTCAAGCGCCGCGAGAACGGCAAATGGTGGGGCGGCGAGGCGCCACTCGACGGTATCGAATTCATCGACTACGGCACCGATTTCAACGCCACGGTGAACGCGTTCGATTCCGGTGAAATCGACCTCAATTTCGAGTCGCCCGCCGACTTCATCGACATTCTCGACAAGATGGGGCTGCAGAAGTCTGAGGTCGCGACCGCCACCACGCTGGTTGCCCGCACCAACATCACGCACAAGCCATACGACGATCAGCGCGTTCGCAATGCGCTGCAGATGGCGGTCGACAACAACGCGGTGCTGCAGCTCGGCTATAACGGCCGCGGCACGGTCGGCGAGAACCACCATGTCAGCCCGATCCATCCCGAATACTATGCCCTGCCCAAGAAGGAGCGCGACGCCGCCGGCGCCAAGAAGCTGATGGCGGACGCCGGTCAGGCCGACTTCGAGCACGAGCTGATCACCATCGAGGACGACTGGCAGAAGAACACCGGCGACGCGATCGCCGGCCAGCTGCGTGACGCCGGCATCAAGGTCAAGCGCACGGTGCTGCCGGGCTCGACCTTCTGGAACGACTGGACGAAATATCCCTATTCGATGACCATCTGGTACATGCGCCCGCTCGGTGTCCAGGTGCTGGCGCTGGGTTATCGCACCGGCGAGGCGTGGAACGAATCGGCCTATTCCAATCCCGATTTCGACGCCAAGCTCAAGCAGGCGCTCTCGCTGATCGACGTCGCCAAGCGCAAGGAGGTGATGAAGGATGTCGAGCAGATCCTGCAGGACTCCGGCGTCATCATCCAGCCGTTCTGGCAGAAGCTCTACAGCCACACGAACAAGAAGGTGAAGAACTACGGCGTCCACCAGACCTTCGAGATGGACCTCCAGAACGTCTGGCTGGACGCCTGACGCCAGAAGTTCTGCCACACAGCGCCGGCGCCCTTGCGCCGGCGCAATGCCGCCGATGGGGAAGAATTTGCATGTCCGGCCGGGTCTTCAAACGTTTGTTCGAGCCGGCCACCTTGCGTGGCAAAACATTGCGCAACAGGATCGTGTTTGGAGCCCATACGGCGAACATGGCCGAGAACGGGCTGCCGACCGAACGCCATGTCGGCTACTACGCCGAACGCGCCATCGGCGGGGCCGGCATGATCGTGGTCGAGCCGATGCCCGTGCATCAGGCCGCCGTGCTTACCCGTGGCAATTTCAGCCCGTCCGATGACCGCGTCATCCCGCATTTCCGCAAGGTGACGGAGGCGATCCGCGGCAACGGCGCCGTCGCCATCCAGCAGCTCTACCATGTCGGTCAGCACGCGGACGCGGACAACTCGTTTCACCCCGGTTGGTCGCCTTCCGGCCTGCCGAGCTACCACGATTCCGACGGCTCGCATCGGATGTCCGAAGCCGAGATCGAAGAAACGATCGACGGCTTCGTCCAGGCCGCGCGCCGTTGCCACCAGGCCGGCTTCGACGGCGTCGAGGTCTGGGCGGCGTACCATTCGATGCTGGACCAGTTCTGGACACCTTGGTCGAACCGCCGGGACGACCGATGGGGCGGCAGCCTCGAAAACCGCACCCGCATGAGCCGTGAGGTGATGACCAGGATTCGCCGGGAATGCGGCGATGATTTTATCATCGGTCTCGCGATCAATGATGAGCCCGAAGTCGAAGTGGCGCTGAAGCGCGAAGCGCTGGCCGAGATCATCGACCTCCACGACCGCGATGCCTTGATGGACTATGTCACTTGCGGAACGGGTTCCTACTTCGATTTCTACAAGATCATGCCGACCTTTGTTTACCCGGAGAAGCTCGGTGCCGACCTGGCGTCCGTGCTCAAATCCACCGTGCGTCACGCGTTGATCACCGCCGAGAGCCATATCCGCACGCCCGAGAACGCCGAGAGCGTGCTGAGCGAAGGCCGTGCCGATCTCGTTTCCATCGTGCGTGGGCAGATCGCCGATCCGCATCTGGCTGCAAAGGCTGCCGCCGGCCGGCCGCAGGACATTCGCGGCTGCCTGTCCTGCAACCAGATGTGCTGGGGCCGGCGCAGCCGTGACTACTGGATCAGCTGCGTCATCAATCCTTCCGCGGGGCGGGAATGGGAGTGGGGCGGCGACCGCTTTGCTCCGGCCGGCCAGCCGAAGCGCGTACTGGTCGTGGGTGGCGGCCCGGCCGGTCTCGAAGCGGCGCGCGTGGCGGCCGAGCGCGGCCATCGCGTCACGCTGGCCGAGGCATCCGACCGCCTTGGGGGGCAGTTCCGTCTTGCCGGACTGCAGCCGCGCCGTGCCCAGATTCTGGACCTGATCGACTGGTATGAGCGCCAGCTCGGCCAGCTCCAGGTCGACATCCGCTACGGGCAGTATGTCGAAGCCGACGATGTCGAGCGCGAAGGCGCCGATCACGTCATCGTGGCGACCGGCTCAATGCCACCGGACGGCGCTTTCCAGCGGGCCTTGCCGCACTGGGAGAGCATTCCGGGCGGCGGTCCGGTGCTCTCGGCCGAAGCGGTGATGGCGCGCGAGGCGAGGCCGGGAAAAAATGTTCTCTTGCTGGACGATGGCGGCAATTGGAAGGGCTGCGGCACCGCCTGGAAACTCGCCGAGGATGGTCACAATGTAACGCTTGTGACACCGGACGCCCTGGTCGGCAAAGAGCTTCAGCGAATGGCCGTCGATGCGCCGCTGCGACGGGCACTCGCCAAGCTGAAGGTGCGGTTTGTGACCGAGAGCGCCGTCGTTCATTGGGACGGCAGGGTGGCCAGGATCGCTTCGCTGCTCGACGGGACCGAGCAGCAGGTCGAGGCCGACGCTTTGGTCTTCGCCACCACCAGCATGGCGCAGGACAGCCTGTCCATCGAGCTCGAAAGGCGCGGAATTGCGCATACCTCCATCGGCGATTGTACCGCCTCCAGACAGGCGGCATTTGCCATTCATGACGGGCGCAAGGTGGCGCTTGGTCTTTGACCATGGCGAAAGGCGCCAGACCAGGCAAGGCATGAACGAGGCTGATGTCTGAATGCGTATCAGGTCAATCAAAGTCTATCAGATGCTTCTGCCTGTTAAAGGCGGTGCCTACCGGATGGCCAGCGACACCGTGCAGAATTTGGACAGCACGCTGGTTGAAGTCACCACCGAGGATGGACTGTCAGGCTGGGGTGAGACTTGCCCGATCGGCCCTGTTTATCAACCCCAGCATGCTCTGGGCGCGAGAGCGGCAATTGCTGAAATAGCGCCGGGACTTATCGGCGAGAACACAGCGTCCATGCGCCGCCTCGCCAAACGAATGGACGAACGGCTGAACGGTCACAACTATGCCAAGGCGGCCTTGGACATAGCTCTCCTCGACCTCGCCGGCCAGTGGCTGGGCGTCCCTGTTTCAACACTTCTCGGTGGTGCGCTCACCGATCGCGTGCCGTCATACTACTCGACGACCGTCGGTGCTCCGGACGAGACCGCGCGTATTGCCGCCGACAAGGTCAATGCCGGATATCCACGGCTTCAGATCAAGATCGGCGGGCGGGATCTCGAACAAGACGTCGCCACTGTGCACAAAGTATGGGAGGCGGTTGGCTTCAGGGCCCGCATAGCCGTCGACGCCAATCGCGGCCTGACCGCTGCCGCGGCGCTGCACATCGATCGGCTTTGCCAGGCAATCCCGTTCGTGTTCGAACAGCCTTGCAACACCATGGAGGAAGTCGCTGGTCTCAAAGGGCGCGTTACGCATCCGATCTATCTCGATGAGAGTACCGAGGATTTGAATGCCGTGCTTCGGGCAGTTTCGTCAGGTATCGCCGACGGATTCGGATTGAAGGTCACCCGTCTTGGTGGTCTGACCAAGATGGCCACTGTCCGCGACCTGTGTGCGATACGATCTCTTCCGCACAGCTGCGACGATGCCTGGGGCGGAGACGTCATCGCCGCGGCATGCGTCCACCTCGCCGCTACCGTCGAGCCGAGACGTTTTGAGGGAGCCTGGATCGCGCAGGAGTACATCGAAGGGCATACTGATCCCGCAAACCCGATCGTGATCGAGAACGGGCATATACGCGTCCCGCAGATCCCAGGGCTCGGTGTCAAGCCTGAGCGCTCCCAACTCAACGCGCCGATCGCCACTTTCGGAAACTAAGGATCGTTGGATTTGATCTATGCAAGCAGACGCGCCGCCCGGAGGAGGCTTCATGAGCCGCAAAAAAGCCGATATGCACGATGCGTGGTATTGATTGCCTTCCGCAGTCAAACATTCGGGGAAATCCATGCATTCGGGGAAATCCATGAAACTGCTGCTCGCTGCCATCCTGTCGATTGCCACACCAGCCGCGGCATTGGCCGGCCCGGCGTCCGACGCCGTGAAGTTCTTCTATGTCCCGCAGGTCAAGTTCGAGGCCGACGCGCAATACCGCGATCGCTTCACCGAGCCGGTGACGAAACTGTTCGACCTCAACGACCAGGCCAACAAGAAGAATCCGGACCAGGTCGCCTGTATCGACTTCGACCCCGGCCTCGACGCGCAGGATTTCGACCAGAAGGCCCTTTCCAGGACACTGAAGCTGTCCGAGACGGTGGAGGGCGATACGGCGCAGGTGGTGGCGAGTTTCCGTCTTTTTCCCGAAGGAGACGATTCGCAGCGCGAAATGCACTGGTCGCTGAAGAAGGTCGACGGCAAGTGGAAGATATCGGACATTGCATCGAAGACCAGCGACTGGACGCTGAGCCAGCTCGAATGCATGGCGGGCCAAGATCCGGAGTGATGCGATGGCCGGTCGCACGCTTCTTTTGTTCTCGGCCGTGTGCCTGCTGGCGGCGGACTTGAACGGCGCGGCCGCTCAGGGGCTGTTGGGCGCGCCGCCGGCAAAAGCTCCGGCCGGGACCGCGCCCGATGACAGCGTGACGCCGCCGGCAACCCCGCCTGGCGGCGCCGCGGAGCCGCCGACCCCACCCGTCGCATCGCCGCCAAGCGAGCCTGCCGCTCCAATCCAGCCGGGGTCGCCGACAGCGGTGGTGCGGCCGTTCTACGATCAGGTCGGCCTGGAGGTCGATCCTGCTCAGCGCGGCCATTTCATCGATCCGGCGAAAGCCGTGCTCGACAAGAGCGATGCCTTGCGCAAATCCGGGCAGGGCGAGTGCCTGGACCCCAACATGGCGCTCGACAATGCGGACTACGACAAGGCCGAGATCGACAAGAGCCTGAAGACGCTCGAAGCGATCAATGGCGACCAGGCCAAGGTGATCGTCGCCTTCGTCGTCGCCGGTAACCCGCACCGCCTCGAATGGAAGTTCAAGAAGGTCGATGGCGAATGGAAGATAGCGGACCTTTTGTCGGTGACCGGCGAATGGGCGCTCAGCCAGTACCAGTGCGAATGATGGCCGAACTAGCCGCGCCCGCGATAGGGGGTGACGCCGGTATCCGGCAGCCAGGCGCCTTCGGGCGGAGCGCCGGTCTGCCAGAACACATCGATCGGAATGCCGCCGCGCGGATACCAATAGCCGCCTATGCGCAACCAGAGCGGCTTGGTCGCGGCCACGATGCGGCGTCCGATCATCACCGTGCAGTCTTCATGGAAGGCGCCATGGTTGCGAAACGAGGTCATGAACAGCTTGAGCGACTTCGATTCCACCAGGGCGGCATCGGGTGCGTAGTCGATGACGATGTGGGCGAAATCCGGCTGTCCGGTCACCGGGCAGAGCGAGGTGAATTCCGGGCAGGTAAAGCGCACGATCGCCGGCGGCCCGTCGCCGCGCGAAAACGGCACGGTTTCCAGGACCGCGGCTTCGGGGCTCTGTGGCGTCTCGACGTGCGTGCCGAGCTGGGTGAGATTTTTGGTATCGATCATATGCGGTTTCCCTTGGATTTGCCGCTCATTAGCACAAATTAAAACGGCAGGAAGACGATGACCAGCAACGACCCGCTTCTCCAACCCTACCAGCTCAAGCATTTGACGCTGAAGAACCGGGTGATGTCGACCAGCCACGAGCCGGCTTACTCGGAGGACGGCATGCCGAAGGAGCGCTACCGGCTCTACCATGCCGAAAAGGCCAAGGGCGGCATGGCGCTGACCATGACCGCCGGCTCGGCGATCGTTTCGCGCGACAGCCCGGCTGCCTTCGGCAATCTGCACGTCTATGACGACCGCATCGTGCCGTGGTTGGCCGAACTCACCGATGCCTGCCATGAGCATGACTGCAAGGTGATGATCCAGATCACCCATCTTGGCCGCCGCACGGGTTGGAACAAGGCCGACTGGCTGCCGGTGCTCTCGGCTTCGCCGGTGCGCGAGCCGGCGCATCGCGCTTTCCCCAAGACCATCGAGGACTGGGACATCGAGCGCATCGTCGCCGACTATGCGTCGGCCGCCCAGCGCTGCCAGGCGGCGGGGCTCGACGGCATCGAGTTCGAATCCTACGGCCATCTGATGGACGGCTTCTGGTCGCCTGCCACCAATCATCGCGATGACGAGTATGGCGGTTCGCTCGACAACCGCCTGCGCTTCACCAACATGGTGCTCGATGCGGTGCGGGCGGCGGTCGGCGAGAAATTCGTCGTCGGCATCCGCATGGTCGCCGACGAGGATTTCGACAAAGGCCTGTCGAAGGAGGAGGGCGTCGAGATCGCCAGGCGGCTGGCCGGCTCCGGCAAGCTCGATTTCCTCAACATCATCCGGGGCTCGATCGAGACCGACGCGGCGCTCACCAAGGTCATTCCGGTGACCGGCATGCGGTCTTCGCCGCATCTCGATTTTGCCGGCGAGGTGAGGGCGGCGACGAAATTCCCGACCTTCCACGCGGCGCGCATTTCCGATGTCGCCACCGCGCGCCATGCGATCGCCACCGGCAAGCTCGACATGGTCGGCATGACACGCGCCCATATCGCGGATCCGCACATCATCAAGAAGGTGATGGAGGGCCGCGAGCACGAGATACGTCCCTGTGTCGGCGCTACCTATTGTCTCGACCGCATCTATGAAGGCGGCGAGGCGCTATGCGTTCACAATGCGGCGACCGGCCGCGAGGCGGATATCCCGCACGTCATTGTCAAGACGGAAGGGCCCAAGCGGAAAGTGGTGGTCGTCGGCGCCGGCGCTGGTGGGCTGGAGGCGGCGCGCGTCGCAGCCGAGCGCGGTCATCAAGTCACGATCCTCGAGGCATCATCACAAGCTGGCGGCCAGGTGCGTCTGGCGACCCAGAATCCGCGCCGCAAGGAATTGATCGGCATCATCGACTGGCGGCTGGCCGAACTCGACCGGCTCGGCGTCGAGATCCGCTATGACACCTGGGCGGAACAGGACGATGTCCTGGCGCTGGCGCCCGACGTCGTGGTGATCGCCACCGGTGGCCTGCCGCAGAACCCGCCGCTGGCCTCCGGCGACAATCTCGTCACCTCGAGCTGGGACATCATGGCCGGCAGCGTCAAGTCGGCCGAAAATGTGCTGCTCTACGACGACAATGGCGGCCATCAGGGCATGGGCGCGGCCGAACTGATTGCCAACAGCGGCTCGAAGCTGGAACTGGTTTCGCCGGAACGCTTCTTCGCCCCCGAAATGGGCGGCATGAACCACGTACCCTATGTCAGGGCCTTCCAGGAAAAGGGCGTCACCGTCACCATCAATACCCGCCTGCGCTCGGTGCGGCGCGAAGGCAATCAACTGATCGCGGAACTCGCTTCGGATTTCGCCGATGGCTGGCGCGGAGAGCGCAGGGTCGACCAGGTGGTGGTCGAGCACGGCACGGCGCCGCTCGACGATCTGTACCTTTCGCTGAAACCGCTGTCGAAGAACGGTGGTGCGGTCGACTATGAGCGGCTGGTCAACGGCGGCGACATTTTTCCCAAGCGCAACGCGGATGGCGGCTTCGTGCTCTTGCGCATCGGCGACGCGGTTGCCTCGCGCAACATCCACGCCGCCATCTATGATGGGATCAGGTTCGGGATCAGGATTTGATCACGATCAGGTGGCGCGCAACGGCCTTTGCAAGGAGAGCCACCTGCCGCTCTGGTCCGTTGCGCGCCGCGCATGATCGGCTTTCACCGGCCGTGCGATTCTAAAACATCTTGGCGGTCGCCATGCAAAGCACGGTGATGACCAGCAGCCCGCCGGCGATACGTTCGCCCCTGGTCATTTTCGCGCGCAGCACCGTTTGGGTCGCGGCATCGGCGCCGGCAAGCTGCCTGCTGGCGGAGCCCACAAGCGCGCCTTGCACGCCGGCGGCGATCAGCGCCGTCAAAATGCCGAGCGCCAGTACCTTTTCCATCGAGCCAAAAGCACCCTCATGAAAGAAATACCAGAGCAGCAAACCGGTCAGGAAAGCCAAACCGGCCGCGCCCATTTGCGGCCGAAAGAACCGCTCGGCCCGGATGTCCGGATCGCGGCCAACCGCGATGGTTGTGCCGGCCCAGAAGACGCCGGCCATGACGTGCAGGCCGATGACGGCGATATAAACATACTGCATGATCGCATTCCTCTCATTCGCCCGCCGCCTACGCGCCGCAACCCTGTCGCGATGCCATCAATAAGGAAAAATTAGATATCTAATGGTTAGATGTCAATCATGAAGTCAAGTTTCACATTCCCACTGCTTGCTCTACTGTCAGATCATGACACCATTTGACCGCCCGCCGGTCGGCATGAATCTCGGCCGAACCGCCAAGCTTGTCGCCCAGGCCTTCGACGCTGCCTTGGTTGAAGCAGGCGGCACATTGCCGGTCTGGCTCACGCTGCTGTCTGTCAAGTCGAGCGAGCTTGCCAATCAGCGCGAACTCGCCGGCATGATCGGCATCCAGGGCGCGACGCTGACCCATCATCTCAACGCGATGGAAGCGCAGGGCCTGCTGACGCGGCGGCGCGATCCCGTCAACCGCCGCGTTCACCTGGTCGAATTGACGGAGAGGGGAGAAGCGCTGTTCGAGACGTTGCGGCAAGCGGCACTCGTCTTCGACAAGCGGCTTCGCAAAGGACTGTCCGACGAGCGTCTGGCGGAATTTGCGCAGGTGCTTGCGGCGTTGCGGAAGAACGTAGAGAGCTAGGAATGCCGCCTGTTGGACGCACTGGCCTCGGCATGCATACCGACCATGAACAGCGTTGCCGGAACCTGCGCTGCCTCCAAGACGTCGAGGATGTTGCTTGTACCGCTCAGCGGACCGTCGTCGAAGGTGAGATAGATGGTGCGATCCGCGCCATGGGCAGGCAACGCCGACATCAACATGGCTGCCAGGGCAAGCCGAAAGAATGTCATGGGGCCGCTATCCCCTCGCGATCAGGACAGGCCGCCATTTCCGCGGCTGCTTGTCAAGGCTGGCCGGGTTACGCCAGGCTTCCCTGCAATACCGTCAGCCTGGCTTTCTTCGGCATGCGGGCGGTCAGCCATTCCAGCGCCTTGTCATGCGGCATCGGGAAGGCGATGGAATAGCCCTGCACCTGGTCGCAGCCGATCGCCATCAGCGAATCGAGCTCGGCCTCGGTTTCGGCACCCTCGGCGACGATGGAGATGCCCAGCCCCCGCGCAAGTTCAGTGATGGCGCGCACGATCTTGGAGTTGTCGCCATTCTCATGGATGTTTTGCACGAAGCGACGGTCGATCTTGAGCCTGTCGATCTCGTTGGGATTGACGTGGCTGAGCGAAGCGTAGCCGGTGCCGAAATCATCGAGCTCCAGATGCACGCCGGCCGCCCTGATATGACGCAGCTTCGCCGCGATGCCGGTCTTCTCGTCGTCCAGAATGACGGATTCGACGATTTCCAGCGACAGTTTCTGCGGCGGCAGTCCGGCTTTCTCCAGCGTATCGAACAAAAACGCATCGAAATCATGCTCGCGCAACTCGGTACCCGAGACATTGACTGCAAGCCGGCCGAAAGCAATCCCGGTCCGGTTCCATTCGGCGGCCTCGTTGATCGCCTTGCTGATCACGATACGGCCGATCTCCGGCATGAAGCCGCATTTCTCGGCGACCGGGATGAATTCGCCCGGCGAGATCATGCCGCGCTCGGGATGATTCCAGCGCACGAGCGCTTCGATGCCGCTGATGGTGCCGTCGGTCAGCGAGACCTGCGGCTGGAAATAGACCTGGAACGCCTTTTCGGAAATGGCGACCTTGATGTCGTGTTCGAGCTGCTTGCGGTAGTCGAGTTCGCGGCGCAGTTCCTCGGAGAAGAACGAGAAGTTGCCGCCACCCATTTTCTTGGCGGAGTAGAGCGCCAGATCGGCATGGACGAGCAGGTCCTGCGCATTGTCGGCATCGATCGGATAGACCGCGATGCCGCCGCTGGCGCCCGGGAGAATGGTGGTGCCCTGGAACACGATCGGCTCGTTGATGTGCACCAGGATGCGCCGTGCCAGCATGTTGATGTCCTCGGTGCTGCCGGCTCCGTTGAGGATCATCACGAATTCGTCGCCGCCGAGCCGCGCGCACAGATCCGACGCGCGGCAGGAATCGCGCATGCGCTGTGCCGTCACGACCAGGACATAATCGCCGGCGGCGTGACCCAGCGTATCGTTGATCTGCTTGAAGCGGTCGAGGTCGAGCTGGACTACGGCCAGGCGCTCGCGCCGGCGATGCGCGCCCTTGATCAGCGTCTCGAAATGGTCGGTGAGGAAGGTGCGGTTGTGCAGGCCGGTCAGGCCGTCATGCACCGCGATGAAGGCCATCGAATTGCGCGCGTCGACCAACTCACGCGTCTTGCGCAGGATCGCGTTGGACATCGGCCTGAAGATGAACAGCGCCACCAGCAGGATGACGCCGAGTGTGGCGTAGAACAGAGTGCGGTGGAGGGAGAGCAGCTTTTCGGAGCGCTCGTCGGCATCGGCGCTGATGCGCTGGCCGAGCGCGGCATAGCCCGACAGCGTGGCATTGGCGACCGAGGCATCGAGATTGACGCGGTCGGCGCCGCCCTTGTAGCCGCCATTGTCGCCAAGATTGAGCTGCGATTCCAGTGCAGAGACCAGCCGGTCGCCATTGGCGATCAGGCCAACCGAGAAATAGTCGAGATGGAAGGGCTTGGCGAAAAGCACGCTCTGGATCGACTTCGCATCGAGCTTGGCCGGCGATTGCGGATCCGCGCCCGTCTGCTTGAGCAGCAGATCGTAGTTCGTCTCGAACTCCGCCGTGGCCTGCTTCAGCGCGCTGACCAGCGCCGGCTGCTTGTCGCGCGAGGCGGCGCCCGTTGCGTTGGCCAGAAAGACGATGCGCTGCGACAGCGTCTTCTGCGTGCCGACGATGTCGAGCAAGGTGTTGTTGTGCTGCTGCGTGGCCATCGTCTGCTGCAGCAGGACGAAGGAGGCCGCGACCATGGCGGCAATGATCAGCAGCGCCAGCCAGTAGCCAGCCTTGATCAGCAGTATGAGCTTGCCTGAAACGGTTTGCACCGGCTGCTGAGACATGTTCGGGGGCGGTCCTCTCGCCAACGGATTTATGCGAGCACCATTGAACTGCAAACGTTAACAGGACTGGAAATCGACGGCCGGCCGGCGCGGACGAGAGGCGGAAAGATCACGAAATGGTTATCGGGTTCTTTCGCGGCCGGCCTGCATTTGAGCATTCGTCGGCCCATGCGTTTCCGGGTGGTCACCTGGGCAATGTCGGAACGTCCCAGCTGATGCTGCCCGGCCACCTGATCCGTCGCTTTTGCGATGGATTTTTTGTGCGGGCGGGACGACAGTCTGCCGACGTCAAACGGGGCCCGATCATGACCGCAGCATTTCTCTCCCATATCGACAGCGAGCTTGCCGGGTTGAAATCCGCCGGGCTCTACAAGTCCGAGCGGGTGATTTCCTCGATGCAGTCGGCTGAGATCGAGGTCGGCGGCGAGAAAGTGCTGAACTTCTGCGCCAACAACTATCTCGGCCTTGCCGACAGCGCGGAACTGCGCGCGGCGGCCACGCAGGCGCTCGACCGCTACGGCTACGGCATGGCCTCGGTGCGCTTCATCTGCGGGACCCAGGAAGAACACAAGCAGCTCGAGACGACGATCTCCTCTTTCCTCGGCTCAGAAGACACCATCCTCTACGGCTCCTGCTTCGACGCCAATGGCGGCCTGTTCGAGACGCTGCTTGGCGAGGAAGACGCAATCATCTCGGATGCGCTGAACCACGCCTCGATCATCGACGGCGTCAGGCTGTCGAAGGCCAAACGCTTTCGCTACGCCAACAATGACATGGCCGATCTCGAGGCGCGATTGAAGGAAGCCAAGGATTGCCGCTTCCGGCTGATCGCCACCGACGGTGTGTTTTCCATGGACGGCATCATCGCCAATCTCTCAGGCGTCTGCGATCTGGCCGAGAAATACGACGCCATGGTCATGGTGGATGACAGCCATGCGGTCGGCTTCGTCGGCGGAAACGGGCGCGGTTCGCCCGAGCATTGCGGTGTCGAGGGCAGGGTTGACATCATCACCGGCACGCTCGGCAAGGCGCTCGGCGGCGCTTCGGGCGGCTACACCTCGGGCAAGAAGCAGGTGGTCGACTGGCTGCGCCAGCGCTCGCGGCCTTATCTCTTCTCCAACACGCTGATGCCGGCGATCGCCGGCGCCTCGATCAAGGTGTTCGAGCTGATCCGCAATGGCGACGGATTGCGCGAGCGCCTATATGCCAATGCGGCGCGGTTCAGGTCCCAGATGGGAAAGCTTGGATTCACGCTGGCCGGGGCCGACCATCCGATTATCCCGGTAATGCTGGGCGATGCCACATTGGCGCAGGAGATGGCGGCGCGCATGCTGAAGCGTGGTATCTACGTCATCGGATTCTCATTCCCGGTGGTGCCGAAGGGCCAGGCCCGCATCCGCACCCAGATGTCGGCGGCGCACTCCAGCGCCGACATCGACCGGGCCGTGGAAGCGTTCGGAGCGGTCGGCAGGGAATTGGGTGTGATTTCCTGAAGGGCCGGTAGCGAAAAGCGATTCCGGATCAAGAGATTCAAGGGACAAGAGAATGTCGAACATGATGAAGGCACTGGTGAAGGCCAAGGCCGAACCGGGCATCTGGATGGAAGAGGTTCCGGTGCCTGAGATCGGCCCGAACGATGTGCTGATCAAGATCAAGAAGACCGCGATCTGCGGCACCGACGTCCACATCTACAACTGGGACCAGTGGGCGCAAAAGACGGTTCCTGTGCCGATGGTGACCGGCCACGAATTCGTCGGCACGGTAGCCGACTTTGGTGCCGCGGTCACCGAATACAAGGTCGGCCAGCGGGTGTCGGGCGAGGGACACATCGTCTGCGGTCATTGCCGCAACTGCCGCGCGGGCAGGGGACATCTATGCCGTAACACGCTCGGCGTCGGCGTCAACCGTCCGGGCGCCTTCGGCGAGTACCTGGCCATTCCCCAGCACAATGTGGTGCCGATCCCCGACGACGTGCCGGACGAGATTGCCGCGATCTTCGATCCCCTGGGCAATGCGGTCCACACGGCGTTGTCCTTCGATCTGGTCGGCGAGGATGTGCTGGTCACCGGCGCCGGACCGATCGGCATCATGGGCGCGCTGGTGGCGCAGTGCGTCGGCGCACGCAAGGTTGTCATCACTGACATCAACCCGGTGCGCCTGGCGCTGGCCAAAAAACTCGGCGTCCAGCATGTCGTCGACGCTTCGCAGGAGAAGCTGCGCGACGTCATGCCGGCACTCGGCATGACGGAAGGTTTCGATGTCGGGTTGGAGATGTCGGGCGCCGCGCCCGCCTTCCGCGACATGATCGACACCATGAACAATGGCGGCAAGATCGCCATCCTCGGCATCGCCCCGACTGGTTTCGAGATCGACTGGAACAAGGTCATCTTCAAGATGCTGCACTTGAAGGGCATCTACGGCCGCGAGATGTTCGAGACCTGGTACAAGATGATCGCCCTGGTACAGGGCCCGCTCGACGTCTCCGCGCTCATCACGCACCGCATCGGCATCGACGATTTCCAGGCCGGCTTCGATGCGATGCGCAGCGGCAGTTCCGGCAAGGTGGTGATGGACTGGTAACGGCGCGCATAGCGCTATCCGGTGAAACGTCTGCGCGAGGCGCCACCTCTGTCCTGCCGGACAGAGGTGGCGCTGTCCCGCCAGCCTATCCCCATTCTTTCAGCGCTACTTTTCTTCCAACGCCTTCTCCAGCGCCGCCACCCCACGCACAATCGCCGCCCGTTCGTCCACGCCAAGTTTCGCCAGCAGTTCCCGCTCGAAATTCTGCGCCAGCGGCACCATCTCGCGATAGGCTGCAAGCCCGGCGTTGGTAAGCGTCAAGTGCTCGACGCGGCGGTCGTTCTCGTCAGGTGTTCGTACCAGCCAGCGCCGCCGTTCTAACTCGGCCACGGCGCGCGAGACCTTGGTCTTGTGCATGGCCGACTGCTCGCCAAGTTCCGTCGCGGTCATCGTGCCGCGCTGTCCCAACCCCGACAACGTGCGCCATTCTGGCCGGGTCAGGCCATGGCGGTCCTTATAGACATTCGAGAATTCGCGGCTGACCGCATTGGCGAGGCGATACAGCCGATAGGGCAGAAAGCTTTCGAGTTCGAGAATGTCCATTGTCCGCATCCGGGAAAAACGGAAGATTGATAGTTACATTTTCAATGGTTACAAATGAAACCAATTTGGTCAATCCGGGAGGAAGCAATGGCCTTTTCCTATATGCCGGGTTTCGGCAACGACTTCGAAACCGAAACCTTGCCCGGCTCGCTGCCGCAGGGACGAAACTCGCCGCAGCGGCCGGCCTACGGCCTCTATGCCGAGCAGCTTTCAGGCTCGCCCTTCACCGCGCCGCGCGGCACCAATGAGCGCTCCTGGCTCTATCGCATCCGGCCGAGCGTCAAGCACACGGGCAGGTTCAAGGCGGCGAGTTATCCCCTGTGGAAGAGCGCCCCCAATGTCGGCGACCACGAGCTGGCGCTTGGCCAGTACCGCTGGAATCCGGTGCCGATGCCGAAAGAGCCGACCGACTTCATCAAGGGTATGCGCACCATCACCACCGCCGGCGACGTGCTTGGCCAGACCGGCATGGCTGCCCATGTCTATGTCGCCAACCGCTCGATGACCGACGATCATTTCTTCAATGCCGACGGCGAGCTGCTGATCGTGCCGCAGGTGGGCAGCTTGCGCTTCATCACCGAGATGGGCGTCATCGAGCTTCGGCCCGGTGAAATCGCCGTGCTGCCGCGCGGCCTCGTCTTCAAGGTCGAACTGGTCGACGCCGAAGTGCGCGGCTATGTCTGCGAGAATTACGGCGCCAAGCTGACGCTGCCTGACCGCGGCCCGATCGGCGCCAATTGCCTGGCCAACCCGCGCGACTTCAAGACGCCTTGCGCCTGGTTCGAGGAGAAGGAGACGCCGTGCCGGCTGATCGTGAAATGGTGCGGCAATTTTCACGTCACCGAGATCGGCCATTCGCCGCTCGACGTCGTTGCCTGGCATGGCAACTACGCGCCCTATAAATATGATCTGGCGACCTTTTCGCCGGTCGGTGCGCTGCTGTTCGATCACCCCGATCCGTCGATCTTCACCGTGCTGACGGCGCCGAGCGGCGAGGAAGGCACCGCCAACATCGATTTCGTCATCTTCCCGCCGCGCTGGCTGGTGGCGGAAGATACGTTCCGGCCGCCCTGGTACCATCGCAACATCATGAGCGAGTTCATGGGCCTGATCCATGGCCAGTACGACGCCAAGGAGGAAGGTTTTGTCCCCGGCGGCATCAGCCTGCACAATCTGATGCTGGCCCATGGCCCGGATGCGCCTGGCTTCGAAAAAGCCTCGCGCGCGGACCTGAAACCGGTCAAGCTCGACAACACCATGGCCTTCATGTTCGAAACCCGCTTTCCGCAGATGCTGACCCGCTACGGCGCCGAACTCGAAACCCGGCAGGACAATTACATCGATTGCTGGGCCGACCTGAAGAAGCGGTTCAATGGCACGCCCGAGGGCGACTGGTCTTGAGCGGCAAGCCAATGCCGGACCGGCTGGTGCTGCTCGGGTCGAAAGGCGGTCCGGCACTGCGGCCGGGCGGGCCGTGGCCGAGCTCGACGCTGCTCGAAATCGGCGGGCGAGCCATCGTCGTCGATTGCGGGCTCGGCGTGACGCGCGGTCTGGTCGATGCCGGTGTCAGCCTGAAGGCACTCGACCTGATCTTCATCACGCATCTGCATTCCGACCATGTGCTGGAACTCGGGCCGCTGATCCACACCGCATGGACGGCTGGCTTGGCGACGCCGGTCACCGTGTTCGGGCCGCCTGGGCTTGGCCACTACTGGCGGCGCTTTTGTCAGGCGATGGAATTCGACATCGAGATCCGCATCGCCGACGAGGGCCGCCCCGATATTCGCGAGTTGGTCTCTATCGACGAATTCGTCCAAGGGCATGTGGTCGAGCAGCGCGGACTGAAGGTGACGGCGCTGCGTGTCGACCATCCGCCGGTGACCGATTGCTTCGCCCTGCGCTTCGAGCATGGCGAAAACAGCGTGGTGTTCTCGGCCGATACTGCCTTCTTTCCGCCGCTGGCCGATTTTGCCGATGGCGCTGCTATCCTCGTCCATGAAGCCATGCTGGAAGAAGGCATCGAGCGGCTGGTTGCCAGAACCGGCAATGGCGCGCGGCTCAGGGAACATCTGCTCGCCAGTCACAGCTTTGCCGAGGAGGCAGGCCGTATCGCCCGCGATGCCGGCGTCAAAAGATTGGTGCTCAATCACCTCATTCCAGCCGACGATACCGAGATCGGCGAGGTCGACTGGATAGCCGCTGTCAGGAAAACATGGGCTGGCGACTTGACGATCGCTCGCGACGGCCTTGTTGTGGAGTTAAGCGGCGCCAAGGCCGCATCAGGAGAGGGAACCGCATGAAGCTTGCCACGCTGAAGGACGGAACACGCGACGGAAAACTCGTCGTCGTTTCGCGCGACCTGACGCAATACACGGACGCCTCGTTCCTGGCGCGCACGCTGCAGGCCGCACTCGACGACTGGCGCAGGATCTCGCCGCATCTCGCGACCATAGCGGAATCGCTGGAGAACAATGCGATGCCGGCGGCCCGTTTTCACGAGCATGACGCGCATTCGCCGCTGCCGCGCGCCTATCAATGGGCCGACGGCTCGGCCTATGTGAACCATGTCGAACTGGTGCGGAAGGCGCGCGGCGTCGAGATGCCGGCAAGCTTCTGGACCGACCCGCTGATCTACCAGGGTGGCTCGGATTCCTTCGTTGCCCCGCGCGATCCGATCCGTCTAGCGGACGAGGCCTTCGGCATCGACATGGAAGCCGAGATCGCCGTCATCGTCGACGATGTGCCGATGGGCGCCAGCCACGATGAGGCGCGCGCCGCGATCCGCCTGATCACGCTGGTCAACGATGTCACGCTGCGCGCGCTGACCGGGCCGGAACTGGCCAAGGGATTCGGCTTCTTCCAGTCGAAACCGTCCTCCGCCTTCTCTCCGGTCGCGGTGACGCCGGATGAGCTGGGCGATGCCTGGGACGGCGGCAAGGTCAATCTGCCGCTGCTTGCCGACATCAACGGCAAGCCGTTCGGCCGCGCCGATGCCGGTGTCGACATGACCTTCGATTTTCCGGCCCTGATTGCTCACGCTGCCCGCACAAGGCCGCTGGTGTCAGGCACCATCATCGGCTCGGGTACGGTGTCCAACAAACTCGACGGCGGCCCGGGCAAGCCGGTCTCTGCGGGCGGAGCCGGTTATTCCTGCATCGCCGAACTGCGCATGATCGAGACCATTGTGTCAGGCGAGCCCAAGACACCTTTCCTGCGCTTCGGCGACACCGTGCGCATCGAGATGAAGGACAGATCAGGGCATTCGATCTTCGGCGCCATCGAGCAGAAGGTCGAGAAATACCAGCGGTAGGCACAATGAGAGGTTTGAGTGATGGACCTGCTGGATCATCTGCGTCGCATGGCGAAGAACAATCTCTGGTCGAACGACCGGCTCTATCGCGCCGTGCTTGCGCTGAAGCCCGGTGAATTCGAGGCCGAGCGCACCAACTTTTTCCCGTCGATCAAGGCAACGCTCAACCATGTCCTCGCGGTCGATCATCTCTATCTCGATTTTCTCGAAGACGGCGGCCTCGGTGCGGCTGCCTACGATGACTTCGTGCCTTTCGATGCCGCGCCCGAGCTTTACCTGGCTCAGCTTGCGGCCGACCGGCGGCTGATCGCCTTCTGCGATGGCCTGTCGAAGGCCGATCTCGATCGCAGCGTCGTCACCGACCGGCGCGAGGACGGCATGATCCCGGAAAAGACCGGCGATATCTTGGCGCACGTCTTCCTGCACGACATCCACCATCGGGGCCAGGTGCATGCCATGCTCGCGGGTACCTCCGTAGCGCCGCCGCAGCTCGACGAGTTCCTGCTCGATTATGACGTTAAGTTGAGAACAGCGGAGGTCGAACGGCTGGGATTATGAACGTCATGCCAGCGCGACGTCATAGAGAGCAAATTGCTTGTCCGCTGTCAGGATGGTGAGATTCTCGACCTGCGCTTGGGCGATCAGCAGCCGGTCGAACGGATCGCCATGGTGGCGGGGAAGACGGCCGACAACATGCGCATGCTGAAACGTGATGGTCAGCGGCTGGAATTGCATTCTCGGGAGTAACGCCGGCAGGTCGTCCGGAACGTCGAGTTTGCCGATCGATCGCTTGATCGCGATTTCCCAAACGCTTGCCGCGCTGGCGTAAACGGTCGCGTCCGATGCAAGGACAGCCCGGTGCTCCTCGCTGAGTCGAGGGTCGTCCTTAATAGACCAAAGGATAATTTGCGTATCGGCAAGAAAGGAGCCGGCAGTCATTTGACGTATTCGTCCCATTCCGGACCGAGTTCGTCAAAATCGTCCGCTATCCAAATCTTGCCCTTTAAGGCGCCAATACGGGGCAGGAGATTTTCGCCGAGGGGTGGCACCAGCCGAGCCGCGATCTTGCCGTGACGTGTAAGCACGATCTCTTCGCCAGCTTGCGCACGGCTGATCAGTTCCGACAGTTTTGCCTTGGCTTCTGCAATGGAAACATTCATGGGCTCGACCTCTTATGACCAAAATTTAGGTCATAATTAGTCGAGCCGCAAGCGGAGCCGGAGAAATTACTCTGCCGCCTGAACCTTGATCACACCGCGCTTGATCTGGTCCTGCTCGATCGATTCGAACAGCGCGCGGAAATTGCCTTCGCCAAAGCCTTCGTCGCCCTTGCGCTGGATGAACTCGAAGAAGATCGGCCCGATCACAGTCTTCGAAAAGATCTGCAAAAGAATCTTGGTCATGCCGCCGTCGACCACACCTTCGCCGTCGATCAGGATGCCATGCTTCTTCATCCGCTCGATCGGCTCGTCATGGCCGTTCACGCGGTCATACGACATGTCATAGTAGGTCTCGGGCGGGCCGGGCATGAATTTCAGCCCGTTCTCCGCGAGCTTGTCGGTGGCGACGTAGATCTCGTCGGTTCCCACCGCGATGTGCTGGATGCCTTCGCCATTGTACTTCTTCAGATATTCGGCGATCTGGCTGGTTTCATCCTTGGACTCATTGAGCGGAATGCGGATCTTGCCGCAGGGCGAGGTGATCGCCCGGCTGACCAGGCCCGTGATCTTGCCGTCGATGTCGAAGAAATGGATCTGCTTGAAACCGAACAAATTGCGGTAGAAATCCCACCATTTGTCCATCTGGCCGCGATAGACGTTGTGGGTCAGGTGGTCGAGGAAATAGAAGCCGACGCCTTGCGGCTTGGGGTCGCGTTCGCCCAGCCACTCGAATTCGGCGTCGTAGGCCGAGCCCTTCTTGCCATAGCGGTCGATGAAATAGAGCAGCGAGCCGCCGATGCCGACGATAGCAGGCACGTCGAGCGCCTTGTCGTCGCCTTCGTAAGGCGTGGCGCCCTTCGAGACGGCATGCTCGAAAGCATGCTTGGCATCAACCACCCGCCAGGCCATCGAGGCTGCACAGGGGCCGTGCTTGTCGACGAATTTCATCGCATGCGAGCCGGGCTCGGCATTGATGACATAGTTGATGTCGCCCTGGCGCCAGACGGTGATGTCCTTGGTGCGATGCCTGGCTACCGCCACATAACCCATGCGGGCGAACAGCTCGGCCAGCTTCTGCGGCTCCGCATGCGCGAATTCGACGAACTCGAAACCGTCGGTGCCGGCGGGGTTGTCTTTGCTGATCGTGGCGGGCGGGGCGTCGTGCGGGAAAGGACCCATGATATCCTCCGGAAGCTGCTCGGCCTGAAAAGACCGTCTGAAACCATAATAGCGCGGAGCCGGCGCACGGTGCTTGCATTCAAACGCTTGAAATGGTGATCTCATGCGCGAATCGTGCATGATGAAGGCCAAAGCCATGGATGACGCGCGCATTGATCAGTTCGACCGCAAGGTAATGGCGCTTTTACAAGGCGACGCGCGGCTCACCAACAACGATCTCTCCGAGCGGGTGAACCTCTCTGCCTCGCAATGCTCGCGCCGACGCCAGCGGTTGGAGGAGGACGGCTACATCAAGGGCTATCGAGCGGTGCTCGACCGCGACAAGCTCGGTTTCTCGCTGGTCAACGTCATCTCGGTGACACTGGCCACCCACAATCGCGACAATGCGCGCCGCTTTAGCGAATTGGTGGCACGGCTGCCCGAGGTGCAGGAGGCTCATGCGCTGACTGGCGAGATGGATTACATCCTGAAGGTGGTAACGCCAGACCTCAAATCACTGTCGGAATTCGTCAACGGCGTGCTCCTGCCGCACGAATCCGTGCAGCATGTGAAGACGGCGATCGTGCTGGAGACGCTGAAGGAGACCGGCGCGCTGCCGATTTAACCCTTCGACTGCTGGATCAGCCCGTACAGATTGGTACAGCGGGCGCCGGAGCGGCAATAGGCGAACACCGGGCCGTCGAGCTCGTCGAGTGCCTCGGCCTGGTCGTCGACATTCTCTCGCGTGATCTGGCCGCTGATCACCGGAATGTAGCGAAAGGCGAGGCCAGCGGCCTCGACCGCGGCCTTGAGCGTGTCCGCCGAAGGCTGTCCCGGCTGCTCGTCGTCAGGCCGGTTGCAGATCACGCTCTTGAAGCCGGCTTCCTTGATGGCGGCAACGTCCTCGGGCTGGATCTGGCCCGAGACCGAATAGTCTTCGCTGATCTGGCGGTATTCCATGGCTCGTATCCTCGCGATCTCTTTGACGGCAGTCTTGCCACTCCGGGAGGGGGGCGGCAATCCGCATCGAAGGAATTCTCTGCCAAATAGATATTGCGCGCCAGAAAATCCAACCGGGCCGATACGGCCCGGCTGGCCGCAGATCAAACTCAGCTGCCGAGAATGGCGCCTTTGATCTGGCGGATGTTGTTGTGCATCATGTCGATATAGGTCGAGCCAGGGCCGTCGGGCTGCGACAGCGCGTCCGAGTAAAGCGTGCCGCCGACCTTGATGCCGGTCTCGCTGGCAATCTGCTCGATCAGGCGAGTGTTGGTGATGTTCTCGACGAAGATGGCCGCGGCCTTGTCCTGCTTGACCTGCTCGACCAACTTGGCGACATCGGCGGCCGACGGCTCGGAATCGGTCGAGATACCTTGCGGGGCGAGGAAAGTCAGGCCGTATTCGTGCTCGAAATAGCCGAAGGCGTCATGCGAGGTGATGACGACGCGCTTTGCCTCGGGGATCGACTGGATCGCCGCCTTCACTTCGCCTTCCAGCGCGTCGAGCTTCTTGGTGTAGGCGGCGGCATTGGTCTGGTAGCTGACGCAGCCGTCGCTGTCGGCCGCACAGAAAGCTTCGGCGATGTTCTTCACATAGATCCTGGCATTGGCGATCGACTGGAAGGCGTGCGGGTCGGTGACCGTCTTGCCGCCGCCGGTGCCGGCGCCTTCGGCCGCGTCGGCTTCGGCGAATTCAGGCTTGAAGTCGATCGGCGTCACTCCCTTGGTCAGCGTGACGATCGAGGCCTTGGTGGCGCTGGCATCGACCAGCCGCTGCAGGAAACCTTCGAAATGCAGGCCGTTGACCAGCACGATGTCGGCCTTCGCCATGGCGACCGCGTCGGCAGGGCTTGGCTCATAGACATGGGCGTCGCCATCCGGCCCGACAATCGTGGTGATCGCGACGCGGTCGCCGCCGACGTTTTTGGCAAAGTCGGCAATGACCGTAAAGCTGGCGACCACCTTCAGCGGCGCCGCGAAGGCCGATGATGCGCCAAAGGCAGTTAATGTTATAACGCTCAACGTCAGGCCGGCACGGATCGTTTTCAGCATAAGCGGGGTTCCTTCTAGAGGGTGAGGCGGATCAGGCCGTTCTGTGACGGTGATGGATGATGCGACCGCGCAGGATGCCGCGCGTGCCAAACAGGATCGAGGCGAAATAGACGACACCGGCCGACAGGATGATGGCCGGGCCGGACGGCAACGACGCATGATAGGACAAGAGCAATCCGGCAATGCAGGAGGCAAAGCCGATCAGCACCGCCAGCACGCACATCGGCTCGACGCGTGCGGTCCAGAATCGCGCGGCTGCCGCCGGCAGCATCATCAATCCGACGGATAGCAAAGTGCCGAGCGCCTGGAAGCCGCCGACGAGATTAAGCACGACGAGGCCGAGGAAGATGAAATGCACCGGGCTGCCCATGCGGCTGACCGAACGCAGGAACAGCGGGTCGAGGCATTCGGCGACCAGCGCCCGCCAGAAGATGGCCAGGCTGGCCAACGTCACCGCGACGATGCCGGCAATCAGCATCAATGCCTCGTTGTTGAGCGCCAGCACCGTGCCGAACAGCACATGCATGAGATCGACGCTGGAGCCGCGGATCGACACCATCAGCACGCCGATGGCGAGCGAAATCAGATAGAGGGCGGCCATCGAGGCGTCCTCGCGTTGGATGGTGAAGCGCGAGACAGCGCCAGCGCCGAGCGCGACGATGACGCCGGCGATCAGGCCGCCAATGGTCATAGGCAGGATTTCAAGGCCATAGAACAGGAAGCCGGCGGCCGCCCCTGGCAGGATGGCATGCGCCATGGCGTCACCCGACAGGCTCATGCGCCGCAGCATCAGGAAGACGCCGATGGGGCAGGCGCCGAGCGACAGCATTAGCGAGCCGAACAGCGCCCGCTGCATGAAGCCGAAATCGGCGAAGGGAGCAATGAAGAGACTGTAGAGCGCGTCCATCAGGCGGCCCTCGGTCCGGCGCCATGGTGATGGTCGTGATCATGGCCATGATGATCATGATCATGGCCATGAGCGTGCTCGTCAGGCTCGCACCAGGGGGCGTTCTCTTCCCAGGCTTCGTGGAAGCGGCGCGCGCGCAGCAGGTTCTCAGGCTTCAGCGTCTCCCGGGTATCGCCCCAGGCAACCGGCTGGCGGGCAAGCAGCAGTGTTTCGGGAAAATTCTGGCGCACCAGGTCCAGATCATGGACCACCACCATGATGGTGCGCTCTTCGCCATGCCAGCGCTTGATCAGGGCAATGAGGTCACCGACCGTCTTGGCGTCGACCGCGTTGAAGGGCTCGTCGAGCAGGATCAGGTCGGCATCCTGCAACAGCACGCGGGCAAACAGCGTGCGCTGCAGCTGGCCGCCCGACAGCGTGTCGATCGGCCGCTTCTCGAAGCCGCCGAGGCCGACGGCCATCAATGCTTGGCTGACGGCTTCGCGATCTTCCCTGGTATAGCGGCCGAGCATGCCGCGCTTCGGCCACAGGCCAAGCGAGACCAGATCGACGACGCGGGCGGGAAAGGAGCGATCGAGTTCCGACTGCTGCGGCAGATAAGCTGCCCGCACGCCCGACGCGCGGATGACCTCGCCGGCCATTGGCTTCAGCACGCCGACAATACCCTTCATCAGCGTCGATTTTCCGGAGCCGTTGGCCCCGACCACGGCCGTCAGCGAACCCTTGCGGATCGTGCCATCGAGGTGATGGATCGCGGGATGACTGTTGTAGCCCAGCGTCAGGTCACGGAAGGTTAGGCAGGTCTGGGTCATATCGTTCCGTTGGGAAGTCGAGCCTGGCCGCGATAGTGGCCGTTGGATATGTGATGTTATTACATTAGTCAACAGGCCAATCCGGTGGATTTGCGACCCGGCGGCTCAACTTGCCGTGAGTTTCTTCCGCGCTGGTCCAAGGAGATTTGGCGCCGGCGGCCTTGCCCGAAGCCCACGCCGACTCTAAACAAGCGCAACCCTCAAACGAAGGAACCTCGCAATGAGCATTCGTCGCATCGATGTTGGCCCGCGCATGAGCCAGATCGTCATACACGGCAACACCGTCTATCTGGCCGGCCAGGTCGGCGAGCCCGGCGGCAACGTCGCCGCGCAGACCCGCGACATCCTCGCGACCATCGACGAATTGCTGGCCAAGGCCGGCACCGACAAGACCAAGATCGTCCAGGCGATCATCTGGCTGGCCGACATGGGCACCTTCGCCGAGATGAATTCCGAATGGGACAAATGGGTGCCGCAGGGCCACACACCCGCTCGCGCCACCGGCGAGGCGAAGCTCGCCGGCCCCGAATATCTGGTCGAGATTATTATTACGGCTGCGCTGTAAAGCGGCTGTAGGTGCCGATCTTCCCCAAGCGGGAGATCGGCTTACCCCTGCGACGGCGTGAACCTTGCCACCAGCGTGTGGCTTTCCGCCGGATAGATGAAGCGCACGTGTGTAACCGGGTGCTCCGCGCTCCAGGTGCGGCGCTCCACGACCAGGCAAGGCGCGCCAGGATCGATATCGAGCACGTCGGCGATAGTCTCATCGGCGGCCACGGCGCGTATCCGATGTTCGGCCTCGCTCCACGGCACGCGGCCGATCAGCCATGGACCCGCCGCGATTTCCAGAAACTCTTCGTCCCCGGCTTCCGCGACCGCCGAAAGATTGATCAGACGTTGCTCGAGTGCGAATGGCCGTTCGCCGGCAAAATGAAGGCCTTCGACCGCCAGCACCGAACCCGCGGCGGACAATCCGAGCAACGCCCTGTCCTCCACGTTGCTGCGCCGCCTCAGGCGTTCCAGCCGTTCGTAGCGATAGGGCAGGCCGAGCGCCTCGACCTCGATCCTGATGTCGTGAAGCTCCAGCACCGCTGCCTGCGATTGCGGCTGGCGGACAAAACTGCCCGACCGGCGGCGGCGTTCAATCAGACCTGCCTTGGCCAACTGCGACAGAGCCTTGTTCACCGTCATGCGTGAGCATTTGTATTCGGCGGTCAGCTCATGTTCGAATGGGATACGGTGGCCGGGCGCCCAGGTGCCGGACAGGATCTTTTCGCGGATATCGGACAGGATGCGCTGATGCAGCGAGACGGTCTCGCTGTCGTCTATGTCCGTCCGTTCAGCCATGCTCATCTGCGTTAACCCTCGGAAAGCGCAGTCATCACGCTGCGAAACCGTGCGGCGATAGCCCCGCGCTTGGCGTGTCTGCCAGCGCTGACCTGTTTCTTGCCATGCACCCAGACGCAATCGACCTTGCTGCCATTGGCAAAGATCCAGGCATCGAGGATCGCGTCGCCGGTCTTGCCAGCCAGCGAGGGATTACCGACGTCGAGCGAGACGAGATCGGCGGATGCCCCAGTCGCGATTTGCGAGGCGCCGGCACCAAGGGCGACGCCACCGCCGTCAAGCGCTGCGTCGAACAGGGCGCGGCCTGTTGAGCCGCCGGCTACCGCAAGCACATTGCGGGCGCGGTGCGCGAGGCGCTGCGAATATTCGAGCTGGCGCAATTCGTCGGGCAGGCCGATCAGCACATTGGAATCGGAGCCGATGCCGAAGCGGCCGCCATGCTCCCTGAACAATGGCGCGGCAAAGGTGCCGTCGCCGAGATTGGCCTCCGTGATCGGGCAAAGGCCGGCAATGGCGCCGGTCTTCGCCATGCCGATGGTCTCGGCATCCGTCATATGGGTGGCGTGAATCAGGCACCAACGCTGGTCGACAGCGGCAGCCCCAAGCAGAAATTCGACCGGACGCGCGCCGGACCAGGCAAGGCAGTCCTCGACTTCCCTGACCTGTTCGGCGATGTGGATGTGGATCGGTCCGTTTGGCGCCATGGCGGTGACTTCGATCAGCTCTTCAGGCGTCGCGGCGCGCAGACTGTGCGGCGCGACGCCGACGACAGCTTGATTCAGCGCGCGAACCGATTCACGGCTTTTCTCCACAAGCCGGGCGAACTGATTCACATCGTTGATGAATCGGCGCTGGCCCTCATTCGGAGCTGCGCCGCCGAAAGAGGAGTGGGCGTAAAACACCGGCAGCAGCGTCAGGCCGATACCCGTTTCGCCAGCCGCGGCAGCGATGCGCTCGGCCATCTCGGCTGGGTTGGCATAGGGTTGTCCATCCCGATCATGGTGCAGATAATGAAATTCGCCGACGCGGGAAAAACCGGCCTCCAGCATTTCGACATAGAGCTGCGCCGCCACCGCCTCGACTTGGTCGGGAGTCATCGACAGCGCGAAGCGGTACATCACCTCGCGCCAGCTCCAGAAACTGTCGGCGGAGGGGCCTCGCAACTCGGCAAGGCCGGCCATGCCGCGCTGGAAGGCGTGGCTGTGCAGGTTGGGCATGCCTGGCAGCAGAATGGAATGGCGTTCATCACCGGGCAAGGCGGCGGCTTCAGGCTCCACGGCCGTAATGCGCCCATTGGCAAAAGTGATCCGCACATTGTTGTGCCAGCCGTTAGGAAGAAGCGCCTGTTCCGCAAAGATATCGGTCACTTTTCTCTCCGCTTTCCGGTCTCGTATGTGATGATGGCACTTGCAGTGCGTTTCAATATGTATATACATAATCGCCACCGATTGAAACGGAAAAGATGATGGCCGTAGAGAGCAGCAAAAACCACGCAGGGGGGCTTCGCCTGTGGCGCAATGCGCGTCTGGCGACCATGGCTGAAAATTCTGCCGGATTGGGTATCGTCGAGCATGGTGCGCTCGCCGCGCGCGACGGCCGCATTATCTATGCCGGTCCGCAATCCGAGATGCCCTCGGCCTTTGCCCAAGGCGAGATCATCAATTGCGAGGGCCGCTGGATTACGCCCGGCCTGATCGACTGTCACACCCATCTGATCCACGCTGGGAACCGCGCCAACGAATTCGAGATGCGGCTGGCCGGCGCCACTTATGAGGAAGTCGCCAGGGCCGGCGGCGGCATCGTCTCGTCGGTCAAATCCCTGCGTGCTGCAAGTGAGGGCGACCTGGTTGCCCAGACGCTGCCGCGCCTCGATGCGCTGATTGCCGAGGGCGTAACCACAGTGGAAGTAAAGTCGGGCTATGGCCTCGATCTCGAAAACGAGAAGAAGTCACTGCGCGCCGCGCGACAGCTGGGCAATGAACGCCGGGTGACGGTTCGCACGACCTTCCTTGGCGCCCACGCGCTGCCGCCGGAAGCCAAGGGCGACAAGGATGCCTTCATCGATCTCGTTGCCAAAACGATCCTTCCCGGCGTCGTCGAGGAAGGCTTGGCCGATGCCGTCGATGGGTTCTGTGAAGGCATCGCCTTTTCGCCGGAGCAGATGGCGCGCGTTTTCGATGTCGCCCAGGCGGCTGGCTTGCCCGTCAAACTTCACGCCGACCAGCTGTCCAATCTGCATGGCGCTGAACTTGCCGCCCGCTATGGCGCGTTGTCGGCCGACCATCTCGAATATACCGACGAGCCAGGCGCGGTGGCAATGGCCAAGGCGGGGACCGTGGCGACGATCCTGCCCGGCGCCTACTACTTCATCCGCGAGACCAAGAAGCCACCGATCGGCCTGTTTCGCCAGCATGGCGTCAGAATGGCTGTTGCCACCGACAACAATCCCGGCACCTCGCCGCTGACCTCGCTGCTTCTGACCATGAACATGGCGGCCACCCTGTTCGGCATGACGGTCGACGAATGTCTTGCTGGCGTCACCCGCGAAGCCGCGCGTGCGCTGGGGCTGCTCGGCGAGACCGGCACGCTGGTATCAGGCAAATCCGCCGATCTGGCGATCTGGGACATCGAGCGTCCCGCCGAACTCGTCTACCGCATGGGCTTCAACCCGCTGCATGCCCGCATCTGGAGAGGACAATGACCGAACTGACCCTGAAGCCCGGCAATGCGACGCTGGCCGACTGGCGCACCATATACCGTGGCGCCGTGCCGAAACTGGACGATGCCTGCCGTCCGAAAATCAAGGCGAGTGCCGAAGCTGTCGCGCGCATCGTTGCCAAGGGTGAGCCGGTCTATGGCATCAACACTGGTTTCGGCAAGCTGGCCAGCGTGCGCATCCCCGCCGACGATCTCGAGACGCTGCAGCGCAACATCGTGCTTTCGCATGCCGCGGGCGTGGGCGAGCCGATGCCCGTTGCCGTTGCCCGGCTGATGATGGCGCTGAAACTTGCGAGCCTCGCGCAGGGCGCCTCCGGCGTGCGCTCGCAGACCATCGAGCTGCTTGAAGCGATGCTGGCCAACGACGTCATCCCGGTCGTGCCGGCGCAAGGTTCCGTCGGCGCCTCCGGCGACCTTGCCCCGCTGTCGCATATGACGGCGGTGATGATCGGCGTCGGCGAATGCTTTACTCCGCATGGCCGTTTCCCGGCCAAGGTTGCCTTCGTCTCGCACGGGCTGGAGCCCGTGACATTGGGTGCCAAGGAGGGCCTTGCGCTGCTCAACGGCACGCAGTTTTCGACGGCCTATGCACTGGCCGCTTTGTTCGATGCCGAGGTGCTCTACCAGTCGGCGCTTGTCGCCGGCGCGCTTTCGACCGACGCGGCAAAGGGTTCCGACGCGCCGTTCGACCCGCGCATTCATCTGCTGAGAAAGCACCGTGGCCAGATCGAGACCGCGGACGCACTGCGCGATTTGATGGCCGGCAGCGCCATCCGCGAGTCGCACCGGGTCGGCGACGAGCGTGTGCAGGATCCCTATTGCCTGCGTTGCCAGCCGCAAGTGATGGGCGCCGCACTCGATGTCCTGCGCAAGGCCGCCGATACGCTCGAAACCGAGGCCAATGGCGTCACCGACAACCCGCTGATCTTCGCAGAAGACGATACTGCTCTGTCCGGCGGCAATTTCCACGCCGAGCCGGTGGCTTTCGCCGCCGACATGATCGCGCTGGCCGTCTGCGAGATCGGCTCGCTGTCGGAACGCCGCATCGCCATGCTGGTCGATCCAGCGCTGTCAGGCATGCCCGCTTTCCTGACGCCCAAGCCCGGTCTGAACTCCGGCTTCATGATCCCGCAGGTTACGGCGGCCGCGCTTGTTTCGGAAAACAAGCAGAAGGCCTATCCGGCCAGCGTCGATTCCATCCCGACCTCGGCCAACCAGGAAGACCACGTCTCGATGGCCGCGCATGGCGCACGCCGCCTGATCGGCATGGTCGAGAATGCAACCGCGGTGATCGGCATCGAGTTGCTGGCCGCCGCGCAAGGCTGTGATTTCCATCAGCCGCTGGCGTCGAGCGCAGCACTGGAAGCCGTGCGCAAGCTGGTTCGCGCCGAGGTGCCGCATCTCGATAACGACCGGCATTTCCATCCCGACATGGAAAAGGCGATCGCCATGGTGCGCAGTGGTGCGGCTGTGAAAGCCGCGAGCGCTGTGGCACTGCCCTCGATTGCCGGAGCGGCGTGATGACGGCCAGCCCCTGGCTCACGGTCACGCGCGGCACGGCGCCGCTGTTGGTGTCGATCCCGCACACCGGTATCGACCTCGCCGGCCTCGAAAACCGGCTGGTCTCGCCTTGGCTCGGCCGTCGTGATTGCGACTGGTGGATCGACAATCTCTATGATTTCGCCGCCGGTCTCGGCGCCACTGTCGTGCACACCGCGATCTCGCGCACCGTCATCGACGTCAACCGCGATCCATCCGGCGCCTCGCTCTATCCCGGCCAGGCAACCACCGGCTTGTGCCCGACCGAAACCTTCGACGGCGACCCGCTCTACCGCGACGGCGAAGAGCCGGGGCCATCGGAGATCGACGAGCGCCGGCTGAAGTTCTTTGCACCCTATCACGCCGCCTTGCAGGCCGAGATCGACAGGTTGCGCACCTTGCATGGCAAGATTGTCCTCTATGACTGCCATTCGATCCGCTCGGTGCTGCCACGCCTGTTCGAAGGCACGCTGCCGGTGTTCAATCTCGGCACGAATGACGGCAAGAGCGCCGATCCGACGTTGCAGGCGATGGTCAACCAGATCATGGCCGAAACCGGCGAGACTTTTGTCGTCAACGGACGCTTCAAGGGTGGGTGGATAACGCGCCATTTTGGCCAGCCGCTACAGGGCGTGCACGCGCTGCAGATGGAACTCTCCAATCGAGGCTATATGCGCGAGCCCGAGGGGAAGGGCACGCCGGACAATTGGCCGGTGCCCTACGACGCCGCGTTCGCCGCTCCGATCCGCGCCACGCTGACGCGAATTCTTCAAACCGCCATTGACTGGGCCGGGCACTGACGCGCCGCCTCGTCCGAAAGGGACAATGATGAACAATCCCCGTCACAACATACGCGAAGTGCGCGCCCCGCGCGGCGACAAGCTCAATGCCAGGTATTGGACCACCGAAGCGCCGCTGCGCATGCTGATGAACAACCTGGACCCGGACGTTGCCGAAAACCCCAACGAACTGGTCGTCTACGGCGGCATCGGCCGGGCGGCGCGGACCTGGAACGATTTCGACCAGATCGTTGCTTCGCTGAAGATGCTTGGCGAGGACGAGACGCTGCTGGTGCAGTCGGGCAAGCCGGTCGGCGTGTTTCGCACCCACCCGGACGCGCCACGCGTGCTCATCGCCAACTCCAATCTGGTGCCGCACTGGGCGACCTGGGAGAAATTCAACGAGCTCGATAAAAAGGGCCTGATGATGTACGGCCAGATGACGGCCGGCTCCTGGATCTACATCGGCACGCAAGGCATCGTGCAGGGCACCTACGAGACCTTCGTCGAGGCCGGCCGCCAGCATTATGGCGGCAATCTCAGGGGAAAATGGATCCTGACCGGCGGCCTCGGCGGCATGGGCGGCGCACAGCCGTTGGCCGCCGTCATGGCCGGCGCCTGCTGCCTGGCGATCGAATGCAATCCCGACTCGATCGATTTCCGCCTGCGCACCCGCTATGTCGACGAGAGAGCCGAGACGCTCGACGAAGCCATGGAAATGATCGAGCGCTGGACCAAGGCCGGCGAGGCGAAGTCCGTCGGCCTGCTCGGCAACGCCGCCGAGATCGTACCCGAAATGTTCCGTCGCGGCATCCGCCCCGACATGGTCACCGATCAGACCTCTGCCCACGACCCCATCAACGGCTATCTGCCGAAGGGCTGGACGATGGCCGAGTGGCGCGAAAAGCGTGTCAGCGACCCCAGGGCGGTCGAGAAGGCGGCTCGCGCCTCCATGCGCGAACATGTCGAGGCGATGGTGGCGTTCTGGAACGCCGGCGTGCCGACGCTCGACTATGGCAACAATATTCGCCAGGTCGCCAAGGATGAAGGGTTTGAAAACGCCTTTGCCTTCCCCGGTTTCGTGCCGGCCTATATCCGTCCGCTCTTTTGCCGCGGCATCGGCCCGTTCCGCTGGGCGGCACTCTCCGGCGATCCGGAGGACATCTACAAGACGGACGCCAAGGTCCGCGAGCTCACCCCCGGCAACACCCATCTGCACAATTGGCTGGACATGGCCCGCGAGCGGATTTCCTTTCAGGGGTTGCCGGCGCGCATCTGCTGGGTTGGCCTCGGCGACCGGCACCGGCTGGGTCTCGCCTTCAACGAGATGGTGGCCAAGGGCGAACTGAAGGCGCCCGTCGTCATCGGCCGCGATCACCTCGATTCCGGTTCGGTCGCCTCGCCAAACCGCGAGACGGAAGCGATGAAGGACGGTTCGGACGCCGTGTCCGATTGGCCGCTGCTCAATGCGTTGCTCAACACAGCTTCGGGCGCCACCTGGGTGTCGCTGCATCATGGTGGCGGCGTCGGCATGGGTTTCTCGCAGCATGCCGGCATGGTTATCGTTGCCGACGGCACGCCGGATGCTGCAAGGCGCCTGGAACGGGTGTTGTGGAACGACCCGGCGACCGGCGTCATGCGCCACGCCGATGCCGGCTATGACATTGCGATCGAATGCGCCAAGGAGTACCAGCTCAACCTGCCTGGCATTTTGGGCTAAGCCATGCGCGTTCTTCGTGCCGCCGACTACCGCGTCATGCCGTGGAAGAACGGCGGCGGTACGACGACCGAGATCGCCGTCTCGCCCGCTGGCGCTGGGCTCGACGATTTCGACTGGCGCGTCTCGATGGCCCGGGTCGAGACGAGCGGGCCGTTCTCCAGCTTTGCCGGCATCGACCGCACCCTGTCGGTTCTGGAAGGCGAGGGGATCGTGCTTAATGTCGCCGGCCGTCCGCCCGAGCGGATGACAGCGGCTTCCCAGCCTTTTTCCTTTCCAGCCGACCAGCCGACGAGTGCCGCGCTGATCGCCGGCCCGATTACCGATCTCAACGTCATGACCCGCCGCGGCCGCATGTTGCATCAAGTCGAACGCCTGCCGGTTTCGGCGCCTGTGGAAATCTCGACCGAGGCCTGTTCCACCCTCATCCTTTGCCACAGAGGCCATGCCATTTTCACCGGCGCCACGCCTATCCGCCTCGAGCCGCTCGACACCCTGCTGCTCGGGCCGGATGTGCCTATCTTGCGGGTTGAGCCCGCCCCGGACGCGACCCTTTTCGTGGTCCGCATAATCAGGGCCGCCTGACGGGTTTGCCGCCAACGGTTACCGCCTGTTTCCAAACATGATCGTGATGCCGGCGAAATATAGCGTACACTGACGATGGCATCACGAAAAAGCCCGAATCCTCTCCGTCGATCGGTCCCGACGGGAGCGAGGGGCGCTCGTCTTTGAGTTGGTCGAAAGATGACGCTCCGTCGTGGTGCGGAAACAAACTTTCGGCATAGGGGTTGATGCAGCCGATTGCATTTGAACCGGTTTTAGGGCCATTGCCGTGGCGGTGACGCCGCTGAGTGCCCGCTTACGGAATTTTCAATGAATATTCAGACGAATCCAGCCCAGATCGAGAAGACAAGCGCGAGCTTCCCGGCCATCACGGAAGAGCCGATACGATCGGTATTCCTGCCGGAGGAACGGCTCCGGCTGCTCGGCGAGAGCCTGGCCAAGGGCGATCTGACGGATCTGTTCGGCCTGATCCCGTTCGACTTCCAGGCCCGCATCCGTGACAGCGCCAAGAAGATCCTCGAAGTCTACCGGTCGACCAATGCCGCGCAGGGGAGGGGCGAAACCATCACGCCGGCCGCGCAGTGGCTGCTCGACAACAACTATCTGATCGAGGAAACCATTTTCCAGGTCAAACGCGACCTGCCGCGCCGCTTCTACCGGCAATTGCCAACGCTGAAACTGCCCGACGGCGGCACCGTGCCGCGCGCATTGGCTCTGGCCTGGACCTATGTCGCGCATTCCGACAGTTCCGTCTCGGCGACCATGTTCAAGTCCATCGTCCAGGGTTTTCAGTCGGTCGAGCCGCTGAAAATCGGCGAACTCTGGGCACTGCCGTCCCTTTTGCGCTTCGTGCTCATCGAAAACCTCCGCCGCCTGGCGGTCAGGGTCAACCGCACCCGCCAGATGCGCCAGATCGCCAACGACGTGGCCGACAAGGTGCTGGCGACCGACGACAATCCGGACCGGCAGGCGATCCTTGCCAATTTCAGCGCGCATGCACAGGACACCACCTTCGCCACTCAGCTGCTCTATCGCCTGCGTGACGGATCGCAGAATGCCGGCAAGGCGCTGGAGTGGCTGGAAGGCGAACTCGAAAAGACCGGCTCGGATGCCGAGGAAATCATCATTTCCGAGCACCAGACGCTGTCCAGCGGCAATGTGACCACCGGCAACATCGTTCGCGGCCTGCGCCTCATCAACGACGTCGACTGGACGGTGTGGTTCGAAGGCGTCAGCCGCATCGATACCGTGCTGCGCGAGCGCACTGATTTCGCCGCGCTCGACTTCTTCTCGCGCGATCAATACCGCACCGCGATCGAGGAACTGGCACGCCGCTCGAACCTGTCGGAGTACCGTGTCGCCGAAAAAGCCATCGAACTAGCCGGCCATGCTGTCAGCGAAACCGTCCCGGAGAGCGGTGAGGGGGTTGATGCCCAAGCTGCATCCGTTCACACCGATGTCGGTTTCTATCTCGTTGGCCCGCGTCGGCTGGAACTCGAAAAGACGATCGGTTATCGGCCCACGATCAGCCAGATCGTCAAGCGGACCTTCGCCAAGACCGGATGGCTTGGCATCGTCCTGCCCGTCTTCGCCCTGACCGTCCTGCTGCTCGTCCTGTCGGGCAACGCCCTTTCCAATCTCGGCCTGTCGGTTCCGTCCATCGTGCTGATGCTGGCCCTGTTTGCCGTGCCGGCCAGCGAAGGCGCGCTCGCTTTCTTCAACACCGTGGTCTCGCTCTTCCTCAAGCCGACACGCCTGATCGGCTATGACTACAGGCACGGCGTGCCGCCCGAGGCGCGCACCCTGGTGGTCGTGCCGTCGCTGATCGGCTCCCGTGACGATGTCGAGGAAAACATCCGCAACATCGAAGTGCATTACCTTGCCAATCTGGCGGACGAGATCCATTTCGCGCTGCTTTCGGATTGGCCCGACAGCAAGATCGAGATCGATGCGGCCGATACCGAGATCCTCGACTTCGCTCGCGCCGAAATCGCCCGCCTCAATGCGCGCTATCCCTCCGAAGGCGCGCCGCGCTTTTACATCCTGCACCGCCGCCGGCTCTACAATGCCGCTCAAGGGTCCTGGATGGGTTGGGAGCGCAAGCGCGGCAAACTGCACGAACTCGATCTCTTGCTGCGCGGCGACAGCGATACCACCTTCCTGCCGCTCGAAGTGCCGCTGCCGGAAAAAGTCGTCCATGTGATGACGCTCGACGCCGATACCCGCACCACCCGCGATGCGGTATCGAGCCTTGTCGGCAAGCTTTGCCATCCGCTCAACCGTCCGCATTTCGACGCCACCAGGCGCGTCGTCACCGCCGGCTATACCATCCTGCAGCCGCGCATCACCGCTTCGCTCACCAGCGGCGACGAAGCTTCGTTCTTCCAGCGCGTGTTCTCGGCCAATCGCGGCCTTGATCCTTATGTCTTCGCTGTTTCGGACCTCTATCAGGACGTCTTCAGCGACGGGTCCTTCACCGGCAAGGGTCTCTATCATGTCGATGCCTTCGAGGCCGCTTTGCAGGGCCGCATCGAGGAAAACACCATTCTCAGCCACGATCTGCTCGAAGGCGCGCTGGCGCGCGCCGCGCTGGTCACCGACGTCGAACTGGTCGAAGATTACCCGACCCGCTACTCGGTCGATGCCTCGCGCCACCATCGCTGGGCGCGCGGCGACTGGCAGCTTTTGGGGTACATCTTCAACCCGCGCTCCGGCGTTCCGGCCCTGTCGCGCTGGAAGATGGTCGACAATCTGCGCCGCTCGCTGACGCCGATCTTCTGGGTGATGGCGGCGATCGCCGGCTGGACCTTGCTGCCCTTCACGCAGGCCGCGCAGTGGCAGGCCTTGCTGATCCTGAGCCTGTTCATGGCGCCGACCTTCGACGTCGTCAACGCCATCCTGCCCAAGAGCGGCGACCAGACGCCGCGCGGCCATTTCTCGGCGCTGGCGCGCGACGTCGCCTTCGGCACCGCCATGGTGGCGCTGAAGATCGTGCTGATGGCACATAACGCCTGGATGATGGGCGATGCCATCGTGCGCACGCTCTACCGGCTGTTCGTCAGCCGGCAGAACCTCCTGGAATGGCGCACCGCCTCGCAGGCGCACAAGGCCGGCGACAACGATGTCGGCTCCTACTACGGAATGATGTACGGCGCCGTGATCATCGGCTTTGTCGGCCTCGCCATTCCGGTGCTGGCCGATTCCACCGGTGCCTTCGTCGCCTTTTTCTTTGCCTTGTTCTGGATCGGCTCGCCGGCGATCGCCAGCTGGATCAGCCGCTCCGCTGAAACCGAGGATCGGCTGCGCATATCGCAAGCCGACATCCACACGCTGCGCACCGTGGCGCGCCGTACCTGGCATTATTTCGAGAGCTTCGTGACGGCAGAGCATCACAATCTGCCGCCCGACAATTTCCAGGAGAGCCCCGCGCCAGTCGTGGCGCCGCGCACCTCGCCGACCAATATCGGCGTCTACTTGCTCTCGGTCGTCTCGGCACGCGATTTCGGCTGGATCAGCCTGTCCGATGCCATCACCCGCATCGACGCCACCATGACCACCATCGAGAGCATGCCGCGCCATCGTGGCCATCTCTTCAACTGGTACGATACCACGACGCTGAAGCCGCTTTATCCGCTCTACATCTCGGCTGTCGACAGCGGCAATCTCGCCGGCCACCTGGTGGCGGTGGCGGCTGCCTGCGCCGAATGGGCGGAAGCCCCTTCCGTCCACCTGCAGGGCGATTTCGAAGGCATCCTCGATACGGTGACCATCCTGAGCGAAAGCCTCGATGAACTGCCCGACGACCGCCGCCAGTTGCGCCCGTTGCGCCAACGCCTTGTCGATCGCCTCGACGGCATGCGTCGCGCGGTTGAGACGATCAAGGCACAGCCGGAAATGGCCTCCATCCGCACCATCAACCTGGCGGTGCTGGCCGGCGAAATCCGCAAGCTCGCCACCGCCATTCACACCGAAGCCGCATCGCCGCAAAGCGACGTCATCGTCGACTGGACGGCACGGCTCGAAACCACCTGCGAGGCGCACGTCCACGACGCCCACAGCGACGAGAACGCCGTCGAGGCTCTGCGTGCCAAGCTGCTCACCTTGCGCGAGCGCACCCGTCGTTTCGCCTTCGAGATGGAGTTCGCCTTTCTGATGCGGCCGGAGCGCAAGCTTTTGTCGATCGGCTACCGGGTCGAGGAACATCAGCTCGACGAAAGCTGCTACGACCTTCTCGCCTCCGAGGCGCGGCTGACCAGCCTGTTCGCCATCGCCAAGGGCGATCTGCCGACCGAACATTGGTTCAGGCTTGGCCGCCCGATCGTCGAGATCGGCTTCCAGGGCGCGCTGATGTCGTGGTCCGGCTCGATGTTCGAATATCTGATGCCGCCGCTGGTGATGAAGGAGCCGCAAGGCTCGATCCTCAACCAGACGAGCAAGCTGATCATCAAGCGCCAGATGCAGTATGGCCGGCAGAAGAATGTGCCGTGGGGCATTTCGGAAGCGGCCTACAACGCCCGCGACCGAGAACTGACCTATCAGTACACCAATTTCGGCGTGCCGGGGCTTGGGCTGAAGCGTGGCCTTGGCCAGAACACGGTGATTGCGCCTTACGCGACCATCATGGCGGCGCAGTTCAACCCGCGCGAAGCGGTGCAGAATCTGACCCGGCTGCGCGAGATCGGCGCGCTTGGCCGTCATGGCTATTACGATGCGGTCGACTTCACGCCGCAGCGCGTACCGGAAGGCACCAACCACGCGGTCGTGCTGAACTACTATGCCCACCATTCGGGCATGTCGATCGCCGCCGTCGCCGACGCCATCTTCGAAGGTCGCCTGCGCGATCGCTTCCACAGCGATCCGGTCATTGAATCGGCCGAACTGCTGCTGCAGGAGAGGGCGCCACGTGACATTCCGACCGCCACCGTCCGCACCGAGGCCGACGAGCGCTCCAAGGACGAGACCGAGACCGAGAGCCCCGACACCCGCATCGTGCTCGATCCCGCGCGAGCGCTGCGTTCGACCAATGTGATGTCGAATGGCCGCTATTCTGTAATGGTGACCGCGACCGGCTCCGGCTACAGCCGCTGGGGCGATCTTTCCGTCACCCGCTGGCAGCCTGATCCGGTCGAGGATCGGCTTGGCTCCTACATCTTCCTGCGCGATGCCGCCACTGGCGACTGGTGGTCCGCGACTTCGGAACCCAGGCGCGCGGCCGAGGAAAAGACGCAGGCCCTGTTTTCCGATGACAAGGCGAGCTTCGTGAAGCTGGTCGGCACGCTGCGCTCCGAAGTGGAGTGCATCGTCATCTCCGAGGGCAATGGCGAAGGCCGTCGCATCACGCTCTACAATGAGAGCACATCCGACCGTCACATCGAGGTGACGTCCTTTGCAGAACTGGTCCTGGGTTCGGAAGCTTCCGACAACGCGCATCCGGCCTTCTCGAAAATGTTCGTGGAAACGGAAATCGCCGCCAACAACGGCGCGATCTTCGCCACGCGCCGCAAGCGTGAAACCAGCGAACCGGATGTGACGCTGGTGCATTTCGTCACCGATCCGTCGGGACCAGCGCGTGATGCCGAGGCCGAGACCGACAGGCGCGCCTTCATCGGCCGTGGCCGCACCATCGTCGATGCCGCCGCCTTCGATCCAGGCGCCAGGCTTGGCGGCCATTCCGGCTTCACGCTCGATCCCATCGCCTCGCTGCGTCGTCAGGTGCGCGTGCCCGCCAACAAGAAAGTATCGCTGACCTTCTGGACCGTCGTCGGGGCAAACCGTGCCGAGCTGGAGGAGGCGATAAGCCGGCTAGACCATCAGGAGAGCTTTGCCCGGCAGGCGATGCTTGCCTGGACGCGTAGCCAGGTGCAGACCCGCCATATGGGCCTCAGTCTGACCGACGCGGCCAATGTGCAGAAACTGGCGCGCTATCTGATCTATCCCGACCCGTTTTTGCGGCTGCCGGCCGAGTCCATCGCTTCCGGGTTAGGCAAGCAGTCGAGCCTATGGCCGACCAGTATTTCGGGCGATTACCCGATCTTCCTGGTCAGGATCGGTGACGTTGCCGATCTCGAGATCGTAGCCCAGGCGTTGCGCTTCCAGGAATACATGCGCACCCGCGGCATGATGATCGACTTCGTCGTCGTCAACGAGCAGGCTTCGTCCTATGTCCAGGATCTGCAGCGCGCGGTCGAGACGCTGTGCGAAAACAGCCGCTTGCGCGGCAAGGAACTCGGACCCCGCCAGCACATTTTCGCGGTGCGCCGCGACCTGATGGAGGAAACCACCTACAAGACTCTGCTCGCCGTCGCCCGGGTTGTGCTGCATACACGTAACGGCACCATCTTCGACCAGATCGAACGGGCCGAGGCGGCCGCGCTGCAGGCGCGCGATGGCTTGCAGCCGGCAGGATTGCCGGGTTCGCGCGAAATCGCGGCGCTCGCACCGCAGATGCATGCATTTGCCTCGCAGGCTGTGGCCGACGTCAGCGCCGATGGCTCCGGCCTAAGCCTGTGGAATGGTTTCGGCGGCTTCGACGGCGACGGGCGGCACTATGTGGTGCGCCTGGCTGGCCGGCGCACGACGCCGCAACCCTGGATCAACGTCGTCTCCAACGCGTCGTTCGGCTTCCACACCTCGGCCGAGGGAGCGGCCTTCACCTGGAGCCGCAACAGCCGCGATTACCAGCTGACGCCATGGTCGAACGACCCGGTGTCCAATCGGCCGGGCGAGGGCATCTATATTTACGACCAGGCCAGCGGCAAGGCGTTCTCTCCGCTCGCAGCGGTGGTGCGCGATCCCTCGATGACCTACGAGGCTTGGCATGGCCAGGGCTTCTCGACCTTCCGCTCGAAGCGCGGACCGTTGTCGATGGACCTGACCCATGTCGTCGATCCCATCGATCCGGTGAAGATCACGCGGCTGCGCATCCAGAATTCCGGCCCGGTACCGGCTCGGCTGCGCGTCTATGCTTACGCCGAATGGGTGCTTGGCGGGCATCGGTCGCGCACCGCGGCAACCATAGTGCCGTCCCGCGACGGAGCCACCGGCGCGTTGCTGGCGCAAAATCCCTACGGGCTCGATTTCAGCGAGCGGGTGGCCTTCCTCGCCGCCGACACCGGCGTCCACTCGGTGACGTCAGACCGGGCCGAATTCCTCGGCCGGCACGGGTCCAGCGAGCTGCCACAGGCGGTGCTGAGCGGTTCGGCCCTGTCGGGTCGCGTCGAGGCCGGAGATGATCCTTGCGCGGCGATCGCTCGCGACGTCGAGATTCCGGCCGGCGCCGACGTCACACTTATCTGGCTGCTCGGCGATGCCGATTCCGCGGCGCAGGCGAGCGCGTTGGTGCAGACGCACCGGGGCAAGGACTTCGACCAGCGCCTGGCCGACAATGAGCGCGAATGGCGCGCCTTCCTCGACACCATCCAGGTCGAGACGCCGGACAAGGCACTCGATGCCATGGTCAATCACTGGCTGCCCTATCAGAGCCTTGCCTGCCGCATCCGCGCCCGCTCGGCCTTCTACCAGGCAAGCGGCGCCTTCGGCTTCCGCGACCAGTTGCAGGACACGCTCGCCTTGCTGGCGCACGACCCGACGCTGGCGCGCGACCAGATCCTCAACGCCGCGCGGCGGCAGTTCCCGGAGGGCGACGTGCAGCATTGGTGGCTGCCGCGCACCGGCGCCGGCGTGCGTACCTTGATCTCCGACGACGTGGTGTGGCTCGCCCACGCCACGTCCCGCTATCTCATGGTGACCGGCGACGCCGCCATCCTGAAGGAGCAACTGCCTTTCCTCGACGGACAGGCGCTGGGTGAAGGCGAGCACGACGCCTTCTTCACCCCGGAAATCTCGAAGAAGACAGTGTCGCTCTACGACCACTGCGCGCGTGCGCTCGACCTTGCCATCAAGCGCAGCAGTCCAGCCGGCCTGCCGCTGATCCTTGGCGGCGACTGGAACGACGGCATGAACCGTGTCGGCGAACACGGCAGGGGCGAGAGCGTGTGGCTGGGTTGGTTCCTGTTGAAGACGCTGGGCGACTTCGCCGCGGTCGCCAAGACCGAGGGCGACACCAAGCGCGCACAGGCCTGGGCAAAGCATGCCGACGCGCTGAAGCGGGCACTCGAAAGCACGGCATGGGACGGCGAATGGTACCGGCGCGGCAGTTTCGATGACGGTACGCCTTTGGGCTCGCGTACATCGCAGGAGTGCAAGATCGACTCCATCGCCCAGTCCTGGAGCGTGCTGTCGGGCGAGGGCGACCCGGCGCGGTCGACCACGGCCATGCAGCAGGCGACGAAGCTGCTCGTCGACGACCGTCTCAAGATCGTCAAACTGTTCACGCCACCCTTCTCGAAGACACAGAAGGACCCCGGCTACATCAAGAGCTATCCACCTGGCGTGCGCGAGAATGGCGGCCAGTATACCCACGCGGCGACGTGGTTCGTCATTGCGCTGGCCGAGATGGGGCAGACCGATGAAGCTTATCGCTGCTTCTCAATGCTGAATCCGGTCAACCACGCGTTCGACGAGGCCTCGGCCGAGCACTACCGCGTCGAGCCCTACGTGGTGGCGGCCGATATCTACGCCGGGGACGACAAGGGAGGTCGCGGCGGCTGGACCTGGTACACCGGCTCGGCGGGCTGGCTTTATCGGGCGGCGGTCGAAGGCATCCTGGGCATCGAACGGCGCGGCAAGCAGATCACATTCCGGCCGAAGCTGCCCAGCCACTGGGATGGCTACCAGGCTTCACTCAAGATGCTGGGCGCCGAGATCAAGGTCCAGGTCATTCGCGACAAAAAGGCCAAGACGATCTCGCTCGAAGTCAATGGTTCGAAGACAAAATCGACGTCCTTCGCACCCAAAGCTGGTGACCAGACCGAGGTCGTGGTCAAGATACCGGCATGAAATCAACCATTTAGTGATTAGATCGCGCGTCCTCCAGGACGCGCGATGCCGTGCATTGTTTACTTGCGCGCGGGGTGCCGACGACGTTGGCCAGCCGCCCGGACGAAGTCATGCCGGCCTGCCGTGATTAAAAATGTGGCACAGCTCGACCACTGCCATGATTTTGCCGCAAGGCTGACATTTCACCTTTTATCTCAAACTGTTAGGTGATCACGCCAGATTTCGTATCGTCGTCATCTTTTGTTCGCTAAATGGGAACGGAAGAGATAGACGGGCATTGTTTTGCGACGCATCAACCGTTACGTGTCAGGAAATGGTGCGGTGCACAATATTGGTATTGGGCACAATAGAACGTTGGCGGAGTAGCTGAAGTGTCACTTCTGCAGATCTATTGGAGAGCGCTGGGGTATCTGGCTGCCGACAAGAAGCGCGTCGCGCTGATCTGTTCGGCCAACGTCGCTCTTGCAGCCATCGCGATCCTTGAGCCGATCATGTTCGGCCGGGTCATCGACGCGATTTCCGCGCACGGTTCGGTTTTCTCCACGCTCGCCGTGTGGGCCGGCCTCGGCGCCTTCAATGTCATGGCTTTCGTCCTGGTGGCGCGCGGCGCCGACCGGTTCGCGCACGCCCGGCGCAGCGAAGTGCTCTGTCAGTCGTTCGAGCGCGTCATAACCATGCCGCTCGCCTGGCATCATCAGCGTGGCACCTCGAATGCCCTCCACACGCTGCTGCGCGCCGTCGAGACTCTGTTCAGCCTCTGGCTTGAATTCATGCGCCAGCACTTGTCGACCGCTGTCGCGCTCGTTCTGCTGGTTCCGACGGCGCTCAGCATGGATGTGCGCATGTCGATGGTTCTGCTCGTGCTCGGCGTGCTCTATGTCGGCATCGGCCGCCTGGTGATGAAGCGCACCAAGGAAGGCCAAGCTGCGGTCGAGCGCCACTATCACAAGGTATTCGCGCATGTGACGGACTCGGTGAGCAACGTCGCCGTGCTGCAGAGCTACAACCGTCTCGGCTACGAGGCCGAGGCGCTGCGTGGCTACGTCAAGAACCTGCTCGACGCGCAGAACCCGGTGCTCGACTGGTGGGCTATCGCCAATGCGCTCAATCGGCTGTCGTCGACGATCTCGATGATGGTGGTGCTTCTGATCGGCGCTTACCTGGTCACTCATGGCCAGCTGCGCATCGGTGACGTCATCGCCTTCACCGGCTTCGCCACGCTGCTGATCTCACGGCTCGACCAGATGTCGGCTTTCGCGAACCAGATTTCGGAAGCTCGCGCCAAGCTCGAGGATTTCTACAAGCTCGAGGACTCGGCCGCCGATACCGCCGAGCCGGATGGTCTGCGCGACCTTGCCAACGTCACCGGCCATGTCCGTTTCGAGGATGTCAGCTTCGAGTTCGCCAATTCGGGGCAGGGCGTCAGCGACGTGTCCTTCGAGGTGCAGGCCGGCCAGACCGTCGCCATCGTCGGACCGACGGGTGCGGGCAAGACCACGCTCATCAACTTGCTGCAGCGCGTCTTCTCGCCGTCCAGTGGCCGTATCCTGATCGACGGCATCGATACCCGCACGGTGACCCGCAAGTCGCTGCGCCATTCGATCGCCACCGTGTTCCAGGACGCCGGGCTTTTGAACCGCTCGATCGAGGACAACATCCGCGTCGGCCGCGCCGATGCGACCAACGACGAGATCCATGCCGCCGCCACCGCGGCCGCGGCGCAGGATTTCATTCTAGCCAAGAGCAATGGCTACGACACGGTGGTCGGCGAACGTGGCGGCCAGCTCTCGGGCGGCGAGCGCCAGCGCATCGCCATTGCCCGTGCCGTGCTGAAGGATGCCCCGATCCTGGTGCTCGACGAGGCGACCAGCGCACTCGACGTCGAGACCGAGGACCGCGTCAAGGAAGCGATCGACGAATTGCGCCGCGACCGCACCACTTTCATCATCGCCCACCGCCTGACCACCGTCCGCGACGCCGATCTGGTCGTGTTCATGGACAAGGGCAGGGTGGTCGAGATGGGTGGCTTTGCCGAACTGTCGCTGCGCAACGGCCGCTTCGCCAGCCTGCTGCGCGCCGGCGGCCTGCTCAACGACGAGGAAGTCCGGCGCCTCAGCCGGTCGGTGCAGGGCGAGGCCGCCTGAGCCGTTAACGGTTCCGCCTTCTCCCGAACGGGAGGAGGCAAGACCAGAGCTGCGACACCGCTGCTCGATTGCCCCAAACGCATCGGCGGTCTATGTAAAGTCGCATGAGTGACATCACCTCACGCCTGAGCGGCTTCACCGATCTCGCCAATCCAACGCGGTTCGTCGGGCTTGCAGACAAGCTTGTGCCGTGGCTGGCGGCGCTCGCCGCGCTCACCCTCGCGATTGGCCTCTATATGAGCTTCACCGCGCCCGAGGATTTCCAGCAGGGTATCACCGTTCGCATCATGTACATCCACGTGCCTTTCGCCTGGCTCGCCATGATGTGCTACACGCTGATGGCGGTCTCCGCGCTTGGCACGCTGGTCTGGCGCCATCCGCTGGCCGATGTCGCGCTGAAATCGGCCGCACCCATTGGAGCGGTGTTCACCGCGCTGGCGCTGATCACCGGTTCGATCTGGGGCAAGCCGATGTGGGGCACCTGGTGGGTGTGGGACGCCCGCCTGACTTCTGTCTTCGTGCTGTTCCTGATGTATCTCGGCATCATCGCGCTGACCCGTGCGCTGGATGATGCCAGCCGCGCCGCCTGGGCCGCCGCTATCATCACGCTGGTCGGCTTCATCAATATCCCGATCATCAAATTCTCGGTCGACTGGTGGAACACGCTGCACCAGCCTGCCTCGGTGTTCCGGCTCGGCGGCCCGACCATCGACCCGAGCCTGCTCTGGCCTCTGCTGGTGATGGCTGGCGGGTTTACCGTGCTGTTCTTCGCGCTGCACCTGATGGCAATGCGCACCGAAATCCGCCGCCGCCGGGTGATAGCCATGCGGCGGGTGGCAGCGCGGCAGGCGGAGCGTCCGGTCTAGCTAGAATCTCATGTCATCAGCCCGCGTGCCGCCACTGGCAGCGTTTCGAGAACCTTCTCGCCGTCTATCAGATTGACCTCGTTGAACAGGTTGGTGACGACGCAGCAGTGGTCCGGCACCACGCGCACGCGTTCGCCAATGCGCAGCCTGCCGTCGCCAGAAAGCGTGACCGTGCCGTGCTCCTCGCTCAGCCCCGTCACCAGCGCTCCGGGGACGCCCATCAACTCTCCAAAGTCCTTTAGCCCTAGCGTATCGCTGGACAGGGCCTTGCTGCCGCTATCGAGAATGGCGCGCGTCGCTGTCGGATGGCTGACCACCGTCGCAAGCACCGTCAGCGCGCAATCGTCCAACGTGCCGACGCCTTTGGCGACCTGGTAGCGATCGAGATAGATGTAGGTTCCCGGGCGATACTCCGTGACGACGGATGCATCGGCGGAGCGCCATATATCAGGCGTGCCGCCGCTCGATATGCGCTCGCAGGCAAGCCCCGAAGCAGCCAGCGCCTGCTTGGCGGTGGCGAGCCAGGCTTCCGCTTCAGCCGCGCGGCCGGCGGCCGGATAGGTCATCAGTCCGCCGAAGGTGAGGCCACCTGCCTTGTCGATCATCCTTGCCAGCGCTACCGCTTCATTGGCTGTCTGCACGCCGCAGCGACCCATGCCGGTATCGCATTCGACCAGCACGGGCAGAGGATGGCCGGCATCGGTGAAAGCTGCCGCGAGCCCTTCCAGCGTGTCCATGCTGTCGGCGGTCACCGACAGGGTCACGCGGCCATGCAGCGCCTTCAGCCGCTCGAGCTTGGCGCGCCCCAGGATGTTGTAGGGAAGAAAGATATCGGTCAGCCCGGCGTCGGCCATTACCTCGGCCTCGCCGATCTTCTGGCACGTGATGCCGACGGCACCTGCCGCCATTTGCTTCTTCGCCCAATAAGGCAGCTTGTGCGTCTTGATGTGCGGCCTGAGCTTCAGTCCGTTCTTGTCGGCATGAGCCTGTGCACGAGCAATGTTGGCTTCGGCGCGCGCGACGTCGATCAGGATCGAAGGCGTATCGAGGTCATGGATGGTCGGCATCGGCTATCCCTGTGCAATTCGCAAGGGTTATGAGCCTCAAAGCACGCGATGTCACGCGGCCAGCGGGCCGCGATCTGTTGGCCATGGGTGGCACGCGCAAGGCTCCAACAGGCAGGGCTCGATCAGGCAAGGTGGATCGACACCGCACCGGCGTTCGGCTATGCGATTGTCGGAAAAATCGACACGAGGGTCATCATCATGAAACGCTCCGCCATCAACGACATCATCCGCGAAGCCGACGCTTTCATCCGCTCGTTCGGCTATATCATGCCGCCCTTCGCCTACTGGTCGCCGGAAGAGATGAAGGCGCGCCAGGTCGATTCCTCGGCCATCTTCACCTCGCGGCTCGGCTGGGACATCACCGACTACGGCCAGGGCAAGTTCGACGATCTCGGCCTGTTCCTGTTCACCGTCCGCAACGGCCGCTACGAGGACATGAAGAAGGGCATGGGCATGCTCTATGCCGAAAAGATCATGATTTCGCGCAAGGAGCAGATGTCGCCGATGCACCGGCACAACATCAAGGCCGAGGACATCATCAACCGCGGCGGCGGCAAGCTGGTGCTTGAACTGTTCATGCATGACCGCGACGGCGGCATCGACCCCAAGGCCGAGGTATCGGTGCCGGTCGACGGAACCATCCACAGGCTGCCGGCGGGCGGACTGCTGAAGCTCGATCCGGGCCAAAGCGTCACGCTCTTGCCCGGCGTCTGGCACGCCTTCTGGGCCGAGAGCAAGGATGTCCTGATCGGCGAGGTGTCGACCGTCAACGACGATCGCACGGACAACGTCTTCCGCGAGCCGATCGGCCGTTTCGCCGATATCGAGGAAGACACACCGCCCCTGCATCTATTGGTGGCGGACTACGACAAATGGCTGGGCTGAGGGCACCCGTCTCAACCCAATTCGCCCCCGATTTGCGGGCCAGCAACTAAGCCCGAGGAGAAATAAGTCTTGAAATCAGCTCTAGTTCTAGCCATTGCCGCCTTGGCGGCGCTCAGTTTCGGTATGCCGGCCCAGGCGGCGGGCTTCACCAACATCGTCCTTTCCGCGACGAAGGACGGGGGAACGCCTCAGAGCAACTTCCCTGTCGAGACACCGGCGATCTACGTCTCGGCTGACCTTGTGGATATCGCGCCAACCTCGAAAATCACGTTCTCCTGGGTCTCGGTTGATTCCCACGGCGCCGCGCCGGAAAACTATACCATCGACAAGGTCGACCTCGACGTAGGAGCCAACAATCAGGCTGATTCACAACTCAGCAAACCAACGGCGGGATGGCCGGAGGGCACCTATCGGGTTGATTTGGCCATCGATGGAACGGTTGCTGAATCGGTGCCCTTCAGCATTCCATGATTGAACTGCCCGGGAAGGGTGCGATGGGCATCAAGGACAACAGCTGAGTGCCGATTGCACGCCCGTCCGGCACAGGCACGATGAGCTGATCGGCACATCGGCCTTGGCCAGCGCCGTGGCGAGTTTTGCCTGCAGTACAGGCAGCTCTTGGCTCTCGCAGCGCCCCAAACATTCCACCAGCCCGTGCAGCGCCCAGACATTGTCCGGGTGCCGGGCGCAGCGCTGCACATTGCCGCTCAGGCCGAGATCGTCGCGATAGGCCTGCTCGGCCTCTTGCGCGTGGCCCTGGTCGAGAAGCAGCGCCGCCAGCGCATGGCGCGGCGGGTGCATCCACGCCCACGGCTCGGTGTAGGACAGATTGTCGTCCAGCTCGACCGCGTGCCTGAGATGGTCATAGGCCTGCTCGTGCAGGCCCTGATGATAGGCAAGCTCGCCGTCGAGCAAGGCGGCACCGACGGCGAGCGAGGCGCGGGCCGGGTTGCTGAGAAAACGCCGCTCGGCTGGAATGCCTTCGAGATGCTGGTGGAAGCGTTCACGCTCGCGCTCGGCGTCGGTGAATTGCCTCAGCGTCGCATGCGCCACGCCCTTGGCGTAATGCTGCATGGCCGCCGTCAGCACATAGAGGCCGGGCTCTTCGGTTGCCGGCTCGTCGATGATTTCCCGCCAGCGACCGAAGCGCACCAGCACGTGCGATTTCATCGCATGATAGCCTTCCACGGTCTGGGTGAGTTTGGGCCGATCCTGGATGGCGACCACGTCACGCGTCACCAGGCTGCGCACCTTGTCGGCGGCCCACAGCGCCGGCTGGTACTGGCCCGACAACATGCAGGTGAACATCATCAGGTGCAGATCGTGGCAGCAGCCGAGCAGATAATAGGTCGGCTCATTGGCGTAGGCGATATAAAGGTCGTTGGCCCGAACCGCCTTTTCGCTGGCGAGCTTCGCCTTCTCATACTCGCCGCACAGCACATAGATATGCCCCGGCATGTGGTTCATGTGCCCGGCATCGGGGCACATCTCGCCGAGCAGATCGGCCGAGCGCATGCCGCGCTCCGGCTGGGTCGACATTTCCAGCAGATGGATGTGCAGGTGGACGATCGCCGGATGCTGGGCGGTGCCGGCCTCGTCTGCGAGCAGGATTGACCGCTCGCAAACCTCCAGCGCTTCGACGACGTCGGAATTCGGCGCCGGTTCACCGGTCTTGAGATTCCACAGGCGCCGCACCGTGCGCATCATCAGCGCCTCGACGAGAAGCGCCATCACATCGTGATCGTCGGGAAAGTTTTCATGGACCCGCCGCATTGCGGCGGCATAGGCGTCGTCCCATTGCTCGAATTCCTGTGGCATCACCCGGTGCGGTTTCTGGAAACGGCAGGCCAATGCCCCGATCAATTGTCTTTCGACCTCGCTGGCTGCAACCGCACTGGCGCGCGCGAGCTGGACATGCTCGAAGCAACGCTTCGTCGCGCTGTTTGCCTCGGCCTCGCCATGCTCCTTCCAGGTCAGATTGTAGAAGGGTCCGGCTGCATAGGCGATTCCCCAATGAACCATCGGGCAGTCCGGATCGGTCTCCAGTGCCTTCTCAAAGCACTTGATGCCTTCCTCATGGTTGAAGCCGTAGCACCAGTTAAGACCGATATCGAACCAGCGCTGGGTCTCGGTGGAGCGGGTGGAGATCGGGCGGCGGTAGGCGCCGAGATTGAAGCGATCCATGGGGTCTCATTCAAGTCTGGTTCGCCACGAGCCAAGCCCTGGCCAGATTCTTCGCGATCAATGTGTTCCGAAATTCGTAGCCGTGGCAAACACCATGGTTTGGGGTGAGTGTGAAGAGCGGCAGCGCGCCGTCCTAGTCGGTTGCTTCGGGCGCCGCTTCGTCTTGCCAGCCGCTAACTCCGGCAGGTCGTCAAGCCAACTTTTCTCGGTTATCACGGCATCGCCGGCCCGCGGGGCGACCTCGGTGGCGTTTTGAATCAGCCAGTCCACCCACTTCCGATAGGCAACCGGGTCCATCCGGGGCGGCAGCACCTTGGCCTTGAGCAGCATCCTCTTGCGGAAGCTGGTTTGCCTGCGCAGTTTGGTCGTCGTGAACTTGATAGCCTTGCCTTGGTATTCAACCGTCCAGCGGTCGCCCCCATGACCGACAAGCCTGTCTACCGAGAAACCGGCATCGACCGGTCTCTCCCGCCAGGGAAGCTCGATGGCGTTCCTCCTCAGATCGAGAACCCATCGCCTGTAGTTGGCCCCGGGACGCAGGGGCGGCAGCACGCCGGCCTGTTCGAGCATCTTCCGTCGGAAGGTAGGCTGCTTCTTGAGCTGGCCGGTCGTCAGCTCGATGCGATGTCCACGGAATTCGACATGCCAGCGGATCCTCCCATTGCCGACATACTTCACCAGCCTGTCGATAAAGAACTCGCCATCGGCAAGCATCACGCAGCCTTGGCTGATGCTTTCGACGATGAACTCGGTGTCAGTGACCATCAGGCGGCCTTGCAGGATTTGTTCGCGAAGCGTGGCGACAGCGATGTGCCGGATTTATGCACCAGATAAGTGTTCCGGTTCCGATTTTCGCTAAGTGACCATTTTCATTGAAAAATGCTTGGCTGGGGTTCCTGGAAGCTTTTCGAACTTTCTGGGTCGCGCCTCAGCCTGAATTGCGGTGCTTATGGACAAAGTAGGATACTAGATTCGGGTTTGTGAGGCATCGACTTCCTGGCGCCTTTGCCCACCTCATGTGCACGTCCGGAGGTATCCACCTAAGGTTTGGTGGCCAATGCGGAACTTTTGGCAGGCCGAGAGCTTCTCCAAGCTCGAGACCACAGGAGGAACGAGTGGCCAATCTTGGAAGACTTGCGATCGCTATGCTGGGGGTCTTGGCTTATCAAAACCGCGACAAGATCGCAGAGATGATCCGTGGAGCGGGAGAGCGCGATGCAAACAATCCGCAAGGGGGGATACTGGACCAGGTGTCCAAGGGCGTTGCCGGCACCGCGCTTGGCGATATTCTCGACCGTTTTAAAAATGCAGGTGCTGGCCCGAAGGTGGACTCCTGGGTTGGCACCGGGCCGAACGAGCCGATCGAGCCTCATGAGGTGGAAAAGGCTATTGACGCGCAGACGCTGGAGGCACTTTCAACGCAGACTGGCCTCTCGCGCGAGGAGCTCATTGCGAGGATCACCAGGGATCTGCCGGACGCCGTTAACCAGATGACCCCAAACGGCAAGCTGCCAGCAGATCACCGAACGAACGACTCGGTCGAGCCGACCCTACTAGACGACGTGCCACGGACAGGGAGCGGGACGCCGAAGCAATAGGAACAGGCTATGAGATATGGTCCCCATATTCTGCTGAGTTTACTTGTCACCATGGTGCCCACGTCGCTGCTCGGTGCTCAGGGATGGCAGGGCTTCGGGATCAAACATCTCGGCTTCGTGTTCGATGTCCCCCCGGGGTTTGTACTTACCCAGCGCTCCGACCAAGGGGCAGCCTTCGAGGGCAAAAACAAAGCGTTTCTCGCAGTATGGGGGGCGCAACTCGGCAAGGCGAGTTTTCGCACCGAGATAGAGCATCGCATGGCAGTGAATGAGCACGACGGCTGGAGGTTGACCTATAAGCGAGTGACCCCGCAATGGGCCAGCTATTCTGGGCTGAAGGACGGCCAGATACTGTATGTCCGGGCCGTCAAAGTATGCGACGGCCGCGCGGCATTGTTTACGGCCACTTATAGTCGTGACGAAAAGCTCCCCTACGATCCCATTGTCGTTCGCATGGTAAGATCGCTAAGGGCCGATGGTTGTTAACCAAGCTGTATACGACCCGGCTGGATGGCGCTGCTTGCATGTCCTGCTGGTAGGGCATCGCATCGATCTCCAGAGGCCAGTCCGATCAAAGCGACGTCAACGGTTCTACGCCTCCTGGTTGTCCACGCTTGAGAGTCACGGCCCTGGACGCGACCGCTCGCCGGCGAGGCCCTTCGCTGCCGGCATCCGTCGAGACGGGTACGCGTGAGCACGGCATCGAAGCTCCAGGAACAAAGTGGTTCCGCTAATGTTGGGAGAAGAATTAGCGGAGACTAATATGAAATTCTTACCCGTTCTGGAACCGTGCGACACATGGGCGGTATTCGACACCACGAGCGACGAACCGGCCGAGTTTGCAGGTGAGTGCCTCATTGGTCTGACAAAGGCCGCCGCTATTTGGCTCTCGGCAAGAGCCAGCGACGATGAAAGAAGAAACCGTTGCCGGCATGCATCGAGCATCAGCGTACTGGGTAGCGGTGGGTTTCTTCAGCAGCAACCGAGTGAACAGTCGTGGGGTGATGAGTGACGAGGCCATGGCCGCCGTATTGGCCTCACGCGATGATGAAGTGCAGGTCCTCGGTGTATTCGACGCAGCGAACAAGAAAGAAGCCGCCCTTGAACTTCGCCGTCTTGGAGAGGCAGTTCACTTTTTGGCCAACGCGTCGGTATTGGGCTACGACGTTCGTTCTGCGATAATCTTTCATGGAGTTGCGGGAGCGCCAAACTTGAGGGCGAAACAATGTGAGCAACTTTGGGCGAAACACGGCGCGCTGCTGGTAAAGTAACACTGCAGTTCTTGATGGAAGGCTTGTCGGTGACGGGCTGGCCCGACTGTGTCTGCGAGTCCTGACGGCTGGCCCGGGCCTCGCCCGATCCGGCTGCTTTACGGATGACTGCGTTGAAAGGATCCATGTGAGGACATCTGGCCGGATGCCCCGATCAACTTGACCTCAGGTCACTGGATGGACGATTGGGAACCGGCAGCGTGCTCGGGGGGAGAACGCGCCCACGGCCGTATTGCCTCTCCCCAAAGCGCCTCATGGCGCCTGTGGTGTTCGCCAAACTCCGAGCCGCTTTTGACTAGCCGGATTTCAAGCTAAGACACTAGCCAATCACGGCATTTCTTCACGACCGCCAGAGCCATGCGAGAAGGACTGGATTTCATCCATGTCGATCTTCCCGTCACCGTTCTGGTCGATTGCAGAGAAGATTCTGCCGACAGCCTCCTGGACCTCGTTCTCGGACAGCGATCCGTCACCATCCGTGTCCAGAAGCGCCAGTACAAGTCGCATCCCGGTGCCGCGCATCATGCGAGGACCATGATTTCCGACCATTCCATGCTCACCGGCCGGGCCGCCATTGCGGTGCCGCTGCCAACCGTCTCGATGACGAGAAGCTTCCTCTTGACGGTTGTCACCCTCCTCCTGCCGATTGTTACCTTCGTTAAAGCTCCGATCCTGTTGCATTCTCTCCTGGACGGCTTGCTCAATCATCTGGCGAATCATTTCATGCGTCGGCCCACCCGTCTGTCCGCTCACATCCGGCAGTTGCCCAGCTCCGGGCTGTTGGGTCGCGGGGGTTGGTGCAGGTGTTCCGTTCGTCTGGGCGAGCGCAGGGAAGGCCGCGAACATCAAAGCGGCGGCCGCGGTGGTCGTGCAGCGTGGAAATCTCATGACATGCTCCATTGGTTGGTCGTGGTCTGCCTCAAGCTGATTGGCTGGCCCCCAACTTGGAGTTCATTCCGATTGTTCCTCCCTGGAGATCGGGTCACGATGAAGTTACACGACCATGGAGTATGGGCTTCAACATACTGTGCCGACAGCAGCCGCACGTCATGGCCACGTGCAGTCAATTCTCGCCCAACAATGCAATGAGCTGCAGGCTTCGGTCCCGACCAGGCAGCGTGGCAGGCCCTCGAAGAATGGCAGCACGCGCCCACGCGTCAGCTTCCTGCGAACGACAATCTCACCTCGTGGACTTGCAGAATCGGCAGCTGCGGCGGCCTCATGCGAGCCGGCCGGGGCGAAATCATCCGTAGGACATCCAGTTTGGCTGGGGAACCTGGATCTTCGGTAATCCGGCCGACGATGTGGTGACGCTGGAACCCTAACCGGCCGGATCCTCGACGCCGACCAGAAGCCCGCCGCTCGCCACGGCGGGCTTTTCACTTGCCTCGCCGTTCCCGTCATACTCGACCGGACCGAGGCGCTGCACGAAACCGAGAATTCATAATCTTGTTGCAGCGTAGGGAATGAACAAGAAAACGAAGATCATTTCTTATGCCGTGGTGCTGGCGTGCCTCGCCTTCGCAAGCTGGCGGCTTATTTTGCTTGTCTCGGCCGGCCAGTGGAAGGGAAGATTCGGCGGCTGGAGAGAATGTGAAACGTTTTGGTGCTATTCGACGGGCATCTTGTCTTATGCGAGCGTGGTTGCGTTCTGCCTCATCGCGCTCTACCTGTTGCGCTACCGCGAAAACTATGTCGCGAAGCTCTATCGAGACTACCACGAAATGAAGGGAAAGGGCTGATGCCCCGCGTGAGACATCCATTTGGGTGTAACACCTAGCAATTTCTAATGTTCGCTAAGCAGCTGAAAAAAAACGATTAAAGAGGTGTGGCTGGGGAACCTGGATTCGAACCAGGACTAACGGAGTCAGAGTCCGTGGGTCTACCGTTAACCTATTCCCCAGCAGGCGTGACAATCACCGTAAAAGTGAAAATCGCGCGGGCCGAACGGCTGAGCCGCTTGAGCGCTGCCTTGTAGCCGCCAGTGGAAAATAGTCAAGTCTGCTTTGCGGTTCAATTGCCAGGTTTCATCACCGGTTCCGAACACCAGCTTTTCCGGTGGCGTGCGAACCTCCAAGCCTCAGCTCTCCTTGCGGCTGAACTGCGAGCGTTCGAAGAACAGCACGATGCCCAGGCCCAGAAACAGCGGGACGATGAGATAAAACAGCCGGAACACCAGCAGCGCCGCCACCACGCCGACCGGGTCCATGTCGGAAAGCCCGGCCAGGAACACCACCTCGAAAACGCCGAGGCCGCCTGGCGCGTGCGAAATCTGGGCGACCGAGAAGGAGACCAGGAAGACGCCCAGCACGACGAAATAGCCGGGATTGTGCACCTCGGGCAGGGCGAAGAAGATGATCGCCGCGGCCGCGAGCAGCTCGATCGGGCCGATCAGCAACTGCCTGGCGACGATCGGCAGCGCCGGATAGTGCAACTGAAACCCGGCGATCCTCAGCGGGCGCAGGTGCAGCCAACTGCCGAATACATAGGCTGCGATGAGGACCAGCATCGCAATGCCTGCCGCCTCCGACAGGCCGTGATGGGCAATGCCGGAAAAGCGGTCGATGATCCGCGGCTCGAACACCAGCACAAGGCCGGAGGCGAGTAACGTCGACAGCACGAAGGTTATCCAGCAGATCGCCACCAGCACGCCGACTTCCTGGCCGGTCAGCCCCCTTGTGCCGTAGGCACGGTAGCGAATGACGGCGCCGGAGAACACCGAGCCGCCGATATTGTGCGACAGCGCGTAGGTGGTGAAGGAGCAGAGTGTCACGAACAGCCACGACACCTTCTTGCCAATATGCAGCAGCGCGATGTGATCGTAGCCGGCGAGCGCGGCATAGGCGACGACCGAGCTCAAGCCCGCCAGGATCCAGCCACGAGTTGGAATGGCCGCCAGCCCGTCCCAGACGTCGTCGAGCGAGATGCCGCGCAATTCATGCCAGAGCAGCAGCAGCGAGAAGATCACCGCGCCGATGCCGACGACCGGCCAGAAATAGCGTTTCCAGTTCATTGCCCGACCGCCATGCGTTGCGTATCCGCTTCCTTTCCATCGAGAGGCCGTCCGCCCCGGATTCCCCATTCATTTCAGAAATGCCTCATTGAAGCCGGCTATTCAACCGCGAACACTTGTCGCGCCTGATGCCATCCCTGTTTGCCGGGCGGCGCGACGGTGTTGCGCTACCAGCCCAGCCTTGCCGGTGCATTACGCCAGTGCAAAAACAGGCCCGCGCACCCAGCCGGCAAAATTCAGCATGCGGCTCTTGGTGATCGGGCACGGCGCTGTTAGTCTGGCGGCAACTTGAAACATGCCAAAGCGCCTGCTGCGTCCTTCACCGGTTCGCGCGGCGCCGGAAGGAACGACAGTGGAAGACCGCGACACCGGCGCAGGCGCGCCGGAGGTGGGCGCGTCCAGCGCTTCCCTGGGGCCATCAGGCCCGGGGACAGCCGGTTGGCAGCAACGCCGCCCAACGGAGCCTCGCTCCGTGAATGGGCAGGCTGGCGACGCGACCCAGAAGGGCAAGCCCAAGAAACGGCGCAAGCGAAGGCGTGGGCGCAAGGTTTTTGCGCGTGACGAGGCGCGCCCAGGGGACAATCTATCGCCGGTGCAAGGCAGGCCTCATGTCGCGGCGGTGGATTTGAAGCCTGTTGCCGCAGCGACAATCTCGCCCGCCGCTGCATTGCCGCGCCCCGAACAAGGCAACCGCCGGCCCCCGGTGCACGAGCTTCCCGTCTTCGCCGCGCTCGACCTCGGCACCAACAATTGCCGGCTGCTGGTCGCCGTTCCCACGCGTCACGGCCAGTTTCGCGTCATCGATGCCTTCTCGCGCATCGTCAGGCTGGGCGAGGGGCTCACCGCCAACGGCCGGCTCGGCCAGCCGGCGATGGACCGCGCGGTCGAGGCGCTGAAGGTCTGCGGCGATAAATTGCGCGGTCGCAAGATCAGGAAGGCAAGGCTGATCGCCACCGAAGCCTGCCGAACAGCCGAAAACGGCGTGGAGTTCCTCGATCGCGTCGAACGCGAAGCCGGCCTGAAGCTCGAGATCATCGACCGCCAGACCGAAGCCCGCCTTGCGGTTTCCGGCTGCGGTTCGCTGGTCGAGCGCGACACGCAGGGCGTCGTCCTGTTCGACATCGGCGGCGGGTCTTCCGAGATCGCCCTGATCGATCTCACCGGCCGCCGTTCGCCGCGGCTGGCCAATCACATCGTCTCGTGGACCTCGCTGCCGGTCGGCGTCGTCTCGTTGGCGGAACGCTTTGGCGGCCGCACCGTGACGCGCGAGATATTCACCGCCATGGTCGACGACGTCGCCGGCAGGCTGGCCGCTTTCGATGGCCGCGATCGGTTGAGCCATCTCAAGGCCAGCCCGAATTTTCATCTGCTGGGCACTTCGGGCACGGTGACGACGCTGGCCGGCGTCCATCTCGACCTCGAACGCTACGACCGCCGACGGGTCGACGGCCTGTGGATGGACCGCGACAGCGTCGACCGCATGGTGGAGAAACTGGTCGGTTGGGATTTCCAGCAGCGCTGCGCCAACCCCTGCATCGGCGCCGACCGCGCCGATCTCGTGCTGGCCGGTTGTGCCATCCTCGAAGCAATCCGCGCCGTCTGGCCCTCGGAACGGCTGCGCGTCGCCGACCGGGGCTTGCGCGAAGGAATATTGAGTGAGCTGATGGCCGATGACGGCGTCTGGCGCAATGACGGGCGTGCCAGGGCATCATGATCATGCTCAAACAAGAAATCAGGCAATGACGAAGAAACCGGAAAAGCCAGGATCCGCCAGCATTCGCGTGCTGAAGACGCGGATCAAGAAGAAAAGCGGGCTGAAGGAATCGTCGCGCCGCTGGCTGCAGCGCCACATCAACGATCCCTATGTCCAGCGCTCCAAGGCCGACGGCTATCGCTCGCGCGCGGCCTACAAGCTGATCGAGATCGACGACAAGCACCACCTCTTGAAGCCCGGCATGAAAGTAATCGATCTGGGTGCCGCCCCCGGCGGCTGGTGCCAGGTCGCGGCCGCGCGCACGAAATCGACGGCCGAAAACCCGCATGTCATCGGCATCGATTATCTCGAAATGGACGCCGTGCCCGGTGCGCCGGTGCTGCTGATGGATTTCCTGGACGCCGACGCGCCGCAAAGGCTGGCCGAGGCGCTGGGCGGGGATCCGGATGTCGTGCTGTCCGACATGGCGGCGCCGACCACCGGGCACAAGCGGACCGACCATATCCGCACCATGCATCTGTGCGAGGTGGCGGCCGATTTCGCGCTCTCGGTCCTCAAGCCGGGCGGCCATTTCCTCGCCAAGACCTTCCAGGGCGGCGCCGAAAATGAGTTGCTCTCGATGCTCAAGAAGAATTTCCGCTCCGTCCATCACGTCAAGCCGCCGGCCTCACGCGATGAATCGGTGGAGCTCTATCTGTTGGCCAAGGATTTTAAGGGGCGAGAGTCCGGTCCGCCGCCAGGCGGATCGGAACGTCCAGTGGACGTTCCGAAGGACTCGAGCGCCCCGAGCCATAGCGAAGGGCCGGGGGACGCCGACGGCTGAAAGGCCAGCCCCCCGCCGGTCCGCCGCCAGGCGGAGCGGAACGTCCAGTGGACGTTCCGAAGGACTCGAGCGCCCGGAGCCATGGCGAAGGGCCGGGGACGCCGCGGCTGATCGCTCTACGGCGACTTTGCCTCACTCTCCCGGCGATCTGACGGGTTCCAGCGTCTTCGGCGTCGTCAGCCGGCCATGGCCGGAGACGGCGTTACCGGCGTCGGGCGCCATCCGCATGAACGACAGCGACGCCGCCGCCGACACCGCCGCCACGATGAAGAAGGCGGTATGGAAGTCGCGCAGCGTCAGCGGGCCGCCATGGATCGAGATCGAGACCTCCAGAATGCCGCCGGCGAGCGCCACGCCGAGCGCGATCGAGAGCTGCTGGAACACCGCCGTGATCGGCGTTGCCTTGCTGGTATCCTCGGCCGACACCTCGGCATAGGAGAGCGCGTTGACGCCGGTGAAGAACATCGAGCGGATGAAGCCGCCGACCAGCAATATGGCCAGCATCAGCGCATAAGGTGTTTCAGGGGTGAAGAGGCCGTAGATGGCGATCGATGCGGCAGCGACTAGCGAGCCGACGATCAGCACGCGGCGAAAGCCGACAACGCGGAAGATCAGCGCGGTGACGAATTTCATGCCGATGGCGCCGATCGCCGAGACAAAGGTGATCATGCCGGACTGGAACGGTGTCAGCCCGAAACCGATCTGGAACATCAGCGGCAAAAGGAACGGCACGGCGCCGATGCCGATGCGAAACAGCGAGCCGCCAAGCACCGACGAGCGGAACACCTGGTTACGGAACAGTTCGAGCGCCAGCAGCGGATTTTTGGCGCGGCGCGCATGCATGAGGTAGAGCCCGCCCGACAGCAGTCCCACGGCGATCGTGATGAAGCCGGTCGCCGGCGGCAGATAAGGCAGGCTGACCACCGACAGGCCAAAGACGACGCCTGAAGCGGCCAGCCCGCTCAGGACGAAACCGACGAAATCGAGCGGCGGCGTCTCGGTTGCCTCGGTTTCCGGCAGGAAGCGAGTGGCAAGCCAAATGCCGATCAGGCCGATCGGGACGTTGATCAGGAAGATCCAGTGCCAGGTGAAGTAGGTGGTGATGAAGCCGCCGATCGGCGGACCCACCAGCGGGCCGACCAGCGCGGGAACGGTCAGCCACGACATGGCGGCGACCAGTTCGCTCTTGGGCGTGGCGCGCACCAGAACCAGGCGCCCGACCGGGGTCATCATGGCGCCGCCAATGCCTTGCAGGAAACGCGCGACTACGAAGGCGGGCAGCGAACCGGAGAGGGCGCACGCCACCGAACCGGCAATGAACACTGCAATCGCGGCACGAAAGATGGTCTTGGCGCCGAAGCGGTCGGCCATCCAGCCGCTGATTGGAATGAAGATCGCCAGCGACACCAGATAGGCCGTCAGCGCCAGTTTGAGCGCGATCGGGCTGGTGTGGATGTCGATGGCGATCGCCGGCAGCGATGTCGCGATGACGGTCGAATCCATGTTTTCCATGAAGAGAGCGACCGCCAATATGAGCGGAATGGTGCGGTTCACAAGACGCGTCCGGACTGATTCTCTGTGTCGTCGGCTGGGGCAAGCCGGCACGCAGGGCGGTTATCACGGCCAGAGGGTGATGTCGTGTTAAATTGCTGTCACTTTTGTGCGACTGCAAGGATGCGGCCTTTCGCTTTGGCATGCCCCACGCCGGCAGAGATCCCTGCCAGGCAAGGGACACCTTGCATGGAACGACACACATCATTATTGTAGTGAATATAACTACTATGGGAACATTGCCATGGAAAAAGGTGTTTCGGCGGCCGATGCCAATCGCAGGTTTTCTCTCCTACTGCGCGGCGTTCGCGAAGGACAAAGCTACGTGGTGACCAGTCACGGGCGTCCGGTCGCTCGGATCGTGCCCGCGGATCATCAGGAGGGTGTGGCTGCCCGATCGCGCGCGGCGTTGTTGTCGCGCCTTGAGCGCCAGCCTGTCATGAATGCCGGGCAGTGGACGCGCGATGAGCTTTATGAGGACGAGCATTGAAGATCGCGCTCGATACGAATATCCTTGCTTACGCGGAAGGGGTGAACGGTGCGGAGAAGCGCGACATCGTTCTCGAATTGCTGCGCGATCTCCGGCAAGATGACGCGGTTATTCCTGTTCAGGTTCTTGGTGAACTCTTCAACGTTTTGGTCCGCAAAGCAGGAAGACCGCCCCTGGAGGCACGGGATGCCCTTCTGAGCTGGAGCGACGCATTTTCCGTTGCCGCGACGACGCAGGACGTGATGATGATGGCCGCTGATCTGGCTACCGATCATCGACTCAGCATTTGGGACTCGGTCATTCTCTCCACGGCCTCGCAAGCTGGCTGTCGGCTGCTGGTCTCGGAAGATCTGCAAGACGGCTTCACATGGGGCGCGGTCACTGTCGTCAGTCCTTTCGCAGCGCCGCGTCACCCATTGCTTGATGCTCTAGCGGGGAAGTCTGGCGACTAGAACGCGGAACGACGCAACGATCGGCTTTTCATCCGTCCCGCGACGTGTTACCAGCCACCGCCAATCCTGAAAGGGAATAACGAGTCGGCGCTGTCCATTCCGGTCCAGCGCTTTTTCGCATTCAAAGGGCTGGCCATGGCAAAAATCATCGAAACGTCCACCGGCGCACTGGCGCTGACCTTTGACGACGTGCTTTTGCAGCCCGGTCATTCCGAGGTGATGCCCGGCCAGACCGACATCCGCACCCGCATCGCCGGCGACATCGATCTCAACGTGCCGATCCTGTCGGCGGCGATGGACACGGTCACCGAGGCAAGGCTTGCCATCGCCATGGCGCAGGCCGGCGGCATCGGCGTCATTCATCGCAATTTCTCGCCCGCCGAACAGGCCGAGCAGGTGCGGCAGGTCAAGAAGTTCGAATCCGGCATGGTGGTCAACCCGGTCACGATCGGACCCGACGCCACGCTCGCCGACGCATTGTCGCTGATGCGCACCTATTCGATCTCGGGCATTCCGGTGGTCGAGAATGGCGGCGCCGGTGGCCACAAGACCGGCCGGCTGGTCGGCATCCTGACCAACCGCGATGTGCGCTTCGCTTCCGATCCGGCGCAAAAGGTCTACGAATTGATGACCCGTGAGAACCTGATCACGGTCAAGGAGAACGTCGACCAGGACGAGGCCAAGCGGCTTCTGCACCAGCACCGCATCGAGAAGCTGGTGGTGGTCGACAAAACGGGCAATTGCGTCGGGCTAATCACCGTCAAGGACATCGAGAAGTCGCAACTCAACCCGCACGCCACCAAGGATGCGCAGGGGCGCCTGCGCGCCGCGGCCGCCACCAGCGTCGGTGATGACGGCTTCGAGCGCGCCGAGCGTCTTATCGAGGCCGGCGTCGATCTTTTGGTGATCGACACAGCGCATGGCCACTCGCAGCGTGTGCTGGACGCGGTGACGCGGGCGAAGAAGCTTTCCAATTCCGTGCGCATCTTGGCCGGCAACGTCGCCACCGCGGAAGGCACGCGGGCGCTGATCGACGCCGGCGCCGACGCCGTCAAGGTCGGCATTGGTCCGGGCTCCATCTGCACCACCCGCATTGTGGCCGGGGTCGGCGTTCCCCAGCTTTCGGCCATCATGTCGGCGGTCGAGACGGCGCACAAATCAGGCGCCTCGGTGATCGCCGACGGCGGCATCAAATATTCCGGCGATCTCGCCAAGGCACTCGCCGCCGGCGCCAGTGCCGCCATGATCGGCTCGCTGCTTGCCGGAACCGACGAAAGCCCGGGCGAGGTCTATCTGCACCAGGGCCGCTCCTTCAAGGCCTATCGCGGCATGGGCTCGGTCGGCGCCATGGCGCGGGGCTCCGCCGATCGCTACTTCCAGGCCGAGGTGCGCGACACGCTGAAACTGGTGCCGGAAGGCATTGAAGGGCAGGTTCCCTATAAAGGACCTGTGTCTGGCGTGCTGCACCAGCTTGCGGGCGGGCTGAAAGCCGCTATGGGTTATGTTGGTGGCCGCGACCTTGCCGATTTCCGCGACCGCGCCACCTTTGTGCGCATATCCAACGCCGGACTTCGTGAAAGCCACGCCCATGACGTCACGATTACCCGCGAAAGCCCCAACTATCCCGGCGGAGCCTGATTCTTCCGGGCTTTGGGCGAACTTGACCGCCATGGTGCTGCGCTTGTCGCGCCATGTCGGGGCGCTCTGCTTCCTCTCGGTGGCGGTTTTTGTCGCCATGACGGGGATGGAGTTCTTCTATTTTCGTCGACTGAGCGGGGGCCTGGCTTCGCTCGACATGCGTTATTTCGGATTCACGCCCGACGAAGGCATGGCCTGGCTGACGGCGCTTGGCCGGCGCGGCAGCGAGATCATCCTGGTCTGGCACTACCTGACCTTCGATCTTCTGTTTCCGACGCTGTTGTCGCTGACGCTGGTCAGCCTGATCCTGGCAACTGGCCGGCGCCTGAAGAATTTCCGCGTGCTGCCGGCGCAGATGCAGGCGGTCTTCGCGCTGATCCTGGTGCTGCCCTATACGCTCGCCGACTACGCCCAGAACATCGCCGTGGCGCGCCTTCTGTCCGATTTCCTCTACGCCAACCCGGACTCGCTGTCCGTTGCCTCGGCGCTGATCGTCACCAAATTCGCGCTTCTCGCCGTCCCGGTCATCGTCATTGCCGCTTTCTGGCTGGCAGGCCAAAGACGTCGGAGTTGAAGCGGAGCAGGGCAGGGGCGGCTTCATGAACCAGACCACGATCTTCTGGCCTGTGCTGGCTCATGTGCTGCTGATCTACATCGTCTATATCGTCATGGGCCGGCGCCGCTATGTTGCTGTCAAGTCGGGTGAAGCCAAGGTCGGCCAGTACAAGGTTCGTTCGACCGAGCCGGCCTCTACTGTCACCGTCGCGAACAATTTGATCAACCAATTCGAACTGCCGGTGCTTTTCTACGTGCTGTGCCTGACACTGCACATGACCAACGGCGTCAATTACATCACCCTCGCACTGATGTGGATTTTTGTCGCGTCGCGCTATTTTCACGCCTGGTTTCACCTGACCAGCAACAAGCTGCTGGTGCGCAACCGCTCCTTCGTGTTGGGCGCGGTGGTGCTGGCGCTGGGCTGGATCTGGCTGGCCCTGCACTTGCTCGCAATCGTATGAGCTGCGCCTAATCACCTTCTCGAAAAAGGAAGAGGAAAGGCCGGCGCCTATAGATCGAACACCGCGATCTTGCGATTGTCGAACTTGATGCCGATCTCGCCGCGTACCAGCTTCAGCGCGTGTTCGCCGAACACGGCGCGCCGCCATCCTTGCAGCGCGGGCACATCGGCATCCTCGCCCTCGGCGGCGATGCGATCGATGTCATCGCTGGAGGCCAGCACCTTCGAGGCGACGCCCTGTTTTTCGGCGACGATCCTGAGCAGGACCTTCAACAGTTCCGCGGCCGCATTCGAGCCCTCGGGCGGCTGGAAGTTTTTCGGCAGTTTCGGCATCTGCTCCTTGGGCAGGGCGAGCGCGGTGTTGACCGCGCCGAGCAATGCCGTCGCTGTCGAGGAGCGTTCCCAGCCTTTTGGCGTGGTGCGCAGCTTGGCAAGGGCTGCCGCATCGCGCGGTCCTTGTTGTGCGATCTCGTAGATCGCGTCGTCCTTGAGCACACGGCCGCGCGGCACGTCGCGCTCGCGCGCCTCGCGTTCACGCCATGCCGCCACGGCCTGCACGATCGCCAGTTCCTGGGGCTTGCGAAGCCGCATCTTCAGCCGCTTCCAGGCATCCTCGGGGTGCGGATCGTAGGTCTCGCGCGAGGTCAGGACATCCATCTCCTCATTCAGCCAGTGGGCGCGGTTTTCCCGCGCCAGCTCGGCGTTGAGGTGCTGATAGACCTCGATCAGATGGGTGACGTCGGCCAGCGCGTAGTCGAGCTGCTTGTCGGACAGCGGCCGATGGCGCCAGTCGGTGAAGCGCGACGACTTGTCGAGCCGCGCCCCGGTGATGCGCTGTACCAGCTGATCGTAGGAAACGCTGTCGCCGAAGCCGCAGACCATCGCCGCCACCTGGGTATCGAACACCGGGTGCGGAACGAGGTCGCCGAGATGGACGATGATTTCGATGTCCTGGCGCGCCGCATGGAAGACTTTGACCACCGCCTCGTTGGCCATCAGCCTGAAGAAGGGAGCCAGGTCGATGTCAGGTGACAGCGGATCGATCAGCGCGGTCACGCCGGGCGCGGCCATCTGGATCAGGCACAGGATTGGCCAGAAGGTCGTTTCGCGGATGAATTCGGTGTCGACGGTGACGAAATCCGACTTTTCGAAAGCGGCGAGAACGGTCTCGAGTTCTTTCTGGGTGGTGATGACGTGCATCAAATCGCTTTTGGCAGGAGTAGGGTCTTCCTAGATTTCAGCCGGGAAGGCTTTCGTCAAGCTGTGGCGCCACCGTCACGGCCCTTCCGGACTGTCTGGATCACTATTTCTCCTCGCCAGCCGTGCGAAAATGGTCGACGTGCGCAACAGCGCCGTGAAGCGGCTGCGCTTGCCCGCCGGTACTCCAGAGCGTGCCTGCATGCGGTAGAGGATGACGGCAATGAAGATCGCGTAGACCACGGCGCTGAAGACGAACAGCGCGCTTGGCCCGAAATACTGCATCGCGGTCGAGGCCGCGAAAGGGCCGCCAATAGCGCCGAAGGAGTAGAACAGCATCAGGGCGGCGTTGATCAGCACGAACTCGCCGGCATCCGCGCGGTCGTTGGAATGTGCCGCCGACAGCGAATACAGCGGCATGGCGAAACAGCCGAAGATAAAGATGATGATGAAGTTGAGCAGCGGGTTGCTGCCGGCGATGAACACCAGCGCCAGAGCCGAAAGCATCGCGCAGCAGGTCGTCATCAGCAGCACCCGGCGCCGATCCCAGCGGTCGGAGAGGTAACCGAGCGGATACTGGATGATGGCGCCGCCGAAAATGCCGACGCTGACGAAGGTGACGACATCGCCGACCGACATGCCGATCTGCTCCGCATAGACCGGCGACAAGGTGCGAAAGGCACTGTTGGTGACGCCGACGGCGATGCAGCCAAAGCAGCCCAGAGGCGAAATCCGCCAGACGCGGGCCAGATCGAGCTTGACCTCTTCCGGCGGCGTCGGGTTGGAGCGGTCGCCGAGCGAGACCGGCACCAACGACAGCGTGATCATGATCGACATGATTGCGAAGATGGTGAAGCCACCGGCGCCGAAGACGGGAATCAGGAACTGGGCTGATGTCACCGATCCGGTATCGACCATCCGGTAGATCGCCAGCACGCGGGCGCGGTCGCGGTTGGTGACGCCGGAATTCAGCCAGCTTTCGACGATGGTGAACAATCCGGCGAAACAGAAGCCGCCGGCAAAGCGCACCGCGCACCACATCACCGGATCGAGAACCAGCACGAGCAGCAAGGTGCCGACGGAGGCGATCGCCGCCAGCGCCGAAAACGCCCTGATATGGCCCACCGCCTTCATGATGCGGGTAATGGCCAGGCAGCCGAGCAGGAAGCCGGCGAAATAGAAGGTGCCCATCAGGCCAATGTCGGAAGCCGAAAACCCTTCCTGCGCGCCACGCAGCGCGATCAGCGTGCTCTGCAGCCCATTGCCGCCGAGGAGGATGCCTGCGGCGAGAAGAAGCGGGATCAGGGGACGGATGGAGGACATAAGGAATACAGCCGCTCATCGTTGATCCTTTTTGGACCATCGTCTCCGTCGATGCCAGCGGCATTTGCCAATGAAAAGGCAGCAAGGCCTCGGCCCGAATTCAGCTCGGCGGATGAAACAGATGTCGATGGGCAGCGCCGGTTAATCGGTCAGAGTATCAATCGACGCGCTCAAAAGTGTCTAGGCTGGTCCCGAAGGCGCGCCATGTTCCAACCGTGGTCAGCTTTGCGGGCTCACCCTCGGCCTCGGCTGAAAGAGCCAGGCCAGCCACCGTGTGCCACAACATCTCGATCTTGCCGTCTCGAAAAATGCCGGTATAGCTGACCGCCGCTGGCCCCGTCTTTCCTGACGCCGCGGAAGTAAAGCCGATCACATCTCCATGAGCGGCCCCGTGAAGAGGCACTTCCATCCGGAGAAGCTGCTGTCGGGCAACGCCGTCTTGAAGACACCGCGGATCAAACCTTCACTATCGTCCTCGATAATTACAACCGAACCGTATTGATTGCGCCAAGTGCCCTTCCAGGAAAACACGTTTGCCTCCTCTCGGTCCATCATGCGCTAACGCGACAGGCGGTTCACCGTTCCGCCACATGACCGGCCATAAATTGAAAGCCGAAGTTCCAAGCTGAGAGATCGCCCCTTCGTCCCTTTGCCTTGACAAACCATGCCTCTCATGCGCTTTTCGCGCAAATTTTGGGCCGGGCTGCGATGCTTTGGCCCGCAACTCACAATCCCGGACTTTTATCCATGACCATGCACCGTTACCGCAGCCATACCTGTGCCCAGTTGCGAAAGAGCGACGTCGGCAATTCCGTCCGCCTGTCGGGCTGGGTGCATCGCGTGCGCGACCATGGCGGCCTGCTGTTCATCGACCTGCGCGACCATTACGGCCTGACCCAGATCGTCGCCGATCCCGATTCGCCTGCCTTCAAGATCGCCGAGACCTTGCGCGGCGAATGGGTGATCCGCGTCGACGGCGAGGTCAAGGCGCGTTTGCCCGAGACCACGAACGCCAATTTGCCGACCGGCGAGATCGAGATTTTCGCCCGCGAGATCGAGGTGTTGTCGGCGGCCAAGGAATTGCCGCTGCCGGTGTTCGGCGAGCCCGATTATCCCGAGGACATCAGGCTGAAATACCGCTTCCTCGACCTGCGCCGCGAGACACTGCACAAGAACATCGTGGCGCGCACGAAGATCATCGCCGAGATGCGCAAGCGCATGGGCGAGGTCGGCTTCACCGAATTCTCGACGCCGATCTTGACCGCCTCGTCGCCGGAAGGCGCGCGCGACTTCCTGGTGCCGTCGCGCATCCATCCCGGCACCTTCTACGCGCTGCCGCAGGCGCCGCAGCAATACAAGCAGCTGATCATGGTGTCGGGCTTCGACCGCTACTTCCAGATCGCGCCCTGCTTCCGTGACGAGGACCCGCGCGCCGACCGCCTACCCGGCGAATTCTACCAGCTCGACCTCGAAATGAGTTTCGTCGAGCAGGACGACGTGCTGTCGACCATGGAACCGGTGATGCGCGGCGTCTTCGAGACCTTCGCCAACGGCAAGCCGGTGACGCAGAAATTCCAGCGCATCCCCTATGATGTCGCCATGCGCAAATACGGCTCCGACAAGCCGGACTTGCGCAACCCGATCGAGATGCAAGCCGTCTCCGACCATTTTCGCGATTCCGGCTTCAAGGTGTTCGCCAACATCCTGGCCAACGATCCGAAGGCCGAGGTGTGGGGCATTCCCGCCAAGACCGGCGGCAGCCGCGCCTTTTGCGACCGCATGAATAGCTGGGCGCAAGGCGAGGGCCAGCCGGGGCTGGGCTACATCTTCTGGCGCAAGGAAGGCGACAAGCTCGAAGGCGCCGGCCCGCTCGCCAAGAACATCGGCGAGGAACGTACCGAAGCAATCCGCCTGCAACTCGGCCTTGCCGACGGCGACGCCGCTTTCTTTGTCGCCGGTGATCCGAAGAAGTTCGTGTCGTTCGCCGGCGCGGCGCGCACCCGTGCCGGCGAGGAGCTGAACCTCGTCGACCGCGAACGCTTCGAACTGTGCTGGATCGTCGACTTCCCGTTCTTCGAATGGAACGAGGAGGAGAAGAAGATCGACTTCGCCCACAACCCGTTCTCGATGCCGCAGGGTGGCATCGATGCGCTGAACGGCGAGGATCTGCTCGGCATCAAGGCCTTCCAGTACGACATGGTCTGCAACGGTTTCGAGATCGCCAGTGGCGGTATCCGCAACCATCTGCCCGAAACCATGGTCAAGGCGTTCGAGACGGTCGGGCTCGACCGCGCCACGGTCGAGGAACGCTTTGGCGGCCTCTACCGTGCCTTCCAGTATGGCGCGCCGCCGCATGGCGGCATGGCTGCGGGCGTCGACCGCGTCGTCATGCTGCTGGTCGGCGCGAAGAACCTGCGCGAAATCACCATGTTCCCGATGAACCAGCAGGCTTACGACCTGTTGATGAACGCGCCGTCGGAAGCCTCGCCGCAGCAGCTTCGCGATTTGGCGCTGCGCGTAGCGCCGGTGAAGAAGGACTGACGGGTGCAACTGCCCTTTCTCCCCGTATAGTGACGGGGAGAAGGCAGCTAATTCGATCAGTCCTCGTTCGCCTTGACGGTCACGCCGAGCGTCTTCGGCAGGTCGAGCGGGTTGGACATGGCGCCCGCCATGATCAGCGCGAACGGTACCGATGCCGGCGGCTCGGCCGAGATTTCGAGACTCTTCGGATCGTCGAGATATTTGCTGACCGCCGCCGTAACCTGGGCCGTCAGCTCGGGATTGTTGAGCTGCGCCATGCCGAACGGCACGATTGCCTTGGCCTGGTTGGCGATGTCCTTGGCCGACATGCCCTGCTGCTTGCCGACATAGTCCAGCACCTTGCCGGTCAGCGAATCGTCGTCGAAGCGGATCGATGCGCTGTTGAACGAAAGCTGCTGCAACAGGCCGAGCATGGCCATGCCTTGCGCCGAATTGTCGGCGCCTTCCGGCTGTGCGGCCATCTTCTTCTGCATTTCCTGCAGCGACTTGATGAAATCGATCGTGTAGCCGCCGAGGTCGAAGGTCATGCCGAGCGTGCCGGCATTCTCGACGGATATGTCGTATTTCGACAGCTCCATCTTGCCGTCCGACGGCTGCCAGGTGCCGGCCATTTCAAGATTGCCCGAGATGTTCTGGTAGCCGAGCGCGTTGATGACCTCCTTGGACTTGGGATCCTCGACCAGCGAGAGATCGGCCGTGAACTTCTCCGTGTTGGCGGTGAATTCCATCGCCTTGCCGTCGGCGGGGGGCGTGATCTGGATGGCAAGCCCGTCCATCGAAAAGGCGGTCTTGTCGGCGACCTTGACCGTCATGTTCGAGAGTTCAGCGGATTTGTACATCATCAGCGAGCCAAGCGGGCTGGTGGAGCCGTCGGCCGGCACCGTCATGTCGTGGATGACGAAGGGGCTGAGATCCAGGGTGACGCCGTCCTTGCTGTGTTCGAAGGCCGAGGTCGACACGGTGCCGATATCATAGCCGCCATTGGCCTCGGTGATGTTCTCGAGCTTGACGTCGCCGATCGTCAGCGCTTCCTTTTCCGCGGCCGGTTTCACCGACACGCCCTGCAGTATCATGCTGGTGTTGTCGCCGGTCACGCCGGTCCAGGAGATGTCGACGCCCTGTGCGGAGAGTGCTGCCTTCAGCCGGTCCGCGACCGCCGCGTCCTGGGCAAGGGCCGCATTCAGCGGCAGCGTGAGCAAGAAGGTCGAAAGTGCGAATTTCCGGAGAGTTGAGCGGTTGATTGTCATCGCAAGGTCCCTGAGAGTGTCCTGAAATTATTTTTCGATTCGTTGCGCCATCACCATTCCGTGACGAACTGGACGGGAAAAAGGCGTGTCCCGGCACAATGGTCGAAAATCGCGCTGAAAGGCAAACCCGATCCGACCGCTATTGGAGAATGCAGTGAATTTGGCATGAAGGTCGAGCCGCCAGCGTGCTTCGCAATAGATGCGGCATGTAACAGATTGATGTTGGCCGGCAAGCTCGACCTTGCGGTTTTCTGTTGCAGAATTGCGCGCAAATCGACTGGCCCGGTGCGCGCCTCTTGCCGCGAATCACCCGCTCGGCTAGGTGCAGCCCATGGGAAAAAGGCTTTTGCCGCCTGACAATGGCGGCGGCGATCATATCGAACCGGTCGACCTGAAGAAGGCGCTGGAAGAGCGCTATCTCGCCTATGCTTTGTCGACCATCATGCACCGGGCGCTCCCGGATGTGCGCGACGGACTGAAGCCGGTCCATCGCCGCATCATGCACGCCATGCGCCTGTTGCGCCTCAACCCCGACCAGGGGTTCGCCAAATGCGCTCGTATCGTCGGCGAGGTGATGGGCAAATTCCACCCGCATGGCGACCAGTCGATCTATGATGCGCTGGTGCGGCTGGCGCAGGATTTTTCGATGCGCTACCCCTTGGTCGACGGCCAGGGCAATTTCGGCAACATCGACGGCGATAACGCCGCCGCCATGCGCTACACCGAAGCGCGTATGACCGACGTGGCCACCGATCTGCTTGCCGGCATCACCGAGGACGCGGTCGACTATCGGCCGACCTACAATGAAGAAGACGAGGAGCCGGTCGTGCTCCCCGGTGCCTTCCCCAATCTCTTGGCCAACGGCTCGTCCGGCATCGCGGTTGGCATGGCGACCTCGATCCCGCCGCACAATGCCGCAGAGCTTTGCGACGCGGCGCTGCATCTGATCGAGCATCGCGATGCGCCGGTGGCGAAGCTGATGGATTTCGTCCAGGGCCCGGATTTTCCGACCGGCGGCATCATCGTCGACAGCCGTGCCTCGATCCTCGAAGCCTATGAGACCGGCCGCGGCGGGTTTCGCGTGCGGTCGAAATGGAACCAGGAAGACCAGGGCAGGGGCACCTGGAGCATTGTCGTTACCGAAATCCCCTATGGGGTGCAGAAGGCGCGGCTGATCGAGAAGATCGCCGAGCTGTTGATGGCCCGCAAGCTGCCGCTGCTCGAGGATATCAGGGACGAAAGCGCCGAGGACATCCGCGTCGTGCTGGTGCCGAAGAGCCGTTCGGTCGACCCAGGCATCCTGATGGAATCGCTGTTCAAGCTAACCGAGCTCGAAAGCCGTTTCCCGCTCAACATGAATGTGCTGTCGCGCGGCAAGGTGCCCAACGTGCTGTCGCTGAAGGGTGTGCTGCAGGAATGGCTGGACCACCGCCGCGACGTCCTCATCCGTCGCTCGAAATTTCGCCTCGGCGAGATCGAGAGGCGGCTGGAAATCCTTGCCGGCTACCTGATCGCCTATCTCAACATCGACGAGGTGATCAGGATCATCCGCGAGGAGGATGAGCCCAAGCAGGTCATGATGGCTCGCTGGTCGCTCACCGACACCCAGGCCGAAGCGATCCTCAACATGCGGCTGCGCGCCTTGCGCAAGCTGGAAGAATTCGAGATCCGCAAGGAATTCGACGGCCTGACAGCGGAGAAGAAGCAGATCGAGGCACTGCTGGCGTCCGATGCCAAGCAATGGTCGACCATCAAGTGGGAAGTCACTCAGGTTCGCGACAAGTTCGGTCCGGAGACCGAGATCGGCAAGCGCCGCACGCAGTTCGCCGACGCGCCCGAGCACGACCTGACCGATATCGCGCACGCCATGATCGAGCGCGAGCCGGTCACCGTGGTGGTTTCGGAAAAAGGCTGGCTGCGGGCGATGAAGGGCCATCTGGCCGATTTTTCGACGCTGACCTTCAAGGAGGGCGACAGCCTCAAGCTCGCCTTCCATGCCCAGACGACGGACAAGGTTCTGGTCTTCACGACCGGCGGCAAGTTCTATACGATCGGCGCCGACCGGCTGCCGGGCGGCCGCGGCCATGGCGAGCCGATCCGCATCATCGTCGACATGGACAATGACCAGGACATCGTCACCGCCTTCGTCCACGATCCCAAGCGCAAGCTGCTGCTCGCCTCTTTCGACGCCAACGGCTTCATCGTTCCCGAGGAAGAGGTGGTCGCCAACACCCGCAAGGGCAAGCAGGTGATGAACGTCAAGGCGCCGGACGAGGCCAAGCGCTGCGTGCCGGTCACCGGCGATCACCTGGCCATCGTTGGCGAGAACCGCAAGATGCTGGTGTTCGCGCTCTCGGAAATTCCGGAGATGGGTCGCGGCAAGGGTGTGCGGCTGCAGAAATACAAGGACGGCGGCCTGCTCGACCTCAAGCCGTTCACGCTGGAAACCGGTCTCTCCTGGCAGGATTCGGCCGACCGTACCTTCACCCGGTCGCGCGAGGAATTGGCTGAATGGATCGGCGCCCGGGCGTCGGCGGGACGGATGGTGCCTAAGGGATTCCCAAGGACTGGGAAGTTCGGCTAGAAGCTGCCGATCTCCTCCCTCGTGGGGGAAATGGCCGGCTGGCCAGAGGAGGCGCTGTCCCGCCAGCGCATCAAATGGCTGGCTACACCTCTCGCAATTCTCGGTCCTTAAGATCAGATCAGAGGTTCACGCCCCCCTCTGTCCTGCAGGAGATTCCCCACGAGCGGGGAGATTGGCAGCTCCGCCATCACCATTTGGAGTATCGTCACGATTGCTGCACTATATCGGTGCATAACTGACCGGATGGGCCGGGGAGAACAGGGCGTTTGAAGGAAGCAAAGATCCAGAAGCCGGAACGGCAGCAGCGCCTCTTCGGGCTTTCCACACCGCTTCGTTCGGCCGTCATACCGCCGCTCTCGGCGGCGCGCTGGCTGCTGGTGCTGATCGTTGCCGCCGGCGTCTATTTTTTCCACGGCTTCCTGTTCCCGGTGCTGGCCGCCCTCGTTATCGCCTTCGCCAGCTGGCCGCTCTACCGACGGCTGCTGGTCGGCGTCGGCGGCAACCGAACCATCGCCGCCACATTTGCCATCCTGTTCATCCTGGCCTTCCTGGTGATACCGATCGCGCTTGCCGGCACCTATGCCATCAACGAGGTGCGCGAATGGGTCGGCTGGGCGATAGAGACCAACCGCCACGGTGCGGTGACGCCGCACTGGATCGCCACCCTGCCTGTGGTGGGTGAATGGCTGAACGAGCAGTGGACGACCAATCTCGGCCATCCCGGCGGCATCGGCGAACTGATCCAGCTGGTCAGCGGCGCCAATATAGGCAGCATCTACCGCGGTGCGCTCGCCGCCGGCGGCAGCGCTTTCAGCCTCTTTCTGACGCTGCTGTTCATGATGATCGCCCTGTTTTTCGCCTATCGCGACGGCGAGAATTTCGCCGGCCAGATCGACCGCCTCGGCGAGCGCATCCTGCCCACCCGCTGGGAACGGATCTCGCGCGTCGTGCCGGCGACCATTTCCTCGACCGTGACCGGCATGACGGTAATCGCCATCGGCGAGGGACTGGTGCTGGGCATCGCCTACTGGCTGGCTGGTGTGCCGTCGCCGGTGACGCTCGGCGCGCTGACCGGCGTGATGGCGCTCATTCCCGGCGGTGCGCCATTGTCCTTCACATTGGTCTCGATCTACCTCGCCGCCAGCGGCTCACCGATGGCCGGCCTGGCGCTGTTCATCTGGGGCACGGTCGAGTTGTTCGTCGTAGACAAGACGTTGCGCCCCAAGCTCGTCGGCGGCCCGATAAAACTGCCCTTCCTGCCGACCTTTTTCGGTTTGATCGGCGGCGTCAAGACCATGGGTTTTCTCGGCCTGTTCATCGGCCCGGTGCTGATGGCGCTGCTGGTCGCGATCTGGCGCGAGTGGCTGCGCGAGGTGGAACTGGCCGACGAGATCGTGCCGCCGAATGAAATCGAAGCCGGTCCACAAATCGAAGTCCTGCCCGAACCCAGCGTGGTCAAGAAAGCCAGCGCCTGAATCTCGACCTCTACGCCGGATGGTGTACCGCGAGGTCGCCTCGGCGCTTGCGTCCATCATGCAACTGCCAGAGCGAATGGACGACCAGCGTGACGATCAGGATGCCGCCGCCGATCAGGCTGTTGCGGGTCGGCGTCTCGGCAAAGATCATCCACACCCAGATCGGCGCCAGCACGGTTTCGAGCAGGTAGAACATCGCCACTTCCGGTCCTGAAATGTATTTCGGCCCGGCGGCGAGGCAGAAGAACGAGATGGGCATGATGACGGCGCCGTTGAAGATGATCCACCATGGCGCGTTTACGTGAAAGCCTTCGCCGCTCACCATGAAGGCCGCCAGCCCAAGCGGCAGAAGGACGCCGATCAGCGAGGTGAATCCCATATCCTTGCCGCTGGCTCGCGAGAGGGTGATGGCCACCGCGATGAAGAAAGCCGAGCACAGCGCCATGAAATCACCGAACAGCTTGCCGCTGCCAACCGAACCGCCGACGATGACCAGCACGCCGAGGATCATGACCAGCATGGCCGCGATCGTCACCGCTCCCGGCCTTTCCCCTAGGAATATCCAGGACAAGAGTGCGGCGAAGACGGTGTTGAAGGCCAGGATGAACACCAGGTCGGCGGTCGAGGTGTGGAAGACCGCGGTAACGAAGGTGATCGAGGTCAGCCCATAGCATATCGCCACGATCAGCCCGGACCAGCCGGGGATAAGCGGCGGGACATTCCGGCTCAGCGCGCGCCAGACCGACCAGATGATCATCGCGGCGATGAAGGTGGTTCCGGTTCGCAGCAAAAGGATGGTCCACGCGCCGCCATCCGCAAGGCGGATCAACGGTATGTCGACGGTCAGTATCAGTCCGCCGATGGCGGTTATCAGAAGGCCCTTCTGGTGATCATGGTGAGAGGACATGCAGGAACTTTCGCAATTGAATTGCAGGCGGCCGGTCGGCGCAAGCGCGCACTCTCTCCAGCCGAGCGGCTGAAAGACCAGCATCCCCTGCCTTGAAACAGTTTAAGCGTGGATCGGGGGAAAACTCAGCGTCAGACCGCTTCGTTGGTATAGCGCTCCCAGCCTTTTGGGCCGAGATGCTCCTGCGGCATGAAGCGCATCTTATAATTCATCTTGCGCGAACCATTGACCCAGTAGCCAAGGTAGACATGGGGCAGCCCCATCGCCTTGGCACGGGCGATATGGTCGAGGATCATGAACGTGCCGAGCGAGCGGCTTTCGAAATCGGGATTGAAATAGGAATAAACCATCGACAAGCCGTCGGCCATCTTGTCGGTGAGCGCCACCGCTATGAGTTCACCCTGGCCTTTGCCGGTGATGAAGGTGTCGGGTCCGCGCCGCCTGTATTCGATCACCTTGGTGTCGACATGGGTATCTTCGACCATCATGGCGTAGTCGAGCACCGTCATGTCGGACATGCCGCCGCGGCGGTGGCGGGCATCGAGATAGCCGCGAAACAGTGAATATTGTTCGGTCGAGGGCTCGGCGTTGTGCATGGCGCCGACGAGGTCGGAATTGTGCTGCAGCACGCGCTTCATGTTGCGGCTGGCGGTGAACTCCTGTGCCAGGATACGCACCGACACACAGGCGCGGCAGGTCTCGCAGGCTGGTCTGTAGGCGATGTTCTGCGAGCGCCGGAAGCCGCCTTGCGTGAGCAGGTCGTTCATCTCCGAGGCCTTGTCGCCGACCAGATGCGTGAACACCTTGCGCTCGAATTGGCCGTCGAGATAGGGGCACGGCGACGGCGCGGTCAGGAAGAACTGCGGCGACTGGGTCGGGTGCTGCGTCATCGAGCCTTGGAAACACTCCTTCGAATCGCTCTACCTTTGGCTCCGGCGGCGAAAAATTCAACAGGATTGTGAAGATGTGGGCAACTCAACACCTTCACATTTGCGCTCAAGGGGGGCTGCGGCTTTGCTTCAGGGCGGTTTCAGCGGCCGGTGCGGCTGACGACAGTGCCGAGCAAAAGATCGTGCAGCGTGCGCTTGCGGTCCGAGAACAGGGTCACCAGCAGGACCAGCGGCGACAGGATGACGTTGCCGGCCCAGAACAATACGGAATGGACGACCGCGGTCAGCCCGTCGATGCGGGTGCCGTCGAGACGGTCGAGGCGGATGCCCATCATCTTCATGCCCGTGGTGGCCTGGTCGGCGCTACCCAACGTGTTCCAGATGTAGAGGATGGCGACTGCCGGCACCAGGACGCCGAACAGCATCCAGCCCAGGCCGAGGGTCAAGAGCCCGAGGAAGAACACCAGGATGGCGACCGGAATGCTCAGCAGGCCAACGATCAGATAGTCGAGCACGAAAGCCAGGATGCGCCTTGTGCGCACGCCTTCAAAAGCCCTGACATCGTCGAGCCGGGTGTTGATGATTTCGCCGTCGAGAACGCGAGCGTTCATGTCATTTCCTCGTAACAGGGGCCTGCTTAGCCTGCGCCCCACCGGACCAGAAATGGTGAAGGCTCATGGTGGAATCAAGATCGGACCGTTTCGCCGCGGCGCCAGGCGGGACAGAATGGGCTGAGGGTCCGAAGCGGTTGAATTTGCAGCACGGATGGCGTTAGCTTGCTGCGGCGCAACAAGACGCCGAGGGGACGGGGCAATATGGACTACGACATGCTGGTCATCGGCAGCGGCCCTTCCGGCCGCCGCGCTGCCGTGCAATCGGCCAAACTCGGCAAATCGGTGCTGGTGGTCGACCGGGGCCGGCGCCTTGGCGGCGTCTCGGTGCACACCGGCACCATTCCTTCCAAAACGCTGCGCGAAACGGTGCTCAATCTCTCGGGCTGGCGCGAGCGCGGCTTCTATGGACGCGGCTATCGGGTCAAGCAGGATATCTCGGTCGGCGACCTGATCGAGCGCCTGCACAAGACGCTCGACCATGAGGTCGAGGTGCTGCAGCACCAGTTCATGCGCAACACGGTCAAAAGCGCGCGCGCGGCGGTGAAATTTCTGGGCTCCAACAAGGTCAGCCTGACATCGGACAATGGCGACTACAGCGAAGTCGGTTTCGCCAACGCACTGATCGCCGTGGGCACCAGGCCGCATCGGCCGGCCGACGTGCCCTTCGACAAGACCCGTGTCTTCGACAGCGACGAAATGCTTGAACTCGACCGCCTGCCACGCACGCTGACGGTGATCGGCGCCGGCGTCATCGGCGTCGAATACGCCACGATCTTTTCCGCGCTCGACGTACCGGTGACCCTGGTCGAGCCGCGCAACTCCATCCTCGATTTCGTCGACCGGGAGATCGTCGACGATTTCATCCACCAGATGCGCGACCGCGGCATGACGATAAGACTGGGCAGCGCGGTCAAGGAAATCCGCTCCAAGCCGGATGCCGCCGAAGTGGAACTGGCCGATGGCCGCACCATTCGCTCCGAGGTCGTGCTCTACGCCGCCGGCCGCACCGGCAATGTCGGCAGCCTCGGCCTCGACGTGGTCGGCATCGAAGCCGACTCCAGGGGCCGCATCAAGGTCGATCCCCAGACTTTCCAGACCAGCGTGCCGAACATCTACGCGGCCGGCGACGTCATCGGCTTTCCAAGCCTCGCCTCGACCTCCATGGAGCAGGGCAGGGTGGCCGCCTGCCATGCCTTTGGCGTGACCCTGCCCGCGCCGCCGGAGACCTTTCCCTACGGCATCTACGCGGTGCCGGAGATATCGACGGTCGGCCAGTCCGAGGAGCAGGTACGCCAAAGCGGCGGCGCCTATGAGGTTGGCGTCGCGCGCTTCCGTGAGACGTCGCGCGGCCACATCATGGGCGTCGACACAGGCTTCCTGAAGCTGTTGTTCTCGATCGAGACGCGGCGCCTGCTCGGCGCGCACATTGTCGGCGAGGGCGCCACCGAACTCATTCATATCGGCCAGGCGGTGATCAATCTCGGCGGCACGGTCGACTTCTTCGTCAACAACACCTTCAACTATCCAACCCTGGCCGAGGCCTACAAGATCGCCGGCCTCGACGCCTGGAACAGGATGGGACGGGGGTAGCCCCATTTGATGCAAGTTCGGCGGGGAGCCGTACACTCCCCTTCATTCTGTTGCCATTTCGAGCGGCTGCTGGAATTCCTGGTGGGCGAGGGCATGGCGGCGATTCCAGCCATGGAATTGCTGATGACGGTCGGCCGCTACACGGTCGGCTGTGTCATGGAGGAGCAAGCCGAATATCTGTCAGGTCCGGGGCGTGGCGAAGCGCTGGATGCGGCGGCGCATGATCATCCGCTTTTGCATGAAGCCTTGGTGCACTACCGTGCCGGCGGACACGAGGCGCTGTTTGAAAGCGGGCTTGGCCTGCTGATCGCCGGGGCAGAAGTTCGAATGGTGGCCGAACGCTGATTGGGCAGCGAGCGGTCGCAAAGGCGGTCAGCCTCCCTGTGCCGCTCCGGCCAGCCATCGCTCGACGATCGCGGCGTCCGGGTCGCCGATTTCGTGGCCTGATGAAACGATCCGGGCGTCGATCTCGCTACCGTGCCGGCTGAGCAGCGTCACCAGCGCCAACGCGAAAGGCCCGTAGGTCTCGTCCGCCGCCCCGGCAATGATCAGCGTCCGTGTGCCCATGAGGTCCGTTGAAGGCACCTTGTCGAGCACCGGCATTGGCCTCAGCAGCGCCGCGCTCCGGACAATGCCGGGATGGAGCAGCATCAGGCTCGAAACCAGATTGGCGCCGTTCGAATAGCCAATGAATGTCGCGTGGGCGAGATCGAGCCCATGGCGCGCGGCGACTTCGCTTGCGAATGCCGCGAAGGCGGCGGTTTCGACACGGATGCTTTGCTGGCCGAAGCGCGTCGGCGTGATTCGCTCGAACCAGCGAAAACCGTCCTCCTGCGGGATGCGGCCCCGTACCGCGATCAGGGGGGCGTCGGGCGCGATGCGCCTCGCCAGCGGCACCATGCTTGTCTCGTCGACACCCGATCCATGCAGCAGGAACAGGCACGCGCGGCCGCTTTTGCCGGCACCGAGGAGGCGATAGGGAAAGGCTAGATCCAGCATCGGAGGGCCATTTTCGACACTGGCGCCAGTCATACCGCATCCCGTTGATTATATGAGGTTTCGCTCAATTTGCCGGCTTCAAAACGCAATATTTTCATGCTCCGCGAAAGTTGATTGAACCAGGCTCATTCCGGCCCGTTTCTGCGCCGATACACTCCCTGTGGGAGGAATCGAAGCGGTGCGTCGGGGGTCGCATTGCTGGACATGAACAACCAGCTTTGAGGCCTTTTGTCGATGACTACCCCTGTTTCGCCAGATCGCGATTTGCGTATCTTGGAACGCGACACGCGTATCGATGTATTGCGCGCGCTGGCACTGCTCACCATCTTCGTCGACCATGTGCCGGGCACGGCTTTCGAGACCCTGACCTACAAGAATTTCGGGTTTTCGGACGCGGCCGAGGCGTTCGTGCTGATATCAGGCATTTCGGTCGCACTCGCCTACGGCACAAAGTTCCGGCCGGGTGGCCGGCTTCTGGCGACCTTGAAAATGTGGCGGCGGGCCGGCGTGCTCTACGTCGCCCACATCGTCACGACGATGGTGGTGATGGCCCTGTTCTGCGCCGTGGCGGTGTTTGCCAAGCGGCCGGAACTGCTGACGCTCATCAACATCGAGCCCTTGATGAAAAACACGCCGCAAGTGCTGGTCGGCATCGTCACGCTCGGCCATCAGCTCGGCTATAACAATATCCTGCCGGTCTATGCGGCGCTGCTTTTGATGGCGCCGGCGTTCGTCCTGTTCGTCAGCTCCAGGCCCGCCGCGGCGCTTGTCGTGTCCGGCACGCTATGGCTGGTTGCCGGAATTTGGGAGATCGCTCCGCCCAATTACCCCGAGCCCGGTTTCTGGTTCCTCAACCCGTTGTCCTGGCAGTTCCTGTTCAACATCGGCCTTGCCGCCATGCTGCATGTCAGGCGCGGCGGTGTCATTCCGGTCAACCGCTGGCTTGTCGGCGCGGCCGCGACCTATGTGCTGGCGGCTCTGGTGTGGGTGCATAGCCCGCTCTGGGGACAGATAACGTGGTTCAACCTGCCGGTGGTGATCGGCGGCTTCGACAAGACCTTCCTGTCGTTGCCGCGGCTGTTGCACATCCTGGCGGTCAGCTACCTCGTCGTCGCCCTGCCGACGGTGTCAAACCTGTTCCGCACCAGCCCCGACCATCCGCTGGCCATACTGGGCAAAAGATCGCTGCCGGTCTTCATCGCCGGCACGGTGATCGCCATGGTCGCGCAGGTGATGAAGCTGATCAATCCGGGCGGGCTCGTCTATGACAGCCTGCTGATATCGGCCGGCATCGCCATGCAGTTCGCGCTCGCCTTCTATCTCGAATGGCTGTCGACCATCGGCGGTTCGGGCAAGGCCCGCACGGCCCAAACGGTTCCCGCGCCGGTTCGTGCGCCTTTGGGGACTGCCATGGCAAGAGCCAATCGGTAGGCGGTTCGGCCGTGCGGTTCAGCCGCGTGGCGAAGCCGTCGAGGCTCGCACGATCAGTTCGACCGGCAGTTGATGCCGGCTGACCGGCCCGTCGCTCTCCAGGATCGCCCTGACGGCAAGGCGGCCCATCTCGGCAATCGGCTGGGCGATCGTGGTCAATGGCGGCTCGCACACCGCTGCTTCCGGAACACCGTCGAAGCCGACGATGGAAACGTCGTCAGGCACGCTCAGCCCGCGTGCGCTCAGCCATTCGAGCGCCACCAGGGCTATTCTGTCCGACATGGCCAGGATGGCGGTGGGCGGCGTGTCGGAGGCGAAGATGGTCTCGAGCCCCGCCTTTGTGCTCGCCACGTCGTTGGCGGTCTCGTAGACAGGCACTTTGGACACGTCGACGCCAACCCGCGAAAGCTCCCGGAGATAGCCGGTGAGGCGGTCGCGCGTCCCGGCATACGTTGCCGCCCGAACCTGTTCGGCCGAAACAAGGCCCGTCCTGTTGTCGGCGAAGGGCAGGGCCATCACGGCGAAGCGGCGATGGCCGAGATCCGTGAGATGGCGGGCCGCCATGCCGGCGCCGGCAATGTTGTCGACCCCGATCGCGGCGACCGAGCCGTCCTCGGAGTCGAGGTCGAGCGCGACGAAGGGCAGCTTGCGCTCACGTGCCAACTCCACCAGGCGCGAGCCACCTTCGATGCAAAAGACGATGAAGCCGTCGACCAGAGCGCTCTGGATGTTCCAGGCAAGCTGCTCGTTGTTGGCGGCCGAGACCAGGGAAATGCCGGCTCCGGTCGCATCGCAAGCTTGCGAGATGCCCGCCATCATGACGCGCGCAAACGGATCGTCGAAGAAATAGGAGAGGGGCTCGGCGGTGGCCACGCCGATGGCGTTGACCTTGCCGGCCCGCAGCAGCCTGCCCTTTGGATCGGGGCCGCCATAACCCATTGCCTCGGCCGCGGCGCGAACCCGTTCGCGGACCTCCTCGCGCACGATCTCGGGGCGGCTGAATACGTTGGACGCGGTGCCGTGCGAAACACCGGCGGCCTTGGCGATGTCGGCCAGCCGTACGGGTCGTCGATTGCCTGCGGTGAGTGACGCCATTTGTGCGTGCCTCCTGACATCCATGTAGCACGTTCTTCCGCCGCATCTAGTATTTTCGTTGGATCGATTCAAATTTTGCTTGACCTACGCCGGTTTCGATCCTAGATTTTGAATCGATCCAAGTGGCAGCTTGTTCTGCTGAATGGCCAAAAAGGGAGGAGCGCCATGCATCCCGTCAACTACCTGTTCGCCGACATCTACCGCAACGACTGGAATATCGGGTCAGCCACCAACAAGGCTAGGCATCGTGGTGAGACGGGCCCATGGGTTCGCGATCTTCGCTTCTTGGTGGCGCGCAAGCGGAGCTGATCAAACCGGCTTTTTTCGCGCCCGACGATTGGATCGATTCAAAGACAAGGAGGATGAGTCATGCATCCCATCAAGCATCTGTTCGAAGATATCTACCGCAACTACTGGGGCATCGCACCGGCCACCGAGCGACCGGAAGCGCGACGACGGGTGAAACCTGCTGTTGGCGGCCGTGCCCTTTGGGTCCGCCCGGAACGCCGCCGGGATTGACCTCAAGCAATCATTTCAGGGTCGTGGACGTGCCACGGCCGAGATCGCTATCGCCAGCCAGCCTGCAATGAGCAGGGTGCCGCCGATCGGCGCCGACATCGGAAACAGCCTTGAGCCCCAGAAATCGCGGGCGAGAAGATCGCCCGCGAAGAGGAGCAGCCCGGCGAGCAGAACGAGGCTGGCGATGCGCAGCCAGCGGTTCGCGCCGATAAGGCCGATGGCGAGGAAGACCGGCGCATGCATCAGCAGGAACGACGCGGCGGTGCCGGTAAAGGCGCCGCCGCGGTGGGCGGCGGCCGCCGAAAGCGCCACCCCCGCCGCGCCGACGAGGCCGCCGGCAAGCACGAGGAGGCGGCTGCCGTTTGGATCGGGGTTCATGGCCGGCGTGCTCCTTCTTTCTTCAGCAAGCGTCAGGGCTTGCGCGCTTCCAGCGCCATATGCCGCGTCCGCCGCGACTGGACGATCCAGTTGTAGGCCGCCCCGAGCGCCATCAGCACCGACGTGCCGAGAAACACCGCCGGCATGCCGAAATGGCCGCCCACAAAACCGCCGGCCAGTGGCCCCGCGACCTGTCCGACATACTGCGCCGAGATCGCCAGGCCAAGCACGTTGCCGCCAACGCCGTCGGGGATGTTGTGCCTGATGACACTGGTGATGCAGGGCAGGAGGCCGCCCAGCGCCAGGCCCATCAGGAAACGCAGGCCGATAAGCTGCCAGCTATTGGTGACAAAAGCCTGCGGGATAAGGAGCAGCGCCGAAACCGCCAGTGCTCCCACGACAACGTTCCAGTGCCCGATCCGGTCCGCGAGCTTGCCGAGCCAAGACGCCGAGAGGATGGTGCCCAGCGCGGCGGCCGACATCACAACGCCGGCGACGAGCGTCACCCTGCTCTGGTCCTCGATGAGCTGCTGCACATAGACGGTGATGATCGGCTCGATCGACATTGTGGCGAAGGCGAGCAGCATGCCGGTGGTCAGCATGGCCACGACCGGGCGCTTGTCCGGGATCTGCGACCAGCCGCTTTTCGGCTTTGCCGCCGACACCGGTTTGGCTGGCTTCGGGCGCGGGCTCTCCTTGATGAGGAAGGTCGTTGCCAGGAAGGCGAGGAAGATCACACCGCCTGACAAGAGGAAGGTGGCGCGAATGCCGATCACCGGCGGCAGCACGCCGCCCAACAGGGGACCGACCAGCGAGCCCGCCGTAATGCCCGCCGACAGCACGCCAAGCGCCCAGCCGGAACGCTCCTTCGGCGTCTGCATGGCCACCAGTATGGTTGAACCGGAGGAATAGCCGCCCGCGAAGCCGATCAGCAGGCGCAGCAGAACCAGTTGCCAGACCGTCTCGACCATGCCCGTCAGCGACATACAGATCGCCATGCCGAAGGAGGCGCGCACCAGCATCACCTTGCGCCCGTAGCGGTCACCCAGGCGTCCCCATAGCGGCGCTACTGTGGCCGCGGCGAAGAAGGTGGCGCCATAAGCGACGCCGGACCACTGCACGATTGCCGCGTGGCCCTGTGCGCCGAGCTGTTCGACATAGAGCGGCAGGAATGGCAACAGCAGGGTCATGGCGATGAGCGTGCTGAACGAGCCCGCGAAACAGACCGCGAGATTGCGCCGCCAGTGAATGTTGTAGCCGCTTTGCTGCGTGTCTTCCTGCGTCATGCCCTGCCTGCCCGGTATCAGCGCTTGTTGCGGATACCATTTTGGGATACCAAATTGGTCTCCGTCATGAACTTCACGCCGGCCGCTGTCAATGCGGCTTCGGAAAGGGCGCGCGATGTCGCAGATGCAGAATGTCGAACGGCAGCTTCGCGAGATGATCCTGGCGCTCGAGATCGGGCCGGGAGAGCGGCTGACCGAACGCTGGATCGAAAGCCAATTCGGCGCCTCGCGCACGCCTGTCAGGGCGGCGCTGCTGCGGCTGGAGACCGAGGGGCTGGTCGGCAGGGACGGGCGCGGCTGGACCGTTTCGCCCATCAATCTGGCCGAACTCGAGCAGGTTGCGGTCTATCGCGAGGCGGTCGAGATCGCGGCATTGCGGCTGACGTGCGGGCAAGCCGACAAGAGCGCCATCGATGTCATCGAGGCGATGCTCGATTCCTGCGACGAAAATACGCCGCGCGAGGAGTGGCATCGTGTCGGCATGGATTTTCACATCGAGCTGGCGCGGCTCTCCGGCAACGAATTCCTGTTCCGGGCGGTTCGTGACGCGATGACGCGTCTGTCGCGCGCCCGCTGGCTGGAAGTGCGTGACGAGACGGCCCTTGGCCGTGCCTGGGTCGAACATCGCGCCATTCTTGCCGCGACACGCCTCGGTCAGGCTGATGAAGCCGCGCGGCTGCTGTCGGCCCACATCGTCGGCAGCCGTGATCGGCTGGTGACGTCGCTTGCCAACGACCGACGTGGCCTTCGCGCCAGGGGATTTGCCGTCGTCGCCGCTTAATGCGGTCCATGGGCTGCGGCGCGCTGGCCGGAAAAACAGACGGGTCTGACGTGAAGCGCACTTTCGGCCTCGCTTCAAGGAAGCCGATGGCGTAAGAGCGGCGATGGAAAACAACCGGTTTGAAACACCTGTGACCGTCAAATCCGTCACGGCGGGAAGCACTCAGCTCTTGCGTTCGGCAAGGGAGGCTTCCGATTACCTCCTCAACAACTGGCCCGGCAAGCGCAGCCCCAAGCATCGTGCGGCGCTGCAGGCCTGTCACGACGCGCTCGCCGGCGACAAGCCGGCGATGAATGCCAGGCGCGCTTTCATCGCTGCGGCGCGGGAAGTGGATGTCTTCATCAGCGACAAGGCGCCAGCGTGATATTAGCTCGCGGTTTGGGCTGACAATTGGATTTGAGGCTCGGCCCGCATTAGCGGGCCGGATGCCGTTAATCCTTCGTTTCGGTCTCAGTCTCGGTTTCAGGTTTCGTACGTTCGCGCGCGGCAACCTTGGCCGCCAGCTTTTCAGCCTTCTTGGCCGCTTTCTGGCGGTCGCGCTCCTTGCGTTCCTGATCGTAGTTTGGTGCTCGCGCCATGTCGGCTCCTTTTGTGACTGCCTTGCGGCCCTGAGCCTGCCTAGGAGCATTAGCCGTCAAACACAACAGCCGAAGCGATAATGCGTGGCTGCTGGCATCGAAGAGATGCGGGCGCTTGCCAGATCGGCGCCACAATGATGTAGGACATGCGGGCGCCATGGATTGAGAACCGCCCGTTTGTTTTGATCAAGTGACCGATGGCCACAATTTCGCGGACCGCAGCAAGAGTTTTCTATTATGCGAGAAACGTCGCGCGCGATGTCGCTCCGCAAGCGTTGTTTCGTGCCCGGCTGGCTGGCCGTCTCGAAAGGGCCAGGCTTTCCGGTGAGGCGGCGCGCCGCAGGCTGAATTACTACAACAAGTTGCAGGATGGTTTCGCGCCAAGCGCCGATGCCATGCGCATCGGCAAACTGCCCTTCACGCCGACCATGTACTATTACGACCTGAAGGAGTTCGCCCGCTACTTCGATCCCGGCCTGCTCATCGACCTGGAATTCGGCGACGTCAGGAATGTCCCCAAGGTGCCTTCGATCGTCAAGGACCGGCCAATCTGTGCTGACGACAAGAACGCGATCATCATGAAACTCGACAAGTTTCGTCATTTCCAGATGCCGGCTGACGCGATGTCGTTCGCCGACAAGCTGCCGTCCGTTGTCTGGCGCGGTGATCTCAACAATCCGATCAGGACAAGATTTCTGAACGCTGTGCGCGACCTGCCGTTCTGCGATGCCGGTTCGCACAAGCCGAACGCACCGCCCGAATACGCCAGGCCTTTTCTCAGCATCAGCCAGCACCAGCGCTATCGCTACATCGTCTCGCTCGAGGGCAACGACGTGGCGACCAATCTCAAATGGATCATGAATTCGAAGTCGCTCTGCATGATGCCGCCGCCGACCTATGAGACCTGGTTTGCGGAGCGGCAGCTCGAAGCCAACGTCCACTATGTGCCGCTCGCGGCGGATTTCTCGAACCTTGAGGACCACGTCGCCTATTTCGAGCGGAATCCGGCGGAGGCGGAGCGCATCATCGCGGCTGCGAACGCCTATTGCCGGACATTCGACGACGAACAGACCGAGCAGACGATCTCCCTGCTGGTGCTCTACAAATACTTCGTGCTCTCGGGCCAGATCAAACCGGATGCCGAGGTGTGGCGCTACATAACGGGCTAGTTGCGGCGCTCGGTCGAGGCCGCCAGCCGCATTCGGGCGCTATCGGAATGCGTGGCTGGATGGTAGGGCAATCATGCTGCGGGAACCATCCCGACCTTCACTTGTTCAACCGCGTTTATCTTTGATCAAAAGAGTCCATGGCCACCCTCCAACGAACGACGGCAAAGGTCTTCTACTATGCGCGGAACGTCATGCGCGATATCGCGCCCCAGGCGATCTTCCGGCGGCGATTGGCCAGCCGCCTGCAGCAGGCCAGGCTCTCGGACGAGGCCGTGCGCCGGCGACTGAATCACTACAACAAGCTGCAGGACGCTTTTACACCAGGCCCGGATGCTGTGCGCATCGACAAGATACCGTTTGAACCGAGCATGTACTATTACGACCTGAAGGAATTTGCCCGCTATTTCGATCCATCATTGCTCATCGACCTGAAGTTCGGTGATGTCATCGGCGTGCCCAAGCTGCCGACCCTCGTCAAGGACCGGCCGATCCGCGCCGACAACGGCAATGCCGTCGTCATGAAGTTCAACAAATTCCGCCACTTCCACATGCCCCTCGATACCGTCGCCTTCGCCGACAAGCGCCCTGCCGTGGTCTGGCGCGGCGACCTCAACAACCCGATCAGGACACGGTTCCTGGATGTCGCGCGCGACTTGCCGTTCTGCGATGCCGGTTCGCACAAGCGCAGCGCACCGGCTAAGTACAGCAAGCCTTTCCTCAGCATCAGCCAGCACCTGCGCTATCGCTACATCGTCTCGCTGGAGGGCAATGACGTGGCGACCAACCTCAAATGGATCATGAATTCCAACTCGCTCTGTCTGATGCCGCCGCCGACCTACGAAACATGGTTTGGCGAGAGCCAGCTCGAGGCCGGTGTCCACTATGCGCCGCTCGACCCGGATTTTGCCGATCTCGGCGAAAAAGTGCGCTATTTCGAAGCGCACCCGGCCGCGGCGGAGCGCATCATCGCCGCAGCCAATGCCTATTGCCGCAAATTCTCCAATGAACGGGACGAGCATGCGATCTCCTTGCTGGTCCTCTACAAATATTTCGTGCTCGGCGGCCAGATCGAACCCGATCCTGAACTCTGGCGGTTTATCGGCGGCTAGCTCTGCTCTCGGCCTGACGCCGATCAGATATCGCTGCGGTCGAGAACCAGGTCGGCGGGGCCGAAGCGATCCTTCGCTGTCAGTTGCTGGTGCCAGTAGGGGTAGAGCAGAGCCGGCCGGCTGACCGCGTCGAGGCGCTGGCGTTCTTCGGTGCCGAGCTTCAGGGCCGCCGCCGCAAGGTTGTCCTTGAGCTGAACGTCGTTGCGGGCACCGATCACCAGCGAGGAGACGGCAGGGCGTCCGAGCAGCCAGGCGAGCGCCACCTGCGCCGCCGAGACGCCACGATCCTTGCCGATCTCGACCAGCACATCGACAATCCGCCACAGCCGGTCCTCGTCGCGGATCGGCGGCTCGGACCAGCCGGCAAGCTGGCGAGCGGTCGGGCTGTCGCGGCGGTATTTGCCCGACAGCAGGCCGCCGGCGAGCGGGCTCCAGACCAAAACGCCCAGCCCCTGGTCGACCGAGATCGGCAAGAGCTCGTACTCGGCCTCGCGCGCTTCCAGCGTATAGTGGATCTGCTGGGTGACGAAGCGTTGCTGGTGACGGCTGTCGCTGATGGAAAGCGCCTTCATCACCTGCCAGCCGGAATAGTTGGAGCAGCCGATGTAGCGCACCTTGCCCTGGCTGACCAAACTGTCGAGGGCGGCAACGGTCTCCTCGAGCGGAGTGAGGCCGTCCCATTGGTGGACGAAATAGATGTCGATGACATCGGTCTTCAAGCGCTTCAGGCTGCTCTCGCATTCACGGATCAGATGATGGCGCGACAGGCCCTCGTCGTTCGGGCCCTTGCCGATCCGCATCCGCGCCTTGGACGCGATCAGCACATCGTTCTTGCGCTTGCCGCCGAGAGCTTCGCCTATGATCTCTTCGGAGAGGCCGTTGGAATAGACATTGGCGGTGTCGATGAGGTTGATGCCGGCATCGATGCACATATCGATCATCCGCTTGGCTTCGGCGAGATCGCTGTTGCCGACCGCGGCGAAGGGCCCGGCGCCGCCGAATGTCATGGTGCCAAGCGTCAGTGTCGAAACCTTCAGGCCGGAACGGCCAAGGGTGCGGTATTCCATGTCAGATCCTCACGATTTTGTTGAAGAGGCGTGCCGGCAAGGCAGGCCTGGAAGGCGACCGCGCATTTGTAGGACAATTCGGCCGGCTTGTCGCCATGCGACGACGGTCGATCGATCGCACATTGCGGAATTTGCAACGCCGGCAATTGCGCCTGTGCTGCAATAAAACCGTCACTGCCGGCCTATATTGAAGTCGGCTCAGGTGTTTCCATTGGCCAGCAATTGGAGCGCCCAGTGGTAACCGACAGGGCTTGCAAGCGGAGCAGTTGATATGACCGAGCTGAAACAGAATTCCCCTGCCAAGGACTGGCTTGAAGCCGAGCTCGCCGACACGCTCGACGAGGACTATGAGCTCGAAATGTCGGAGCCGGCCCTCTCGATGGAGATCGCCAAGATCTACAAGAACTCGCATCCGCCTTCGATCGATCGCATGCAGTATTTTCGCGACCTGATCAGCCTCCAGTCCGAATTGATCAAGCTGCAATCCTGGGTCGCCTACCACAAGAAGAAACTGGTGGTGATATTCGAGGGCCGCGACTCCGCTGGCAAGGGCGGCGTCATCAAGCGCATCACACAGCGGCTCAATCCGCGTATCTGCCGCGTCGTGGCGCTTCCGGCTCCGACCGAACGCGAGAAGTCGCAATGGTATTTCCAGCGCTATGTCCCGCATTTGCCGGCAGGCGGCGAGATCGTTTTGCTCGACCGCTCCTGGTACAACCGCTCCGGCGTCGAACGGGTAATGGGTTTTGCCAGCCCCGAGCAGGTCGAGGAGTTCTTCCATGACGTGCCGGAGTTCGAGCGCATGCTGGTGCGCTCGGGCATCACCGTGGTCAAATATTGGTTCTCGATCACCGACGAGGAACAGCAAATGCGCTTTCTGATGCGGATCCACGACCCGATGAAACAGTGGAAGCTGTCGCCGATGGACCTGCAGTCGCGGGTGCGCTGGGAACACTACACCAAGGCCAAGGAGGAGACCTTCGCCCGCACCAACATTCCCGAGGCGCCCTGGTTCATCGTCGAGGGTAACGACAAGAAGCGCGCGCGGCTGAACTGCATCGACCATCTGCTCAAGCAGCTGCCGTATGAAGAGGTGCCGCACGAGGAGATCACGCTGCCGGAGCGCGTCTTCAACCCGGAATACGAGCGCCAGGTGCTGCCGCGCGAGCTTTACGTGCCGGAGAAGTATTGAGCGAGAGTTTTGTCTTTCTCCCCGTATAGTGACGGGGAGAAATGGGCTTTCGTCGAGGGTTTCTCCACCTTACGCCCGTTTGATGACGACGTGCGTGGCCAGTGCCGTCGCAACCTGTTCGCTGCACTGGTAGCCAAGATTCAGCATGTCGAGGCCCGCAAAAAGGTTCTCGCCTCTGCCAAGCAGCACCGGCGAGATCGCCAGGTGCATCTCGTCGATCAGCTTTTCCTGCAGATACTGCCGGATGGTGGAGACGCCGCCGCCGACCCGCACATCCTTGCCTGACGCGGCCGCTTTGGCCTGTTCGAGAGCCGAATGGATGCCGTCGGTTACGAAATAAAAAGTCGTGCCGCCTTCCATCACGATGGGATCGCGCTTGTAATGAGTCAGCACGAAGGTCGGGACGTGATAGGGCGGATTGTCGCCCCACCAACCCTTCCAACTGTCGTCAGGCCACTCGCCCCGGATCGGCCCGAACATGTTGCGGCCGAGGATCCAGGCGCCGACATTCTCGAAGCTGCGCGCCGCAAAGTCTTCGTCAACGCCTGTCTCGCCGCCTTCCTGGCCAAACATCTTGCGGAAGGTGCGGGTGCTGAAAGCCCATTTGTGCAGGGCCGGTCCGCCGACACCGAGCGGATTTTCAAGGCTCTGATCGGGACCGGCGCCATAGCCGTCAAGCGACAGGCTGAAAGCGTTGACGCGAAGTTTGGACATGAGGACCTCCTCCTTGAGAACCAGTTGTATTTTGCAAGTGGTTCCTTCTAGCAAACTGATTTTAAATTGCAAGCGGTTTTTCGAGTCGGAAAAAGGTGTGTCCGAATCTAGCGGCAGGCTACGGCCACCGCCTCATTGGCCGTTCAGTTCCATGAAGCGGATGTGATTGCTGAACGGGTCTATGACCTCGACCGTCAGCCGGCCGTCTTCATGCTCCAGGCCGGGCTTCATGTAGCGGTAGTCCTTGCCGGCAAGCTCTTTCTGGAAGTCGCGGATGCCCTTGATATAGACGACCATGTTGCCGCCCGGCGTCGCGTCGCCCGCATGTTCGGACAGGTGCAGGACAAGGTTGTCGCGCGAGATTTGGGTGTAGAGAGGGAAATTTTCCCCGTAGCGGTGCTCCCAGTCCACGGTGAAGCCGAGGAAGCCGAGGTAGAATTCGTGCGCCTTGGCAACGTCGAAGATGCGCACGATCGGCGCCGTCCGTTCAAACACGATCTTGCCCTGGCCGGCTGGCGGCGCTTCGATTTTTGCCGACAGGATATTCCAGCTCGCCAGTCCAAACTGGCGCGCGACGATCTCAAGGGCCTCGCTGTGGCTGATCGTCAGGTCGCGGGCGGCAAGCGCCTCCCGCATGGCTTTCGCCATCGTCTTGGCGTCGCGATAGGCAAGCATGTCCGTTTCCTCGGGTCACGGCGAAGCCTTCGTCAGTGCCCGCATTGCCGACGCCTTCGCCCGACGGGTGAAACGGGTCAGGAAGCATCATCGGGAGGCGTTCGCCATACCTCTTGGGCCGAGGTGCGGGCTGCCGGCCGCCTCCGGCCGTGCTTCCATCATAGCTGCAGCTGCCGGTTTTTGTCAGCGGGTTTTCGATAGAACCGCCGACCAGTCGAAAGAGTGGTGACTCTACTGAAGTGCCTTGCCCGGGAAGTCGGGCTACCCCTTCAGCATCACAGCCACTTCGGGCGCGAAATAGGTCAGGATGCCGTCGCAGCCGGCGCGCTTGAAGGCCAGCAACGACTCCAGCATCGCCTTCTCACCATCGATCCAGCCATTGGAATCAGCCGCCTTGATCATCGAATATTCGCCCGAGACCTGGTAGGCGAAGGTCGGCATCTGGAATTCGTCCTTCAGCCGGCGGATGATGTCGAGATAGGGCAGGCCGGGCTTGACCATCAGCATGTCTGCGCCCTCGGCGAGGTCCTGTTCGGCCTCGCGCACCGCCTCGTCCGAATTGGCGTGGTCGATGTAATAGGTCTTCTTGTCGCCCTTGAGCAGACCGGCGGTGCCGACCGCTTCGCGATAGGGGCCGTAGAAGGCCGACGCGAATTTTGTGGCGTAGGACATGATCGCCACGTCCTGGAAACCGTTGGCGTCGAGCGCGTCGCGGATGGCGCCGATGCGGCCGTCCATCATGTCGGACGGCGCGATGATGTCGGCGCCGGCCGCCGCCTGGATGACGGCCGCCGCGGCGACCTGTTCGACCGTCTCGTCATTGACGATGATGCCGTCGCGCAGGATGCCGTCATGGCCATGGCTGGTGAACGGGTCGAGTGCGGCGTCGGTGATGATGCCGATCTCGGGCACCGCGTCCTTGATGGCGCGCGTGGCGCAGTTGATGATATTTTCCGGGTCGAGGATGTGGGACCCCGTCTGGTCGCGCAGGCCGAGATCGACATTGGGAAAGGTGGCAAGAGCGGGGATGCCGAGCTTGGCCGCGCGTTCGGCCTCCTTGACGGCAAGGTCGACCGACAGCCGGAAGACGCCGGGCATGGCGGCAATCGGCTCCCGGACATTCCTGCCCTCGACGACGAAGATCGGCCAGATCAGGTCGTCCACCGAAAGCCTGTTCTCCTGCACGAGCCGGCGCGACCAGTCGGCCTTGCGCATGCGGCGCAGGCGGCGGCTGCCGGTGACATCGTCGACGCTGCGCGCGCCGGCAGCTTTTGCTGGGGTGAATTTGTTCATGGCCAAAACTCCGGATCGGCGGCTTTTACCACGAGCTTTTGGTGCTGACCAATGCGACACGTTTGTGCCAGTGCCGAAAGCCGCCACAGCACTATCCCACCACGCCTGTTGGTTCAGGGCTGCCCGTTGCCCGAAAGGATCTGTGCCGCGCCTCCGATTGCCACGCGGAACGCCTCGTCGAAGCTGACACCGCGCACCTGCCAACGATAGGTCTTGCCGTGATCGGCCAGTCGCCAATCGGCGACCCAGCCCAGTTCCTTGTCGCTCCACACGATGCTGCCGGCGAGCGCTCGGTCGCCTCCGGCTTGCTTGGCCACTCGATCCAGCCTTGCCATGTCCGTCGCGCGCAGCGCTTCTTCGCCCAAGCCGGCAAGTTGCGCGGCCTTGGGAAACGCGACATGCATCAGCATCGGCCCGCTGGCATTGACGAAGGATTCGCGCATCGTCTCGCCACGCCCTTCCTCGGCGCTCAGCATGAAATGCCGCGCGCCTTGTTCGGTCGTGAGGAAGACGGTGAGTGTCGGCCGCTCGCCAAGCCAGGGCCTGCTGCCGAGCGACGCCAGCAGCCTGTCGATCACATCAGGCTTGTAGAAGCAGGTGAGATCGTGCGGCCGGTCATGCGTCCCTTGCTCGTCATGGATCGGAATGCCCTCCATCCGGTCATGGTAGCGGAACCAGTCGACAAAGCTGCCGGCCTTGTCGCGCAGCGCGTCCATTTCGCGTCTGGCAAGCAGCCGCTGATCGCCCGAAACACGGACGAGCACCTTGTCGAGGCAGGTCCTGAAGCCGAGCTGACGATTTTCTTCACCCTGGCCGGTGACAATGGTCTGCGAGTGGTAAAGGTCGCCAAGGTCGGCTGCCCCCGCGGGGACATTGGTTGCCCACAAAAACGGCAGGCAACTCAGAACAAAGGCAAAGCGCAAAAATTGCGGCATGGCTAACTATCCTGCTCTCGGCCTGTCGTACCGGCCACCAATGTCTAGCATCGGCGACCGCTAGCCGCCAAGATCGAGGCGGCCAAGCTGCAGCCATTGACGCACCCATGTGCCGCCTTTAGCACTTCAGTCCCGCAGGCGCGGGAACAAGGATTCTCTGGCGATGGATTTTGGTGGAGGCGACGAAATTCGCTTCGAAAGGTTGGGCAGGGCCGGGGTCGTCACGCTGACGCGGCCGCAGGCGCTCAACGCCGTCACCCATCGCATGATCAAGGCGCTGGGCAAGGCCCTGCGGTCTTGGGAGCGCGACGAGGGTGTGGATGTCGTCGTGGTCAAGGCCGAGGGCAGGGCGTTTTCGGCCGGGGGCGATATCCTGCACATCTACGAAGCCGGCCGGGCTGGAAACCCACCGGTCGAATTTTTCGCCGACGAGTATCGCCTCAACGCCTACATCGCGCGTTTCAAGAAGCCCTATGTGGCGCTCATCGACGGTATCGTGATGGGCGGCGGGGTCGGCATTTCCTTCCACGGTTCGCACCGGGTGATGACCGAGAATGCCCAGTTCGCCATGCCGGAGGTCGGCATCGGCTTTTTCCCGGATGTCGGCGCCAGTCATCTGCTGCCCGACCTTGGCGGTTCCTTCGGCATGTACCTGGCGCTGACCGGGAACCGCATTCGTTATGGCGATGCGCTGTGGTCTGGGCTGGCCACCCACACCATCAAGGCTGAAGACCAGGCAAGCTTCCTCGATCGGCTGGCGCTGACGGGCGATCCGGAATCGGTGCTGCGCGGTTTCTTTGTTCCGGCCAAGCGGGAGACCGACAGGCCGATCCTGGAGGCGATCTCCCGCCATTTCGCCCAACCGTCGCTGCCGGATCTGATCGACAGCCTGGACCGCGCGGGCAATGACGAATTCGCCACCGGGACGCTGGCAACGATCCGCACGCGCTCGCCGACCAGCCTTCGCGTCGCCTGGCGACAGATCAGCGCCGGGCAGACATTGTCGATGGACGACTGCATGAGGATGGAGTTCCGCATCCTGAACCGGATGCTGGCCGGCCACGATTTCTACGAAGGCATCCGCGCCGCCATCATCGACAAGGGCTCGAAGCCGCAATGGCGGCCGGCAGCGATCGATGCGGTCAGCGAGGCGGATGTCGAGGCCTATTTTGCCCCGCTCGGCGATCGGGAGCTCGAGTTGTGAGCGAAGTGACATCGAGACGCGTCATCCTGCAGCCCTCGACGGTCGAGGTGATCTTCGCCTGGTTCCAGCGCGTCATCGCGGGTTACTGCCTGCTGTTCGGCATCCTCTACTGGATCAAGCTGATCGGCTTCTATCCGGGCTCGCTGTGGCGGTTCGACCTTATGCCGGTGCATTGGCAGGTCGCGGCGGTGATGCTCGCCGTGTTCTTTCCCTTCGCTGCGGCGGGGTTGTGGATGCTGGCGTCCTGGGGTCCGGTGATCTGGTTCATCTGCGCGGTCACGGAGACGGTCATGTATGCCGGCTTTCCCGAGCTTTTCGGCCATCGTCTGCTGATTATCGTCTCGCATGCCTGCGTGGCGCTGCTCTATATCGTCTTTCGCGTCGTCATCTACCTGCAGAAACGACCGGCACGGCACTAATGCATGTCGCCCCGAAGTGTCCTCGGTTGCGGGACAACGACATCCATAAAATCAGAAGCCTGCGGCAGGTCGGGCGAATCCTATTCGCCGCGACATGCTGCAAGCCCTTGTACGCGTTGACGACCTGGCGACCGCCTGAATCCGGCGCGGCGATCATTGCCTAAATCTTTAGGTTAATCATCCTTGCTCGGGTGACCCTTCGTTAAGCGTCTTGCGAAACCTCTTACCGGTAAGCTCTTGTTAGCCCTAGCGTTTAAGTCGAATTTTATGAGTATTCGATAGTGTCGCGATCAAGGTGAAAAACAAAAAATCACCAAGGCGACAAACGAGAGGCAAAGACAATGATCAATTCGCGTCCGGCGGCGAAGACCGCCAACGTTTCTGACGATCGCCGCGAGGCTATCCGTTCCCTGTACATGGAATCGCTGCAGCTGGTCGAGCGCCTGCACCGTCGTCTGCTTGATGTCATCAAGGACGAATTCGACCGCAACGGCCGCTCCGACATCAACGCCATCCAGGCGCTGCTGCTCTTCAACATCGGCAATTCCGAGCTGACCGCCGGCGAACTGCGCTCGCGTGGCTATTATCTCGGCTCCAACGTTTCCTACAATCTGAAGAAGCTGGTCGATCTCGGCTTCATCAATCACCAGCGCTCGCGCATCGACCGCCGTTCGGTCCGTGTCTCGCTGACGCCGAAAGGCAATGAAGTGGCAGACGTGGTTGCCGGTCTCTATGAGCGCCATGTCGGCTCGATCGAACAGGTCGGCGGCATCAACACCGACGAGTTCAAGCAGATGAACCGCGCTTTGCAGCGCCTCGACCGCTTCTGGAACGACACGATTGCCTACCGGATGTAAGAGCATCCTGGAAACGGAGCCCCGCCGCAGAAGCGTGGCCGAAACAGCGACCTCCAGTCAGGGCCGGTGCCGAAAAGCACCGGTCTTTTCTTTTCGCGCGTTCGGCCAAAGCAAATTACGGGCCAAGGCCACGTTGCCGCCATATTCCAATGGAACCGAGAGCGGCAGTGATGCTGTGGTGAAGACCATGCGTCCACCCGCAACCGTGTCGCGCCCCTTGCCTTGGTCGCCAATGTGATACGGACCATGGTTGGCTAATTGTTAAGATTGCCGATTTTAGAGTGCGGGCGAGATCGCGCGATGGTCGACGCAGCAAGTGATCGAACCGCTACAAGAATGTCTGGAACGTCCATGAGAACCAGCCGCCGCTTTTTCCTTTCCGGAGCCTCCGCGCTCGCCGCCGCCGTGATGGCTGGGCGTGCGAATGCGCAGGATGTGATCGGGGATATCCTGAAATCCTCGGCCCGCGGCAACTGGGACGATCAGTTCGATGCCCGCGCCAGCGAAGGCGGCAAGGTGGCCTCGACGCTGCCCATCTTCAGTCCCCAGACCGTCGCCTTCACCGAGCAGGCGGTCGCGCAGTATCAGAACATTGTCGGGCAGGGCGGTTGGACGGACGTTCCCGCGACCAAGAAGCTGCAACTCGGCGTCGACGATCCGGACGTGGTGCCGCTGCGCAAGCGCCTGATGGTTGCGGGCGACCTGTCGCAGAGCGCCGGCATTTCGACAGCGTTCGATTCCTATGTTGACTCGGCGGTCAAGCGCTTCCAGTTGCGCCACGGCCTGCCGGCTGACGGCTCGATGGGTAAATACACCTACGCCGCGATGAACGTTTCGGCGCAGATCCGGCTCGGCCAGTTGCAGACCAATCTGCAGCGGCTGAAGGAAAAGGCCGGCACGCTGGGCAGCCGTTATGTGCTGGTCGACATTCCGGCGGCGCAGATCGAAGCGGTCGAGAACGACCGCGTCGTGCTTCGCCACACCGCGATCGTCGGCAAGATCGATCGCCAGACGCCGATCGTCAATTCCAAGATCAACGAGATCATCGTCAATCCGTACTGGAACGCCCCCGTTTCGATTGTGCGCAAGGACATCATTCCGTTGATGCGGAAGGATCCCGATTATCTCAAGAACAGCCATATCCGCCTGTTCGCGCCCGATGGCAGCGAAGTCGATCCGATGAATGTGGACTGGTCGACGGACGATGCGGCCAAGTACCGTTTCCGCCAGGATCCCGGTTCGGAAAACGCCATGGCGTCGGTCAAGATCAATTTCCCGAGCCCGGACGGCGTCTACATGCACGACACGCCGCAGCAGAGCCTGTTCGGCAAGATGATGCGCTTCGATTCATCGGGCTGCGTGCGTGTCCAGAACGTGCGCGATCTCGTCACCTGGATCCTGCGCGACACGCCCGGCTGGGATCGCCAGCATTTCGAGGCGGCCATCAAGACCGGCCAGAACACGCCGATCCAGGTGACCAACCCGGTGCCGGTGCATTTCCTCTATCTCTCGGCCTGGTCGACAGGACCCGGCGTCGTCCAGTTCCGCGACGACGTCTATGCGCTAGACGGCAACAGCGAGCTGCAGATCACGTCTTCGCTGTAACGAGCTGATTTTTTTTTAAAAAGCCGCTCTCAGGGGCGGCTTTTTTGTTGCGGACGCCGTCAGATCCACTCATTCGGCCGGCTGGACGAAGCTCGGGCGATTGGCGATGGTCGACAAACAGCCGGGATCATGCCATGGACGTCGCCATCTTCATTCTCGTCGTGCTCGTCTTCGTCGCGCTGTCGGGCGCGCTCGTCCGGCTGGTTCGGGTGCCGCTGCCGGTGCTGCAGATCGCCATCGGCGCGGCCCTTGCCTGGCCGGCCAAGCGCCTGCATGTCGAGATAGATCCGGAGCTTTTTCTGCTGGTCTTCATCCCGCCGCTCCTGTTCGGCGACGCCTTCGCGGCGCCCAAACGCGAACTCGTCGCCTTGCGCGGACCCATACTCGATCTCGCCATCGGGCTCGTCTTCTTCACCATTGTCGGCTTCGGCTATGCCTTGCATTGGCTGGTGCCGAGCATTCCGCTCGTCGTCGCATTCGCGCTGGCTGCCGTTCTGTCGCCGACCGACGCCGTGGCTGTGTCCGCGATCGTCGACAGGAATGTGGTTCCGTCCCGGCTGATGCACATATTGGAGGGCGAGTCGCTGCTCAACGACGCGTCGGGCCTGGTCATGTTCCGCTTTGCGGTGGCGGCGGCATTGACCGGCAGCTTCTCCTTCGCGGGAGCCTCGCTCAGCTTCCTCTACGCCGTCGCCGCCGGCATCCTGGCCGGTGTCGCGGCGCTGTTCATCGCCGCCAAGGCGCTGCAACTGCTCAACCGCATCGGCGGCGTGCCGGCCGAGGCGCAGGTTCTCGTCATGGTCCTGCTGCCTTTCGTCGCCTATCTCGGCGCCGAGCATGTCGGCGCCTCGGGCATCCTGGCGGCGGTCACCGCCGGCCTGCTGACCGGGGCTTCTGGCATGTACCGCTTCCTCGGCGTGTCGGCGCGCATGCAGACCCTGTCGCTTTGGGCGACGCTCACCTTCGTCTTCAACGGCGCTCTGTTCATCCTGCTCGGCCTGCAGCTTCCCGACATCATCCGCAAGGTCCCACCGGAACTGTCCAGCCGCCATTGGCTGATCGAGCCGGTGGCGACGGTGCTGATCCTGACGCTCTGCCTGATCGGACTGCGCTTCCTGTGGATCTGGGTCGGCGACATCGCCCAGGCGATCGCGGCGCGCATCGGCAAACGCGAGTCCGAGCCGTTCGGATTTCGCGTCCGGCTTGCCGGCTCCGTGGCCGGCGTGCGCGGCGCCATCACATTGGCGGGCATCCTGTCATTGCCGCTCGCTTTGCAGGACGGCTCTCCCTTTCCGGCACGCGATGTGGTGATCTTCCTTGCCGCCGGCGTCATCATCTGCTCGCTTCTGATCGCCGGCCTTGCCTTGCCCAGGGTCGCGCGGGGGCTGGTCGAGCCGGGCCAGGATCCGGCGGCGGCTGAAGAGCGCCGTGCGCGCGTCGGCGCCGCCAATGCGGCGATTGCCAGGATCGAGAGCATCGCCAATGAGGCGGGCGAGGGCGAAGCGGTCCAGGCCCGGCTCGCCGTCGCCGACAGCATCGTGGCAGGTTACCGTAGACGCATCGCGGCTTCGGACGAAGCCGACGAGGCCCGTGCCGAGGCTCGCGAGGCCGGCAGGCTGGAACTGGAACTCAGGGTGGCCGGCATCGAAGCCGAGCGCTCCGCGCTGCGCGCCATGTTCCGCAGCCAGGAGATCAACGATCACACGATGCGCGCGCTGTTTTCTGAAATCACCTTGACCGAGGCCTTGTTGAAGCAGCGGCGGGACAGGAAATAGCGATCCGCCGCGATCCGTTGGCGCAAACCGGCCAGCAAATTTCGCGCTGCAAACGTGGCGAGCCCAAAACAACTGTGTTAATGGCCCGGCGAACGCAATGCATGTCGCCCAAGGCCGTTGAGTGGTTCGGGACGACGGCGTGCACGAATTTGCCCTTCCAACCCTAGGGGAACTCAGGCCATGGCAACAGCAGCGGCGGCGTCCAACAAATTCGAATCCTTCTTCGAAACCACTTTGGAAGATGCCGATCCGGAGATCTTCGGCGCCATCCGCAACGAGCTCGGTCGCCAGCGCCACGAGATCGAACTGATCGCCTCCGAAAACATCGTCTCGCGCGCCGTGCTCGAGGCGCAGGGGTCGATCATGACCAACAAATATGCCGAGGGCTATCCGGGCAAGCGCTACTATGGCGGCTGCCAGTTCGTCGACGTGGCCGAGGAACTGGCCATCGAGCGTGCGAAAAAACTGTTCGGTTGTAACTTCGCCAACGTCCAGCCGAATTCCGGCAGCCAGATGAACCAGGCGGTGTTCCTGGCGCTGCTGCAGCCCGGCGACACTTTCATGGGCCTCGACCTCAATTCCGGCGGACATCTCACCCATGGCTCGCCGGTCAACATGAGCGGCAAGTGGTTCAAGGTCGTCTCCTATGGCGTGCGCAAGGACGACCATCTGCTTGACATGGACGCCATCGAAAAGACCGCGCACGAGACCAAGCCGAAGCTGATCCTGGCCGGCGGCACAGCCTATTCGCGCATCTGGGACTGGAAGCGTTTTCGCGAGATCGCCGACGCCGTCGGCGCCTATCTGATGGTCGACATGGCGCACATTGCCGGCCTCGTTGCCGGCGGTGTGCATCCCTCGCCCCTGCCGCACGCCCATGTGGTGACGACCACCACACACAAATCGCTGCGCGGCCCGCGCGGCGGCATGATCCTGTGCAATGATGAGGATATCGCCAAGAAGATGAACTCGGCGGTGTTCCCCGGCCTGCAGGGCGGACCGCTGATGCATGTCATCGCCGCCAAGGCGGTAGCCTTCGGCGAAGCGTTGAAGCCGAGCTTCAAGGTCTATGCCGAAAGCGTGGCCGCCAACGCCAAGGCGCTTGCCTCCAGCCTCAAGGAAACGGGCCTCGACATCGTCTCCGGCGGCACCGACAACCACCTGATGCTGGTTGATCTCAGGCCCAAGAACGCCACCGGCAAGCGCGCCGAGGCGGCCCTTGGCCGCGCCAACATCACCTGCAACAAGAACGGCATCCCCTTCGATCCGGAGAAGCCCTTCGTTACCTCTGGCGTGCGGCTCGGCACGCCCGCCGGCACCACGCGCGGCTTCGGCCAGGCCGAGTTCCGCGAGATCGGCAAGCTGATCGCCGAGGTGCTGGATGGGCTCAAGGTCGCCAATTCCGACGAAGGCAATGCCGCGGTCGAGGCGGCGGTCAAGGCCAAGGTCGTCGCATTGACCGATCGATTCCCCCTCTATCCCTATCTCGGTTGATTCCTTATCTCGGTTGACCGGGCGCGAAGCGTCATCTTTTATCCACCGGCATCGCGTCACCCCTGATCGGGTGACGCATCGAACCGGAGAATTGATGATGCGCAATTTCTGTCTTGCTTCTCTCGGCGCCTTCGGTTGGCTGGCCGCCTGCGGCCCCGTTTTGGCGCAGACGCAGCCCGCCGCGGACATGCCTGCCACCAGCACTTTCGGCCGGTGGACGACCATGGTCGATACGCTCGACACCGGCCAGGACGCGCACAAGACCTGCGCGGCTTCCACAGCCTTCTTCGATGCGAGTGGCAATTCGGGCACGCTGACATTGTCAATCTCGACCAGCGACGCGCTGCCGCCCGATGCTTATCCGGCAATCTTGATTACCATCGACAACAAGAGCCTGCTAACCGGCAAGAAGATCGCGGCGACTTTCGGCGATCCCGGCGTCAAGGTTTCGACGACTGTCTATTCCAATGACGCCGTCAACGGCCGTCCGAGCTGGACGATCGACAACCAGGCCAAGACCAGTCTTGCGCTGCTGCGGGCCATGCGCCAGGTTACCTCGCTCGATGTGGCTTTCGGCAAGCAGGCTGTCGCCAGCATTCCGATGGACGGTTTTACAAAGGCCTATCGCAATCTCGGCGCGTCTTGTGGCTTTCCAACCAAGGACGTGGCGCCATAGCGGGCTGGCCGGCGCAACTGCTTGCCGTGCTGGCAATCTTCCTCGCGCCTCGCTATCTCTGAGGTACGGCAGGCCGTGGAAAAGCGGAACTGCTTCAATCCGCACCGGAAAGGTTCTAAGCCTTTCACCCCACCAGATTCGCGAACCCAAGGCTCTCCATGCGCTGTCCCTATTGCCAGTCCGAAGATACGCAGGTGAAGGATTCGCGCCCCGCCGAGGATGGCGCGGCGATCCGCCGGCGGCGTGTCTGCCCCGATTGCGGCGGCCGTTTCACGACGTTCGAGCGCGTGCAGTTGCGCGACCTCGTCGTGGTCAAGAAGTCGGGACGAAAAGTGCCGTTCGACCGCGACAAGCTGTTGCGCTCGGTCGAGATCGCGGTGCGCAAGCGCAATGTCGATCCCGAGCGCATCGATCGCGCGGTGACCGGGATCGTGCGCCAACTGGAAAGCTCCGGCGAAACGGAAGTGGCCTCGGGCGAGGTCGGCCGGCTGGTCATGGATGCGTTGAAATCGCTCGACGATGTCGCCTATGTGCGCTTCGCCTCGGTCTATCGCAATTTCCGTGAGGCCAAGGATTTCCACGAGCTGCTCGGCGAGCTGAAGGGGGACGAAGAAAAGAGCGAAGAGGACGCCGGCTGAGCATGGCAGCACCGCAACGCAGCGAGGCCGAACAAGCGGCCCTTGACCGCCGTTTCATGGCCGCGGCCTTGCGGCTATCGCGCAAGAACGCCGGACGCACCTCGACCAACCCTTCCGTCGGCACGCTGATCGTGCGCGATGATGGGGCCGGGCCGATGATCGTCGGTACCGGCGTCACCGCCGTCGGCGGCCGGCCGCACGCCGAGACCGAGGCGCTTGCCGAGGCCGGCGAACTCGCGCGTGGCGCCACCGCCTATGTCACGCTCGAGCCTTGCGCCCATCACGGCCGCACGCCGCCTTGCGCCAACGCGCTGGTCAGTGCCGGCATCGCGCGTGTCGTGGGTGCGGCCAGTGATCCCGATCCGCGGGTCTCCGGCAAGGGTTACGCCATCCTGCGCGAGGCCGGTGTCGAAGTGGTCGAAAAGGTCCTCGCCACGGAAGCTGCCGAACAGATGGCGGGCTATTTGATTCGCTCTCTGAGAAAGCGCCCGGAAGTAATTCTGAAGCTTGCGCTTTCCAGCGACGGCAAGATCGGCAGGGAAGGCGCCGGCCAGGTCGCGATAACAGGCGACATGGCGCGCCGCGAAGTCTACCTGATGCGCGCCGAGGCGGACGCCATCCTGGTCGGCATCGGCACGGCGCTGGAAGATGATCCGGCACTGACGGTGCGTTTGCCCGGACTGGAGAACCGGTCGCCGGCACGCATCGTGCTCGACCGCCAGATCAGGCTGCCGGAGGGCTCGAAGCTGGTGTCGGGCGTCGATCGCGTACCTCTTTATGTGGCGGCTTGCCCGGAGGCCGATCCGCAGCGCCGGGCCGCGCTCGAGCGCGCCGGCGTGCGCTTCATCGGTACGGAGACGCACGAGGGCGGCGTCGCATTGCCGGAGCTGCTCGAGGATCTGGCGGCGCTTGGCATGGCAAGCGTGCTGGTCGAGGGCGGCGCCAAGGTGGCGAGCGCCTTCCTGGCCGACGGGCTGGTGGACCGCATCGTGCTGTTCCAGGGTCCGGAAGCGATCGGCCAAGATGGCATTGCATCGCCTGTCGACGCTGACCATGTCCCCGTGGGTTTTCGCAAGCTGCGCGAGATGCGGTTCGGCGAAGACGGTTACGCCGAATGGATCAGGGATTTTCAGGGATAGCGATCGATGTTTACCGGGATTGTCACCGATATCGGCACCGTGGCCGCCATCAAGCCGCTGCGGGAAGGGGTGGGACTGCGCATCGACACCGCCTATGATCCCGAGACCATCGCCATCGGCGCGTCGATTTCCTGCGGTGGCGTCTGCCTGACGGTCACGGCTTTGCCCGACAGCGGCTCGAACGCGCGCTGGTTCGAGGTCGAGGCCTGGGAGGAGGCGCTCAGGCTGACCACGGCGTCCGGTTGGAAGTCCGGCACCAGGATCAATCTGGAACGGGCGCTGAAGATCGGCGACGAGCTTGGCGGCCACATCGTTTCGGGCCATGTCGACGGCACCGCCGAGATCGTTGAACGCCGGGATGAGGGCGATGCGGTGCGCTTCACACTGCAAGCGCCGCGCGATCTGGCGAAATTCATCGCGCCGAAAGGCTCCGTCGCGCTCGATGGCACCTCGCTCACTGTCAACAGGGTCGAGGGCACCCGCTTCGACGTGCTGTTGATCCACCACTCGCTGACCGTGACCACCTGGGGCGAGCGCAAGGCAGGCGACCGCGTCAATCTCGAGATCGATACCATGGCCCGCTACGCCGCCCGGCTGGCGGAGGCGGCGAAAGAGGGGCTTTGATCGCCTGCGGGACAGTCCGACCCACGGCAATCTGATACGCGTCGGGCAATCTTCCGCTTGCGATCAAACCGGCTTCGGCCTAAGTCACCGGCGACTCCGGAGACATCTATGGCTGGCACATCCCAACACGGCAAGGCGTTCATTCGTCCCAAGAAGAAGGCTCACCTCCTCGTCATCGAGGCGCGCTTTCACGACGACCTTGCCGACGCACTGCTCGATGGCGCGACAAGCGCGCTCGACGAAGCGGGCGCGACTTACGACGTCGTCACCGTTCCCGGTTCGCTTGAAATTCCCGCGGTGATCACCTTCGCGCTCGACGGCATGGCCGAAGGCGGGACGGGCTATGACGGCTTTGTCGCACTCGGCACCATTATCCGTGGCGATACCTATCATTTCGACATCGTCGCCAATGAATCCAGCCGTGCGCTCATGGACCTGTCCGTGCAGGACTCGGTCTGCATCGGCAACGGTATCCTGACCACCGAGAACGATGTGCAGGCGTGGACGCGGGCCAAGCGCTCCGAAGGCGACAAGGGCGGCTTTGCCGCGCGCGCGGCGCTGACCATGATCGCGTTGAAGGAACAACTGGGAGCGCAATCGTGAGCGAACCCGCTTCGCCCGGACAGCCCGCGGTGCGCCACGCCAACAAGCGCGGCGCTGCCCGTCTGGCCGCCGTGCAGGCGCTCTATCAGATGGATGTCGCCGGCAGCGGCGTGTTCGAGATCACCGCCGAGTACGAGGCGTTCCGTCTCGGCAAGGAAGTCGACGGCGCGCTCTATCGCGAGGCGGACGCGCAGTGGTTTCGTGCCATCCTGACCGGGGTCGTCGAGAACCAGAAGACCATCGATCCGATCATCCGCCAGGCCCTGACCGACGACTGGCCGCTGTCGCGCCTCGATTCGACGCTCCGTGCCATTCTGCGCGCGGGCGTCTACGAACTGATGAAGCGCGAGGACGTTCCTGTCGCGGTCATCGTCACCGAATATGTCGACATCGCCAAGGCCTTCTACGAGGAAGACGAGCCGAAGCTGGTCAATGCCGTGCTCGACCGCGTGTCACGCCGGGTGCGTGGCGAGGGACGCGGCAAGGACGCTTCGTGACCGCCATCGCCGTCGAGGCGGGCAAGGAGGCGCGGCGCACCGCGCTGATCCTCGCCGCCTCGCAGGCGATCATCGGCTCGGCGGCTCCCATCGCCATTTCCATGGGCGCGCTGGCCGGGCAATATCTGCTCGGCGCCGACAAATCCCTGGCGACCGCGCCGATCACCGGCTTCAATCTCGGTGTGGCGCTAGGCGCCTTGCCCGCGGCCGCCATTATCCGCTGGCTGGGGCAGCGTGGCGGTTTCATGACCGGAACCGTGGTCACCGCGCTCGGCGGGCTGGTCGCCACCCTGGCTTTATTCCACGGCAGCTTCTGGCTGTTCGCGTTCGCGCTGCTCGTCATCGGTGTCGGCGGCGCCTTCGTCCAGCAGTTCCGTTTTGCCGCGGCCGACAACGCGCCGCCGGCGTTCAAGGCCCGCGCCATCTCCTTCGTGCTCGCCGGTGGCATCATCACCGCCATCCTCGGGCCGCAGATCGTCATCTTCACGCGCGAATTATTCGCACCAGTCATGTTTGCCGGTTCCTTCGCCTCGATCCTGCCGCTGGCGGCTGTCGGCGCCGTCATCCTGTCGTTCCTTCGTTTGCCGTCAAGGACCGCGAGCAAGGTGGACGTTGCCGACGGCGATGCCCGACCCCTTTCCGAAATCGTCACCAAGCCGCGTTTCGTCGCGGCGCTCTTCTGCGCCGTCGGCAGCTACGCGCTGATGAGTTTCGTCATGACCGGCGCGCCGCTCGCCATGGTGGGCTGCGGTCTGTCGGAGGACGATGCGACGCTGGGCATCTCCTGGCACGTCATGGCGATGTTCGGGCCAAGCTTCTTCACCGGCTCGCTGATCCATCGCTTCGGCGCCGAGCGCATCGTCGCCATCGGCCTGCTGTTGCTGATCGGCTGTGCCGTCGTTGCCTTGTCGGGCCTGGCGCTGTGGCAGTTCTGGACGGCGCTGATCCTGCTCGGCCTCGGCTGGAATTTCAGCTTCATCGGCGCTACCGCCATGGTGGCGGCCAGCTACCACCCTTCCGAAAAGGGCAAGGTGCAGGGCTTCCACGACTTCGTCCTGTTCGGCTCCGTCGCCTGTGCGTCGCTGATGTCGGGCATGGTCTACAACGCCTGGGGCTGGACGATGCTCAACTGGATGATCTTTCCCGTCGCCGCACTTTGCTTCGTGGCACTCGGCGCGCTGAAGATCACAAGCTTGCGGCCGGCTTGACGCGAATTCGAAAGCTATGCGTCCGGCGGCAGAACCTGAAGCACCCGCGCTATGAACATATGGAACTCAGCCATGTAATTGCGCAGGAAATCCTCAGTGGATTCAACCGTCACCTCGCCGTCATCCGTGATCAGTCCCGGCGTGAACTGGATATAGGCTTCGGGCGCATTCATCTGCGGTGAGTTGCAGAAACTCAGCACGCTGCGGAGGCTTTGTTGGGCGACAGCGGTCGCGATCGCGCCCGGCGATGTTCCGATGACGGCCGACGGTTTGCGCGCGAATGAATTCTTGCCGTAGGGGCGGCTGGCCCAGTCGATCGCGTTCTTCAGTCCGCCGGGGATCGAGCGATTATACTCCGGGGTGACGAACAGCACGGCCTGGACGGAGGCGATCGCCTTTTTGAAAGCCTGGGCGGCCGGCGGGAAATTGGCGTCGTAGTCGTAACTGTAGAGAGGCAGATCCTTGAAGCCGATTTCCGTCATTTCGAGCTCGGGAGGGGCAAGTTGAACAAGCGCCTTCGCGAGCTTGCGGTTGATGGATGCCTGGGCAAGGCTGCCGATGAGATAACCGACCTTGTGTATGGCCATGACACGCTCTCCGTGTTTGCCGCCACCCTCGTGGCATTATTCACCCGATAGCGGCCAATCGCCAGCCCGCTGTTGCCGCCAGGCCCAAATCGGCGCGTCCGGAACAAAAATATTGCGCTGGTCCCCCTTCTTATGAAACCGTGTGCCCCGACTGGCCGTTGAAGCCATGCTCATATGCGGCCACCGCATTCCGGTTCACAGCAAGGGGTTTCACAATGTTTTCAGTCAAGGTTCTGGCCAGCGCGGCGATGGCGCTCGCCATCACGGCGGCTTCCGCGAGCGCTCAGGTCGTCGTCTCCTCGAAGATTGACACCGAGGGTGGCGTGCTCGGCAACATTATCCAGCTCGTCCTCAACGCCAACAACATCAAGACCACGGACCGCATCCAGCTCGGCGGCACGCCCGTGGTGCGCAAGGCGATCACCGCCGGTGAGATCGACATCTATCCCGAATACACCGGCAACGCCGCCTTCTTCTTCGAGAAGGCCGATGATCCCGTGTGGAAGGATGCCGCCAAGGCCTATGAGACGGCCAAGAAGCTTGACTACGACGCCAACAAGATCGTCTGGCTGTCACCGGCGCCGGCCAACAACACCTGGGCGATCGCCCTGCGCAAGGAAGTGACGGACGAGAACAAGCTCGTCACGCTGTCGGACTTCGGCAAATATGTCGCTGGCGGCGGCAAGGTGGTCCTGGCGGCCTCCGCCGAGTTCGTCAATTCGGCGGCAGCCCTTCCGGCCTTCCAGACTACCTACGGCTTCACGTTGAAGCCGGACCAGCTGATCACCCTCTCTGGTGGCGATACGGCGGCAACCATCGCGGCCGCCGCCAACCAGACCAGCGGCGCCAATGCTGCCATGGTCTACGGCACCGACGGGGGCATCGCGCCATCGGGCCTCGTGGTGCTGACTGACGACAAAGGCGTGCAGCCGGTCTATCAGCCGGCGCCGATCATCCGCGAGGCGGTGCTGAAGGAGCATCCCGAGATCGAAACGCTGCTGAAGCCGGTCTTCGCCAAGCTCGATCTCGTCACGCTGCAGGAGCTGAACGGCCGCGTGCAGGTCGGCGGCGAGCCGGTCAAGGGCGTCGCCGAGGACTTTTTGAAGAAGAACGGGTTTTTGAAATAGCGACGCGTCGATAGCGACGTCAGGGCGAGGCGCCTTATGCCCCCGCGTTTCGATAAGCTCGGCGTGGTCATCGCTGCACTCGCTGCTTACGCCGCGTTTCTCGCGCCGTTCGCCACCTTCCGCGCCAACCGCATCGTTCCCGGCCAGGTACGCTCTATCGTCGAGGCGCTGCCGCAGGCGATAGGGCCGTTGCTGCTCGCAATCGTTGTCGTGGCGGCAATCATCGCACTCCTCAAAACGCCGCTCGTCTTGCGCCTTGCAGCGAGCGTCGTGACGCTTGTCGCGCTGGCGCTGCTCATCGGCGTCGCCGGCACATTCCTCACTCCAGCCGGCAATACCTTTGCCCGGGTCTCGCCGGCATCCGGCTTCTGGATTCTCATCTTCGCCTTCACGCTGTTGCTCGCCGACGTGCTGACCCGGCTCAACCTGTCGCCCTCGGCGCGCGTCGGCGTGCTTGTCGTTGCGGCGCTGGCCATCGGCTTGCTGCTGATTTCGGGACGCTGGGACAGCCTCTCGATCCTTAAGGAATACTCCAACCGCGCCGACAGCTTTTGGGCCGAAGGCTCCAAGCATGTGACCCTTGCTCTCGGCTCGTTGCTTGCCGCCGTGATCGTCGGCCTGCCGCTCGGCATCCTGTGCCACCGTGTCGAGAGCCTGCGGGCCGGCGTCCTCAACGTCTTGAACATCATCCAGACCATTCCCTCGATCGCGCTGTTCGGGCTGCTGATCGCGCCGCTTGGCTGGGTCGCGGCCCACGTTCCGGGGGCCGCCGCGCTCGGTATCAGGGGCATCGGCACGGCGCCCGCCTTCGTCGCCCTGTTCCTCTATTCGCTGCTGCCGGTGGTGGCCAACACCGTGGTCGGCCTTGCCGGCGTGCCGCGTGCCGCCAATGACGCGGCGCGGGGCATGGGCATGACGGACCGCCAGCGCCTGTTCGGTGTGGAGTTTCCGCTGGCCTTTCCGGTGATCCTCACCGGCATCCGCATTGTGCTGGTGCAGAATATAGGCCTTGCCACCATCGCCGCGCTGATCGGCGGCGGCGGTTTCGGCGTGTTCGTCTTCCAGGGGGTCGGCCAGACGGCGATGGACCTGGTGCTGCTTGGCGCAGTGCCGACCGTGGCACTCGCCTTTGCCGCCGCCATCATCCTCGACGCCGTGATCGAAATGACCGCCACCAAGCGCAGGGTTGAAACGGCATGATCGAAATCGAAGGCATCACCAAGCGCTATGACGCGACCACTGTCGTCGACGACGTCTCGATGGCCGTCGAGCCGCGCACGGTCTGTGTCATTGTCGGCACCTCGGGCTCCGGCAAGACGACTCTGCTGCGCATGATCAACCGGCTGGTCGAACCAACCGCCGGCGTCATCAAGCTCGATGGTGCCGACAATCGATCGGTGCCGGGGTACGAACTGCGCCGCAGCATCGGCTACGCCATCCAGGGCCACGGCCTGTTTCCGCATCGCACGGTGGCGCAGAACATCGCTACCGTGCCGGTGCTGCTTGGCTGGGACAACGCACGCATCAAGTCCCGCGTCGACGAGCTGATGACGCTCTACCAACTCGACCCCCAGGAATTTGGGCCGCGCTACCCGCATGAACTGTCCGGCGGCCAGCAGCAGCGCGTCGGCGTTGCCCGCGCGCTCGCCGCCGAACCCAACGTGCTGTTGATGGACGAGCCGTTCGGCGCACTCGACCCGATCATCCGTACCAAGGCGCAAGAAGATCTGCTGGCAATCCAGAAGCGCTTCGGCACCACCATCATCCTCGTCACTCATGACATGGAGGAGGCCGTGCACATGGGGGACAAGATCGCGGTGATGGATGCCGGCAAGCTCGTGCAATATGCAAGGCCGGCGGAGATCCTGGCGAACCCGGCCAGCAGCTTTGTCGAAACCCTGGTCGGAGCCAGCGAAAAACCATTCAGGCTGCTGTCGCTGGGGCGGGTACGCGATGCGGTGGAGCAGGGCGGTGCCGAAGGCGAGGCGATCCCCGGTGACGCCAGCCAGCGTGACGCGCTCGCGGAACTTCTCTGGTCCGGCAGGCCGGCGCTGCCGGTGAAGGGTGCCGACGGCCAGCCGATCGGCCGCGTCACCGTCGACGGACTGGTCAAGCGCGCGGCGAGGCCGGCATGAAGGCCTGGCTGCCGCTGCTGCTCAGGCTTGCGCTGGTGGTGTTGCTTGTTGCCTTCATCACCAGTCCGGGGTGGTTCGAGCCGTTGCTGAAGCCGCTGACCGAAAACAACGCTCCCGTAATCTACAATCAGGGCAGCCTGCTGACGCTGACGCTGCTGCATCTGCGCACCGTGTTGATCGCGACCGTCGCCGCCACCATCGTCGCGGTGGCGCTCGCCATCCTCGTCACCCGGCCGGCTGGCGCCGAATTTCTGCCGTTGTCGCGCAGCCTGGTCAACATCGGCCAGACCTTTCCGCCCGTGGCGGTGCTGGCGCTCGCCGTGCCGGCAGTCGGCTTCGGCGAGAAGCCGACGCTGATCGCGCTGTTTCTCTATGGACTGCTGCCGATCTTCGAGAACGCACTGACCGGGTTGACGACGCTGCCGGCTAACGTCGTCGAGGCGGCGCGTGGCGCCGGCATGACCGGCTGGCAAAGGCTCACCAAGGTCGAGTTGCCGCTCAGTGCACCGATCATCCTTGGCGGCATAAGGCTCTCCGTGGTGATCAGCCTGGCCACGGCCACCATCGGCTCGACGGTGGCCGCCAAGACACTCGGCGAGGTGATCATCGCCGGCCTGCTATCAAACAATCTCGCCTTCATCCTGCAGGGCGGCCTGATCGTGGCCGCCCTTGCCGTGCTGATCTATGACGGACTGTCGGCTGTAGAGCGCTATACGGCGCGCCGGATGGGCCGCGAAGCGGAATAATCCTTGGGGAGACCGGAGGTCTTGCCCTGGATGGTTCCCTAGCGCGATTTCAATCGATCTAAATCGAAGGCTCTTTCGGCTCCGCCGTCGCGGTTTTTGTCTTTTGGGCGAAAGCCGGGCAAAAACCGAACAATATCTTGACGTTCGCGGCCCTGTTTCGCATACACCGATGCGAAGAGGCGGATTCCGCGCGCGGAATCCGGTCTTTGTCTCAACGGCCCAGGGAGGGGTTCTTTTGGGCCAACAATCGAGGAAAATTCGGCAATGACCATTATTTCCGCCGTCATCGCCTGCGGCCTGCTTTCAATCCTATACGCCATCTGGGCGACACGTTCGGTCCTCGCGGCCGATCAGGGCAATGCACGCATGCAGGAAATCTCCGCCGCCATCCGCGAAGGCGCCCAGGCCTATCTGGCGCGCCAATACACCACCATCGCCATCGTCGGCGTGGTCGTGCTCGTGCTCGCCTGGTGGCTGCTGTCAATCACCGCCGCCATCGGCTTCCTGATCGGTGCCGTTCTGTCGGGTGCCGCCGGCTTTATCGGCATGCATGTTTCGGTGCGGGCCAATGTACGCACCGCGCAAGCGGCTTCCAACAGCCTCGCCGCCGGCCTCGACATCGCTTTCAAGTCGGGCGCCATCACCGGCATGCTGGTGGCCGGCCTCGCTCTGCTGGGCGTTTCCATCTATTATCTCGTCCTGACCCATTTCATGGGTCTTCAGCCAAACGATCGTATCGTCATCGATTCGTTGGTCTCGCTCGGCTTCGGCGCCTCGCTGATCTCGATCTTCGCCCGTCTCGGCGGCGGCATCTTCACCAAGGGTGCCGATGTCGGCGGCGATCTGGTCGGCAAGGTCGAAGCCGGTATTCCGGAGGATGATCCGCGCAACCCGGCCACCATCGCCGACAATGTCGGCGACAATGTCGGCGATTGCGCCGGCATGGCCGCCGACCTGTTCGAAACCTATGCGGTGACGGTTGTCGCCACCATGGTTCTCGCCGCCATTTTCTTCGGCGGCACCGCTGTCCTCGGTGCGGCGATGCTGTATCCGCTCGCCATCTGCGGCGCCTGCATCCTGACCTCGATCGTCGGCACCTTCTTCGTCAAGCTCGGCTCCAACGGCTCGATCATGGGCGCGCTCTACAAGGGCCTGATCGTGACCGGCCTGCTGTCGATCGTCGGCCTCGGCGTCGCCACCTCGGCCACGCTCGGCTGGGGCGATGTCGGCACCGTCGCCGGCATGACGATCACCGGCAAGAACCTGTTTATCTGCGGCCTGATCGGCCTCGTGGTGACCGGGTTGATCGTGGTGATCACCGAGTACTACACCGGCACCAACAAGCGCCCGGTCAACTCCATCGCCCAGGCGTCGGTGACCGGCCACGGCACCAACGTCATCCAGGGCCTCGCGGTCTCGCTGGAATCGACGGCACTTCCGGCAATCGTCATCGTCGGCGGCATCATCGCCACCTACCAGCTCGGCGGCTTGTTCGGCACGGCGATCGCCGTCACCACCATGCTCGGCCTCGCCGGCATGATCGTGGCGCTCGACGCCTTCGGCCCGGTCACCGACAATGCCGGCGGCATTGCCGAAATGGCGGGCCTTCCCAAGGAAGTGCGCCACTCCACCGACGCGCTCGACGCGGTCGGCAACACCACCAAGGCGGTAACCAAGGGCTACGCCATCGGTTCGGCCGGCCTCGGCGCGCTGGTGCTTTTCGCGGCCTACTCGAACGACCTGAAGTTCTTTGCCGCCAATGGCGACAAATATCCCTACTTCCAGGGCATGGGCGAAATCTCCTTCGATCTCTCCAACCCTTACGTCGTCGCCGGCCTGATCTTCGGTGGCCTGATCCCCTATCTGTTCGGCGGCATCGCCATGACGGCGGTCGGCCGCGCGGCGGGCGCCATCGTCGAGGAGGTGCGCAAGCAGTTCCGCGAGGATCCGGGCATCATGGCCGGCACGTCCAAGCCGAACTATGCGCGTGCGGTCGATCTCCTGACCAAGGCGGCGATCCGGGAGATGATCATCCCGTCGCTGCTGCCTGTGCTGGCGCCGCTCGTCGTCTATTTCGGCGTGCTGCTGATCTCGGGCTCGAAGGCGTCCGCCTTCGCCGCGCTCGGCGCCTCGCTGCTCGGCGTCATCGTCAATGGCCTGTTCGTCGCCATCTCGATGACCTCGGGCGGCGGCGCCTGGGACAACGCCAAGAAGTCGTTCGAGGACGGGTTCACCGACAAGGACGGCGTCAAGCACCTCAAGGGCTCCGAGGCACACAAGGCTTCGGTGACCGGCGACACCGTCGGTGATCCCTACAAGGACACCGCCGGCCCGGCGGTCAACCCGGCGATCAAGATCACCAACATCGTGGCGCTCCTGTTGCTGGCCGTGCTCGCGCACGGCTGAGCGGGAGCGGTTGAAAAAACCCGCGGGGAGCGATCCCCGCGGGTTTTTTCATGTCAGCTGACTGGTCGCTTGGTCCGGCATCTGGGCGCCGCGTGCGCGACAGCCGCTATTCTCCGGTTTCTTCCCGCTTGCTGCCTCTGCGGTACATAGCCAACAGATCATCCACGGTCGGCTCCCGTTCAGGCATGGGCGGCAGGCCGCGTACCTTTCGAAGCATGGAGACAAAAGCACCGCGTTGGTATTTGCGGCGAAACTCGACGGATCTCGGATGAATGCCGCATGCAGCCCAAACCCTTCGTTTCAGATAACTGGATTTCTTCAGGCGAGACGGCACCGCCGCTGCGGCAAGAACCTTGATACGCAGGTCGTCAGGTATGCGCATGCGGTCGATGAGTTCCTCCTGCTCCATTGCCGTGTCTTCGAGATAACTGCCGCTGCGCTGGCCGGAGAAGATACTCAGCACCGTCAGGTGCGGCATGGTCGCGATCACGGCTCCCTTTCGCCAGGCCCGGAAGAGCCAGTCCTGCGAACTTTCGCAAGAGCATTCGCTGGCAGGCCGCCAGGGGCCGAGCCAGTCCAGCGACGCCCGCCTGACCACCTGTGCCGATCCGTATCCGGCCGTGACGACGGGATCGTAAAAACCGTCTTTGCCCATTCCGTAAATCGAGGTCTTGAGAGCATCGTCTCTCGTCCGCACCGGTTCGATGATGGCGCCACGAGCGATGACGACATCCGCGCCGGTCGCATCGATCCATCCCGTGGTTGCCGCCAGATGATCCGGAAACCAGAGGTCGTCGTGATTGAGCACGGCGACAAGCCGGCCGCGCGCCCTGGCAAAACCGATATTATTGGGGCCGGATTGCTCGCCGAAATTGACGGGCAGGTCGATATAGAAGATGCGCGGATCGGCGAATTCGGCGATGATCGCCGGTGTCTCAGGGCGACAGTCGTCGCCGATCACCAGAATTTCAAAATCCTGCAGCGTCTGGCGCAAGACGCTGAACAGCGTCTGTCGCAAGGCTGCGGGACGATTGTGGGTGGCGATCACCACCGAGACGAGCGGCACGCGCTGCCCTGTTGCATCGAACAAGCGCGATCCTTCCACGCTACACCAGCTTGTAGGGGATTTGTTCGGTGTCCGGTGGCAGGCGCCAATGGTCGGGCGCGTCGTAGGCATAGGCCTTGTCGACGAGATTGAGCAGCAGGGCGATCTCCGGCCCGAGCGCCGTCACGCCGTGCCACACGCCTGGCGGGATTATGACGATCGCCGGCCGCAACGCGCCGAGTATCTTGTGCCACACCGTGCCGAAACTGGGCGAAGCCTTCCGGCCGTCATAGAGCGATATGCGGACGCTGCCGGCACAGCAGAAGAGCCGATCCAGCGTCACCCTGTGCGCATGCCAGCCGGTTACCGCGCCTGGATACATCGTGCGTTGAAACACCTGGCCGACAGGCGATGGATCAAGTCCCCACTCATCCCGAAAGACCTCGGTCAGATAGCCGTTGGATGTAGCGACCGGCCTGATTTCCTTGATTGTGACGCCATCGATCGACGGCGGATCGATGGCAAGCCAGTCTGATGTCACCGTCTGCCGGTCGGGTGTCCCGGTCGCCATCCAGCCAACCGGCATCGCATGGTCGTCACTGCTCATGTCCAAATCCCCCAGCCTGACGGTTTGATATGGGTTTGCCCCATCACTGGCAAGCCGGGCCCCGTTAACAAAAACCCGTGGGATCGCTCCCACGGGTTTTTGGTCGCCTGAGACATTTCTGTTCCCCAAAGTCAGGGAAGCAGGATTCTAGGGATCAGGGGGTGCCGCCGCCGGGAATGCCGGGCGCCAGCTTGCTGGCGCCGTTGATGATCTGGCTGAGGAAGTTCTGGTCCTTGCCGCCGGTTGGCGTGGTGCGCGAAATGAAGTCGAAGATCTTGCCGTCCTTCAAGCCGTAATTGGCGATCTGGGTGACGCGGCTGTCCGGGCCGAAATAGACCGCCAGCACTTTCTGGTCGACCAGCCTCGGCTTGTCGAACGCGACGTAGCGCTTGCGCGTCTGCGAAATATAGTAAAATGCCTCATTGTCGAAAGTCGCCGTGGTCGACGGCGTGCCGAGTGCAAGGAGCACCTGCTCGCGGCTGGAACCGACCGGCACGGAATCGATCGCCTGCTGATCGAGGACATAGCCTTGCGTGAACGTCTCGCTCGGACTGAGGTCGCCGATCATCTTGTTGGTGTGGCATGCCGACAGCGCCGCTACGATAGCCAGCAGCGAGATCGCGCCGGCAGCCCTGGAATTGAAACCCGACTTGAAATTCAGCGCGCGCAACAACAATTCTCCATTATATCGCCGCAACTTGCGCTGGGCCGCAAAACCGGTAAACCAGCTTGCTTGCCGATGCAACAAGGCCAATTCAACAAACGGTCCCCGGAGACCATCCCCATGTTCCAGCGCCTTTTTGGCCGCGAACGCCACGCCAACCGCGCCATCACTGACGCGCTTTACGCACAAATCGTGGCGGCGGCGCGGCAGACTGTTTTTTATTCCCACTGGAATGTGCCGGACACGCCGCTTGGCCGTTTCGAGATGCTTTCGCTGCACATGTTCCTGGTCCAGCACCGCTTGCGCGGAGAGGACGGCGTGGCGCAAGAGATCGCGCAGGTGCTGATCGACGAATTCTTTCTCGACGTCGATCATTCGCTGCGGGAACTGGGCATTGGTGACGTGGGTGTGCCAAAACGCATGAAGAAGCTGGCAAAGATGTTCTATGGCCGCACCGCCGCCTATGATGATGCGCTGGAACGAAACGACCATGACGGTCTGACCGCGGCACTTGCCCGCAATGTCCGTCCCGACGCCGGCGGCTGGCCGGAAGCGTCACGTTTGGCCGGGTATGTCGCCGACGCCAGCCGGCAACTGAGTGCGCAGCCGACCGAATCGATCGTTGCCGGCACTGTGGCGTTTCCCGTAGCCAACGGAGGCTGATCGATGAAAAATGTGGATATGCAAAGTCCGGTATCCTTTTTCGCCAATGTCGCGCGTCTGCCGCACAAAGGGCTGCCGGTTGTGATCGAGGCCGATGCCGCGCAGCGCGCGGCACTTGCCGAGGCCCATGGGCTGCTGTCGGTCGAAGCCTATCGCGCCGAACTGCTGGTTACGTCATGGAAGCGCAACGGCGTTAAGGTCAGCGGCCGTGTCGAGGCGGACATTACCCAGGCCTGCATCGTCACGCTCGACCCCATCGAAGCGCATGTTGAAGAGCCGTTCGAGGCGCTGCTCTTGCCCGAGGACTCCAAACTCGGACGGCAGGGATTCGAAGGTGGCGGCGAAATCCTGCTCGATGCCGACGGCCCCGACAGTCCCGAGACATTTTCGGGCGACACCATCGATGTCGGGGCACTTGCCGAACAGTTCTTCGGCTTGGCCATCGATCCGTATCCGCGCAAGCCCGGCGCCTCGATTGGCACCGATGACGACACCGGACCGGCCGAGAATGAATTTCAGCAAAAACTGCGATCCTTGCTGCGAAAATCCTGAAAACCTCGCTCGCGACGGAAAAGTCGGTTGTGCGACAGCCTAAAACCGCTATTTTCGCCGAACCTTTGCGATCACTAAAACGACTTGCCGCCTAACCGTGAGATGAATACCGCGTGATCAGGATTTCCATCGATGCCATGGGCGGCGATCACGGACCAGCCGTGGTCATTCCGGCGCTCATGACGGTCGCGACCCGCCGTCCCGACATCCGCTTCGTCATCTACGGACGTGAGGAACTGGTGCGCCCGGAACTCGCCAAATTCCCCAAATTGGCCGAGGTCACCGAGTTCTTCCACTGCGAGATCGCGGTCAGGATGGATGACAAGCCGAGCCAGGCGCTGCGCCATGGCCGCTGGAAATCGTCGATGTGGAAGGCGGTCGAGGCGGTGAAGTCGGGCGCTGCGGATGCATGCATCTCCGCCGGCAATACCGGTGCGCTGATGGCGATGTCTAAATTCTGCCTGCGCACCATGGCGACCATCGACCGCCCGGCGATCGCGGCATTATGGCCGACATTGCGCGGCGAAAGCGTGGTTCTGGACGTCGGCGCCACCATCGGCGCCGACGCGCACCAGCTCATTGATTTTGCCATTCTCGGCACCGGCATGGCGCGTTCCGTGTTCGGCATCGCCCGACCCACGGTTGGCCTGCTCAATGTCGGCGTGGAGGAGATCAAGGGCCAGGAAGAGGTCAAGGAGGCGGGACGCATGTTGCGCGAAGCCAATATGGCCTCGATGAACTACCATGGCTTTGTCGAAGGCGACGATATCGGCAAGGGCACGGTCGACGTCGTGGTGACGGAAGGCTTTGCCGGCAATATTGCTCTCAAGACGGCGGAAGGCACCGCGCGCCAGATAGCTGGCTATCTGCGCGCCGCGATGAGCCGCACCCTGATGGCCAAGATCGGCTATGTCTTCGCCAAGGGCGCCTTCGACCGCCTGCGCGAAAAGATGGATGTCGGCCGCTCCAATGGCGGCGTCTTCCTGGGGCTGAACGGCATCGTCGTCAAAAGCCATGGCGGTGCCGACTCGGACGGTTTCGCCGCGGCGATCGAACTCGGCTATGACATGGTGCGCAACAATCTGCTTGATCGCATCGAGGCCGACCTCGACCTGTTTCATGCGCGCAACCCGCATGCCCTGACATCAAGGAAATCCGACGTCGTTACCGACGCAAGGGAATAGGAAAGAATTTTGATCAGATCAGTTGTGCGCGGCACGGGCGCCGCGCTGCCCCGCCGCATCATGAAGAATGCCGATTTTGAAGGTATGGTCGAGACCTCCGACGAGTGGATCGCTCAGCGCACCGGCATCCGCCAGCGCCATATCGCGGCTGATGACGAGACGACGGCTTCGCTGGGCGAGGCCGCGGCGCGTGCCGCCCTTGCCGATGCGGGATTGACCCCGGGCGACATCGATCTGGTCGTGCTGGCGACCTCGACCCCCAACAACACGTTCCCGGCTACCGCGGTCGAGATCCAGAACCGGCTCGGCATGCAGCACGGTTTTGCCTTCGACATGCAGGCGGTATGCTCGGGTTTCGTCTATGCGGTGACGACAGCCGATCTCTACATCCGCGGTGGTCTGGCAAAGCGCGTGCTGGTGATAGGCTCGGAGACCTTCTCACGCATCCTCGACTGGAGCGATCGCTCGACCTGCGTGCTGTTCGGCGATGGCGCCGGTGCGGTCGTTCTGGAAGCCGGTGAGGGGGCCGGCACGATCGCCGATCGCGGCGTCCTGGCGGCCAGCCTGCGTTCCGACGGCTCGCACAAGGAAAAGCTTTTCGTCGACGGCGGACCGTCGACGACGGGCACGGTCGGTCATCTGCGCATGGAGGGCCGCGAGGTCTTCAAGCACGCGGTCGGCATGATCACCGATGTCATCGAGGCGACCTTCTCGACCGCCGGTATTACCGCCGACGATCTCGACTGGTTCGTGCCCCATCAGGCCAATAAACGGATTATTGACGCTTCGGCAAAAAAGCTTGGGATAGCAGAGCAAAAAGTGGTGGTGACCGTCGATTTGCACGGTAACACCTCGGCTGCTTCCGTACCGCTGGCGCTGTCGGTGGCCGTCGCCGACGGCCGCATCAAGAAGGGAGATCTGGTGCTCCTGGAGGCGATGGGCGGCGGCTTCACCTGGGGCGCCGTTCTGGTTCGCTGGTAAGTGCAGAACGGTCCGGTTTCGGTCCTTGACCTTGCCGGATCAATTACTTAGGCTCTGCCGTTGTTGTGCCGATTTTATGTTTGAGCTGATGGGACGGTCGCATGGGGGGAAAGACACTTACGCGCGCCGACCTTGCCGAGGCCGTCTACCGAAAGGTCGGTCTGTCGCGCACTGAATCCGCCGAACTCGTCGAGGCGGTGCTGGATGAAATCTGCGAAGCGATCGTGCGCGGCGAGACGGTGAAGCTGTCGTCCTTCGCGACATTTCATGTCCGCTCCAAGAATGAGCGGATCGGGCGCAATCCCAAGACCGGGGAGGAAGTACCGATCCTGCCGCGCCGGGTGATGACCTTCAAATCGTCCAACGTCCTGAAGAACCGCATCCTGCGTTCCCACCAGAACAGCAAGGCCAAGGCCGGCAAATAGCGTCCATTGCACGGTTGAAAACCGGCTCCGCGACAACGGCGGACTTGAATATTGCTTCACAAACCGCTGAAATAAGGCCCGATTCGGCAGCATGGCCGGATGGGTGTTCTGGCTTGTGATCGATTCCGCACCTGCGGAACAAGCTCTTCTCATTGTTGAGCGGGATCTCGTCGGAGCACCGTTCCGGGCTACACGCCAGCGTGAGGATTTCGCCCATGGACAAGAGCCCTGACGCCTTCCGCACCATCAGCGAGGTCGCTGAAGATCTCGACCTGCCACAGCATGTGCTGCGTTTCTGGGAGACGCGCTTCAACCAGATCAAGCCGATGAAGCGTGGCGGCGGCCGCCGCTACTACCGGCCGCAGGATGTCGAACTGATCAAGGGCATCCGCCATATGCTCTATGACCAGGGCTACACCATCAAGGGCGTGCAAAAGCTGCTGCGGGAAAACGGCAATCATTTCCTGGTCGCCATCGGCAATGGCGACATGGCCGCCGTCGAGGCGATCTCGCAGCGCAAGCAGGCCGATCAGGTGCCGCTGACGCCGGCAGCCCAACCGCGCGGCGGAGATGACGAACTGGTTGGCCAGCCAAGGGTCAAGCCCAGCCGCCGCTTTTTCGGCCTGGGCAAGGGCGACGAGGAAGGTCCGGTTGCGCCGGACGCGTCGAAGCTCTCGCGTGACAACCGCGCGCTGCTGCAGGAAGCGCTGTTTGACCTCCTGGAATGCAAGCGCCTGCTCGACCAGGTGCGCTGACCGCCGCGAAGCGCTTTAAAGCCTCGAAACTGGAACTCGCTTTGGGGTGAGGCGTTAGGTTTCCTTCTGCAAGACAAGGAAACGCATGATGGCATCATTTTCGACCCTTTCGGACATCGACCTCGAAAAGCAGGTCGCGGCTCTCTCGAGGGAACTCGCCGCGTTGCGCAAGGCAGTGTCGAAGCGGGGTGGCGCTTACTATGAAGACGGCCGTGATGCTGCTCTTGATACGTATTCGGATCTTGCGGAGCGTCTGCGCGATGCCATGCCGGCAATCCGCAAAAAGGGCAGGGTGATCGAGAAATCGGCACGCGAACATCCGGCGGCGGCCGCAGCGGTCGGCCTTGTCGTACTCGGTCTGGTCGCCAGCCTGCTGTTCAGCCGGCGCTGACTGCTACCCAAGAATTTCCAGAGAGAAAATGGCGGCTCGCCCTCCGGCGCGGCCGCTATTCCCATTGACGTCAGCGGTTTGCGATACCGCTCCGGAATCTGGCCGAAGCGCGTCGGCGTAGAGGCGCACGGCACCGCTGTGCTGCCGGTGCAGAAAGGCGGATCGATCGATCCGCCACAGCCGCTCGATTCCGCGGCGATCGCCGGGTTTGTCCAGTAGTCCCGGCCTGGCATTGTGACCAGGAGAAAACCAGCCTTGGACAAGAAGCCAGGGCTGGTCTTCTCGTTGGGGTGCTTAGGCCTTGTTGCCCATCTTCTTCATGTGATGATGGTGGTGGCGATGATGGTGACGGTGATGATGGTGGTGACGATGGTGATGATGCTTTGCCATTGAGGCCGCGTCCGCGCTTGTCGTGCCGACCACCGGCACCGCGAAAGCGATTGCAGCTGCAAGCCCGAGGGCCGAGAGGAGGGATTTCTTCATTGGATCGTTTCCTTTTTCGCAAGCAGGTATCGATCGGGCCGATATCCCGACCGCCGCGAACGGAATTACGCTCCTGAATTTTTTCGTCAGTATTTCCCGATTGTAGAATCTTGTTTCTGAACTGTTTCCCAGGAACCGGCTTCCTGCCCCATGATCGCCAGGGCCGAAGCCGGCTGCTTTGGCTTACATGGGCGGGATCACACCATTGTTTCCGACCACGACGCGGCTGGAACTCAGCGTGCCGTCCGCCTCGCGCTGAGCGGTAACGAAGACCGTCGCACTTGGTTCGAGATCGGTCGGGGCGGCCGGCGCGAAAGTCACGACAGGCGTTCCGTCGGGGATCGAGATATTCTTCGTCTGCCCATTGTCATAGGTCAGCGTCACGGCACGCCCGTTTATGTCGGTGACGTCCGCGACGGTGCCGTTGGTCATGCGGCTGTTCGGCTCCAGGTCCCAAGAGCGATCACCCTCTCCAGTGCCTTTCAAGGCCGCTGGAAAGACCACCACTTCCAGCGCGCCGCTGCCGCCGTCAGCCTTGGAGACGGAGGCGATGCCGACGAAATCGCCCTGCTTAATGTCTTTTACCGATGCGTTGGCGACGCCTGAAAGCTTCCAGCCGTCTTTCAGCTTGATCGCGGCCGTGTCGCCTTGACGGGTTTTCACGGTCAGCAGCGACGGCTCGAAACTGACCACCGTGCCGCGCACGCGCAATGTGTCCGCCGCGTGCGCGCTGGCCACACCGATGCCGGAAAGCATGGAAATGGTGCCGAGCACGAGGAGAGGTGTCTTGAGGGTCATTGGAGTATCCTTTTGGGAAAGGCTGGCCGGAAGGAATGGTTTCACGCCAGCGACGTCGAGATAACGAACGGGTGGGGCGAAACTGCCGGGCAAAACCCGCTCGCGCGTTCAAAACAACTTGATCGGGACAGGGCGTGGCAGCCCCATGGGCATCCGGGTCACGATGCCGTGACGGCCAGATTGGCGCTTGGCAAATCGCTGGCGAGAGGGCATCTTCCTGCTCGTCTCAGGCAACATCCCATTTTGATCAAACGCTTTCAGCCAACGGAGTTGCCAATGCCCAACAATGCAAAAAGCCACGCCCCCTCCGAACCATTAGCCAACGAGATCGGACCGGACTACAACGCCCTCAGGGCAATGCGGGAAACGCGCGGGTACAGCCTCGAAGCGCTTTCGCTGACCTGCGGCCTCTCGGTCGAAGAAATCGAGGATATCGAGAGCGGCCGGGCGGCCGACCCGGCGAAGCTGCGTCGTATTGCGTCCGCGCTTCGTCTGCCGCAGGAAGCTCCTATTGCTTCCGCCGTACCGACGCTGGCCGCACAAGGCCGGCCTCAGGCATAGAATCGGCGCCAGGGCATGCGCGAGAAACCCGCCAAGGTCGCTTGGCGGGTTTCTTGTGGACGCCATGGCGTTCGCCTGCAGGCCGGGCTTGCCGATTTGCAGAACTTGCCGATTTGCAGATCGCACGTGTCCATACGCGGCATCCATCCGCGCCAAACGCATCGGCCGTGCAGCGGGTCTGAACCGTGAGTTTTTCGACATGAGTCTGGATTCCGTCGGTGCCTTCTTCGCGGCTCGCGCGCCTGATATCGAGGTCGTCGTCACGCAATCAAGTTCGGCGACGGTGGCGCTGGCGGCGGAGGCGCATGGTGTGTTGCCGGCGCAGATCGCCAAGACGATCTGTCTTCGCGTCGGCGAGCGCACCATGCTGGTCGTGACCAGCGGCATCGCCAGGCTCGACAACCGCAAGTTTAAGGACCAGTTCGGCGGCAAGCCGCGCATGCTGGACGCGCAAGAGGTTGTCGCTGCCACGAGCCATCCGGTCGGCGGCGTCTGCCCGTTCGGCCTGCCGTCGCCGCTGCCGGTTTATTGCGACGTCTCGCTGCGCCAATTCGACGAAGTCGTCCCCGCCGCCGGCGCCACCAATGCCGCTGTCCGGATTGTACCACAGCGCATGGCCGATCTTACCGATGCCGAGTGGGTCGATGTGTGCCAAGCGTAGCGCCGGATCCAATCCAGAGCCGGCGGGTAAAGGAACACGCGATTCGAAAATTGGGTGATGCGGCAGGGCGGACTTTTGGGGACAAGTCCTGCTTCGAAATGGTCGGAGTGGCCGGATTCGAACCGACGACCCCTTGACCCCCAGTCAAGTGCGCTACCGGGCTGCGCTACACTCCGGACCGGTCGCGATGTATCGTGATAACCCGGCTCGGGTCAACCGAAATTCGGCGTTAATCGTACCGGTGCCGATGTGATGGCCGGTGGACCCGGCAATACCGGCCGCAATAGCCGCTGATGGCGGTATTCGAGCGCTATGGCGCCCCAGATTAAGCCGAGCAGCAGATACATATGGCGCCAGTGGTCGATGTCGATGAAGGTGCCGAGCCCGACATTGCCGATGAAGGCGACGTAGGCGCACAGGAGGTAAGGCTGCCACGGCCGGTCACGCAGCAGGATGCGAAATCCGGCTGAGATCGTCCAGACGACCAGCGTCAGGAACGAGACGAAGCCGAGCCAGCCATAGTCCATCAGCATCTTCAGCCAGATGTCGTGTGTGTCCTCGCCGAAGATCGTGCCGAAGACCAGCGGCCCGATGCCGAATGGGTGCTCCATCGCCATCTGGAAACCGAGCGTGTAGCGGGCGAAGCGGCCCAGGCGTGCGGTGTCGTAGCTCTGTTCCAGATGCGCGCGGCTGGAGAACATCTCCGACACACCGGGCAGTTGCAAGATGACGATGATGGCGATGGCCAGCAGCGACAGCGCGGCGATCGTCATGATCACCACCCGGAGCCGGAACATGCCGCTGGCGCTCTGCAGGAACAGGCAGCCGGTGAGCAGGATGGCCGAGACCGCGAACATGCCCCAGGCACCACGCGAGAAGGAGAAGAAAATGCCGGCGCTGATGATCAGCAGCGGCACAGCCAGCAGCGGCATGCGCGTGACTGGGCCCGTCAGCAGCAAATAAAGCAGATAGATGCCGGGCAGCACCAGGAACGGCCCGAACACATTCGGGTCCTGGAAGGCGCCGGCGGCGCGGTCGTATTTGGTGAAAATTTCGGCACCGGGGAAGGCGTGGAAATAGCCCGCTATGCCAAGCAGCGACGTCGCCACCGCTGAAACGACATAGGCATTGAAGATCAGCCGGTAGAGGTTCGGCTGCGTGGCCGTAACCGATGCGAAAAACACCGCGCTGAAAGCGAGAAACACCGACACGGCAAGATAAAGCGGGGTGTTGGCGAGATCCGCCATCTGCGTCATGGAAATCATGCCGCCGATGTTCATCGTCACCAGCAGCACCAGAAGCGGCATGGCCGCGCGCGATATCCTCAGGCCGAACAGCGCCCAGATGGCGATCAGCGCGGCCATGTAGATTTCGTAAGGCGCCGGCTCGCTGATGACGAAGCCGGACAGAAGAATGCCGAGCACGACCGCGCTCGAGGAGATCAGCGTGATCAGCTTGGCGTTGACCGCCGCACGCGGCAGATCATGGCTGATCGCGCTCAATAGGCGTTTTCCGTGTTCAAGAGCCGGACCGGCGTCAGGAACAGGATCCGCAGGTCGAAAAGCAGCGACCAGTTCTCGATGTAGTAGAGGTCGTATTCCGTCCGCATGCGGATCTTTTCATTGGTGTCCATCTCGCCGCGCCAGCCATTGATCTGCGCCCAGCCGGTGACCCCGGGCTTGACCTTGTGGCGCGCGAAATAGCCGTCGACCACCTCGTTGTAGAGCAGGTTGTGCGACTGCGCGGCAATGGCGTGCGGACGCGGACCGATGAGCGACAGCGAGCCCAGCAGCGAGTTGAAGAACTGCGGCAGTTCGTCGATAGAGGTCTTGCGGATGAAGCGGCCGACACGGGTGACGCGCGGATCGTTCTTGGTCACCGTCTGCTTGGCGGTCGGATCCGACCGGTCGGTGTACATGGAGCGGAACTTGTAGACCTCGATGATCTCGTTGTTGAAGCCATGCCGCTTCTGCTTGAACAGCACCGGTCCCTTGCTGTCGAGCTTGATGGCGATCGCGGCGGCCAGCATCACAGGCGAGAACACGACGATGCCGATGAGGCTGAAGATGATGTCGAAGGCGCGCTTGGCGACCGAATCCCAATCGTTGATCGGCTTGTCGAAGATGTCGAGCATCGGTACTGAACCGATGTAGGAGTAGGCGCGCGGACGGAATTGCAGCGCGTTGGAATGCGCCGACAGCCGGATGTCGACCGGCAGCACCCACAGTTTCTTCAGCAATTGCAGCACGCGCGATTCGGCGGTCAGCGGCAACGACACGATCAGCATGTCGATGCGGGCAATGCGGGCGAATTCGATCAGTTCCGAAATCGTGCCGAGCTTGGGATAACCGGCGACGAGGGATGGCGAACGCTTGTCGTTGCGATCGTCGAAGATGCCGCAGATGCGGATGTCGTTGTAAGGCTGCTTTTCCACCGAGCGGATGAGCACTTCCGCCGCCTTGCCGCCGCCGACGATGACGGCGCGCCGTTCCATGCTGCCATCGCGCGCCCAGCGCCGGATCAGCCTCGACATCACCAGCCTGAGACCGTAGAGGCAGATGAAGGCGACGACGAACCAGGTGCCGAACAGCAGGCGCGAATAGTCTTGCGACATCTTCATGGCGAATGCCGTCAGCGCCATCAGCGCGAAGGTGCCGGCCCAGACCAGCAGGATGCGCCCAAAATTGGCGAGCGGCCGCATCAGGGACACCACCTGGTAGCAATCGGTGACATCGAGCAGCACCACGGCGAGGAACGATGCGGCGGCGATCGTCAGCGGATATTGCCAGGCGAGATAATTGAAGAATCCGACATAGTAGAAATAGACGCAGAGCCCCGAGACGAACAGCACCGCGAATTCGACCATGCGCAGCACGCCGCTGACCATGATCGGCGACATCGTATCGCGCCGGTATTGCGACGCGACCTGCCGGGCAACGTCGTTCATGCCGCCGGGCTTGTCGCCATCGGCAGGCCCGTCGAAGTGACGCACCGATTCTGATGAAAAGCGGTGCGCGGGGTCGATCTCGTTCATGGAACAGTCCGCAAGCTTCCCAGGGTGATTAGCAAAAGAGAGCTAAGAAACCCTTGAAACAACCTGTGGCTTTGGAAGGGCCCGAGCTAACTTTCGAGCGCGGCGAAGTAGGCCTTCTCGATTTCGGCGGCCATGACGTCGGCGCCGAAGCGCGCCCTGAGCGTGGATTCGTCAGGCATCAATCGGCGATAGGTGGCAAGGTCGCCCAGCGCCTGGCTCATTTTGTCGGCGAGCTCGGCCGGATCCGGGCGAATCAGGGCGGGGGAGCTTGAACCGAAAATCTCCGGTATGCCGCCGACCGAGGTCGCGATAACAGGTCTTGCCGCGGCAAGTGCCTCCAGCACGGTATAGGGCATGGCTTCCGCGCGCGAAGGAACGACGACGAGCGCCCCCAGCACAAAGGCCTCCCGGGCCGGCATTGGCGGCAGGAAACGGACATTGTCTTCAAGCCCGAGGCGTTTCACCTGCGCGTGGTAGCGGGGCAGGTCGTCGCCGTCGCCGACCATCACCGCACTCGGTGCGCGACCGAGCCGGGGAGCGGCGGCGGCCAGGGCATCGATGAAGATATCCGGGCCCTTGAGGTCCCGCATCATGCCAATATAGAGCAAATCAGCCGCATCGGCCCTGGCGGCTACCGGCTCGAATTCGGTGGTGCGAAGTCCATTGTAGACCAGCGTGTTCGGGATCGGCGGTTCACCCACCTTCCTGCGGTAGGTCCGCCGCTCGTAGTCGGAGACGAACAGCAGGCAATCGGTGAAGCGCGCCATGAGATACTCGAGCGCGAAGAACAGCTTTCCGGTGGCTGTGTTCTCGTCATAGTGGAGAGAGCCGCCATGCGGCGAATAGAGGCGGGCTACGCGAGACCTTGATACCCGCAACAATGAGCCGAACAGACGGGCATAGGCGCCACCCTTGGCGCCATGTCCGTGCAGCACGTCCGGCCGCAATTCCTTGATGATCCTGTAGGTGCGCCGGGCCGAGGCGAGGTCGCCCGGGCCGACGTGACGCTGCATTGGCGTACGATGAACGCCGAGCGCCAGCATGTCCTTCATCTGCCCGAAAAGATGCTCCTCGAATTCACCGCCGGTGGTCGAGTCGCAGACGATGCCGACCATGTGGCCGGCGGCGACCTGCGCTTCCGCCAGGTCGCGCACGTGCCGGAAAATTCCTCCCACGGGTGAGCGAAAGCAGTGGACGATCCTGAGCTTGTCCGCCACGAGGTGTCTGTCAGAACAGACGTTCGCGGACGTAGACGGTATCTCCCGGCAGCAGGGGATCGGAGGTGACCACACGGCCAGTTATCACCTTGCCGTTGATATCGCGGGTGATGTCGACGCTCTCCTGGTTGGCGCGTGGCGTGAAGCCCCCGGCAATGGCGATGGCCTTCTGCACCGTCAGGCCGGGCACGTAGGAATACTGGCCGGCGGCGCCCACTTCGCCCATGACGAAGATCGGCCGGTAACGATCGATCTCGACCGAGACGTCGGGGTCGCGCAGATAGCCCTGCCGTAATTTGTCGGCGATCTCCTTTTCCATCTGCTGCGCGGTATGGCCCCGTGCCGGTATGGCGCCGACGAGCGGGAAGGAGATATAACCGGACTGGTCGACGCTGTAGCTGTTGGTCAGGCCCTCCTGTTCGAACACAGTGACGCGGACCCGGTCGCCTGCGCCGAGGCGATAGGGCTGTTCGAGGACCTCGTGGAAGGCGGCCGGCGTCGGCCGGTAACTGGAACAGCCGGCGAGCATCGAAACGGCAAGCAGTGCGCGAAACAGGGAAGCAGTGCTTTTCATGACCGGACAGGTACCTTCGACTGGCCGCTGCGATGTCGCAGCAAACATCTGGGATCGGGTCCGTTATCATCCTGTTAGGGTTAATGGCCGGTAAAGGAGCGCGCCAATAGCGTTTTAGCAGGCAAGGTTTTGCTATTTTATCGATTTTTTTGTCGGCCCCGGCAAAATCCTAACGGAAGCTTACCGTGATCTTAACGGCTGGGTTACCATAGTTGTTTACGGTGCATGCTGATCCAGTTTCGGAGTGGGATGCATGTCCGTTCAATCCGCGGCCGCAGACGTCGACGTTGATCTTAGGCAGCTCTTCGCCAGCCTGGGACGCAACTGGCTGCGGATTCTGGTCTTCGTTCTGGTGGTGACGGGGCTTGCCTTCGTGGCTGCGTCGTTCGCGACCCGCCATTACAAGGCCCAGACGCAGGTGGAGATCGCCCCGCGAGAATCGGTCTACACGCGGCCCGCCAGCAGCAATCCGGACAGCGACAAGCCGATCCTCGACGAGCAGGGCGTTGCCACCCAGGTCCAGATAATTTCGTCCAACGAGATCCTCAAGCAGGTCGCGCAGAAGCTCGGCCTGTCGCGACTGGCCGAGTTCGACGAGACGATCAACATGTCGTCGCTGAGCCGCGTGCTGATCCTGCTTGGCCTGAAGAACGACCCGATGGATGTTCCGGCCGACGAACGTGTCCTGAAGAAGATGCGCGAGAAGCTCAACGTCTACGGCGTTGAAAAGACTCGCATCATTGCCATCGAGTTCTCCTCGGAAGATCCGAAGCTCGCGGCCGCCATCCCCGATGCCATTGCCGCCGCGTACATTGCGGGGCAGGGCGCGGCCAAGAGCGAATCGAACACCGCCGCCGCCGACTTCCTGGCGCCCGAGATCGCCGACCTGTCCAAGCAGGTCAGGGATGCCGAAGCCAAGGTCGCGGCTTATCGCTCGCAGTCCGACCTCCTGATGGGCGGCAACAATTCCACCCTGGCCACCCAGCAATTGGCCGAACTGTCGACCGAGTTGTCGCGGGTGCGGGCCAACCGGGCCGCGGCCGAAGGCACGGCCGAGAGCGTGCGCAAGGCGCTGCAGAACGGCGGATCGCTGGATTCGCTGCCGGAAGTGCTGTCTTCCGATCTGATCCAGCGCTTGCGGGAGCGCCAAGTCGAGCTGCGCGCCAACATCGCCGATCTGTCGACGACGCTGCTCGACAATCATCCGCGTGTTCGCGCGGCCAAATCGCAACTGGCCGATCTCGACGCGCAGATCCGCAGCGAAGCCCAGAAGATCATGAAGGGCCTGGCGATGCAGGCCGATGCCGCCAAGGCGCGCGAAAGCCAGCTCGTCGCCGACGTCAACACGCTCAAGGCTGCTTCGGCGCAGGCCGGTGAGCAGCAGGTCGGTCTCGACGCGCTGCAGCGCGATGCCGCCGCCAAGCGCCAGCAGCTCGAACTCTACCTAACCAATTATCGCGAGGCGGCGTCGCGTCAGGATCGCAATTATATCCCGGTCGACGCCCGCATCGCCTCACCGGCTTCGGTCCCCGCAGAGCCATACTTCCCCAAGGTCGGGCCGATCGTCGGTGCTGCCGCCGCGGCTTCCCTTCTGCTGGCGGCCGTGTTCACGCTACTGCGGGAGCTTTTCTCGGGCCGTGCCATGCGCCCGGCCAGGGGCGCGCGGTTTGAACCGATCGACGAGGTGACGATGCCGCCGGCCGCCTATCAGGAGCCGTCCACCGGCCGCGAACCGGCTGTCGCCACTGAGCGCGCCACTCGCACCGCCGACGTATCATGGCCCGAAACGGTCACGGAAACTCCGGCGCAGCCGCGGCCTGCCGCCGAGTTCGGGCCCGTCGCCAAAGCGGAGCCTATCGCCGAGCCTGAACCGTTGGCCAAATCCGAATCCTTGACCAAATCTGGACCCGTGGCAGAGCCTGAGCCCATGGCTGAGCCGGAACCCGTGGAGGTTCGGCGGCCGCGCTCCGTGCTCGGCGAGATCGACGTCGAGAAGGCAGCCGAGAAGCTGATCGCCAGCGGGGCCGCGCGCGCCATATTCGTTTCCCCCGAGGGCGATGAAGCGGCGGCGTCGGCGATCCTGGTGGCGCGCGAGGTTTCCGACGCCGGACTGCGCGTCCTGCTGCTCGACCTCACTGCCTCAGGGGCTGCCTCGCGCCCGATGCTGGACAGCGGGCTTTTCCCCGGCATCACCAATCTGCTGGCGTCGCAGGCGCAGTTCAGCGACGTGATCCATGGCGACCTCTATTCCGACTGCCATGTCATCCCCGTCGGCACCGCCGATCCGGTCCGTGCCATGCGTGCCGCCGATCGGCTGCCGATCATAATGCAGTCGTTGACAACAGCCTACGATCTGGTGGTGGTCGAGTGCGGGCCGGCCGATGCACAAGGCATCAGCCGTTTGGGCGGCGAGGCCACCGAGGTGTTCTTGTCCATGCTGGAGGCCGACGACGAGGTGACGCAGGCCGCGGTCAAGCTGATCGAGAGCGGCTATCCCGACCTGACGCTGGTGACGCCGCTCGGCCACGAGCCGCCAGGCAATCCGGTGCCGGGGCGGCGTTCGGCTGCTTGAGATAACAGCTGTTCAGAGGCCCATCAGGTCTATTCGAGTTCCAGCGTCGTCACATCGAATATCCTGTGGCGTATTGGGGCTAGTTTTCGTCTTCCGTGGGCACGGGCGCTGTCTGTCCAACGGCCTTGCGGCGCAGCAGCTTGGCGAGCTTCCAGATTGCCGGGCTGTTCTTGACAAAGGCCTTCAGCCGCGCGCCCTGGCGAAGCGCCTGTCCCAGCGCACGGCCCTTGAGCGTCAGCGGGACGAGGACTTCGAAATGCCGGGTTTCAATATCGCACCATAACCGTTTGTAAGGCTCGTCTCCGACGGAGAAATCATAAACCGCGAACCCGCTCCGGCAGGCATCCTGGATGTTGTCGAAGAACAGGAAGTCGCCCGGGCTGGTGTGGGCAAGATCATCCTCGCTGATCGCTCCGAACTCGCAGATCAGCCGCCCGCCCGAGCGGCTCGCTCCGGTGACGGCGCGCAGCTTGCCGGCTACTTCCAGCCCGTGCAGCACGAAGCAAGGCTTGTCCTCGGCAAGTGCTTGCTTGAACAGTCCTCGGAAGAAGGCGCGGGTCCGGTCGTCACCGAAGACGTTGGCGATGCCCATCTTGCGGAAGCGCTGTTCCTTCATCTCGAAGAACGCGTCGAGCAGCCTCTCCACGTCGTCGGCACTGCTCGCCTCGATGCGCCGGTAGCTACCGACAGCCTCGAACTTGCGTGTCTGCGAACGATGCTTCTTGCGTTTGCGCTTGCCGCTGGCGCGCAGCAGCAGCGCATCGAATCCGCCGCTGAGGTCGACGGCCAGCGAAAGATTGGGGCTGGCGAAGTGATCGAGCGATGCCAGCGGATTGGCGATGCCGTCGAGATCGGGCAGCAATCTTTCCAGCGCGATGAGATCGATATCGGGGCGGAATTTGGCGATCGCCGCGAGCATCGACTGGATGGCCGTGAGGTCGCCGCTGGCCAGCCATTGCGGTTCGGCGGCGCAGAAATTGCCATTGGCGTGGCGGCCGCCCATGAACTGGGCGACCCGCAACGGGCCGCGCTTGACCACCTCCAACGCCAGTGCGAAGGCCGGCTTGCCCTCCAGTTCCAGCGTGGCAATGAGCAGATCGGGCCTGACCTCGGCGGCCCAGTTCAACACCCATGCCGCACTTTGCGCTGGAGCACAGAGCGCCGAACGACAGAACGTCGCATATGCCGCGAGCCCCTCGGCGGCGGCAATGGAAACCGACGGCCCCGCGGCATTTCTGGGTAGTGTGCGTGGCGTGGCCTGGCTCGCCGCGAGCCGCTTGCCGTCAAATGACGCGGTTGCGTCAACCATACCTCAATCCTTAAGGCGTATTGATCCCGATTTGGGGGGCGCTCGGGCGTATTCCGTGTTTGGTTAGCCTAGGCGCAAAAGGTGAATGAATGATCGACGGTGGGGAGGCAATCCGGAAACTGGCGCTCAACGTCGCCCGTTATACCGGCCTCGCACCGCTGGCCAGGCCGTTTGTCGGCGGCATCGGCGCCATCCTGATGCTGCATCGCGTGACGGCGACGCCCGAAAAGCCCGACAGCGTCAACCGGCACCTCAACATCGCGCCCAGTTTCCTCGATGCCGTGATCGCCGACATGAAAGCGGGCGGCTATGCCTTCGTTTCGATGGATGAAGCGGTGGAGCGTATCGAGGCAGGCGGCAAGGGCGGCCGGTTCGCCACCATCACCGCCGACGATGCCTATCGCGACAACATGACCGAGGCCCTGCCGGTGCTGGAAAAGCATGGCACGCCGCTCACCATCTATGTGGCGCCCGGGCTGATCGATGGCTCCGCCCACCTTTGGTGGGATGTGGTGGAGGATATCGTCAATGCATGCGACCGCCTGACTTTGGCCACATCGAACGGCCGTGCGGTGATCGATTGCGGGACCCCCGCCAGGAAACATCAGGCCATTGCCCGCTTGCATGCCTATTTCACCACCGAGGTCCGCGAGGAAGACCTGCGGACCGTGCTGCGCGGTCTCGCCGCGTCGCATGGTGTCGACGCCGACGCCCCGCGCCTGCGCACGCTGATGAACTGGGATGAGATCCGCGCCGTCGCCGCGCACCCTCTGGTGACGATAGGCGCCCACACGATCAACCACAGCAACCTGAAGCGGCTTTCCGAGGCCGATGCGCGGCGCGAGATCGGCGCCGTCAAGGACATGCTGCGGACCGGGCTTGGCGAGGAGCCGCGCCATTTCGCCTATCCCTATGGCTATGCCAGCGCCGTCGGCTGCCGCGAAGTGGGCTTTGCGCGCGACGCCGGCTATGCCTCAGCCGTGACCACCCGCCACGGCGTGCTGCGCGCCGAACATGCCGGCTTCCTGCATGCCTTGCCGCGCATTTCGGTCAATGGCCGCTACCAGAGCCTCGCCCACATCCGCACCATGCTGTCGGGCGTGACGACCCCGCTCGCCAATGCCGGCAAGATGCTTGTTACAGTCTGACGTAAGGCATGACTGGGCAGGGCTTCAGCGCTTAGTCCGCGGCTCCAGCATCAGCCATTTGATGATGCCCATTGCCGGCAGCACCCAGAGCAGGCCGCTGACGAGGAAGAACAGGAATTGCACCAGTGCGCCCGATTCCGACAGGCGGGCGACGGCGAAGATCGAGGCGACCAGCGCGTAGATGATGACCAGCGCCAACAGCAGGAACATTCCGATCAGTTTTTTCAGGCGAATGGGCATGTCTTGGCCTCGTTGATGGCTACCGCTTAGGCCGAACGCAAGGCACGCGCAACCCACGACACCGGGCGCGACGGCGTGCCGCGCTGCGCGGCCTTGCCAGCAGGAGTGCGATGGTTCACCAATCCGCGACATTCAACCTGCCGGGACATATTCATGGCCGCCATCACCGCCGCCGCGCCTTATCAGGCCCGCGACCGCGACCTGCACAACCGGGCACTCGTGCGCGGCTGGCTCTATGTCGTGCTCCTGGTGCTGTTCGCGCTGGTGCTGGTTGGCGGCGCCACGCGGTTGACCGAATCCGGCCTTTCGATCACCGAATGGCAGCCGATCCATGGCGTCGTCCCGCCGCTCAACGACGCCGAGTGGCAGGAGGAATTCCAGCGCTATCAACAGATCCCGCAATACGCCGAACTCAACAAGGGCATGAGCGTCGAGGCGTTCAAGTCGATCTTCTGGTGGGAATGGGCGCATCGCCTGCTGGCGCGCAGCGTCGGCCTGGTCTTTGCCTTGCCGCTGCTGGTCTTCTGGGCGACGCGTCGCATCGAGCGCGGCCTTGGGCCGAAACTGGTCGGCATTCTGCTTCTCGGCGGCCTGCAGGGGGCCATCGGCTGGTGGATGGTGGCGTCCGGCCTGGTCGACCGCGTGTCGGTGAGCCAGTACAGGCTGGCGACGCATCTCACGCTGGCGGCACTTATCTTTACCGCGACCATGGTCGTCGCGCGTGGCCTTGCGCCGCATTCCGAGCCCGCGGCCGATCGCTCGACGCAGCGGCTGGCTGGTTTCATCGTGCTTCTGGCGCTGGTCCAGATCTATCTCGGCGGCCTGGTTGCCGGTCTCGACGCCGGCATGAGCTACAACACCTGGCCGCTGATGGACGGCCGGATCATTCCCGGCGATCTGCTCGTCCTCGAGCCGGCGTGGCGCAATTTCTTCGAAAGTCCGAAAACGGTGCAGTTCATCCATCGGCTTGGCGCCTATACGGTCTTCGCCGTCGCGCTCTGGCACATGATCGCCACGCGTCTGCGTCTGCCCGGCTCAACGCATGCGCGACGCGCGACACTGTTGTTCGTTCTAGTGCTGGTGCAGGCTTCGATCGGTATTGGTACGCTGCTGATGCAGGTGCCACTGCACATGGCGCTGACCCATCAGGCTTTCGCGCTCGTCGTGCTGGGCTTTGCCGCCGCGCATTGGCGCGGCACCAAGGGCGCCTATCCCTTACCCAACGAGATTGCCGTCGGACGTTGAGTGCAGCCGATCACATCCAGAATTCGTTCGACTGGGTCGTCTTCTCGCCGTCGAATTCAGCCTGACGCAGTGCGGCGGCGGATGGTGCCGATTTGTCCTGGTCGGCCTGGCCGCCTGGTCCTGATTTGCCTTGGCAACCCTGTCAGCGGCCTTGAGCGCATCGAGCCTGGCCTGGGCGACGGCGATATGCACCTGGCGGTCTGGGGAGCCGTCCTCGAGCCGCACCTTCCAGATGCCGCTCGAAAAGGTCTCGGCCATGAGTTCCGGTTCGCTGACCTTCCAGCGCGCTGGAAAGGCTGGTGCATCCATCAGAGACCGAGCATCAGGTCCATGTTCTGGACGGCCGCACCCGAAGCGCCCTTGCCGAGATTGTCGTAGACCGCCAGCAGCAGCGCCTGGGCTCTGCTGTCGTTGGCAAAGACATAGACCTTCATGCGGTTGGTGCCGTTGTAGATCTCCGGATCGATGTCAGGCACGCGTTCCAGATGCGTATAGGGCGCCACCTCGACCACGCCGCCTTGGATCGCGGCGAAATGGTCCGCAATGGCGGCGTGAAGTTCGGCACCCGTTGGCACGCGGTCGAGGCCACCGAGCTGCAACGGCACCACCGTGATCATGCCTTGCGCGAAATTGCCCACCGCCGGCTGCATGATCGGATCATGCGACAGCTTCGCATAGGCCTTCAATTCCGGCACGTGCTTGTGCTGCAGGGTCAGGCCATAGGGCAGGAATTCCGAAGCGTCCTCGCCCTTGGCGACATAATCCTCGATCATCGGGCGCCCACCGCCCGAATAGCCCGTAATGCCGTTGACCGCGATCGGGAAACTGGCCGGCAGCAGGCCTGCGGTGACCAGTGGCCTGAGCGTTGCGATCGGCCCCTGCGGCCAGCAGCCGGGATTGGCGACGCGCTTGGCCGTGGCGATCTTTTTCGCCTGCTCCTTGTCCAGTTCGGCGAAGCCATATTCCCAGCCTTCGGCCACGCGATGCGCGGTCGACGCATCGATGACCTTGGTGGTTTCGTTGGCGATCAGCGAGACGCTTTCCTTGGCCGCATCGTCGGGCAGGCATAGGATCGCGATATCGGCGGCGTTGAGGAATTCGGCGCGGGCGGCCGTTTCCTTGCGGCGCTCGACCGGGACGGAAATGATCTCCAGATCGCCGCGCTCGGCAAGCAGCGCCCGGATCTGGAGGCCGGTGGTGCCGTGCTCGCCATCGATGAAGATTTTCGGTTTCATTGCCTGATCAAATTCCCTGATATCTCGAAACTATATGCCGTTGCCATGATTGACCGTGGCGCCATTGTGGTTGCCGTTGTTCAGCTCCTCGAGCCGGGCCTTTCGCTCGGCCAGCAGACCGAGATATTGCATGGCCACCATCGAACCGGCGATCGCCGTTATATCGGCGTGATCGTAGGCCGGCGCAACCTCCACGACATCGGCCCCGACAATATCGACCTGGTTCAGCTGGCGCAGCGTCGACAGGATCTTCGCCGACGACGGGCCGCCCGAAACCGGCGTGCCGGTTCCCGGCGCATAGGCCGGATCCAGGCAGTCGATGTCGAAGGTCAGATACGTCTTCTTGCCACCGGTGCGATCGACGATCGCGTAGGCGATGTCGGAGGCGCGCATTTCCTCGATTTCATGACCATGGAGAATCTTGATGCCGAATGTGTCGGGCGCATGGGTGCGAATGCCGATCTGGATCGAGCGATCGGGATCGATGATGCCTTCCTTGACCGCGCGGCCGACGAAGGAACCATGGTCGATGCGCTTGCCGTCATCGGGCCATGTGTCCTGATGGGCGTCGAACTGCACCAAGGCCAGCGGTCCGTGGATGGCGGCGTGCGCCTTGAGCAGCGGCCAGGTGACGAAATGGTCGCCGCCGAGCGTCAGCAGGAAGGCGCCCGATTTCAGGATCTTGGCCGCCTCGCGCTCGATCGTGCCGGGCGTCTTCTGATGGTTGCCCGAATCGAGCAGGCAATCGCCATAATCGACCACGGCAAGGTGTTCGAACAGATCGCGCGAGAACGGGTATTGCGGGTCGTTGTCGAGGATCGCGGAGGCGCGGCGGATCGCCTGCGGCCCAAACCGGGCGCCCGGTCGGTTGGTGACGGCGGCGTCGAAGGGAATGCCCCACACCACCGCATCCGCGCCCTTCACGTCCTTGGTGTATTTGCGCCGCATGAAAGACAGCGCGCCGGAGTAGGTCGGCTCGAGGGCACCACCCGTTTTGGAGCGGGCGGTGAAGGCATGGTCGATGGTGTTGGTCGCCATTACGGGTCCTCGTTTTCATCGGGGTGCAACAACTACAGAACCGGCATGGAAGATGCCAGTCACGGCTTGGGGAGACGAAACCGCGCCGCCCGGGTGCCACGGCAAGACAGGACTTGTATCATCATGACGCAGACCGCGTTTCTTAATCCGTCGGATGCCGTGGTGTCGACCCACACCGGTACGATCGCCGGCGATCGGTTCCGGGTTCTCGATTCGTGGCGCGGCATCTGCGCGTTGCTGGTGGCGCTGTTTCATTTCCCGACCGCCTCGACGATCTCGCAGAGCAGCTTCATCGGTTCGTCCTATCTCTTCGTCGACTTCTTCTTCGTCCTTTCCGGCTTCGTCATCGCCTCCAGCTATGCCGATCGGCTCGGCCGCACTCAGGAGGTCTGCCGCTTCGTGCTAGTCCGTTTCGGCCGCATCTATCCGCTGCATCTGGTCATGCTTGCCGCCTTTGCCGCCTTCGAGCTGCTGCGGCTCGTGCTGCCGCAGCTGCATGGCACGGGCGCTGCTCCTTTCACCGGTGGCTTCGACCTCAGGAGCTTGGCTGCCAATCTCCTTTTGCTGCAAGGTGTCGGCTTCGAGGATCGGTTGACCTGGAACGCCCCGAGCTGGAGCATCTCGGCCGAGTTCTTTGCCTATCTCCTGTTTGCCGGGGTGGTCTTCGTCGCCGGCGCGCGCGCCTGGATATGGTTGGTCGCCGCCGCTGTCACCGCGCCGCTGTTCCTGCTCGGCTTCTCCACGCATCATATGGATGTGTCCTATGATTTCGGCTTCATCCGCTGCCTCTACGGCTTCTCGCTGGGCGCCCTGCTGGCCTGGTTTCAGCATGATTCCATTGCAGGAGCGCGACAGGTTCTGGCCGCAAACGGCCCGAGGATGAGCTGGACTGTTGCCGAAATCGTCATGGTGGTCGTCATCGCTCTCTTTGTCTCGCTGGCGGGCGACAATGACGCCGGCATTGCCGCGCCCCTGGTGTTCGCCTTGGCGCTGTTTCTCTTCGCCCATGAAGGCGGCTGGATCAGCGCGTTGCTGAGGACGCCGTTCATGCTGACGCTCGGCGCGCTGTCCTATTCGATCTACATGGTCCACATCTTCGTTCAGGCGCGCCTGATCAATGTCGCCGGGCTGGTCGAGCGCAAACTCGGCCTCGGCCTGGTTGGCGACATCGTGCTGCGTGGCGAGCCCGCGACCGGCTTTGGCGCCGGCTGGACGGGGACCGTGGCGATCGTCGTCATGTTCGCCGCCACCATCGCCGTGTCGTGGGTGACATGGCGCCTGGTCGAAATGCCTGCGATGGCCTGGTTCCGCCGGCTGTCGAAGCGCATCTGACCCGCATCCGTCCAACCGCTAATGCATGTCGCCCAAATTGAGCTCGGTTTTGGGGAAGACGACATGCAGAAAACAAAGACCTAATGCACGTCGCCCGGAAGCGTCCTCGGTTCCGGGACAACGACATGCATAAAATCAGGAGCTTACAGCGGGTCGGGCGAAGCCGATTCGCCGCGACGCTGTAAAGCGCGTCGCCTGAATCCGTTTCGACGCGACGCGCTTTAGCCGGCTTCGTTCACCGGGATGTCACCGATGTCGCCTATCCCCGGCTCGATCCGGCAAGGAGCGATTCTCGATGCGGACGATCTGGCTGAGCCTTCTGCTTTCCACGGCGCTTTCCGCCGCTTCCGGTCAAGCCTTGGCCGGCGAAACCCGCGCCAGGCAGATCCTCGACCGCTTCGAACATGCCAACCAGTGGCGCGACCATGTCATGGTGGCCGCCCATCGCGCCGGCAGCATGCAGGCCGGCAAGACGCTCTATGCGGAAAACTCGCTTGTCGCCGTGGAGGGCTCGATCGCGATCGGCGCCGAAATCGTCGAGGTCGACATCCGGCGCTCGAAGGACGGCGCGTTCATCGTCATGCATGACAGCTGGCTCGACCGCACGACGACCTGCAAGGGCGAGGTCATCAACTACACGCTGGCCGAGTTGAAGAGATGCCGGCTGGTGATCGAGGGCACCCATGCCGTCACCAACGAGACCGTCTCGACATTGCGCGAGATGCTGATGGCGACACGGGACAGAATCCTCATCAATCTCGACAACAAGCTCGAGGTCGGCGACCTCCCGGGCATGATCGCGGTGGCGCGCGACCTCGGCATGGCCGAGCAAGTCATCGTCAAGGAAAACCTTTGGGACCAGAACAGGATCAGCACGGTGAAGGCGGCCATGACTGCCGCAGGCGGGGGCTTCCAGTTCATGCCGATCATCGCCGATGACGCGGTCCATGATGCGGGCTTCGCCTCGACGGTCGACCACGCTTTCGCGCCGCGCGCGATCGAACTGATCAACTGGCGGGCGGGCGCCGAGACGCTGACCGAAACCGGCGGGCCGCTGTTCAGCACGCGCATGCGCGCCGAGGCGGTAAGGGGCGACTGGCACATCTGGGCCGACACCTATGCCATCGTCAACAAGCCAGGCGGCTTCCTCGCCGGCGGCCGTGGCGACGAACTGGCGGTCCAGGCCAGCTTGCCGCGCGAAGCCTGGGGCTTCTGGGCCGATCGTGGCGCCACCATCATCCAGACCGACGAGCCGAAAGCGGCGATCGGCTGGCTGGCGGCGAATGGTTATCGGGTGCCCTATGCCGGCACGGGCGAACGCATCGAGCCAGCCGCGACCGCCAGCATCAATTGAACCGCCGCGTCCAAGCAAAAAGGCCGCCCGGAGGCGGCCTTTTCGATTGTCCGAAATTCGAACCGCTTAGCGCTTCGAGAACTGGAAGGAACGGCGGGCCTTCGCCTTGCCGTACTTCTTGCGCTCGACGACGCGGCTGTCGCGGGTCAGGAAGCCGCCCTTCTTGAGCACGGCGCGCAGCGCCGGCTCGTAATAGGTCAGCGCCTTCGAGATGCCGTGACGCACCGCGCCGGCCTGGCCGGAAAGTCCGCCGCCGACGACGGTGGCGATGATGTCGTATTGGCCCGAGCGGTTGGACGCGATGATCGGCTGGTTGAGGATCATCTGCAGGACCGGACGCGCGAAATAGGTCGCGAATTCCTTGTCGTTGACGACGATCTTGCCGGAACCCGGCTTCACCCAGACGCGCGCGATGGCGTTCTTGCGCTTGCCGGTGGCGTAAGCGCGGCCCGACTTGTCGAGCTTCTGGACGTGGACGGGGGCGGCGGCCTGCGTGTTGGTGTTGCCGGTGGCGGCGCCCAGTTCTGCGAGCGAGGAAAGCTCAGCCATCTTATGCGACCTTCTTGTTCTTGGAATTCAGCTTGGCCACGTCGAGGACTTCTGGCTGCTGGGCGACATGCGGATGCTCGGCACCTGCATAGACGCGCAGGTTCTTCATCTGGCGGCGGCCGAGCGGGCCACGCGGAACCATGCGCTCAACGGCCTTCTCGACGACACGCTCGGGGAAACGGCCCTCGAGCAGCTGACGCGCGGTGCGCTCCTTGATGCCGCCGGGGTGGCCGGTGTGCCAGTAATAGACCTTGTCGGTGAACTTCTTGCCGGTGAATACCACCTTGTCGGCATTGATGACGATGACATTGTCGCCGTCGTCGACATGCGGGGTGAAGGTCGGCTTGTGCTTGCCGCGAAGATGATTGGCGATGACAGTGGCGAGACGGCCGACGACGAGACCCTCGGCGTCGATCAGGATCCACTTCTTCACCACATCCGCAGGCTTCTGCGAAAAGGTTGTCATGTTTTCTGCTCTCGGTTCTGACCTTCGGGAGTGAAGGCGTTTCTTGTTGCTTGGATTGGCGAAAGACGCTTGTCATCAGCCAATAACAAAACGGCGGCCTTTGCGGGCCGCTGCTTCGTGAAGGCTTATAGGCGAGCGGAGTAACTGCGTCAAGGTAGCGGAAAAGTCCTGTAGCGCAGAAAAGGCTGCAGAAACAGCATGTTGGACTAAAGGTATTATTTTACCACATTGGCGGCGCGCTGCGGCGGGATCGAGTAGGTGCCCGTGGCATGCGCGATCGTGTGTCCTTCCGGGCCGGCGACGATGTCAATATCGAACACCATCAGGCTCTTGCCGAGCTTCAGGATACGGCAATGGCCATCGATCGGCCCGGCTTCGGCCTTGCGCACGAAGTTGATGTTGAGGTTGGTGGTGACCGAGAGCGCATCCGGCCCGGCATGGCTGAGCACGCAGACATAGCCGCCAATGTCGGCCAGCGTGAACAGGGCAGGGCCGGACACCGTGCCGCCGGGACGCAAATGCCGTTCACCGGCATTGAGCCGTACGATGCAGCCGCCTGGAAACACGTCGATCGCCTCGTAGGCGGCGGCACTCTCGTTGAGTTGGGGAAAGACGGTTTCCATTAACAAATTGATCTGCGTTGCGGTCAGCACCGGCTTGAGGTTGGTCTGGGCGGGCATATCGGTCTCTCGTTCTGCGCCAAGCCTGTATGGGCGCAGCCGGGTGTTTCTGGCAACATATACATCATGCTGGCGCAAGCGATGGGTGTTGGACGAAACCCGATCCGATATTAGATACTCTGCCGGCACCACCGGAATCGCGGAGACCTTAGCCATGGCCGAAATCCTTGCCATCAAGCCTGCTGCCGCCGACGAGGGCCCGGTCACGACAAGACGGGAGAAGGGCGTGCTGCGCCTGACGCTCGCCAATCCGCCCGCCAATGCCCTGTCGCTTTCGGTGATGGTGGCGCTCGTGGCGGAGTTGGAACGCGCCAAGGCGGACAAGGCCGTTCGCGTTATTGTGCTGTCGGCGGCCGGCAAGGTGTTCTGCGCTGGCCACGACCTCAAGGAAATGACCGCGCGGCGTGCCGATGCCGATCGCGGCAAGGCCTTCTTCGAAGAGACCTTTGCCGCTTGCGCCATGCTGATGCAGACGATCGTGCGCCATCCCTTGCCTGTCATCGCCGAGGTGGACGGCCTGGCGACAGCCGCCGGCCTGCAATTGGTCGCCAGCTGCGACCTGGCGATCGCCTCGCACGAGGCGACCTTCTGCACGCCGGGCGTCAACATCGGCCTGTTCTGCTCGACGCCGATGGTTGCGCTATCGCGCAACGTCTCGCGCAAGCAGGCGATGGAGATGCTCTTGACCGGCGAGACGATCGACGCCGCGACCGCCAAGGAGTTCGGCCTCGTGAACCGGGTCGTGCCGCGCGAGTACCTGAATCAGATTGTCACCAAATACGCGCAAACCATTGCTTCCAAATCCACTTTGGTGATCAAGACCGGCAAGGAAGCTTTTTACGCGCAGGCCGAGATGGGCTTGGCCGATGCCTATGCCTATACCGGTCGAGTCATGGTCGAAAACATGCTGGCGCGGGACGCGGAAGAGGGCATCGGCGCTTTCATCGGCAAGCGCAAGCCGGAATGGACGGACGAATAGGATCATGGAACCGCGCATTTCCATCATCACCATCGCCACCGAAGATCTGGATCGCGCCGTGCGCTTCTACGAGGCGATGGGTCTGAAGCGCCACGCGGGGATCACCGACGGTGTCGCCTTCTTCCAGATGGGCGGCGCGATCCTCGGCCTGTTCCCGCGCCCCAGCGCCGAGGAGGACTCCGGTATCACCTTCGCCCAGGCGCCCTCGGCCGTCTATCTCGCCTACAACACCCGCTCCGATGCCGAGGTCGACGAAGTGCTGGCGCAGGCGGAAAAGGCTGGCGGGCGCATCATCAAGCCGGCCGGCCGCGCCTTCTGGGGCGGCTGGTATGGATACTTCGCCGATGCCGACGGGCATGTTTGGGAGGTGGCGCACAACCCGGCCTTTCCGATCGCGGACGACGGCACGATTTCGCTGCCGGATTGATGGCCTACCGCAAGCAACTGACACGGCTCAAGGCACCGTACCTCAAACGGATTTTGCTCGACCGGGAGCGGGTCACGGACTGGGAGAAGTATCCGTGGAACCTGCCGCTGTTTCGCGGCCACGCGTTCGAGCTCGAATTCACCACGCCCATCACCATCATCGTCGGCGAGAACGGCACCGGTAAATCCACGCTGCTCGAGGCGATCGGGGCGCTGGCCGGCTATGACGAAGCGGGCGGCGGCAAGGGTTACCGGCCCGTCGACCATTCCGTCGCCATCGACAAGAGTGGTGCTGCGCTGGCAAACACCTTCCGTGGGCACTGGTTGCCAAAAGTCACTGCCGGCTGGTTCTTTCGCGCCGAATCCTTCTACTCGGTGGCCCGCTACCTCGACCAGGCAGCGCTGGAAGATCCGTTCAAGCCACCGCCGCCGGATTTCCTGTCCTGGTCGCATGGCGAAGGCTTCATCCGCTTCTTCGAGGAGCGCTGCCGCAGGCAAGGCATCTATATCCTCGACGAGCCCGAGAGCGCGCTTTCGCCGACGCGCCAGATCGAATTGCTGAAGATGCTGCGGCGCATGGACCAATCGGGCACCGCGCAGGTGATCATGGCGACCCATTCGCCGCTGTTGATGGCCTGTCCCGGCGCGCAGCTGTTCCGCATCAGCCGCTTTGGGCTCGAGCCTGCCGACTTTCGCGATACGGACCACTTCCGCATGCTGCGCGATTTCAGCAATGACCCGGATGGTTTTCTCGCCGAGGCGTTGTATGAGGACGAGGCATGAATCACGATAGCTACGACAACGCCTATATCGGCGGCATCCTCAATTCGGTGAAGTCGATCGCCATGGTCGGGGCGTCGGCCAATGATGTCAGGCCGAGCTATTTCGTCCTGAAATACCTGCTGGCCAAGGGGTTTTCGGTGTTCCCGATCAATCCTGGCCAGGCCGGCAAGGAAATCCTCGGCCGAATGACCTATGCCAGGCTGGCCGACATACCGGGGCCGATCGACATGGTCGATATTTTCCGTAATGCCGCGGCGGTCCCAGGGATCGTCGACGAGGTGTTGCAACTCGATCCCTTGCCGAAAGTCATCTGGATGCAGCTTGGCGTGCGCCATGACGAGGCAGCCGCTCGCGCCGAAGCCGCCGGCATCAAGGTGGTGATGAACCGCTGCCCCAAGATCGAATATGGCAAGCTCTCCGGCGAGATCGGCTGGACCGGCGTCAATTCCGGCGTGCTGTCGTCCAAGAAGCCGCTGATGCGCCAGGGTTTTCAGAGTTTCGGCGTGCGCCAGAAATAGACGCGGCGTAGAGGCGCAAAATTATTCCGCGTATTGCCGCATTATCCTGCGGTGTGATCGAAGGATCGGCGCCGAAAGGTATTTTCTTCTTTGCATTCGCACGCCGCCTTCGCCAAGAATGCGCGGCCAATTTAGGAAGTTCAAAGGGAGGTTTCAGTGACCCGTTCGCCCGGTTTCAACACGCTCGCCGTCCATGCCGGCGCCAAGCCCGATCCTGCCACCGGCGCGCGCGCCACGCCGATCTACCAGACGACCTCCTTTGTTTTCGATGACGCGGACCACGCCGCTTCGCTGTTCGGGCTAAAAGCTTTCGGCAACATCTACACCCGCATCATGAACCCGACCCAGGCAGTGCTCGAAGAGCGCGTCGCGGCCCTCGAGGGCGGCACGGCCGCCCTTGCGGTTGCTTCTGGCCATGCCGCGCAGGTCATCGTGTTCCACAATCTGATGCAGCCCGGTGACAATTTCGTCGCCGCCAACAAGCTTTATGGTGGTTCGATCAACCAGTTCGGCCATGCCTTCAAGAATTATGGCTGGGAGGTGCGCTGGGCCGAAACCAATGACATCTCGACCTTCGAGAACCAGATCGACGACAGGACCAAGGCGATTTTCATCGAGAGCCTGGCCAATCCGGGCGGCACCTTCGTCGATATCGAGAAGATCGGCGACATCGCCCGCAAGCACGGCCTGCCGCTGATCGTCGACAACACGCTGGCCTCGCCCTATCTGATCCGGCCGATCGAGCATGGCGCCGACATCATCGTCCACTCGCTGACCAAGTTCATGGGCGGCCACGGCAATTCGATTGGCGGCGTCATTGTCGACGGCGGCACCTTCGACTGGTCGAAGTCGGGCAAATACCCGATGCTGTCGGAACCGCGCCCCGAATATGGCGGCCTCGTGCTGCACGAGACCTTCGGCAATTTCGCTTTTGCCATCGCCGCGCGCGTGCTCGGCCTGCGCGATCTCGGCCCGGCGATCTCGCCGTTCAATGCCTTCCTTATCCTGACCGGCCTCGAGACCTTGCCGCTGCGCATGCAGCGTCATTGCGACAATGCGATCACCGTCGCCGGCTGGCTGTCCAACCACCCCAAGGTCGCCTGGGTGAATTATCCCGGCCTGCCCAGCGACAAGAACAACGCGCTGCAGAAGAAATATTCGCCGCTGGGCTCCGGCGCCGTGTTCACCTTCGGCCTCAAGGGCGGCTACGAGGCGGGCATCAAATTCGTCGAGGCACTCGAACTGTTCTCGCACCTGGCCAATGTCGGCGACACCAAGTCGCTGGTCATCCACCCGGCATCGACCACGCACCGCCAGCTTTCCGACGAACAGAAGGTCAAGGCTGGTGCCGGACCCGACACGGTGCGGCTGTCCATCGGCATCGAGGATGTCACCGACATCGTCGCCGACCTCGAACAGGCGCTCGCCAAGGTCTGACCTGATATGACCGCGTTTCTTTCCGTCGACACCAAAGGCGTCGAACCCGAATCCGGCGCGCCGGCGCCGGATCGCCTGATCTCGGGCGATCCGAAATTCCGCACCTGGAATGTCGAGGAGCGCGACGGCGGCCTCTATGCCGGCATCTGGGAATCGACCCCGGGCAAGTGGCGCATCGTCTATGAAGAATGGGAGTTCTGCCACATTCTCTCAGGTGTTTCGGTAATCGCCGAAGAGGGCGGCCAAGCGCGCACCGTCAAAGCCGGTGACAGCTTCGTGCTGCGGCCGGACTTCAAGGGAAGCTGGGAAGTGCTTGAAACGACTCGCAAGGAGTATGTGATCAAGCTTTGAAGCTTGATCACATATCGAGAATCCGATCGGATTTCCCGGCAGCTCGCTAGCTAAAAATGGAAGGCAAGTCGTTCCAGCCCATGGAAGTGGTATGTGTCGCGGAAGCGCGGCTGTTCGGCGAGATGCAGGTGCGGGTGCCGCTCGAACAAGGTCCTCAGCGAAACCTGCAGTTCGAGGCGGGCCAGCGGCGCACCGATGCAGAAATGGATGCCGGCGCCGAATGATACATTCTTCTGGTCGGTGCGCTCCGGCCGGAAGGTCTGCGGTTCGGCGAAGGCATGCGGATCATGATTGGCCATGCCAAGCAGAAGTCCGATCGTCTGGCCCGGCCGCACGACGATGCCGGGCGCGATTTGGATTTCGTCGTAGGCATAGCGCATGAACATGTGCAGCGGCGCGTCGAAACGAAGGCATTCCTCGACCGTCGCCGCCGTCGCCTCGGGCGAGGTAAAGAAGCGGCGCGGGTCGCCGCCTTGTGCCAGGATGGAATGGATGGCATTGCCGGTCTGGTGCACGGTTGCTTCGTGGCCGGCGTTGAGCAGCAGGATGGCCGAGGAGACCAGCTCGTCCTCTGACAGTTTCTGGCCGTCTTCCTGGGCCGAGATCAGCAGCGACAGCAGGTCATCGCCCGGCTTCTTGCGCCGCTCGGCGACGTAGCCGCGCAGGAAATCGGAAAATTCGCCCGCGGCACGGTTGGCCGTCTCCTCGGTCTCACGGGTGCGGCCATGGATATACATGGCAACCATTTGATGCGACCAGTCGAGCAGTCGCGGCCCCATCTCCACCGGCACGCCAAGCATTTCGGCGATGATGGTGATTGGCAGCGGGGAGGCGAAGGCCGGCAGGAGGTCGACGGCCTTGCCAGGTTCGAAACGATCGATCAATTCGTTGGCGAGCGCCTCGACGCGCGGCCGTAACCGTTCGACCTGACGGGAGACGAAAGCCCGGTTGACCAGTGTTCTCAGCCGCGTATGGACCGGTGGCTCCAGCTCGAGCATCGAATTGGCTTCGATGCCGTCGAATGCCTTGAGATGGGTCCTGTCTTGTCCGACACCGCGGCTGTCGGGGATGCCGGCCGGGTTCTGGCGGCCGAAACGGCGGTCGCGCAACAGCCGGTTGACGTCGCCGAAGCCGCCAAAGCACCAGAAGCCGAACTCTTCCCAGAAAAACGCATTCGAGGCTTCGTGCAGGAAGCCGTAGGCCTCGTAAGGGTTCAGGAAGAAAGCCGGTTCGCGCGGGTCGAGTCTGAGCTGGCGAGTGGCTGGATCAAAGGCCAGATAGGAGAGCGTCGATTTGGTCATGCCAGACCCATAGCGCGGCTTGCCAGCCCTGTTCCAGACCGTATGTTGCGTCCGACAGCCCGATGCATTGAGCCAGGCAGTAGGGTTGCGGAAGGTCTGAACGGATGAATGTGATCGTTGTCGGCGCGGGTATCGCCGGTCTGTCCACGGCGTGGTCGCTGGTCAAGGCGGGCCACGCCGTGTCGGTTGTCGAGCAGGGGCCGATCCCCAATCCGCTGGCGGCATCGGGCGACCATCACCGCATCATCCGCCGCGCCTACCGCGCTGGAACCGGCTATGGGCTGCTGATCACCGAAGCCTACGAGGCCTGGGACGAGATGTGGGCCGATCTCGGCGAGAACCACCTCGACGCGCGGGGCTTCGTCTGCGTTTCGCGCGAGCCCGGCGACGAGGCCGAGGAATACCGCGAGGGCCTGGAAGAGGGAAAATTCCCTTTCGAATTGCTGGGACCGGAGGCAGCCGTCGAGCGCTGGCCGTTCCTTGAGGCCGGCTCGTTCCGCTACGCCTATTTTTCGCCCGAGGGCGGCGCGCTGCATTGCCGCAAAATAGCGGCCGGGCTGGCCAAATGGCTGCGTGCCAATGGAGCCAACGTCTACGAGCACAGCAAGGTGACGGAGATCGATGCCGAGGCCGGCCATATCGTGCTCGAATCCGGCGAGACGATGCAGGCCGACCGCATCGTCGTTGCCGCTGGCGCCTGGGTGCTGAAACTATTCCCCGAACTCGGCGGCGAATTGAAGACCTTTCGCACCGCGCTCGCCTATGTCGAGCCGCCGGCCGATCTCAAGGCCGCTTGGGAGGCGGCGCCCGTCATTCTCGATGTCGGCGGCACGACCGACGGCTATATGATCCCGCTTACGCGGGGCGCCGGCATGAAATTCGGCTCGGGCCTGCACAAGGTGCCGACCAGCGACGCCGACTGGAACCGCGAGCCGGTGCCCGGCGAGGGCGAGGCGATCCGCAACCTGTTTTCGCCGCCGATCGCCCGCATCGAGGAGTACAAGGTGACCGAAGTGGTCACCTGCGCCTACACGTTCACCGATGACGAGAGATTCCTGGCGCATGAGACCGGCAAGTGCCTGGTCGTCTCGGCGTGCTCGGGTCACGGCTACAAGTTCGGCGCGGCGGTCGGGCGTCGTGTGGCCAAAGCCATTGGCGATGGCGATGTCGTCGGTCTTAAGGCCTGGCTGCGGGCCGAGGTGGCCTAAGCCTAGTCCTGGCAGTGCCTTGGAATATGCACCCGCCGCCAGCCGGATGAGCCTTCGCGCACCAGCACGCGGCGCGGGACGGTCTGGTACGCGGCGGGAATATCGATGACGCGCCTTTGCTCGGGCCGCACCAGCACCTCCTCGGCGATGCTGTCATATTGCGCCGGAATGACGACGCGCCGCGTGCGCTCGGGCTGGATCACCACCGTCTCGGCGACGCGTTCAAAGCGTGCCTTGTGCCAAACCTTGCACAACACGCGGCGGCCATGGATGACGCGCCATTCCCAGGAATAGCCGCCGCCATCGACCCTGACGGTGTGATAGACGGTCCTGGTGGCCGCAGGCACCACCTCATACCGAACCTGGGCCGGCACAGTCATCACCACTCGCTCGCGCGTGCCATAGATCGGCGGATCATAGTCGACGATCTGCTGGCCGGGAGGGCTGACCATGACGTCTTCGTAGACGGTGTCGTAAACGGCCGGTGTGTGGACGGGCTCGTAGCATTCGACGGCGCGACCACCGGCCGCCGTTTGCGAAATCGAGCCGAGCATGGTCATCCCTGCAATGGTGAAGCATGCGGTTTTCCCGGACATGGCACTCCCCGTCTGAACTGTAGGCACAAGTTCAACGTTGAATTGTAGGGGAAGCCGTTGCGGAGAAAAGCGGTTTTGGCGCATTTCGTTAAGTGACGAGGTTAAGAAACTGCTACCCTGGCGGGGCCGGTCGGTATTTGAGGTCGGCGTGGCATCAGCTGCTGCTAATTCTTGCCCGGAAGCTTGATTCGACTTACCCAGATGGCTAGGACGGGTCGGCCTTGCACAAGGATGAGCCGGCATCCTATTTACATCTTAACGATCCAGAACCGATTCTGCCCGAGCTGCCAGCCTGTCCGGCGCCGGAATCCCACCGCGAGACAAGAGATAACTGATGAAGAATCCCGTCGAAACCTACATGAACCTCGTTCCGATGGTGGTCGAACAGACCAATCGCGGCGAGCGGGCCTACGACATTTTCTCGCGCCTCCTCAAGGAGCGCATCATTTTCATCACCGGTCCGGTCGAGGACGGCATGGCGACGCTGGTCTGCGCGCAGCTCCTGTTCCTCGAAGCGGAGAACCCGAAGAAGGAAATCAACCTCTACATCAATTCGCCGGGCGGCGTCGTCACCTCGGGCATGGCGATCTACGACACCATGCAGTTCATCAAACCGGCCGTGTCGACGCTGTGCATCGGCCAGGCGGCCTCGATGGGCTCGCTGCTGCTGACCGCCGGCCACAAGGACATGCGTTTCGCCACGCCCAACGCCCGTATTATGGTTCACCAGCCGTCCGGCGGCTTCCAGGGGCAGGCGTCCGATATCGAGCGTCACGCCCAGGACATCATCAAGCTGAAGCGTCGCCTCAACGAGGTCTATGTCAAGCACACCGGCAAGAGCTATGAGGACATCGAGAAGACGCTCGACCGCGACCATTTCATGACCGCCGACGAGGCCAAGGATTTTGGCCTGATCGACAAGGTCATTTCGTCGCGCGAGGCGGCCGAGGGGGCGTTGGCATAAAGGCTAGTTGGCAGTTGGATGGCACCATCACGCGCTTTTGGCGTGTCTTGCGTCATTTCGGCCACAATTGGCTGTTCCCTCGGAGGTCGGGATTGCCTACGTTAAGGCTATGTTGATTTTCGACGGCTTAGCTTTGCGTGGGGAAGCTGCGAATCATTGCCACGTTTTCTGATTTGTGTTTCGTACGGAATACGTTGCGGGAGCCGGAAGACTGGCGGCGGCGGATTCCCGCGATAAATAGAGTATGCGCCCTTTCAGCCAGACCATCGGCGGGCGGCCATGAAAGGACATGAAAATGAGCAAGGTCGGCAACAACAGCGGTGATTCCAAGAACACGCTTTATTGCTCGTTTTGCGGCAAGAGCCAGCACGAGGTGCGCAAGCTGATCGCCGGTCCGACGGTGTTCATCTGCGACGAGTGCGTCGAGCTGTGCATGGATATCATCCGCGAGGAGAACAAGACCTCGATGGTGAAGTCGCGCGAGGGCGTGCCGACCCCGCAGGAGATCCTCAAGGTTCTCGACGACTATGTCATCGGCCAGCCCTACGCCAAGCGCGTGCTGTCGGTGGCCGTCCACAACCACTACAAGCGCCTCGCGCATGCCGGCAAGAACAACGATGTCGAGCTGGCCAAGTCCAACATCCTGCTGATCGGCCCGACCGGCTGCGGCAAGACGCTGCTGGCACAGACGCTGGCCCGCATCATCGACGTACCCTTCACCATGGCCGACGCCACGACGCTGACCGAGGCCGGTTACGTCGGCGAGGACGTCGAGAACATCATCCTGAAGCTGTTGCAGTCGGCCGACTACAATGTCGAGCGCGCCCAGCGCGGCATCGTCTACATCGACGAGATCGACAAGATTTCACGCAAGTCCGACAATCCCTCGATCACCCGCGACGTGTCGGGCGAGGGCGTTCAGCAGGCGCTGCTCAAGATCATGGAAGGCACGGTCGCCTCCGTGCCGCCGCAGGGCGGCCGCAAGCACCCACAGCAGGAGTTCCTGCAGGTCGACACCGCCAACATCCTGTTCATCTGCGGCGGCGCCTTCGCCGGGCTGGACAAGATCATTTCGGATCGCGGCAGGAAAACCTCGATCGGCTTCGGAGCTGTCGTCGCCTCGCCGGAGGATCGCCGCACGGGTGATGTTTTCCGCTTGGTCGAGCCCGAGGATCTGTTGAAGTTCGGCCTCATTCCGGAGTTCGTCGGCCGTCTGCCGGTTCTGGCGACGCTGGAGGATCTCGACGAGCCGGCACTGATCCAGATCCTGACCGAGCCGAAGAATGCGCTGGTCAAGCAGTACCAGCGCCTGTTCGAGATGGAAAATGTCGATCTGACCTTCCACGAGAACGCGCTTTCGGCGATCGCCAAGCGCGCCATCGAGCGCAAGACCGGTGCGCGCGGCCTGCGTTCGATCATGGAAGCGATCCTGCTCGACACGATGTTCGAACTGCCGGCGCTCGAAGGCGTGCGCGAGGTTGTGATTTCGGAAGAGGTGGTGACCGGCAGCGCCCGGCCGCTCTACATCTATTCCGAACAGAAGGAAAAGAAGGGCAATGTCAGCGCCTGATATGGCACTTGGCCCTATATTTTTATGGAACGGCGCCCCTGCGGCGCCGTTTTGCTGTGAGGAACCGGCACAGCGTCGCGATGGAGTGGATTGGGGACGATGTTAACTCTTGATCTTTGCCCTGCCTGCCTCCACCTAACACGAGAAGGCCGAGGTGCCCGATTTCTGTGCTGTAAAACTCCCGTCATAAACGGTGGTAGGCGGAACGATCCCCGGTCGTTAATATGAGATTCGCGGTTGGCCTGATGGTGGCCGCGACATGAAAGGTTGGACAATGGCCAAAATATCCAAGGCTCCCAGCGACGGCGTCTTCGCGGTCCTCCCACTGCGCGACATCGTGGTGTTCCCGCATATGATCGTTCCGCTCTTCGTCGGGCGCGAAAAGTCGATCAAGGCGCTGGAAGAGGTGATGGGTCAGGAAAAGCAGATCCTGCTTGCCACCCAGATGAATGCCGCCGATGACGATCCCGAGCCCGATGCGATCTTCGACATCGGCACGCTCGCCAATGTGCTGCAATTGCTGAAGCTGCCCGACGGCACCGTCAAGGTTCTGGTCGAAGGCGCCTCGCGTGCGAAAATCGTCTCCTTCACCGACCGTCCCGACTTCCACGAGGCCAAGGCCACGGCTCTGGTCGAACCGGAAGAGGAGGAGGTGGAGGTCGAGGCCCTGGCCCGCTCGGTCGTCACCGACTTCGAGAACTACGTCAAGCTGAACAAGAAGATCTCGCCCGAAGTGGTGGGTGCCGCCAGCCAGATAGACGACTATTCCAAGCTCGCCGACACGGTTGCCTCGCATCTTGCCATCAAGATCCCTGAAAAGCAGGAAATGCTGGCCACGCTTTCCGTCAAGGAGCGGCTGGAAAAGGCGATGGGCTTCATGGAAGCCGAAATCTCCGTCCTGCAGGTGGAGAAGCGCATCCGCTCGCGCGTCAAGCGCCAGATGGAGAAGACGCAGCGCGAATACTACCTCAACGAGCAGATGAAGGCGATCCAGAAGGAGCTCGGCGAGGGCGAGGACGGCCGCGACGAGGCCGCCGAGATCGAGGCTCGCATCAAGAAGACCAAGCTCTCCAAGGAGGCCCGCGAAAAGGCGGATGCCGAATTGAAGAAGCTCAGGACGATGTCGCCGATGTCGGCCGAATCGACTGTCGTGCGCAACTATCTCGATTGGCTGCTGTCGATCCCGTGGGGCAAGAACTCCAAGGTCAAGCAGGACCTGGCCTACGCGCAGAACGTGCTCGACACCGATCACTTCGGCCTCGACAAGGTCAAGGACCGCATCGTCGAGTACCTTGCCGTGCAAAGCCGCCAGAAGAAGCTGAAGGGACCGATCCTGTGCCTCGTCGGCCCTCCCGGCGTCGGCAAGACCTCGCTCGGCAAGTCGATCGCCAAGGCGACCGGTCGCGAATTCATCCGCATGGCGCTTGGCGGCGTGCGTGACGAGGCCGAGATCCGTGGCCACCGGCGCACCTATATCGGCTCGATGCCCGGCAAGGTCATCCAGTCGATGAAGAAGGCCAAGAAGTCCAACCCGCTCTTCCTGCTCGACGAGATCGACAAGATGGGCCAGGACTTCCGTGGCGATCCGTCGTCCGCGCTGCTCGAGGTGCTCGACCCCGAACAGAACTCGACGTTCATGGACCACTACCTCGAGGTCGAATACGATCTGTCGAGCGTGATGTTCGTGACGACGGCGAACACGCTGAACATCCCTGCGCCCCTGATGGACCGCATGGAGATCATCCGTATCGCCGGCTACACCGAGGACGAGAAGATCGAAATCGCCAAGCGGCACCTGATGCCGAAGGTGATCCGCGATCACGCGCTGCAGCCAAAGGAGTTCTCCGTCGGTGAGGACGCGATCCGCGCCATCATCCAGACCTACACCCGTGAAGCGGGCGTCAGAAGCTTGGAGCGCGAGTTGATGAAGCTCGGGCGCAAGGCGGTGACCGAGATCCTGAAGACGAAGAAGAAGACGGTGAGCATCACGGCGGCGAACCTCGCCGACTATCTCGGTGTTCAGCGCTACCGCTTCGGCCAGGTCGAGGCTGACGATCAGGTCGGTGTCGTCACCGGCCTTGCCTGGACGGAAGTCGGCGGCGAGCTGCTGACGGTCGAAGGCGTCATGATGCCCGGCAAGGGCCGCATGACGGTGACCGGCAATCTGCGCGACGTCATGAAGGAATCGATCTCGGCGGCGGCCTCCTATGTCCGCTCGCGCGCCATCGATTTCGGCATCGAGCCGCCGCTGTTCGACAAGCGCGACATCCACGTGCACTTGCCGGAAGGCGCCACGCCGAAGGACGGTCCGTCCGCCGGTGCCGCCATGGCCACGGCCATCGTGTCGGTGCTGACGGGTATTCCGGTGCGGGCCGATGTGGCGATGACTGGCGAGATAACGCTTCGCGGCCGCATCTTGCCGATCGGCGGCCTCAAGGAGAAGCTGCTCGCCGCACTGCGCGGCGGCATCAAGAAGGTGCTGATCCCGGAAGACAACGCCAAGGATCTGGCGGAGATCCCGGACAACGTGAAGAACGGCATGGAAATCATTCCGGTCTCACGCGTCGGTGAGGTGTTGCGCCACGCGCTGGTGCGGATGCCGGAGCCGATCGAATGGGTCGAACCGGTCAATCCGCCGGCTTCCACGGACACGAGCGATGACGCTGGAAAGTCGCTTGCGCATTAGTTTTTTCTAAGGTTGCAGCGCACAAACAGAAAGCCGGGCCTCGCGCCCGGCTTTTTCATGTGAAAAACCCCGGAATTCCGGGCTTTTTCCGCTATTTTCCTGCCTTTTCGACTTGGTTGCGGGAACGCTTCTTTCTAAAGTCCGTTTCCTGCCGGATGAGTCGTGAGTTCCGGTGTTCTCATGGAAGGGAATTTTTATGAACAAGAACGAACTGGTGTCCGCTGTCGCCGACGCCGCGAGCATTTCGAAGGGTGACGCGCAGTCTGCGGTCGATGCAGTGTTTTCTGTCATCTCCGGCGAACTGAAGAAGGGCGGCGATGTCCGGCTTGTCGGCTTTGGCAATTTCACCGTGTCAAAGCGCGCCGCATCCACCGGCCGCAACCCGCAGACCGGCGCCGAAGTGAAGATCCCGGCGCGCACCGTGCCGAAGTTCTCGGCCGGCAAAGGTCTCAAGGACGCCGTCAACTAAGCGCGTTTTTATTTTTGAAAAAACCAGAAAAGCCGGGCTTGCCCGGCTTTTCTTTTTCGGCGTATTGGGCCGGACGGTAGCTCCTCAAGCTGTCGGGGCGTCGGCGCGCATGAGGCCTTCGTTCTTGAGGTCGGCCCAGAGCGCTGCAGGGAGTTTCGCGTCCAGCAGCGAGCGGTTGCTCTCGACCTCTTCAGGCCGCTGACCGCCGGGGATGACCGAAACCACCGACGGGTGCAACAGCGGGAACTGCAGGGCGGCTTCGATCAACCTGACCCCATGGCGCTTGCAGACGGCCTCGATGCGCGCCACGCGATCGAGCACATCCTGCGGCGCCTCGGAATAATTGTAGTAAGCGCCGGGCTTCGGTCCGGTGGCCAGGATGCCGGAATTGTACGGGCCGCCGAGAACGATGCCGATGCCGCGTTTCTGGCAAAGCGGCAGGAACGATGTCAGCGCCTCCTGTTCCAGCAGCGTATAGCGCCCGGCAAGCAGGAACAGGTCGAAATCGCCGCGCTCGGCCAGGGTCTGGGCCACCTGCCATTCGTTGATGCCGCCGCCGAACGCCTTGATGACGCGCTGGTCGCGCAAGGCGAGCAGGCCATAATAGCCCGAGCGCATGAACTCCTCGATGCGCCGGTCGGACGCCTCCTTGCTGCCGTGGGTGAAGATATCGACATCGTGCACGAACAGGATATCGATGCGGTCGACGCCAAGCCGCTCCAGCGAGGCCTCGAACGAGCGCATGACGCCGTCATAGCTGTAATCGTAGACCTCCTTGCGCGACGGCGTGTCGAAGAACTTGCCGATGCCGGTGCGCTCTTCTGGCGGGCAGGCGCGCATGATGCGGCCGACCTTGCTCGACAGCACGTAGTCGTCGCGCTTCCTGGATCGCAGGAACGGATTGAGGCGCGTTTCCGATAGGCCGAGCCCATAGAGGGGCGCGGTGTCATAATAGCGGCAGCCGGTCGCCCAGGCGGCCTCCAGCGTCGCATTGGCATCCTCGTCGGAGACGGCGCGGTAAAGATTGCCGAGCGGCGCTGTACCGAAACCCAGCTCCGTGAAGGTGATGCCGCCATTGCCGATGCGGTCGAAATGCCGTGACTTCATATCTTGAAATTTTCCCGGATTGATTTGTCTGACATGACACTATCACGCTTGTGGCTTGGCAAAAGCGCCGCTGAGCGTTGGACACGCATTTTCCCGGTTGCTAGCATGAACGAAATCAAGCTGTTCCGGGGAAAAGCGTGATCAGGAATTGCCAACCCAATTCGATTGCCGGCGCGCAGGCGCGGCCGTGAGCAACTCCAGCTCGGAGATGTTCAAGACCGCGCTCGACGAGCTTGGCGCGGTGCTGGCGCGCGTCGATGGCGATCGGAGCGACGCCGCCTGTGGGATGCTGGTCGGTGCCAGACAGATCGTCGTCTATGGCTGCGGCCGCGAGGCCTTGCAGGTGAAGGGCTTCGCCATGCGGCTCTATCATCTGGGCCTGCCGGTTTCGGTCGTCGGCGACATGACCACCCCGCCTGTAGGGCAGGGCGATGTCCTGCTTGTCAGTTCCGGACCCGGCGAAACCTCGACCGTACTCACCCTGATGCGCATCGCGCGCGAGGCAGGCGCCACCGTGCTGCTCCTGACCGCCCAGGCAGGCGGCAGCGCCGCAGGGCTGGCCGATTTGACGCTGCTGATCCCGGCGCAGACCATGGCCGACGACCAGGGGCCGCAAAAGACGTCGGTGCTGCCGATGGGCTCGGTGTTCGAGGGCGCGTTGTTCGTGCTGTTCGAGATCATGGTGCTGAAGCTCAGGGACATGACCGCGGCGTCGCCGGAAGCCATGCGCGCCCGCCACACCAACATGGAATAGATCATGCGCTATGAATTGATGCTGCCGCACCAGATCCGAAAGGCAATCGCCCAGAATTGGCCGGTCGCGCTGCCGCTCGGCGTGCTGGAATACCATGGCGAGCACATGGCCGTCGGCATGGATACGCTGGCAGTCGTCAAGACGCTGGAGCTGTTCGAAAAAGAGAGCGATGTCGTCATCCTGCCGCCCTTCTACTATGGCGCGGCGAGTTACGCGGTGGCACCGCCGGAAGGCAGCGGCTCCGTCCAGGTCGGCGGCAATCAACTGGCGCCATTCGGCGAGGCGCTGTTCTACAGCCTGCTGCGCATTGGGTTTCGCAACATCCACGCTATCATTCATCACCAGACCGAGAATTTCGCCGCCGGCATGCCGACGGATCTCGCCTTCAAGACCGCAGGCAGACAGGCGATCTTCCGCTTCCTCGAGAAGCAGCGTGGCGAGGGCTGGTGGGGTTCAGAGACGATGGCCGACTATTATGCCGGACATGCCGAGGGCGAAAACTTCTTCAACTGGGTGCAGGTGCACCCGCTGATGCCGGCCGCCGTGAACGGCAAATATCCGTTCGACCACGCCGGCATCGGCGAGACATCGCTGATGCTGGCGCTATGCCCGGAAGCGGTGGACGCCGCGCATTTCGCGGACAACAAAAGCTGGTATACGGCGACTGCGGCGGAAGCCTCGGCAGCACTTGGACAGAAGGGCGTCGCCATGATCATGGATCATCTGCGCGCGATCCTGAAGGCCTAGCGCGGAGAAAAAAGGGCGCCGGTCACTTCACCGCGCCAGCGGTCATGCCCATGATCAGGTAGCGCTCCAGGGCGATGCCGATGACGGCAAGCGGCGCGATCGCGGCCGTGGCAAGCGCCGCCATCGACCACCAGTTGATGCCTTGCGAGCCCGTCTGGCTGGCGACCATGACGGGAATAGTCTTGGCGTCCGTCGAGGTCAAAAGGGCGGCGAAGAAGTACTCGTTCCAGCACAGCACCATCGCCAGGATGAAGGCGGCCACCATGCCCGGCAGCGCGATCGGCATGACAATACGGAAAAAGGCGCCCCAGATCGACAGGCCGTCGACGAGGGCTGCTTCCTCGAGTTCGACGGGGATGGAATTGAACTGGTCGCGCATGATCCAGATGACGATCGGCAGCACCATCAGCGTGTAGAGCAGGATCAGCCCGACGCGGGTGTCGAGCAATCCGACTTCGCGGTAGAGCACCAGGAAGGGCAGGGCCAGCACCACCGGCGGCAGGATGAGCTGCGACAGGAAGAAGAAGGAGATGTCCTCGTTCTTGAACCAGGCGAAATGGTAGCGGTAGCGGGTCAGGCCATAGGCGGCGAGGCTGCCGATGATGATCGCCAGGCTCGACGCGCCAACCGAGGTGATGACCGAATTCATGAAGCGCTTGAGGAACTCGTCGCGCACGGTCGATGTCTGGAAGATCGAGTCCGGCGACAGGCCAAGCGATCGCCAGCCTTTCCAATCCGGCTGGAAGTCGACGAACGGGATCAGGTGGCCCTGGGTGACATCCACCGCCGTCTTGAACGATGTGGTGATGGTCCAATAGATCGGAAACAGGCAGATGAAGCCCCAGCAGGCGAGCGCGCCATAGATGAAGACGCGGCTGGCGAGGAAGCTCGCCGGCGAGCGGATTTCGGATGCGACGTAGTCGGTGGTCTGAACGCTCATCTCTACCTAATTCACATTGCGCACGAAACGGCCGGCGAACTTCAACAGCCAGGTCACGAACACCACGATGATGACGAGATAGGCCATCGCCAGCATGGTGCCATAGCCGACATTCGAGCGGTCGCGGTACTCGCGGTAGATGAAGCTCGAGACCGAATCGGTGGCGCCGCCCGGACCGCCCGAGGTGACCGTAATGATGATGTCGGCAAGCTTCAGCTTGAAGATGATGCGCAGGATCACCGCCGTCACCGACACCGGCAGCATCAGCGGGAAAGTGACCTGCCAGAAGGTTTGCCAGGCCGTGGCGCCGTCGACCCGTGCCGCCTCCAGCACCTCGCGCGACATCGCCTGCAGGCCCGCCAGCAGCATGATCATCATGAACGGAATGAAGGTCCAGGCGTCCAGCAGCATGATCGAGATGCGGGCGGTGATCGGATTCGAGAAGAAGGCCGGGTCTTCCCAGCCGAGATGGCGCGCCAGCGTGGCTGCCGGTCCAAAGCGGTATTCCATCAGCGACTTGCCGATCATCCACGAGACCGCGACCGGCGACAGCATGAGCGGCATCAGGAACACCACCCGGAAGAACTTTCGAGCCCGGATCTGCGCGTTGAGGAGCAGTGCTAGGCCAAAGGCGATGACATATTCGACCAGCACCGCCAGCACATAGAGCACCATGTTGAACAGGGCGTTGCGGTAGTAGGGGTCGGCGAGCATCTGCCAGAAATTGTCGAGCCCGTTGAACCTGCGGCCGCTGAAGGAGGAGAGGTTCCAATCGGTAAGCGCGATGTAGAAGCCGAACAGGGTCGGGAAGATCACCATCGCAATGGTGAACAACAGCGCCGGCAGCAGGAACAGCGCGCGCTGGCCGTCCTCGCCGCGTGTAAGAACCTGGCCGATGCCGATCGCCACACCCCACAGCACATAGGCGTAGACCACGGGCCGCCATGTCTCGAAGCCGATCGTATCGACCTCGGTCTTGTAGAGGATCTGCACCACGATCGTCGCCAGCAGGCCGAGCGTGGCAATCGCCATCAGCGCCCAGCCCAGACGCCTGCGGGCCGGCGGGATCAGATCATAGGGGGCGGCGTCTGCCGGCCACCGGGTCGCGGTCGAAGTCTGGTCAGCCACAAATCTCGCCCGTTTGGAAGGGAAGGCTGTGGCCCGGCGTTGCCGCCGGACCACGGTTCACAGGGCAGCCTACATGCCGAGCGAGGCCTTGTAGAGCTTGATCTGCTTGTCGCGGCCAATCTGGTCGGTCAGCTTCTCCCAGGCGGCTGCGATGGCATCGGCGCCTTCCTGCGCCTTCATCTTGCCGGCGAAGGTGTTGGCCAGGATATCCTCGGCGGCGCTGTAATACTGGAAGATGCCGGGGATGCGCGGCTCGATCGCCGCGTTGGGATGGTTGTAGCTGTCGCCTTCCGACTTCAGGTATGAGGTGATGAACGCCTCGTCGTAGCCGGCCGCCACCCACTCCGGAATGTCGAAGTGCGAATTGCGGTAGGGCTGGAAGCCCGACGGATACATCGCCGTCCAGATCGACAGGTCCTTGCCGCCGAGATGGGCGGCAGCCGACCATGCCGCCTTCTTCTTCTTTTCGTCGCTATCGACGCGGGCCATGACATAGACGCCCCAGCCGAGATAGGCGCAGTTGGGCGAATAGTTCGGGCCGCTGGCGAGCTTCTCCCACTTGCCGGTCTTGGAGTTGTAGACATCGTCGGAGCCCGGCAGGATCGAGAAGCCGGTGACATCGCCGATGACCGAGCTGTCATTGGTCTTGACGTTCGAGCCGACGTCGCCCCACCAGGGGATCATCGAGCCGGTGCCGGCCAGGAACTGCTGGAAGGCGGTGGTGTTCGGGTCGGCATTGATCTGGTCGGCCGGCTCCGACGGCAGGGCGTCGATGACGTCCTGGATGGCGCGTACCCAAGCCGGATTGTTGACGCGTGGCTTCATCGTGTCGGCGTCGAACAGCCAGGCCTTGTCGTCGGGATGCTTGGCGTAGGCGGTGGCACGGCTGCCCAGGAAGTAGAAGCCGAACCCGCCCCAGGGCTTGGGCGCGTCGAGGTAGCCGTAGACATCCTGGCCCTTGAACTTCTTGCCCTTCAGAAACTTGGTCACGGCCTGAACCTCTTGCCAGGTCTTAGGCACGCCCCATTCGCTCGTCGCCCCGCCATCCTTCCACTGCTTGGCGAGGTCGGCATCGGCAAACACGTCGGTGCGGTAGTTGAAATTGTGCGCGTCGCCGTCGATGGTGACCCGGTACTGCTTGCCATCCCAGGTGCCGACGGGCGGCTTGAGGTAGTTGACGAGATCGTCGAAGTCGATCTGCTTCTTGACCCAGTCGGGCATCTCCGAAGTCAGGCCTTTGCCGCAGACGTCGCCCTCGAACGGCGCGCCCATCTCGATAATGTCGAAGTCGACGGTGCCGGTGGCGATCGACTGCTGCAGGCGGGCGTTGTAGTCGGCCTGCGCCAGGTCGATCCAGCTGATCTTGGCGCCGGTATAGGTCTCCCATGGCTTCAGGAAACCACGGAACAGCACATTGTGCAGGTTCTGGTTGTTGAGGCCCATGAAGGTGAGCTCGACGCCGGCGAACTCGCCTTCCTTGACATTGGCCTTGGTGGCCTCCAGGCAAAGCTCGCCGACCTTCTGGAAGTCGGCGTCTGTCGGCTGGCCTTTGCCAACCCCGGGGATCTGCAGGATTTTCGAGCGCAGTTCGCTTGCGGCGGAAGCCGGGCGCGTCAGCGCGCCAAGTCCGGCGCCGGATGCGGCGGCGATCGCGGCCATCGAGGCCGCGCCCTTCAATATGTCGCGCCTTGTGGCGCCGGCACGTACCAGTTTGTCGTAAAGACCTACTCGCATGGACTATTTCCTCCCAGAACGTTAGTCGTGAATCGAAAGTGCCAATCGTGCCGGGCGCTGGCCTTTTAGAAGCGAAATCAGGACCCCGGCCTGCGTCGCTTCGCGTTCCGTTTTTTCGGGTAGAGTACCGGCGTTCGGATTGGCGCTCGTCACTATTCTCACAACCAAACGCCGTGTCAACGAGGACGGGTTTTTATCTATAAGAGACCGACTTGCCCTGACCGGTCGCGTTGGTTAGCTTCTGCGCCTGCGGCCAGTGGAGCCGATGAGGGAACGATGGCTCAAGTCGCGATCAGCAATGTGGCCAAGGCGTTTGGAACCGTCAAGGTTCTGCACGAAGTCAGCGTCGACATTACCGATGGCCAGTTCGTCGTGCTTGTCGGCCCATCCGGTTGCGGAAAGTCCACGCTGCTCAGGATGGTGGCGGGGCTGGAGACCGTCTCCGGCGGCACGATCGCCATCGGTGACCGTGTCGTCAATCACCTGCCGCCCGCAAAACGCGACATCGCCATGGTGTTCCAGAACTATGCGCTCTACCCGCACAAGACGGTCGAGCAGAACATGGCCTTCGCCCTCAAGCTGCGCAAGACCGATCCGGCCGTGGTTGCCGAGCGGGTCAAGCGCGCCGCCGACATCCTTGACCTCAGCCCCTATCTGAAGCGCTACCCGCGCCAGCTTTCCGGCGGCCAGCGTCAGCGCGTCGCCATGGGGCGCGCCATCGTGCGCAATCCGCAGGTATTCCTGTTCGACGAGCCGCTTTCGAATCTCGACGCCAAGCTGCGCGTCCAGATGCGCACCGAGATCAAGGAACTGCACCAGCGGCTGAAGACCACCACCATCTATGTCACCCACGATCAGATCGAAGCCATGACGATGGCCGATAAGATCGTCGTCATGCGCGATGGCCGCATCGAACAGGTCGGCGCGCCGCTGGAGCTTTTCGACCGGCCGGCGAACCTTTTCGTTGCCGGCTTCATCGGCTCGCCGTCGATGAACCTGCTCAAGGGTACCGGGCGCAAGGGCGGCGTCGAGATTGCCGGAACGCTATTCCCGGTCGCTCCGAACAACACCGTCGAGGAAGGGCGCTCCGTCGTCTATGGTGTGCGCCCCGAACATCTCGAAATCCATCCCGAAGGCGTGCCGGCGAAGATTTCCGTGGTCGAGCCGACCGGCTCGGAAACCCTGGTGTTCCTCCGCTTCGGCGACGGCGAGATGGTGGCGCTGTTTCGCGAGCGCCATGACTTCAAGCCCGGCGATACGCTGAAGCTCCGGCCAAGGCTCGACCATATCCATCTGTTCGATGCCGAGACCGGCAAGCGTCTCTGATCTCAAACGCACTCCACGAGGACCATCATGCTCAAAGGGATCGATCCGTTGCTCAATGCCGACGTGCTCCAGGCATTGCGGGCGATGGGGCATGGCGACGACCTGATCATCGCCGACACCAACTTCCCGTCCGATTCGGTGGCGCGCCAGACGGCACTCGGTCGGGTGCTCCGCATCGATGCGCCGGCGGCGCGAGTGGTCAAGGCGGTGCTGTCGCTCTACCCGCTGGACACCTTCGTCGATGATTCAGCCGCCCGAATGGAGATCGTCGGAAAGCCGGACGAGATCCCAGCCGTGCAGAAGGAAGTGCAGAAAGAGATCGACGCCGCGGAGGGCAAGTCCTGGCCGATGGTGCCGGTCGAGCGTTACGCCTTCTACGAGCGCGCCAAGCAGGCCTATTGCGTCATCCAGACCGGCGAACGCCGCTTCTACGGCTGCTTTGCCTTCCGCAAGGGCGTCGTGCCGCCGGATGCGGAGTAGCGGCATGGCCTCGGGCAAGCCGGTCGTCATCCTCGGTGTGTTTGTCGCCGACACGGCCTACAGGGCCCAGCGCCAGCCGCGCATGGGCGAAACGATCCTTGGCAATTCCTTCAAGCTGGGGCCGGGCGGCAAGGGGTCGAACCAGGCCGTGGCCGCTGGCAAGCTGGGGGCCGACGTCGCGTTCCTGACCCGCCTCGGTGTCGATGCCTTCGCCGACATGGCCAAGCGGACCTGGAAGGATGCCGGCGTGAAGAGTGCTGCCATCGACACGCCGGACAGCTACACCGGTGCCGCCTACATCTTCGTCGAGGAGGGGAGCGGCAACAATGCCATCATCGTCAGCCCCGGCGCTGCCATGCTGATCACGCCCGAGGACATCGAAGCCAATGCCGACCTTATCAGGGGTGCCGGTGTTTTCGTGACGCAGCTCGAACAGCCGATCGATGCCGCGCTGCGGGCGTTGGAGATCGCGCGCGGGGCCGGGGTGACGACCATCCTCAACCCGGCACCGGCGGCAAAGCAACCCGACCGCATCTACACGCTCTGCGACTATCTTACACCGAACGAGACAGAGACGGAGGAGTTGACCGGGCTGAAAGTTTCTTCGGTCGACGAGGCCCGCGCCGCCGCCGGCAAGCTGCTCGAAAAAGGCGTCGGCACGGTCATCGTCACGCTGGGCGAAAAGGGCGCGCTCCTGCACACGAAGGATCGCTCCGAGCATGTTTCCGCCATCAGTGCCGGCCCTGTCGTCGAAACCACCGGCGCGGGGGACGCCTTCAACGGCGGCCTGGCCGCAGCACTTTCGCGCGGCGTGGAGCCGCTGGAGGCGGTGCGCTTCGCCTGCGCCGTGGCCGGCATTTCGGTGACCCGTCCAGGCACGGCACCATCTATGCCGACATCGCAGGAGGTCGAGGCGTTGCTGGCCAAGCGCTGAGGCTGCTCAGGGTTCGCGGGGTCCCGGAGCCCAGACCGTTCTGGCCTCCGGGTCAGTGGGCGTTGAGAAGCTACTGCATGACGTAGCAGCGCTTTCCCTGGTCGGGAGCGGGATCGCCGAATGCATCGTTGTCGCATTGGACGCCATTGCGGAACACGTCCTGCGTGAACCGGCCGCGGGCGCCATACCTGACCACCTTGCGGCCATAGAAATCGCAGAATTCGCCTTCCTCGGCGCAGACCGCCCACTTCTCGCGGCGTGGCTGATCGTAGTCGTCGTTCGACTCGTCACGGTCGCGCTTCACGATGAAGCAGAACTTTTCCTTGCCCGGCGCGGGATCGCCGAAAACGCGGTTCGAACAGGGTACCGCGTTGCGCTCGATGTAACGCGAGGTCGTGCGGCCCCTGGCGCCGTAGACGACCTCGGCGGGATAGGGCAGGCGGCAGATCTCACCCTCGCGAGCGCATCGCTGCAGCCGGTCGGCCGACGCGGCGGCGGGAAAAAGGACGGATGCGGCCGTCGTCGCGCCACCCAGGCAAATCAGCGTGAATATCGTGCGCGTGGAAATGTTCGGTGCAATTGACATTACGTCCTCCATGCCATTCCGGCAGCATACTGCAATGTGGCTGCCTGCGGCATGAATCGAGCGTTTTGTGGGCGATTGCGCAAGCAGATTCGCAACGACCAAGTCGTCCGCTGTCCGCAGGGCCTCTTCGTCCGTTGCTTGGCGACCCACAGGAATCGCGTCGTGGATTCCAAGGCATCGCTCATGCAAGGGCGATTTTGGAGCCGAGAAGAACCGGGCCGAAGAAGGTTTTCGGACGCTGTTCCTGGAGAGGTCTTTGACAATTTTGTCGGCATTTCCCCGGAGCCAAGGATCATCGTCCTTGAGGGGAAATGGCGCGAGTGACGGGGCTCGAACCCGCGACCTCCGGCGTGACAGGCCGGGCGATTGATGTTTCTCTTTAGCAGAAGTTTCAACTATCGCCGCAGCATAACGTGCAGCAAAAACGTCGATAGTTGAAACCACAAAAGACGTCCGGACGAACCGGCGCCGCAACCCCACAGACGAATCATCTCAGCAACGCGAGAGCCTCTAGGCGTGGAAAAACACAGCGTCAGATTCTACATATAGTGTCTGTTTCCCATCTGGAGCCTATATACCTCACACAAACCCTAGAACTTGAACCCGAGCCGCCGCGCATAATTCCGTGCGCAAGGAGTTCGTTTTGCCCGAATTTAAACCGACCTTTGATTTCAAAGCCTGCCGAATTCTGTCTTATGAAACAGTCGACCTACCGGATGACTGTGTTAGTTGCCGGTTCCTGTGCGCTCCGGTGAAAAGTCCTAAGGGGACATTCTATCTCGAATTCGTTGCTCGCAAAGGTTCGGCGGGGTCAATTTCCAAGCGATTTCAGAATTTCATCGGATCGACCAGATACTCCAGAACCGACTTTGATGATTTGATCGGACGGTATTTTGCGGTCAAGGAAGGTGGTAATCGTGAGGGGGATTTTGCTACTCTCGAACACGCCGCTGAGTGCATAGAGTGCGACCGCGCACGATATGTCGCTTCGATGGCTTACGCCGCAGAATGCACCGCCGAAGAGCAGGCGGAAGCCGATATAGCCGCGTACTTCAAAACTGGCATAGAGGCTTACGCGCGGAGGGCTGCCCGTGCTGCTTGAACCTCGCGTACGTTCAATCCGGCCAGATGGCGAAGCTCCGTCGCCAAAGGGATTTCAGCGCATTGCGACTTTTGACCTGGTGCTCGGGCCTTCAGTTACGATGAACAACCTGCGCCTGGTCAAAACACCTTCCGGTGGCATGCATGCTTACCCTCCGGAAGACAAGCACGGGCAGCGATCAGCCGACTTCGCTCCCGCCTTCCGAGACATCATCGCCGATCTTGCCGCTAAGGAATTGGAGTCGCTGAATGAACGCACTACCGGAGCCTGAGCCCGCCACGCCACTTTCGCTTGCCTTGGGCTACGCGAAGCAGGGCTGGCCAGTCTTTCCTTGTCGACCTATTGAGGGCCACAACCAAGATACCGGAGAGGTGCTGCAGCCCAAATCTCCACTTACCCCGAAGGGCTTTAAGGATGCCACACTCGCTCCACACGTTATTGAAGGGCGGTTTGGCAGCCAGTGCCCGGATGCCCTGATCGGCATTCCCACAGGCGAGCGTAGTGGCTTTTGGGTGCTGGACATCGATGTCCCACCCAAGCACGAAGATGGCCGCCCATGGCTTGCCGCTATGGAGGAGAAACACGGCGAGATACAGACGCGCATGGCGGAGACCGCAAGTGGCGGAATCCACTATCTGTTCAAGCATGTTGACGGCATCCGCAACGCGGTTGTTTCGTCGGGCTGCGAGACGAGAGGCGAAGGGGGATACTTCATCGCCCCTGGCAGTGTCATGTCGGACGGGCGTTCATACAAGTGGCTAAACGACGAGTCGATTACGGATGCGCCAGAATGGCTGCTGGATCTCCTACTGAAGCCAAAGCACGAACCGAGCCATTACACATCGGCGACACCATCGCTCGACGCGGCCGGCGCGGCAGAGATCCTAGAACTCCTGACGTACGTAAGCCCGGACTGCACCTACCCGGATTGGGTAAACGTGCTCATGGCCGTTCACTCCGCACTAGGCGCGGAAGGGATGGCTATCGCTGACGACTGGAGCGCTAGGGGCAAGAAATACAAGAAGGGCGACGTCGCCAAGAAATGGAAGGGCTTCTCTTCAACCGGTGGCGTCGGGCTTGGCTCACTTGCTGAATTGGCCAGGCATGGTGGCGCCGACCTGAGTGAGATAGCGCGTCGGCACAGGACGCAATGGCAAGGCGAATCTGGTGACACCGCAGGTTTCATAGCCGGCATTGATGAGCGAGCTGCCGCGGACGCGGAGGAAGCCAATCAAACCGACGTCACTGACGTCATTCATCACGACGTTGAGCCAATCGAATACACGCTAGAGGCCGTCAACGATCTCGAGGCGCTGACCCATCCTGGCGGCTTGGTCGAAGACCTCGTTGATTGGATCGTCTCATCGGCCGAACAACCGAGCAGGGCGCTTGCATTGGCCGCCGTTCTACCGTTCGTCGCCGCATTGATTGGTCCGCGGTTCTCGACTGGCGCTCGCGATACCAGGCCGAACATCTATACGGTATCGCTTGCCGAATCTGGCTTTGGCAAAGAGCATGCGCGGTCACAGATCAAGCGGTTGCTGATGGCCGATCAGGGTGTGTTTCAAAGCTACTCTGGGCCGGCGCGTATTATGTCGGCGTCGGCGTTGCGCGAGGTGCTGGAAGCACATCAATCCGTGAACTGCCAGATCGACGAGTTCGGCGGCTTTGTTCGCGACATCACCGACCGTAAGGCGGGCGGCCACCAGCGCGCAATATCGACGGATTTGCGCGACTACTACAGCGCTAGCTCGACCTTCTTTGAAGGCGCCGCCTACCGTGGCTCACCGCCAAAGCGCATCTATAACCCGAACCTGTGCATCCACGGCACCTCGACGCCGGAACAGTTTTGGAATGCATTGTCTTCAGCCAGCGCTGAAGACGGTCTGTTGCCTCGCCTTATCCTGTTCAACGTCTCAGGCGAGAAGCCAAAGCCAGTCGTGCCGTCGAAGGACGTTCGCGATGTGCCGTTCCTGTTGATGGAACGCATGGCGCAGGTGGCCGGCATCGATGTTGCCAGGACGCGGATGCGCCGAAAGGAAGTTGCCACACAGCCCGGCGCCCACGAGGTGAAGCCGACCATTGTCCCTTGGACCGAAGACGCGACGGCGTTGTTCCGCTCGATTAAAGAAACAATCGATGACAAAGAACAGCATGTAAGGCCTGAGGCCCGCCCGTTCATGCGGCGTATTGTGGAGAACGCCTGCAAGCTCGCGCTCATTGTGGCGGTTGGCAAGGATCCTGACGCGCCGGTAATCAACGAGGCTGCCTTGGAATGGGCGGCTTCGGTTGCATGGACATGCGCCGCCGGCATGCTGGCTGAAGTCAATGAGCGGTTGGCCGATAACCAGCGTGAGGCGAACTTCAAGCGGATTGCTGGGGTCATCAAGGCGGCTGGTCCGCAAGGCATCGCAGTCGGCCGACTGGCCGATCGGCTCAAGGCGATCGATGCTAGGCAACGAGATGAGATCTTAAAAGACCTCAAAGAGAACGACTCTGTTCGTGAGGAATCGAGCACGACAGGCGGCCGACCTCGTCGAAGACTTGTTTGGTCCGGTCGGTAGTTTCGTCCATGGACGAAACTCAAGGGAGCGGACTTTCGGCCTTGACGTAAGCCCCTCTGGATGGATGAAAGTCACTGGTAAATATCTATATATATCAGTGTGTTATATATACATATATACCTTTTATCCTTTTATCCATTGTTTCAGTGAACCTACAGTTTTTTACAGAAATCCGTCACCCCCATAAGAGACCACAGCGGATAGGACGAAATGTATCAATGGGAGCCTCGTCGTAGACTTACAGGCGATCTACCGCGACCTTCTCGCTTAGCAAACCCCACCCCGACACTTCCCCATTCAGGAATTCCTATGCATCAGGCAATCCGCACCGACCAGTTCAGCAACACGCTCTCGCATGACCCTTACGAGGCCGCAAACGACAACATCGCCGAACTGCAGGAGGCGAAAACCACCTCAATGGCGGCGCCGGCAATCCTCGGCTGGTTGTTCGCCAACGGACATGTCGGTGAGGACGAACGCGATGCTGGCGAGCATGTCATCAAGCTAGCGTCCATCGCACGCTCCAAACTTACCAGTCCATCTGTCCGTTACAGCGCACGCACGGCCGATCGCAAATGGCGCCAGGTCGAGGTGCAACGTCACACAATTCGGCCAGCACTGGATGCTTGCATGGCCGCCGTCCGATATGAGCCACGGCGTAAGGCGACCGTGCAAGCGCTTGTGGTCGACGAGACCCTCATCGACCTCGACAACCCGCATCGAGTAGCCCAAGGCCTGGCCGACGTTGCTCGCCACCTATGGGGTACGAGCGCCGACGTCACGCCAATCTTCGTAGCCGCGAACGACAACCAGCCTGCAGTCGATGCCGCGGGAGCAAAGGGAGGCGTTTTCAGAACGTCCGACAATTTCCAGCGCATGCATACGGCCAGGCAATTGGATGATGACCCTGAAACAAACGATTTGCTCCACGCGGCAGGGCTACGGTACGCGCAAGACCACCATCTGGCTGGTCTTAATCCGCTCGGGGCGATCGATTACAGCCACACGCAGGTCGACTACGGCTCGTCAGAAGGGATGCCAGAACTGATGGCTGGCGCGCGCGCACGATACCGGACGGCACGCACGTTGCTCGGCGCACGCTACGGTGCCGTGGTTGACGGTGTGGTTATCGACGGCAAGTCACTCGGCCTGATTGGCGCTGAGGTCACGAGGTTTAAAGATCGCGGCAAGGCAATCGCGGCCGCTGGCGAGCGTCTCAACGGAGGCTTGCGGCTTCTGGCGCAACGGTACGGGATTTTGCGGCCATGAGGGATTCCTATGATTATTTACACATTCGACCAAAGGACGGGGAGTCACTGTCGCTGTGGTTCACTCGTGTGATTGAGTGCGCGATATCTGACAGCAAGGGCAGGCAGGGCAGAATACGGGGCGCCTTGCACGATCTTGAACGAATGGCGCGCGAAGAGGGTATGGCCGAGGGTAGGCGCGAAGTCCAGCAATTGATGGATACCGAAACGGCTAGGCTGGGTAAGCGCATTACCGATCTAGAATTGATGTTGCGGGGCAGCGTGTCGAAGATTGATGCAGAAGCCGAACGCCAAGAGGCAGCCAGAGCAATGCGCAATCGGTGTTCCGACGCTGCGATGGACTATGGGTGCGTACCCAATAACACCTCCGAGGCGATCTACGCACTTCCCTTGCCAAAGCCGCTATTCACGCAGACCGTTCGACCCAAATAGCTCGTGCGCACCATGCGCATCTGATTTGCTATTATGATTCAGGATCAAGTTTTGCGGGTGGCGGAAACGCCGCCCGTTTTCGTTTTCGATGCGCCCATTTCTCGTGGCGATCGACCCGCCGCGAGAGATTAGCGGCGGGAAACAATCGCCCTTCCGCGCGCCACCTTTCTCGCTGCGGTTGGGCGCTACTGCGGCGGGTTGAGGCAATCTTAGTGTGCATCGCACGGAGCCTCCCCGCCGCCTTCAAATTCAGTTTGGCGAAGGTCTGGCCAGCGCCGCTTGAGCGGTCCCAAGGTGGATAGCCAATTCAATGCCGGCATAGCTCAGCAGGTAGAGCGGTGCTTTTTTAGGCTGGTTTTCAGGTGTGGAGATTATAAGTCCAGCCAAGTAGGTAGGCGCGATTGCGGGAGGCCGCAGCTACATGATATGAGCGGCTCGGTGGAACCTTACATGCGATGGACTCCGGGTGGCTTATAAATACAACGTTGGTTTTCCTAAAAATTGTCCGCCGACGGGCGCAGTTCCAGCAAATTGCGAAATTTTTCGAAGTGTCAGAAAGCTGCCCATACGTGGCGATCACTTTTTATCTGACGTGGAGAGAAAGAAGAAGGGCAGCGATCCCTGTAAGTGTGATGATTGGGGATGCTCAGTATGGCCGACAGAAGATGCCGCCAGAGTCGGGCGATCTGTAGTCCCAGTCTTTAAAAAATACTTCATTGTTCGTGGAACACTTGCCGCCTCAGATGGAGAAATACTTTCCACTCCTACTGGAAATCAGAGCGCACACTGTACGTTCTGGAAGGCGTCCGGTCTAGACGTGTCTAAAAAGTTTTCTGTCTGGCTCCCACCCGAGGAAAATGAGGTTTAGGCAGATGTGGAAACCTACTTTGCCGTCCGACAAGACACTTTCGGGCAATATAATAACGCCAGCCGTTGTTCTTTATGAATTCGACGGGCCACAAATATTTGTCTCCAGAATGGGATTTGTTGATGTCCTTTTCGTAAAAGTTGATGATGACGACGATTTTGAGCGTTACCTTGCAACTTACACGTCCGATGGGATCATTGAAGCTGTCTTGAACGGCAATATCTCAGTTCGTGGTGCCTTTCTGCATGAACAGTGCTGGATTGTGGATACAGATGGGTATCTAGCTATACGCGAGTGCTGGTTATGTTCGCGGGACGATCTCCCCGCCAGTTACCTGCCTGATAGAAACGTCGCAATCAGAGTTGGGTTTCCGCCGCTGCCCAATAGCATGGCGCAGGCGTTTGCTTTTTTTGGGATGGGTTTCCAGGGAGAGCAGATTGACCATCGCTCTATGCGGTTTAGCATCCTCAAACGGATCATTGATGAGTCCCATGATGCTGCCAGAAAGATATTAAGCCCGATTTATTTATCGGGTAGCCGGAGTTCAACATTTGACTTTACGGTTGCTCAACCCGAATTCGGCAGCCTGATATTGTCAATCAAGGAGCCGACAATCAATTTGCAGCGCGCCATCAAGAAAAGCGCAGACAGCACAGTCAAACCGCAGGTCTCGAATATCCAAGGGGAGTTTGTGGCTCAAAGGTCTGCTTTTTTCGATGCTATGGACGAAATCGTTGATGAGGCGGAAAAGGGCGAAATCAGCGGAAGCCTAGCAATTGAGCGCTTTTCTGTTTTGGATCAGATCCAAAACGTAATCCCAACGGGCGAAGGGATTATCGAGGATGCTGAGTTCTCCAGCTACGCAAGCGGCAAAACCGCTTCTCTCTTGGTGCGCGAGGAGGTTGGAGCGCGGCTCCACCGCGCTTTCAAAACCGCAGAAAAGAACCCAATCATCGAAGTTGGCCGCGTGGAGATTGTGAACGCGCGGCGAAATTCGTTCGTTTTGCTGTCAAGTCGTGGACGGCTAGTAACTTGCTATATTGAACCAGAAAGCTTTGCCAATTTGAAGGCCGATCCTCGTTTTCGAACGGGCGCTCGACTATCGGTTCGCGGACTGCTGACGAGACGCGTACTACGCGATATGCTTTCGGTAGACGGGACACCGCAACTTCTATCGTGACCGCTGCCAGTACCCGGCCCACATCTTCGACTTAGGCTGGCAGAGCGCGACCCGCACCATGGCGAGTACTGTTCGCCGTTGCTGATCGGGATGTGAATGCGCATCTATCGAAACGCGCCTTCTATGACGATCACAAAGCCATGAACATCGACGCCGAGTATAGGATGGGCGTAGGCACGGCCAGGCAAGGTATGCGAAGTGTAGAGGCAACCGAATATCGCCGCCTCTACTCAACCGCGCGATGGCGCCAGTTGCGATTGGCCAAGCTTTCGCAAGACCCGCTGTGCGAATGGTGTATCGAGCGCGAGCTCGTTGAGCCAGCGACCGAGGTGCACCACGCGGACGGCGGGCATAGAGGCGACGTCACAAAGTTCTGGTCTGGCCCATTCATCAGTACATGCAAGCCGTGCCACGCGAGTCGCGGGCAGCGCGAAGACAACGGGCAGCAGGTGGTCAGGTTCTCGGCGGACGGCTGGCCGATCTGACGGCGGGGGGGTATCCAACGACCTCCCCGGGCCGCGACCCATAGACCGGTGGCCCCGCTTTCTGCGTGCATCCACAATTGAGAATATGACCCGAGGATAGTGCCATGGCCAGGCCAAGAACGCCTCTCGCAAAAGCGGCGGTTGAGGCTAGCGACAAGAAGAACCCGAAACGGTTCAAGCAGCGTAGTGAGCCGAAAGCCGGCGGCCCACTAGGTGCTCCGCCTAAGTGGTTGACCGATACCGACACGAGCAAGGCCGCGTCGGCCTGGCTGCTATTTCAGCGGGAGATTCCTTGGCTGACGCAATCTCATCGAATGCTTGTCGGCATGGCCGCGAACATTCAGGGGAGGATCATGGCGGGCCAGGATGTCGGTGTTCAGGCAATGAATCTGCTTCGGCAGTGCCTCGGGCAGATGGGCGCTTCGCCAGCCGATGCCAGCAAAATAACGGTGCCGGATGACGAGGGCGAAAAAGACGACCTCCTCGACTGAGGTGGCGCTTGAGCGTGTTAGCGCCTACGCGCAAGATGTTCTTAATGGCGCGATTGTTGCTGGCCCGCATGTGCGCAACGCATGCCGTCGTCACTTCGCCGATCTTGAGGTAGGCTTTGAACGCGGTCTTTCGTGGGATGACGAAGCGGCCAATCGGGTATTCCGTTTCTTCGAAGAGAGGCTGAAGCTGTCGGAAGGTCAATTCGACGGCAAGCCGTTCCTGCTGCATCCATCTCAAGCGTTCAAACTCGGCTCGATCTTTGGGTGGAAGAAGGCGGACGGCACTCGCCGATTCCGAACGGTCTACATCGAGGAAGGCAAGGGTAACGGAAAATCGCCATTTGCCGGCGGTGTCGGCCTGTACGGTCTCACCGCCGACAAGGAGTCTGGAGCGCAGATTTACGCAGCCGCGGCTAAAAAAGACCAGGCGCAGATCCTGTTTCAGGATGCCTGCAAAATGGTCAGGCAAGCGCCAGCACTAAAAGAACGTGTAAAATTCAGCGGCGGTCTCGGTAAAGAATTCAACATTGCCCACCACAAGTCGGGTTCGTTTTTCCGCCCAATTTCAAAAGAGGCAGGCAAGACCGGCTCAGGCCCTCGTCCGCACTTCGCTCTCTGCGATGAGGTGCACGAGCATCCCGACCGTAGCATCATGGAAATGCTGCAACGCGGATTTAAGTTTCGGCAGAACCCGCTGCTTTTGATGATTACTAACAGCGGTTCGGACCGGAATAGCGTCTGCTGGGAAGAGCGAGACCGCGCCGTCAAGGTGTTAGCTGGTACGCAGACGCCTGACGAAGACTTCACATTTATCGGTGAAACCTGGGAAGGTAGCGATAGCGTTTTTGCTTACGTGTGCTCGCTCGATAAGCACGATGATCCCATGACGGATCCGTCGTGCTGGATTAAGGCGAACCCGCTTCTCGGCACGATCCTGACAGAAGAGTACCTTGCTGGTGTGGTCGCCGAAGCCCGTGCTGTCCCCGGCAAACTGAACAACGTTCTCCGCCTGCACTTTTGTGTGTGGACGGACGCCGATAAGGCATGGATGGCACGCGCGACGGTTGACGGCGTGATGTCGGATTGGCCATTGCCCGAAGGCGGGCCGATCTTTCTCGGAATTGATTTATCCGGGACCAAGGACATGACCGTCGTTGCATGTGTGCAGCCCACAGGATTTAGGGAAATCACGCGAGACGACGGCGTGGCAGTTAGCCTGCCCACATACGATGCTTGGATTGAGGCGTGGACGCCAGGAGATACCCTTGCTGCGCGCGTAATGGCTGATAAGCAGCCATACGATATTTGGGTGCGCGATGGATACCTGAACGCGCCTGAAGGACCACGGATTCGGCTCGACATCGTTGCAGCACGCATCGCAGAACTGGACCGCCTCTACGACATACAGTCCATCGCATACGACAACTATGCCTATGCGGCGTTCAAAGACGAGCTAGCCGTTTTCGGCGTCGATGCAGAGCAGTTACCCCATCCACAAGGTGGCAAGGTAAGGGCTCGACCATCTGAAGAGAAGATCGAAGCTGCCAAGGCAGCAGGCGAAAAGCCGCCGTTAGGGCTGTGGATGCCTGGCTCCGTCACCGAGGTGGAAAATCTCATTATCGATGGCCGCATTAGGCTGAGGAAAAGCCCCGTTTTGATGACGGCCCTTATGGGGGCGACGTTCAATCATCCGCCCGACCCACACGGCAACAGATGGTTCGTGAAGACTCGCGCCTCGGTTCGTATCGATTCTGCCGTGGCTATCGCAATGGCGTGCGGAGCCGCAGCTGACAAGCCCGCAGCCAAGGCGCCGGTGTCCCCGTGGGACGACCCTGATTTTTCGTTGGCCTCAGCGGCCTGAACTGGCGGAAGCATGAACATTTTAGGTCTCGACATCCGCCGCAAATCGGCAAGAAACGCCAACGACGTGCTGGAATCGCGGGCAAGCATCGAAAACCCCACCATCCCGGTGAGCGCTGAGAACTTCTTGGCGTTCTTCGGCGTTCAGTCGGCAAACTTGCCGCATGTGACCATCGACCGGGCGCTTGGGGTGCCGGCCGTCTGGGCTGCCGTGGCGTTTCTCTCAAGGACCCTCGCGGCACTCCCGCGGCATGCTTATCGCGACACCAAGGACGGCGCCAAGCGCGTCGGCGGTCGGCTGGAAACGGTCGTCAATGCCGCTCCGAACGATGAAATCGGCTCGTTCGCTTTTTGGCAGTGGTTTTGGCAGCAGGTTTTCACCGGGGGTCGCGGCCTAGCCTACATCGAGCGGACGCCTCAGGGCATCGATTCGTTGTGGCCAATGGATCCGGCAAAAACGACGATCAAACGCGTTGGCGTCAAGGTAACGTACGAATACGCTGGCAAAGCCTACGACGCGGCTGACGTTATCGATGTTCCATTTATGAGACGTAGCTGCGGCCTTCGGCATTATGGTCCGATTGCCCAAGCGTCGAAGGCCATTCAGCTCGCAATTGCGATGAATGACTACGGCAGCAACTTCTTTGCGGGCGGCGGCGTACCGCCTTTGGCTTTGGAAGGGCCGCTACCGGCCGGAGCAGAAGCTATTAAGCGTGCGCAAGCCGATATTAAGCGGTCTGTGGACGCCGCTAAGAATGCCAATGAGCCGGTATTCCCCATCCCTGCAGGCTACAAGCTTACGCCGGTTGGCATCGACCCCGCTAAAGGCCAGATGGTTGAAGCGCGAAGGTTCCAGGTCGAAGAGATCGCACGCACGTACCAATTGCCGACAGTGTTTCTGCAGGATCTCACCCATGGGACCATGGCGAATACCGAGCAGCAGAATCTTATGCTCGTGCAACACCTCATTGGACAATGGGCCAAGGCGCTCGAAGACGAGATCAATCTCAAGTTCTTCGGCCGCTCGTCGGGCAATCGGTACGTGTCGCATGTACTCGACGGGCTACTCCGTGGCGACTTTGCATCACGCATGGAAGGTTTGGCTAAGGCCGTTCAAAACGCCCTCATGACGCCGAACGAGGCGCGCGCGCTCGAGAACCGACCTTCCATGCCGCACGGCGACGAGTTGTTCCTGCAAGGCGCTACCGCGCCACTTGGGACCGCGACGTACGGACAGCAGAACAAGGTCGGCGCTCCGGCCAACGATAACAACCAGTCTGACCAAAATGGCGAGGCCGAGGCGGCATGACCGAAATAGAAAAACGGAGTGGCCTTGGCGTTGAGGTTCGCGAAGCGGACGGTAAGCGTACGCTGGTAGGGTACGCGGTCGTCTGGAATAGCGACACCACGATCGGCGACTACTTTGTCGAGCGCATTGCGCCAGGCGCTTTTACCAAGGCGCTTCGCGGCGATATTCTAGCGCTGTACGACCACGATACCGGCCGCGTGCTCGGCCGCACGCGTTCGAAAACCCTGCGCCTGTCCGAGGACAGCCACGGACTGAAGGTCGAGATCGACGTGCCAGATACCAGCGACGGCAACGATCTATGGACGCTGGTCGGTCGAGGCGATGTTAGCGGGATGTCGTTTGCCTTCCGCGCGATCAAACAGGAGTGGGATGAAGGGGGCGAAATGCCTAAACGCACGGTCATTGAGGCCGAGCTTTACGAAGTTACCGCCACCGCTAGCCCGGCGTATCCAGACACTACCCTTGCGGCGCGGTCCTTAGAAGCCGCCCGTCAAGACGCTGATCGGATCAGGAAGGTTGCTGACGCAATCGCCGCCCGGCGACGAATTGCCGAGCGCGAAGCCCGTCAGGAACAACAAATTCGGGGCATCCGGCAGGACGCACCGTAGCACCCGGCTAAGCCGGAGGGCGGACGACACGTCCTGCCATTTCAACCCCACAGGCTCGCTTAGGCGGGCCTTTTTTGTGCCCGAAAGGTACCTTTATGACTCTCAAAGAACTCAACGAAAAGCGCGGCACACTTGTTGCGCAGGCGCGCGAAGCGCTCGACGCCATCAAGAAGAACACCGACGAGGCCCGCGCGGCCGAGCTTGAGGCTCGCCATGATAATTTCATGGCTGATATGGACAAGATCGATGCCGCCATTGCTCGCGAAGAGCGCATGGCGGCAGCCGAAGCCCGTATCAACGCCCGCGCAGAGGAAGAGCGTCGCAATCGTCGCCCGAACGGCTCTGATGCCGAGCAACGCGGCCAGGAAGAGGGCGAGGGCCTTGAGTATCGCCAGGTCTTCCACAGATTCATTGCGTCCGGTGGCGATCTGTCAGAATTGAACGGCGAGGAACGCGCTGTCCTGCGTGCCGGCGTGAAGGATTTTGAAAAGCGCATCCAGACTGCCGGCACGACGACCGCGGGTGGCTATACGGTACCCGTCGAGCTTGAAAACATCATAATCGAGACGATGGCCGCCTGGGGTCCGATGTATGACGAAGACATTTGCACCGTCTTCAGCACGGCCTCTGGCAATCAGATTAATCTGCCGACTGTTGATGACACGGGAGTTCCGGCGGTCAAGCACACCGAAGGCACCGCGTTGACGGATGATGGCGGTTCGGATGCCACGTTCGGACAGAAGCGCCTCGATGCCTACGTGTACGACACCGAGTTTGTCCGCTTTTCCTATGAGCTGGCCCAGGATTCCATTTTTAACATGGAGACCCTGCTCGGTGGCCTGCTTGGCAAGCGCCTTGGCCGCATCGCGAACCTACAGTTGACGGTTGGTGATGGCTCCGGCGATCCGAACGGCATCGTCACCGCCTCAAGCCTTGGCAAGACCGCTGCTGCGGTCGCTGCGGTTACCTATGACGAGATCATTGACTTGGTGCACTCGGTTGACCCGGCTTACCGCCAGTCGCCGAAGGTGCGCTTCATGTTCAATGATCTGACACTGGGCGCTCTCAGAAAATTGAAAGATGGGGAAGGGCGATATATTTGGACGATGGGGGACGTGACCAGCGGCGTTCCTGGCAATATCCTTGGCTACCGCTATTCGATCAACCAGGCCATGGCCAGCCTTGCTACTGGCAACAAAACGATGATCTTTGGCGATTTTGGCGCTTACTTCGTCCGTAAGGTGGGGTCGCCCGTCATCGGGGTGCTTCGTGAGCGCTTCTGGCCTGATCTTGGCATCGCTGGTTTGATCCGGTTCGACGGCGAGCTCGGCGACACCGCCGCGGTTCGCCATCTTATCCAAGCTTGAGTAAGTAGCAGGGCGCTCCTTGTGGGGCGCCCCTCCAGATCTGGAGAAGATGATGTCCGATTTCAGTACAAAAGTTCACCCCGCCCTCGGCGGCGACACCCTCGTAGTCGAGGGCGGCGGCGCAATTCAGGTGAAGACAGGCGGCAAGCTGTTGCCGAACAGCGGCACGCAGGCATCCGCACTTACGCCTCCGGCCGCTACTGCGGCGACGAATTCGTCCCCTTATGGTTTTTCGCAGGCGCAGGCCGACGCGATCGTTACGTGGATCCGCGCCGCCGACGCAGCGCTCAAGGCTCTCGGCGCGACTGCCTGATGTTAATTCGAATGCTCGTCGGCTTGTCAGGCTTGGGCTATTCGCTTGGGCCTGGCGACGAGCGCGACTTCCCGCAGGACGAGGCGTTGCGCCTTATCTCTGCGGGCTTTGCTATTCCTGCGGTTGAACAAGAGATTGAGCGCGCCGTGCAAGCGCCAACCGCAGAACGCCGCGGGAGAAAACGCAATGTGGTACCCAGCAACGGTGACGGTAGCAGCAAGGACTGAGCCTGTAAGCTTGGTCGAGGCCAAGCGGCATGTGCACGCAGAAGATTTCACAGACAATGATGACGAGCTTGGGTTGCTGATTGCATGCGCCCGGAACCATGTCGAAAAGTACTGCAACACGCGTCTCGTCACACAGACCGTGGTAGCTAAATGCGATTGCTTCGGCGACTTCACGCGAATGTCTGAGGCACCCGTGCAGTCTGTGACATCGATTGAGTATGTGGACGCTACGGGCTCACCGCAGACGCTTGCTGACACCGTTTATGAACTGCGCGCCGACGGTTTAGAGGCAGCTATTACTCTCAAGTACGGGCAGACCTGGCCGGCAACACAGCCGAGGTCGCGGATAGCCGTTACAGCAGTTGTTGGCTCTGATGATGTGCCGCCGGCCATCAAGTACGCCATCCTATTGTTCCTCTCGGGCGGTTACGAAATGCGTGAGAATGCTGCCGCTCCCGAGTGGTCCACACTTGACTGTCTACTTTCCAATTTCAGATGCGGCTAGCCGGCAAGCAATTTCAGAACAGCTTGCAGCGCTTGATCGGCGGCTACTCCAAGAGCGGCTCCAGCAAAATTTGCTGACAACCATTTCAGGGCGCGGATCAAAACTGCTTCGATGGCGGCCTCGCGCACCGATGATGCCTTTAAGAGTAGCATGCCCGCATTAAGCTCAAACTTGATGCGCTCGCGGTCCTCTGGAAGGATTTCGTTCGAAGCCAGCGCAGCCACTTCCGTGCTCTCAATCGCTTCGATTGTAGCGGCGTATTCGGGCCGGTTGTGATCAAGTGGGACTAGCCGATCCGAGGCTGGCACTTGGCTAGCGTCGGCGGGCTTGTCCTTGTTGCGCTGAAGATAGCGCCGGAGATCCCGGATCATCGGATCAAAGAGATGCCCCGTCATCTCGTGCAAGACGTCGTTGATGTTGTTCGAGCGGCTGTAGAAGTAGCCGCGAGAGAACTGCAAAGCTTCCCTGTCGCTGTCGCCGAAAGATTCAAGAAGATTCAGTTGAGCACTTAGGGCAAGGTCGAGATCGTCGGGCCAATTTAACTGACCAGAGCCGACCATTCCACTAGGTTGTACCATGACCTCAGAGGTGACCCTCTCTAGTGGGAAAAGGACGCGCAGCCATCTAAGGTGTGATCTGGAAGGTTCCGGAGCTTGATCCAGCAGTTGGAAAAACCGACGAACTGCGCGACCGAAGTCTTGATAGCGAGCTTGGATTAGGCGCTCCGCGAGATCGTCATATTCCTCCAAAAATTCTTCAAATCCATTCACCTGCTATTTCCTCCGTAAATTGTTGCTCAAGAAAATAACAAGCCCGCTGGCTATTTACTAGAAGGAAAAAAATTGACCGCTCTTACCATTACCGCCGCCAACGTTTTGGCCGGCTCGAATTCATCGCGCGACAACGGTCGCGCTGGCGTGGCCGTAACTGCTGGCCAAGTGGTATATAAAGCCACCGATGGCACTTATAAGCTTGCCGACACCAATGATGCCTCTGCGATCGTCCGCGTTCCCAAGGGTATCGCTCTGCACGCTGCGGCTGCCAACCAGCCGCTCGCAGTGCACCTAAAGGGGCCGATCACCATCGGTGCGACGGTAGTTCCTGGCGTCGCCTATTACCTTGGCGGAACCGCGGGCACGATTGTTCCCATTGCCGACCTCACGACCGGCGACCATCCGGCTCTGCTTGGAATGGCGACCAGTGCGACCGATATCGACATCGAAATTCAGGCTCCGGACGCAGTTCTCTAGTGTGGGCTGGTAGACATGTGGATCCGGTTCAGCAAGCCGTGGGACTGGCGCCAGCCGGGCTTTACGATCGCGTATCTGGTTGGCGACTTCAACGTTACACGGGCGTGCGCTGATGCCGCCTTGGCGGCGGGTGTAGGCGCGCGGCTGCGCAAAACCAATAAGGATGAAGCGCCATGGCCAAGCGATCGGGAGCTGGCGGCCTAAATTGCCGTGTCGTTTTCCAGCGCCGTGCAATAGTGCAGGATGAGTACGGCAACGACGTGCTTGGCGAGTTTGCCGATGTTTTTTCAATATCGGCTCGGTTGGCTCCGCAGTTCAGCGGACGATTGAACGTTGAGGCAGTAACGGCGGCTCGTCTAGCCGCATTGCAGCCGTATAACATGATGGTGCGCAGTTGCGTGGACACGCGCGCTGTGCGTGCTGACTGGCGCGTCTATGATGCCCGCAGGGGGATGGCGGACGGCAAGCCAGTCAGGGTCTGGAACATCAAAACCATTGTCAACCCTGACGAGCGCTCTCAGTACATCGAGATGCTAGTTATCGAAGGCGAGTCTTCGTAATGGCGATGAAGGCCACAGTGCTCGGCCGGGAAGCGCTCCAGCGCAAATTGGATGCCTTAGTGCCGGAAGCTAGCGCTGCTGCAGCTAAGGCAAAACTTGAGGTTGCGCGTGAAGCGGCAAGCCGAATAGCTAGCCGTGCGCCGGTTGGCGAGACTGGATCCTACAAAGACAGCATCATCGGCGCGCGTCAGGCGGATATGCCGGGCATCAAGCCGGCTAGCGGCCAGCCCTCGAAGGATCCTGACGCAACCGGCGTTTACGCTGAGTTTGTCTGGAGGTGGCTCGAGTGGGGCACGGCTCCGCACAAGATCACGGGCAAGGACGGAAGCCTAGTGTTCCCTGGCGCTGACGGTACGTTGGTCTCGGTACCGTCAGTTGTGCATCCTGGCGCCCGCGCACATCCGCATATCTTCTACACCTGGCGCGCATACCGCAAAGCCGCAAAAGCCAAGATCAGCCGTGCAATTAGCGCTGCAGTCAAGGCATCGATGGGGAAGTAAATGGCCGCACCAGCCCACGAACTAGTCGGCGTGGCCACGGCACGCCTGCGCGGATATGCGCCGCTTACGGCGCTGGTGCCAGCTGCAAAGATTTTCTATCGGCCGCCCGCGTCGTTCGCGCCTCCGTACATTACAGTTGACGACGTTACGACGCTGCGTGACGATTCGCAGTGCATCACCAGTATCATTGCGAGCCTGACAATCCACGTCTGGACCGATGATAGCAATCCGCTGCCGGCAACCGGTGGCGCATTGCAGGACGCCCGCGCAATCGCGTGGGAGGTTGCCAACGCACTGCACCACTATCCGCTAGCGTTACCCAACAATCGCCTGGTGACGCTAGCGCATACTGGCGAGCGCGTCTTCTATGACGCCGATGGCACAACGGGCCATGGCGTCTGCAGTTTCGAAGCAGAAATAGAAGCCGCCTAGCGGCAAAAACCCCTCACCACAACTGCCCGCCATGCGGGCTTTTTCTTTTATGGAGCCTAACATGGCAGTTACACCAGGCCAGCAGACTGGCCGCCTCTTGCTCGTGCAAATCGGTGATGGCGTTGGTCCCGAGACCTTCACCAATCTCTGCGGGCTTATGCAGCGCAGCTTCAACCTGTCGGCCAATGATGTCGACACGACCGTTCCCGATTGCGACAATCCCGGCAACACGCCGCAGAAGACTGGCGTTCCCGGCATTCTGAATCGCACCTTCACCGGTTCTGGCAAGTTCGTTGCTGGTGCCAACCAGACGGCATTCATGGCCTACGTTGTCGCCGGCTCGACGTTCAATGCTAAGGTCATTGTCCCTGGCCTCGGCACGTTCACCGGCCCGTTCTACGTGACCAACTTTGAGCTTGGTGGCGAAATGGAAGGCACGATGACCTTCAACGCCACCTTCAATGCTGGCGGCGCCCTTACGTTCGTGGCGGAGTAATCAGGTATGGCTTTGGAGGTTAACGGCGCTCGAGGGGAAGTCGCACTGAATGTGGGCGGCGTTGACCTTGTGATTGCGGCCACCATGGCTGGCCTGGCAGCGGTAAGCACCCGGCTAGAGTGCAAGTCGCTTGCCGATTTGTTCGTGCGGCTGTCTGGCGTCGAGGTGGCGGCTGCCCAGGCGGCCATCGAGCTCTTGACGGTGCGTGGCGACAAGATGGCTGCCCTTGCCGCACTGAAGCTCCGCCACTTCAAGGCGATCGCGGACGCCTTCACGGTTGCTCTATCGCATCACTTCAAGGACGACGAGGGAAACGGCGACGCCGCTCCAGCAGTGGCGGCGGGATAGAAAAGCCTTTTCCTTGGCGAGACTGGATGAAGGGTGCGTTTGGCGCCCTTCATTGGACGCCTGCGGTGTTTTGGGCATCGACGCTCACCGAGTACATGTTTGCCATTGAGGGCTTCAACGAGGCAAACGGCGGCGGTAGCAAGAAGGAAGAGGGACCAACCGACGACGATATGGCAGACCTGCTAGCGCGGTACGGTTAGTTCAATCGCTAGAGACCGCGCCCCGCAGCCATTCGAGGCTTGTCTTGCCATCTATCTTTACAAACAGATAGCTGATCGGATCTTTGCCGTAGGTGCTTTCGTATCTGCAGTCGGCATAGCCTCGCAGGACAGTACCGAACGAATTCGGAGCATCATATTCGATGGCGAGGCTGAGCGTCTGCGGCTGGATATTCTTGGCGTCAAAGCTCTTGAGGTGGAATTTGCGTACGCTTTCATCCTCTCGGCTGCCGTCTAGATAGGCGACGAACTCATCGCGCGTCATGTCCTTAGTATCGCGTACAATGCGCACGCGCTTGTATTGAGAAGGGGCTTTAAGCCGCTGCCTCAGCGCCTCCTCGCAGGACTTCGTTAAACCGTCATCGAAGTATCCCGTGCTGTACGCGAAAGCAGCGCCGCAAGCTGCGACCAGCGCCGCGCAGGCAATCCCCAAAAGCCACTTCATTGTACGCCCCCTGTAAGAAGGTTCCAGTATGTCAGACAGAGCCGATGACCTTCTTATTAGTGTTAGTACTGATCTTACTACCATCAAGCGGCAGTTAAAGCAACTCGGTCAGGATATAGGGCAAACTACTTCTGGGATCCAGAAGCAGTTTGATGGCCTTGGCAAAGGCATCGACCAATCCTTAAGCCCTGTGCAAAAGCGCATCAACGATATGATGGGCATTGCCAACGCCGGCGCCAAGCCGCTCAAGGAGTGGAAAGGCGCACTTGCTGATACTGCCAACGGCGTTGAAGATATTGGCAGGCGGGCGCTGCTTTCGCGTACCGGCATGATGGAGTTGCAAGCCTCTGGCGTCAACGCATTTCAGGCGCTTGCTGCTGGCATGGGGCCGCTGCGCGTTGCGCAGATGGAGGGTGCGCAGGTAATTGGCGCGCTTGTTCAGGGTACACAGGGTGGCCTGAACGGAATTAGCACTGCCGCCATCGGTCTTGTCACGAGATTTCCACTCGTAACGGCTGCCATTGCGGCCGCTACCGTCGCGTTCATCGCCTACGACGCGGTAGGCGGGACGAACATTCGTGACCTCGACGAGATCATCAAGAGCCATGAAGAAAATATCAAGCGCCTTGGGGATGCTTACGACGAGGTTGCCGGGAAGCAGAAAAAGTACGCGGCTGACACGGCCGGCACCGTAAACGCCCTAAACCGGGGAATCCAAAAGGAACTTTCGAATAAGCTTAGCGGCCAGGTCAAGGTAATCTTTGACGACCTGTACAAGTCCATAGGATCTGGCGGTGGCGGGCAAGGCGCGCTTCAGACCGTCCTCAAGTCTCAGTTTGAACCATTCCGCGCGGCGATTGAGAAGTTGGCCGAGGGTGCTAGGAACGGTGCACCGGACGTCAAAGCATTCCGGGATGAGGTTACGGCCATCGCGGCCGTTAATCCAAAGGGGCTTGATTCTGCCAGCGCCGCGCTTCTTGCGCTGTCCTCCGCTGCGTCTGATACGGCTGCGGCGATGCCGTCAGTTGATGCATCCGTATCCAGCGCGACTGACACGGTTAATGAGTTCAACCTGGCACTCGCCAATGTTGACTCGAAGCCAGTCCAAAAGGAGCTTCAAGACCTTTTCGACAAGGCTCGTGACGGTAAGGCCAGCCTTGACGACATCCACGACTCCTTGGCCGTTCTGGAGCAGGCTAATCCTGAATTCTCAGGCATTATTGCGGGCATTGGCAAGATCATCATTGCCGCTCGAAATGCCAGCGATGCGCTAAACAGCGTCTATGCGGGATCCGGAAACGGAAACGGGCGCCACGAAAGCCCGCAACGCGTGCCGGATGGCGTAGTTGTCCCGATACCTGAGTTTCCAAACAAGGAAGACCTCGGCCACGCGTCCGACAAGGCAGAGGAGGCTGCAGCACGCAGGGCCGCGGCTGCCCTGGCGCGGGCGAACCGCGCGCCAAAGAAGACCGCGGACGATCGCTTCGCAGAAGACATCCAGTCGATTAGAGACCGAACGGCAGCGCTAACTGAGGAATACAACTCCCTCGGCCTCTCTTTTGAAGCGCAGCAGAAGCGCAAGGTCAGTCTTGACCTAGAGCAGACCGCACTCAAACAGGTCCGCGAGGAAGCCCGAAAGAAGGGCGATGCCGACTGGCAAAACGCACAACTTACACCTGACCAAATTGCGAAGATCGATGCTGTTTCGGAGGCGTATGCGCGCCAGGCGGATGAGCTCCGCAAGGCGCAGGAGATGTACGACCTGCAAAAGGATGTACTCAAAGGCGCCTTTGACGATCTACGCTCAGCGCTAGATGACGGTAAGTTGGACTGGCAGGACTTCGGCAAAATTGCAGAAGATGTGCTAGATAAAATCATTGACAAGATCGAAAACGATCTGGTTGATGCAATTCTGCAGGCGTCTAGCACGGGCGGTGGCGGGTCAAGTGGTTTTCTCGGCAGCATCTTGGGCGCCGTCACTGGCGGCGGCTCTAGTGATCCTGGCATCATCGGCGCTCTCGGCCTACGTGCAAACGGCGGACCTGTTACGGCGGGCAAGCCATACATTGTTGGCGAGAAGCGACCGGAACTGTTCGTCCCCAATACGAGCGGAACTATCGTGCCGCGCGTACCCAGCATTAGCGCCGCGGGCAGCGGTTCCAATGTTGCGGTTAGCTTCGCGCCGCAAATAACCGTGCAGGGCGGCCAGGGCGATGCCGGCCAGCAAGTCACGGCGGCGTTGAAGGCTTACCAAAAAGACTTCACCAACAATGTTGTGAAGGCCATTCGCGACGCGAAAACTCGCGGGCTAACCTAAGAGGCCACAAATGGCAACAATCAGCCTACCAGCCGTTGGCTTCCTAGCTGCGTACCCACAGCTTACCGAGTCTGTGTCCGTGTCGCGCTCTGGCACACGCGCAATGGCCTTTGTCGAGTATGCGGATGCGTACTGGTCAATCAATATGAAAACCGTACCGCTGCGGGCTTCGGGGCGCCTCTTGGTTGAGGCGTTCCGCGATGCTTGCAGAGGCGGCCTGCAGACGGTGCTGTACACTCCGCAGCATATGTGTGTGCCGCAGGCGTATTGGGGGGATTCCGCCAATAGCAAGCTGGCGAACGATGGCAATCTGGTTTCGATCACCGGCAACAGCCTGGTCATCAACAGTGTCGACAACGGGCTGACGCTTGGCCCCGGCGACCTTATCTCCGCAACCACCGGCAGTTACAATTCGCTGTTCCGGGTGCAGGCAGGTGCAGTCGCGGCCAGCAATACGATGACGATCACGGTGGAGCCCACGGTTGCCGCCTACATCACGGCCGGCGCTGTTATCAAGTTCAAAAACCCGATCGCAAACATGCGCGTATTGCCAGGATCGTTCGACATCACGGACGATATCATGCCAAGCGCTTCATTTACACTTGTGGAGATTCCGAAGTGAGTGAACAAACCAAAACCGGCAAGATCACTAGCAAGGATGGCACGATGGTACTCGACTTAAGTGCGAGAACCATCACCTTCGTTTATCGTAGAGACCGCAATAGATGACATTCCCGACACGCCTTCAGGATGTGCTAACCGAAGGGCGAGCGGTCATCCGATCCGGCATCAAAATCGTTTGCACTACGGGCACCTACGGCTTCTGGAACGGTAAGGGCGATATCACCATTGACGGCCAGTTGTACTGGCCGAACGCTCTCATTACCATCTCCGAGCCTGTCTACGGCTTAGGCACGGCGGCATCGACGTTTACAGCGGAGCTCATCGCGAAGCGCGATAGCGGTCTGACGCCGGACAAACTGCTGTTGATCGAAAATGAAGGCTACAAAGACGCGCCGACAACGGTCTACGACTTCTACTTCGATCCTGACGACCGTTCATTCCTTTGGGCGGAGCCTGGCGCTTACGGCTTCATCGATACGATTGACCACTCGCGAGACGGCGGCGAAAGCAAGTTGATTGCCAACGTTCGCTCTGGCGCTATCGCTAACCACCGCGACGGCTACCGCACGGCAAGCCACGAGGATCAGCAACTGGTCTCGGCCGGCGACATGTTCTTCCAGTACGCGAGCAAGGTCAAGAACGAGACGTTCGACATCAAGTTCGACTAGCGACCTTCACAAGGATACCAATGCTTACCTTAAGCCGGTTGCCAGACTGGGACCGGCGCCTTGCGCGCATGGTCAACCATCACAACAAGACGCCAGGCGAGTGGGGCGTATCGGACTGCCTGCTAACCGTTATGGATGCGGTGATTGCTGTAACCGGCTTTGACCCTGCAGAGGACATACGGGGCGGTGTGTATAGCACCGCGGCTGGCGCTGCTCGCGTGCTACTAAAGCGCGGCCATGCGGACGTAGAGGCCGCTCTTGCGAGCCTGTTCCCGTCCGTCGCCAAGCTTATGGCGCAACGTGGCGACGTCGGCGTTGTCGAGCGCAATGGCACGCTCTCTTGCGGCTTTATGTGCGACCGCGGCTTCGCGGTCAAAGACGAACGCGGCCTGTCCTTCATACCGCAGTCAGACATCAAAACAGCATTCAAGGTCGGCTAACGGCCTTTACGGGGTGGGCTAGTGCATGGGCTTTCTAGTCCCGTTATTCACTACAGTCTTTAGCGCAGTCGGCCTTGGCGGCGTTGCTTCGTGGCTTGGTGGTTCGACCATCCTTGCCGGCCTGGCTCGCTTCGGTCTAGGGCTTGCCGCGAAGTATCTTATCGGCTCGCTAATTCCGAAGCCAAAGGCGCAGGCGCAGACATCGCAATTGCAGACGGCCTACGGCGAGGATTTGTCTCGCTCCGTGGCCTTCGGCAAAGTTGGCACTGCGGGCCATCTCGTCTACCGGAACGCTTACAGTTCCGGCAACAGACGCATTCAGGATGTCTACATCCTTTCCAATTTCCAGATCACAGGCATATCGCGCGTTCGCTATAAGGGTGTATGGGCAACCCTTGGCGGTATTGAGGACGCAACCAAGGGCTTCCGCATTCAGGGCATCGACTCCGAAGTGTGGGTCAAACTCTACAAGGGGACGATGACCCAGACGGCTGATGCCGGCCTGATCGCAAAGTCTAATCCGATAGGCCGCTGGACGTCTGCACATCGCGGCGCGGGCATTGCTTACGCCGTTGTCACGAACGTCCTTAACCGCGAGCACCTGACGACGCCGTGGGAGGCGTTCTTTGAAATCCAAGGTGCGCCGCTCTATGACTGGCGCAAGGATAGCTCTGTCGGCGGTTCCGGTTCGCATCGCTGGGCCGATCAGACCACTTGGGAGTTCACTGAAAATCCCGTCCTGATGCAATACGCGCTCGAGCGCGGCATCTTCAACGGCACTGAAATGATGGTCGGCAAGGGCGTCACGGCCTCCCGACTGCCGCTGGCCAATTGGACGCAAGCCGCTAATATCTGCGACGAAACCGTTGGTGCGGGCACGCGGTACTCGGCGGGCCTTATTCCTGCGGCCGGTGGCGGTGTCACGCACGACCAGAATATGCACCCATTGCTTGAGGCGTGCGCCGCAACGTGGGTTGAGGATGCTTCCGGAGAGTATCCGATTGTAGGCGCCGCTCAGTCGACGGTGATGACGTTCACCGATGACGACATCATGATTGACGAGCCGTTTCGGTTCTCCGTCAAGCGCACCAAATCCGAGCTCATCAACACGCTTGCCGGCACCTATTTCGAGCCGGACAACTTCTATGAACAGACTCCATTCGCGGTACGCATTGATGCGGCCGCACTGGCCGAGGACGGAGAGCGGCTAGCCGTCTCCATCCCGTACGATGCGGTGAATCGCTCTGACGTCGCAGATCGGCTGGCGGATATTGCCTTCAAGGCAAGTCGCTACCAGGGCAACGGTGAAATCTGCGTCCATCCCAAGTTCTTGGCTGATGCGCAAGTTGGCCGCTGGGTGGAATGGGATTCTGCCGCCTACGGAACGCGCACGTTCCAGATCATGGAAAAGCGTCTTGGGCCGTTTGGCGAGAAGGCCACCCGCAACGTCTATCTGACGCTGCAGGAAGTCAGCACAGGCATTTTCGACGGTACGGCATACGTTACGGTGCCTACCGATGCGAGTACGCCCGGTGATCCTGATTATGCTTCGTCTGCGTCAGGATTTGTTGCCACCGGCATTCAAATCAAGGTTGACGGCTCGACCGACCGCAAGACCGGAATTCGCTTCCAGTGGGATGCGTTTGATGATGTGACCGTTGCAGCAGTCGATGTCGAGTATCGCCCGGAGGCGGTTGGCGTCACGGTTTCGATTGCCAACCCGGCAGTCGTCACTTGGCCTAACCATGGGCTTGCCGCCAACGACTTGTTCTACCTGGCCACGACTGGTGCACTGCCTACCGGGATGACGCCCGACAGCCCTATGTACGTGCTGACAGTTCTGACGTCCGGAACATTCACGGCATCGTTGATGCCAGGTGGACCGGCCATTGTCACGACGGGCACGCAGTCTGGTATCCAGAGCGGCTATGTCGCCAGCATCGTGAAGCGGGCAGAGATGCCCGTGCAGGTGCTTACGGTCTCGGAAGGCGTTCTGCCCACCAAGACCTACGAGTATCGTCACAGGATCATCACCAGCCCGCCACGCACGACGTTCTTTTCAGCATGGTTCGAAGTTTCGACGCCAGCCGAAGTGTTCAACGTGTCGGTCGACCTGGCGCAGACGCAGCAGGATATCAGGGACTTTCTGTCCGCTCTGAGTTTGGGTTTGCAGGACGTTCGCGACAAACTTGCACAGGTTGCGGCCTCGGCGATCGATGCCGGCGGCAGGCAGGCGCAAGACAACTCGGTTGCGGTGCGGACGAACAGGGCGAATGCTGCGGCGTTAACTTCGCTGACAGCAGAGATAACTGACCTCGATGGCCAAATCACAGCCGTAGCAAGCGCTGTGACGGCAGTGCAGGCGTCAGTCGACACAGTGTCGGCCGATGGCTTGTTCCAGATTGTGGCAACGGCCGGAACTGGTGATGTCGTATCGCGAATGGTTGCGCAAGTTCGCGCCTCCATTGGCTCTACGTGGGTCGATGCGGGGTGGGTGATTGAGGCCGGATTTACCGGAGGAAATCCTGCGGCGCCGTTCTCCAACTTCATTGTCAATGCCGGCAAGTTCGTTGTCACTGACGGTACGAACACAGGCACTCCGCTGACATTCTCTGGCGGCACGCTGAAGTCTCTGGTGGCCAACATTGGCACTGTAACAGCCGGTCTTCTGCAGAGCGCGGATGGTTCCGTGAAGCTTGATTTGAACAACGGCTTCTTCTCTATAGCCGTCCCGTAAAGCGGAGCGCAAATGCCAAAACTAGCGATTGGGCGGAGGGGCAGCGTCCCCTTCGCCAAAATCATGGCTGTGAACACCGACGATCCCCAAACCACGGCGAATACAGACACTGGTAAGTTTTATTTTAATTCGGAATACCAGAAGGTCGGGTATATCCGCGATATCTTCATTGTGGAACCGGATTTTACAGCTTATCCACCTACGGGAAGCAATATCAATCCAACAGAATATTACTATCCATCGGGCAGCGGTCCAACAAATTGCCAAATATTGATCCAATCATTCACAGCAAGCGGTGTCGCTTTTCAAAGATGGTGTTTCTTTTTAGAATATTTTACTGCCGCATATGGTTTTACGTTTTTACCGTTGGTAGAAATGAGACCAACTATCAACTTTACAACAAATCAGTTCAAAGGCCCGCACGTTGATATTGGTAATTCCGGTAATCCCAACGGAAACACGTCATCGTATTTGAGCTACGATAGCCTGACGAATAGGGTGCTCAACACTGGCTCAAACACAACATCGGGAGGTCCATTCAATAGACCGTCAATTCCCGCATTTGTTTCAAATTCCGGTTCGAGTAGTTCTGTGCGCCGCGTCTTAGCTACGGTCTTCGATCTGCCGATGCATGATGAAACTATCCCTGATAATTCCTTAACGCCAGTCTCCGGGCAGGAAGTCGTGCGAATCGACAAGGTATCTCCCGGCATTGCTCGGGTGGCTATGGCCGGTCGAACTGTAACGGATGTTGATGCCAGCCACTACATACTGCATGAGGATAGAATTCCGGCCAAAGTAATGGCCACCGGCACCATTACAGTTGGCGCGCTAGCAACTGCGGTCATAACAACGCGCCTTCCGCTTACCGAACTAACATATATGGACTACCTCGTTAAGAAGTCCACCGAAAGCACCTACTGGTCGCCTCCGTTCATAGACAACATATTCGCCAACGCTAACGATTTCTCCTATACCGTATCCGGCAGCACGGTTACAATCGTAAGTAACAGCAACTTTTCCATGGATATCGTCTACGTCATCTACGCTGACAGCGGTGAGGCACCGACGACTGGCGGCAAGAAGATACTCCTGAAGGGCAATGATGGCATTGGTGATTATGTCCAAGTGAAGCGGCCTGGTTCGTCCGACTTGGGGCCGAATCTCAATGACATAATGCTCGATACGAGATTGACCTATCTGCCCATACTGGCGGAGGGTTTTCTTGCCTGGACGACTGATTTCCCCACGGTGATATCCGGAAGCGATCTATTCAAAGGCGTTCGCAAAGCGACGATCGCAGTCCCTAACCCGAATGGTCTTTTGCTGTTTCCGAAAATTGGTGCGATTTACAATCCGCCTTCAAATCATTCTGCATTTAATGAACCATCGGCGATATGGGGACAACATAGAGTTTTTACCAACAATGCAACATGGGCGGGAAAAGCAGCCGGTTATTCAACATGGGCGAATCCAACGTCTTTAACAAGCGTTGATCTCTACGCATCGGGCAATAATCCTTGGACCATTCAACCAAGCGCGTCCTTCTATGATTCTCAGTTGAAGGGCGCCCGCTACTACATCTTCGGCATACCGCAGTCGCTGTAGCAGCGCGGCCAGCACAATCCCGCAAGGAAGCATAAATGACCATCTACACAACCGGCACCGTCACGGTGTCGAATGGCAGCGCTGTGGTTACGGGCAGCGGCACGGCCTGGGCTATTGGCCTTGTAACTGGCGGCATGTTATCTAGCGAAGGTGTATCTATCCCGATTGCCTCGGTGACGGACGACACGCATCTTACGCTGGCCTATGTGTGGCCCGGCACCACGGCGGCCGGTGCGGCTTATGCGATCCAGCGCGACAATTCCGACGCGGCTAGCGTGGTCGACCTTTACGATAAGCTTAGTCGCGTGCTTGTCACGCTCAGCCTGGCCGGCATTACACCAGACAACTCGGGCACGCTGGCCAAGCGTAATGCCCTCACGCTTGCCGCGGCAAACGACAACTATCTGTTCCTGCATGCCGAGCTTGGCGTGGCCTTCGCATTCTATAGATGGGACGGACCATCGCTGTCGTGGATAGGGCCTTTTGCGGTTGCTAATGCGGTTGCGTCTGGTGGCGTGACCAGCCTTGTGGCTGGATTGAACGTCACTATCGACAGCACCAATCCCGACATCCCGGTTATCTCGGCAAGCGGGACACCGATGGAAACGGCTATCCACGCTGCTACGAGCAAGACTACGCCGGTCGACGCCGACGAGCTTGGCATCGCGGACAGCGCAGCCACGTTCGGGCTCAAGAAGCTTACATGGGCGAACGTTAAGGCGACGCTGAAGAGCTATTTTGATACGCTCTATACGAGCACGACCTTGGCGCGTCGTGAAGTCCTGACCGCCAATAGAACCTACTTTGTTTTAACGACCGGTTCAGACAGCAACACGGGCCTAGTCAATAGTGCCGGAGGGGCCTTCGCCAGCATTCAGAAGGCGATTGACGTCGCGAGCGCGCTCGACCTGTCCATATACGCGGTGACGATTCAGTGCGGCACTGGCACGGGCGGAACAACCGCGCTCAATCTGAAAAGCTTTGTCGGCGCCGGACCTATCACGCTACAGGGCGATACGGTCACGCCGTCCAACGTAACGATTGCCGCAACCAGCGCAAACCCGATCAGCGCTGCGAACGTGCGCGGCAAATGGATCGTTACTGGTTTCAAAGTTACCGCTGCGACAAGCGGATACGGGATTAACGTAACTTCATCGCAAGTTGATATCGGTGTGATTGATTTTGGGGCTTGTGCAACCGCTCATATCAATGTGGAACAAGGCGCAATCGCTACGTTCCTGAATAACTACACCATTTCCGGAGCATCAACGCGACATTGGTTCGTAACAAGCGGCGCGCTAATCCAATGCGTCAGCAAAACAGTCACGCTCACCGGGACGCCGGCCTTTTCGTCTGGCTTCCTTATTGCAAGCAACGCGGGCGGCGCACTCATAAGCGGGAACACTTTCACCGGATCGGCTACCGGAACGCGTTACGTCGTCTCGTTCAATTCATGGGCCAACGTTGCCGGTGCTGGTGCGTCCTATCTTCCGGGCAACGCAGCTGGTTCGACCGCGACTGGCGGCCAGTATGCTTGATCGAGTTTCGCAGTTTTTGCGAGCGGTCGCCAATATCTCACGTATAGCCACTGCTCCAGGCGGCCAAACGCCAGGCCGCCTACCAGCCCTGTGCACAGCATGACGCTAATCATTGCCCAAAAAGGCCAACCTGGTGCCCAGCTATAGATCGCTGCGATGATGGACATGTGCGCCAGGTAAAGCCCGTAAGAGTAGTCCCCCGCCTTGGCCAGCCATGCCGGCACCAGGACTGCGTCTGCCTTCATGGCAACGAACACCGCTGACGCGCACAGGACGGCCAACCCAAGATAGCTGCCGCTCCATGCGTTTGCGTAGACGGTCATGACGGAAGTCAGAACCAGCAGAGCAAAAAACGGACCCCAGTCCTTCGTCATTATTCCCGACGCCATCACGTAGCCAATGACGAAAAATAGGTTCACGCTAGCAAAAGGTATCTGCGCCGCAGTCGGACTGGCCGCAGGAACTGAAATTCCCGCTGCGCCTGCAGCCAGGATCACTGCGCCCCAGCCAACCGCTAGCCACATCCTGATTTGGTGAGACGTCCGGCAAAGCATGGCTAGCCAAAGCAGGAAGTAGAACTGCATTTCGTAGATCAGCGTCCAATAGGGGACATTGAAGGTAGAATTGAGTGTTCCGGTTGGCATCAGCAGCAGGGAAGGGTCCGGCGTGATCTGAGGGGGTATCCCGGCGATCCAGAGTACGACAAAGGCGAAGACAAGAGCGAGAAAAAACGCCGGGTATATCCTTGTCAGGCGCGACATGGCGAAAGCTCTTGGACCTTCCCTGGTCGTGGCCAGCGCCATGACCGCGCCTGAAATGACGAAGAAGATGAAAACGCCGGTAACGCCAAGTTGTAGGCGCAGGAAACTTTTAGAGTCAGTGCCAGTAGATAGGTACGCAAAATACCCTGCATGCTGAGCGACCACCAAGGTAGCTGCAATAGCGCGCAGACCCTGCAGGCCCGCGAAGGTCTTCTTGATTGTCATTTGCTGCCCCGCCCCGGCGCGCCGATCCGCGCGCCGTTATTCAGGGCGATACTTCGCTTGGAAATGTTGGATGTCAATCGAACATGGCAAGCAGTCAACAGGTCTGCCAGCACATTCAATTCTGCGCGTGGCTTTGCGGGCACACGATGATCATCCCAACGCGACTATGCGCTACAACCGAAGAGGATGCCGGCCCCCTTGTTGCCTGGAAGGAAGGGGACTCAGGCCTCGCGGTTCGCTAAGCCGCAGCGGGCGCGACCCGTTGGCGCATTGTAAGTAGGCGCCGCGCCTTCTCACCAATTGCCATGCCAGGAACTTCGACCGCAAGGTGGGTAATCCAAGCCAAAACTATGGCGATTCCGACCGACACCACACTGTAGACCGCAAAAAGCGAAAAGGGATCGATCCCCATCGCCCTCACTCCCAACTTCACCGCAATCAGTGCGCCCGCTAGGTGAAGTAGGTAGAATGGATAGCTGACCCTACCGAGGAAGTGGGCAAACGAGTTCGATGTCAGCCACATGGAGTTGCGGGCGACATATGCGACAACGCAGAAAGCTCCGGCCATTTGCCAGCAGCGCATTGCGAAACCCGGGCCGAGCAGGAAATCAGCGGTCATCAGTGCGACAAGACCGAAGATCGCGGTAACGCGGTTGATGGCGACGGCCGGTAGGTCGTCGACGATCGCGCCCAAGGCAAACGCGCTCATGAACAGCGGAATCGGGCGATGGTCGAAGTAGGAAACCGCGAAGGTAGCGGCGAGCAGTCCAAGAAACAGCACCGGGTGTATTCGCTTGCCTGTCGCGGCAGCGTAAACCCATAAGCTTCCCCAAGCCTCGATCTGCAGGGTCCAAAGCACTCCGTTGAGCGACGTATCATAAAGAACCGCCGCCCCTAGGATCTGCGCCCATGTGCTTGCCGGCGTCAAAAAACCAATGATGAGCGCCGAAGCTGCAGCCACAGGAACCAAGCGGAAAAATCTCCGAGCAACATAGGGAATCACACCATCGTCGCGATTGCGGAGCGATCGGGTGAGCACCAGGCCGGATAGCACAAAGAATACGATGACCGCGGCGTCAGCGTGAAAGAGGATGTGCAGTAGCCGGAACACCGCATCCTGTAGCGTCGCGCCCCGTGCGGTGGCAAACGTCATTCGATAGGCAGGGCCAAGACCGCCTATAGCTGTGGCGCAATGCCCAATTGCGACACTGAGCGCTGCGAGGCCGCGAAGGCCATCAAGATCGTAATTTCGAAGTGCCGCCATCTCGCGCGCCATAGCACGTGGTGGGTCAAGCCTCAACCTATCAAGCGAAACCAGTTCGTCCGCCCGCTGACAACCTTCGTCATCCGTATCCATTCCCCTGATCTCGGCTCTCGGCCAAGCCCAGCCTATACGGCCCAAGCGTCGCCGCCACCAAAGGATTCGGCCTGAACATCGGCGCGCTTCACGGCCACGCCGTCGCGCATCGTCTCGACTGAGAAAATGAAAATTATGGGTCCGCTCTCCGGTGCCCACCATAGCCAAGATCCTAAACCGAAAAACAACTCCAAGGGCAAGCGATGAAACTAATCCCCGACATCGAGCGGGTGCTTAAGCGCGCCTGGTCGCTGCGGCTTATCGAGCTAGCGGCGGCCGTCGACATCATCCTGAACACAGTTCCGTCAATGGACTTTCTGCCGTGGTGGCTGACCGCGCTGCTGCTTGGCGGAGCTTGGACGGCGCGGCTGTTGGTGCAGCCAGATGGCGAAACCACAAAGGAAACCGCCAATGCCCATAAATAAGATTCTGTCCACCAAGCGCGGCAAGGCGGCCATTGCAGCGGCGATCGTTGCTGCTGCGGCTGGCGGGTGGCACAGCTACAAGGACAGCACGCCAGAAACCCTGCCTCCTGCTGTCATCCTTGCGACCGACAAACTTATCCTTCCCTGGGAGGGAATGGTGCTGATGTCGCATTGGGATCGGTTCGCCAAGATATACGACATCTGCGGTGGCCTTACGCGCATTAACGGCAAGCCAGTCGGCCCGAATATGTCGTTCACGCGTTCGCAGTGCGAGCAGATGACCGGTGAGCAGATCTATCACGACTACTATCTGCCGCTGGTTCGCGAGGTGCCTGGCTTTACCAACTTCCCAGTTGGCGTCCAGGCCGCGATGCTTTCCGGCGCCTACAATTTCGGCGTTGGCTCGGTCAAGTCGCACAAAGGCATGGCCGGCTCGACGGCAACCCGTTTGCACATGGCCGGTGAATACCGCAAGGGGTGCGAAGCACAGACGGCTTTCAAAAAGGCTGGCGGCGTCGTTGTCGACGGACTGGTGAAGCGCCGTGAAATGGGCGACGCACAGCGCCTAGGCGAAGCTGAGGTCTGTGTATCGGGGTTGCCGTCATGAAATGGCTTAACCTAATCACAGGCGGCTACGCTTCGCTAATCGCTTATGGCATCGCCGCGGCACTAATCGTGGCGGCCTTTGGCTACACCTACCACTTGGGCAGCGCGCACACCGCAGCCGCTTGGCAACTGAAGTACGACCAACGCGAAGTTGCCATCGCCAAGGCGACCAACGCTGAAATCAGCCGCCAGGCACAGGCCAATGCGCAAGCCAAGTCGCTCGAGGCACAAAGGATTGCCGAACTCGAGACCGCCAACCAAGCGCTAGAACAACTTATCAAGGAAAAATCAGATGAAGCGAACGCTGACCCTGACCGCGATCGCGTTAGCCTGTCTGATGGCAGCGGGATGCGTATCGACGCAATCCATTAGCACTGCGCTGCCACCTTTGCTTGCGGATCCGGATGCGCGATTGGTTGCGGCGTGCCTTGGCCCGGTTCGCCTACCGAGGGGGCAGTTGGTGCAGAAAGACGTCGAGCGGCTTTGGATTTCCGACCGCAAGGCGCTGATCCAGTGCGGACGGCTGCATAGGGCGCTGCGCGATTTTTACCACCACAGGGATGCGCAGTTGCGGAGTAGGAAGAAGTGATCGACGAACGCCTGACAACTGGTGTTGCCGCCGCAGCCACGACAAATGTCCTTTGGCTTCCGTACATACAAGACGGCGCCTCACTCACGCTTACCGTCCTCGGTATAGTGTGGCTTACCGTTCAGATTTATTACAAAATATTCAAGGGCAAGTAGGGGGTAGGCGGCGCGGTGGCGTCGCCATTGAAGGCGATCCAGAACCTCGCCGCGAACGCGGTTCAGAGGCTGTAATTGAACTGGTGCTGCCAGCGGGCCGTGAACACCGCACGCGCATGGAACCGGCTGTCACCGATCTGCGCGGCAACACCGTGGCGCGTGCCGAATGGATGGAACGCAACCCGCTTCGGATCAGCAGGCTACAGAATTCACCCGCCGGCTGGACGAGCTTCGGCAGGACTTCGGCGCGGTGTATGGCACGCGGGACGTGATCCAAGACATGAAGCGGGAGATCGACGAGTTGCGACGGAAAGCGCCGCCAGCGTGATCGCAATGAAACACGCGGAGTTGAGCCCATGATGGTTGATCCCAACACAATTCACACCGCGCCCCGTCTTTACACCTCGGCGCCGACTCCGTTAATGAGCATGCCGAAAGGGGTTGGGGCTACTGAGCTATGACGCACGCCGCACCGGCAGATAATGCCGCCCGGGTTTCGGTACTCTGTCAGACCTTCAATCATGCCCGCTTCATAGGCCAAGCCTTATCTTCCATTGTTATGCAGAAAACGAGCTTCCCGTTCGAGGTCATTGTGCACGACGATGCATCGACCGACGGAACGACAGACATTGTCCGCGCCCATGTGGCGAAATATCCGGGAATGGTGCGCGCGATCACGCAGCAGACAAATCTTTATTCCTGCGGCGTCAGGGGGATGGTCGCGAAGTTTCTGCTTCCGCTGGCCAAGGGCCGATACTGGATCGTCTGCGACGGCGATGACTATTTCACTGACGAGCACAAGCTGGAGAAGCAAGTCCGTTTCCTGGACGAGCAACCAGAGTGTTCGGTGTGCTTCCATCCGGTTCAGTTCCGTTTTGACGACGATAGGGCACCAGCGTCTCAGTTTCCTCCGGAGGGATTTGTCGGCAGGTTTGATCTGGAAACCCTGTTGGCCCAGAACTTCATCCCGGCCAATTCGGCAATGTTCCGGCGGCAATCCTACAGAAATTTATCGATTTCGAACATGTTGCCAAACGATTGGTATCTGAACCTGTTTCACGCTTTATCAGGGGGGATAGGCTTCATCCCCGAGGTAATGGCCGCGTACAGGCGCCACTCTGGCGGCATCTGGTGGCAGGGATCGCAAGATAGATACAGCCATCTGCGTGCTCACGGTCTCAGTATTCTTGTCATGCTGCACGAAGTCCTGAAACTGTGTCCCGATCAGCCGTCGCGACAGCAGATCGTCCTGGCCCAAATCAAGCCGCTCGAGAAGGAGATCGTTGAATTTTTTGGGGCCCGGGGCCGCCTATGCATCGATGCAGTGCTGTGAGGTGGTAGTGCAGCGCCTCGCAAAGCGGATAGCAGGACGCGCCAGACGGAGGCCTCGTGCTGACCTGATCAGGGCATCATTCCTGTTCAATGCCGAGTGGTACCTTGATCACTATCCTGATGTGCGCGATGCAGGGACCGACCCGGCCGTGCATTATCTCACCCATGGTGGGATCGAGTATCGTGATCCGAGCCCGAGCTTCAGCAGTGCTTGGTATTTGGATACCTATGAGGACGTTCGGACCGCCCGGATCAATCCGCTGTTACATTTTTTGATGCACGGCAGGTATGAAGGACGCACTTTTGCCACCCATCTAAAAGCTATTAACGACTTGCTGACCATCAACCAGAAGGTTTTCGTCATCGGCAGGAACAAGACCGGGACAACCTCACTCGCGGCAGCCTTGGAAGCGGCCGGTTACAGGATCGGCTCCCAGCATGAAGCGGAGGGGTTACTTGAGGACTGGCACCGGCGCGATTTTTGCACTCTGCTCGAGTATTGCCACTCGGCAGACGCCTTTCAGGACGTTCCGTTCAGCCTGCCCGATACATACAAGGCGTTGGACAACGCCTTCCCAAATGCAAAATTTATCCTGACAGTACGGGATTCCGCTGAGCAGTGGTACCAATCGGTGACGACGTTTCATGCCCATCTAATGGGCTTAAGCCGCCGGCCGACAGCAGCCGACGTCAAGCAGTTCAGCTATCACGAACCGGGTTGGCTATGGCGCCAGCAGCGCTACGTCTACGGGGCCAATGAGGCGTCGGTGTATGACCCTACGATTTACAAGGCACACTATCTCCAGCACAACGCCGACGTGATCAAGCATTTCAAGGGCCGGCCGCAAAGCCTGCTCGTACTCAATCTCTCGCATAAGACGGCTGCCGCAGATCTCGCCCGGTTCCTTGGCATTGGCCAGTTAGGGATGAACATTCCGCACCTTAATGCAACGCCTCGTGAATTGGACAGCAACAAGATATGAGCCCGTCGAGTGTCGAGGCTGATCGGTGTCTTGAATTGGCGCTGGCTGGCGGCCTCCCGCCGCGGCCTTATGCAGAGATGGACTCTGTTCACCCACTTTCGAGTGGGCGTATCCGTTATGTCGAGGCCAAGGCCCCAAATTGGCAACGTCTCATGGAATTGAGCGGCCTTTGTTTGGAGCAGAGCCAGTGGACGAACAGTGGCCCATTGTCCCTGGCGCTCGGTCGCATCATAAGCCATGTTTCGCACCTGCCAGATCAATACCGCACGGTGATGGCGAGTTCAGGAACAGCAGCTCTCTATGCTGCGGCTGGCATATTTGCCGCCAGGGCAGGCAAGCAGCTGCGTTGGGCCGTCTCGGCTTTCGGATTTTCGGCAACGCGGACAGGACCGTTCGGGCGAATGACCGTCGAGGTCGATAGCGACGAGCACGGATTTCTTGATCTCTCCGCACTTGGTGAGATGGCAGATAACGAATGGGATGGGTTACTGGTCACCCGACCATTCGGGCTCGAGCGCAATATGTCTGCCTATCGCCAATTCTGCAGTGAGCGGGGCAAGCCCTTGATCGTCGACGCGGCGCTGGCTTTTCCAGGGCTTCGCACTGTCGGCCAGGACGTCATCGAAATCGTCAGCTTCCACCACACCAAACCGTGGGGCTTCGGCGAGGGAGGATGTCTATTCGTACCTGCGGCGGATGAGGCGCTGGCCCGCTCGATTCTAAGTTTCGGTGACGACGCGCCGGCGTGGGTCCTACCAAGCGTCTCTAACGGCAAGCTCTCGGACCTCGCGGCAGCTGCGATCATCGATCGCCTTGAGACGATGCCGACATGGTCGCCTCGCTACCATGCTCAACGCAGGCGCATCTGCGAATTGGTCGAACGATCCGGTCTCGGCCGTTTGGGAGCCTATGACGACGTTAACATCGCGGCTAGCGTGCCGGTTTTGGCACACGGGCCGATCGCGCTCGAAGACCTGCCAGACGTGGGTTTCGACTGCGGCAAATACTACGCGCCATTGTCAGCCTCGGCCAGAATGGCCGGTTCCATACATAACCGGATCATCAACATTCCTTGCCATGGCGACATGGCTCATATCAGCGATGCGCAGATTGAAGCGCTGTTAGAGCGCATGGCGCACGACTCATGAAGGTGCTAGTTTTCGGGGACGGACCGTTTGCCAGCCTGGTGTGGTATTGCCTGAAACATGACAGCAGGCATGAGGTAGCAGCCTTCACGGTCGAGGGTGATTTCCTTTCGAAGGACCGGCACAACGATTTGCCGGTCCATGCCTTCGAGGACATCGAGGGTAACTTCGATCCATCGAAGACAGCGATTGCAGTGGCAATCGGCCCGCACGACAACAATCGTGTTAGAGCTAGGCTGCTTGCTCAGGTCAAGGCGCGGGGATTCCAGACGATCAGCTACCTGGCGAGCCGCGCTATCGCTTGGCCCGATTTTAAGCTCGAGGAGAACACCTTTATATTCGATGGCGCCGTCATCCAGCCTTTCGCCACAATAGGTAGGAATTGTATCATTCGTAGCGCCGTGCATGTCTCACATCACGTCCGCGTCGAGGATCGATGCTTTGTCGCCGCTGGGGCCTGTGTCGGCGGAAGCACCAGCATTGGGGCGGGCTCATTCATCGGCTTAAATGCCACGATCCACGACAATATCGAGATAGCGCCAAACTGTGTGATAGCCGCGGGATCTGTCTTGACCCGATCGACCGAACCCGGTGGCGTCTATGCTGGAGTGCCTGCTCGAAAGTTGCGCCAATCTTAGTCCGCGTCCCGCCGCCGCTCACGTGATACCGGGAAATCTTCAAAGCCCCGCTTGCTTCGGCCGGCGGGGCTTTTAATTTGGTGTCCGGCGCGGGACGTTGAAAGCAGTTGACCACCAGTTCCGCCGCACTGAGCGGAACCTAAGCCAAGCTCTTGGCCTGGCGCTTCGCGGTAACTTTCTTGACTGGGGTTATCTCAACGGGAGCAGCCTTGCGCCCCAGTCCGCTCCCCTTCGCCAGTTCGGAGCGCACGGCCGCATAATTCGGCGCAACCATCGGGTACTCAGCCTTCAAGCCCCACTTGGCCCGGTATTCGTCCGGTGACATCCCATAGCGCACCCTAAGATGCCGCTTCAGCGATTTGAATTTTTTGCCGTCATCCAGGCAAATGATGTAGTCTGGGAACACCGATCTCTTAGGATTGACTGCGGGCTCCTGTTTGGGTTGCGCAGCCACAATAGGTTTGCCTATGCCGGACAGCGCATAATTTACGCTGGCGATTAATTCCGGCAAGCTGGCGACGGGCAGGGGGTTGTTACTAACGTAAGCCGAGACGATGTCGGCGGTCAGTTCAATTAGCTCGGCATTACCATCGGATTGATCGGACAAACTCAAAAGCTCCTGTTCTGGCCAGCTTTCGTATTCGGGAAAGGCGACCAGCACAAGGGTTCTTCCAGTTACTGCAAATCCGTCCTCTTTCCAGTCCCCTCGGCCAGCCGCGACCACCACTTCTGCGGTTCGGCAAGCCACGGCAAATCCCGCCACGCAGTGGAACAGGAAGCTTGTCGATCGCCTCAATCAAAGGCGCTTGCGGCACGTTGGTGTAGTGCCGGCTCATGTCAGTCACGGCATGGCCCAACAATTGGTCTTTCAGGTGTGGGTGCACGCCGCTGACGACAAGTTGCGTCGAGACGGTGTGGCGCGCCGTGTAGGGACTCACGTCCGTAATGCCGGTCCGACGCCTGGCGCCAAGGGTCGCTGACTTAAGCCCGCCGCCACCCTCCTTCACTTCGGTGTACGCATTTCCACGTGGCGTGCGGAACAAAGCCCCGCCATCCGCCGCACGCTCGACCAGAGGTCCAAGCCACTCGCAAAGGAACGAATGCAGCGGCACGCCTCGAGGCTCGCCCGTCTTTGACCTGCGCACTACAAGCCAGCGGCCTGACAGGTCGACGTCGGCGCCGGTCAGCACGAAGGCCTCGATCGGTCGCAAGCCGGTGTAAAACAAAGTTGTCATGAGCATTGCTGGTGCCGGCGACATCGCCCGCGCTCACTGCGCAACCGAACCACATTTGTGCCCTTCAATTGTCGCGGGCGTAGCCATTGCTTTGGGTCTGCCCAGCCAACCTTCGAGGCGTAATTCCATATCGCTATGAATGGCGTGTAGACTTGGCGATTGCGGGTTTGTGGCCGAACCTTTGATAGCTCGGTTTGCGGCAACCAAGCTACGCCAGTTGGGGCATGATGATTTGGATGCCATTGCGCGGAAACTGCTACCAAGCGCATCGCGGATGCTGCGAGTGCCTATTTGGCTTGGGGTGGTTCAGACCGTTTTCTGCGACGAAACGGGCAGCGCGCTCGTAGTCGACAGGTTTTTGGCCGCTGCCCCGAATGTCTTGGTCGCCTGCTTGCCGTGGATACTCTCTTGCAGCAAAACGGTTCTCCTCAGTCACGCGGATCTCTTGAGCGACTGCCTCATCAGTGACCTTGGTAGATTTGTAGAGACCAATGCCCCGTACGGAACCGCGCAGGTACCAAATATTGCCTCTGCGTAGCAGCTTCAGAGGCACAGCTATTTGGCCGCTTTCAGTTTGCGATAAGCCGCCCTGGCATCCGCGAACCGCTCGGCCGCTTCAAGCGTTGCGCGGTCGTAAACGGCAGCCGTTGTCTTAGTTGATGCGTGACCGGCCACCTTGGCTGCGTCGTCCGTCGACACGCCGCTGGCGCGGCCTTCCGTAATGCCGGAAGCTCGCAAGTCGCGCGCCCACACATTCGCCGGGACCCCTGCGGCGTTGCGATCCTTGCGCCATTGCTCGCGAAAAGAACTGGCTAAGTACGGCCTGCCGGTGCCTTCGCAGACAACCATAGGACCGACTGGCCGGTCCGCCAAAACGTATCTATCAATGCCGTTGGCTTGTTCTAGCCGGATCGCACCAGCGAACACCAACTCCTCAACCACCATAGGCGCCCGCGTAAGCGGGTAGGTGATGGCCAGTCCGGTCTTAGTGCTCGTTTTGGACGGCACGTGCCGCATCACCAAGTTGGCGTCGATATCCTCCCACTGCATGCCGAGAATGACATCCCACAAGCGCATTGTAGTCTCATAAACCAGCGCGTACGCCAGCGCCGATGACGGACGCTTGTCGGCATGTGCGGCGGCACGCAACGCGACGACCTGCTCTGCAGTGATGACGGACTCGCGCCGCTTGGGGTTCGGTAAGTTGCGGTTGGCGGCCCTCAACGAAACGGCAAGTTCTGCGCAGCCCGCGAGTCGTGCCTCCACACCAAAAGCCACGACAGCTAGGAGAACTGCTCGGCACATGTTTGAAGCTGCCAAATGCCTTCCGTCGCTGGACCAGCGAACATGCCATTCTTTGAGGTCCAGACCGGAAACGTCGCCGACTGTTCGGCTGCCGATTTCTTTCTCTATCTGGCCTAAGTAATGGAGATAGACACCTCGGCTTGCGGGCCTCAACTTGTGAAAGTTGCTCATCGGGTGGGTTGAATACGCTGTGACTAGCGATCTGAGACTCCCGTCAAACCTAAACCGCCCGACCATGCGCGACGAGCGCCACTCCAGCACATCTGCCCAAAGCGCGTCACATCGCTTGGCCAACATCATCGGGTCATTAGCCCATCGAGATAACTTGGCGGTCTTTGGACGGTAGCCAGCCTTTCTGTCAGCCTCCGGGGCCACCCACCATGGAGCGAATCCGGCTCCTCGTCTTATCCAGCGAAGGCCAGGCGCGCGAACTCTTACCTTGTCTGAAATCTCTGGCATCCAGAGATGATTTCATGGGTATTGAAAGGCCGTCAAGTCGCTGTTTTCGCTAGGCGCCTTCGCAATTTTCCTAAGGGGATGACTAGGCGTTTTCGCAATTAGTTGACGCTCACGCCCGCAACTTCACGCCTGTGCCGTTGATGAACTCCACGCCTGCCGCCTCTAGGGCGATGCGGATGGCAGCGACTGTGCGCGGCTGCAGTTCTTCACCACGTTCTAGCCGGGTGATGGTATTTGTCGAGACGTTAGCGGCTTCGGCCAATTCGCGTACGCCGATCTGAAGCGCGGCACGGGCCATTCTGCATTGAACAGGCAACATTCGCTACTCCGTGGCGATTTCGCCTTGACGTGGCGAATATCTGGTCTAATGTGGACACAGTAGCGATTTCGCCACTGCAACGCAACGAGGAGAACGCCAACATGCTTAATGACACCGACACTGAAGACCATTTCCAAACGGCACGCAGCATGCTCCGAGCCATCCTGATGTCGGCCAGCACGATCGTAGCCGACGAGCGGGATAGCCTCATGCTGCACCAGCTTATCTATGCGGTCGACACCGAGCTCGACGCGATCGAAGCGGCGCTTCAGGCGGCGGCCTGACTGGAGAAATTGAAGTCTGGACAATACATATCCAAGCGCAAGAATTTGGGAGGAACAATGAAAGCCGCCAACGACAACCGTCCGCACGGAGCAGCCGTCCGCTTCGTGGTAAATCCCCGCCTCGTGCCTCTTGCCAAGGCGGCCCGTCGCCTTCATCTCACTCCCGCCGAGTTCGAAGCCAAGCTGACGGCTTTTCATCGCCACGGCTTCCCGTTGCCCCGTCCGCTAACCGGCCACTACGATTTGGTTGCGATGGATGTCTGGCTCGACAGGATGCACGGTGTCTCCTACGACGAGAACAGACCAACGTGTCCGACCGGCGCGGCTAGCCTTGTAGACGCGAGGCTTGCGGCAATTGGCTGAAATCAAGTTGAAGCATTATCACGTTCGCAAGGGGCGCGGTTACTGGCTCGTAACGCCAAAGATGCGCGCCCATGGCTTCGACAACGTGCGCTGCGGGGCAGATGGGCCGCAGGCGTGGGCGGTCGCACAGGAATGGGAAGGTCGTTGGCAGCGTGCCCGCAAAGGCTTGGAGGCGCCTTTACGCAAGGTCTATCCGCGAAACAGCGTAGGTTATGCCTTCGAGCGGTTCCGCCTTACCAATGAATGGGCACGAAAGCCCGTACGCACACGTGAGGATTGGGACCGCGGCTGGCGATACATTGAGCCGGTTTTCGGCGACCTTAACCCGTCCGTCATCACGCTGGAAATGCTAGACCGGTGGTATTCGAAGTGGACGTCGGTGAAGGGCGTTGGTGAAGCTGGCCGCGCGATGAAGACTTGGCGCGCACTGTATAACATCATGGCGGCGATGAAGCTGTGCCCAGCCCAGCAGGATCCCTCTCTAGCAATTCGCAAAACCTCGGTGCCCGGCCGGAGAGAGACTTGGACGGAAGGCGAGGCCGTTCGCATCGTCAAAGGCGCCTGGCGCGCAGGATACAGGGGGCTGGCATGCATCGTGGCGGTTGCTTGGGATACGAGCTTCTCGCCGGTCGACGTGCGCACGCTGACGCCTTCGCAGGCAATGCAGACGGCGCAGGAATGGGGTTTCCTGATCGCCCGCGGCAAGAGCGGCGAGGCGGCCTTCGGCACGCTGTCGCCGCGCACCCAGCGCCTGGTGCTGACCTATATCGAGGAGCTCGGCGTCACCTTGCTCGATGATGCGCCGATCTTCCGCTCGCGCGGCTTTGCGCCGGGTCCGAAGGGCGGCCGGCCGCGCGCCGGGGTGCCTTACACCAAGGATTCGCTGGTCGACGATTTTGCCGACTTGCGCCGGCTTGTGTTCGGGGCAGGGGAAAAGCGCCGGTTGATGGACATGCGGCGTTCCGGCGCGGTCGAGGCCAATGCCGGCGGCGCTTCCGTCGAGGCGATCTCGGCCAAGATGGGCAATTCGATTGACGAGAACAAGGCGCTGCAGAAGACCTATATGCCGGTCAACCTGGCCGCTGTCCGTTCCGCCGACGCCAGCCGCCGCAAGGGCAGGGCGCTGCTGGGTCAGGAACGCAACGAATACAAAAAGTTGAAACTTTCAGGAAAGTGAAAGTTGAAACTTTTCCAAGGGGGCAGCTCAACCCCTTGGAATAAATGGCGCGAGTGACGGGGCTCGAACCCGCGACCTCCGGCGTGACAGGCCGGCACTCTAACCAACTGAGCTACACCCGCGCATTGACGAGCACGTGTCAGCCGTGTTCGTCGTTGGGGCGCTGGATAAGGGGTTCGCTACCGGGTGTCAAGCGCACCAAACCATCATAACGCTAAACAGGAGAAGGTTTTTTGACAGCCGGCATTTTGTTCGCAAATCCGGCCTGCGAACAGGGCATCCCGCACTCATTTGGCCTTGCGAAGCAGGTCCCGACCGCTTAAAGGTCCGGCCCGGAGCGGGCGATTAGCTCAGTTGGTAGAGCGCTTCGTTTACACCGAAGATGTCGGCGGTTCGAGCCCGTCATCGCCCACCATTCAAACTCACATTTCAAGTCAGCTGAGAGCCGGCCGCTGGCGCGTCGCGGTATCACGGCGGCACCATACGGAAATCCTTGCCCTCGGGCAGCAATTGCCCGCCATCGACCACGATGGTCGTTCCCGTGATGTAGCTCGCATCGTCCGAGGCGAGGAACAGGAAGGCGTTGGCCACGTCGCGTGGGCTGCCGAGCCGGCCGAGCGGGATCGAATCTTCCATGTTCTTGATATAGGCGGCGCCGCGATGTTCCTGGATGGCTTCGGTGAGGATATTGCCGGGTTCGACGCCGTTGACGGTGATGCCGTAGCCGGAGAATTCCAGCGCTGCGGCGCGAATGAAGCCGTTGATGCCTGCTTTCGTCGCCGAATAGTGGCCATGGCCGGGGCTGGTGACATGCGGGCCGGTGATGGAGGAGGTGTAGAGCATGCGGCCAAAGCGCTGCGCCTTCATCGGCACCAGGGCCGCGCGGCTGGCGTTGAAGGTGCCGCGCAAATTGACCGCCATGACGCGGTCCCAGTCGTCGGCGCTGGTGTTCTCGATCAACTGCCAGGGATAGATGCCGGCATTCTGGACGATGACGTCGAGGCGGCCATGGTGTTTCAGCGAAAGCGCCACGGCGGCCTCGGCGTCGCTCATTTGCGAGATGTCGGTGCGGATGAAGGGGACGCCAAGCTCATCCGCACTTGCCCGCCCGGCCTCGGTCTCGGAGTCGGCGAGCACCAGCCTTGCACCTTCCTCGGCGAAGCGCAGCGCGATGCCCTTGCCGATGCCGCGCGCGCCGCCGACGATCAGCGCCACCTTGCCTTCCAGTCGTCCTGTCATGCGAGCCGTCCTGTCACGCCAATCCCCGTCTCACGCCAATCTTTGGCGAATGGTTTGCTTGAATGCATCGAGCAGCACGGCCGCCAGCACCAGCAGGCCATGGATGACCTGGGTGAAGTTGGCGGGCAGGCCCATCAGGTTAATCGCCGTGTTGATGGCCGAAAGCAGGAGCACGCCGGCGTACACGCCGGGCAAGGTGCCGACGCCGCCCTTCAGGCTGACGCCGCCGATAACCACGGCCGCGAAGGCGTTGAACAGAAGGCCGACGCCCAGATTGGCGGTGGCGCCCGAGGTGCGGATCGCCAGCAGCCAGCCGGCCAGCCCTGCGATGGCGCCGGCGAGTACGAAGGCGATGATCAGGTTGCGGTTCACCCGGATGCCGGCACGGAAGGTCGCGGTTTCATTGCCGCCGATCATCACCAGGTGCCTGCCGAACGGAGTCTTGGCCATGATCAGCGAGAACACGACGAAACAGGCCACCGCGATCCAGGCGGTAAGCGGCAGACCGATCAGGCGCTGGATGCCGAACCAGCGGATGGCGGGTGCCAGATCCTGCGCCGAGCGGCCGCCCGAAATGACCAGCACCAGGCCGCGCACCCAGATGTAGGAGGCGAGCGTGATGATAAAGGCGCTCATCTTGACCTTGACCACGAGATAGCCGTTGAAGGCGCCGATGAGGCCGCCGACGGCCAGCGCCAGCAGCAGCGAGACCGGAACCATCAGCCATCCCGGGTGCAACTGCACGCCGAGGCCAATGCCCGAGGAACAAAACAGGATGCCCACCGCCATGGCGCTGAGAGCGGCGACGGATTCGACCGACAGGTCCATGTGCCCGGCAATGATGACCAGCGCCAGGCCGATCGACATCACGCCGAGCACGCTCGACGCCTCGATGATGTTTGCGAAGATGCCGAGCTGGAAATAGTTCGGGATGAACAGCGAGAAGACGACCAGGACAAAAAGCAGCATGAACCAGACGAGGTTGTCGAGGACGAACTCCAGGGCGTGGCGTGTGCGAGGGTTCATGTGTCGATCCGGTTGGCGTGCGGGATCAAGGCCGCGGCAGGTTGCCTGCGTCTCGTTTCATGCGGGCAGGGCAGGGCTCCGGGCCTGGTATGGCCCGGAGCGGTCGGGCCGCCTGTCTATTCGACCGGCTTGACGGTATCCGTCGGCGGCTTCTGGTTGCCCCAGAAAGCCGGGTTGTCGACGTTTTCCTTGGTGATGGCGGCACCCGGGATCTTGATGTTGGGGCCCCAGGCTTCCTTGGTGAGGGTCGATTTCAGGCCAAGCACATCGTATTCGCCGGGCTTGATCTCTTCCTTCTTGACGACCTTGTCCATGAACATGGCGACGGCGGCGGCCTGTGCGTAAAGCGGCTGCTCGACCTCGACGTTGAGCCAGCCCTTGCGGATCAGGTCGAGGCCGACCGGTGCGCCGTTCGAGCTCATCAGCATGACGTCGCCCGGCTTCTTGCCGGCGGCCTCGAGCGAGGCGACGGCGGCGACCGACAGGTGTGCGGCATGGCTGAAGATCAGGTCGATGTCGGGATTGGCCAGCATCTGGTCGGCAACGATGGTGCCGGCGTTGCTGGCCTCCCACTGCATGGCCGGCAGCGAGATGATCTTGACGTCCGGGAACGCCTTCATCTTCTCCTCGAAACCCTTCTGGATGTCGAGCGTGTAGGGATCGCCGGGATCGCCAAGTACCTGCAGGACCTTGCCCTTCACCGAGCCGTTCTTGGCTTTCAAAAGCTTTTCGGCCTGCTCGGCGGCGACGTAGCCGATCTCGACGGTGCCCGCGACCGACGTGAAGTCGGACGGTGTTGATGTGATCTGGCGGTCGAACTCAACCACCGGAATGCCGGCGGCGCGCGCGGCCTCGATCGATGGTTTCAGCGCATTGAAATCGACGGCGGCCAGGATGATCGCCGCCGGCTTCAGCGCGATGACGTCGTTCATCTGCGACTGCTGCGCGTCGGTCTTGTTGTCGGCGTTCAGCGTCTTCATCTCGTAGCCGGTCTGTTTCAGGAACAGCTCCAGCGCGCTCACCGAGCCGGTCTGGAACTCGTCGAGCAATGTCGGCACCATGTAGTAGACAATACCCTTGGACTGGGCGAATGCCGGCGTGAGCGTGGCAAAGGCCAGTGCCAGGATACCGAAGACAGCAAGAAGTATTCGCTTCATGTCGTTGGCTCCCTGTTAAGCCGGACCCCTCTTTGTCCCTCAGCCCGCCGGTCCGGCACCGGCAAGCGTCTCTCCGGTGATCATGTTGATCACCGCATCGGGACTTGTCTTGTTGCGTGCGACATCGCCCGCCACGACGCCTTGCCGGATGACCACGATCCGGTCGGCGACCTGAAAAGCCTGCTGCATGATATGGGTGATGATGACGACGCCGATGCCCTGGCTCGCCACCTGGCGGATCATGTCGAGACCACGCCGGGTCTGCTCGACGCCAAGTGCGGCGAACGGCTCGTCGAGAAGCACCAGCTTGCCGCCCCAATGCACGAAGCGGTTCAGCTCGATGGCCTGCCGCTGGCCGCCCGAGAGATGCTCGACATTGGTGCGCAGTGAAGGAATGCGGGTCCCGGCGCTGGCCAGCGCCTTGCCGACGACGGCTTCCATGGCGCGCTCGTCGAGCACCGGAATGCCGAGAACCTTCCTGGTGATCTCGCGGCCCATGAAGAAATTGGCCACCACATCGACATTGGTGCACAGCGACAGGTCCTGGTAAACGGTCTCGATGCCCGCCGCCTTGGCTTCCGCCGGCGACCGGGCCAGGAATTCCTTGCCCTCGAACAGCATGCGGCCGGAGGTCGGTTCGAGACCGCCAGCTATGATCTTGACCAGCGTCGACTTGCCGGCGCCATTGTCGCCGAGCAGCGCCACCACTTCGCCCTTGCCGATGGAAAAGCTGATCCCCTTCAGCGCTTCGATCGCGCCGTAGTTCTTGGTCACGTTGTCGAGCACCAGCAGGGGTTCGCTCATGCGGCAATCTCCCTGGCCGAAAGTATGTCGCGGCCGCGCTCGCGTTCGGCGGCGAACATCTGGCCGAAGCGTGGCGACAACACCCCTGAAACGGCGAGCGCCGCCGCGCCGCGCAGCACGGCATGCTGGCCGCCGCTGGCGACGATGACGCGCGGCGTCGTGCGGTCCGCGCGGGCCGAAACCGAATTGTGCAGCGGTTCGGCCGCGTCCGCCAGGCGCTCGAGCAGTTCCGATGCCGCCAGGCCGCCGAGCACGACCGTCTCTGGATCGAAGAGGTTTTCGATGATGGCGATGGTGTTGCGGAAGATCGGGCCGACTTGCGCTACCCAATCGGCGTCGCTGCCGGCCCGGCGGCCTCGCGCCTCGAGCGAGAGGTAGCGCTCGAGGCAGCCTCGGTTGCCGCAGGGGCAAAGCTCGCCATCGGGGACCACGGGAATGTGGCCGATCTCGCCCGCATTGCCCCAGGCGCCGCGCAGAACGCTGCCATCATGCATCATCGCGCCGCCAAGCCCGACGCCGAAATAGAGATAGTAATAGTCGGAATGGCGGGCTCCGATGCCATAGAGCCGCTCGCCCATCGCGGCGGCGGCCGTGTCGCTCTCGAAGAATGCTGGCAATCCCGTCGCGGCGGTCAGCCGCTCACGCAGCGCCACATGCTTCCAGCCGGTCATTGTGGTCGGGCCGACAAAGCTCATGGAGTCCACGTCGAACGGGCCGGGAAGCGCCATGCCGACGCCGATGACGCGGCCGCCGGGCCGCTTGCCCGTGAGGTCGCGGACCATGGCGCCGATCTGGTCGAACGCGTGATCGGGCGTCGCGTTGGACGCTTCGCGGCGTGAACTCTCGATAACGTCGCCGCTGAGATTGATCAGCGCGGCGTCTATTCCAAGCGGCGTCAGGTGGATGCCGACGGCATAGCCGCCTTCCGGGTTGATGCGCAGCGTTGCCGGTGGCAGGCCACGTCCCTTCGGCTCTTCGCGCACGGACAGGATGTAGCCCTGTTCCTCCAGTTCGCGAACGATGGTCGACACGGTCTGCACGGTGAGCCCGACGTGCCTGGCGATGTCGCCTCGTGCAATCGGGCCATGACGGCGGATGGACTCAAGCACGATGCGCCGATTGTATGGCCGCCCGAACTCCTGATTGGTCCCCCGCAATGCCATGCCTTGCGCCCCCACTTGACGTAAGGTTCGCATCAAACATTTATTCAGTCAAATGGAATTCAAAAATAATCCGGAAGCTGAGGAGCCGCGATCCTATGGCGGTTTACGGGGTGCGGGATACCGCATGACGAGGAGAGGTGTGCTCGACCGGGACCGACGGCTCCGGATTCAGCAAGCGAGCGGTTGATCTTCCTAGAGGTACTGGGCGACTTTCTTGCCGACGGTCAAGAAGCGCAGCGGATCGATCGCCTCGCCATTGTGGCGCACTTCATAGTGCAGATGCGGGCCGGTCGAGCGCCCGCTGCTGCCGGTCTTGCCGATGACGGTGCCGGCGTCCACTTTCTCGCCTACCGTCACGTCGATCTCGCTGAGATGTCCGTAGCGCGTGGCAAAGCCATTGCCATGGTCGATCTCGACCATGCGGCCATAGCCGCCATTCCAGCCGGCCTTGGTGACGATGCCGGGCGCGGTGACCTTGGCCGCCATGCCGATCGGTGCCCTGAAATCCATGCCCGAATGCAACGCGGCCGTGCCGAGAATGGGATCGGTGCGCACGCCGAACGGACTGGTGACGGAGTGGCCAGGGGCAGGGTTTGCAAGCGGTAACCGACGCGCTTCCTTCTTGAGATGATCGAGCGTATCCAGCGCCTCGTCCAGTTCCTTGACCTTGCTGTCGAAGATCATCGACGAGTCGAGCGGAATCAGCGGTCCGCCGACATCGCTTTCGTTCTTGCCGAAATCACTGTCGACCGGCAGTCCGGCCGTCTGCAGCGCCTGCTGGATGGCATCGGCGCTTTTGTAGGCATTGTCCGCGAGCGTGTTGATGCGGCTGAGCTGTTCATTCTCGATGGATTTCAGCGACTGGTTGATCGAGACGAACAGCCTGTCCGCGCGATCGGCGGCTGAGTCGCTGGGCAGCGGATCGGTGCGGGTCGACCACAAGGAGAAGGGCCTTGTATCGGCGGTGCCGAGGTCCGCGCCCAGGCTGGCAACCGCGTAGTTCCGCGCTGGCTGGCTGATGCTGCCGGTCACCTCGGCGCGCTTGTCCGGCTTGGCGGCCGCGGCCGGATCTTCGGCGGGCACCGTTCCGATATCACCTTCGGCGCGTTCGAGCAGTGGGCCGAGACGGCCATGCCGCTGGCTGAGCTGCGTCTGGCGCTCAAGCAGTTCGCTGACTTTGGTCTCCATCAGTTGCTGGTCGAGCAACTGCCTGCTGGTGATGCGGTCGACCTGGGCGCGAAGCGCCGAAATGCGGTCCTCGTAGGCCTGCTGCATGCGCGCCTGGCGCGCCGTGGTGGCGCCGATCAGGTCGTCGCGTAGCACGAGATAGGATGTGGCCAGGAGGTAGCCGATGACAATGGCGGCGAGTGCTGAACCGATGAATGCCGCCAGCCAGGGGCGGATCGTGAAGTGCCTGATCTCGTTGCCCCGGGCGATGATGATCGTGTGCGGTTCCTTGCGCCTGCCGAAGACTGCGGACTGACCGGTTGCGTTCACGGGACCAAGCTTTCGTTACGACACCACGACCGCCTGATTACACATTATTAGGGTTAACAAAGGCTTGCCGTATCGGCAGCGCGACGCCGAATGCACGCAATGCAGGCGAGAGGTTGCATGGAAATCGCCAGCTACGGCCGCTACGTCGCGAAATCGTTGGCGAGGAGCACCAATGTTCCGCCAGCAGCGGTCAGTCACGCGCTGAGCAAGCTCCAGGTTTCTTAACTGTATTCGATTGCATTTAATTGACTCTTTTCGAGTAAAGACCTGCTGGTATTTCGGATTCACCGTGGCGGTAGGAATGCTGGACGACCTGGTTGGCAAGATCCTCGACAAGATTTCGGGCACCAGTCTGTTGGCGACCGGGCTTTTGCTGCTGACGGCCCTTGTCAGCGCGCTCGTGGCCTATTGGCGCACGGTCGAGGAGAAGAGCTGGAAGGAATTTTTCGAGTTCGTCGTCCCCCATGAGGTCATCACCCATCCCTCCGCGAAGGCCGACCTGCTGTTCTGGATCACCAGGAAGGCCCTGATGCCTTTCCTGATGCTGCCCGCCGGAATTGTCTTCGTCACGGCGGTGGGCTACGGGACCAACTGGCTGTTTTCGACACTGTTCCAGTTTCAGCCGCCTCTGATCGAGGGGCTGGCAGGACCGGTGACGGTGCTGATCTTCACCATCAGCATGCTGCTCGCCTACGACATTTCCTATTATCTCTATCACGTCGCCCAGCACCGCTACCCCCTGCTTTGGGAACTGCACAAGGTGCATCACTCGGCCGAGGTGCTGGTCGGGATCACCAAGGACCGGGTCCATCCGCTCGACGAGTTGATGAACCGAGCCTGGGACGGGCTCATCGTGGGGCTGTGCTTCGGCATCTGGTCGCTGATTTCGCTGAACCTTGTCGAACTGACCGTCTTTGGCGTCAACGTCTATGTCATGCGGAACATCCTGATGATGGATTTCGTCAGGCACACGCATTTCAAGATCTCGTTCGGCCCGCTCAACAACTTGATCCTGTGTCCTCATTGGCACCAGCTGCATCACAGCGTCGATCCGCGCCACTACGACAAGAATTTCGGGCTGCTCTTCTCGTTCTGGGACCGGCTCTTCGGAACATTGTGCGTGCCGAGGCCCGACGAGGACTTCAAGTTCGGACTGGTCGACCGCGATGTGCGCGACTACCAGTCGCTCGCCGGCCTTTATGTCATGCCGCTGAAGCGGATGTGGGGTCATGTTGCCAGGCGCATCCGGCCTGGAAAGCGACAGCGACGGACTGCGCGACCATCGGAAGGGACACGGCCATGAACGCTCCCGTCACGCTCTCCGTCCCGCGGACACGCACCTTCGAAATCGTGACATCGGCGGTGCGCCTGGCCGAGATCGCACCGGCCTGGAGCGCGCTCTGGCAGCGGGCTGGCGGGCTTGTCTTCCAGCATCCCGACTGGATCGCGGCCTGGTGGCGCACCACCCCGCATCAGGAGCGGCGCGCCCTCAGGATTGGGCTTGCCTGGAACGGCGACCGGCTCGAGGGCGTGATAGCGCTCGCGACCTTCAGGCGCTCCGGCATCCGCATGCTCGAATGGGCGGCGAAGGATCACAGTGACTATGGCGACGCGCTGGTTGCACCCGACAGCGACCCGCAGGCGATCTCCCGCCTTTGGCAGCATGTTTTCGATCAGGGCGGCTTCGACCTGATCTACCTCAATCGTCTGCTGCCGGATGCCGGTGTTCATGCCCTGCTGTGCCCGACCCATGGCAAAGCGCTTCGGCCCAACCACCGCGGTGAAATCAGCTATCGTGTCACTGGTCCCTGGCAGAGTGGGGCGGAATGGTTCGAGACGTTGTCGAAAAAGGGTCGGCAGAACTATCGTCGTGGCCGCAAGTTCATGGAAGAGAGCGGCGCATTGCGTTTCCGCCTCCTGGATGCGGATGACCCGCGCGAGCCGGTGCTCGAGCGGGTCGCGACGCTGAAGCGGCTCTGGCTCGTTCGGCATGGCCGCGCTTCGGATCTGTTCGATGAGGGCTCGCCGGTTCTCGCCGCGCTTATTTCCGTGCTGGCCGACCTCGGGCTGTTGCGCATTTTCGTGCTGGAGCTTGACGACACGATCATCGCGGTCTCGATCAACTTCGAGCAGCACGGCACGATGATGGCTTTCGTCACCACCTACGATCCCGAACACGAGCGCGCCTCGCCGGGTATGGTGCTGATGATGGACTATATCCAGTGGTCGCTCGACCGTGGCCTTGCCACGATTGATTTTCTCTGCGGCGGCGAGGATTTCAAGCGCCGCTTCGCCACGCAATCAGTCGCGCTGTCGTCGGTGATGGGTGCGCGCGGCTTGCGCGGTCATCTCGCCGCACTGGCCGATCATGTGGACCATGTTTCGAAGTCCTGGAAGACCCGGCGGCAGCCGAAAGCCGACGCGGTGCCTGACGAATAGCGCCACGATCGTCGTTTGCGTCGTGTGCTTTGGCGACGCTCAAAGCGCGCGAACGGCTTCCAGAACGGCCTCGGCATGGCCCTTGACCCGGACCTTGCGCCAGATCTTGGCGATCCGTCCGTCACGGCCGATCAAGAATGTCGCGCGCTCGACGCCCATGTATTTGCGGCCATACATCGATTTCTCGACCCACAGGCGGTAGGCCTCGATCACCTTGCGCTCCTCGTCGGCGGCAAGATCGATGGTTAGATCGTATTTCGATTTGAACTTGTCGTGTTTCTTGGCGCTGTCGGGCGACAGGCCGATGACGACAGCGCCGGCCTTCTCGAATTCCGGCTTCAGCCGCGAGAAGCTGATCGCCTCTTGCGTGCAGCTTGTCGTGTCATCCTGAGGATAGAAATAGAGCACGACTGGCTTGCCGGCGGATGCGGCCAGGCTGAGCGATCCGCCGCCGTCCCGCGGCAGATCGAATTGCGGCGCGGGACCGCCTACTTCGAGGTCAGCCATATCGATGCCCTTGTTTGAGGTTACGCGCGAAGCCACACCGATATAGTGTCGACCGGGGATTCGTCCACGAGCGAGTTTGTACAACGGAAGATTGCGTGGATCAGGAGCAACCGCAGCACGAGAAGATCCGGTTCAGGCGGGACGAAATCACCGACCTGGGGGCCCTGCCGTCCGCGTGCCGCGTCCCGCCTCTTGGCCAGGCGGCGATCGGCCGCGGCTTTCGCATCCTTTCGCGAGTGTTTGCCGGCGTGGTCGCGTTCATGCTGCTGGCCGCGACGGCGGTCTATCTCATCGGCCTTTCCGGCATTGGTTCTGACCGGCTGCGCGTCGAGGCGGAGAGCGCCATCGAGAGGCTGGCGGGCGTCGACGTCAATGTCGCTGTCGGGCCCGCCCGCATCACGCTCGACAGTTCGAGCTTCGTGGCGCTGCAGGTGAGCGATGTCAGCCTGAAGACATCGGACGGCAAACCCATGGCCGATGCCGGGCGTGTGCGCTTCGGCATCCGCCTGGTGCCGCTTTTGTGGGGCGAGGTGCGGCTGACCAGCGCCAGGATCTCCGATGCCCGCATCGTCATGGCGGCGATGCCGTCCGGCGGCGACTGGACGGCGGCACTGCGCAACGAGAACGGCCTCGTCGATCCGGAGAAGCTGTCGGACGCGGTGTTCGGCTACATCCATCGTGCGCTCGACGCCGTGCGGGAAGATTCGATGCGCCGGATCGATCTCAGCAATGTCGAGTTCGTGTTGCCCGACGCTGGATCGATCAAGCTGGTCAAGATCGCCGACGCCACCGTGGTTCAGTCGGGGCCGGGCGGCATGGAGTTCACCTCCGACGCGGACGTCGACGGCAGGACAGTCACCGTTGTAGCTTCCGCCACCCGTAACATCGCGGCGCATCGGGTGACGGCGTTGGATGCCAGCATCAATCTGGCGGATGCCGGCGCCACCGCTGCCGGCTCCGGCAAGCTTGGTGCCGTCGCGCTGAAGTTGACAGGATCGGAAGGGTCAGGTGCCACCGCATCACGCTTGACCGCCGCCCTTTCGTCCACCGGGTCCGTGCTGGATCTTGGCACACGCGGGCTGCTGCCGGCGGATGCCGATCTCAATGCGACGCTTGTCTATGGCTCCAACAAGATCCAGGTCGACAGGCTGCTCTTGAAAACCGGCAGGTCTTCATTCGATTTCGGCGGCTCGATCGGGCCAAAACCAGCAACCGGGGTGGCTGGTGAGGAACCCTCCTACCGTTACGATCTGACCAGCGACGGTTCGACCCTGGCGCCATCGGAATCGCCTGAGCCTGCGCTGATGTTCCTGGCGCGCATCGCCGGCGTCTACCAGCCGCAAAGCCATAAACTGGTGGCCGAGCAGATCGCGGTTCGGTCCGCCGGGAGCAGCGAGGTGCTTGGCACCGCGGCTGTGGAATTCGTCGAGGGCAAGGCTCCCGGGATCAATCTGGCGCTCAACATCCATGACATGCCGGTCTCGCACGTCAAACAGCTGTGGCCGTGGTTTTCGGCGCGCAATGCGCGGCTCTGGGTGCTGAACAATCTGTTCGGCGGCCGCGTGGTCGATGCCAGCCTCCAGTTCCAGGTGGTGCCGGATCGCCTCGGCAATGGCGTGCCGCTTTCCGCCGACGAGGTCTTCGGCCGCTTCCAGATCGAAGGCGCGCGTTTCGACACTGCCGGCCGCATCCCGCCGATCCGCGACGCGGTGGGCGTGGTCGGATTCCACGGCAACGACGTCGACGTTTCCTTGTCGTCGGGCACCGTCTTCATGCCGAGCGGCCGCACGGTGGCGGCCAGCAACGGCACGCTGACGGTCAAGGCCGCCAACCGTCCGCCGGTCATCGGCGCACTTGACATCGATGTCGAGGGGGAGGCGCCGGCCGTCGCCGAGCTTGCCTCCTACGAACCGATCAACGCGATGCGCCATGTCGGCATCCTGCCTGAGGATCTTTCCGGCAGCGTCACCGGCCACGTCAAGGCGGATATTCCGCTGCAGTCGGGCGTCGATACGGCGAAGCTCGATTGGCTGGTGTCGCTCGACTACACCGGCCTGTCCCTGGCCAAGCCGTTCGAGGGGCAGGCCGTGACGGACGCGGACGGCTCGATCACGGTCGACCCGCAAAAGGCTGTCATTTCGGCCAAGGCATCGCTGAACGGCATTCCGGCCGAACTCGATCTCGTCGAGCCGTTGGTGGATGACGGGCCGGCGCGCAGCCGCAAAGTCGCCCTTGTGCTCGACGACAAGATCCGCGCCGCCGCCATGCCCGGCCTGACGCCGCTGCTTGGTGGAACGGTGAAGGTCGCGATCGACAAGAGTGGCAGCGGGAACCAGAACGTTTCGGTCGACCTGACCAATGCCAGGCTGGACATTCCCTGGGCCGGCTGGAGCAAGGGGGCGGGGGTTCCCGCCAGCGCCACCTTCGTCATGACCAAGGCCGGCGACACCACGACGCTGTCCGACTTCGACCTCGGTGGCAAGACATTCTCCATCGATGGCGGCATCGTGCTGGTCAACGGCGCGCTGTCGTCGGCCAAATTCAGCAGGGTCACCCTGAACCGGGGCGATGATGTTTCCGTGTCGGTGAAGCGATCGGGCAAGGGCTATGCGGTCGGCATCAATGGCAATGCGCTTGATGCTCGTTCGTTGATCAAGCAGTTCACGTCCGATGTGGACACCGCGACCAAAACGACAGGAACAGACAATATTTCAGTCAGTGCGGACGTCAATCAGCTCACCGGTTTCCACGACGAGCAGCTCTCCAACCTGAAGCTCGACTACAGTGCGGCCGGTTCGCGGGTGAACGGACTGAAGGTCAGCGCGACGGCGAGTTCGGGTGCCGCCATCGCCATCAGCAACACCACCGGCGACGGCAGGCGTTCGCTCAATGTGCAGTCGGCGGACGCCGGCGCCATCCTGCGGTTCCTCAACATCTATGAGCACATGGAAGGCGGATCGATCACGCTGGCGCTGACCGGGGCCAGCGACGGGCCGATGAAGGGCAAGGTCGACACCAGCAACTTCTTCATCGTCAACGAACCCAAGCTCGCCTCCATCGTCTCGACCACGCCGGCCGGCGACAGCCGCAGCCTCAACCAGGCGGTGAAGGGCAAGCTCGACACGTCGCGGGTGAAGTTCGAGCGCGGATATGCCGAAATCGACAAGGGCAGCGGCTATCTGCGGCTGACCAATGGCGTGCTGCGCGGCCCGCGTATCGGCACGACCTTCCAGGGCATCCTCTACGACCAGAACAACAATATGGATATGACCGGCACCTTCATGCCGGCCTACGGTCTCAACCGCATCTTTGGCGAATTGCCCATCGTCGGCGCGCTTCTCGGCAATGGCCGCGACCGCGGCCTGATCGGTGTCACCTACCGCCTCAGGGGCAATGCCAACAAGCCGGTGCTCGACGTCAATCCGCTGTCGGTGATCGCTCCGGGGATATTCAGGTCGATCTTCGAGTACCGCTAGAGCGAAACGGTTTTTCCGCCCGGAATTGCCTCAAGACACATAGTTGGAGCCGTTTCGGGAAACGGCTCCAAGGGCCTTAGGCCGGCCTGACCAGGATGTGTTTTTTCCTGCCCAATGAAAGCTTTATAACGTTTTCCGGACTCACATCCTGAAGCGTCACCAGCCGGCGGTCGTCGCTGACCGCCCGGTCGTTCAGGCGCACGGCGCCGCCCTGGATGTGCCGCCGTGCCTCGCCATTGGATGATGCCAGCCCGGCGCTGACCAATAGCGACAGGATGCCGACACCGGCTTCGAGCGCGGCCTTGTCCGCCTCGACGGCCGGCAAAGTGTCGGCGAGAGCGCCTTCCTCGAAAGTCTTTCGCGCCGTCTCGCTGGCCTGTTCGGCGGCCGCGCGGCCATGCAGATGGGCGGTAATCTCGGTCGCGAGAATCTTCTTTGCCTCGTTGATCTCGGAGCCGCCCAGCCGCTCGAGCCGTGCGACCTCGTCCAGCGGCAATGTGGTGTAGAGTTTCAGGAACCGGGCAACGTCGGCATCCTCGGTGTTGCGCCAGTACTGCCAGAACTCGTAAGGGCTCAGCATCTGCGGATCGAGCCAGACCGCACCCGACGCCGACTTGCCCATCTTGGCGCCGGACGAGGTGGTGAGCAGCGGCGTGGTCAGCGCATAGAGTTGCGCATCTTCCATACGGCGGCCGAGATCGATGCCGTTGATGATGTTGCCCCATTGGTCGGAGCCGCCCATCTGCAGGCGGCAGCCGAGGCGCTTGTAGAGTTCGACGAAATCATAGGCCTGCAGGATCATGTAGTTGAATTCGAGGAACGAAAGCGATTGCTCGCGATCGAGCCGCAACTTGACGGAATCGAACGCAAGCATGCGGTTGACGGAAAAGTGCCGGCCGACATCGCGCAGGAAATTGACGTAGTTGATCTCCATCAGCCAGTCGGCATTGTTGACCATGACCGCGTCGTTCGGGCCACTGCCGAATTTAAGGTAGGGCATGAAGTTGCGGCGGATGCCGGCAAGATTGTCGTCGATGTCTTGCGGCGTCAGCAGCTTGCGCGCCTCGTCCTTGAAGGAGGGGTCGCCGATCATCGAGGTACCGCCGCCCATCAGCGCGATCGGCCGATGGCCGGTCTGCTGCAGCCAGTGCAGCATCATGATCTGGATCAGCGAGCCGGCATGCAGGCTCCTGGCTGTGGCGTCGAAGCCGATATAGGCCGTCACCGTCTCCTTGGCGAAGAGTTGATCGAGACCGGCATCATCCGAGGTCTGGTGGATGAAACCGCGCTCGCTCATCGTGCGCAGGAAATCGGATTTGAAGGCAGGCATGGTTTTTTCCCGAAAGCGTGTGCCCGTCCAGCGCGGGCATGTGTGAACGCGCGCGTTTAGCACCCAAGCGCGATCAGCAAAAGTGGAATCCGGTTTTGCGTCGGATCGCGCGCCAACAAGGAGTCCGCGATCAGCAAAAGTGGAATCCGGTTTTGCGGCCGGCGCGGATGGCATTTGCGAATCCTTGCCTCATCCATGCCGCTGGCGTAATGAGGCGCCGCGCAAGGGCAGCGCCCGCACGCCGCGACGGGGTCGTCCCGCAGATCAGATCCGGAAAGCTCCCGCGATGAACAGAAACTACCTCTTCCTCTTTCTGTTCAGCTTGGTCATGAGTTTCAGCGGCTTGGCGAGCCTTCCGCCGATCGACCGCGACGAGTCCCGCTTTGTCCAGGCGACCAAGCAGATGGTCGAAACCGGCGACTATATCGACATCCGCTTCCAGGATATCTCGCGCTACAAGAAGCCGATCGGCATCTACTGGCTGCAATCGGCTGCCGTCGCATTGAGCGGCGAGGGCGCGGCCGCACCGATCTGGGTGTACCGCCTTGTCTCGATGCTCGGAATCGCGCTCGCTGTCTTGGGCATCGGCTGGACGGGCACAAAATTGTTCGGCGCCAATGCCGGCCTTGCCGCCGGCCTGATGATGGCGGCGATCTTCGCAACCGCGTTCGAGGGACGCGACGCCAAAACCGACGCCATGCTTCTGGCCTGTTGCGTGGCCGCGCAGGGCGCGCTGGCGCAAGTCTACCTGGCGTCGCGCCGCAACGAGCCGGTGGCCGGCCATCTGCCGTGGATATTCTGGTTCGCGCAAGGCGTCGGGATCCTCATCAAGGGGCCCGTGGCCCCGCTTCTGTCACTGCTGACGGCGGCCGCGCTGTTTGCTTTCGAACGCGACTGGCGCTGGCTTTTGAAGCTGAAGCTCGTGCGCGGCGTCGCGCTCGTTTTGCTCATCGTGCTGCCCTGGGTCGCTTTTATCGGCTGGAAGAGCGGCGGCGCCTTTTTTCAGGAAGCCGTCGGCAAGGATATGCTGAACAAGGTCGCGTCGGGAGAGGAATCGCACGGCCTGCCGCCTGGCTTCTACATGCTAACCTATTCGCTGTTCATGTGGCCGTTCGGCCTGATCGCGGTCGGCGCCGGCCTGCAGGCCCTCAATCGTGTGCGCGACGATTTCAGGCTGCGCTTTTGCCTGGCATGGTACATTCCGTTCTGGCTGGTGTTCGAACTCATCCCGACCAAACTGCCGCATTACGTCCTGCCGGCCTATCCCGGCATGGCGCTGCTGATCGGCTGGCTGCTGACGTTGTCGCCGCAGGACGCCAATGCGCCGCTCAAGCGCTGGCAGCAGTGGTTGTGGTGGTCGACCGCGTTCGGTCTGGTGGTGGTCAGCCTCGGGCTGGCGGCGGTCTGTATCGGGGCACCGATCTACCTTACGCACAGTTTCTCCTGGTGGAGCATTCCTGCGGCAGCGTCAGCGCTGGGCGCCGGTTATCTCGCATTCTCCAGGCAGTTGCAGGTGCCGCTGCCTCGCATTGGAGCCACCGCCGCCTGCGCGGGCATCACCTATGCCTTGCTGTTCGGGGTCATCGCGCCGTCGCTGAAGCCGATGTGGCTGAGCCCGGCGATCAGGCAAGCCGTGCTTGCCAACCAGGCATGCGACACAACGGTGCTGGCCTCGGCGCGGTATCAGGAGCCGAGCCTGGTGTTTCTGGTCGGCACGAAAACGGTGCTGACCGATGTCGGAGGCGTGGCGGAGCACCTGCTCGCCGATCCTGCCTGTGCCTTGGGGCTGGCCCCGATCGGGGATGAGCAGAAGCTGAATGGCATGCTGTCGGTGCGAGGCAAATCGGTGAACCGCGTCGCTGAAATCGATGGCCTCAACTATTCGTCGGGAGACAAACTGTCGCTCGGCCTTTATCGTGTGACCCAATGACGGCTGGGTCGATGACAGAGTCCAGTTTCCAATGCTCGTGAAATCACGCCCACCAGTTACCAGCTTCCCCCTCGGGATAGGACGCCGGTCCCTCGACAATTTTCGCGACACCCTGCGGATCGCAAGGCGGCGCCTCGCCGTTCGGCCCGCTCGCTATCCCAACATCTCATGGTGGGCGTGGGGACTGGTCTGGGTCTTTCTGACGGCAGCCGCCTTTGTTCGTCTCGATACGCCGGCGGGGGTAGCCCATGGCCAATGGTCGGCGGGTGCCGCCAGGCTTGCCGAATTCTTCACACAGTTCGGACTGGGCGGCTGGTATCTCATCCCGTCCGCGCTTCTGCTTGTCGCGGCCAATCTGACGGATTGGCGAAGCCTTTCGCGGCGCGCGCTGATGCTGGTCTACAGTTGGACTTGTCTGGCTTTTCTGGTGCTGAGCGCCGTTGGCCTGTCGGGCCTGACCGTCAATGTCTTGAAATATGCCATTGGCAGGGCGCGCCCGCTCTACTTCCAGGATTTTGGCGTCCTTGCACTCCACCCCTTTGCCTTCGATGCGCGCTTTGCCGGCTTTCCGTCCGGCCACGCCACGACGATGGGCGCCGTGTTCGGTATCCTGCTGCTTTTGTTTCCGCGGCGTTGGTATATCGCCCTTGTGGTCACCGGCTGCATCGCCTCGACCAGGATATTCGTCGGCGCGCACTATCCGAGCGACACCGTCGCCGGCTTCGGCCTCGGCTGTGCCTTCGCGGTGGCCTGCGGACTGGTCTTTGCCAGGCTCGGTTTCATCTTCCGGCCGGCAGCTTCAGGATTGCCGGTCCGCAAATCATCGTTCCGGCTTATTGCCCCAGAAAAATAAGTCGCTGCCGAACCGTATCGTGGCAAGCCAAATGGCGAGGAGCGGACATTGTCCGCCCGCTCATAGCCCCACGAACACGCCTGGCCAGATGTCTTAACGCAGCCGCTTCGGCCTCGGATCGGACAATTCTCCCGCCAGCCGTCGATCGAGATAATCGGAGCATTCCTCGATCAAGAGATCGGCGTCGTTGGCGAAAAAGTGGTTGGCGCCGGGCAGGGTCTTCTGCGTGATGGTGATGCCCTTCTGCGTATGCAGCTTGTCGACCAGGCCCTGCACATCCTTCGGCGGCGCCACCTTGTCGGCGTCGCCATGAATGATCAGGCCCGAAGACGGGCAGGGCGCCAGGAAGGAAAAATCATAGGTGTTGGGCTGCGGTGCGATCGAGATGAAGCCCTCGATCTCGGGCCGGCGCATCAGCAGCTGCATGCCGATCCACGAACCGAAGGAATAGCCGGCGACCCAGCAGCTCTTGGAATCCGGATGCAGCGACTGCACCCAGTCGAGTGCCGCCGCCGCGTCCGACAACTCGCCGGTTCCATGGTCGAACTCGCCCTGGCTGCGGCCGATGCCGCGAAAATTGAAGCGCAGCGTGGTGAAATCACGCTTCTGGAACATGTAGAAGAGGTCGTAGACGATCTTGTTGTTCATCGTGCCGCCGAACTGCGGGTGCGGATGCAACACGATGGCAATCGGCGCGCTCTTTTCCCGCGAGGGCTGGTAGCGTCCCTCCAGGCGGCCGGCCGGACCGGTGAAAATGACCTCAGGCATGAAATACTCCACGTGACATACAAGTGCGCGGTGCCCGGAAAACTGTTCCTCTGGCCCCGCTTCCACAGACCTTGACGCAGGGCGAGCGTCTTCATAGAAGCTAGTTTAGAATTGTTCAAAACTGGGTGGCCGAAACGCAATCGCCCGGTCGCCCTCGCCGCAAGCCGCGTAAATAGGACGGCTTGCCTTGGAATTTCAAGGAAATAACGCCATACGTCGGCGGAATGGCTTCTGACGGGAAGAACTGGACAAAAATGGCCGCGAGACGCGCCTATCTCGACTATAATGCCAGTGCGCCGCTGCTTTCAGCGGCGCGCGAGGCCATGGTCGCGGCGTTTGATGCGGCCAACCCTTCTTCGGTCCATGCCGAGGGGCGCGCCGCGCGCAGGCTCGTCGACAATGCCAGGCGCGACGTGGCGGCACTGGTCAACGGCAAGGCCGAACATGTCGTCTTCACTTCGGGTGCGACCGAGGCCGCCTCGGCGCTTCTGACGCCGGACTGGCGGATGGGGCGCGGCGCCATTCGCATGAGCCGGCTCTACGTGTGCGAGGCCGACCATCCGTGCCTGCTGAATGGCGGACGTTTCCCGGCAAGCCAGGTAACGCGGATCGGTGTCGACGCCGATGGCATCGTCAACCTCGACGCCTTGACCGCGGCGCTCGCCGGCCACGACAAGGCCGACGGTCTGCCGCTGGTGGCGATCCATGCCGCCAACAACGAAACCGGCGTCATCCAGCCGATCGATCGCATTGCCGAAATCGTCAAGGCGGAGGGCGGCATTCTTGTCGTCGATGCCGTGCAGGCCGCTGGCCGCGTCTCGATCGACATGGCGGCTGGATACGCCGACTATGCGATTGTGTCCTCACACAAGATCGGCGGCCCCAAGGGCGCCGGTGCCATCGTCGCCGCGGCCGACCTGATGATGCCGACGCCGCTGATCAATGGCGGCGGCCAGGAAAAAGGCCACCGTGGCGGCACCGAGAACCTGCCTGGCATTGCCGGGTTTGGCGCCGCTGCACGAGAAGCCCTGGCCGGACTGAAGGCCGTCGGTGCCGTGCGGCAGCGTCGCGATGAGGCCGAAGCCATCCTGAAGACGCTGGTGCCGGACGTGGAAATCTTCGGAACGGGCGCGCCAAGGCTTGCCAACACGACATTCTTCGCTATTCCCGGCGTAAAAGCCGAAACCGCCCAGATCGCCTTCGATCTGGCAGGCGTGGCGCTTTCCGCCGGATCCGCCTGCTCGTCGGGCAAGGTCGGGCCGAGCCATGTGCTGAAAGCCATGGGGCACGGCGACAGCCTTGGCGCCCTGCGCGTCTCGGTCGGTGCCGCGACCGCCGCCGAGGACATCGAACTGTTCCGCACCGCGCTGGCAAGCATTGCCGCGCGTCGGGCGGGTAGAGAGAAGGCCGCCTAGCGGTTGGAGCATCGGACGGAGAATCCGATGCTTGAGAAAAACGGATTTGGGCCTTTCGGCCTGGTAGAGCCGTGCGTTTCATGCTGGCCGGGTGAATTTCCGGTCGAGGCGCACTATATTGAACTTACGCTGCCGCGGATGCTGCTCGGTGTCCATTTGGCGGGTGCCATAGTTTGAAAACTGTCGGGCCTTGACCCCGGCGTGGATGGAGAACGCTTATGCCTGCTGTGCAGGACACGATTGATCGGGTCCGAAAGATCGACGTCGACCAATACAAATACGGATTCCAGACCGAGATCGCCGTCGACAAAGCTCCCAAGGGCCTGAGCGAAGACATTATCCGTTTCATCTCGGCCAAGAAGGACGAACCGTCCTGGATGCTGGAATGGCGCCTCGAAGCCTATCGGCGCTGGCTGACGCTGGAAGAGCCGACCTGGGCGCGCGTCAACTACCCCAAGATCGACTTCCAGGACATCTACTATTACGCGGCGCCCAAGAGCACGCCCGGACCGACTTCGCTCAGCGACGTCGATCCTGAGATCTTGAAGGTCTATGAGAAACTCGGCATTCCGTTGAAGGAGCAGGAGATCCTCGCAGGCGTCCAGAAGACCGACGCCTCGGAGTTCGAGGAAGCCAGCGACAACGTCTACAAGTCGGGCCGCGTCGCCGTCGACGCCGTGTTCGATTCCGTGTCCGTCGTCACCACCTTCAAAAAGGAACTGGCGCAGGCCGGAGTCATCTTCTGCTCGATCTCCGAAGCCATCCGCGAGCATCCCGAACTGGTGCAGAGATATCTCGGTTCTGTCGTGCCGACCTCCGACAATTACTACGCCACACTGAATTCGGCCGTATTCACGGACGGGTCCTTCGTCTTCGTGCCGAAGGGGGTGCGCTGCCCGATGGAGCTGTCGACCTATTTCCGCATGAACGAGAAGAACACCGGACAGTTCGAGCGCACGCTGATCATCGCCGAGGAGGGGGCCTACGTCTCCTATCTCGAGGGCTGTACGGCGCCGCAACGCGACGAGAACCAGCTTCATGCGGCGGTGGTCGAACTGGTCGCGCTCGACGATGCCGAGATCAAATATTCGACGGTACAGAACTGGTACCCCGGCGACGCCGAGGGCAAGGGCGGCATCTACAATTTCGTGACCAAGCGCGGCGACTGCCGTGGCGACCGTTCGAAGATTTCGTGGACCCAGGTCGAGACCGGCTCGGCAATCACCTGGAAGTATCCAAGCTGCATCCTTCGCGGCGACGATTCCTCGGGCGAATTCTATTCGATCGCCGTCTCGAACGGCTATCAGCAGGTCGACAGCGGCACCAAGATGATCCATCTCGGCAAGAACACGTCGAGCCGCATCATCTCCAAGGGCATCGCCGCCGGCTTCTCGCAGAACACCTATCGCGGCCAGGTCTCGGCGCACCGCAAGGCGACCAATGCCCGCAATTTCACCAACTGCGACAGCCTGCTGATCGGCGACCAGTGCGGCGCCCACACCGTGCCCTACATGGAAGCCAAGAACTCGACGGCGCAGTTCGAGCATGAGGCGACGACGTCGAAGATTTCCGAGGACCAGAAATTCTACGTCATGCAGCGCGGCATCCCCGAGGAGGAAGCCATCGCGCTGATCGTCAACGGCTTCGTCAAGGACGTCATCCAGCAACTGCCGATGGAGTTCGCCGTCGAGGCGCAGAAGCTGATCGGCATCTCGTTGGAAGGCTCGGTGGGCTGACCAGCCCAGATAAATATTCAGGAAACAAAGAATGCTTGAGATCAAGAACCTGCATGCTCGCATCGTCGATGACGGCACCGAGATCATCCGCGGCCTGAACCTGACGGTGAAAGCCGGCGAGGTCGCCGCGATCATGGGCCCGAACGGCTCGGGCAAGTCGACCCTGTCCTACATCCTTGCCGGCCGCGAGGACTATGAGGTGACCGAGGGCGACATCCTCTACAACGGCCAGTCGATCCTCGAAATGGATCCGGCCGAGCGCGCTACGTCAGGAATTTTCCTCGCTTTCCAGTATCCGATGGAGATACCGGGCGTCGCGACCATGGAATTTCTCAAGGTGGCCATGAACGAGCAGCGCAAGGCGCGTGGTGAAGAGCCGCTGAAAATCCCGGAATTCCTCAAGCGCGTGAAGGAAGCCGCCGCCTCGCTCAGCATGGACATGGCGATGCTGAAGCGGCCGCTCAATGTCGGCTTCTCCGGCGGCGAGAAGAAGCGTGCCGAGATCCTGCAGATGAAGCTGCTGGAGCCGAAACTCTGCGTGCTCGACGAGACCGATTCCGGCCTCGACATCGATGCGCTGAAGATCGTCTCCGATGGCGTCAACGCGCTGCGCGCGCCGGACCGGGCGTTCCTGGTCATCACCCACTACCAGCGCCTGCTCGAGCACATCGTGCCCGACAGCGTGCACGTGCTCTACAAGGGCCAGGTCATCAAGTCGGGCGACAAGTCGCTGGCGCTCGACCTTGAAGCCAATGGCTATGCCGGCGTGATCGGCGAAGCCGCGTGAGATGCCAGGTCATTTTGTGCCAAAAGACGGGGCAAAGCTGATGAATATGCACACACAACCGCAGCGCACACCGGCCGAGACAGCGTTGATCGACGCGTTCGGCGACCGGCTGTCGCTGTTGCCGGGGGACGGCGCGGTGATGCTGAAGCGCGACGATGCCATCGAAGCGATCAAGCACGGCTTGCCGACGCGACGCATCGAATCCTGGCATTATACCGACCTGCGCCGTCTTTTGAACGCGGTGCCGGAGTTCGACCCGGCCGCCACGGCGAAAGCCATCGCGCCAATCGTCGACGGTTCGACGGTTCTAAGCTTGTTGAACGGCGTATCGAGTGCCAAGGCGCCAGTTGTCGAAGGCGTCAGCGTCCAGCGCCTGTCGGAAAAGCTGATTGACGGCAGCATCGCGCCGGGCCTCGATCCCTATGGCAATGACGATGCCATCGGTGCGCTGAACACGGCTTTCGTTGCCGACGGCTACTTTGTCGACATCGCCGATGGCGCCGAACTGGAAAAGCCGGTCGAGCTGCAGAATTTGCAGGCCGGCAGCCAGACCCATGTGCGCTTGGCCGCTCGCGTCGGCGACGGCGCCAAGGCCGTCATCGTCGAGCGTCAGGCGGGCGAGGGCGCGGCGCTGACCAGTTCGGTCAGCCAACTCGTGCTCGGCGAAGGTGCTGAGGTAACGTGGCTGATCGTGCAGGAGCAGCCGGAGACTGCGACGCATCTGGCACAGTTCAAGGCCCATATCGGCAAGAACGCGAAACTGACGCTGTTCGTCATGAACGCCGGCGGCAAGCTTGTGCGCCAGGAGATCATGGTCAGGACGACAGGTGAGGGCGCCGACTTTCAATTGCGCGGCATCAACCTGCTCGCCGGCGACACCCACACCGACGTCACCATGGTGCTCGACCACGCCGTGCCGCACACGACCTCGACGGAGATCGTCCGCAACGTGGTGACGGGCAAGGCGCGTGGCGTCTTCCAGGGCCGCATCAACGTCCATCAATATGCGCAGAAGACCAACGCCAAGATGGCGTGCAACACGCTGTTGCTGTCGGATGACGGCGAGTTCTCGACCAAGCCCGAGCTCGAAATTTTCGCCGACGATGTCGTCTGCGGCCACGGCGCGACGGTGACCGAGATCGACCACGACCATCTGTTCTACCTGATGGCGCGCGGTGTCGACGAAAAGAGCGCACGCGGTCTGCTGGTCAAGGCCTTCGTCGCCGAGGTGATCGAGGAACTGGACGACGAGACGATTGTCGAGGCGCTGGAAGCGAAGCTCGACGAGTGGTTTGTGACGCACGGGTGAAGCTGATGAACGCACCGGGCAAGATTGGAGATTTCTACGACGTCGAGGCGATCCGCCGCGACTTCCCGATCCTGTCGCGCGAAGTCTACGGCAAGAAGCTGGTCTATCTCGACAATGGCGCCTCGGCGCAGAAGCCGCGGGTGGTGCTGGACACGATCCAGCACGCCTATTCCCAGGAATACGCCAACGTCCATCGCGGCCTGCATTTTCTGTCCAATGCCGCCACCGACGCTTACGAAAAGGCGCGGGAAACGGTGCGCCGTTTCCTCAACGCGCCAAGCACCGACAACATCGTCTTCACCTCCAACACGACGTCGGCCATCAACACCGTCGCCTATGGCTATGGCATGCCCAATATCGGCGAGGGCGACGAGATCGTGCTGTCGATCATGGAGCACCACTCCAACATCGTGCCCTGGCACTTCATCCGCGAGCGGCAGGGCGCCAAGCTGGTCTGGGTGCCGGTCGACGATCTCGGCGTCTTCCACATCGAGGAATTCGAAAAGCGGCTGACCGATCGCACTAAACTCGTGGCCATCACGCAGATGTCGAACGCGCTGGGCACGGTGACACCGATCAAGGAGATCGTGCGCATCGCGCATTCGCGTGGAATTCCGGTGCTTGTCGACGGCAGCCAGAGCGCGGTGCACATGCCGATCGACGTGCAGGATCTCGATTGCGATTTCTTCGTCTTCACCGGCCACAAGGTCTACGGTCCCTCGGGCATCGGTGTGCTCTACGGCAAGAAGGATAGTCTCGCCGGCATGCGGCCCTTCATGGGCGGCGGCGAGATGATCGAGGAGGTGACGGAAGACATCGTCACCTACAACGAGCCGCCGCATCGCTTCGAGGCCGGCACGCCGCCGATCGTCCAGGCGATCGGACTGGGCGCCGCGCTCGACTACATGGACTCTGTCGGCCGCGAGCGCATCGCCGCGCATGAGGAAGACTTGAAGACCTACGCCCACGAGCGCCTGCGCGCCATCAACTCGCTGCGCATCTTCGGCGATGCGCCCGGCAAGGGCGCCATCATCTCCTTCGAGCTGCAAGGCATTCATGCCCATGACGTGTCGATGGTGATAGACAGGCAAGGCGTGGCGGTCCGTGCCGGCACCCATTGCGCCCAGCCGCTGTTGAAACGTTTCGGCGTAACCTCCACATGCAGGGCATCGTTCGGCATGTATAATACCAGGGCCGAAGTCGACGCTTTGGCCGAGGCGCTTGAAAAAGCGCGCAAATTCTTCGGATGACGATTTTTTTCGGGTGACGACCATGGATGATGTGAGCACCACCACCGAAGCTACGCCGGAAGCCGCCGGCAACAGCGTCGTTTCCGCCTCGGCAATTCCCGCTGATGAGCTGGCGCGGTTGACCGACGACATCGTCTCGGCGCTGAAGACGGTCTACGACCCGGAAATCCCGGCCGACATCTACGAGCTTGGCCTCGTCTACAAGATCGACGTCGAGGACGACCGCTCGGTCAAGATCGACATGACGCTGACCGCGCCTGGCTGCCCGGTGGCCGGCGAAATGCCCGGCTGGGTTGAAAATGCCGTCGGCGCGGTCGAGGGCGTCTCCGGCGTCGAGGTCAACATGACTTTCGATCCGCCCTGGACGCCCGACCGCATGTCCGAAGAGGCGCAGGTGGCGGTGGGCTGGTACTAGCGCCGCACCTGGCACACTTGCCCCGGTGGTAAAACTTCACCATTTTAGGTGAGGAATCATTCGGCAGGCCTTGAACCTGCATGGAATGGAGAAGGAAAAACATGGGACGCTTTGCCGTCATCACGATGACCGATAAGGCCGCCGACCGGGTGCGCGAGATCGTCGCCACGCGCGAAAACGCGCATGGCATCCGCCTTGGCATCAAGAAGGGCGGCTGCGCCGGCATGGAATACACGGTCGATCTGGTGACCGAGCCCAACACCAAGGACGACCATATCGAGCGCGACGGCGCGCATGTCTATGTCGCGCCGGAAGCCGCCCTGTTTCTGTTCGGCACCGAGATGGATTTCGAGCAGACGACGCTGCGCACCGGTTTCACCTTCCACAACCCGAACCAGAGTTCGGCCTGCGGCTGTGGCGAATCGGTCGAACTGAAGCCGGCCGATCTCAAGGCGCTGGCCGAGGCACGCGCTTCAGCCTGATCTTTCTTCGCCCCGTAGACGGGGCGAAGAAAGCTACTCCACCCACATACCCGTCCGCTTGTGCCAGTCCGCGATCGATTCCTGGGGATAGACGTCGAACGTCTTGTCGCCTTTGCCGATCTCAGGCTCGACCCAGTTCGCCTTGTATTTCAGCATCAGATGCACTTTTTCGGGTGGTTTCGGCAGGTCGCTGTCGATCGCCGAGGCGAAGGGATGCACCAGCTCCGGCCAGGTTGGGTCGTAGAGCCAGAGCGCCGACCCGCATTTGCGGCAAAAATTGCGCTCCCCGGTCGATATCTCGCAGTGGGGATGCTCGTCATCCTCGATCTCGGCGCGATAGACGCCGAGATTGCTCTTGCCCCTGATGTTCAGCGTCTCGTAGGCGGCGCCGAGATTGATGGCGAAACCGCCGCCGCCCTGCTGCTTACGGCAGATCGAGCAGTAGCACAGCATGAACGGCACGGGCGTGTGGCTTTCCACCTCGAAACGCACGGCGTTGCAGCGACAGGACCCCTTGAGCAGCACAGGCATGGCAAAAACTCCGACAGGATAGCCACAACCTGTCAGCATGATTTTGGTTGCGGCGATGACAAGGCCAAATGCCGGTGACATGATCGCGGCATGGACAATGAGCGCATCGCAGAACTGTTCGAGGGCCTCGGTCCGGTCAGCATCCGAAAGCTATTCGGCGGCAAAGGCATCTATTTCGATGGCGTCATCGTCGCCATCGTGCTGCGCGGCGAATTGCTGCTGAAAGCCGACGCGCAGAGCGCATCGGAGTTCGAAGCCGCGGGCTGCCGGCAATGGACCTACACCGGCTCTCGCCACGGCAAGCTTGTCGCCATGCCCTATTGGAGCATTCCCGACAGCGCTTTCGACGATCCCGACGAAATGACGGTGTGGGCGCGACGCGCCTACGAAGCTGGGCGGCGGGCGGGGAAGTAGGCTCCCGCCAGCGCGAGGCCACCCCTCATCCGGCCGCTTCGCGGCCGCCTTCTCCCCGGCGGGGAGAAGAGGTTTGCGTTGAGGCCGCAAGTTCCTCTCCCTCGGGGAGAGGTCGGATTGCCCCAAATTGCTCTTTGCAATTCGGTCTTGGTAATCCGGGTGAGGGGGACTTTCTTGGCAGTCCCTACAGCGCCTTGGCGATCTCAGCCGCCAGCCTTGCATTGTTCTCGACCAGCGCGATGTTGGTCTTCAGGCTGCGGCCGCCGGTGAGTTCGAGGATTTTTCCCAGCAGGAACGGCGTCACGGCCTTGCCGGTGACGTTGAGGGCTTCGGCCGCCTTTTGCGCGGCTTCGATGTAGCCCGCCATTTCTTCAGCGGGGATTTCGTGGGATTCCGGCACGGGATTGGCAATCAGCATGCCGCCGCCCAAGCCCAGAGCCAGGCGTGTCCGGTAGAAATGCGCGATATCTTCCGCTCCGTGCAAGGTCAAGGGCGCTCGGAACGGTGACTGCCGCGACCAGAAGGCCGGCATCGTCTCGCAGCCATGGCCGACCACGGGCACGCCGCGCGTCTCCAGCACTTCCAGCGTCTTTTCGATGTCGAGGATCGCCTTGGCGCCGGCCGAGACGACGATCACCGGTGTACGCGCCAATTCATCGAGGTCGGCCGAGATGTCGAAGCTCTTTTCCGCCCCCTTGTGCACGCCGCCAATGCCGCCGGTGGCGAACACCTTTATCCCGACCATGTCAGCCGCGATCATGGTGGCGGCGACCGTGGTGCCACCGGTGCGGCCCTGCGCGACGGCGAAGGCGAGATCGGCGCGCGACAGCTTCATGGCGTCACCGGTCATCGCCAGCGATTCGCGTTCGCCGTCCGAAAGCCCGATCTTGATGCGGCCGTTGACCACCGCGATGGTTGCCGGCACGGCGCCGCCGTCAGCGATGATCTTTTCGACGTTGGCCGCCATGGCGCCATTGTCGGGATAGGGCATGCCATGGGTGATGATGGTGCTTTCGAGCGCCACCACCGGGCGCCCGGCGGCCAGGGCCTGCGCCACCGGTGCGTGGATATCGATGAAGGGGCGGGCGGTCTCTGGCGTCATCTCTGATCTCCAATCCGGAGTGCGGCGCATCCATCAGGAAAGCGTAGCTTCACCGCGCGTTATGAACTTGCCGGGTCTCATGCCACTTCCCTGGCATCCGGCACAAGGGCCAGCGCTTCCGCGAAGCTCGCCGGGGTGAATTCGGGCACCGCGTCGGCGCTTTCGATGGCCAGCGTTGCCGCGGCGACGCCCTCGCGCACGGCGTGGCGCAGCGGCTGGCCCCGCAGCAGTGCTGCGACCGTCGCACCTGCCAGCGCGTCGCCGGCGCCGGTGACATCGGCGACTTTTCTGGGGGCAGGCGGCAGGATCGAAAAGGCGCCTGTCTCATCGAAACCCAGCACAGGGCCGCTGCCGGCCGTGACCACGCCGCTGGCAAGGCCGCTGCACCGCAACCCGTCGACCATTTCCCGCTCGGCGGCCGCTGCATTGACACCGGCCAGCACGACGGCCTCTCGCCGGTTCATGAAGAGCTGGGCCAGCCCGCCGAGAACCGGTATCAGCCGCGTTACCTTCGCCGGCGAAATCGCGATGGCGAAAACCGGTTTACCGGCGGCGAGCGACAGCAGCCGCTCCAGGGCGGCCGACGGCAGATTGGCGTCGCACAGGATGGCATCGGCGGCGGCCACCTCCTGGCGTATCTTGGAACGCCTGATCTGCTTGGGAAAAGCCAGGTCGTACAGTGCCATGTCGGCAAAGCCGACGATCAATTCGCCCTCGCGATCGATCAATGCCGTGTAGCTCGGCGTGGTACGGTCGAGGAACACCGCCGAAAGATCGGCGATGCCTGCCTCGGCGATGGCCCGTGAAACCGTATCGGCCGACGCATCGCCGCCCCGCATCGACACCAGGGAGGCCGACACGCCGCGCCGCACCATGCCGCGCAACGCATTGAAGACGCCCCCGCCGACATCCTCGCGCATCGTGCCGGGATTGGAGGCTGCCGGCACATAGGGACCGTACACCTGGCCACGCCGGTCGATATGGGCGCCGCCCACGGCCAGGATCTTCGGGGATTCCACCATGGTGGCGATATGACCTTTGTTGTTGCGGCCGCACAAGCGCTAGAGTGCGCGACAGAGCTTCGCATGCTGGTCGGCGATTCGGTCGGGCGATACGATCGAGCCGTCTGGCCCAATGCGGAGCCCGTTCGTGCCAGAGTTTGCGAGACAAAAAAAGAACAAATCGCGATATCGCTTGTTTTTCAGTTGGTTGTCACCCCTTGCCAAATGAGAACAAAAAAGGTACAAAATGGCAGGGATTACGGATTGTCCGGCCTTCATTGACGACCAAGGGGTGATGTATCATGGCTCAGAATTCTTTGCGGCTGGTAGAGGATAAGGCAGTGGACAAATCAAAGGCTCTGGATGCGGCGCTGTCGCAAATCGAGCGGGCTTTCGGCAAGGGCTCGATCATGCGGCTCGGCGCCAACGAGCAGGTCGTCGAGATCGAAACGGTGCCGACCGGCTCGCTCGGTCTCGACATCGCGCTCGGCGTCGGTGGCTTGCCGCGCGGCCGTATCATCGAGATCTATGGGCCGGAAAGCTCCGGCAAGACGACCCTGGCCCTGCACACCGTGGCTGAAGCCCAGAAGAAGGGCGGCATCTGCGCCTTCGTCGATGCCGAACACGCGCTCGATCCGGTCTACGCCCGCAAGCTCGGCGTCGATCTTGAAAACCTGCTGATCTCGCAGCCCGACACCGGCGAGCAGGCGCTGGAGATTTGCGACACGCTGGTGCGTTCCGGCGCCATCGACGTGCTGGTGGTCGATTCGGTGGCGGCGCTGACGCCGCGTGCCGAGATCGAGGGCGAGATGGGCGATTCGCTGCCGGGTCTGCAGGCCCGCCTGATGAGCCAGGCGCTGCGCAAACTGACCGCGTCGATCTCGCGCTCCAACACCATGGTCATCTTCATCAACCAGATCCGCATGAAGATCGGCGTCATGTTCGGTTCGCCCGAAACCACGACCGGCGGCAACGCGCTGAAATTCTACGCTTCGGTTCGCCTCGACATCCGCCGTATTGGCTCGGTCAAGGATCGTGACGAGGTCGTCGGCAACCAGACCCGCGTCAAGGTGGTCAAGAACAAGTTGGCGCCGCCCTTCAAGGTGGTCGAGTTCGACATCATGTATGGCGAGGGCGTCTCCAAGACCGGCGAACTGGTCGACCTCGGCGTCAAGGCCGGCGTGGTCGAGAAATCGGGCGCCTGGTTCTCCTATAATTCGCAGCGTCTCGGCCAGGGCCGCGAGAATGCGAAACTGTTCCTGCGCGACAATCCCGATACCGCGCGCGAGATCGAGCTGGCGCTCAGGCAGAATGCCGGATTGATCGCCGAAAAGTTCCTCGAAAATGGTGGCTCCGAGGGCAATGGCGACGACGGTTTTGAGGACGAAGCCGGCGCGATGTAGGCAACGGTCAGAATTTGGCCATAAATCCAGACTATTAGTCAATGCTTAAGTAAAAGAGTTCTGTAGCACCGCGTTCCAAACCGCCGGCCTTCGCGCCGGCGGTTTTCGTTTGGGCGGCCCCGCAAGTGCCGGTGCAAAGCGCGAATTGGCCCAATTCCGTGTTTCTGGACAGGGTCAAGAGCTACGGCTAAAAGGCCAGCTCCATCTTCTAGAAAATACAGAGCCATCTCCCGCCGGTCCGGCCGGCGGCTCTCTTGAAAAGGCAGTATCCATGAGTGGCGTCAACGAGATCCGGTCGACCTTTCTCGACTATTTCCGCAAGGAAGGCCACGAGGTCGTGGCCTCGAGCCCGCTCGTGCCGCGCAACGATCCGACATTGATGTTCACCAATGCCGGCATGGTGCAGTTCAAGAATGTCTTCACCGGTTTGGAGAAGCGGCCCTATTCGCGCGCCACCACAGCCCAGAAAAGCGTCCGCGCCGGCGGCAAGCACAACGATCTCGACAATGTCGGCTATACCGCGCGCCACCTGACCTTTTTCGAGATGCTCGGCAATTTCTCCTTCGGTGACTATTTCAAGGAGCGCGCCATCGAGCTTGCCTGGAACCTCATCATCAGGGAGTTCGGGCTGAAGAAGGACAAGCTGCTGGTCACCGTCTATCACACGGACGACGAGGCGGCTGGCTTCTGGAAGAAGATCGCCGGTTTCTCCGACGATCGCATCATCCGCATCCCGACCTCGGACAATTTCTGGGCGATGGGCGACACCGGTCCTTGCGGACCATGCTCGGAAATCTTCATCGATCGTGGCGAGCACGTCTGGGGTGGACCTCCCGGCAGTCCCGAGGAAGACGGCGATCGCTTCCTCGAATTCTGGAACCTGGTGTTCATGCAGTATGAGCAGGTGACGAAAGAGGAGCGCGTCGACCTGCCGCGCCCGTCGATCGACACCGGCATGGGCCTGGAGCGCATGGCGTCCATCCTGCAAGGAGTGGAAAGCGTCTTCGAGACCGACCTGTTCCGTCATCTGATCGATGCGGCGTCCTCGGCACTTGGGCGCGCGCCCGACGCCGAAACGGTTGCGTCCTATCGCGTCATTGCCGATCATCTGCGCTCGTCCTCCTTCCTGGTCGCTGACGGCGTGCTGCCGTCGAACGAAGGCCGCGGCTATGTGCTGCGCCGCATCATGCGCCGCGCCATGCGCCATGCGCAGTTGCTGGGGGCGAACGAGCCGCTGATGTGGAAGCTGGTGCCGGCGCTGGTGCGCGAGATGGGCCAGGCCTATCCCGAACTGGCACGCGGCGAAACGATGATCGCCGAGACCCTGAAACTCGAGGAGACCCGTTTCCGCAAAACGCTGGTGCGCGGCCTCGGGCTGCTGTCCGAGGCGACGGAGAAGCTCGGCGCCGGCGACATGCTCGATGGCGAAACGGCATTCAAGCTCTACGACACCTATGGCTTCCCGCTCGACCTGACGCAGGACGCGCTGCGGCAGCGCAGCATCTCGGTCGACCTTGCCGGCTTCACCAATGCGATGGAGCAGCAGAAGGCGGAGGCGCGCAAGCACTGGGCCGGGTCCGGCGAGGCCGCCACCGAGACGGTTTGGTTCTCCGTGCGTGAAAAGACCGGCGCCACCGAATTCCTCGGCTACGAAACCGAGCAGGCGGAAGGCCTCATCGAGGCGCTGGTCAAGGACGGCAAGACCGTCGACAGCGCCGCCAAGGGCGATGCGGTCGCCGTGGTCGTCAACCAGACGCCGTTCTACGGCGAGTCCGGCGGCCAGATGGGTGACACCGGCATAATCTCGGGCGAGGGCTTCTCGATCGAGATTTCCGACACGCAGAAGAAGGCCGATGGCCTCTTCGTGCATCTCGGCAAGGTGGTCGCCGGCACGGTCAGGCCGGGTGCCGCGGTCGAACTTAAGGTCGATCATGCCAGGCGCTCCCGGCTGCGCGCCAACCACTCGGCGACGCACCTGATCCACGAGGCGTTGCGCGAGGTGCTGGGCACCCATGTCGCGCAGAAGGGTTCGCTGGTCGCACCCGAGCGTCTGCGCTTCGACATCTCGCACAACAAGCCGATCTCCGCGCAGGAGCTCGAAGAGGTCGAGCGCATGGCCAACGAGATCGTCGTGCAGAACGGCCCGGTGACCACGCGCCTGATGTCGGTCGACGACGCCATTGCCGAGGGCGCGATGGCGCTGTTCGGAGAGAAATATGGCGATGAGGTGCGCGTCGTGTCGATGGGCACCGGCTTGCATGGCGCCAAGGCCAACCGGCCTTATTCGGTCGAGCTCTGCGGCGGCACGCATGTCAGGGCGACCGGCGATATCGGCCTGGTGCGCATCGTCTCGGATGGTGCTGTCGCCGCCGGCGTGCGCCGCATCGAGGCGTTGACCGGCGAGGCCGCGCGCAGGCATCTCGATGAGCAGGACCGACGCCTGAAGACCACGGCGGCAACGCTTAAGATTTCGCCCGCAGATGTGCCAGCGCGCGTCGAAGCGCTGCTCGAAGAGCGCAAGAAGCTCGAGAAGGACCTGGCCGAAGCGCGCAAGAAATTGGCGCTGGGCGGCGGGTCGCCTGCCGATGCTCCTGCCGCCAACGAGATCGTCGCTGGCGTCGGCTTTCTCGGCAAGGCGGTGTCAGGTGTCTCGCCGAAGGACTTGAAGCCGCTGGCCGACGCGGGCAAGACTTCGTTGGGCTCTGGCGTCGTCGTGTTCGTTGGCACGGCTGAGGACAACAAGGCGAGCGTCGTGGTCGCTGTCACCGATGATCTCGTCGGCCGTTTCAGCGCCGTCGACCTTGTTCGCGTGGCCTCCGCAGCATTGGGCGGGCAGGGCGGCGGCGGCCGCCCCGACATGGCGCAGGCCGGCGGCCCGGATGCGTCGAAGGCCGATGATGCGATCGCGGCGGTGAGGGCGGCGCTCGAAGCAGCGTAGCTACCATGCGTGGGCCCAGGCGGGATCCTTTCTCTTGGGGCAGCGCTGCCCCTCATCTGGCTGCCGCCATTTTCTCCCCGTAGAACGGGGAGAAGGGCGCTTTCGTCGCGCCCTTCGCCAATCGCCCTCGTTGCAGAAGAGCGCCGGCAACGCGAGCAGCCTCTTTCTCCCCGTTCACGGGGAGAAATGCCCGCCAGGGCAGGGGCGGCGCGACGTCGAGGAAGCTCACCTCGAGTTATACGCTTTTTCGGTACGCACGAAGCTCGGGCGGCCAGCCATTCGCAAATACAAATCCCAGATGCCTGCAAACTGCGTCAGCAAGTTGCGCCCTTCTGGCACTTTGACGAAGTAGGCGATGATCGGCGCCGCGTGCAGATCGGCCAGGGTCAGCTGGTCGCCGAGCAGCCAGGGTCCATCTTGCTTCAGCGAGGTCAATACCTTCAGCACCGTCTCTGCCTGCCGCAGGCCATCCGCGATCAAGCTCTCGTCGGGCACTTCCTTCTCCAGACGCTCGACCGCGACATCCCAGACCATCGCACGGTAGGCGTAGGCGTCGAGCATGCCGATGATCTGGTTCATCCTTGCGCGGGCGCGCGGATCCTTCGGCTGCAAGGGTGGACCGTCGAAAGCGTCGTCGATATAGCGCGCGATCGCACTCGCCTCGAACAGGCGGAACCCCTCATGCTCGAAGGCCGGGATGCGGCCGAAGGGATGGTGTTTGCCGTACCATGCCGGCGCGCCACCTTCTGCAAAGATGTCGACCGGCACGAGATCGTAGGCGATGCCTTTCTCCTCGAGCGCAAGCCGGACGATGCGTACATAGACGCTGTAATCCGCGCCGTAGACGACCGGCTTGCCCATTTGTCCGCGAGGCGGTTACGCCATTGCCTTCTGCAAATTCTCGTCGATCTTGTCGAGGAAGCCGGTGGTCGAGAGCCAGGGCTGGTCGGGGCCGATCAAGAGCGACAGGTCCTTGGTCATGAAGCCGCTCTCGACAGTCTGGATGCAGACCTTTTCCAGCGTCTCGGAAAAACGCTTCAGTTCGGCGTTGTCGTCGAGCTTGGCGCGGTGCGCGAGGCCTCGCGTCCAGGCGAAGATCGACGCGATCGAATTGGTCGAGGTTTCCTCGCCCTTCTGATGCTGGCGATAGTGGCGGGTGACGGTGCCGTGCGCGGCTTCCGCTTCGACGGTCTTGCCATCCGGCGTCATCAGCACCGAGGTCATCAGGCCGAGCGAACCGAACCCTTGCGCCACCGTGTCGGACTGGACGTCGCCGTCATAGTTCTTGCAGGCCCAGACATAGCCGCCCGACCATTTCAGGCTCGAGGCCACCATGTCGTCGATCAGGCGGTGCTCGTACCAAAGCTTCTTCGACTTGAACTCGGCCTCGAATTCAGCCTCGTAGACTTCCTGGAAAATATCCTTGAAGCGGCCGTCATAGGCCTTGAGGATGGTGTTCTTGGTCGACAGGTAGACCGGATAGTTGCGCAGCAGGCCGTAGTTCAGCGACGCCCGGGCGAATTCGCGGATGGACTCGTCGAGATTGTACATGGCCATGGCGACACCGGCGCCGGGCGCGTCGAACACGTCGTGCTCGATGACTTGGCCGTCCTCGCCGACGAACTTGATCGTCAGCTTGCCCTTGCCGGGAAAGCGGAAATCGGTGGCGCGATACTGGTCGCCGAAGGCGTGGCGACCGACGATGATCGGCTTGGTCCAGCCGGGCACCAGGCGCGGCACGTTCTTCATGATGATCGGCTCGCGAAAGATGGTGCCGCCCAAAATGTTGCGGATGGTGCCGTTCGGCGATTTCCACATCTTCTTCAGCTTGAATTCCTCGACGCGCTGCTCGTCGGGGGTGATGGTCGCGCATTTCACGCCAACACCGTATTTCTTGATGGCGTTGGCCGAATCGATGGTCACCTGGTCGTTGGTGGCGTCGCGATGCTCGATGCCCAGGTCGTAATATTCGAGCTTGAGGTCGAGATAAGGGTGGATCAGCTTGTCCTTGATGAACTGCCAGATGATGCGGGTCATCTCGTCGCCGTCGAGTTCGACGACCGGGTTCGCCACCTTGATCTTCGCCATGGAAAGAATGCCTCGTTGCTGGGAATGGGACGGCCTTGCCCGCGTGGCGTCGGCCGGGGATGCCGCCCGTATATCAAAGCGCTTTTGGCCACGCAAACGGCGATCGGTCACGAATGTGAGCCCACGGCGCCGTCATTTGCGAATGCTTCATTTTCGCGGCCGAATATGGCAGGGGACGCTGAAATGCCGCAAACAGCAGTTCATTGACAATCATGCCCATTACCAAAGATCCCGATAACACCGCAGCCGGCCCGGCGATCATCCTTGTCGAGCCGCAACTCGGCGAGAATATCGGCATGGTCGCCCGCGCGATGGCCAATTTCGGACTGTCGGAGCTGCGCCTGGTCAATCCGCGCGATGGCTGGCCGAGCGAGAAGGCGCGTGCCGCCGCCAGCCGTGCCGACCACGTCATCGATGCCGTCAAGGTTTTCGACGATCTGGCCTCGGCACTTGCCGACCTGAACTTCGTCTTCGCCACCACCGCAAGGCAGCGCGACGGTTTCAAGTCCGTGCGTGGACCGGTGGAGGCGGGCAGGATGCTGCGCGCCCGTCACGCAATGGGGCAACGCACCGGTATCCTGTTCGGTCGCGAGCGCTTCGGCCTCTACAATGACGAGGTCGGCCTCGCCGACGAGATCGTCACTTTCCCGGTCGATCCTGATTTCTCCTCGCTCAACATCGCCCAGGCGGCCTTGCTGATGTCCTACGAGTGGATGAAGTCGGGCCTCGAGGACGAGACCAGGACCAATTTTTCGGGGCCGGAGATGAAGCCTGCAAGCAAGGAAGAATTGCACGGCCTGTTCACCTATCTCGAAGGCGCGCTCGAGGCGCGCGGCTATTTCAGGCCGGCGCCGAAGAAGCCGAAAATGGTCGACAACCTCCGGGCCGTGCTGACGCGGGCAGGCTTTGCCGAGCCGGAGCTCAAGGTGCTGCGCGGCATCATCTCTTCGCTTGACCGGTTCTCGCCGGCGATGCCGCGCGGCGATGGGTCACCTGGCGATGACCCGAGGCGTTTGCCCGCGGCGGCGGCGCGCGCCCGCAAGGCGGAGGCGACTGGTCGGGCGCCGGACGCTAGCGGCGACGACACGGACACGCCACTGCTCGGCGGCAAGGGAACCGACAATGACTGACCAGCCGATCCTGATGTTCGATTCCGGCGTCGGCGGTCTGACCGTGTTGCGCGAGGCACGCGTCCTGATGCCCGACCGGCGCTTTATCTATGTCGCCGACGATGCCGCTTTTCCTTTTGGCGCCTGGGAGGAGCCGGCCCTAAGAGAGCATATACTAGGATTATTCGCCAAACTGCTCGACCGCTTCGCGCCGGCCATCTCGGTTATCGCCTGCAACACCGCCTCGACACTGGTGATCGACGCGCTGCGCGAAAGATTTCCCGGCCATCCCTTCGTCGGCACGGTGCCGGCGGTTAAGCCGGCGGCCGAGCGCACGCGCTCCGGGCTGGTCTCGGTGCTGGCGACGCCGGGCACGGTGAAGCGCCAGTACACGCGCGACCTGATCAGCAAATGGGCGCAGAAATGCCATGTCCGCCTGGTCGGCAGCGACAGGCTGGCTGGCCTGTCCGAAGCCTATATGCGCCAGGGCTTCGTCGACGAGGAGGCCGTGCGCGCCGAGATCGAGCCATGCTTCATCGAGCGCGACGGCATGCGCACCGACATCGTCGTGCTGGCCTGCACGCACTATCCCTTTCTGGTCAATCGCATGCGCAAGACCGCTCCCTGGCCGGTCGACTGGATCGATCCGGCCGAGGCGATCGCACGGCGCGCCCTTTCGCTGCTGCCGCCGATCAATGGGGCGCTGCCGCAAGCCGAGCCTGATATCGCGGTTTTCACCTCGGGCAAGGCGGACTTCGCCGTCAGCCGCCTGATGCAGGGGTTCGGGCTGACCGTTCACTTGGACAGCGGCAAAGCCGCCCGCCACTCAAACAGGTTCGAAGACGATGCTGCGTTGATCCGGGTCGGCCAGGACCAGCCTTAGCGCCAGACCATCGCCCTGTCTGAGCCCCGAGGCCTTCACGGTGGCAACGACAGCCATGTCGGCAAGCTGAATGCGCACGCCATGGTCGACGAAGTCGGTGACGACGGCTTTGAACGTCTCGCCCTCGCGCCCCTCCAGCATTACCGCCTCGGCAAGGTCGATGGCCGCGTGGTTGATCTGGGAAGCGCGGCTATCCGCGCGTCCCATCGCCTTCGGCAACCTGGCAAACGCGTCGGTAACAGCCTGGGGCACGGGCTGGCCGTTGGCGATAGCCAGCGCGCAGCGCACGACATAACGATCGGCAAGGCGCCTCAGTGGGGCGGTTGCATGGGCATAGGTCGCGGCCATCGCCTCATGCCATGGGACAACGCCGTCCTGATACGGTTGATAGGATGCGCCGGGGCTTGCATGGCGGATTTCCAGCATCAGCGCCGCCTGATGCGGATCGGTCGGATCGAGGGTTCGCTGATAGTCCCGCAAGCTGGTCGAGGCCGGCCAGGACAGTCCGAGAGCCTGTGCCGCGTTGCGCAGCCTTTGAACCTTGAAGGCATCCGGCCCCGACATCACCCGAAAAAGGCCGGTATGATGCGCAAGCATGGCATCGGCGATCGCCATGTTGGCGGCCAGCGAAAGCGCGGCGTTGTCCTGCTCGGATTGCAGAAGCGGCCTGAACGAAAGCCGGAATGTGCCGTCGGCAAGCCTTTCCACCTCCTGCTCGGGTGGGTCGACGCGGGAAGCCCCACGGCGCCGCTCATTCGCCGCCATGCGCCGCGCCATTTCGGCGAAGCCGGCCGGGACATCGGAGGCCTTCACGCTGTCATAGGCGAGCTTCGCGCGGCTTTGAATGATTGCCCGCTCCGCGCCGTCCAACTTCGTCGCGCCGTCCTGCGCAACCCGAACCGTGAAGATAGCAGCTGGACGGGGTCCATCCGGCAACAGGCTCGCCCCACCCTCGGCAATTACCGGCGGATAGAGCCCGGCCTTGCCGTCCGGCAAGTAAAGCGTCTCGCCCCGCGTCCAGGCTTCGCGATCGATCGCGTCGCCGTCCTCGACGAACCAGGCCACGTCGGCGATGGCGTAATGCAGCAGAAGATCGCCACCGCTCGCCTCGATCGAGAACGCCTGATCGAGATCGGTGGAAGCAGCCGGATCGAGCGTGACGAACGGCATTTCAGTTCGATCGGCATGCTGGTTGGGCACACGTTTGGCCGCCGCCTCCGCCGCGGCAAGCACATCGGCCGGAAATCCGTCCGGCACGTGGAATTCGGCGCGGATTTTCGCCAGTCCCGCGGAGAGAACCTGTGAGGGATCGGTCAGGGATTTCATTCAGCCGTCCTACACTGGGGTTCCGGACACGAGAAGGCTGCCGACGAAAATCGCCGAGCGCGGCCAAGGGTTGGCACCAGGCGGACGGGGAGCAGCGCCACTGGCGCTGGAACCGGCGCCGAAGCGTGGCGTTTCTCCTGACAGCAAAGGAGACCCGCCATGCCAGCCACTTCTAAAGCCCAGCAGAAAGCCGCCGGCGCCGCACTCTCCGCCAAACGCGGCGAGACCAAGAAAAGCGAACTCAAGGGCGCCTCCAAGGGCATGTATGAATCGATGAATGAAAAGCAGCTCGAGGAATTCGCCGAGACGAAGCGCAAGGGATTGCCGGAGAAAAAATCCTAAGGATTGAGCGCTCGAGCCAGACTACCTTGGAATGAAAAAGGGCCAGCGACGTTCGCTGGCCCAGGAATTGTGGCGTTGAACAGCCTTACCAGCGGCAGCGCCGTATTCTCTCGACGATCACCCTGCGATGGCCATGCCGCCACACCACTCGCTTCTTCACGACGATGCGGCAGACCTGCTTGTGGCCGTGCCAATGACGCGCCATGGCCGGCTCAGGGGCCACCGCCATCGACCCGGCAAGCACCGCGGCCCCTGCCAGGGTAAGGAAAAACTTCTTCATGCAATTAAGCTCCTCTAGCTCCAGTCCCTTCCTGGTGCCGCTGGCGCAAACCTCCCGCCACATCGGCATCGCATCAACGCCTTGGACGCTATACGGTTGCGTTGCGCCGCGCCACTCACAAGCTTGACACCGGTTAAATCTCGGTTTAACCAGCCGCCAACGCCGGGCAGCGATGTCCGGTGTTTGTTTTGCATACGCAAGATCTGTCACGACAATCGTTTCCGATCTTGTTTGAACTGACGTGTCCCGTGGGTTTTCCGCCGCATTGCGTGGGAAAACCCTGTCAGGTCTCGAAAACGGAGGCCAGAGGAGGGCGCGTTTCCTTCACCCGGACCATGAGGTGCCGGGTGTATTATCTTTGAAAGGGAATGCGATGAGCAAGCGCGAATCCGCGAAATACAAGATCGACCGCCGTCTCGGCGAAAATATCTGGGGCCGCCCCAAGTCCCCGGTCAACAAGCGTGAATACGGCCCCGGCCAGCATGGCCAGCGCCGCAAGGGCAAGCTTTCCGACTTCGGCCTGCAGCTCCGTGCCAAGCAGAAGCTGAAGGGCCACTACGGCGACGTGTCGGAAAAGCAGTTCCGCAAGGTCTATGAAGAGGCCGATCGCCGCAAGGGCGACACCTCGGAGAACCTGATCGGCCTGCTCGAATCGCGTCTCGACGCGGTTGTCTACCGCTCCAAGTTCGTGCCGACCATTTTCGCCGCTCGTCAGTTCGTCAACCACGGCCACGTCAACGTCAACGGCAAGCGCGTCAACATCGGCTCGTATCGCTGCAAGCCGGGCGATGTCGTCGAAGTGCGCGAAAAGTCGAAGCAGCTGGTCATCGTCCTGGAATCGGTCGGCCTCGCCGAGCGCGACGTGCCGGACTACATCGAAGCCGATCACAACAAGATGGTCGCGACCTTCTCGCGCATCCCGGGCCTGGCGGACGTTCCGTTCGCCGTGCAGATGGAACCGAACCTGGTCGTCGAATTCTACTCGCGCTAAGCGAACGCTTTTTTTGCGATACCGGAAAGGCCGCCCTCGAGGCGGCCTTTTTGTTTCGGGCACCGCATTGCGGGTGTGTCGCTAAAATCAATTTCGATTTTCCAGACAATGCGCTAAGCCGGGCGGAAGTCACATCCGGGGCCGTCGCGCCATGAACATGCAGCCAGACATCGAAACACTCGAACCGGCCGCCGAAGGCGGCTCTCACCCGCTGTTCGCCGATGTGCCGTCGTCGGTCGAGTTCAACAAGCTGCGCAAGCGACTGCTGCGGCTGACCCGCCAGGCGATCGAGGATTTTTCGATGGTGAAGCCGGGCGAGCGCTGGCTGGTCGCGCTGTCGGGCGGCAAGGATTCCTACGGTCTGCTGGCCATGTTGCTTGATCTCAAATGGCGCGGGATGCTGCCAGTCGAGTTGCTGGCCTGCAATCTCGACCAGGGCCAGCCGAATTTCCCCAAACATATCCTGCCCGACTATCTCGACACCAACGGCATAGCGCACCGTATCGAATACCGGGACACCTATTCGGTCGTGACCGACAAGCTCCCTGAAGGCAGCACCTATTGCTCGCTCTGCTCGCGGCTGCGGCGCGGCCATCTCTACAGGATCGCGCGCGAGGAAGGCTGCTCGGCCCTGGTCCTCGGCCATCATCGCGAGGACATCCTCGAAACCTTCTTCATGAACCTGTTCCACGGCGGGCGGCTTGCCGCCATGCCGCCGAAACTGCTCAACGACGAAGGCGATGTGATGGTGTTGCGGCCGCTGAGCTACTGTGCCGAAATCGATCTGGAGAAATTCGCTGCCGCGATGCGGTTCCCGATCATCCCTTGCGATCTCTGCGGCAGCCAGGAAGGGCTGCAGCGCAACGCGATGAAAGCGATGCTCGAGGACATCGAAAAGCGCATGCCCGGCCGCAAGGACACCATGATTCGCGCTTTGTCCAACACCAGGCCGTCGCATTTGCTCGACCGAAAGCTGTTCGATTTCGCCGCCCTCAATGAAACCCTCGCGATCAGGCAAGACATTTCCGATGACATTTGACGACACCGCGATCGACTGGCTGGCCGGCATTCTGGCCGAGGCAGCCCAAGCCGAAATCATGCCGCGCTTTCGCCGACTGGGCGAGGGCGACGTCAGGCAGAAGACTTCCGCCGCCGACCTGGTGACGGAGGCCGATGTCAACGCCGAGCGGCTGATCGCCGCCAGGCTGCGCGAGCGCTATCCCTCTGCCATGGTGGTGGGCGAGGAGGCCTGCTCCGAAAATCCGGCGCTGCTCGACGGCTTGGGCGGTGCCGAACTGGCGTTCACCGTCGATCCGGTGGACGGCACCTTCAATTTCGCGTCCGGCGTGCCGCTGTTCGGCGTCATGCTGGCGGTCGTGGTCAGGGGGGAGACGGTCGCGGGCATCATTCATGATCCGGTGGGCAAGGACTGGCTCATCGCCGCCAGGGGTGCCGGCAGTCATATCAGGCATGCCCATGGCAGCCTGGAGAAAGTGCATGTGGCGGCGCCAGTGCCGATCTCGCAGATGACCGGCGCGGTGTCCTGGCAATATCTCGACGAACCGGAGCGCTCACGCTTGGCGCGCAACCAGACCAAGGCACTGTCGCAGTTCGCCTATCGCTGCGCTGCTCACGAATATCGCCTGCTGGCGAGCGGGCATGCGCATTTTGTCGTCTACAACAAGCTGATGCCCTGGGATCATCTGCCCGGCGTGCTGATCCATCAGGAGGCCGGCGGCCATGCCGCTCGGATCGACGGCAGCGCCTATCTGCCTTCGCATGTCGATGGCGGCCTGCTTGTCGCGCCGGACCAGGACAGCTGGCAGGAACTGCGCCGCGAGCTGTGGGCGGAATAGGACCAATTCCTGTGGCTCGAACCGTTGTATGATCGAGTCGGGCGTTTTGGCGGAGGCTCTCGGATGAAACCTCGGTTCGCAATTTTTGCGGCGGCTCTTGCCGTGGTGCCGTTTGCGAACGCGGCAATCGCGCAAGAACGCCCCTGTCACAGTCCCGATCCTATCGACACCATCAAGGAGATGTCGGACGCTATCTATGCCTGCTGGAAGCCGCCACCCGGAACCGCGGGCATGTCCTTGACCATCCAGTTCTCGCTTCGTCGCAACGGGACGCTGATCGGGACGCCTCGCGCCACCTATTCCGATCTGGGGGTCGATCCGCGGCTCAGCCGAGCCTTCGTGGCGTCCATTCTCAAGGCGCTCGACGACGCTCTTCCATTGCCCTTTTCAAATGGCATGGGCGGAGCGATCGCGGGGCGGATGCTCTCTCCTCGCTTCACGGCGGCGCTTGAACGCGCATCCTGACGCCACCAGCAAACGACAATCAATGCAGGTCGGTGACGTGGCCTGAAACGGGGGCGTTCTGCGGCTGGAACATCTTGCCGCGTTCCGCAAACAGGATCATCAGCAGCGCGGCCACCGAGACGCTGCAGAAACCGGCGGCTAGCGGCGTCACCGTGCCGTTGAAGGCCTGGCCGATCAGCGTGCCGAGAATGCCGCCGAGAAAAGTCTGCATGAAACCCAGGATGGACGACGCCGTGCCGGCCAGCTGGCCAAGCGGCTCCATGGCCAACGCATTGAAATTGGCTCCAAGACAGCCAAACGGCAGCATGGCACTGGCAAAGAAGGTGATGAACAGCCAGAGCGGCATCTTCGTTTCCAGTGAAACCACCAGCCAAGCCAGGCTGATCACCAGAAACAGCAACAGCGCGCTTTGCGACAGGCGGCGCATGCCGACGCGGCCGACGAGGCGCGAGTTCAGATAGTTGGAGAAGGCGAGTACACCCGCGACACCGGCGAAGATGACGGGAAACATCTCGCCGACGTCGAAGATGTTGACGTAGATCTGCTGCGCCGAGGCGATGAAGCCGAACATGGCGCCGAAGATGAAGGTGCTGGCGAAGGCATAGCAGAGCGCGATGCGATTGGTGAGCACGATGCGAAAGCCGCCGAGGATGGATGAAACCGTCAGTGGCCGGCGATATTCGGGATGCAGCGTCTCGGGCAGGCGCAGCAGCGACCACGCCGAGACGATCATAGCTCCGACGGCCATGGTGACGAATATCCAATGCCAGGTCGCGAACAGCATGATGAACTGACCGATGCCTGGAGCCACGACCGGTATTGCCATGAACACCATGAAGATCAGCGACATGACTTCGGCCATACGCCGGCCGTCGAATGTATCACGCACGATCGAAACCGCTATGACGCGCGTGGCAGCCGCGCCAAGACCTTGCACGGCGCGGCATATCAAGAGCGTTTCAAAGCTCGGCGCGATGGCGGCCGCGGCGGCCGCCGCCACATAGATGATCAGGCCGCCGACGAGCGGCGAGCGGCGCCCGAACCGGTCCGAGATCGGCCCGAAGAACAGTTGGCCGCCGCCGAAACCCAGTATGTAGGCGGTGACCACATATTGCCGATGATTTTCGTTCTCGACCCCCAGCGAGGCACCGATCTGCTGCAGCGCCGGCAGCATGATGTCGATGGCCAGCGAATTGAGCGCCATCAGTGCCGCGCAGAGCGCGATGAACTCCCAGCGCGGAATCGGCAATTGGCTTGCCCGGGACACGGTGCTTGCCCCTTGCGGCGCTGATTTCTGCTGGTCCACGGCAAGTCCGATCTCTCAAACGAAAACGCGCCGGCGGGCCGGCGCATTTGGCTCGTCCTGGTCCCGGGATCCGGGCTTGTAAAATTGCCGAGGTGGGGCCGCCCCGGTGGCTTGGGCATGTCGATACCGACACGCCCAAAACGGAAGTCAGGCGGCGCCTTTGACGCTCACGCCCTTCTCGACCAGGAAGGTCTGCAATTCGCCGGCCTGGAACATTTCGCGGATGATATCGCAGCCGCCGACGAATTCGCCCTTGACGTAGAGCTGCGGGATCGTCGGCCAGTTGGAATAGTCCTTGATGCCCTGGCGCAGCTCGGCGGAGTCCAGAACGTTCACGCCTTTGTAGTCGGCGCCGATATAATCGAGGATCTGGACGACCTGGCCGGAAAATCCGCATTGCGGGAAGCCGGGCGTGCCCTTCATGAAAAGGACGACGTCGTTGCCCTTCACTTCATTGTCGATGTAGTCGTTGATGCCGCTCATGGAATATCCTTTCACGCCTGTGGGAGTCAGGCTCGAAACATGTCCCTCAAATAAACCCATAGGTTGCCCGAAACAAGACTTTAGCCATGCCATCACCCGAATGGCGCAAAGAATGGGCGGCTTTGGGCCAAGCGTGTCGGGTGGAATGCCTCAGTCGGGAACGCTGGTCTGCAGCGCCAGCGCGTGCAGCACGCCGCCCATATTGCCCTTCAGCGCGTCATAGACCATCTGATGCTGCTGGACCCGGCTTTTTCCGCGAAAGCTCTCGGCCACGACCTCAGCGGCGTAGTGGTCGCCGTCACCGGCGAGGTCGCGAATCGTCACACGGGCATCCGGTATGCCGTCCTTGATCAGTTTTTCGATGTCGTGGGCGTCCATTGCCATTGTGGAAATTCCTGTTTCGGAAGGGCGGCGGCGCGGCAGCCTGATGAGAGTCGGGCAAGCCTAAAGCCTTTCCAATCCGGATTGAAGCGGTTCTGTCCGGTGTCCGTTCTGTTGGTGTTCAGGCGATGGTTTCATCCGGCCCCTGCGCCGGCTCATCCTCGCGCATCGAGAAGGCGCGGCCAAGGCTGAAGACCAGCACGTAGAGCGGGAGGTTGACCGCCATGTTGGCGATCGGCAGATAGCTGGTCATTCGCCAGGCAGGCGAGAAGAACGGCTGGCCGTAACCATCGCAGATAAGCGAAGAGCCGTACTCCCACAGGGGCCCCAAAACGGCCGAGACGGCGAAAAGCTTGATGCAGGTGACGACGTGTCTCGTCCGCGCCTGGTCCGGCAGAAGCCGGTTCCAAAGCAGCAGGCAGACGATCGGAACCGCATAGATGAGGTTCTGCAGGACAAGCATCGGAAGCGTGCCGTTGGCCGCGGCGAGGAATTCTCCGCGCGTTTCCAGCCTGGGACAAACCTCGCTCGATGTCGTCGAGAGCAGGAAGAAGACGAACGGCCCGAGACACCAGAAGAAGAACAGCGACGGCCAGAAGACCACTGCAAGCAGCGCCCGGACGGCCAGTTTCTTATGATTGAGCAGGATCTCTGGACAAAACGGTTTTCCCTTTGTCCGAGAAAACCGGTTTCCACCTTTCAGGATCATGCCCTGGTCAACTGGCCTGATCCATGAAGCGCGGGAACCAGCCTTCATGGGCGGCGGTCAAGTCGCTGACCGGGATTGCCCTGGCATCGCCGAGCTTCAACGCGGCGCCGCCGGTCGAGCCGATCCACGGCGCGAAAATGCCGAGTTCGCCCTGCTGCTTGCGGATGGCGTCCCATTCATCGCCATGCGGATCGATCGACAACGTCAGGAGATAGCGGCCCTGGTCTTCACCGAACCAGACCGGGATCGGATCGGTACCGACAAGCCCGGGAACGGTCGCGCCGATGCCCGACGCCATCGCCATTTCGGCCAGCGCCACCGCAATGCCGCCATCTGAGACGTCATGCGCGGCCGTGACGATGCCGGCAGCGATCAACGAGCGTACGTGGTCGCCGACGCGCTTCTCGTGTTCGAGGTCGACCGGCGGCGGCGGGCCGTCGCTGCGGCCGTGGATATCCCTGAAATAGACGGACTGGCCAAGATGCGTTCCCCAGGAAGCCGGTGCGCCGACCAGCAGGATCATCTGGCCTTCCGCGGCGAAACCGATCCGCGCCATCTTCGACCAGTCTGATATCAGGCCGACGCCGCCGATGGTCGGTGTCGGCAGGATGCCCTGGCCGTTGGTCTCGTTGTAGAGCGAGACATTGCCCGACACGATCGGGAAACCAAGCGCCCGGCAGGCGTCGCCGATGCCTTTCACCGCGCCCACCAACTGGCCCATGATCTCAGGCCGTTCGGGATTGCCGAAATTGAGATTGTCTGTGGCGGCGAGCGGCAGCGCGCCGGTGGCGGTCAGGTTGCGCCAGCATTCGGCCACCGCCTGCTTGCCGCCCTCGTAGGGGTCGGCTTCGCAATAGCGCGGCGTCACATCGGAGGAGAAGGCCAGCGCCTTGGTTGGATGGCCCTCGACCCGCACCACGCCGGCGTCGCCGCCCGGAAGCTGCAGCGAATTGCCCTGGATCAGTGTGTCGTACTGTTCCCACACCCAGCGGCGCGAAGACAGGTCCGGTCCGCCAAGCAGCTTCAGCAGCGCATCGGCGAGGTCGGCCTGCGGGATATCGTTGGCGGCAAGCGGCGCCGGCTTCTTCGGCTCGACCCAAGGGCGATCGTATTCGGGAGCCTTGTCACCTAGATCCTTGATCGGCAGGTTGGCGACCTCGTTCCCCTGGTGCCGCACGCGGAAGCGCAGATCGTCGGTGGTCTTGCCGACGATGGCGAAGTCGAGGCCCCATTTGTGAAAGATCGCCTCGGCCTCCTTCTCTTTTTCAGGGCGCAGCACCATCAGCATGCGCTCCTGGCTTTCCGACAGCATCATCTCGTAGGCGCTCATGCGCTCCTCGCGCACCGGCACCTTGTCGAGGTCGAGTTCGATGCCGAGGTCGCCCTTGGCGCCCATTTCGACCGCCGAACAGGTGAGGCCGGCAGCACCCATGTCCTGGATGGCGATCACGGCGCCCGAAGCCATCAGTTCGAGAGAGGCCTCCAGCAGGCATTTTTCGGTGAAGGGATCGCCGACCTGCACGGTCGGGCGCTTCTCGTCGATCTTGTCGTCGAATTCGGCCGAGGCCATGGTGGCGCCGCCGACGCCGTCGCGGCCGGTCTTGGCGCCCAGATAGACGACCGGCAGGCCGACGCCCTTTGCCTCGGACAGGAAGATGGCATCGGTCTTGGCAAGGCCCGCGGCAAAGGCATTGACCAGGATGTTGCCGTTGTAGCGGGCGTCGAAATTGACCTCGCCGCCGACCGTCGGCACGCCGAAGGCATTGCCGTAGCCGCCGACGCCGGAAACCACGCCCGCGACCAGATGCCTGGTCTTGGGATGGTCGGGCGCGCCGAAGCGCAGCGCGTTCATCGCCGCGATCGGCCGCGCGCCCATGGTGAAGACGTCGCGCAAGATGCCGCCGACGCCCGTCGCCGCACCCTGGTAGGGCTCGATGAAGGAGGGATGGTTGTGGCTTTCCATCTTGAAGACGACGCAGTCGCCGTCACCGATGTCGACCACGCCGGCATTCTCGCCCGGGCCCTGGATGACTTGCGGGCCGGTGGTCGGCAAGGTGCGCAGCCATTTCTTCGAGGATTTGTAGGAGCAGTGCTCGTTCCACATCGCCGAGAAGATGCCGAGTTCGGTGAAGCTCGGCTCGCGACCGACCAGGTCCAATATGCGCTGATACTCATCGGGCTTCAGCCCATGCGAGGCGATGAGGTCTGATGTGATCGGGACGGAATTGGAAGTGGTCATGGGCGGCGATTTATGTCCATGGAGCAGGGATTTTGAGTCTCCTCTTATCGCAAGCCTTGCGGTCGATACACCCGTCGGCTGAGGAAAAAGGCAGAAAGCAACAGGGCGATAGATCGCGGCAGGCCTTTTGGTGAGCAGCGAAAGGCGTCCACCCAGCTTTCAAGTCCCCGCAAAACCAAAATGGGGAACGCTCCGATGCCCCGGTCGTTAGGTCCATATCACCGAGGAGACAGAATCATGGCTACCAAGCAAGGCAAGAACGACAATCGCCTCTCGGACAAGGAAGCTCTCCATATCGCGGAGACCACCGACGTTTCGCCGCGGCAGGCCAAGGAATTGGCTGAGAAGCACGGCAAGGAAAAAGCCGAGAAGGAAGCCAAGAACTTCAAGGCCGAAGGTTGATCCGGGTCTGGTTCTGACAAGTCCAGTGTCGCAAGTCGACGTGTCGAGGCAGCAGGGCGGGTGGCCGCGAACGGTTCAGGAAAAACTGTCGTAGCCCGCGCGGCCCTCGTCCAGCAGCCGCCTGATCACCGCGACGCCGCCGGCAACATCCTCGCGCCCGCTCGGCTGCGAAACACCGAAGCGCACCCCATAGAAAACCCGCTCCGAGCGCCCCGCCTTGAATTCATCCTCATCGTCGATCAGCACGCCATGCTCCAGGCAGGCATTCTTGAACGTGCCGGAAAGCCAAGGATCGGGCAGGGTGAGCCAGACGAACGGCACCTTGTCGTGCGATCTGAATGAGAAGCCCGCCAAACTTTCGCGCACTATGAACATGCGGGCGCTGATCTCCGCGATGCTGCGCTTGCGGATTTCGCTGGCCTGGCCGGAAAGCACCAGCCGGGCATTCACCTCCGCCAGCAGGAATGGCATGCCGCCGGTCATCATCTTGTGGGCGACCCGGATGCGATGGCGATAGGCGGGCGGGCAGGAGAGCCAGCCGCCGCGCAGTCCGGCGGCGACCGACTTCGACAGGCCGCCGGCGATGATGGTGCGCTCGGGCGCGAATTCGGCAAGCAGCGGTGTCGGGTCGTCGGTCAAATGGCCGTAGAGGTCATCCTCGATCAGGATGACGTTGTAATCACGGGCGATACGCGCGATCGCCTCGCGTCGAGCCGATGACAAGGTCACCAAGGTCGGATTCTGCGCCGTCGGTATCAGGAAGATCATCTTGGGGTGCTTTTGCGCGCAGACGCGTTCGAAATCCGCCGGATCGAGGCCTTCATCGTCCGATGCAACCAGCGCGGTGCGCCGGCCGATCAGACCGGCGCTGCGGGAAATCTGGGAGTAGGTGAGGTGCTCGAAGGCGACATAGTCGCCGGGCGTGGTCAGGGCCGCGATCGCGGCCATCACCGCGGCGTGGGTACCGAGGGTAGGCACAATTGTATCGATCGTTGGCCGGAAGGCATTCCGGGACAGCCAACGGGCGCCGGCTTCGTACCAGCGATCCGGGAAGTCGCGCGTGTAACTTGAGATCTCATGCGGATGGTCCTGTGCGGTGCGCGACAGGACGTCGGCTACAACGGCGCCCTGGCCGATATCAGGGGCTGCCGTGCTGTCGAACCGCAACTTGCCCTTGGGGGCATCGACATAGCGCGTGCCCTCCACGCTGGTGTCGGGCGCCTCCGGCTTCGTAACCCCGATGTTCTGGCTAAGCACATAGGTCCCGCGTCCGACTTCGCCGCTGACGAGACCGCGCTCGCGCAGCAATTGATAGGCCCGCCCGACGGTGCCGACCGTGGCACCGATGTCGTAGGCAAGGTCGCGCTGTGGCGGCAGTTTTGCCCCCGCGCCGATCACTCCTCGGTCGATATCCGCCTCGATGGAATCCGCGAGACGCTGATACAGCGGGCCTGAGCCGGTGAGATCTGGAACCCAATTTGTCATGGTGACAATTTTCTATATTGCACCGTTCTGGGAGTCAATACATATCGGCAGTGCACCAACCAAGGGTGCAATTGACATTTGGCAGAAAGAAAATGAATACAATCGGAACATTCCGCCACTCGGCAACCCAATTGCTCGGTCAGCCTGCTCGCCCGTCCGGGCAGCGCGGCTTCGCCGGCCGAATTGTGCATGTGGTCAGTTCGCTGGCGAAATGGATCGACCGCCTGCTGGAGCGCCGGCGCGGCCGACTGGCGCTGCTGGAGATGACCGACGATCAACTCAAGGACATCGGCATCTCACGCTGCGACGCTCACCGCGAAGGCATCAAGCCGCTCTGGGAATAGCGGCCCGTCTACCGGGTGCCTTTGCTCCCGAGGCGCCCGATAGCGTGGTCGACGAAAACGGCGACGACGCATATCACCAGGAAAAGTGTGGTTATGGCGAGCGCGGCCACGGCGACGCTCTCAACGCCGTTCCTGGCGACATCGAGGAAGGGATAGGGCACTTCGCCCGCCAGCGGCGCGCGCGCCAGCGCATAGGCCAGATAGGCGATGGGATAGAGCACCCACCAGGAGATGTCGCTCCATCGCGTCCTGCCATCGGCGCCCGATATCAGCCACCACAGCACGAACAGCACCGGCGCCATGTAGTGCAGCAGGATGTCGCAGAGCAGGAACAGGCCTTGCGGCTGCCAGAGCCGCGCCAGAACCGTGGCATAGACGATGAACACCAGGGTGATCGAAGCCGCGACGCCCGCGCGCATCCGTGGTCCGGCAAAGGCCGGCAGCCACGCATAGAAGCTGGATGACAACAGCGAGGCGTGGACCAGCACGGCGCCAATGTTGGTCAGGATGGTGAAGAAGCTGAAATAGAACACGATCGAGCCGAGCAGGCCGCGGCCCGCTACCATCGAAGCCGGAATGGTGATCGAGAACTGCAAAGCGAGCGCTATCAGGCCAACAACCAATCCCGCGATCTGCAGGAACCGGCCCATGGCTGGCTCAGGCGGTGGCTGCGCAGGCCGGATTGCCCGCTTGCCAGCGCGCGACATCGGAGCTGATGCGTGCGCCAAGCGGGTCGTTCATCAACGGTCCGAAGACGTCGACACGGCTTGAATTGCCCTGTGCCTGCACGACCAGCAACGGTTTGCCGCCATAGTGCTTGGCCGGCACCAGAAGGAAGCGCGGCGTGCCGCTGAACGAGTTCAGTTCATTGGCCATCTGATACTGCCTGAAGGCCGGATCCTTGCTGGCGATCCAGCATTTGTGGGCCGATATCGCCACCTGTTCCATGGAGAGCAGCGCGGCGCTCTTGCCCGACGGCACGGGCGTGCTCTTGGGGCTCGATTGGCAAGATGCCAAGGCAAAGCCTGACACGGCGATCAGGGCGATCGTCCTGTTCTTGATCAAGCGGCACCCATTTCGAGTTCGGACAGAGAGATCTTCAGGCCATCGGTCATCTCGCCCCACACCCTGGACAATGCCGGATGCTGCGAAGCGATCTGCTCATAGGCATCGAATCTGGGATAGGCGTCGAGCAGGTCGTGGCGGCCGGTCATGGCGCGGAAATTGTTGAAGATGAACCGCGTCGGCGTCAGCCAGGCATCGGCGAAACTGATGTCGCTGCCGAGCGCGAAGGGGCCTTGCGCCATGCGTGCCTCGATGGCGGCCAGCCCATGGTGCAGACGGGCGAATTGGGCGTCGATCTCGGCAGTGTCGCGCTTCGGCACGAAATGCAGTTCGAAAAGCTTCATCGTCGGTGTGAGTACGTCGAGATCGACGATGCGGGCAAACATGCGCACCAGCGCGCGGTCCTTCGAATCGGGCGGCAACAGAGCCGGTTCGGGAAACCGTTCCTCGAGATATTCGGCGATCACCACCGATTCGACGATCGTTTCGCCCGAGCCGGTGATCAGAACCGGAATCCGGTTCATCGGCGAGATGGCGCGAAACGCCTCGGGGATCGGAAAACCGGGCGGCGGCGCGATGATCTTGATCGGCACGTCCTTGATATAGGCCAGCGCCCGCACGATCGAAGAGTAGGGCGACAACGGCCGCGAATAGAGTTTCATGACCGTCTCTCCCTCACGCTATGATCTTGAATTGCCGCAATTCTTAAGGTTGCGGTTGCAAACTTCAAGCGGCAATGCCCAAGGCGCCTTCGAACAGCGCTCTGCCGTCATTGCCGCCATGCGCTGCTTCTATCAGATTCTCGGGATGCGGCATCAGGCCGAGCACATTGCCTTGTTCGTTGACGATGCCGGCAATGTCGTTGATCGAGCCGTTCGGGTTGGTGCCTTCGGCATAGCGGAACACCACCTGGCCTTCGCCCTCGAGACGGGCAAGTGTGTCGGCGTCGGCAAAGTAATTCCCGTCGTGATGCGCCACCGGCGAGCGGATGATCTGGCCCGGCTGGTAGCGACGCGTGAACATGGTGTTGGCGTTGGCGATCTCGAGCTTGACCTGCCGGCAGACGAATTTCAGCGAGGTGTTGCGCATCAGCGCACCTGGCAGCAGACCGGCCTCGACGAGGATCTGGAAACCGTTGCAAACGCCGATGACCATGACGCCCTTGGCCGCCTTTTCGGCGACCGCCCGCATGACCGGCATGCGTGCCGCGATCGCGCCGCAGCGCAGATAATCGCCGAAGGAAAAGCCGCCTGGGATGGCGATCAGGTCGACATCGGGGATTTCAGTGTCGGTCTGCCAGACGGTTGCCGGCGCCTGTCCGGAAATCTTGGTCAGCGCCGCGATCATGTCGCGGTCGCGGTTGAGGCCAGGGAGAAGGACGACGGCTGATTTCATTTTGGTTCGTAAGGCCTTTGTGCTTCGGCAAGTTCGCGCGGGTCGAGACGGCGCTCGATATGTTGTAGCCAATCATCCCGGCGAGCGAGCACGCCATAGATGTTCATCACGTCACTCTCGGTGGCTATCAGATGACCGCGGATGGAGCCAAGCTCGGATTTTACCTCTCCGAGCGTCAAATCCATCCTGTCCAACCGTGATTGAATGGACTTGAGGCCTTCAAATATCAAGCTTCCATCGCTCTCGGCCATCAGTCCCTCCGGCACAACTTCAGGTAAGCGTCACACTATAATTCTCAATTACAGTGTTCGCCAGCAGCTTGTCGCACATGGCCTTGAGATCGGCCTCGGCCTTGCCCTTGTCGCTTTCCGAAAGCTCGACGTCGAACACCTTGCCCTGCCGCACTTGGCCGACGCCATCGAAGCCCAGCCCCGACAGCGCGTGTTCGATCGCCTTGCCTTGCGGGTCGAGCACACCATTCTTGAGGGTGACGGTAATGCGGGCCTTGATCACGCTGGACATGCTCCTGTTCTGAACGTTGGGGGCAAGCCGCTGTCAGTGCGGCTTGCCTTTGAGGCCATCGGTCGAGGCGACAAGCACCGGACCGGTAGGACGCGGCGGCTCGTTCTCGTTCATGATGCCGAGGCGGCGGGCGACTTCCTGATAGGCCTCGACGAGGCCGCCCATGTCGCGGCGGAAACGGTCCTTATCGAGCTTGTCCTGCGTCGCCACGTCCCACAGGCGGCAGGAGTCCGGCGAAATCTCGTCGGCCACGACGATGCGCATCATGTCGCCCTCGAACAGGCGACCGCACTCGATCTTGAAGTCGACGAGCTGGATGCCGACCCCCATGAACAGGCCGGAGAGGAAATCGTTGACGCGGATGGCCAGCGCCATGACGTCGTCGATCTCCTGCGGGCTTGCCCAGCCGAACGCCGTGATGTGCTCTTCCGAAACCATCGGATCGTCGAGCGCGTCGGCCTTGTAATAGAATTCGATGATCGAGCGCGGCAGGACGGTGCCTTCCTCGATGCCGAGGCGCTTGGACAGCGAACCGGCGGCGACATTGCGCACCACCACCTCGAGCGGGATGATCTCGACTTCCTTGATCAGCTGCTCGCGCATGTTGAGCCGGCGGATGAAGTGGGTCGGGATGCCCATGCGGTTCAAATGATTGAAGATGTATTCGGAAATGCGGTTGTTGAGTACACCCTTGCCGTCGATGACCTCGTGCTTCTTCTTGTTGAACGCGGTTGCGTCGTCCTTGAAGAACTGGATCAGCGTGCCCGGCTCGGGTCCCTCATAGAGGATCTTGGCCTTGCCTTCATAAATGCGGCGGCGATTTTTCATTTGAATTTTTCTCTGGATTTGCGGACAGGCGGCAAGCGACCACTTCCTGTCCGTCCGCCTGAATTAATGCGGCGACGGTGACGTTCAATGCCGGGTCTATCCCAATCACACCGTTTGCTCAATCGGCAAATCCTTTCAATCAACCGCTTTCGGGACTGAAATGCCGCAGCGCAGCATATGACGAAGCATATTGACCGGCCCGCGACCTTTTGGTTTGTGCTTCGGCAACACACATATCCATTGCCAACGAATCGGATTTGACCGGAGGGACGCCATGAGCAGCATGAAAGACCGCGAAGAGGGCTTCGAGCGCAAATTCGCATTCGACGAGGAGCTTCGGTTCAAGGCTTCGGCGCGGCGCAACAAGGCGCTTGGTCTGTGGGCAGCCGAAAAGCTCGGAAAGTCCGGCGCCGATGCCGACGCCTACGCCAAGGAAGTCGTTGTTTCCGACATCGAGGAAGCCGGCGACCACGACGTGTTCCGCAAGATCCGCAAGGATTTCGATGCCGCCGGCGTCGAGCAGTCCGATCACCAGATCCGCCGCACCATGGACGAAATGATGGCGCAGGCGATCGAGCAGATCAAGAACACCTGATCCGGCCGCTTTCTGGCCCAATCCACCGCCCGGCCGATCCGGGCGGTTTTTCTTTGCCTTTGCGGCGGTTTCCGGCTGAAACTGCCGACGTTAACGAGGAAAGAGATTAGATGTCCCTGAAGTCCCGTCTTGCCGCAGATGAAACGCTGGTAACCGCCTGGTCGGGCGTGCCGGACGCCTTGACCGTGGAGATCCTCGCCAGGCAGGACTTCGATGCCGTGACACTCGACATGCAGCATGGCGGCCATCACGAGGACAGCGTCCTGCGCGGCCTGGCACCCGTGCTGGCCGTGGGCAAGCCGGCGCTGGTGCGCATTCCCGTTGGCCGTTTCGACATGGCCAGCCGCGCTCTCGATTTCGGCGCCGAGGCGGTCATTGCGCCGATGGTCAACTCGGTGGCCGATGCAAAGCTGTTCGCCGCGGCCATGAAATATCCCCCGCTCGGCGAGCGCTCGTGGGGTCCGACCTATGCCTTTCCCCGCCATGGCAAGGGCGACTATGCCGAATGGCTGCGCGACACCAATCAGCGCACCATGGCTTTTGCCATGGTCGAGACGCGCGCCGCGCTCGATGCGCTTGACGGTATCCTCGACACGCCGGGCATCGACGGCATTTTCCTCGGGCCGTCCGACTTCTCGATCGCCTGGACCAACGGCACCACGGTCAATTCGACGCTGGAAAGCATGATGGAGACGGTGGCTTCGGTTGCCGAGCGCACCCGCAAGGCCGGCAAGCATGCGGCGATCTATGTCGTCGAACCGGCTATCGCCGGCCGCGTCGTGTCGATGGGCTATCGCCTGCTCGCCACGGGTTCCGAGCACGCGCTGATTTCATTGGGAGCAAGGACCTTGCTCAAGGACATGCGGGACTCGATCGGATCCTGAACCAGCGGACTGCTGTCGCCAGCGTGTTGCTCAGGCCTTTGCACCGCGAGCGCCGTGGCGGCCGATCCGCCGGGTCTGATCCTGTCGAACAAAGCGCCGAGCGCCTGGACCCACCAGTTGTTGAAAGCCATCAGCGGCAATGCCGCGAGGATCGACCCAGATATCGCGGCGGCAGCGCCGAGTGCGGCGGAGTCGCTTGCCAACAGCGCCCATGATCCCAACGAGCAGATAACGGGTACATGCACGAGGTAGAGCGGGAAAGACAGGTCGCCCAGGAAACGTGCGGCCTTGCCGGAGAGCCATGACGGTGGGTCATCCATGCTCAGCACGGCGTAACCAGCATGATGCTTGCCGGGATGGCCACGCAAGCTTGCCGCAAACCGATATCGGAAGCTGCAATATCGAGCACGGCGAAGGGCCGGTATATTCCGACAGCATCTCCTGCATAACCCAGCAGCACCAGCGAAATAATCGCCATGGCCCCTCTCACCCATCGATTCGGGCGAAATCCCATGGCGAGAAGCGGATAGAGTAGGAGGCTGGCCGGAAAGGCACAAAAAAAGAAGCTGACTTGCACCGCCAAGAATACGCCTGTTGCTATGCAAAGCCAGGACAATAGCGCCCAGCGGCCTTGGAAGAAAAAGACGATCGGGGCGAGGGCGAAGGTCAGCATGCTGCCCCAGAACTCGATCGTCATGGTCCACAGGCTGCTGTCGTAATATTTGTCGCCGTAAATGAATGTCCGCCACGCTCCTTGCAGGAATGCGTCGGAGAAACTCGCTGTCTCCCGCGACAGTACCTTTGAAGCATTGCCGAATCTTCCGAGCCACTCAGATTGAGCGACCGCCGCTGCATCCTCGAAGAAATACAGATCGAGCTTGAAGATGACACAGGACGATAGAACCACAACAAGCACGGGTCCAGCCAGACGAGGCAAACGTTTGATCGCACCCAGCCGAAGGTCTTGTGCGTCGCGGGACTGGAAATAACGCTTCACAAGCACATAGGAAGAGAGGACGAAAAACAAGTAGACGGCAGAGCCGCCATTGAAAGCGATGAAAGCCAGACTTGTCTTGAGCGATTGCGCAGCCTCCTCTTCGCCCGCCGCGGACGGCGCAAAAGCACACAAGATATGCCAATTGAGAACGATAAGCGCTGCGGCACCTCTCAAGAATTCGAGTGAAGCGTCCTTGCGCAAGCATTGACCTCTGTTTCAAGGCGAAGAATTGGCAGCCCGGTTCAAGCACGGATGATCATCCAGAAAGCAATTTCCACTGCTTCTGAATAGTTAACGCTGGCCCTCTTAAATTATTATTTATTCGAGTCCTGCAGTTTGATCGAATGCCATCGTGCGTTGATTTTGGCGCGCCTCAGAGGTCCGTCAGAAACTTGGCGAAGGTCATCGATCCCTCGGGCCAGGGGCCAAAGCCTGAATCCTCGCTGAGATGGCCGGTTTCTCCGGCATCGATGAACAGCGAGCCCCAGGCGCCGGCGATGTCCTCGGCGACATCGAAAGGGCAGAAGGGGTCGTTGCGGCTGGCGATCACGATGGAGGGAAACGGCAGCGGTTCGCGAGGATAAGGGCCGAAGGTCATCAGATGTCTTGGCTTGATCTTGGGATTCGCGACGTCCGGCGGTGCCACGAAGAAGGCGCCGGCGACCGGCTTCCGGAACTGCGGAATGGCTTGTACGGCCGCGGCCACTCCAAGTGAGTGAGCGACGAGAACGACAGGTCTCTCGGCCTCGTTGACCGCCTTGGCCACACTCGCCGTCCAGTCCTCGCGCACCGGCTTCGACCATTCCGCTTGCTCGACGCGGCGCGCCGTGGACAGTTTCGATTGCCAGCGGGTCTGCCAATGCTCAGGCCCCGAATTGGTGTATCCGGGAATGATCAGAATATCTGTGTCCTTGACTTTCATGGCGCTCAGATAGCGAGCGCGATTGCCTCATGCAACCGTTGATGGGCAGGCTTCCGGTCGTAACGGTGAACACCATGTTCGCTTTTCGCTGTCTTGTGTGAACGATGAAGATCGACGATCTCTGTCGGGAGAGAAACAGCCGTGGAGGACCGGGATTTTGGCGCTGACACGACGTAGAATGATCGGCGCCGCTGGCCTCCTGGCTTTGGGACCTTCGCGAGACGTCGCCGCAACGGAGACAATGATGAGCGAACTGCCATTTGCCGCCACCACCCCGGTGAGCGTCGCCCGCGTCGGTCTGAAGGCGCGTGATGCCGAAAGTCTTGCCGCCTACTATCGTAAAGTCGTCGGACTGCAGGAATTGAGCCGTGCCGAAGGCGCGATCACGCTCGGCGCCGGCAGCCGTCCGCTGCTGGTGCTTGAGCCGGACAGCTCTGCCAAACCGGACGACCCGCGCAGCGCCGGCCTGTTCCATACGGCTTTCCTGCTGCCCAGCCGTGCCGATCTCGGACGCTGGATCAACCACGCCATCTCAGACAAGATCGCTATCGAGGGCGCTTCGGACCATCTGGTCAGCGAAGCGCTCTACCTGACCGATCCCGAGGGCAACGGCATCGAAATCTATGCCGACCGCCGCCCGCAGGATTGGAAATGGAACGGCGACAAGATCGCCATGGCGACCGAGCGGATGAACATTCCGTCTGTCGTTGCCGAAGTGCCGGCCGGCGATGCGGGATGGCAAGGCGCGCCGGAAAACAGCATTGTCGGCCATGTCCACCTGCGCGTCGGCAGACCGGAAGAGGCCGAAGCCTGGTGGAACCAGGAATTCGGCTTCGACACGGTCGCCAAATATGGCGGCCAGGCGGTGTTCCTGTCGTCGGGGCATTATCACCACCACATCGGCGCCAACGCCTGGCAAAGCGCCGGCGCCGGCCGCCGCGACCCCTCCCGCTCGGGCCTTGCCTGGGTCGAGATGCGTTCGGACAATGTGAGCAGCGAAACGAGCCGCGAAGATCCTTGGGGCACGGTGATCAGGACCGTGCCAGGTAAGGCTTGACTGGACGTCACCACGGCTTTTTTCTCCCCGTAAACGGGGGAAGGAAAGCTCATGCCCCTCCGAAAACCCGCTTGAAGATCGTGTCGACGTGCTTGGTGTGGTAGCCCAGGTCGAATTTCTCGCGGATTTGCGCCTCCGGCAGCGCGGCTGTCACTTCCTTGTCGGCCAGAAGTTCCTCAAGAAAATCAGCGCCTTGTTCCCACACCTTCATGGCGTTGCGCTGCACCAACCGGTAGGAATCTTCGCGTGACAGGCCGGCCTGCGTCAGCGCCAGCATGACGCGTTGCGAATGCACAAGGCCGCGAAACTTGTTCATGTTGTTTAGCATGTTGTCGGGATAGACAACCAGCTTGTCGACGACGCTGGTCAGGCGTGACAGCGCGAAATCGAGCGTCACGGTGGCGTCCGGGCCGATCATGCGCTCGACCGAGGAGTGCGAGATGTCGCGCTCGTGCCAGAGCGCCACGTTCTCCATCGCAGGCAGCGCCATGGAGCGCACCATGCGGGCAAGGCCGGTGAGGTTTTCGGTCAGCACCGGGTTGCGCTTGTGCGGCATCGCCGACGAGCCTTTCTGGCCCGGCGAAAAATACTCTTCCGCTTCCAGCACCTCGGTGCGCTGCAGATGCCGGACCTCGATCGCCAGCCGCTCGATCGAGGAGGCGATGACGCCGAGGGTCGCGAAGAACATGGCGTGGCGGTCGCGCGGAATCACCTGCGTCGACACCGGTTCCGGCTTCAGTCCGAGCTTTGCCGCCACATGTTCCTCGACATAGGGCTCGATGTTGGCGAAGGTGCCGACCGCGCCCGAAATCGCACAGGTGGCAATGTCTTCGCGCGCGTGCACCAGCCGCTCGCGGCAGCGCGAGAATTCGGCATAAGCCTGCGAAAGCTTTATGCCGAAGGTCGTCGGCTCGGCATGGATACCGTGGCTGCGGCCGATGGTGACGGTGTCCTTGTGCTCGAAGGCGCGGCGCTTGAGCGCTGCAAGCAACGTATCGATGTCGGCCAGCAGAATGTCACTGGCGCGGGTGAGTTGCACCGCAAAGCAGGTGTCGAGCACGTCCGAAGACGTCATGCCCTGATGGATGAAGCGTGCATCGGGCCCGACGAATTCGGCAAGATGGGTAAGGAACGCGATAACGTCATGCTTGGTGACGCGCTCGATCGCGTCGATCTTCTCGACGTCGAATTCGGCCGCGCTTCCCTTTTCCCAGATGGTTTTGGCCGCCTCCTTGGGGATGACGCCCAGTTCGGCCAGCGCGTCGCAGGCATGGGCTTCGATTTCGAACCAGATGCGAAACCGGGTTTCGGGCGACCAGATGGCGACCATTTCCGGCCGGGAATAGCGAGGGATCATCGGTCATTCCTGATGTGTCGGAGGGATTTGTCCGCGTCCTAACAGAGGCGGGCCAAATGCTCAACGCTGCTGCCGTGCAAACCAGAGGCTGACGGCGAACAAGGCGACGAAACCAAGCGGGAAATAGAGCCGGATGCCCAGCACCACGAACTGGTAGGACGCCACCGCCATCGTGAAGGCGAGCTGAAAGCCCCAGGTGAGGGTGAATACGGGCGCATGCCATTCGGCATAGTAGGAGCGGTATTGCAGGGCATACAGCAGGGCGGTGAGGCCGATCGTTGCGGCAGCAAGCCCTACGAATATCGCCGCGAAGGCGACCTCCCGGCCCCTTCCGAGCGAAACCAGCCGTGCGGCAAAGAGGCCAACCGGAAAGGCCAGGGCGCCGCCGACGGCAAACAGCAGGGACACGGTGCGGATCTTGCCCGGCGTCACCCAATTGTCCAGCAACAGGTTGACGAGTGCGCTGGCGCCCATGGCGGCGGCCCACAGCAGCGCACCGAGAAGCGCTGCACGCAGTGTCGGCATGGCGCCGCGAAGGTGGTGCAGGGCGCGATTGCGCCTGACGGGTTGGACAAGCTCTGTCACAGGCGGCCGGTCACGGCGATCCAGCGAAAGTCCGGCCCTTCGAAGCCATACTGGCGCACCGCGATCAGCACCGCATAAGCGCTGAGGCTGTCCATCGAGAACGTCTGCACCGCGCCGATGCGGTAGCCGTTCGGGCAGCCCCGGCTCTTGGGGATCGCTTTGTCCTCGTGCAGCAATTTGGTGGTGCCGCCATCCCGCGCCTCGATACGCAGCAACCGGAAGCCATTGATCTCGCCCTGGCTGGCGCAACCTTCGGTGTCATTCATGCCGATCTCATCGAGCCGGAACTCGAGCGGCTGGTCGACAGGGGAAAAGATCGGTCGCGGATTGACCACTATGCGATGTGGATCGGCCGAAAGCTCGGTCACCGGGTTGGAGCCGGCGGTGATGCCGCGGTTGGCACTCAGCTCGGCCTGGCTGACAATGGCCTCCCCCTTTTGCCGGGCCTGAAGGCGGGCAGCGTCGAGCGTTGCCTTCTCGTCGTCGAGCCGGACCCTGACCGGCGTGCCCTTGAGAAAGCTGTCGTTGCTCGTGTCGATGTAATACCGGTTGGCATAGGGAAAGCCCGACCCGTCCTGGATGCCGTACTCCTCGAAGGCGAACACGCCGCCATCCCGGGTGAAGCCCAGGATTTCGAGCTCCGCGACATCGCCGGCCTGGGCAATCGACGCCGCGAACTGCGTGGCCAGGCAAACGGCAAACAGGAAAAGCGTCCGCATTGTCATCGCTCCTTCGGCCTGATCGCTTCAATCCCTAGCACGACGAGATCAAAACGTCGTGCGGACCAAGGCCGATGCATCCAAACCGCTCGTCATTTGTTATTGTCGGCAGTCCCAAGGGAAACCACCCCAATGGAGAAGCTAACATGACCGACACCAGCAAAATTCGTGAGCACATGGACGTCGTCGGCGCCGACGGCGTGCATATCGGCACCGTCGACAAGGTCGATGGTCAGCGCATCAAGCTGACCAAGGCCGACAGTGGCGAGGGGGCTCACAAGGGCCATCACCACTATATTTCCCTGGCCCTGGTTGCCGAGGTCGATGGCAAGAAGGTGTGGCTGTCCGCGAATTCCGATGTCGCGGTGACGTTCGAGGAAGAAAAATCCGATCCGGTTTGATCAAAGCTTTAGCCAGCCTAGCGACGTGACGACCAGACGGGAAACAGGTCGTTGTCGGCTGCCGTCGCGGCAAACACGCCACGGCTGATGGCGCGCGCCATAGTGGCGCCGGCGGCGGCGTAGAGGTCGATTGCCGCGTCGGCGGTCAGTTCGACCCCGCTCTTGCCGGTGGCCAGCGCGAACACCAGGTCGCCGTCGGCCGGCGTATGGGTCGGCCAGATGGCGCGTACGAAGCCGTCATGCGCCGAAATTGCCAGGCGTTTGGCGGCGGCCTTGGTGAGAACCGCGTCCGTGGCAATGACCGCGATGGTCGTGTTGCCGCCGCTGTCCATCTGCCGTCCGTGATCCTTTTCCCGGTATTTCAGCAAAATCCGCTTCGCGTCCTCGGGCATGGGCGAGGGATAACCAAGCCCGCCGAATTCATCGCCGATTTCGAAGGGTGCCGCCCAGAAATGGCGGGTGCGGCCGACGGTCACCGAGCCGGTCGGGTTGACGGCGGCCAGCGCGCCGATGGTGATCCCATTGTCCAGCAGTGTCGAGGCGGAACCCAGGCCACCCTTCAGCCCCGACGTCAGTGCACCGGTTCCGGCGCCCGCCGTGCCAAATTGGAAATCGACAGCGGCAGTCTGCACCGACTCGTAGCCGAGGTCGCGATAGGGGGGATAGCGGCCCCAGTCCTTGTCGCCGCCATTGCGCAGGTCGAAGAGGATCGCCGCCGGCACGATCGGTACGCGGAAGCCGCCAACCTCGAAGCCGATGCCGCGTTCGCGCAGTGCGGCCTGCACGCCGGAGGCAGCATCGAGCCCGAAAGCAGAACCGCCCGACAGCACCACGGCATGGATCGTCTCCACCAAATTGTGCGGTTCCAGCAGATCCGTCTCGCGGGTGCCGGGCGCGCCGCCAAGAATCTGGACTCCCGCGACCGCCGGCTCGTCGCAAAGGACGGTCGTCACGCCGGACTTCAGCCTGGCGTCGGAAGCATTGCCGACGCGCAGGCCCATGACATCGGTGATGAGATTGCGTGGACCGGTGCGGAACATCAGTTGTTTTCCAAGGGCACGAAGCGGGTGCCGTCGAAGCGGAAGACACGGTAGAGGCTCTGGCTGAGGTCGCCCTTGTCGTCGAAGCGGACCGGTCCGATCGCCGTGGTGAAATCATGCCCGGTGAGTGCCTCGGCCAGCGGCCCGCCGGAGCCTGCTGCGTCCGACGATGCGGCCTTGGCGATCTCGACCGCAGCATAAGCCGGCAGGGCGTAGCCGTCCGGCACGATCTTGTGCGCGGAGAAGCTTTCCAGCACTTTGGGATCCGCGACATCGGCCCATTCGGGTGGCGCGATCATCAGCGTGCCGGTCGCGTAAGGCACGTCGCCGGGCGGCGTGCGCAGGTTTTCGCCGCCGGCAAGGACGATGCCCGTCTGGAGCTGGGCGGCATCGCGCCCCATAATGGCGATGTCGTCGCCGTCGCCGCCGGCAAAGACATGCGTGGCGCCGGCCTTTTTCAGCCGTCCCACCAGGCCGATCTGGTTGTCGAGCTGCGGCCGGAACGTGTCGACGAAGACCGGTTTCAGTGCCGCCTGCTCGGCAGCAGCACGAAATGTCTCCGCCATCTCACGGCCATAGATGGTGCCGTCGTCGATGATCGCGAACAGCTCGTTCTGCCATAGGCGGGTAAGGGTGGAGGCGACGGCATTGCGCTCGTCGTCGCCTCGCGGGCCGAGGCGATAAACCGGCCAGCCGGTCTTGGCGCGGCGGTCGGTCAGGCTTTCGGTTCGCACACCAACGGTGATGGCGGGAATATTGGCGTCCTTAAGGACAGGCATCGCCGCCTCGATCGCCTCCGTGCAGAGGAAGCCGATCACCACATTGACCTTGGCTGCCACGAATTCCCTGGCCGCCGCGGCGCCGCCGTCGCCGGTGCAAGCGTCATCAACGGTCTTGAGTTGGATGCCGTCCACCTCTGCCGCGAGCCCGGCGCCAGCCTCGATCTGCCTGCCGAGGATGGCCGATGGTCCCGACAGGGGTGCTGCGACACCAATCGTGAGCGTCTGTGCGCTGGCGGCGCCGGCCATGAACAGCCAGGCCAGCGCTGCGGTTATGGTTGCCCCGGATCGCATGCTGCCGAAGAATTCCTCCAAGCCCGCGACGTCGCGCAGGCGTCAAATTCCCGCCAAGACCTAAAGGCTGCCCGGCCTTGGTGCAACACGCGAATTCGGGATATGGGCCAAGCACTTCGCTTGTGGCATGTGATGTCTGGCCATATATGTCAGGTGAACAATGGCCATGGAATCTTCCAGTGCTGAAGAAGAACGATATTGGACCGCAGGCCTATCGCGACGCGATGAGTCATTTTGCCGGTCATGTCCATGTGGTGACCACCGACGGACCCGCCGGAAAGCGCGGGACGACGGTGATCGCGGCATGTTCTGTGTCGGATACGCCGCCGACCATCCTGGTCTGCCTCAATCGTGAAAATCCCAAGAATGAGCTGTTCGTGAAGAACGGCAAATTTGCCCTGAACACGCTGGCTTCGCACCAGGAGCCGCTGTCGATTGGATTTTCCGGCATGACTGGCCTGCCGGTCGAAGAGCGCTTCGCGCTCGGCGAATGGGATGTGATTTCCACCGGCGCGCCGACGCTGAAGGGCGCGCTCGCCGTGTTCGACTGTGAACTGATCGACACCAAGGACCTGGCCACCCATCGTGTGCTTTTTGGCAAGGTGACAGGCCTGCGTATGGGCGATAATTTGCGGCCGCTGATCTATCACGCCCGCGGCTACCACGTCCTGGAAAGTGGGGCCGCCGCACCCACGGAGAAGGAATGAGCGACTTGAAACCGCGCCCCGTGCCGCGGACGATCGATGAAACGCTCGATCTCCTGACCGGCGCGGACTACGTCGCGGACCGGTCGCTGGCAACGGTGCTTTTCCTGTCTCTGCGCATGAGACGGCCGCTATTCCTCGAAGGCGAGGCCGGCGTCGGCAAGACCGAGATCGCCAAGGTGTTGGCCGAGGCGCTTGGCCGCCGGCTGATCCGTCTGCAGTGTTATGAGGGGCTCGATGTCTCCTCGGCCGTTTATGAGTGGAATTACGCCGCGCAGATGATCGAAATCCGCATGGAGGAGGCCACCGGCAAGGTCGACCGCTCCGCCATGGAGCGTAACGTTTTCTCCGAAAAGTACCTGATCCGCCGGCCGGTGCTCGATGCGCTGACCGGCAAGACGGGCGCAGCCCCGGTTTTCCTGATCGACGAACTCGACCGCACCGACGAAGCCTTCGAAGCCTTCCTGCTCGAAATCCTCTCCGACTTCCAGGTGACTGTCCCTGAACTCGGCACGATCAAGGCGGAAGAGCCGCCGATCGTCATCATCACCACCAACCGCACCCGCGAAATCCACGATGCGCTGAAGCGGCGCTGCCTTTATCACTGGGTCGACTACCCCAATGCCGAGCGCGAACTGGAGATCGTGCGCCGCAAGGTGCCTCGAGCCAACCAGCGGCTTTCGGCCGAAGTGGTGTCCTTCATCCAGAAGCTGCGCCAGATCGAGCTGTTCAAGGTGCCGGGCGTCGCCGAAACCATCGACTGGGCCGGCGCGCTAACCGAACTCGACAAGGTGGCGCTCGATCCGGAGACCGTGTCCGACACGATCGGGGTGCTGCTGAAATACCAGGACGACATTGCCCGCATCGGCGCGGGCGACGGCCGGCGCATCCTCGATGAGGTCAAGGCCGAGCTCGCGGCGGCGGAGTAGGGTGGTGAAGGCGTCCCGACCCGACCCTGGAGAGGCGACGGCGGACGGCCGGATCGCCGACAACATCGTCTATTTCGCCCGCGCCTTGCGCAAGGCCGGCATGCGGGTCGGGCCCGCTTCGGTCAAGGACGCGATCGAGGCGGTGCTCGTCGCCGGCATCGGCTCGCGTGATGACTTTTACTGGACCCTGCACGCCGTTCTGGTCTCGCGGCATGAGGATCATGCCACCTTCGACGAAGCTTTCCGGCTGTTCTGGAAATCGCGCGAATTGATCGAGAAGCTGCTGGCGATGTTTTCACCGGTGGCGCCTGACGTCAGGCAGAAGCAGAAGCCGCGCGCGGCTGAAAATCGCGTCAGCCAGGCGATGTTCGAGGGTCATCGGAAAAACCAGACGCCTCAGGAAGTCCCTGAGATCGAGGTCGACGCCCGCTTCACCTTCTCCGGCAACGAGCTGTTGCGGGGCAAGGACTTCGCGCAGATGAACGCAGTCGAGATGGCTGACGCCCGGAAGGCGATCGCGGCGTTGCGGCTGCCTGTCGACATGGTGCGGACCAGACGCTTCAAGGCCGATGCGCATGGCCGCCGCATCGATCCACGTGCCATGATGCGCTCGGCGGCGCGCACCGGCGGTGAATTGATCCTGCCGAAATTCCGCTCGGTCCGCGAAGTTCATCCGCCCCTGGTGGTGCTGGCCGATATTTCCGGTTCGATGAGCCAATACACGCGCATCTTCCTGCATTTCCTGCATGCGCTGACGGAAAAGCGCCGGCGCGTGCACACTTTCGTCTTCGGCACGCGGCTGACCAACCTGACCCGGCAGATGCGCCACGGCGATCCCGATGCCGCCCTTGCCGATTGCTCGGCGGCGGTCAAGGACTGGTCGGGTGGCACGCGCATCGGCGATACGCTGGCCGAGTTCAACCTTGTATGGTCGCGACGTGTGCTGGGACAGGGCGCGGTGGTGCTTCTGATCACCGACGGGCTGGAGCGCGACGATATAGGGGGCTTAGCGGAAGAAATGGAACGGCTGCATAAATCCTGCCGGCGGCTGATCTGGCTCAATCCGTTGTTGCGCTTCGATGGTTTTCAGGCGCGCGCCCGCGGCGTCAAGGCGATGCTGCCGCATGTCGACGAATTCCGCTCGGTTCACAATCTCGACGCGCTCGCCGATCTCTGCGCCTCGCTGGACAAGAAATCGGTCCTTTCCGTCGATCCACGGCGGTGGATGGATGCTGGCGCAAGGCGCGCCGCATAGCCATATATTTTCCGGCTTTTGGAAAAACAGACCCTGAGAGAAGCAACGATGAGTGACAGTCTTTATCTCGATGAGGCCCGCGACCCGCTGATCATCGCGGAAGCCTGGATGAAGGACGGCAAGGATGTCGCAGTGGCGACCGTGGTCGAGACCTGGGGTTCAGCGCCGCGCCCGGTCGGCAGCCACCTTGTCATCGATGCCGATGGCAATTTCCACGGCTCAGTTTCGGGCGGTTGCGTCGAGGGCGCTGTCGTGACCGAGGCGGTCGACGTCATCGGCTCCGGCAAAGCCAGGATGCTGGAGTTCGGTGTTGCCGATGAGACCGCCTGGCAAGTCGGCCTGTCCTGCGGCGGCCGCATCAAGGTTTATGTTGAGCGATTGGGCTGACCTCCGATGGATCCTTATGCGCTGAAGACGCTCAATGCCGAGCGGCGCGCCCGCCGCGCGGCGATCCTCGTCACTGATCTCGGTGATGGTCGCGACCGTATCGTGCGGGAGGGCGATCAGGTCGCCGGCGATCTCGGTGCGGCGATCGCCAAGGCGTTTCGATCCGGCAATTCGGGGTCCGTCGAGGCGGAAGGGCGGACCTTCTTCCTCAATGCGCATCTGCCGCGGCCGCGTCTGGTGGTGATCGGCGCCGTGCATATCAGTCAGGCGCTCGCGCCGATGGCCCGGATCGCAGGCTATCCCTTGGAGATCATCGATCCGCGCACCGCCTTTGCCACATCGGACCGCTTTCCCGATGTCGCCTTGCATGCCGACTGGCCGCAGGACGTGCTGGAACGCCAGCCGCTCGACGCTTACACCGGGCTCGCCGCCGTCACCCATGACCCGAAGATCGACGATTTCGCGTTGAAGGCGGCACTCGACGCCAACTGCTTCTATGTCGGAGCGCTCGGCAGCCGAAAGACGCATGCCAAGCGCGTCGAGCGCCTGCTGGCGTTGGGCGCGAGTGCGGACCAGATCGCGCGTATCCACGCGCCGATCGGGCTGGACATTGGGGCGGCAAGCCCCGCCGAGATCGCCGTCGCCATTCTCGCGCAGACCATTCTTGCCTTCCGCTCGCGCGGCCTCGATGCGAAGGGCGCGGCGGCGTGAAATTCGGTCCGATCCCGATCGACGCGGCCGAAGGGGCGGTGCTGGCGCATTCGACCGCGGCCGGCGAAAAGCGATTTCGCAAGGCGCACAGGCTGAGCGCCGAAGATGTCTCCACGCTCAAGGGGGCAGGTGTTTCGCAGGTCGTTGCGGCCGTGCTGGCGCCGGACGATCTCGGCGAGGACGCCGCGGCGCAAAAAATTGCCGAAAGCATGACCTTAGGCGGCATCGAGGCGAAGCCCGCCGCTACCGGCCGGGTCAATCTCCACGCCAAGGCGGCTGGCATCTTCACCGTCAATGCCGCTGTCATCGATGCGATCAATGCGGTCGATCCTGCCATCACCATCGCGACGCTGGCCCAGCACGCGTCGGTCGAAAAGGGCCAGATGGTCGCGACGGTGAAGATCATCCCCTTCGCGGTCTCTTCCTCGTTGGTGGCTGCCGTGACGGAAATCTGCGCCAGCGGCGAAATTTTTGCCGTCAACGCCTATCGGCCGATGCGTGTCGGCGTCGTCCAGACGGTGCTGCCGGGCACCAAACCAACCGTGCTCGACAAGACGCTACGCGTCACCGAAGCCCGGCTGGCGCGCTCCGGCGGCAGGCTGACGGCGGAGCGCCGTACGCCGCATGAGATCGCCCCTGTCGCAGAGGCCGCCATCGCGCTCGCGCGCGACAACGACATGGTGGTGATCTTCGGGGCTTCCGCCATGAGCGATTTCGCCGACGTCGTTCCAGCGGCGATCGAGAGGGCGGGCGGTACCGTTATCCGCGCGGGCATGCCGGTCGATCCCGGCAATCTGCTGGTGCTCGGCACACTCGGCGGCAAGCGCATCATCGGCGCGCCTGGCTGCGCCCGCAGCCCCAAGGAGAACGGCTTCGACTGGGTGCTCAACCGATTGATTGCCGGCCTGGACGTCACCGCGCGCGACATCGCCGGCATGGGCGTCGGCGGCCTGCTGATGGAGATACCGACGCGGCCGCAGCCGCGCGAGCCGCTGCCGGCCAAAAGTCGGCTCAAGGTCGGGATCGTGCTTCTGGCGGCGGGCCGGTCGAGCCGCATGGGCGGGCCGAACAAGCTGATGGCGCTGTTCGACGGCCAGCCGCTGGTGCGCCGCACCGCCGAACGCGCTCTCGCCTCGAAGGCTTCGGGCACGATCGTCGTCACCGGTCATCAGCGCGAGCGGGTGCGCGCGGCATTGTCGGGCCTCGACGTCACCTTCGCCGACAATCCCGATTTTGCCGATGGTCTGTCGACCTCGCTTAAGGCCGGCACTGCCTATCTGCCCGAAGACGCCGCTGGTGCGATGATCGTTCTGGGAGACATGCCGGGTGTCGCATCCGACGACCTCGACAGGCTTATCGATGCCTTCCGCAGGGCCGGCGGCAACTCGGTGGTCCGTGCCACGCACCAAGGCAAACGCGGCAACCCGGTGCTTTTGCCGCGCTCGTTATTCGCGGCAATCGCCCATCTCGAAGGCGACACCGGCGCTCGCCATCTGGTCGAGGCCGAAGGGCTCGATGTCATCGATGTCGAGATCGGGGAGGGCGCGTCCGTCGATGTCGACACCCGAGAGGCACTGGAAGGCGCTGGCGGCGTGCTGCAGGATTGACAAACGGAGGCGGCATTAGCATGCCTGCGGTATGGCTATTCGTACCGTCGCGTGCCGCGCTTTCGTCACGGCAATGCTTTTCTTGTTTTCCTCGGCCGCCAGTGCCGACACCTTGTCCCTGAAACCCTTCAAGGACGATCTCTTCGCCTATCCGGTGACGCTCTCGTCCGACAGCAACGGCGCCTACACGGTCCTCGACTACCGCGAGATGCGCGACATCAACCAGCGCGACGAGGTGCCGGAAAAGCGCGTGCATGCCCAGTACACCGACACCGGCGTGCGCAAGGTGCAGCAGGATCTGATGCTGAAGACCGACGCGGGCGATGTCAGGCATGTCGCCGTCGGCAAGACGCAAGGAGCCGCCATCATCGTGCTTTACCTGCATGGGCAGGGCGGCAGCCGCAAGCAAGGCGTCGACGATTTCACCTTCGGCGGCAATTTCAACCGGCTCAAGAACCTGATGGCCGGCAATGGCGGGCTCTATATTTCTCCGGATTTTCCTGATTTCGGCGACAAGGGCGCGGCACTGGTCGCGGCCCTGATCGACCATTATGCCGAACAGTCTCCGGGCGCGAAAATCTTCGTCGCCTGCGGCTCGATGGGCGGCGCGCTGTGCTGGAAACTTGCCGCACGCAAGGATACTGGTGGCCGCGTGAATGGACTGCTGCTGCTCGGATCGCTGTGGGACGAGGGCTTTCTCGGCAGTCCCGCCTTCAAGCGTCGCGTGCCAGTGTTCTTCGGCCAGGGCAGCCACGACGTGGTTTTTCCGGTGGCCAACCAGGAAGCGTTCTTCCGCTCCATCCTTGCCAAATCAAAAAACTATCCGACCCGCTTCGTCCGCTTCGAGACCGGCACGCACGGCACGCCGATCCGCATGGTAGACTGGCGCGGCACGCTCGACTGGATGCTGTCGAAGGCACCATAAGCCTGACGCGCTAGAGGATCTAAGGCGCGGTGTTGTAGTCGACGATCGTCTGCGGGTTCTCCTCGCCGTCATAGGACGCGTCGACGTCATACTGGACCAGCGAGAAATCGCCGTTGCGGAACAGATATGTCCCGGCATCCGAAGCATCGCCGACGCCGCGCCATTTGTTGAACGTGGTGATGGTGTGAGCATTCTGGTCATAGTCGGAATTGACCGCCCACCCTGTGGTCCGGAAGCCGATCACCGTTACACTCAACAGCTTGCCGTCGCTGTCGTTGTTCTCGTAGCGTATATCGGTCTCCGGCTCGGCGAACTGCAATTGCCTGACACCGTCCACCTCGTCGGTCATGTAATAGACCGAGCTTTCATTGTAGGCGGCGGCCGAGCAGGAGAAGTGGAACAGCCGGGTCTCCTTGTCAGGATCGTTCGGCTGAGCATTCCTGTCCTTGTATTTGATCGAAAAGACCTCCGGCTCATTGGCCAGGCGGTCCTTGTCGCATTGGTCGCCATAGGTCGCCAGGAAGGCCTTCTTGGCCTGTTCCAGTGCGGTGTCCTTTTTCGGCGGCGGCGGGCCGTCGCCGCAGCTTGGCGGCAACGCCTCGTCGAAGTCGGCTGTGGAGGGCTTCAGCGCTCCCTTGTCGATGAAGATAGGCTGGAACGGCGGCGCCTGGATCTGGGCGTTGACCTGGCGCAGCGTATAGCAGCCGGCGAAAACCTTCGCCTCGCCCTTCTTGTCGGTTGCCTGGATGGCGACCGGGACGTTGTAATAGATGCTGCCCGCCGCGCCCTCGTCCGAAATCGGACCGGTCTTGACCTCCACCTTGTCGGTGCCGTCATAGCCTTTGACGAACGTGTCGAAATCCTTTGCCGGCTTTGTATCACCGAAGTAGCCCCAGGCGCGGGCGAATTCATGCCGGTTGATGGCGCTGTAGAGTGAGCGCACGACCGCATCCGCGCTCGACCGATCATCGACGTAAGGCGCTTCGGGCGTATCGGCTGCGGCCAATGCCGCGTGGCCTGTCGTGGCAAGGGAGAGAAGGGCAGTCGCTGCGAAAAGGGCGCGTGTCATCGGGGATCTCCGCTCGATAACGAAGATTCTACCACGGCGATTGCGGCGACGTGGTGACGCCATGCGCCCGCCGCTTGAAGAATCGCGCCTGAGAGCGCTACGTCCTCCCGCCGGCGTTCCTGCCGGACAGGAGATCCGACGTGACGATATCGATGTATGAGGCATCCGTGCCCGTGTTTTCAGCCAGGCTGAAAGCACTTTCCAGTGTGCTGGCTGCAGCCGAACAGAATGCGCTTGACCGCAAGATCGACCCGCAGGTGTTTTTGACGGCGCGGCTGGCGCCCGACATGTTCGCACTTGCCAGGCAGGTGCAGATCGCAACCGACCATGCCAAGGGCGCGCCTTCACGGCTGGCCGGCCGCGAAGTGCCTAAATATGAGGACAATGAAGCAAGCTTCGCCGATCTCGAAGCGAGGCTCGCCAAGACGGTCGCCTACCTGGCGACTTTTTCCGCAGCCGATATCGACGGGTCGGATGACCGGATGATCGAACTGAAGCTGGGGGGCCGGGAAACGACGCTGAGCGGCATGCAATATCTGCTGCATGTGGCCATGCCCAATTTCTATTTCCACCTGACCACCGCCTACGACATCCTGCGCCACAATGGCGTGCCGTTGGGCAAGGCGACATTCCTGGGATCGCGTTGAGAAATCGGACTTTGAGATGTCCCGGGTCGATCCGGGACATCTCGCAACCTGCTTAGCGGATGGACATTTCGCGGGCGATGCGCGGGAAATCGGCGGGCTTGATGCCGATGTCGGCGCGCTCGGCATTGCTCATCGAATAAAGGAGCGCGAGCGCCGCGCGATATCTCAGATGTTCCTGCGGGCGCGGCCGGGCGAACATTTCCGTGAAGAAACCCATGATTCAGGCTCCTGGTTGGTCCTCCACATCAGGCAATATAGATGAATCGTGAAGATTGTGCAGTGCAGCATATACATGCCTGCCATGTCCGGATGGTGTTTTGAAATTTTTTTGCAGCAAGGTGAAACTCTTGCGCCGCGCCCAACGTAGGCTTCGAAGCTGGTACATGGCCAGTTTTCCTCGCCGCTTCTGGCGAATTTCCGGACTGCATGAACATGCGGTCCGGCTTTTGCCGGCGACTCCGGCAACGATCCCCTGAAGGGGAATTAGTTAAGACCGGCGGTATTTATTTTTAACGAGCTGGTTCTATGGTCTGAAACTCGAACTGTCGGGCATGGGGGAGGCTGAAATCGCTACCGGCGCCAAGCGGGATTTTGCGTCACTGCTCGACGACCTCTTCGTTGCCACCGACAAGGGCAACGGCAGTGAGGGCGTAGAGACCGGCGCGCGCCCATCCATCCCGTTCGACTATCTCTCGGTCGCCGATGAACTCCATTCCGGCCGCATCAAGGTGTCCGCTGCGGAATATCGCGAGGCCGGCGCTGATCTGGCCAGCGAGTTTGCCGCCGTGCTTGAACAGGCAAGGCTGGCGCTGGCTGGCGAAGAGCCGAAGCCGGAAGAAACATTGCCGCCAATCGATCCTGAATCGATTGCGGTCGAACTGGGACTGGAGCAGTCCAAGAGCGCCGCCGACTTCGGCCGCATGCGCCGCAGCTTTGCTTTCGCCAACCATCCCGATCGCGTCGCCCCGCATTTGCGCCAGCGCGCCATGATCCGCATGCAGGTGGCCAACATGCTGATCGACGAGGCCAAGCGCCGCGCCGTGGCCGCCGCACGACGCTAACCCCGCTCTGCTCACGCAAAAGTCGGCCTGGCAAGGCTTGGAGAGCGCCTCTGCTTTTCCTATAAGATGCGAACTCCTCCCCGCGCAGCCGCGCACATATGCCCTCCGGAGCAGAATCCCATGCACAAACGCCGTCTCGGTCGGACCGATCTTCTTGTTACCCAGATCTGCCTTGGTTCGATGACCTGGGGCCAGCAGAACACCGAGGCCGAAGGCCATGCCCAGATGGACCTGGCCTTCTCGCGCGGCGTCAATTTCATCGACACCGCCGAACTCTATCCGATCCCGCCCAAGGCGGAGACGCAAGGACGGACGGAGAAGATCATCGGCAGTTGGATGAAGGCCAAGGGCAACCGCGACAAGGTGATCCTGGCCTCCAAGGTCGTCGGCCGCACGGCCAACAGCTGGTTTCGCGGAGACCGGCCCTCGCAATTGGTGCGGGCCGATATCTTCGATGCCATCGACAAGTCGTTGGCCAAGCTTAGCACTGATTATCTCGACCTTTATCAGATCCATTGGCCGGAACGGGACATCCCCTGGGGTGCCAACCCGACGCGCGTCGGCGCCGTGGCGCGGCGTGCCGATTCTGTCGGCGCACCGGTCGGTGAAACGCCGATCGCCGAAACGCTCGCGGTGTTCGATGACCTGGTGAAGGCAGGAAAAATCCGCCATTTCGGCCTGTCCAACGAGAGTTCCTGGGGCGTGATGCGCTTCCTTGCAGAGGCCGACAAAGGGATTGGCCCCCGCGTCGCTTCGATCCAGAACGCCTACAATCTCGTCAACCGTACTTTTGAGGTGAACCTCGCCGAAGTCTGCGAGCGCGAAGGGGTGTCGCTGCTTGCCTATTCGCCGCTTGCCCAGGGTTATTTGACCGGCAAATACGATCATGGCGCCCGCCCGCAGGGCTCGCGCTCGCAGCTGTTCAACCGCGGCCAGCGTTACGAGACGCCCAATGCCGCCGAAGCGCAGCTCGAATACAATGAGCTGGCGCGCTCTTTCGGCCTTGAGCCGGCGCTGTTTGCCAATGCCTATGTCTCGAGCCGGCCCTTCGTGACCTCCAGCATCATCGGCGCGACAACCATTTCCCAACTGGAGATGGCGCTGTCTTCGGTGGATGTCGTCTGGACTGAAGAAATGCAGAAGGCGGTGGATGCCGTTCACCAGAGGGTCGGCAATCCCTGCCCGTGACCGAGCCAGGAATTGTCGTGTAGCAGCAAAGGGATGGAGACGATGGTGGATTTTTCGATCGAGGCCGTGCGTGGAAAGTTCCCCGCTCTCTCGCTGACCGACAAGGGCCGGCGGCGCATCTATCTCGACAATCCTGCCGGCACGCAGGTGCCGCAGGCCGTGGCCGACGCGGTGTCGCGCTGCCTGCTTACGACCAACGCCAATCTGGGCGGTTATTTTGAAACGACGATCGCGGCACAGCAGGTCGTTGACGACGCGCATCTGGCGATGGCCGACTTCCTCGGCGCGGCGAGCCCGCGGGAGATCGTCATCGGCGCCAACATGACGACGCTGACCTATCATATGTCACGCACGCTCGGCCGCACGATGAAATCAGGCGACGAGATCATCCTCACCCGCATGGATCATGAGGGCAATGTGTCGCCCTGGCTGCAACTGGCCGAGGACCTCGGCCTCGTCGTGCGCTGGCTGCCGTTCGACGAAAAGACCTGGCAGATCGAGGAGGCGACGCTCGCCGGTCTGCTGTCCGGGAAGACAAGGCTGGTGGCATTGAACTACGCCAGCAATCTCACCGGCTCGATCAACCGGGTCAGGTCCTTGACCCAACTTGCAAAACGGGCCGGCGCGCTGGTTTATGTCGATGCGGTGCAATTCGCACCGCATGGGCTGATCGATGTGCAGGAACTCGGCTGCGATTTCCTGATCTGCTCGGCCTATAAATTCTTCGGTCCGCATATGGGTATCTTGTGGGGCCGGCGCGACGTCATCGACGGTCTGCAAGCCTATAAGTGCCGTTGCTCCTCGAACGGCTTGCCGGAGCGGTTCGAACTCGGCACGCCGCAGATCGAACTGATGGCCGGCTTGACCGCCGCGGTCGATTATTTCGCCGAGCTCGGCGCGGCGGCAGGTGAGGGTGGTTCAAGAAGGCAGAAGATCGCCAAGGCGTTCCAGGTCTCCATTGCCCATGAAAACCCGCTGGCGCAAAGGCTGATCGATGGCCTGTCCGACATTTCCGGGCTGACGGTCCGAGGCATCACCGATTCGAAACGGCTCGGCGATCGTGTGCCGACCGTCTCCTTCACCGTCGATGGCATTGTCCCCGAAACGATCGTGCGGCAGATGAACGCCGAGAACATCTTCGTGTGGTCGGGCCACAACTATGCCTGGGAGATCGTCCATCAGCTCGGCATTCCGGCCGAGCAAGGCGTCGTGCGCATCGGCATCGCGCAGTACAACACCGCGTCCGAAATCGACGAGACACTGGAGAGCGTGCACCGGGTGATTGCCATGCTCAGGCAGCAACGCTCCTGACTTGGGCTTGAACTCTCACCGCGCCTTGCCGCCAAAGCCGGTGAGGAAGGCGGTGAGATTGTCGCCGAGTTCGTCGCAGAGATAGCCGCCTTCCTGGACGATGACCGCCGGCAGGCCGAGCCCGGCGATGGCCTCGCCGATGCGCGAGAAGCCCGGCGTCGTCACCGAAAGCCCGCCGAACGGATCGCCCTCGAACGCGTCGAGGCCGAGCGCCACGACCAGCGCATCGGGGGCGAAGGCGCGGATACGCTGGAACGCCACGCCGATCCCTTCCAGAAACGCCGCATCCGCGGATTTGCGTGGCAGCGGCAGGTTGAAATTATAGCCAAGCCCGGGACCTTCACCGCGCTCGTCGGCATGGCCCCAGAAGAACGGGTAGAACCGCACCGGATCGGCATGCAGCGACACCGTCAGCACGTCAGGTCGCGCATAGAAAATGCCTTGCGTCCCGTTGCCGTGATGCAGGTCGACATCGAGGATCGCGACGCGGGCCGCCTGCCTGCGCAGCACTTGCGCCGCCACGGCTGAGTTGTTGATGAAGCAGAATCCGCCGGCGACATCGGCGAAGGCGTGGTGGCCAGGCGGGCGGCACAGCGCATAGGCGGCCGGCGCTCCGGCCATGACGGTTTCGGCGGCCTCCACCGCGCTCCAGGCGCTCCACAGCGCGCTCTGCCATGTCTCGCCCGAGATCGGGCAGGCGGTGTCGGCCATGTGGTAGCCGGCCTGGCCGACGGCGGAGGCCGGATAGGAGCCGTTGCGGACGATCGGGTGGATGTTGGGAATGACCTCGGCCGACGCCCCTTCGATCCGCTGCCAGCGTTCGAAAATATGTTCGAGGAAGTCGAGATACTCGGGTGTGTGCACCGCCGAGATCGGACCGAGGCCGCGATCGCGCGGTCGCTCGATCGTGCAACCAGCGGACTTTGCGCCGGCTAACAATCTTTCGACGCGCTCCGGCTGTTCAGGGTTGGGCTGTGCCGCGCCACTGGAAAGAAAGGCCTTGGGATCGTGGCGCTTCTGCTCCTGCGCATAGAAGGCCTTCATTGCTGCTCCCCATTTTCCGGCGCGTCGGCGAAGGCGAAAAAGGCCTCACCGATGATTTTCTGCGTCTGCTCGTAGCTCGACCAGGCAATGCCCAGCCGTTCGTAAAAGGACTTGGCACCCTCATTGTCGGTGTCGACCGACAGCCTCAGATACACGCCGCCCTCTTTGCGGCACTCGGCAGCCACGCGTCGCAACAGGCGTTCGCCGATCTTGCGGCCGCGAAACCGGTCCTCGACATAGAGGTCCTGCACATAGACGCCAGGCCGTCCCATCCAGGTCGAGAAGATCGGGAAATGCAGGCACAGCCCGGCGAATTCACCGTCGACTTCTGCGATCAGGGTCGAGAAGGCGGGTTTTTCGCCAAAGCCCCAGCTTCTGAGATCGTCCGCTGTCGAGATGATTTCCTCGGGCGCCCCGATATGAGTGCCAAGCTTCAGGATCGCCGCGTGAATGGTTTCGACGTCATCGATGGTGCCGGGGCGAAGGATAACCGCACGCGTGACAGGTACAGTGGCAGGACCGGGCGCTGTCATCTCGTCAAAAAGCCACCCTGTCGCCGCCCTTGAGCGCCAGCATGTCGCGCGCTTCGGCCGGCGTGGCGACCTCCAGCGACAGTCCATCGAGAATGCCACGGATGCGCCGCACCTGGTCGGCGTTGGACTTCGCCAGCTGGCGGCCATCATAGAGGCTGTCCTCCAGTCCGACCCGGACATTGCCGCCCATGGCTGCGGCGATCGAGATCAGCGGCATCTGGTTGCGGCCGGCGGCCAGCACCGAAAACTGGTAGCTGTCGCCGAACAATTTGTCGGCGATGCGCTTCATATGGATGAGGTTGTCCGGGTCGGCGCCGATGCCGCCCAGGATGCCCAGCACGAATTGGATGAACAGCGGCCCCGAAACCAGCCCCCGATCGCGGAAATGCGCCAGCGAATAGAGGTGGCCGACATCGTAGCACTCGAACTCGAAGCGGGTGCCGCAGCCCTTGCCCAGCCGCTCGATCACGCCTTCCATGTCGGCGAAGGTGTTCTTGAAGATAGTGTCGCGGGTGGCTTCGAGCAGCTTCGGTTCCCACTCGTGCTGCCAGTCCCTTGGCTTGTCGAGCATCGGGAACAGCGCGAAATTCATCGAGCCCATATTGAGCGAGCACATTTCGGGCTGGGCCCGAAGCGGCGCCGCCAGCCGCTGGTCCAGCGTCATCAGCGAGGAGCCGCCTGTCGTGATGTTGATCACCGCATCGGTCGCCTGCTTGATGCGCGGCAGGAACTGCATGAACACTTCGGGATCGGCGGTCGGGCGGCCATCTTTGGGATCGCGGGCGTGCAGATGCAGGATCGAGGCGCCGGCCTCGGCCGCGGCGATAGCGTCCGCGGCGATCTGGTCCGGCGTCACCGGCAGATAGGGCGACATCGACGGCGTGTGTACCGAGCCTGTAACGGCGCAGGTGATGATGACTTTTCGCGGCGCCATTTCCGCTACCCCCGGCCTTCGACCGGCAGGTCGAATTCGCCCGCCAGAGCCTCAAGCGAGTCGCCGATGATGGAGATGATCTCGCCGACCTGCTCGCCGGTGACGATCATCGGCGGCGCGACCATGAAATTGTCGCCGTCAACGCCGCCCTTGACCCTGCGGCCATAGATGATCAGCCCGCGCTCATAGGCGAGATCAAGCAGGCGCTGCGTGGCTTTTTTGCCCTGCTCGATCGGTTTCAACGTATCGGGATCGGCGACCATTTCGGCGCCCGTAAGCAGCCCCTTGCCACGCACATCGGCAATGAAGGGGAACCGCTTCGCAAGTTCCTTCAATCCGTCCATCAGCACGTTGCCCATGGCAGCCGCATTGGCAATCAGGTCGAGCCGGTCCATTTCGCCCAGCACTGCAAGCCCGGCGGCGCAGGCGAGCGGATTGCCGGCATAGGTGTGGCCATGCTGGAAGCCGCCGGAAGCGAGCAGCGGCTCGACCAGTCGCATCGGTGCGGCCAGCGCGCCGAGCGGCGCATAGCCCGAGCCGAGCCCCTTCGACAGCGCGACGATATCAGGCTTGCAGTTCCAGTGGTCGCCGCCGAGGAATTTGCCGGTGCGGCCGGCACCGCTCATCACCTCGTCGTGGATGAGCAGAATGCCGTAGCGATCGCAGATCTCGCGAATGCGCGCATAATAGCTGTCGGGTGCCACCAGGGCCGCGGTCGCAGCACCCCCGATCGGCTCCATGATGAAGGCGACGACGCTTTCGGGACCTTCGGCGAGGATCTTCTCCTCCAGCATGTCGGCGTAGCGGACGCCGCGCTGCTCCATCGAGAGATTGTCGCGGTCGCGCCAGGCGGTCGGTGCCGGCACGGTCGGCATCACCCGCATCATCGGCGTAAAAGTTTCGGCCAGCGCGTCGTCGCCGGTGATCGAAAGCGAACCGAGCGTGCCGCCGTGGTAGGAAGGAAACCGCGTGATCACCTTCCAGCGGCTGGCCTGGCCGGTGGCCACGGCCCATTGCCGCGCCAGCTTGATGCAGGATTCCGTCGCTTCCGAGCCGCCGGACACGAAAAAGATGCGGTCCATGCCTTCCGGCAACTTTCCAGCCAGTTCGCGCGCCAATTCTTCCGCCGGCTCGTTCTCGAAATGCAGCCGGTAGGCGAAGGTGGCGCGGTCCATCTGCCGCTTCATCGCATCGAGCACATTGCGGTTGGAGTGGCCGATATTGGCGACCATTGGGCCGCTCGATCCGTCGATGAAACGGCGACCGTCCTGCGTCCACATGTAAATGCCTTCGGTGCGGTCGATCAGCGGCCGGCGCAGGCTGGAGAGGTAGAACAAATGCGATTGGCGCCGGGCATCAGTGTCTTGAACGGCGGTCTGGGCTTTCGACATGTCAGGACTTTCCGATATAGCGGTCGAGGACATTCTGGGTGACCCGTTCGACCATCGGGTCTTGTCTTAGCAGGCCGGCGACCCATTCGCAGCTTCCGGCATGGAACACCTCGCCCTTGCCGCGTGGAAAATTGACGATCATGCCATTGCCGCGTTTGACCTTTTCGAGATTGGCGTCGCTTGCCTCGCCAAACAAGGTTTCGGCGGTGAAGCGGCCATCCTCGTCGGTGAGGAACTGGTCCTCGATCGGAATGTCGGCGCTTTCCTCGACCTGGCTGGCCATGCCGACGGCCAGCACTTGCAGGCCGTCGGGCGCGCCGCTGTCTGGCGTGGGGTAGGGCAGCCCACCGCGGATCTCGAAATCGAGCCCGTCGACCTCATAGCCATAGACGTGGCTGTCGGCGCCCAGCAGGTCGCCATAGTAGATGCCGGTGCCGGCAAAGGCCCAGTGCTCCGGCCGATAGACCGGAAAGCCGCGTACGCCACGTGGCGCGCAGCCACCCCAGCCGGCATAGACGCCCCGTGTCGCATTGAGCCCGAAGGTCGCCGAACCCGGCCGGCCGATTTCCGGTGCTTCCCAGGAATTGGTGGCGCGGGTCACGTCGCCGCCGCGATAGGCCGGGTCCTCGGTGCGGGCGCGATATTTGTAGCAGACCTGCCGGCGGCCCTCATCTTTCAGCCGCGTCTGCCACATGAAATTGCCGGCAAAACGCGCCGCATGGCCGCCGCGTTCGACATAGAAGTCGACCGCGTCGCGCATCTCCCAAGTCCAGTATTCGTCATGGCCGACGAAGACCGCGCAGTCATAACCGTCGAGAATCTCGGGCGAGAAGTGAAGGTCATGCTGACTGGCGAGGTCGACGCCGTAGCCTGATCGTTCGGCGAAGCGAAAAAAATGACTGTCGTAGCTGGCCCAGCCGGACGAGGCATATTTCTTCGAATGGCCGGTGGCGAGCGCCCATTCCATGTGCGGATAACGCGGCACGGTCTTCGGCGGCACCGCCACCTCCAACGGCACGCGCGGGGCATCCCCGGGCAACACGACGAAGCCGCGGCACCAGGGGCGCTGCGTTGACACGATGGGCGAGTACTGGTCGCGGTCGGGCCCGGTGATGCCCTGATAATGGTTGGAGCCGCCCCAGGTGTTGTAGGCAAGCCAGGTGCCCGTCGCCGCCACCTGCAGCACACGGCCAGGTTTCTTGCCGGGCTGGGGAGAGACGATGAAAATGTGGTGACTTTGGATCGGCTTGCCGTCACGTCCGTCGGCGGTCAGCGTTATCAGGTAGGCGCCGGAGGGCCAGTCGCTCTCCACGCGAAATTCGAAGGAGCCTTCCCAGCCGCAGCCTTCGACCGAGCATTGCTCCGGACTCTCCTGCCAGCGCGCCGCAATGTCCGATTTCTCGAATACTCTCGTTTCGGTGCCGCCATCGCGGATGATCCTCATGCCGAAGGACGGAGCGGTCGAGCTGACATGCAGCGTAACTGTCTCGCCGGCGCGATAGGAAAACCGGTCGCTGTAGCACCAGATTTCGCCGCGCTCGCCATCCATGCCCGGCCACTCGTAATAGTGGCCGCGCACCGCGTGGCGGCGCTGCTCGGCTGTCAGCCCGAAATCAGGGAATTCGGTCGGCGGATTGATCATGAAGCCCTGGCCCATCTGAGGCGCCATTTCGGCGATCCGCCCGCCAGGCGTCAAATGGAAACGATCATGCCAGCATTCGTTAGCCGCACCCTTGGCCGCCTTCGCCAAACCGACTATCTCAGGAAGACGGCGGCAGTTCCGCCATGGGGACAGGGCATGCTCAGGGTTCAACAGGTCAAGGTCGACGACATCTACGTGCCCACGGCGCGGAAGAAGACGCTGCACCCCGAGACCGTCCGGCATCTGGCCGAGGACATACTCGAGAACGGCATGAAGACGCCGATCCAGGTCCGCCACGATGGCAAGCGGCACATACTTGTCGAAGGCCTGCACCGGCTCGAAGCCGCCAAATGGCTGGGCGAGACCGTAATCGACGCCTACCTGGTGCAAGCCAAGCGCCACTGACACGCGCGCCGCTCGCGGTTTTCAGCCTGCGTTTCCAGAATTTTTCGCGGGCGATGTCGGTTTGCTTTGCGTCGGCTCGTCCTTGGGACGGAAGCCAGATCAAACCGAGGAGACCACCGTGGCCACCAAGCTCGACATCGCCCCCGCCGACGACCGCGAACTGGTTCTCGCCCGCATCGTCGATGCACCGCGCGGGGACGTCTATCGCTGCTGGACCGAACCGAAATTGATCACGCAATGGTTCGCGCCAAAGCCGTGGACGACGCCGCGTGCCGAGATGGATGTGCGCACCGGTGGCAACAGCCTGGTCGTCATGGCAGGGCCCGACGGCAACGAGTTCCCCAACCCCGGCGTCTTCCTCGAGGTCGTTCCCGGCGAGAAGATCGTCTTGACCGATGCTTATACCCAGTCATGGGTGCCATCGGAAAAACCGTTCATGACAGTCGTACTGACCTTCGAGGACGAGGGCGAGGGCAAGACCCGCTACATCGCGCGCGTCCGGCACTGGAGCGTCGCCGACCGCGAGCAGCACGAGGCCATGGGCTTTCACGCCGGTTGGGGCCAGTGCACCGATCAGCTCGAAGATCTCGCCAGGACGCTCTGACAGAGCCACACCGGAGGAGTTCGATATGTCCAAAGTTCTGTTTTTTGCCATTTTTGCCTCGGCCGCTGCGTTTCTCGCTTGCCTGGGCACCATCAATGCAGAGGAGACAAAGCCTGCCATGACGACCGAAACGAAAACACTGCCGAAGCCGCAAAAGTCCGGCCTGCTGCCGATCAATGGCGTGAATTACTATTACGCCGTCTATGGCAAGGGTGAGCCGCTGCTTCTGCTGCATGGCGGCCTCGGTTCCACCGACATGTTCGCGCCGATCCTGCCCAAGCTAGCCGAAAACCGCACCGTCATCGGGGTCGACCTGCAGGGGCATGGCCGCACCGCCCTTGGCGACCGGCCATTCAGCCTGCAGGCGATCGGCGACGACATGGCTGGTATCGTCAAGACACTCGGCTACGACAAGGTCGACGTCATGGGCTATTCGCTGGGCGGCGGGGTTGCCTTCCGCATGGCGGTCCAGCATCCCGAGGCCGTGCGCCGGCTGGTCCTTGTTTCGACCGGTTATGCCGCCGACGGCTTCTACGACGAGATGCGTCCGCAGCAGGCACAGGTGAGTGCCGCCGCCGCGACGTACATGAAAGACACGCCGATGTACAAATCCTACGTCGCCGTCGCCCCGCATCCGGAGGACTTCCCGAAACTGCTCGACGCGCTCGGCAATTTCATGCGCCAGAACTACGACTTCTCGGCCGACGTTCCCAAGCTGAAGATGCCCGTGATGCTCGCCTATGGCGACAGCGACATGTATAAGCCCGAGCACGAGATCAAGTTTTACCAGATGCTCGGCGGCGGCCTGAAAGATGCCGGCTGGATGCGCGAGAACCTGTCGCGGAACCGGCTGGCCATCCTGCCCAACCGCACCCACTACGATGTCTTCTTCGCTCCGGAACTGACGGCCGCCGCATTGCCGTTCCTCGACGGCAAGACCAGGGTGAAGAGCTGGGACGAGGTGGTCGGCGAAGCCGAATGACCCCTGCCTTCTCCGCCGGCCGTCTCCTGCGAGACAGCCGGCGTGCTGTTTAGGAAGCCTTGGCCCGGCGCGGCTGCCTCAGATGCTTGATGCCGCTCATTTCGACGAAGTTCGTCGCCGACTCCCAGAGATAGTCGCCGTAAAGAAACGGCGCGAAGGGTTCGGCGCCGTCCAGCGGCAAAGGCGAGATTTCCGCGTCGACGCGTGGCTCGTGGAAGAACGGGATCGAGAACCGCACCGTTTTTGGCGCAATGACCCGGTGCCGTGTCGCCCGCACGCGGCCGCCGGTCCAGCGTTCCAGCAATTGGCCGAAATTGACCGCCAGCGTGCCATCGGCTGGAGGCACGTCGATCCATTCGCCGGCGAGGTTCTTCGCCTGCAAGCCCTCGACGCCGTCCTGCGCCAGCAAGGTGACGAAGCCTGAATCGGCATGTTCGCGGCCTATGATGGTGCGCGTCTCGCCTTTGTGGGTCACCGAAAACTCGGGCCCACTGGTATCGACGCCCGCACTGGCGTCGCGCAGCGGATAGCGGATCAGGCGCAGCGTCGAGATGCCACCGTCGAAATAGGCATCGAAGGTCATCTCGGGCAGACCAAGCCCGCGGGCGATCGACCGCATCAGCATGGTGCCGACCGTTCCCATCACGCGATAGTAGTCGGCTGCCGCAGCGCGCCAGCCGGGCAGGGCATTCTCGTCCGGCAACGGTGTGGGCTCGCACAAAGGATCGTCGGAAGCCGTGCCTCGCGCCGCATCGGCAAGGTCTGGCCCCATGTCGATGCCTTCCTTGTAGGAAACGGCTTGCGGCTGCAGCGGAAACCAGCCGCGGTAGAAATTTTTCTTGGTGTGATCGAAATTCCAGCGCAGCAATTCCTGTTTCTCGGCGTCAGGAAGCGCGAAGATGCGCAGCAATTGCGCGCGCTTGTCGGGCGTCAGCCAGTCATCGCCGGGAAAATCCCGGACCGCCAGGAAGCCGATGCCGGCCGCCGCGGCCATGATCCCGGCGTCGGCGCGGTCGCGCGCGGGCGAGGGCGACCCGAACAGGGCCGCGATGCCGATCGTTTCGATGTCGGGTGTCATGACAATCCTGCTGCATCACGATAATCGATGACCTTGTATCAAAGCTTTTCAATTGACCCAATCGACCTCGCCGTTACTTTTGCCGCCTGTTCACTCCACCAATGGATCCAGGCGATGGCAAAATACGAGGGCGGATGCCTGTGCAGGGCCGTGCGCTATCGCACCGATGCCGCCTCCATCAACGAGCGCATCTGCCATTGCCGGCTTTGCCAGAAGGCGATCGGCGCGGCGTTCAATCCGCGTGTTCTTTTCCGCATCGACGATGTGACGGTCGAGGGCCCGTTGGCCACGGTCAACACCTCGCCGGACCTCAAGCGCGGGTTTTGTCCGGCCTGCGGCACGACCCTGTTTTCGCGGCGCGATTCCGCCGGCATCATCGGCGTGACGACCGGTTCGCTTGACGACCCGTCGCTGTTCAGGCCCCAGATGCACATCTGGACCGTCTCGAAACAGCCCTGGGTGATGCTGGATGACGGCCTGCCGCAATTTGAAGGCGCTCCGCCGGCCTAGCTTCCTTCTTCCCCGTGAAGGGAAAGGACGTGCCCCAGGATGACCAAAAATTAATCCAAAGAGACACGTGATAGCCGGCAAAGCGTCATTGGCGGGCCATCTTTGTCTCCCTATCTAAGCGTCGCGGGCCCGGCATTCGAGGAGACGACGGATGAACGACAGCATCAGCACCCTGGACGAGCTTTTGAGCGATCCTATGGTCCTGCTCGTGATGGAACGTGACCGTGTGCGCCCGGAACAGGTGCGCATGCTGCTCGAGCGGGCTCGCCGGCCCTCCACGGAGGAGCCTGTCGTGCCGCCCGCCCATGTTATTGCCAGGACCTGCCAGAAACTTTGGCTCTGCCCATAATCGTCTTGCCAACCTCCAGCCATGGGAGCATCGCCGGCCCTTCGGGCCGGTTTGAACCGTGCGCGTCCGACGCGGCGGTGCCAGCTTACAAATCCGTAAATTGATTATCCGCCGCATGACGGTATGCCTTGCCGGGCACCGATCTCCTCCGATGGTGCCTTCGCAACTCCGATCTCTCCCGGATGGAACCCGACATGGCCGATATCTGCACGCAAGGCGTCGACACGGGCTTTGTCGGCCTTGGATTTGCCAAGGTCGCATTCCTCGGCCTGGTGCAAGGCATAACCGAACTGCTGCCGATTTCCTCGACCGCCCATATGCGCATCGTGCCGGCGGTGCTTGGCTGGCAGGATCCGGGTTCCGCCTTCTCCGCCGCCATGCAGCTTGCCGCCCTTGCCGCCGTGGTCAGCTATTTCTGGGGCGATGTCAGGGATCTCCTGTTCGGTTCGATCGACGCTCTCACACGGCGCGATTTCGCCGATCGGCATTTCCAACTGGCTTCCTGGATCGTGCTGGCGACAATCCCGATTGTGATCGCCGGCGTGGTACTTTCGGGTGTTCTCAACACCTGCAATTCGCCGTTGCGCAGCTTGAGCGTGATTGGCTGGGCCTGCATAGGCATGGCTATCCTGCTGGCCCTGGCCGAGATTTTCGCCCGCCACAAGCGCACCATCGGCGAAGCGTCGCTCGCCGACGCGCTTCTTGTCGGTGTCGCCCAGGTCGGCGCGCTGATCCCGGGCGTCTCTCGCTCCGGTTCGACGCTGACGGCGGCACTGGGGCTCGGCTTCAAGCGGGCCGAGGCGGCACGCTTCTCGTTCCTGCTCGGGCTGCCGGCCATCGCGCTCGCCGGCCTCAAGGAATTGTGGGAACTGCACAAGGTGCATCTCGATGCCCATGGATGGTCGGTTCTTGGCCTGGGGCTGCTCGTCGCCTCGATTTCGGCCTTCTTCGCCATTTGGGGCCTGATGCGTGTGCTGGAACGCTTCTCCGCCTGGCCCTTTGTCATCTACCGTGGCCTGCTTGGCGTCGTCCTGCTGCTGGGGGTGGCGATGGGATGGCTCGTCTAGCTCCCTAGCCCGAACCTCGGTGTTGCGCTGCTGCAACCCTCGAAGGGGCGTGCGGCGTCCCTCCAAGATGTGATCGGCCGGTTTGGTTGACTTCGGGATACAACCGCCCTTAACGTTCTGTTAACAAAACAGATGGGCGGGGCCGGATGGCATCCTCGATGGGTTGGCGCCGGAAGGCGAAGGGGCTGGGGCTTGCGATTGCCCTGATTGCTTTCTGTTCGGCGGCGAATTCCGCTTACACGGCTCCCGTTTCCATGGCTATCGGCGGCTCGACGTCCCAGCCGATTGGCCACTATGATTTTTGCAAGATTCATGCCGCCGAGTGCTCGATCCGTTCATCCGACAGCGAGCCGGAACAGATGACTGGCAAGCTGTTGCGGGAGATCAGCGCCGTAAACCTCTCGGTCAACGCGCGCGTCAAGCCGATGAGCGACATGGACAATTACGGCAAGGAGGAATGGTGGGCCTATCCGGACAATGGCTTCGGCGATTGCGAGGATTACGCGCTGGAAAAGCGGCGTGAGCTCAACAGCCTGGGCATCGCCATAGCCAATCTCCTGATGACGGTGGTTCGCAAGCCGGACGGCGAAGGCCATGCCGTGCTGACGGTGCGCACCGACAAGGGCGACTTCATCCTCGACAATCTCGTCGACAAGGTTCGCCTCTGGAACCAGACCCCGTATCGCTATCTCAAAAGACAGGCGAGCGACAATGCCGGGCGCTGGGTCTCTATTCTTGCCGGCGAGGAGAAGCTGGTCAGCGCCGTCAAATAGTCGCTGCCGACGTCCGGGCGATAACCATACTTCTTTCAGCAAATCCTTCATCGTGCCGGCAAGCGGTGCTATCCACGACAGTTCGTTGGAATGGCAATCCGGAACGCGCATGGATTTTTTGACCGTCCTTTATTCGGCGCCCTTGCTGCTGAGCTTGTTCAAGGCCGCGTTGCCGTACGCGGTCGCCACGACAGCGGCATTCGGCCAGTGGTTCGCTTCGGTGCCGCCGTGCCGCGACGTCTCCTTCGAGGCTACGAGCTTCCTCGTCTGCGAGGTCGATCCGAAGCTCTATTCGATCGAACTGTTCTGGAAAGACCCGGCAGGCAAGCCTTTTCAGTCGCTGCACAATCTCGACAACGCCCAGCGCATGGCGGGCCGGACCATGCTGTTTGCCATCAATGCCGGCATGTACCACCCCGATCTCAGGCCGGTCGGCCTTTACGTCGAACGCGGCCAGGAAATGGCCGGTGTGAAAACGGGATCGGGAAGCGGCAATTTTTCGCTGCAGCCGAATGGCATTTTCTATATCAGCCGCGGCAAGGCCGAGGTGCGGGCGACCAAGGACTTCGTCAGGCAGCGGCCAGCCACCGACTATGCGACACAATCAGGGCCAATGCTGGTGATCGACGGCCAGCTTCACCCGAAATTCCAGGCCGACGGCACCTCGCGCAAGAGCCGCGACGGCGTCGGAGTGCGAAAGGACGGTGTTGCCGTCTTTGCCATCTCGAACGGCACGGTGACGTTCCATGCCTTCGCCCGCCTGTTTCGCGACGCGCTCGGCTGCGACAACGCGCTCTTTCTCGACGGCACGATATCGAGCCTGCTCGCTCCGGCCATCGGTCGCAACGACGACTACTGGAATCTGGGGCCGATGATCGGCGTCTTCAGGAAGCGCGGCTGATGCACGGCGCCCTCAATCGCGAGACGCGCTAAATCCGTGCATCATGCCTGCCGCGCAGTCTGACGACCAGCACGGCGACGATGATCGCCACCACCATGGCCGCGATCACCGCCAGGCCGAACAGGCTGGTCGCGTCGAGTTCGGGCAGATTGTCGGCTCCTTTCGCCACCAGCCATCCAGGCGACAGCACGACCGGCGCCCAGATGATCGCCGACAGGATGTTGGCGACCTGGAAGCGCCGCCTGTTCATGCCCATCATGCCGGCGACCAGCGGCACGGTGGCACGCACCGGACCGAAGAAGCGGCCGACGAAAACGGCGGCGACACCGTAGCGGTGGAAGAACAGGCGCGCCCTGGCAGTCTCGCGGCGATAGCGGTTGAGCGGCCATTTGTGGACGACGCCACGCCCCAGCCATTTGCCGAGGAAATAGGAGATGGTGTCGCCAAGCGCCGCGCCGAACATCGCGGCGAGGAGAACGGGCAGAGGCTGGACGATACCGGCGCCCACCAGTCCGCCGACGATGATCAGCACCGTGGTGCCAGGCAACAGGATGCCGACCAGCACCAGCGACTCGCCGAAGGCCAGCAACCCGACCACGAGACCCGCCCAGGCCTGATGGTTCTCGATGAAACATACGCTCTGGTCGATGAACGACTGCACGCAAGCTCCGTGTTGAAAGTGTTCCTCAGCTGCCCTGTCGAGCAAGATCCTGAGTTCGTCGAGCTTGCCGTCGACGAGCCAGCCGTAATAATTCTCGACCGGCAGCTTGCGGCCCTTGGCGCGGGCAGGGCCGCCGCGCCGCACCCCGTTCTCAACAGCCACATCATGGCCCTGTCAAGGCTTGGCCGGGCCGCTGCCGACGACTGTCAGAACGCGGCCACAGCTATGGTAAAAAACTTGATTCAAACTTTATTGGTAATTTCTCGTTCATAACTCGTCTGGTTGTCCGTCGGCCGTCGCCTTCGGTCTGTTGTGTTCGAGTACAGGTCCAGATGCGGTTACCAGGCGTCGTGAGTTTCGTGATCGCATCGCTCTGCCTTGCCGGCTGTTCGTCGACATCGGGCATGGATGCGCTCGACATGCAGAAGCCGTCCAATGAAGTCACCAGTTCGGTGGTGCGTCCAAGCGCGCCGATCGCGTCCGTTCCGGTGGCCAGGGCAAACGCGGCGCGCAGGCGGATTGAGGCTGCGGCAGAGGATACCACCGCTCGGCCTTATGGCCTTGCCGAGGAAGAGACGGTGGCGTTTCCCGCACCCGAACTGCCCGACAGCGTCGAGCCGCCGATCGAGGAGGCAGCCCTGGTGTCGCCGCCGAAGCTGTTGTCGCGGGCGGCACCGTCCATGCTGGCCGGCCCGGTCACGCGTTATGGCTTCCGCGATGCCAAGCCGATCAATTTCGGCCGCTCGTCGCCCCGTCACCTTGCCGTGCACGGGGTGGACGTGTCGCGCTGGCAAGGCAACGTCAACTGGGAGAAGCTGCGCGCCCAGGGCGCCAACTTCGCCTACATCAAGGCGACCGACGGCGGCGACCACCTCGACCCCCTGTTTATGAAGAACTGGCGTGATGCCGACGCGGCGGGCCTGAAGCGCGGTGCCTATCATTTCTTCTACTGGTGCCGCACCGCCGGCGAGCAGGCCGACTGGTTCATCCGCAACGTGCCGAAGGTCGACGGCGCGCTGCCGCCGGTGATCGACGTCGAGTGGAACGGCGACTCCAGCTGCCAGCGGCGCCCGTCGCGCGAAAAGGTCCTGGAGAAGATGCAGGTGTTCATGGACAAGCTGGAGCGCCATTACGGCCAGCGGCCGATCATCTACACGGCGCCCGATTTCTATCGCGACAACCTTCAGGGCGCATTCCCGGATTACCCGTTCTGGCTGCGCGCCGTGGCCCGGCATCCGTCAAAGGTCTATCCCGATCGCAAATGGCTGTTCTGGCAGTATTCCGGCTCTGGCCTGTCGCATGGCGTAACAGGCCGCATCGATCTCAACGTCTTCCATGGCGATGAGCGGCAATGGCGCGCCTGGGCCGGCGGCGGAGGTCGGGCCATGATGGCCGACGCGGATTAGAACCGATGCTTTCGCGTCGGCGCTCGTCCCGTCCACCTATTGGAACTGGTTGCTCCCGCCGTTCTTTTCCTCGCTCAACCGCAGCCGCGCCCTCAAGCCCATGATCTCGGCGATCGCGGCATCGATCATGGCGAGAAGGGTCAACGTGTCGTGCTGGGTCGGATCGGCCCTGACATAGGCGAGCTGGTTCAGTATATCGGTGTCATCTTCGGTTTGTTCGCTCATGCGCATCGTCCCGGCTGTTGTCTCCTGGATCTTCGTCCGATCGGATCGATCGTCCTTTTATCACGTCATCGTGCGGATGGCCCGCCGCATTGGCCACCAGTTCCTGGCGCGGTCCCCACCGTGCTTCGGATACGTCCTCGGAGGCAAGATGGAGAACATCGGTGTGAGGCTTCGGCTCGGTGGGGCACTGGTCTGCTTGCTGACATTGCTGTTGCCCGCGAGCCCGATGGCCGCGGGTCTGAAAGACCCCACCGCCGATACGCTCGACCGCTGCCTGAATAAGCCAGCCAATGGCTCTACAGCAGGCCAAACCGACTGCGAGGCCACGGCATCAAGCGACTACGATCGCCGCATGAATGCCGCCTATGCGACACTCCTGCGCAAATTACCGCGCCAGGCAGCGCAAAATCTTCGCCTGTCACAACGCGCCTGGCTGGCCTTCCGCGACAGCGAGGCGAAGACCCGGGGCGCTCTCTATGAAACAAGGCAAGGCACGATGTACGTGCCCATGCAGGCAGCCGACGCCACCAACATCATCCGGGATCGCGCCCTTCAGCTGGAGGGCTATGTTCGTGTCATGGCAATAGAGGATGCCGAATAGCGGCTGGTCGCCGCTCCCATGGCCACGCGACAGCATTGAACCTTGCCGGCGGTCATTTCCTGATCTTGCGAATAGACGAGACATTGCCCTCGCCATGCTGTCTATATGCGTGCTGCTGTACTCTAGTCGTCGGGGGGACGAGTTGGAGCTCAAGTTTCTGTTGGTCGGCTTTGCCTGCGCGGTCGCTGGCATGCTGTCGATCGTCACCTTCCTGAAATGGCTCGAGGTCAAGGCGGCCAGCCGCTGGTTGCCGACGCCTGGAAAGATCGTCTCGTCGCGCGTCGAGGCGCGCGAGGTGACAAGCTCGGGTACCGGCTCGGAGAGCAGCACCTCGACCGAAATCCGCAATTTTCCGGCCATCACCTATGAGTACAAGGTGGGCGGCAAGACATTTCAAAGCTCGCACTACAGCGTGCAGGAGAACCTCGGAAATTTCGAAGTCGCGGAAACTCTTGCGCGGTTTCCGCGTGGCGCGGCGGTAACCGTGTTCTATGACCCGTCCAGCCCGGGCAAGGCCGTGATCGAGCGCACCATGCCGGACGGCGCCTTCAAGTTCATGGTCCAGCTTTCGGCGGGGCTCGTGGTCGGTGCGTTGGTGTTGGTGTTTTCGGTCGGTGGCGTGCTGGAGGCTATCGGGCCGCATCTGCCCAAGCCGCGGAACCTCGGTGCGGCGGCATTCCTGCTGTTCATGGGGCTTTTTGTGCTGCGCATGGGCTTTGCCCAAAGATCGATGGCCGGACAAGCGGCAACATGGCCGACCGCTGCCGGCCGTATCGATGCGTCCGGCCTGCAGGCAATCAAGACCCGCGACCGGTTTGAGGGCGGTGGGTACCGGCCCTGGCGCACGGTGTTCAAATCCCGCATCGTCTACAGCTATGGTGTCGCCGGACAGCGCTACAGCGCCGATCGCGTCGCTTTCGGCGCCAGCGTGACGGCCTCGCTGCCCGGCCTCGTCGGCGGTCAGGCGCGGCGCTATGTCGAGGGCAGCGAGGTCGACGTTCGCTATGACCCCGCCAACCCCGCCTCGGCGGTGCTCGAATGCCGGGTGCGTGGGCTATGGCTGCTGTGGGTCTGCTCGGCAGGCTTTCTCGGCGGCGCGGCCTTGCTGGTCGGGTTGGTCTGAGTGTCACCGCCTTGAGCAGCGCACGAGAGGTCCGCTGTCGAATCCGCGCCAGCTCAACCGCACCGTCGCGCCGTCGATTTTGATATGGATGGTGCGAGAAAATGGCTCGTCGAGCGATGGGGCCGCGCCGTAGCACTGGCTGGCGCGAACCACCCAGCCGATGGCGGTTTTGCGAAAGATCGCGTGCTCGCAGCCGAGGTTGGGAAACGACAGGGCCGACTGATCCACAGTGAAGACAGTCTGGCGCTGGACGTCGGCGGTCGCATGGCAGTTCAACCTATCGCTGGACCACGTCCCGACATAGGGCGCTGCCGCTACGGCCGGCACAATCGCAGTTGCGGAGGTCGCTATGATCAGTGCCAAACGCTGCATCTTTTGTCTCCTGGGCCGCTGCGTTCGATCATACAGATTGCGGGTTTGTGTGGCGCAAGTTTTCGATCGAGGCGCGATAAACGCAACGGTTCCGGATTTCGCTTATGGTTTTGTACCGATGATGCGACTGTGCGGCCCGGCACGCAGCCGGCCTTGCTTCACAACAGATTGCCCGAGATTTCGATGATCATTCGCAAACTGGCCTTCGTTGCCCTGGGTTCGCTCGGGCTCATGCAAGCGGCGGGCGCCAAGGAATGCCTCCTGAGCCACGCCACCTACCAGGAGCCACGCTCGGGCGCGGTCATGCAATTCCGGCCGCTGGGCAACGAACCGGCGGCACTGACGACGCAGGTGTTCTCGCTGGCCGTGCCTCATACCGGCATAAGCCTGCCGGCCGATATTACCTGGACCAACGGCAAGAATTCGTTTCCGCTCGGTACCATCCGCCACCCCTGCACGGACGACGACCGCGAAGCGGGTCTGCAAGACGACAGCGGGCTTTGCCGGATATGGGACGGGCAGGTTTATGCCCTGACCGGAGGCGGCGCCGAGCAGTTGAACTCTCGCGATGCGACACCGGCGCCGAAAGGGCTGTTGCTGCCGGATTTCGGTGCGACGTTCAGCGAATGGCCCGATTTCGCCAATGCTAATCCGGATGGCTCGGCCTGGGATGCCTTCACTTTGACAGGATGCAGCAATGAATAGCACCATGAGATCGATCGTCTGGACCTACGCCCTGTTCGCGTCCGTGACGATATCTGCCGGGGCGCGTGCGGAGGAGCCGGTACCATCGCGGCCGCCGATCGACAAATGCGTCTGGGAAAAACTGGCCGACAAGGCGATCGGTCTGGCCGCTTGGGCGCAGCGCTGCGATTTCGGCTTTCGCCAGATCCATTTCGAGTTTGTCGGCAATGCGCTCGCCATCAAATACAGCGATGGCGGTGCGCCAGATCCGCTTGTCGAGATGTTCGACATCCAGCCTGGCGAAACCGCGGAGGCTGCCATGCGGCGCCTGTTCCTGGAAAAGACCGACAAGGCCGTCAACGCCCGCTGCGTGCTCGCGCCTTACACGGAGGGCACCGTGCCCGCCGGCGTCAAACGCTACACATTCAGTCCCGACGCCGCCTATGCGAAAGAGCTGAAGGCGCAGGCCGACCCTGACGAGGTCCCCGAACCGCCCTGCGGCGACTGGGGCGAAATGCCGGATAGCATCCAGTATTTCGAGGTGCCGGCAGGTGAGGGACACAAGCTGCTGTTCGTCCGCGTGGGCCAGGATGAGCCGTTGTTTGATGAGCAGACGCTGCGGGTGTTGCCGTAGCGGTAGGCGCTGGGAGCCCGATTAATTTCAAAGAAACTATATATAATATTTGTTGGCGTCTTTTATGGCTATCCTTGCTGCAGCTATGGAAATTCCAGCGTCGGAGGCTAGTTTCTTTGGGTCAGAGTATTTTTTTGATATAGACTGCGGAGCTAAAATATACGCAGCAAATCTTTTTGCTTGATATTCCGAGCTGTGCATTCCTGTGGCTTGGGCAATTCGCTTTTCGGAATGTTCGGATCTGTGCATATTGAACTTAGAATTGAAGAAATCTGAATGAAGTAAAACGTGGCCAAGCTCGTGCGCTATCGTCATGCGGGAGCGGTCATCGCCTTCGCACGCTGCGATATACACGCTTTCTGACACGACTATACTTACAGGATTATAATCCGTGTAAGCCGGTGTGGTCATCTCTTTGTCTGATTTTACAACAAAGCTATAATCTTTTATGATTTTAGGCAGCTCAAGTTCAACGATATCTATTACGTCGACCCATGTTTCATCTGCTACTCCAAATTTGGCCCGCACCGCATCTGCGATGCGGGCCAAAGCTGAGGCACTTAGGGCTCTTCCGACGTAGAATTCGTCAGCCATCTGCGATCCTTGTATCGCATGAGAAAGACGACATTCGTCAAATCGACCGCCAATGGGTTCGATACCGAGCCCGAAGCAGGCGGCTCGACTCGTTTGCGTCTGTCCCGCTCATCCTGCTCATACCAATGCATGAGGAAGTCGAGGTTGCCACCGAAAAACTGTGCCATGGCCTCGATCTGGGGAATTGTAGCAACACTCTCCCCGTTTTCCACACTGCAGAGTTCGGATGGCGACATTTGAAGCTTGTATGCTGCCTCATAAAGCCTGAGCCCTGCTTCAGCTCGGCAATCTCTGCAAAATTTGGCAATTCGACTCATCGCGGCAGCCCTCGATACGCCTTCAGCCCTCAGCTGCACCCGCTCGTAGCACCGCAAGTGTCGCACTTTTCACACGTCCCGTTCCGCACCATCGTGAAGTTCTGGCACTCGGAGCAGGAATTGCCGGTGTAGCCCTGCAGCAGCGACTTAGCGCGGCGGTCGGCGGCGAGTTTCTTCGCTTCGGCCGCTTCATGGGCCGCCGTGTCGGTGAACAGCGCCGCGGTGGTATCGGTCGAGGCATCGGAGGCCGCTTCCTCGAAGGCGATGTCTTCCGCCAATTCCCTAGCCCGCTCCTCGTAGTCGCGCTTGTAGGCGACCGCCTCGTCGGTTGCGGGCTTCAGCGCCAGCACGTTGGAGCCGGAGAAGGCTGTCGGCGCCGAGCGGGCAGGGGTGCCGGAGCCGGCAAAGCCCTTCGGCTCACTGCCGCTTGCCCTCGACACCAGCTTCACTGGCGAACCGCGGGTCAGGCCCTTGGAAACGGCGTCGGTCTTGCCTTCGCTGATGCCACGGCCCAGTGCGGTGTTGGAGAAATCCGACTGGTCGACATGGGCGAGATCGTTGCGGCCGAGATAGGAGATGGCCAGCTCACGGAACACGTAGTCGAGGATCGACGTCGCGCTCTTGATGGCATCGTTGCCGATGACCATGCCGGCCGGCTCGAACTTGGTGAAGGTGAAGGCGTGCACATATTCGTCGAGCGGCACGCCATACTGCAGGCCAAGCGAGATCGCGATGGCGAAGTTGTTGAGAAGGCCACGCAGGGTGGCACCCTCCTTGTTCATGTCGATGAAGATCTCGCCGAGACGCCCATCGTCATATTCGCCGGTGCGAAGGAAGATGGTGTTGCCGCCGATCTTGGCCTTCTGCGTATAACCCTTGCGGCGGCCGGGCAGCTTTTCCTGCTCGCGCGACACGCGCTCGATGATGCGTTCGACGATGCGCTCGGTGATCTGCGCCGCGCGCGCCGCCGCCGGTGCCGCGACCAGCTGTTCGATCGCCTCGTCCTCGTCTTCCTCGCCATCGGCGAGCAGCGAGGCATTGAGCGGCTGCGACAGCTTCGAGCCGTCGCGGTAGAGCGCGTTGGCCTTCAGCGCCAGCTTCCACGACAGCATGTAGGCGCTCTTGGCATCCTCCACCGTCGCGTCGTTCGGCATGTTGATGGTCTTGGAGATGGCGCCGGAAATGAAGGGCTGTGCCGCCGCCATCATCTGGATGTGGCTGTTGATCGACAGCGAGCGCTTGCCGATCTTGCCGCAGGGGCTGGCGCAGTCGAACACGGGGAGGTGTTCGGCCTTGAGGAAGGGCGCGCCCTCCAGCGTCATCGCACCGCAGACATGGATGTTGGCGGCCTCGATGTCCTTCCTGGAGAACCCCAGCGCCGGCAGCATTTCGAACGAGAAGTCGTTGAGCTGCTCGTCGGTGAAACCGAAGGTCTCCTTCACCCAGTCGGCGCCGAGCGTCCACTGGTTGAAGACGAACTTGATGTCGAAGGCCGACTTCAGCGCCGCGTTGAGCGCCGCGATCTTGTCGTCGGTGAAGCCCTTGGCCTTGAGCGAGCCGGGGTTGACGGCCGGCGCCTGGTTGAGATTGCCGTGGCCGACGGCATAGGCCTCGATCTCGGCGATCTGGCTCTCGGAATAGCCCAGCGTGCGAAGCGCTTCCGGCACGGCGCGGTTGATGATCTTGAAATAGCCGCCGCCGGCGAGCTTCTTGAACTTCACCAGGGCGAAATCGGGCTCGATACCGGTGGTGTCGCAATCCATGACCAGGCCGATCGTGCCGGTCGGCGCGATCACGGTTGCCTGTGCGTTGCGGTAGCCATGCTCCTCGCCGAGTTCGATGGCGCGGTCCCAGGCGGCCTTGGCATGGATGGCCAGATCCTGCTGCTTCAGGTCCGATGCGACGAGAGGCACAGGATTGACGGCCAGCTTCTCGTAGCCGTCCTTGTCGCCATAGGCGGCGCGGCGATGATTGCGCATGACGCGCAGCATGTTCTGGGCGTTGCGGTCATAGTCGGGAAAGGCGCCGAGTTCGGAGGCCATCTCGGCCGAGGTGGAGTAGGCGACGCCGGTCATGATGGCGGTCAGCGCGGCACAGATGGCGCGGCCCTCGTCGGAATCGTAGGGAATGCCCGACGTCATCAGCAGGCCGCCAATATTGGCATAGCCGAGGCCCAGCGTGCGGTAGTCGTAGGAGAGCTTGGCGATCTCCTTCGACGGGAACTGCGCCATCATGACCGAAATTTCCAGCACCATGGTCCACAGCCGCACGGTGTGCTCGTAGGCTGCGATATCGATGGTGCCGTCGGTGTTGCGGTAGGGCAGCAGGTTGATCGAGGCGAGATTGCAGGCCGTGTCGTCGAGGAACATGTATTCCGAGCACGGGTTGGAGGCCCGGATCGCACCGGCCGAAGCGCAGGTGTGCCAGTCGTTCATCGTGGTGTTGAAGTGCAGGCCGGGATCAGCCGACGCCCAGGCGGCGTAGCCGATCTTTTCCCAGAGGTCCCGCGCCTTCAGTGTCTTCAAGACCTTGCCGTCCTTACGGGCGGTCAGATGCCAGTCTGCGTCCTCTTCAACGGCGCGCAGGAAATTGTCCTTCAGCGACACCGAATTGTTGGAGTTCTGGCCCGAAACGGTGAGATAAGCGTCAGAATCCCAGTCGGTGTCGTAGGTCTTGAACGCCATCGAGGTGTAGCCCTGCTTGGCGAACTGGATGACGCGGTAGATGTAGTTTTCCGGCACAGCCGATTTCTTGGCCAACTTGATTTCGCGCTTCAGCGCCGTGTTGATGGCCGGATCGAAGCAGTCGTCGTCATGGCCTTCGCAGTTCACGCAGGCCTTCATGATCGCTTCGAGATGCTTCTTGACGATCTTGGAGCCGGTCACCAGCGAGGCGACCTTCTGCTCTTCATTGACCTTCCAGTCGATGAATTCCTCGATATCGGGGTGGTCGGCGTCGACGATGACCATTTTCGCCGCTCGGCGCGTCGTGCCGCCCGACTTGATGGCGCCGGCGGCGCGGTCGCCGATCTTGAGGAAGCTCATCAGGCCGGACGAGCGGCCGCCGCCGGACAGCTTTTCGCCTTCGCCGCGCAGCAGCGAGAAGTTCGAGCCGGTGCCGGAGCCATATTTGAACAGGCGCGCCTCGCGCACCCACAGATCCATGATGCCGCCCTCGTTGACGAGGTCGTCCTGCACGCCCTGGATGAAGCAGGCATGCGGCTGCGGATGCTCGTAGGAGGATTTCGACTTGGTCAGCTTGCCGGTGAACGGATCGACATAGAAGTGACCCTGGCTCGGACCGTCTATGCCATAGGCCCAGTGCAGGCCGGTGTTGAACCATTGCGGCGAGTTCGGCGCGACGCGCTGGGTCGCCAGCATATAGGCAAGCTCGTCACGGAAGGCGCGCGCGTCTTCCTCCGACGCCTTGAAGTAGCCGCCCTTCCAGCCCCAATAGGTCCAGGTGCCGGCCAGCCGGTCGAAGACCTGGCGGGCGTCGATCTCGGAGCCGTAGCGCTCGGCCTCGGGAAGCTTGGCGAGTTCGGCTTCGTCGGCGACGGAACGCCACAGGAAAGAGGGGACGTCGTTCTCCTCGACCTTCTTCAGGCGCGCGGGAACGCCGGCCTTGCGGAAATATTTCTGAGCCAGGATGTCGGCGGCGACCTGGGAAAACTGCGCAGGCACATCGATGTTGTCCAAGCGGAACACCACCGAGCCATCGGGATTCTTGATCTCGGAAAGCGCCTTGCGGAATTCGATCTCCGCATAAGCGGCCCCTTCTTGGCCTGCATGTCCTGGCTTGGTGAAACGACGCTCGATGCGCATTGGTCCGGTCCCTTTTGTCTACATATAGCGCTTTCATCAGGGGATTTCTGCCCCAAAAGACGAAACGCGCAGTCCGCCGTTTGCCGGCATTGCGAACAATGCGGCATCTCCTCTTCGCAGGCTCGGCCACGCACACGACAATACGCCTTGCCAGGCATCTGCCGAGGCTGCCAACCGGCCCGCGGGCCCCTCAAAACTGAATTTTTCGATTCCCTCACTCGAGGGAAATTCACACTATCTAGCGTCGAACTTAGCTGCAAACACTAAATATAGTATTAACAGACAATTTATTCCAGTCCGACAATTCTCCCTTTCGTCGCCCACCCAACCCACGATCCCAACGCTTCCGCCGGCCTCGTAAACAGGCGGAAATGCGGGCAAAACGCACATAATCCGGGAAAAAGACCGGGCTCAGAACTTTCCGGTCGCGCTCTCAACAGGAGCGCATGGCCTATAAAAGGCGACTCGTTTCGAGCCGTCAAGGATTCGTTTGCGTAGCTTTTGTGACCCCAACATCTTGTGTGTCACACATGTGGATAACGGGGATAGAATCGACCCGTCGGCCATCTGCCCGGCGGTAAGCCGGTGCGATCGTTGGCCAGCGGCACGGGCGCTGCGAAACATTTGCTGGGATGCCGCAAAAAGCCAGCCGTGCCGGTGAGCCGGGCCTCAGCCGTAGTGTAGCTTCGGCTTGGGTTCGGTCCCGTTGAACTGTACGCCGATCCGGTCGCTGCGGCGCCAGCGGACCTCGCAGCGATAGGCGACGCCGTCGAGCGGTATGTAGAGAAGGAAATGATCGGGAACCCTGGCTTCGGCCGGTAACTTCAGTTCGGCGCCGCCCGCATGCTGGTTGCGCACCGTACAGGCGACTTCGGAATTCTGGATCCCCGTGATGACTGTTCCACCTTTGAGCACGCGCGGACGATGCTCGCGCTGCGGCTCGCCGGGGTCGTGCTGAAGTGGGTCTGCGGGATTCGCCATCGATCAAACGCCAGGAACGATCGATCCTAACCACCAAAAATTAGCAAACCCTTGCGGCACAAGGTTGTGCGTCTGCCGCGAAAGGCGTCGATCAGGAGAACCTGCGTGGGTCGGCACAGAAATAGGCGATGATCTGGCAAAGGTCGGGTTCATTGACCATGCGCACCGCTTCGCTGGAGCTGACCCATTTGCGGGTGCGGGAGTGCTTTTCCTTCCAGCGGTCCGCGATCTTGTCGACGTGCAGTGGGAACACCAGAACCTCGCAAGGCACTTCTTCGCCCGAAGCCAGCACCTTGGCATAGAAATAGCGGCCGGCTTCGAGATGAGAGATGTTTCCGCGCAAACCGGCTTCCTCGGCGGCCTCGCGGGCGGCCGCTTCGCAGAGCGGCTCCCTGGCTTCCGGCCAGCCTTTTGGAAGCACCCAGCGGCCAGTATCACGGCTGGTGATCAACATGACCTCGACGCCGTTCCCGACATCGCGCCAGGGCAGGGCGGCAACCTGCAGACGGCACGGCGCCGTGCCAAAGAGTCGCCTGACCCTTTCAGCAAGGTGGTTGTGCGTCGTTGGCCGTGTCAACATCGGAGAAGCTAGCCCCAGCCTCCAGAATCGTTTGCCGTCTCATGAATCTTACGGCTAATTGTGACCAATAAAAGTAAAAACTTCGGTCACGCTGGCTGATTTCCGCCAACAAGGGTCGATTTCACAGGATATCTTGGCGGCGGATGCCTTCGCGCAAGCAAATATTGCCGTCGGCGCTGGCTTGATTGGAAAAAAGCAGCTTGCCGCGAATCAGCCGGCGTGATCGTCGGCGATCGGCTTCTGATAGGTGAAACCCATGTCCCAAGGGAAATAGATCCAGGTATCCTGGCTGACCTCGGTGACGAACGTATCGACCAGCGGCCGGCCTTTCGGCTTGGCGTAGACTGTCGCGAAATGGGCCTTCGGCATCATTGCCCGCACGATGCCGGCGGTCTTGCCGGTGTCGGTTAGGTCGTCGACGATCAGCACGCCGGCGCCATCGTCGGCCAGCAAGGCCGGCGTGATCTCCTTCAGCACCTGCAACTGCCCTTGGCTGGTGTAGTCGTGATAAGAGGCGACACAGACCGTCTCGATCACGCGGATGCCGAGTTCGCGCGAAATGATCGCCGCCGGGACCAGGCCGCCACGCGTGATGCAGACGATAGCCTTCCACTGACCTTTGCTGGTGCCGGCAAGCCGCCAGGCAAGTGCGCGCGCGTCGCGATGGAACTGGTCCCAGGAGACCGGGAAGGCTTTTTCGGGAAGGGACATGTCTCGCGCACTCCACGGCACGCGGCGGCCGCGTGCAAGAAACAGGGGAATGCGCGCGGAATTAACTGGAAACCCCCGGACTTGGCAAGGGTGGCCGGCAGCAATCGCTGTGGACTTATCGCGACAGGAAGGCCGCGACCTGCGACGAGCGCAGCACCGTGCGTGTTACCCCGCCGAACAGCAGCTGGCGCAGCCAGGAGTGGCTGTAGGCGCCAAGCACCAGCAGATCGGCGCCGGTCTCGGTGATCCTGTTCTGGATCATGTCGTCGACCGAGGTGCCGCCCGATTTCTGCACCGAGACGCTAACGGTGGCGCCGTGGCGCGACAGGGCCGACGCGATTTCGGCGCCCGCGGCCTCCGGGCGCTCGTCGAGCGTATCGGGCGGATCGATGACCAGTATGTCGGTTTTCTCGGCCTCGATGATGAAAGGCAAGGCATCGAACGCGGCGCGCGCGGCCTCCTTGCTGCCGTTCCAGGCAAGCAGCACGCGTTTGAAGGTGGTGACCAGCGGACCCCCACTCGGCACCACCAGCACCGGCCGGCCGGCGTCGTAGACAAGCGTATCGACGTCGGCACTCGGATCGCCGCCGGTCTCGCGTTGGGCGGCGATGATGAGATCGGCGGCGCGCACGCTTGAGATGCCGGTCAGTGCGCTGTCGCCGGAGAAGCTCTCCAGGCTGCGCCATTCGAAGGAAAGGCCGGAATCCTCGATCCGCTTCAGGAAGACAGCCTGGAGTTTGTCGGCCCGCTCCCGGTTCATGTCGGCAGAAACCTGCAGGAATTCCGTATCGGGAAAGCCCGTCGCCGACGTGTAGGGCACCGGGAGCGCCTCGGCATGGATGCCGATCAGATGGCTCTCGAAGCGGCTGGCAAGCGGAATGGCGCAGTCGAGCACCCGCTCGGCGTCCTGCTCGTTCTGCAGAATGGCAACGATGGTCTTGAAACGCATGATGACCCCTCGATCGTGCGAGCGACGAGCCCCGCGCCATGGAAACGTCGTAGCGTCGTTCTTGGTTCCGGTTTGCAGCGGATCAGCTCGCCTCAGCCGCGAAGCCTGCCACCATGGCCTCGACGTCGGCGCGCGCGGCTTCAAGCGCCTCCGCGCTGCGGGCACGAACGACCAGTTCGGTCCAGAACTTGCCGTCGCCATACTTGGGGTAGGAGCCGATGATCGTATCCGGATGGGCTTTCTGGATCTCGCCCAATGGCCCGCCGACAAGGCCCTCGCCGAACGGACAGTGCACCGTGGCCGACAGCATTTTGGTGCCGGCTCTCAAGGTCGGCACGACATTGTCGAGCATGGCCTGGAAGATCGAGGGCACGCCGGCCATGACATGGACGTTGCCGATGCGGAACCCGGGCGCCACGGAGACGGGGTTGTCGATATGGCCGGCGCCGCGCGGCATCCGCGCCATGCGCTTGCGCGCCTCGGTGTATTCGATGCCGCGCGCGGCATAGCTCGCCTCCAGCAGGGCATAGGCCTTGGCATCGTATTCGCAAGGCACGCCGAACGCCTTGGCGATCGAATCGGCTGTGATGTCGTCATGCGTCGGGCCGATGCCGCCAGTGGTGAAGACATAGGTATAGCGTGCGCGCACGGCATTCACCGCCGCGACGATCTCGTCTTCCTCGTCGGGAACAATGCGCACCTCCTTCAGGTCGATGCCGATCGCCGTCATGATATCGGCGAGATGGCCGATGTTCTTGTCCTTGGTGCGGCCGGACAGAATCTCATCGCCGATGACGAGCATGGCGGCAGTGACGATTTCAGGCATGGAACGCTCCGGCAGGACGGGTCGCCTGAAATAGCGCGGCGGATGGGCGGCGGCAATGCCGTCCAAAGGCGAACGATCCGACACGTCCACCACACCTGCATTGCAGTACCAAGCGCGGCTTGACCAGGATGGGAACAAGCCCTTCCGGATTGTCCTCGGTCGCGGAGGGCGACCAGGGCCGAGGTGGTGCCGCAATCCGTCGCGCCCGAACAGGTCACAGCCTTCGAGCGCATGGCGGCACGCGCTTTTGTCACCCGACATCACCGCCACTTCACGAGAATTTCAGGGAACCATTCGGCTGACGGTCAGGTTTACCCCGTGTCGCATCCCAAGGCGGCCAAGATCAAGATACGGAGTAAAATCAATGTACAGGAAACTTTTCGCAGCATCCGTCCTGACGATCGGTCTCGCCACATCGGCGATGGCCCAATCGTCGGACGCTACCTATTCCAACCATCACAATTGGTGGCTGTTCGGCAATGAGGATTCGTCGGCCATCGACCAGAGCACCACTGGCAGCATCAACGCCGACGGCTCTGGATTGAGCACCCTTGGCAACCCCGGCCCGGCCGGGCCTTGTGCCTCAAGCACGCCAGGCCCCGATGCGAACGCCCAGGGCAACGTCAACGATCAGTATTGCGGCAAGTAAATAGGCCAGCCGTGTATTGCCTGCCGCGGGACGCCGTCTCTCCTGGCGTCCGCGGCTGGCGCAGGGCTGGATCAATCCGAGATTTCAGTCTGGGGCCGATCGCGGCCGTCGGCCAGTTCCTCGTGCCATTTGCCCTCGGCGTCCTCATACTGGATACCATCGGTGGAACCCGCCACCTGCTGTTCGGCCGAAGCGATCTCGGCGGCACGCAATGCATCCTGATGGGTGGGAAATGTCTCCGAGAAGGTCGCACCGACCTTGTAGGCCCAGCCACCGTCATGCTCGACGATCTTGTAAGTCAGCTTCGCCATCAAAACCTCCAGTTAAAAGGTCCGCCTGCTCAATGCAGCCGGTCGTCGGGCAGCCGGTCGTCGGGCAGCTTGTCGTCGGGCACCAGCACTTCCGATTCCCTGGCCGCCTCGATCAGTGCCCGGCGCGCTTCCGCTGTCGAACGATAACCTTCCAGCACTTTGAGGCAAGTGTCGAGGGCATCACGATGACGAGGCCCGCGATTGAGCGGCCACACCGTCATCAAGCACTCGGCCGCCTCCTGGGTCGAGCGGATATGGCGATATTTGCCGACATGGCCAAGCTCGACCACGACCGGCGTTTCAAAGGGTTTGTTGTCCATCATCATGGCCGCAACGCAAAGCAGCCAATTTGGTTGCAAAAGTGGCCTTCGGCCTGCGCCCAAAGGTCGCGACGCCGTTGCGCAAGCGCGCCGGCGTCGGGAGAAAGGGGGATCAGCCGGTGGCCTTCATCCAATGTTCCATCGTCGTCACCGAGCGGGCGAGCTGCGGCGCCGGATGAATCTTTTCGCTGAACGTGGCGGCCGCACGCCATCCCCAGCGCGGATCGGCGAGGAAGGCTCGCGCCAGCGCCACCATGTCGGCGCGACCCTCGGCGATAACAGCCTCGGCCTGTTTCGGGTCGTCGATCAGGCCGACCGCCCGGGTCGGGATGCCCGCGCCCTTGCGCACGGCTTCGGCCAGATGCACCTGATAGCCGGGGCCGGTGGGTAATTTCTGCAATGGCGAATTGCCGCCGCTCGAGCAGCAGAGATAGGCGACGCCTTCGGCCTTCAGCGCTTTCGCCACCTCCACCGCGTCCGCGACGTCAAAGCCGCCATCGACCCAATCCTTCACCGACAGCCGTGCGCCGAGCATCAGTTTCGGCGCGGCTTTCTTCACCGCCCTGGCGATCTCGACGACGAGACGCATCCGGTTTTCCAGCGAGCCACCCCAGCGATCCGTGCGCTGGTTGGACAGCGGCGACAGGAACTGGAAGATGAGGTAGCCATGCGCCGCATGCAGTTCGATGAAGTCGAAGCCGGCACGGTCGGCCCGCCTTGCGGCGTCCGCGAACCGCTCGACGAGCTGCAGGATTTCCTCGTCGTCCAGGGCGCGCGGCACGTTCCAGCCGGCGTCGTAGGCGATGGCCGAAGCCGAGACGGTCTGCCAGGGATCCTCGTTTGGCTGCAATGGGCCGCCGCCTTCCCAGGGCTTGCGGTTCGAGGCCTTGCGGCCGGCATGCGCCAGCTGCGTGCCGAACTTAGTGCCGGGTGCGGCCACGCGCTTGGCCGCATCCAGCGCGCGCCGCGCGGCGGCTTCATTGTCTTCGGAATAGAGGCCGAGACAGCCATGGCTGATGCGCCCGCGCCGCTCGACGTCGGTCATCTCCACCGTGACCATGCCGGCACCGGACATGGCAAGGTTCATCCAGTGGTAAAGATGCCAGTCGCTGGCCGAGCCGTCCTCGGCGGAATACTGGCACATCGGCGCCACGGCGATGCGGTTGGGGAAGGTGAGCCCATCGAGGGTGATCGGCTGGAAAAGCGATGTCGTCATGGAAAAACTCCGGGAAGGGGAATGCGCTATCTAGGCGACGGCACCCGTCCATACCACACACGAGACGGTGAAGCGCGCGCTGGACCAATCGCCGGATTGCGCCTGTTCCGCTTCGCGGCTACGCCTGCGTCCGCCAGCCAGCATCGAGGTGTCATATGGAAGACCGCGTTCGTATCCGCTCAGAAGAGGTTCTCTCCGACGACTGGGCGGTCCTGAAAAAGACCGTGCTCGACTATCGCCGGCGTGACGGTCAATGGGAGACGCAGGTCCGCCAGACCTATGATCGCGGCGACGGCGCGGTGATCCTGCCCTATGACCCCCAGCGTTCGACTGTGCTTCTGGTGCGCCAGTTCCGTTATCCCGCCTATGTCACCGGCCACCGCGAGCCGCTGATCGAGGCCTGCGCCGGCTTGCTGGACGAAAACGATCCGGAAACCGCCATCCGCAAGGAAGCCGAGGAAGAACTGGGTTACCGGTTGAAGGACATCGAGCGGCTGTTTTCGCCTTATATGAGCCCGGGCAGCGTCACCGAGCGGCTCTGGTTCTTCGTCGCGCGCTACTCGCCCGCCGACCGCATCTCGGCCGGCGGCGGCGCTGCGGAGGAGGGCGAGGACATCGAGGTCCTGGAAATGCCGCTCGACGAAGCGCTGGCCGGCATCGCCGATGGCCGCATTGTCGATGCCAAGACCATCATCCTGATCCAGCACCTGAAGCTGAATCCGGTGACGGCTTGATCAGAGACCGAGCGATCTCAATTCAGCCCGCGTGACCCAACAGTCGGGTGGTGGCCGCGTCACGATGATGTTCGGAATTAACGCGATCGACGCCTTCGACGGTTATGGCGAACGTGCCGTTTTCCGTCCTGGCTATCCAGCCCTTCGCTTTCAGATACCAGAGGTGAAACTCGAGGTGCTCTTGCGGACAGCCTGACATTCGTTCGAGTTCTTCATCGCCTATCCCGGGATGATTGACGTCCTGCCGGCGTTTTACATACAACAGTGACAGCACTTTGGCTTGAATGACGGAATCTCGATCGAAGCCCTTTGTGTTGCTCGCCTCATCGGTCAGCTCGGCCCGGTGGTTCAAATGCGCCTTGTACTGAATGTCGTATTGCGCACGCTTGACCGGATCCTTGAGCGTGTTGTGAGCCTCAAGAATATCGCTGAAGCGTGACTCGTTCCCAGTCACTTGGTTGTCGGGGTGGTAGCGCATGGCAAAATGCCGAAAAATGCGTTCTATCGTTTCCGAATTGGCATTCGGACTGATTTCCAGCATTTCGTAGAAGTCGATGAACATACCTGGCTTCCCCATGCCATTTTCGCCGTCTGTGTCTCAGCGTCAGGTGACAATTTTGGCGACGACCATAGAGTATATATTTCACGATTTACTAATGTGCCGAGCGTACAAAGGGTCAGATACACGAATTAAGCGAAAACGTCAGACCTTTGCGTCCTGAGCTGCAGACCTTGGTCTGGTAGCATTTCGCTCGTCGGAGGCGGCTTGCCATGACCGATAAACCTTCTGAACCTCCAGTAGAGCGTCGAACGCACTTACGCGAGGTGGTTTTGAAGGAGGCGTTCATAATCACGCAGGATGGCGAAATAGGCTGCGCCGTCAGAAACCAGCATGAGCATGGCGCCGAGTTGCGTGTCGCTGCGGGGGTTGAAGTGCCAAATACCTTCCGGCTGCGCGTGCCGTTGGACGGTGCGACTTATCGAGCGGAAGTGCGCTGGAGAAAGGGCGAGCGACTGGGCATCCAGATCCACGGCAATTTCTCGCTGAAGGTCACCTAAAGGCGGTAAGCCGGTTGATACGAGGGCACCCAGCACTGCGTTGCCGGTGGCTTTAGTCGTCTCGCATCCCGCCGCCATCTCATCAATCCTGACGTTGTCGCCTATCGCTTGCTATATATTAGAGCAAGCGCATATTATGCCTTGGGGACCAGGGCGGGGAATTGAGAATGTGCTACACCTGTGATGGCAAAGCGGTCGACCGGAGGGATTTCCTCAAAGTCGGCGCGGGGCTCGTTGCGTTCGGCGTTGGTGGGGCCACATGGGCGCGCGCGGCCCAAGGTGCGGTGACCGCGCTGAGCCTCGATGACGCGCTCGCCGCACTGAAATCCGGCAACGAACGCTACGTCGGTCACCCGGAACTCTGCTCGATAGACCTTGCCGCGCAGCGGAATGCTGTTGCCGCACACCAGGCGCCCTGGGCCACGATCATCAGTTGCGCCGACAGTCGCGTTCCGCCTGAACTGATTTTCGGCGGTCACGGCGTTGGAGAACTGTTCGTCGCCCGGAATGCTGGCAACCTCGTCGACACCGCCACGCTCGGTACGGTCGAATACGGGGCAGCGGTGCTCGGCTCACCCTTGATCGTCGTTCTCGCGCACACAAACTGCGGCGCCGTCAAGGCGGCGTGCGACGTAGTGACCAAGAACGCGACCTATCCTGGCGCGATCGGTCCGATGATCGAACCGATCCTGCCCGCGGCGATAGCCGCGCGGAGCGAAGCGGGTGATTTCGTCGACAACACCGCCAAGGAAAGCGCGCGGAGGACCGCGAGGCGACTGGCCGCCTCGAGCAAGGTCCTAGCCGGCCTGATCAAGGCGGGGAAGCTGAAGATAGTCGCGGCAATCTATGACTTGCAAACGGGTGCGGTGACTTACATCGAATGACACACCCGTCATCAAGATCGAAGGCTCTGGGGACCTCGGTGCGTCGGGGTCTGGCTTCGCTTGCCTTCCGGGGCGGTGACGGCCGCAATATCGGCCACAAGGGCCGCAGCAGGCGTTCGGCAGGGCGCAAGGACGCGCCGGAGTAGTGATGGCGGTCATCAACTGACGCCTTGCCATTGCCAATCGGAATGAGCGGCATGCGCGAAGCTTTCATCGCAATGGTAATCTTCCTATGCCTGACGGTGGCCGCGCTCGCCAGCACGGCGATATGGCCAAAATTGCCAGCCAAACATCGTGATGACGACACGAACACCGTGGTTCGGCACGCCGCGAACCTGTTCGGGGTCATGACCTCGCTGATGCTCGGCCTGATGATCAACTCGGCCAGGAACACCTTCGAATCGATCGACCGCAACGTGCACGCCTATGCGACCGAATTGATCCTTCTCGACAGGACCTTGCGCCAATATGGCCCGCAAACCGACACGGTACGCCAGCCGCTGGTCGTCTATGTGCAGCGTGTGGCGGGTGATTCTTCGCCCACGAGCGAGACGCTGGTCGCCGCCAACCGGCTCTCTGAGCAGTTGCTGGCGGAAATCGGCACCCGGCTGAGTGCGCTGGCGCCGACCGACGATGCGCATGGCTTCATTGTGCAGGACGCCCGCCAGCATTTGCAGAAAGTGCTGGAATTGCGCTGGGTGCTGATCGAGCAGTCGGAGGGCACGATCCCGGTGCCTCTGATCACGCTCCTGGTTACCTGGCTGGTGCTGATCTTCGCCAGCTTCGGCTTCAGGGCGCCACGCAATACGATCACCGTTTCGACCTACGCGGCATCGGCGGCTTTGGTTGCCGGGGCGATCTACCTGATCTTCGACATGGACGTGGCTTTTTCCGGCCCGATCCAGATTTCAATGGCCCCGATGGAGAGGGCGCTGTCCGAGTTACAGCAGTGATCCGCAGCAGTGGCACGCCGGCTAAATGATGCTGCGGCGGTTCAACAGAGAAAATCAAAACAAATCTGAAGACTTTTTCTGGTGCGGACGACGGGAATCGAACCCGTACGATCAGAGATCGAGGGATTTTAAGTCCCTTGCGTCTACCAATTCCGCCACGTCCGCAGGCACGTCCTTTTCAGATGCCAGACACAGCCCGTCAAGTCGTGTTCTGCGGTGGCCGAACGCGCACCCAGAGGAGGTGGCATAACGATACTGGCGCGATCGCGGAATTATGCGCGCCGCGCGCATCGGTAAATATCTGCGTGGCGGATCTGATCCGCCTGGGCCGGCGCCTCTCAGGCCAACCCATCCCCCCGCCCACTTGGGGGCGCCGGCCGCCCCCTTTCCAGCGAGTAGCCGCGGCCGTTGTAAGCCAGGGCCGAAAACGTCACCTGTGGACTACGTTCAGAATTTGTAGCTGAGATTGATGCCGACCGTGTTCAGTTTCACGCTCTGATCGCGGTCGTTGAAGGGGGCTGGTGCCTCGTGGTTCTCTGAGCCGAAGTCGTAGTAGCGATATTGCGCGCCGACGACGAACTTGTCGGTCAGCGCGTAGTCGACGCCTGCGCCCACGGTCCAGCCGACATTTGTGCCCGTGTTGTCGAACCCTGGCCCCGAGGTCTGCGACGTCTCGATGCCGGCAAAGGCAATGCCGCCGATGCCATAGACCAGCAGGCGGTCCATTGCGAAGCCGGCCTTGGCGTTGACCGACCCGAACCACTTGATGTCGGCGCCGAATGTATCTCCCAGGCCCGATTGCGCCATGCCGTCGACCGAGGAATAGTTGAGGTCCGCCTCGGCGCCCAGCACTGCCTGATCAAACTGCCAGAGGCCGGCGACATGGCCGCCGACGAACCCACCGCCGACGTCCGGCGTGATGGAAAACGGCGCGCCTTCCGTCGTGGTGATCTCGGAGCGGCCCCAGCCATATCCTGCCTGCAGGCCCGCATAGTAGCCGGTCCAGTCGAAGCCAGGCGCGGTCATCGGCACATCGACTGTCGCGTCGGCAGCAAATGCCGGCAAGGACAGGGCAAGAAGACCGGCACTTGCGACCATCAGGCGATGCATCGAACTCCCCGAGAAGAGTCATAGACCCCAGGTCGGAGCCTAACCTGATTTTCGGCAAAACGGAATCGGATTTCTGCAAACGCGGTTAGCGTCCTCGCGGGTCTCGAGGAGTTGGCGGGTAGCGTGCTGCCGCGATTGCGGTGGCGCGCGCCTCGTGCGAAACACCGCCATCGTGAGAGGATCCTTCATGCGCATCTTGTTCCGCTTGGTCGCGGCCGTCGCGGCGGTGGTGCTGGTCGGTCAGGCCGCCGTGGCCGAACCGCTGACGCTCATCATTGCCAAGGCCGTGGCCGTTCCCGATTCTGTTTCGGGGCAGGCCATGCTCAGCCTGAAGCTCACTCCCGACAGCGGCAAAGCCTTTGCCAGGTTTACGGGGGCAAATGTCGGCAAGATTGTCGATCTCAGCATCGACGGCGCCGTGGTGATGTCGCCGCGCGTCGTGGAGCCGATACGCGGCGGCGAAATCATGGTCAGCGGCACGTTCAAGGGCGGCGAGGTCGAGCGTATCGCCGAGCGGATTTCAGCCGGCGACGCCAAGGTCGAAGTTGACGTGAAACCGGAGTAATCCGGCAATCTCCAGGCAAATCCATTCTTCCTCGCTGGCCAAAACGCCGTCGGCTTGGCACAGTCGGACAAACAGGAGTCTTTGATGATCAGGAAGCCGCCCGTCCGCGCGACAAAACCCAAACCGTGGACCGAAATGGCGACCGATCTGGTCGATGTCGCGATGGGCCGCAAACCCGCCGATCTGGTCATCCGCAACGGGCGCTGGGTGAACGTCCATTCGGGCGAGATCATCGCCGGCACCGACATCGCCATATCGGGCGGCCGCTTCGCCTATTGCGGGCCGAATGCCAGCCACACGATCGGGCAGGGCACCAAGGTGGCCGACGCCGGCGGCCGCTACCTCGTGCCCGGCCTTTGTGATGCCCACATGCATGTCGAGAGCAGCATGGTCACAGTCACCGAATTCTGCCGCGCCGTCATCCCGCACGGCACCACCTCGATGTTCATCGATCCGCATGAGATCGCCAATGTGCTGGGCCTGCCGGGCGTGCGGCTGATGCATGACGAGGCGGTGGCGATGCCCATCAACGTGCATGTGCAGATGCCGTCCTGCGTGCCGTCGGCACCGGGGCTGGAGCATGCCGGCGCCGAGCTGACGGTCGCCGATGTCGCGGAAGCAATGACCTGGGAAAACATCATCGGGCTCGGCGAAGTGATGAATTTCCCCGGCGTCGCCGCCAACGATCCCGTCATGTCGGGCGAGATCGCCGCCACGGTTCAGGCTGGCAAGACGGTTGGCGGCCACTATGCCTCGCGTGACCTTGGCTTGCCGTTCCATGGCTACGTCGCCGGCGGCCCAGAGGACGACCACGAAGGCACGCGGGCCGAGGATGCCATCGCGCGCGTGCGCCAGGGCATGAAGGCGATGCTGCGGCTGGGCTCGGCCTGGTACGACGTTGCCTCTCAGATCAAGGCGGTGACGGAGAGCGGCATTGATCCGCGCAATTTCATCCTCTGCACCGACGACAGCCACTCCGGCACTCTTGTCCAGGACGGCCACATGGACCGGGTGGTGCGCCACGCCATCCAGCAGGGGCTGAAGCCGGTGACCGCGATCCAGATGGCAACGCTCAACACCGCTCAGCATTTCAAACTGGAACGCGAGATCGGTTCGATCGCGCCGGGGCGGTTGGCCGACCTGCTGGTCGTCTCCGATCTCGCCGCAATGAGCATCGACGAGGTCTATGCGCGCGGCGTCAGGCTGGCCAAGGGCGGCAAGCTGGACATCGATATCCCGGCCTATGATTATCCGAAGACGGCGAAGAACACCGTCAAGTTGGGCAAGAAACTGAAGGCCGGCGATTTCGATATCGCGGCACCCAAGGGCGCCAACGAGGTGCGGGTGCGGGTGATCGGCGTCATCGAGAACCAGGCACCGACGCGGGCCCTGGAGGCCGATCTGCCGGTCGAGGACGGGCTGGTCGCGATGGACCGCCGCAACGACGTCTGTCAGATCGCGTTGGTCGAACGGCACAGGGGCACGGGTGGCGTCACCAATGCCTTCGTCTCCGGTTTCGGTTACATGGCCGACTGCGCCATGGCCTCCAGCGTCGCCCATGACGCCCATCACATCATCTGCGTTGGCACCAACAAGCAGGACATGGCGCTGGCCGTGAACCGACTGGGCGAAGTCGGCGGCGGGGTCGTGCTGTTCTCCAGGGGCAAGGAACTGGCGCTGGTCGAAATGCCGATCGCCGGACTGATGTCGGACGAGCGGGCCGAGATCGTCGCCGCCAAGGCCGAGAAACTGACCGAGGCGATGCGCAAGATGGGTTGTTCCCTGAACAATGCCTACATGCAGCACTCGCTGCTGGCGCTGGTGGTCATTCCCGAGCTCAGGATTTCCGACGTCGGCCTGATCGACGTGACGACGTTCCAGAAGGTCGATCTGTTCGTCTGAGACCAGCCGTCCGCTCGTGGCTGCTCACCCGCCGGTGGCGATGGTCAGCACCTTGAACGGCGTCGTGATGATGACTTCTGCGGCGGAGCCGACGACCTTTCCCAGGCCCTGACCGATATTGGCGAGCTGTGCCGGGTTCTCGTCCGCGGCGAGCCCGGCCGGCGTGCGCAGCCGGTCGCCCAGCAATTGCACCAGGAACGGGTTGTCGGCGAATTTCGCGTGGTTGAGGCCGCCGTCACCGCCTTTCGTTTTGGTCAGATCGACCACCGACACGCCATAGGAGGCGAGATCGGCGGCATCGCCATAGTCGCCGACGCGCGGTTTGTCGCCGGAGATGAACGAGGACAATTTGAGCGCCCGGTCGTCGCCCGAAAGCAGCACGGCGAACGGCTTGTTGGGTTTGCCATAACGGATCATCTGCTTCTTGAACACGTCGACATCGATGTCCGGTGAGGCAAGGATGACATAACCCAGTTTGCCGCCGAGATCGCGGTCGCCGGTGATGGCAAGTTGGCGCAGCGCCTCCATCGTCAGCCAGGTTCCCATCGAATGGGCGATGATGTCGATGCTCTTGACGCGCGTCTTGGCGAGCATCCTGAGCGTTGCCTCGAGATCGTCACGGGCGGCGGTGGAACTGTCCTTGTCGTAGATGTAGCCCGTCGTCTTGGCGCTCGATGCCCATGAGAACAGCACCGGAGTGCCCGGATATTTGGTGTCGTGGGCGATCTGCGTCAGCCGGTAGATGCCATCGTCGAAACCATTGTTGAAGCCATGCACGAAAACCAGCGCCCGGTCGCCGCGCATGGCGATGTCGGAGCCGACCGCCTTGGCGAATTGCGGCGCGCCTTCGTAGAGGGTGACGTCCGTGGCCGCAAAATCCTTGGCCGGATTGCTGTTGGCGGAACCCTTGGCGCGCTCGATGTTGCCGACCTGATGGCTCTTCGGAACCGTGACGTCGACCCGCGCGAAACTGGTGGTCAGGGAACGGTCGCCGTCGAAGACCTGTCGCGGGTCCTTCACCGCTCTCTGGCGGGTGGTGGCGACAAATATCTCATGGGTGGCCGCAATATCGGATGCCGGTACGGTGACCGTCGTCTTGTTGAGCAGATCATGCGTATTTCCGGCGCAGCCAGCGACCAGCAGCGCGAACGCGACGACACCGAAACTCTTCAAGCCCAAGGCCACGCGTCGGCTCCCGCATAGGGGGACGTCAAACGCATGACGTCGCTCGATACTCCGATAAGGCCAGAGGCGGGCGCGGTCCAGTTCAAAGTGAGCCGATCGTTCGGCGATGCCGGACAGGCACGGCGAAATCCGCTGCGCCGCATCTACTGCCCAAGCAGGCTGATGCGGTCGGTCACGTCCCGGTCGCTGGCGAAACCATCGTCCTCGCGCAGCCGCTGGCCGATCATCTTCACCAGTGCCGGATTGTCGGCGAATTTCGTGTGGTTGAAGCTGTCGCTGCCCTTGACCTTGGAGAGATCGACGACCGTCACGCCATAGGAGGCAAGGTCCGCGGCATCCTTGTAGTCGCCGACGCGTGGGCGCGAGCCGGCGATCAGGCCGGACAATCTCAGCGCGCGATCGTCATCAGACAACAGCAGGATGAACGGCTTGTCGGGCTTGCCATAGCGGCGCATCTGGCTCTTGAACACATCGACGTCGATGTCGGGAGAGGCGAGCACCACGTCGCCGAGCTTGCCGCCGAGGTCGCGGTCACCGGTGATGGCGAGCTGGCGTAGTGTCTCCATCGTCACCCAGGTTCCCATCGAATGGGCGACGATGTCGATGCGCCGCGCGCCGCTCTGCGCCAGCATGCGCAACGTCACTTCGAGCTGGTCGCGGGCGGCACTGGCACTTTCCTTGTCATAGACATAGTCGGTGGTCTTGGCTCCCGAGGCCCACGAGAACAGCACCGGCGTTCCCGGATAACCGGAATCGTGGACGATCTGGGTCAAGCGGTAGACGGCGTCGTCGAAGCCGGTGTTGTAGCCGTGGACGAAGACCATGACGCGGCCGCCGCGTGCCGCTATGTCGGCGCTGAGCGCGCTGGCGAATTTCGGCTGCGTGTCGTAGCCGACGACTTCGGAAGCCATGAAATACTTGGCCGGATCGTTCGATTTGCCGCGTGAGCGCCGCTCGATCTGCCCGGTCTGGTGGAGACCGGGAACGGTGACGTTGACGCGGGCGTAGTTCAGCGTCGCCGAGCGTTCGCCGTCGAAAACCTTGTTTGGATCGTCGGAGGCCTTACGGGTCGTGGCAATGAAGATCGAGTGGTTGCCTGCGATTTCCGTCACCGGCGCGGACATGACCGCGCTGCCGAGCAGTTCCTCGGTTTTGCGGCCGCCGCAGCCCGCCACCAGCAGCGCAAGCGCAAGAATGCAAATCGTCTTCAAATGCACGTCAAAAATCCACTCGAGCCCAAAAAGGGCCAATCCACCCTCCGCGATATCTCCCCAGCAGGCGAAGTGCGGCGGAAGTAAGTCGTGTCCAGCCAAAATGCGGTCGGCGCCTCGCGACCGCGGGCGCAGTGTTGCGCGAAAGCCAAAGCGGGTGGCAAGGCCGCAACGTCGCACAAGTCAGGCACCTGCAACTGGCCGGATGTCGAACTTCCGCGTCCACCAATGCGCGGCTCAGCGCGACGAAGAGGCATGAACAAACGTCCCCAAGTGCTTGCTAGCATTTCGGGAAGGCGCCGTTGCGGGCACGGGCTCGACCGGGCAATGGTCTTGCGGGGCCGGATGTGTAATAGGGTTCTCCTCTAACTCGCCCGCGGGCGATCCCGGGATGATCTTGCCATGACCAGCTTTTCCTCGCGCGTCGCCACCGCCGCCTCCGCGATCCGCCAGATCTTCCCGGAAACGCCGCTGCAGGAAAATGACTATCTGTCGAAGAAGACCGGCGCGCGGGTGCTGCTGAAGCGCGAGGATTTGAGCCCCGTGCGCTCCTACAAGATCCGTGGCGCCTTCAACTTCTTCCGCAAGGCGCTTGGCGAAGGCAACCAGGCCGAGCTGTTTGTCTGTGCGTCCGCCGGCAACCACGCGCAGGGCTTCGCCTTCGTCTGCCGCCATTTCGGCAAGAAGGGCGTGGTGTTCATGCCGGTGACGACGCCGCAGCAGAAGATCGACAAGACCAGGCTGTTTGGCGGCGATTTCGTCGAGATCAGGCTGGTCGGCGATTTCTTCGACGACTGCTACCGCGCCGCCTTCGAATTCACCGAAAGATCCGGTGCCCACATGGTGCCGCCCTTCGATCACAAGGATATCATCGAGGGTCAGGCGACGGTCGCCTACGAGATCGCGGACCAGATGCCGGGCGGGCGCATGCCCGACATCGTCATGCTGCCGGTGGGTGGCGGCGGGCTCGCCGCCGGGGTGACGCACTATTTCGCCGATCAGGGCCGCGAGGCGCGTTTCGTCTTCTGCGAGCCGGCCGGCGCGCCGAGCCTGCGCGAGAGCCTCGCCGCGGGAAAACGGCTGAAGCTCGCCAAGGTCGACAACTTCGTCGACGGCGCGGCGGTCGCCGAGATCGGCCGCGAACCTTTGCGCTATCTCAAGGAGTTTGCCGCCGACAGCGTGCGGCTCATCCCGGAAAACCGGCTCTGCGCGACCATGATCGAGATGCTCAACATCGAAGGCGTGGTCCTGGAGCCCGCCGGCGCGCTGGCGATCGACGCGCTGAAGGATTTTTCCAGGAAGGAGATCAGGGGCAAGACCATCGTCGCCGTGGTGTCTGGGGGCAATTTCGATTTCGAGCGGCTGCCGGACGTCAAGGAAAGGGCGCTGCGCTTCGAGGGCCTGAAGAAATACTTCATCATCCGTTTTCCGCAGCGGCCGGGCGCGCTGCGCGACTTCCTCGACATGCTGGGTCCCGACGACGACATCGCCCGCTTCGAATATCTGAAGAAGTCGGCGCGCAATTTCGGCTCGGTGCTGATCGGCATCGAAACCAAGGATCGGCGCAATTTCGATCTCCTTGAGGCAAATTTCGAGGCCGAGGGCGTCCAGTATCAGGACATCACCGAAAACGAGACATTGGCCGGGTTCATCATATGAGCGGAAAGATCTTCATCGCCCTGTTTTCCGGCATCAATGTCGGCGGCAACCGCATCGTCAAGATGGCGGAGTTGCGGGCCTTCTTCGAGGATCTCGGCTTTTCCGATGTCGCCACCTATGTGCAGAGCGGCAATGTCGTGTTCCGGGCCGACAAGGGTGATGCGGCCGCGCTGACCAAACGGATCGAGGCGGCCTTCGAGACAAAATGGGATTTCCATTCGCGCATCATGGTGCGCGATTTCAAATGGTTCGAAAGGCTGGTGCGCGAAAATCCATATCCGGAAGCGGCCGCCGACCACACAAAGCTCCACGCCTATGCGCTGGAGCGTGAGCCGACCGCCGACGAGGTGGCGCGGTTGGCGGAAAAGTGCACTCGTCCCGAGCGTTTCGAGGTCAAGGGCGACGTGCTCTACCTCAGCGCGCCGGACGGGCTCGGCAAATCGGTGTTCGCCAACCTCATTCCGCGCACGTTGAAAGTGCCGGGCACGGCACGCAATTGGCGTTCGGTGCTGGCGCTGCTGGAGATGGCGGGCAAGTCCGGCAGCGATTGATCCATGCGTCTCGCCGGAAATGCGCGGCGGCGACACGCATGAACGAACTATGCCGCCTCGGCGCGTTTCCAGTCGAAGGCCAGTTCTTCGCGGAACGCAAAGCGCTTGATGTGGTCGGCAACGACGCTTTCGAGGCGCTCGATCGAAGCGGGCTCGTCGGTCGATACCGTGATGTGCAGCGCTGCCCCGTCGGCGTCCATGACCGTACGGCCGAGTGAAAGGTCGATGATGCCGTGGTTGGGGTCGAACTCGACGGGAAACTTGTGCGCCCAATGCTTGCACAGCTGTTGCAGATAGCGGCTTGCATGGGCCGTGGCGACATTGGCATGGCTTGTCGGCATGAAGGTTCTCCGAAGCTCAATCTCATACGAGGCGCCGCTCTTCCGGGCAGGCGCCATGGCTGCATAGATAGGCACAACCTCGCCAAACACCATCGAGTGGCCGCCGGCCACTCGAAAAGGTGATCGATTACCAGCTTCCGGTATTCGCCATCGATGCCCACGGCTCGGCCTTGGCCTTCGCTGGGCCTTTTTGCAGAAGCTCGATGGAGATGCCGTCAGGCGACTTGATGAAAGCCATGTTGCCGTCGCGCGGCGGCCGGTTGATGGTGACGCCATTGTCCATCAGATGCTGGCAAGTGGCGTAGATATCGTCGACCTCATAGGCGAGGTGACCGAAATTGCGCCCGCCCTTGTAGTCTTCCGGATCCCAATTGTAGGTGAGTTCGACCAGCGGCGCCTTCTCGTTGATGCCGCTCTGCTCGTCTTCCGAAGCGGCCAGGAAGATCAGCGTGAAGCGGCCCTGCTCGTTTTCATAGCGGCGAACTTCCTTCAGGCCGAGCTTGTTGCAGTAGAAATCGAGTGAGGCATCGACATCGGCGACGCGGACCATGGTGTGCAGATAGCGCATGTGTTTTCCTCGATCTGTTGGGTTGCGGCGCAACATAGGGTCGGCCCGGTCAAAGGGCAATCGTGAGGCGGCAAGCGGTGCCGGCAAAGAACAAATCCGGTATTCCCGCAATGAACCGTGAAAAAAGGCACGTCAGGTCTTGCACACACCGGAAGCCGCGGTGTTAATCTGGTGTCAAGAATCAGTTGCGGTGTTCTTGAATAAAGGGGGCATTCTTATGGGGGAAAAGGCCTCTTTGACGGGGCGGGCCAATACCCTTGGCGACGCTTTGTCTCACGATGAAGGCGGCGATGCCGACCTGGCCGAGATTGCCGGCGCCATCAAATGGTTCGATGTGGCCAAGGGCTATGGCTTTATCCTTCCCGATGACGGTGTTTCGGGCGATATCCTCCTCCATGTGACTTGCCTTCGACGGGACGGCTTCCAGACTGCCCTGGAAGGCGCGCGCGTGGTCTGCCTTGTCAAGCAGGGTGAGCGCGGGCTGCAGGCGTTCCGTGTGCTTTCCATGGATGTCACCACCGCCGTCCATCCCGCGGAAATGCAGGAGCAGCGCACCCACGTCTCGGTGACTCCGGAGAGCGGGCTCGAACGCGCTTTGGTCAAATGGTTCAACCGCACCAAGGGGTTTGGTTTTCTGACGCGCGGCGAGGGCACCGAGGACATTTTCGTCCATATGGAGACCTTGCGGCGCTACGGCATCACCGAGCTTCGGCCAGGGCAGGTCGTGCTTGTCCGTTTCGGCCGCGGTGACAAAGGCCTTATGGCCGCCGAAATTCACCCCGATATGGGCACTTTGCCGGTTTCGCACTAGGGCGATCCGGCCGAGGATTTCATATGACACACAGGAACGGGCTGACGGCGGGCGTGATGTGCGCTGTGGCTGCCGTCATGGTCGCCGCCGCCGCATTCTTCTATTTCCAGGTACCCAGCGCGGCCGATGGCCGGGCCATGGTCCTTCCCGTCGATCCCGCGCCGCTGGTTGTGGCGACGAAAAACGGAGATCGCTCGTTTTCCATTGAAGTCGCTGACACCGACGCGGAGCGGGAGGCCGGGCTGATGTATCGCCAGGAGATGGCGGACGACCATGGCATGCTGTTCGTTTTTCCGATCCAGCAACAGGTCGGCTTCTGGATGAAGAACACGTCGATGCCGCTTGACCTGATCTTTATTGGTCAGGACGGCAAGATCCGGGCTGTCAAACAGGGCGTACCGCAGTCCGAGGCCGTCATTTCACCTGGCGTACCCGTGCGTTTCGTACTTGAACTCAAGGCCGGCACGGCCGCCAGGAACGGCATCGAATATGGCAATCTGTTGAGCCATCCGGCCATCGGCACGGTCTCCGGTCCGAGCGCGCCGCCGGCGGACGACGGCGATGCGCCAAATGGCGGCGGCTGAGTGCCGATGGTGGTGTAGCCGATGCAGTTTTTCTCTCATGACGGGTTCGATCTGGCTTTCCTCGACCATCAGCCGGCATCGGGCGAGGGCGATCCGGTGCTCATGATCCACGGCTTTGCATCGAGCCATTATGTCAACTGGGTGTCGCCCGGCTGGTTCAAGACGCTCAACGATGCCGGCTACCGCGCCATTGCCTTCGACAATCGCGGCCACGGCTCGTCATCCAAGAGCTATGAGGAGGCCGACTATACACCGGCGAAAATGGCTTCGGACGCGGCAGCCCTGCTCGGTCATCTCGGCATCGAGCGCGCCCATGTCATGGGTTATTCGATGGGCGCGCGCATCGCGGCCTTCCTGGCACTGTCCGACCCGGACAAAGTGGCGACGCTGGTTTTTGGTGGCCTCGGCATCGGCATGATCGATGGAGTAGGCGATTGGGATCCGATCGCGGCCGCCCTTCTGGCCGAGGATCCGGCCGCGACCACCCATCCGCGCGGTCGCTCTTTTCGCGCCTTCGCCGACCAGACCCGCAGCGACCGCCGGGCGCTTGCCGCCTGCATCGTGACCTCACGGGAACTGCTTGATGAGCAGGATATTGCCCGCATCGCCCAGCCGACGCTGATCGCGGTCGGTACCACCGACGACATTGGCGGATCGCCGGACGAGCTTGCGGCGCTGATGCCGAACGCCAGGGCCTTCCACATCGAGGGCAGGGACCATATGCTGGCCGTCGGGGACAAGACCTTCAAGCAGCGCGTGCTGGAGTTTTACGCCGAAAATCCGCTCTGAGGCTCCGGAGTTTGGGGACGAGCATCTCGGGTCGCGAAATGATCTAAATCAGGTCAAGGCCTGCAGCGACCGCGCTATGTTCCGCCTTGCCTGCGGCTCGAAGCGCTGCCGGAACTCCTGCGTGTGAAAAATATGCGGGCGGGCAAGGAAGCTTTTCAGCACCGCGCCGCGGCCGGCACGCCACATCGGCTCTTCCACCCAGCCATATTCGTGGCGAACCGCGCGTTCATAGGCGTCGAATGCATCCGGCGCGGCACCCAGGATCGAAAGATCCATGTCGAGGAACAAGCTGGCGTCGCGCGTCGCCGCAACGTCGTCGAACAGCGGCAACTGGTGCGTGGCGGTGGCGAGTATCATTGCGCTGACGCGGCTCAGGCGCCCGGCATCGATGCGGCCGGCGAGCTTTTGCTCGGCAAGGGCGGCACTTTGCGCTTCGTTGTCCTTGGCCCTGCTGTCATACACGGCGTCATGGAACCAGATCGCCGCTTCGACGGCCTCGGGGTCGTCCAGAAGCGTTCGATAGTCATCGGCCAGCTCCAGCATCGCTTCGATATGGGTGAGGTTGTGATAGTGGCGATCGCCGGCCTTGTAGAGGACCGAAAGCTCGGTTTTCAGGGCATCGTCGATCAAGGGTTCGTTTTCCATGGCGGCTTGAATTCCCGCGAACCAAATCCATTTGACACAGCACTAAGGAAAATTGAGTTCAATCATGCTATGAACTGGCTTATATGTGCGGCCAGATGGCAGGCAGACTAGCAGGACGCAGGACGAGACGTCGATGAACAGCATCAGCATTTCCCGCCAAAGCGCGTTGCAGCCGGTCGATCCGATCTGGCGTTCGATCCGCGACGAAGCGATGGAAGCGGTCAACCGCGACCCCTTGCTGGCCGCGTTCCTCTATTCCACGATCCTTAACCAGGAGAGTCTGGAAGAGGCTGTCATCCATAGGATCGCGGAGCGGCTTGCTCATCAGGATATCGGCTCCGATCTCATCCGCCAAACCTTCAAGTCGATGCTCGCCGACGACAAGGACTGGCCGACCACGGTGCGCGTCGACATACAGGCTTACTATGACCGCGACCCGGCTTGCGACCGGTTCATCATGCCGGTGCTCTATTTCAAGGGCTTTCATGCCATCCAGACCCACCGGCTGGCGCATTGGCTGTGGAACCACGGCCGCAAGGATTTCGCGCTTTACCTGCAGAGCCGTTCGTCCGCGGTCTTCCAGACCGACATCAATCCGGCCGCGCGCATCGGCAAGGGCATCTTCATCGATCACGCCACCGGCCTCGTCGTCGGCGAGACGGCGGTTATCGAGGACGACGTTTCGATCCTGCATGGCGTGACGCTGGGCGGCACCGGCAAGGCCGGCGGCGACCGCCATCCCAAGATCCGCCACGGCGTGCTGATTGGCGCCGGCGCCAAGATTCTCGGTAACATCGAGATCGGCCATTGCTCAAAGATTGCCGCCGGATCGGTGGTGCTGTCGCCTGTGCCGCACAACAAGACGGTAGCCGGCGTGCCGGCCCGCGTGGTTGGCGAGACCGGCTGCGACCAGCCTTCGCGCCAGATGGACCAGCTTCTGCCGTCGCAGAAGATGGACCACGTCATCAGTTTCGATATCTGATTTGCCGGCAGTTGCCCCGGATGATTGCCCGGCAGCGCTGCCGCTTCCGGTGCAATAAGGCCGGCTTGCCTTTACATCGCCATTGTCGACGTGCCAGAAGCGCCGTTCAAACGAGCAAGCCGATGATCGGAGAAGACTGTTGAAGCCGGACGAAATCAGAAAGCTGGACGCCTATTTCAAGCGCGTCTTCCAGAACCCCAAGCTTGAGGTCAAGGCACGGCCGCGCAAGGAAGACTCGGCCGAGGTCTATGTCGGTGACGAATTCCTCGGCATCGTCTTCAAGGACGAGGACGACGGCGACTACAATTTCTCGATGGCAATCCTGGACATCGACCTAGCCTGAGCCCGCAATGCCACGGCAGGCCGCATCGAGCGCGGCCGGCCTCTTCTGCCTGTCAATGTCCGGTCTTTAGGATTCGCCCCGCCTTGGCCGTGATTGCCGCGTCTAGCGTCTGCCAATCGTCAAGGAATTCCCTTGGGAAGCGATAGGTAAGGCTGAGATCGTCCCCGACATGGATGTCCCGCTCGCAAGGGGCCAGCGATTCGCCGGCGCTCGGCCCGCTGAGGCAGCGGGCCACGAAAGGGTCGGTGCCCGCGCGCTTGCCGACGACCAGCACCTCGTTCAGGTAGCCTGATTTCTCATTGAACCCGTAGACCGTCGTGCCGCCGGGCCCTGGAATGCCGGGCTGGACGATGAGCGCGCTGTAGATCGGCCCGAACCGGCCGCTCATGTCGCGCGACATCATCTGCTGCTCGAAGGACAGGAAAATGACGTTCCTGTTGGCTCCGGCGTGATTGAAATCATCGCGCGACGCCTCGCTGTAGCCGTCCATCTGGGGATAGCGCATATAAAGGTCGAGGCGCGTGGCGACGCCGTCGCGCCGGGCCTGCTCGAACCGGATGAAATTGGCCGGCACGGTGATGACGTTGTTGCCGATCACCACTTCGCGCACGGTCGCGTCGTCGGTGTAGCCGGCCATGGCAATGGAACGGCCGAACCATTTGCCGCCAAGGCTGATGGCTATCGACAGCAAGGCCAGAGCCGCGAACGCGTAGAATACCCGCTTCATCAGCATGGAATCGACCACGGTCAGTTTCGGGCCGTCGGCGATCGCTGCCTGCTTCATCTCCGTCCTCGTTCCACCGCCAAACGGCCATCCGGGTGTCCGCGGTCCAAGTGTCCCTTGACGGCACACTTCGCACGGCACGGCCCTTGCAGACTTCCTGAAACGACTGTGCGATTTCGTGGTAAATGGAGGGTTAATGTGGCCCAGATGGAACTCTTGCTGTTCGCTTTTGTCGTCGGCTTGACGGTTTGCGGTCTGGCGGGCTCGACAATGGAGCTGGTATCGGGTCGCAAGGTCGCCTTCACCGAACCCTATGTGTCGCCCGCCCATGTGCTGCGCTCGCTGGCTGTGACCGCGGGCGCCGGGCCGTTCATGCTGGTCAACGATGCCCTTGACGCCAGGCGCGCGAACCGCATCTCGACAGTGGCGCTCCTGTCATGCGGCTGCACCGCTATTGCCTGGTCGCTGGCGCTGGGCATCGTCGTGCTTGCCATTGCTTCCTGGGCCGTCGGTCTCCTAGGGTTTCCAGCCTGAGGCGAATCGGAGACCGACAATGCCGCTTTATGCGATCGATGGAACGGAGCCGAGCTTCGCCGACGCGGACTCGAACTGGATCGCGCCCGATGCGACGCTGATCGGCGACATCAGGATCGGCCGCAATGCCGGCTTCTGGTTCGGCGCCGTCATCAGGGGTGACAACGAGCCCATCGTCATCGGCGCCGATACCAATGTGCAGGAACATACCGTCATGCACACCGATCCCGGCTTTCCGCTGACCGTCGGAGAGGGTTGTACGATCGGCCATCGCGCCATGCTGCATGGCTGCACGATTGGTGACAACAGCCTGATCGGCATGGGCGCCATCGTGCTCAACGGCGCCAGGATCGGCAAGAATTCACTCGTCGGCGCCGGTGCTCTGGTCACCGAAGGCAAGGAATTTCCGGACAATTCGCTGATCGTCGGATCGCCAGCCAAGGCGATCCGGGTGCTGGACGACGCGGCGGTCGAGCGGCTGCGGGCCTCGGCCGCGCACTATGTCGCCAACGCCAGGCGCTTCAAGGCGGGGCTGAAGAAGGTCTGAGGTCTCGGCAGGGCATGCCGTCGGCCATCGGCGCCTATCAATCCCGGTTGCCGGTTGCGCGCTCCGCAAGGGCTGTCCGCAGCAGCGACGCGCCCACCTCGAACCCTGCGATGTCTGCTTCTTCCAGCGCTGTCGTGTGGTCGTCGATGCGAGTCCTCAAAGAGGGATCCGCGCCGGCGGCAAGAAGCAGGCGGATCGCCTCGGCGTCTCGCATGGCCACGGCGTAATGGAGCGGCGTCCAGTCGTTGACACCTCGCATGTCTGCACTGGCGCCGTGATCGATGAGGATGCGGATGATGTCGAGCTTGTCCGCGCGTTCGGTGGACAGCGCCGCGATGATCGATGGAAATCCGGCATGATCGTCGTAGTTCGGGCTCGATCCGGCGTCTAGCAGCGCCGCGACGAAGGCAAGCGGGCTCCAGTAGATCGCGTATTCGAGCGGATGGCCAAGGCCGAGCTCAAACGGCATGCGCTCGTCAAACCAGCGGGGCGAACGGCCCAGGGCGGTGCCGAGGGCCTCGAAGTCGCCAGCCTTGAAGGCATCGTCTATCGCCTTGAACAGACGATGGCGTTCGCATCGATCTTCCGGAATTTCCTGCATGGCTGCGGTCCAGAAGGCGGAGTTGCCGACTGATAATATCTCGATCTTCCGCCTGTGGAAATTTATATCACAATGTACTGATGTCTTCCCAGAAATGGCGGAGCCGGCCCGGGGACGGGGCCGGCTCCTTTGACCCGGTCGTTGGGGACGGGGAGGGTGGGGACTCGACCGGGTTTCCCGTTAAGCGCGTCATGCAACGCGCCTGATCTCATTGGCGTCCTCAGCGGACGCTGGCGACCGCATCTGAACGGCCGTCGTTGATCGTCACCCAAACGCCGGAATTCTCCGTCGATTGACGCTTGAGATAGGTGTAGTCGGTATCCGTCCAGGACAGCACCTTGGTTTCAAGATTGTCGAGGATGAACTCGCCGAGGCTGGTGCGCACGGTCAGCACCGCGTGGCCGTCGCCATTCGGCTGGCGCGCAACCGTCATCAAGAGGTCGCCGGCCGGCACGCCCGCATCCATCAACTCGCGGCGCTTTTCCAGCGCGTAGTCCTCGCAATCGCCATAGCCATTGTCCGGGTAGGCCCAGTATTCCTCGGCACCGTAGTTTTCCATGTCGGTGCGCGGCTTGATGCGGGTGTTGACCGAATTGTTGATGCTGACGATCGTCGCCCAGAGCTTGCGGCTCAGGTCGACCGGCGCCCCCTTGGCGGTCTTCTCGTTGCATTCGCCGGGGATGCGTTGGCAGAATTCATAGTGGCCAACAGGCTGCGTCGTGCGTCCGCCGGTATGCATATAGGCCGGTCCCGCGGCATATGCTGATCCCCAGGCGGAAAGCTGCATCGCCATTGCCATCAGCAACAGCTTGCCCCTCGTTTTTTTCATTGTTCAGTCTCCCCGTTCGAAGGAGACAGTGCCACATCTGGATTTATTCGACGCAAAGGCTCGGAGTAGATTTTAAGTAAAACGCCTATAGAATAAACATAAAATTTGAATCATTTTAGTATTGAATTGGTCGGATTGCTGCGCTGGTTTTTCGGCAAATTCGGCCTCGCGCGGACCATTTCCGACTATGGCGACCTGCCATCCAGGACCTATCGATCGCCGCACCCGAAATCGAAAAAGCCGGCCCCGAGGCCGGCTTGACGGGCATGCTTTGCGACCCGATTAGGCGCGCGGCGTGTTGAATTCGGAATCGAGCGTTTCGGGGCGCTGGATGACGGCGAATTCGATGGCGACGCCATCTTCGAAATGCCGGACGATCTGACCCCGCATCGTGCCGAGCATGACCTGGACGCCGATCGCCGGTTTCACGTCGATCTCGATCGCGGCGCCCGACAGCGACAGATCGATGATCCGGCATTGATACTGACGGCCGTCGGTGAGCTGCAGCACGCTCGTCGGGTTGCGGGGCGAGACGCGCTCGTGGCGGCGGTCTTCCGGCAGGTCGAGTTCGTGCTTGTTGGCAAGCCATGTCAACTGCGCGGCGAGTTTGTCCTTCTTGCGGTCGGACGCGATCACCGTCATTGCGAAGCCATCCGGCAGCGTGCGTGTCAGCACACCCTCGATGCGGCCGATATGGTCGATATAGGCGATGACTTTCTCGCCGGGCATGCCGATGCGGTCGGTGCGAAGCGCCACGTTGCCGGGCGACATGTCCACCACCTGGCATGGGTGCTCGGTGCGGTCCTCCAGCATGAAACGTCCGTAGATTTTGACCCGGACGCGCTGAAAGTTACGCCTTTCAGCTTGGGACGGCGCGTAGTCGACCGCCGCTGACCTCATGACTGCCTACACCCCGTTTGGCATTCCCGCGCGTGGATGCGAGGAACTTCAGCAGAGAACTACAACAAATCGGGTTAACAAAGGGGAAAAACGAGCCTGCAAGACCATGCGATCGTCAACTATTCGTCCCTCCCGCCATCGAAAACGACGAGATGGCGGATGCGGCGGGCACGGCCGAGCGCGGAGATCGTTTCGGGCGCCTCGATCTCGTCGGGAACGAGCGAGGGAACGTTGATCGCCGGACGGCTGTTCAGCAGTTCCTTCTCCGGGTCGATGACGCGGATGGAATCGATCAAGGCGTCGGTGATCGGATCCGCGCCCAGCCAGAACGGCTTCTCCACGGCGCTGATCACGCCGAGGCAGCGTGGATTTTCGATGCCGCCGTCGAGCGGCAAGGCGAGCAATTCGAACTTGTTGGAGCGGCCGTTGCGGCTGAAGCCCTCGAAAATGATCAGCACGACCGATTTCTGCTCGAAAACCCCGTGAATGAGCCGCGAAACCAGCCTCTGGTCCTTCTCCCGCCACAGCGACGGGAAGGAGAATCCCTTGAGTTCGCGGCCGTAGGAGGCGCAGAGCCTGGTGCCGGCCAGGCGAAATACAGGCTGCCCACGCGTGTCCTTTTCGAGGATGAACGTATCGGCCAACAGCGACTTGATATCGGCCGGCTCGACTTCCGATCGCTTCGGAGCGGGGCGTCCGTCACGCAGGCGGTTCCAATAGTGGAACAGCGTGATCGATCCGTTTTGGTTCATACTACAAAGCTCCGCGCATTCTGTCGTCTGATGTCCCATCGGTGAACAGAAGGGCGCCCTCCGATGACCTACATGCGTTGGGGAGCAGGAAGCGTGCCAGCGTCGTTAACACTTGTTCACGGGTCGGGGCCGTTAAGGTTAACAACTGGTTTACGTTGCGCCCGGGGCCGCCGCGTGGCACACCAAAACCACTCCAGAAGCGGTCGTTTCGCGACGATCGGCAGCACTTCAGTCAAGAGTTTTAGGGGAGCAGGGGCTCGACCGGCCGTTCAGGGGAAACCTTGGACGGCTTCTTTTTTGATTCGCCCCTTTGATTCGGAGCGGGACGATTCGCCGTTTGCGGTTCCATCGGCGGTGATCTAGATGCTCGCCAGACCGAACCAGCCCAGTCGAACCAGCCCCGTCGAACCAGCATCGAGTGCGATTGCAGATGAGCGAACAGCAAAATCCGTCCGAGCCCGAACCGGCCGAGACCATGCCGCCACCGGTGCGTGAGCCGGTGTTCAATCTGCCGCCGATCGTGCTGGCGGTGATCGGCATCTGCGCGGTCGTCTACCTGCTGCAGCAATATGCGCTGAACGACGCCCAGCAGATGACGCTGCTCTATGACGGAGCTTTCATTCCGGTCCTCTATACCGGCCGGTACGGGTTCGACTGGTTTCTCTTCACGCGGCCTTTCACCTATGCCTTCATGCATGGCGGCTTTGCCCATATCGCCATCAACATGGTCTGGCTTGCCGCCTTCGGTTCGCCGCTGGCCAATCGGCTCGGCGCGCTTCGGTTCGCGTTGTTCTTTGCCGCCACCGGGTTGGCTTCGGTGGCGCTCTTCTGGGCGATGCATCCGTATGGAGAAGCGCCGCTGGTCGGCGCATCGGGCGCCATATCGGGCATGATGGGGGCTGCGGCGCGCTTTGGCTTCCGCACCGACCGCTCGGCCGGCAAGGCTGCTTTCGCCGGCCCGGTGCTGCCGGTCGGGGTCGTGCTGCGCTCGCGCGGCGTCGTCATCTTCCTGGCCATGTGGATGATCATCAATCTGGCCACCGGCCTTCTCGGCTTCGCGCCCGGCGTGGATGGCCAGGTCGCCTGGGAGGCCCATATCGGCGGCTTTGTCGCGGGCTTCTTCGGCCTGCGCTGGTTCGACGGGATATGGCAAGCGCCCGAATGGGAGACCTCCGACCGGGCTTGAAATGCAACCGATCACGGCGCACGATGTTCACTCTTATGTGAAAGCCGGTCAGGCAGGAACCGGTTGGCAAAGTAGAGGAGGACGCCATGACGGTTAAGGCCATTCTCGAGCAAAAAGGCCATGACGTGTTGACGCTCGGGCCGAACGAAAAACTGAGCGAAGCCATCCGCATCCTTGCCGAGCACAGGATCGGCGCGCTGGTCATCACCAATGGCGATCGCAAGATCGTCGGCATCCTTTCGGAGCGCGACATCGTGCGCGTGGTAGCCAGGGAAGGCGGTGCCGCCCTCGATATAGCAGTGCGCTCGGCGATGACGCCGAAGGTGAAGATCTGCAACGAAAACCACACCGTCAACGAGGTGATGGAGATCATGACCAGGGGCCGCTTCCGCCATCTCCCGGTGGAAAAGGACGGCCTGCTCGATGGCATCGTATCCATCGGCGACGTGGTCAAGCGCCGCATCGAGGACGTCGAGCGCGAGGCCGAGGAAATCCGGGCCTACATCGCTACCGCCTGAGCGGCCGGCAACTACCGGCCGGGTGCCGGCCGGCGGCACCAAGGCTACCTGTTGTCGAGTTCGGAGCGAACGAGTTCGAGCCCGCGCTTCGTGATGCGGTAGGGCCCGCCGCCGGACGACGAAACCGCCTTCTTGCGTTTCAATTTTCGAAACAGGTCGGGATCGACGCCGGGGTAATGCCAGCCGTCGCGGGTCAGGCATTTGACCGAGGCGATCCGTTTCTTGTCGTTCTTTTCGATTTCAATGCGTCCACCCTGCGCGAGCAGGTGCAGGATGCGCTGTTCAATGCGCGAAATATCCATGTGAAGAGTTCCCGGAAAACGAGAAATACCGCCGCCGCGAAGCTTCGCGGCACGGGGTTTCAGGTTTTCTGCCCTGCCTCGCTACGAGGTCAGGGCCTCACCGGGACTGAGCGTAAGTGGACATCCACTCTCCTAAGTGGACATCCACTCTCCATTGAGACGAACGGATACAGGCGAAAGCGGTCGAAGAGGCCAGCCCACGGCTTTGCGCCCACGGCTTTGCGCTTGTCTCTTTTGGCGGTTTGCACTAGCGAAGTTGCATTAATGCACTTCAGTCCGTAGGCCACAATGAGCATCATCGACACTCGCACCCCTGACGCAAAACGCCTGATATCCGGCGCCACCGGCGACTGGGAGATCATCATCGGTCTCGAGGTGCACGCACAGGTCATCTCGGAAGCAAAGCTGTTCTCCGGCGCTTCGACCGCTTTCGGTGCCGCGCCCAATGCCAATGTCAGCCTTGTCGATGCGGCAATGCCAGGCATGCTGCCCGTCATCAACGAGGAATGCGTCAAGCAGGCGATCCGCACCGGCCTGGGGTTGAAGGCGCAGATCAACCACAAGTCGGTCTTCGACCGGAAGAATTATTTCTATCCGGACCTGCCGCAGGGCTACCAGATCTCGCAGTTCAAGCAGCCGATCGTCGGCGAGGGCACGGTCATCGTCTCGGTCGGCCCCGACCGCCAGGGCGAGTTCGAGGACATCGAGGTTGGCATCGAGCGCCTGCACCTGGAGCAGGATGCCGGCAAGTCGATCCACGACCAGCACCCGACCATGTCTTATGTCGACCTCAACCGCTCCGGCGTGGCGCTGATGGAGATCGTGTCGAAACCCGACATGCGCTCCGGCGATGAGGCCAAGGCCTATGTGACCAAGCTGCGGACCATCATGCGCTATCTCGGCACCTGCGACGGCAACATGGACGAAGGCTCGTTGCGCGCCGACGTCAATGTCTCGGTACGCCGGCCAGGTGGCGAATTCGGCACGCGCTGCGAAATCAAGAACATGAACTCGATCCGCTTCATCGGCCAGGCCATCGACTACGAGGCGCGCCGGCAGATCGCCATCATCGAGGACGGCGGCAGGATCGACCAGGAAACGCGGCTGTTCGACGCCGTCAAGGGCGAGACGCGCTCGATGCGCTCCAAGGAAGAGGCGCACGACTATCGCTACTTCCCCGATCCCGACCTTCTGCCGCTGGAATTCGACCAGGCCTATGTCGATAGGCTGGCCAAGGAATTGCCGGAACTGCCCGATGACAAGAAGCTGCGGCTGATCTCCTCGCTCGGCCTCTCGACCTACGACGCCGCGATCCTGGTGTCGGAAAAGCCGATCGCCGATTATTTCGAGAAGGTGGCGGCCGGTCGCGACGGCAAGCTCGCCGCCAACTGGGTCATCAACGATCTGCTGGGTGCTCTCAACAAGGCCGGCAAGGACATTGAATCCGCTCCGGTTTCGCCAGACCAGCTTGGCGCTGTCATCGATCTGATCAAGGAAGGCACCATCTCCGGCAAGATCGCCAAGGACCTGTTCGAGATCGTCTGGAACGAGGGTGGGGATCCGCGCCAGCTGGTCGAAAGCCGTGGCATGAAGCAGGTCACCGATACCGGGGCCATCGAGAAGGCGGTCGACGAGGTGATCGCGGCCAATCCCGACAAGGTCGAGCAGGCTCGCGCCAAGCCCACCATGGCCGGCTGGTTCGTCGGCCAGGTGATGAAGGCGACTGGCGGCAAGGCCAATCCGCAGGCCGTCAACGACCTCGTCAAGGGCAAGCTCGGTATCGAGTAAAAGCATGTTCGTTCGCACCGCCGGGGATCGCGACCTCGCAGCCGTCCGGGCGTTGCTCGTCGAGACCTGGCATGCGACGTATGACGCCATCTATGGCGCTGAGCGGGTCACCGAAATCACCAATGAATGGCACTCCATCGCCTCGTTGAAGGCCAGGCTGGCAAAGCCGAACAGCGAGTTCCTCGTTGCCGATGACGGCAAGCGCATTGGCGGCATGGCGTTTGCCGAAGCCGTCGATGGCGGCGGCGTGGTCATGCTCAGGCAGATCTACGTGCTTCCCTCGCTGCAGGGCCGCGGTATCGGCGGCATGCTCCTCGACGAGATCATCGAGAGTTTTCCGGAAGCTCACCGCATTCGGCTCGAAGTGGAAGAGAAGAACACCCGCGCCGTTGCCTTTTATCAGGCCAACGGCTTCGTCCAGATCGGCCGCACCGAGAATTGCGGCTCCGCCAGCTCTGCCATCCCGGCGCTGATCTATGAACGGGTACTTGCCGCCTGAGCACCGTGGCGGCGTGATCACCTTCGCGCGAGCGCGCGTCGCGGGATCTGTTTTCGTTTGACGGCCCTGGTGTCCGGCACCAAAGCTGCCTAGGCCGACCCGTGTGAAGCCGGAATAAACCGACACAAGGATGGCTTTGGGGGGAACCATGCCAAGTCTGCCGGAACTGATGCCGACCGAGGTGTCGGATGAAACCTTTGGTGGCGTCACCTATCACATAGCGGGCGAACTGGTGCCCGTGCTTTCCGTCGATGTGACGCGGATGCCTGTCTATTTCGAGCACCACATCCTGCTGTGGAAGAATTCCACAATCACCATCGGCCTGAAATCGCTGAAGGGCGCGCTGAAGCGCATGATGGCCGGCATGCAGATCTTCGTCACCGAGGCGTCGGGGGCGGGCATCATCGCCTTCAGCCGTGATGGGCCGGGTCACATCGTGCCGATTCACCTGCGGCGAGGCGAGGAGATCCAGGTCCGCGAGCACCAGTTTCTAGCCGCCACCAGCAATGTCGACTACACGTTCGAGCGTGTACGCGGCCTGGCGACGATGCTGTTCGGCCAGAGCGGCTTCTTCATCGACCGGTTTCGCGGCGATACCGGTGACGGCATCGTCTGGCTGCACGGCTATGGCAACGTTTTTGAAAAGACGCTCGCTCCGGGCGAGATCATAGACATCGAGCCCGGCGGCTGGCTGTTCAAGGATGCCTCGGTCAGGATGGAGACCAAGATCGACCGGCTGTCGAGCGGCTTCTTCGGTGCCAACTTGAATTTCATCGTCAACCGCTTCACCGGGCCGGGCAGGGTCGGCATCCAGTCGATGTACCTGCATATGCCGACCGAGGAATAGGCTGGGAGCCAGAAGCCAGACGGATGAAAGCCTGGCCAGCGCGAACGCGGCGGTGACTTATCAGCGGATAGGCTCCCCGTGCCATGGCATCGGCAGGGCGAGCCTTCGACCTTGATTGAGAATGCCAACGCCGATCAGGCGGCGGGAACTTCCACATTGTCGATCAGCCTGGTTTTTCCCAGCCAGGCGGCGGCGAGAACGCGGCCCGCGCGGTCGCGCCGCCATGGCGTGAGTGTCAGGCTTTCGCGGGCCTCGACATAATCCACCTTCTGGAAGCCGGTCGCGACCAAGACGCGGCTTGCTTCGGCGATCGTTTCCTCCTGTCCTGCGCCCGCCGCCAGCGCGGCAGCTGCCTTGCGCAGAATGACGTTGAATTGGCGAGCGATCTGGAGGTCGGCTTCATCGAGATAGGCGTTGCGTGACGACATGGCGAGGCCATGCGCGTCGCGTATGGTCGGCGCGCCGATGATCTCGACGGGCAGGTCGAGGTCGCGGCAAAGCTGCCTGACGACGCAAAGCTGCTGGTAATCCTTTTCGCCAAAGATGGCGAAGTCGGGTGCGGCCTGCAGGAGAAGCTTGGCCACCACTGTGGCGACGCCGTCGAAAAAGGTGGGGCGAAAGTCCGTTTCGAGCCCGGCTGACGGGCCGCCTACCGAGATCTTCGTGGCAAAGCCTGCGCGATACATCTCGCTGACACCGGGCGTGAAGGCAAGGTCGGCTTTGGCCGCGGCCAGCATGTCGAGGTCGCGGGCCAACTGGCGCGGGTACTTGTCGAGATCCTCGGTCGGTGCGAACTGCGTCGGGTTGACGAAGATCGACACCACGCAACGATCAGCCCTTTCGAGGGCGATCTTGACCAGCGAAAGATGCCCGTCATGCAAGGCGCCCATGGTCGGCACCATGGCGATGCGTTGTCCGTCGCGTCGCCAGTCGCGGATTCGCGCGCGAAGCGCGGCAACGCTATCGACGACGTGGGGCCGGCTCACGCGTCATCCCCGCCGTTGGTTTTTGAAAAGACGTGGGCGGGCCCGGGGAAAACGCGATCCCGCACCTCCGATGCGTAGCGCTCCGCGGCATGCGTGATCACGCTGCGCAGGTCGGCGTATTGCTTGACGAATTTCGGCACGCGGTCGACCGTCAGCCCGACCATGTCGTCGACGACCAGGATCTGGCCGTCGCAATCGCCGCTGGCGCCGATGCCGATGGTTGGAATGGCTATGCGGCGGGTAATGTCGGCGGCGACCGTCTCGATCGTGCCTTCGATGACCACCGAGAACGCGCCGGCCTTCTCGACCGCCAGCGCGTCGGCGATCAGGGCGGCTACAGTCTCGTCCGTGCGGCCCTTGATCTTGTAGCCGCCATCCTTTTCCACCGATTGCGGCTGCAGGCCGATATGGCCCATGACCGGGATATCGGCGGCCACGATCGCGGCAATCTGACGAGCCATGTCGACGCCGCCTTCGAGCTTCACCGCCTGGCAGCCGGTCTCGCCGACGATGCGCCGTGCCGAGGCCAGGGCTTGCACGGCAGACCCCTCATAGCTGCCGGCCGGCATGTCGACGACCACGCAGGCCCTGGCCGCGCCCCTCATCACGGCTTGGCCGTGCGCGATCATCATCTCCAGAGAGGCGCCCAGCGTCGTCTCGTGGCCATGCAGAACCATGGCGACGCTGTCGCCGACCAGGAGCAGGTCGACATGGGGATCGAGCAGGCGAGCGATCGGGTAGGTGTAGGCGGTGAGGCAGACGATCGGCGTGCCGCCCTTGCGGCGGCGAATCAGGTCGGCGCCGATGCGAATGTCGGTGGTCGGCAATTGCGTGGCCAATCGTCGCCTCCTTCGGCCCCAGCGGGACAGGATTTTAGCATCGGCGCGCAGAGCTTTAGAAAGAGCGGCAAGGCTTGGCAAGCGCGCATCCGGTCACCCCGGGGGGATCACAGGCTGGTGTCGGTCCCTGGCGCGCCATTTGCGCGCTCCCCGTGGCAAAACCCTTGCCTTCCCGAAGGCCTGACGCCATAAGCAGGAAACGGGCGCCGCCAGCGCGAGGGTTCTGAGATGAAGACTTTCCTGACGCAGTTTTTCACCTGGTGGAACAGCCAGACGCTGGGAACGCGCCTGCACACATGGCGCTACGGCAAGAGGGTCGGCCAGGACGAGGCCGGCAATGTCTATTACGAAGGCGGTATCGATTCGGAAGGCCGCACGCGTCGCTGGGTCATCTACCGCAACTATTCGGAAGCTTCGGCCATTCCGCCGGGCTGGCACGGCTGGATTCACCATCGTGTCGATATCGCTCCCCCCAGCGATGACTACCGGCCGCGCGACTGGCAAAAGCCGCATTTACCCAATCTGACCGGCACGCCATCGGCCTATCGTCCGAAGGGCTCGGTGCTGACCAATCAACACCGCCCGCAGGTCACCGGCGACTACGACGCCTGGACGCCGGGCTCGTAACGGCGCGAGTTGCAAAGGTAAGGTGCAGGCCGGTCCTTTATCGCCACAATTGGTGTTTAGCTGCTTGCTGATCAGAAAACGGCGACTAGCCTTGGCGATCGACGGAATCACCTGGGCGCGAACCACCGGTACCCCTGCATGAGCTTTTTCAACCCGATATTGACGGGCGGCCTGACGTTAGCAGCCAGCCTCGCCGTCAGCACCATCGCCTTTGCGGCTTCACCCGCACCCGCTCCCGCCGCCCCGGCGCCGGCGGCGCCCGCGGGATCGGATCGCATCACCAACCCGGTCGCCGAGTTCGCCGGCATCGACAAGATCACCGGCCGCATCATCACCTTCGATGTTTATATCGACGAGACGGTGCAGTTCGGCGCCCTGCAGGTCACGCCGCGCGTCTGCTATTCCCGGCCGCAGAACGAACAGCCGAAAACCGATTCTTTCGTCGAGGTCGACGAGATCACGCTCGACCGTAAGATCCGCCGTATCTTCACCGGTTGGATGTTTGCGGAAAGTCCGGGGCTCAACGCCGTCGAACATGCCGTCTATGACGTCTGGCTGAAGGAATGCAAGCAGAAGTCGGATGTGCCGGCGCCCGATGCTGGCAAGAGTGGCGCGACCAAGGCCGATGGGGCGAAAGCCGCTGCGTCGAAGCCAGCCGCGACCAAGCCAACGCCCTCGGTCGCTCCGGACGCGGCACAGCCCGACGACGCCGTGGAACCGGCTACGACGGACACCAACTGATCTCTTGGAACCGCCATGGCTGGCGCGCGTTGGACCATCACCACGCGTTGAGGATATGCCAATGTCGGACAGCAAGCGGATCATGGCCAACAAGGCCGAGTTGCTGGAGCTGGAAAAGGGATTCTGGACGGGCGACACTGCCTACTACGCTGCCAATGTCGACACCGAATGCCTTGTGGCATTTCCGCAGATGGCACAGGCCATGGACAATGCCGATCTGGCCAAGACCGCAGCCAAACCCAACCGCTGGCGCGACCTCGACATCGAACTCAAGGGAATAATCGAACCCGGCAGCGATATCGTCATGCTGACCTATGAAGCGCGTGCGACGCGCGAAAATGGCGAGCCCTATGCGGCGCTGGTCAGCACCGGCTACGTCCATCGCGTCAACGGCTGGAAGATGATGTTCCATGCACAGACGCCGATCGAGGCGCCGCCCAAGTAGGGCCTGATCCTACGGAAAAAAGATCGCTTCGCCTTTCAGCGCGTCTGCCAGCATCTTTTCATATTTGCCGCGCGGCACGTCGACCGCGCCGAAACGCTTGAGGTGCTCTGTCGTGAACTGCGTATCGAGCAGCGCGAAGCCGCGTGCCTTCAGGCGCTCGACGAGATGCACCAGGCAGGTCTTCGACGCGTCCGTCTCTTTGGAAAACATGCTTTCGCCGAAGAACACCCGCCCGAGCGAGACGCCATAGAGGCCGCCGACCATACGCCCCTCGCGCCAGGCCTCGACCGAGTGGCAATGACCCATGCGGTGCAGTTGCACATAGGCTTCGCGGATCGGCGCATTGATCCAGGTAGAGCGGCGCTCCTCGCGCTTTTCGGCGCAGCCATCGATCGTCGCCTCGAAATCGAAATCGAAACGGATTTCGAACAGGTGCCTGCGGATCGTCTTCTTCAGGCTTTTGGGTGTGTGAAAATCATCGAGCGGGATGATGCCGCGCGTCTCCGGCCGCACCCAGAAGACTTCTGGGTCACCAGCACTTTCGGCCATGGGGAAGACGCCCGAGGCGTATGCCTTGAGCAGAAGGTCGGTTGGGATGCGATAGCCTGGCGCGTAGGGACGGGTCATCGCGTCATTATAGCGGCAAGTTGAGGCTATTCGCCCTTGGCCAGATATTTTTCCAGCCAGTGGATGTCGTAGTCGCCATTGGCGATGTCGGCATTGCCGACGAGATCGCGAAACAGCGGCAACGTCGTCTTGATCCCGTCGACGACGAATTCGTCGAGTGCCCGCCGCAGCCGCATCATGCATTCGACGCGGTTGCGGCCATGCACGATCAGCTTGCCGATCAGGCTGTCATAGTAGGGTGGGATCTTGTAGCCCGAATAGACGCCGGAATCGACGCGGATGCCGAGGCCGCCTGGCGTGTGAAAATGCGTGATCGTGCCGGGCGAGGGGGTGAAAGTGCGGGGATCCTCGGCGTTGATACGGCATTCGATGGCGTGGCCGTTGAACTTGATGTCTTCCTGCTTGACCGAAAGGCCGCCGCCGGATGCGACGCGGATCTGCTCGTGGACCAGATCGATGCCGGTGATCGCCTCCGTCACCGGATGCTCGACCTGCAGGCGCGTATTCATCTCGATGAAATAGAACTCGCCGTTCTCGTACAGGAACTCGATGGTGCCGGCGCCCGAATAGCCGAGATCGGCGATCGCCTTGGCGCAGATATCGCCGATGCGGGACCGCTCCTCGGCGTTGAGCGCCGGCGAATTGGCCTCTTCCCAGACTTTCTGGTGGCGCCGCTGCAGCGAGCAGTCGCGCTCGCCGAAATGCACGCCGCCGCCGAAGCCGTCGCCAAACACCTGCACCTCGATGTGGCGCGGTTTCTCCAGGTATTTCTCGATGTAGACCGCGTCGTCGCCGAAGGCCGCGCCCGCTTCCGAGCGTGCCGTCTGCAGTGCGATTTCGAGGTCTGCCTCGGTATGCGCTACTTTCATGCCGCGTCCGCCGCCGCCGGCTGACGCCTTGATGATGACGGGATAGCCGATCTCGGCGGCGATGCGCCTGGCTTCCTTCTCCTCGGTCACCGCACCGTCGGAACCGGGCACAACCGGAATGCCGAGGCGTTTTGCCGTGCGCTTGGCCTCGATCTTGTCGCCCATGATGCGGATGTGGTCGCCGGACGGGCCGATGAAGGTGATGTTGTGCGCCGCCAAAATGTCGGCGAACTTGGCGTTCTCCGACAGGAAGCCATAGCCCGGATGCACGGCGTCGGCGCCGGTGATCTCACAGGCCGCGACGATCTGGTGGATGTTGAGATAGCTGTCGCGCGACGGCGGCGGACCGATGCACACGCTTTCGTCGGCGAGCCTGACATGCATGGCGTCAGCGTCGGCGGTCGAATGCACCACCACCGTCTGGATGCCAAGTTCCTTGCAGGCGCGCAGCACCCGGAGCGCGATTTCGCCGCGATTGGCGATGAGGATCTTCTGGAACATCAGGTCCGCTCTACTCGATCACGACGAGCGGCATGCCGTATTCCACCGGCGTCGCGTCCTCGAACAGGATCGCCGTCACCGTGCCCGCGCGCGGCGAGGGGATCTGGTTCATCGTCTTCATCGCCTCGATGATCAGCAGCGTCTGGCCTTCCTTGATCTTCTGGCCGACCTCGATGAACGGCTTTGCGTCCGGCGACGGCGCCAGATAGGCGGTGCCGACCATGGGCGAGGTCACCGCGTTTTTCGACACGTCGACCGCCGCCGGGGCGGCCGCGGGCTGGGTTGCCGTTGGTGCATAGGTGGGCTGCGGGGCCGCAATCGCGTGAACGGCGGGCGCCTGCCGCGACACCCGTACCTTCAGGTCGCCGAGTTCCACCTCGATCTCTGTCAGGTTGGTGTCGTTCAGTATGCCCGCCAGATCGCGGATCAGTTGCTGGTCAACACCGGTCTTCTTTATCGACATTTTCGAGCCTTCTGTTTGTTGGCCGGTCATAGGCGTGCGGCGAGCGCTTGCAGCGCCAGCGTGTAGCCGAGCGGCCCAAAGCCACAGATCATGCCGACAGCGACCGGCGCGACCATGGAGACGTGGCGGAACGGTTCCCGCGCGTGAATGTTGGAAAGGTGAACTTCGGCAACCGGCAATGGCGCGATCGAACGGATGGCGTCGTGGATTGCGATCGAGGTATGGCTATAGGCGCCTGGGTTGATGACGATGCCGGCGGCTTTGTCGCCGGCCTCCTGGATCCAGTCGACGAGATCGCCCTCATGGTTCGACTGACGGAAATCGATCTCGATCCCAAGCGACGCACCTGCCTGCTTGCAGTCGTCAGCGATGGCGGCAAGCGTCTTGCCGCCATAGATGCCCGGCTCGCGCTTGCCGAGTGCGTTGAGATTGGGACCGTTCAGGACAAAAACCGTTTTCAAAAAAACCGACCTTTTCCGGCGCCGGCATCAAGCCGGCGCGCTGGGCCTCTATACCGGGCATAGTCGCCCGCGGAAAGAGCGCAAGTGCGTTCTTTCACTGTCCACAACAGGCCGAAATGCGCCCGTGAAGAAAACCGCTTGCCGCTCAAAGCGCGGCTTTCGCCGCCTCGATCTTTTCGGCAAGCACTTCCTGCCCGAGCGCCCCGAACACGACCTCGTTGCCGACGACGTAGGACGGGGTTCCGGTGATCTGCAGTTTGTTGGCAAGATCGTAAGTTTTGGTGAAGGCCTCGGTGATCGATGGGTCCTTCATCTTCTCGTGCAATGTCGCCTCGTCGGCGCCGAGCGAAAGCGCGATCTTGATCGCGGTTGCCTCGGTGGCGCGCCCCTGGCCGCCGAGCAGCGCATTGTGGAACTCGCCGTATTTCTCCGGCATCATCAGGTGAAACGCCATCGAGACGACGCTCGCCTTCTGCGAATCCGGGCCGAGGATCGGGAATTCCTTGAGCACGAAACGCAGGTCCGGATCGGACTTGGTAAGCGCCCGCATGTCCTCGATGGCGCGTTTGCAGAAGCCGCAATTGTAGTCGTAGAACTCGACGATCGTGACCTTGCCGTTCGGGTTGCCGACGACGCCGTCGAAGGTGGAATTGAAGATCTGGTCCTTGGCGTTCTTGATGACGCCCAGTGCCGCGAGCCGCTGTTCCTCCTTCTGCTTGGCCTCGAGCGCGTCCTGCACTTCCAGCAGCACTTCCGGATTCTTCAGGAGATAGTCGCGGATGATTCCCTCGACCTCGGTGCGGTCGATTTTGGTATCGGCCGCCGTCTGGACAGGCTGAGCCGTCTGGACAGCCTGTGCCGTTCCGGCCTTCGCAACCTGCGGACTGCCGGCCACAAAACCGAAAGCCAGCATGGCAAGGGCGACCGCAACCCCCGTGGTGCCCAGCAGCAGTGCCTTTTTCATCGTTGTCGTTCCTTCTGCCTGTTTTCCGGTCTAGCTGTGTCGCAGCACGCGGCCGGAAGGTTCATGAGATTACTGGCTCTTGCCTGACGATTTGTAGTTTATGATGTCCTGGGCGCGTATCCAGCGCGGCTCGCCGCGCTTCATCTGCTGTTGCGCCCGCATGGCGAAGATCTTGGCATCCTTGTAGTTGCCGGAATAGAAATGGCCTTCGGCGGTGGCAAGCTCCGCGCCCGGTATGTCTCCCAGCTCCCCGTAAGCCTGCGCCAGATAACGATATCCGGTGGAGTTTTCCTTGTCGCGGCCCAGGCCATTGTTGATCTGCACGACAGCTTTCTTCAGCGAGTCTGGCGTGCCGACCGCCATCAGCGCCTGGCCAAGCGAGACAGGCAGCAGGCCGGACCGTGCCGGGTCGAGGCTGACCGCTTTGGAATAAGCGTCGGCAGCATCCGCGGGCTTGTTGGCTTTCATCAGAATATCGCCGAGCAGCTCCTGGAAGTAGGCATTCTTGGGCTGCGCCTTGATCAGGGCGTTGGTCTTGGTGAGCGCCGCGGCGATGTTGCCGTAGAGATAGGCCGACTGGGCATCGCCATACAGCGCCGCCATGCTGCCCCGCATCTTTTGCATCAGCCGCGTCGCGGCGGCCTGGCCTTCCATGTAGACGGCAATCTTCACCCGCATCATGTCGTGGCGCTGCTGCAGTGCCGGCGCGTCGATCTTGTCGACATTGGGGCTCTGTTTGACCAGCACCTCGAGGTTGGCGATGCGGTCCTGCGGCATCGGGTGGCTGATCCGGTAGGGATCGACCTGCGCGCCCGACAGCGACAGCGCGGTCTGGAAGCGGTGGAAGGTCTTCAGCATGCCCATGCCGGACTGGCCGGTGGCATTGAGATAGGTGATGGCCGAGCGGTCGGCCGTGATTTCCTCGGTGCGCTGGTAAGCGAGGATGCTGCGCTGCGCCATCTCGCCGCCGCCGGCCGCCACGCCCATGCCGGCGCCGGCAAGGCCGCGGCTGTTCGTGGTCGCACCGGCAACGATCGCGCCGGCACCGAGCAAGGTGGCGATGATGGCCATGGTCTTGGCGCGTTCGAGCTGGTCGCGCAGCTTCTGCTGGTGGCCGCCGGCGATATGCCCGGCTTCGTGTGCGATGACGCCGATGATTTCGTTCGGCGTCTCAGCCGTCATCAACGCGCCGGTGTTGATGAACAACCGGCGCCCGGTGACGAAGGCGTTGAAGCTGGAATCGTTGACCAGCACGATGTCGATGCCGTCATTCGCCAGCCCGGCGGCCCTGAAGATCGGCCGTGCATAATCGCGCACCAGGGCTTCGATCTCGGCGTCGCGGACCACTGGCACGCCTTGGGCGAAGGCGGTCTGCGAACCGGCAACCGCAACTGCGGCGGCAAGCGAAACCGTCGCGAAGACACGCGCTGCCCGGGCAATCGTCGATCTGGGTCGGCTCAACATAATGTGTCCACTGGTAGACGAGCGGGCGAAAGATGAAAAGTCGGCGCCTGAAAAACTTCCTCAACTTGTGATCCTCACATCAATCGGGCATTTGTGCGGCGCATGCGTCAGGACCTGGCGCGCTCAATCCTGGGGACAGGGGTAAAAATGGTCGTTTCGCTCTCCCATCGCGGCAATGTCGAGCCGTTCCACGCCATGGATGTGCTGGCCGAAGCGAACCGGCTGAGGGCTCAGGGCGTGCCGGTGATTTCCATGGCGGTCGGCCAGCCATCCGATCCAGCGCCCGTACGGGTTCGCGCCGCCGCCGCCAAGGCGCTGGAGGTTGGACGCATAGGCTATACCGACACCTTGGGTCTGGCCCCGCTGCGCAAGGCGATCGCCGGGCATTACGCGGATCATTATGGCCTCGATGTCGACCCCGGCCGGATCGCGGTGACCACCGGATCGTCGGCGGCCTTCAATCTCGCCTTCCTGGCGATGTTCGACCCGGGCGACCGGGTCGCCATCGCCGCGCCCGGCTACCCCGCCTATCGCAACATCATGGCAGCCCTTGGCATCGACGTGGTCGAAATCGAGCTCGGCGACGCGGCTTATCTGCATGCTAGCCATCTGGAAGCCGCGCATCGCGAGGCGCCGCTGAAGGGCGTGCTGTTTGCAAGTCCGGCCAATCCGACGGGCGCCGTCATCCCAGTCGACGAACTGGCGACGCTGGTCGCCACGGCGGAATCGCTCGGCATCGCCGTCATTTCCGATGAGATCTACCATCGGCTGGCCTATGGCGCCCCCGACACCACGGCACTCGCCTTCAGCGGCAGCGTGACGGTGATCAACTCCTTCTCGAAATACTACTGCATGACCGGCTGGCGCATCGGCTGGATGGTTTTGCCGGAAGAACTCGTGCGGCCGGTCGAGCGCATCGCCCAGAGCCTCTACATCTCGCCGCCGGAGCTGTCGCAGATTGCGGCGATCGAGGCTTTTGCCGCAACCGAGGAACTGGAGGCGGTGAAGGGACGCTATGCCTGGAATCGCGAGCTCTTGATGAAGCGTTTGCCGGAGCTGGGTTTTCCCCTGGCGGCGCCCATGGATGGCGCCTTCTATGCCTTTTGCGATGTCACCCGGCACAGCAATGACAGCATGGTCTTCGCCCGCAGGATGCTGGCCGAGGCGCATGTTGCAGCGACACCCGGCCGCGATTTCGACACCAGGGCGGGGCATCTCACGATGCGGTTTTCCTATGCTGGCAGCCACGACGACATGGTCGAGGCGATGGCGCGCATCGAACGCTGGTTGAGGTAGCGTCATGCCGGAAGTCGAACAGGCCCCCAAACTTGATCAAGCATTGGCGGAAGTCGCGGCGGAAATGGCGGAACGCACCGATCGCGGCGATGTGGCGACCTATATTCCCCAACTGGGCAAGGTCGACCCGAAGAAATTCGGCATCGCGGCCGTTACCAATGATGGCCGCACGCTCGTGGCCGGCGATGCCGACCAGGCGTTTTCGATCCAGAGCATCTCGAAGGTGTTCACGCTGACGCTGGCGCTCGGCAATGTCGGCGATGCGCTGTGGAAGCGGGTGGGGCGCGAGCCCTCCGGCAACCCGTTCAACTCGATTGTCCAGCTCGAGCATGAGAACGGCATTCCGCGCAATCCGTTCATCAATGCCGGTGCCATCGTCATTTCCGACATCCTGCTTGCCGGTCACCAGCCGCGCGAGGCGATCGGCGAGATACTGCGCTTCATCCAGTTCCTCGCCGACGACGAGACGATCATCATCGACCGCGAGGTCGCGGCTTCCGAACGTGCCACTGGCTACCGCAACTTCGCGCTCGCCAATTACATGAAATCCTTCGGCAATCTCCATCATGCACCGGAACTGGCGCTGGGCGTCTACTTCCACCATTGCGCCATTGCCATGAGCTGCCGGCAATTGGCAATGGCCGGCCGCTTCCTCGCCAATGGCGGCAAGAACCCGGCGACCGGGCATTCCGTGGTGTCGGCGGAGCGGGCGCGGCGCATCGGCGCCATGATGCTGACCTGCGGCCACTATGATGGCTCTGGCGATTTCGCTTTCCGCGTCGGCATCCCCGGCAAGAGCGGCGTTGGCGGCGGCATACTGGGCATCGTGCCGGGTGTCGCCTCGCTCGCCGTCTGGTCGCCCGGCCTCAACGCCAACGGCAATTCCAAGCTGGGTTCGATCGCGCTGGAAAAACTCGCCAGGATGATGAACTGGTCGATCTTCGCGCCTTAGAAACGTGACCTGCCGATAAGAAAAATCCCGCGCCGTTCATTTCGATCGGCGCGGGATTTTTTTGTCGAAGATTCAATTCAACGATTTGAAAAGCTTAGAAAAAGCCTTTCCGCTGCCACCAGCCGGCACGCTTCGGCTTTTCTTCGGTCTTGACTTCAGGCTCATCGGCGACGGTCGAGGAGACCACCGGTACGACAGGCGTATCAGCGGCTGCCGCCTTGCGGCGGGATGGCCGAGCCTTCGGCGTCTCCTCGGCGGCCGCTGCCTCGTCCGATGCCGTGGCTGGCGTTTCGGCGGGTGCCTGCACGGCCAGGTCCGCGGTCGGCTCATCGGCGACGGCTTCGGCGGCCGCCTTCTTCGGCTTGGCTGCGCGACGCGGTTTCTTGGGTTTCTCGGTGCTTGGCACCTCGTCGCTCACGGTAGCCGCGGGTTGTTCGACGGCGGTGGCAGCCACCGGCTCGATCGACACAGGCTCGCTTAGCGAAGCGTCCGCTTCGGCGGGCTCGGTCGTTTCGCCGGCTTCCGCCTCGGTCTCGCCTTCACCGTCTTCGCGACGGTTGCGCTTGCCGCCGCGCTTGCCGCGCCGACGCTTCTTGCCCTGGCCATCGTCGGGCGCTTCCGCCGTTTCGACGGTCCCGGTTGCGGCGACCGCAGCCTCGTCGTCTGCCTCGGCATCGCCATGGTCCGCAGCGCCTTCCGGCGCGGAGAAACCGTCATCGGACGTGGCGAGGGAAGCGCCGTCGGCCGGGGCGCCATGCTCGCGGTCGCGGTCCTTGCCGCCACGCCGCCTGCGGCGCTTGCGGCGTTTGCGATCGCGGCCTTCGCCGTCCTCGCCGGATTTGGGCTGCTGATGCTGCGGCTGTTGGGCGTGGCGCGGCTGTTCGGCCTGGGCCGGCGCCTCGTCCTCCTCCTCGGCGACGACGATCTCGTCCTCGGGCTCTTCCGGCTCGACATAGGCCGGCAGGCTGCGCACCTCGACGAAACCTTCCGGCTTTTCGGCCAGCGCGCCGCGGAAGATCGCGTAATGCTGGGCACCCACCGCATCGTCTGCCTCGATGGTGATCGTCAGGCCGAAGCGGCTTTCCAGTTCCACCAGCGTGCCGCGCTTGTGGTTGAGCACGTAGAGCGCGGTCGCGGCCGGCGTGCGCACCGTGATGTGGCTTCGCGAATCCTTGAGCAGGAACTCCTCGATCGCCCGTACCACCATCAGCGCCACCGACGAATCGGACCTGACATGGCCGGTGCCGCCGCAATGCGGGCACGGCTTCATGGTCGATTCCAGCACGCTGGCGCGGATGCGCTGACGCGACATCTCCATCAGGCCGAAATGCGAGATGCGGCCGACCTGGATGCGAGCACGATCGTTCTTGAGGTGATCCTTCAGCCGCTTCTCGACGGAGCGGTTGTTGCGGTTCTCCTCCATGTCGATGAAGTCGATGACGATCAGGCCGGCAAGGTCGCGCAGCCTGAGCTGGCGGGCGACTTCCTCGGCCGCTTCCAGATTGGTGTGGAGCGCGGTGTCCTCGATCGAGTGCTCCTTGGTGGAACGGCCCGAATTGACGTCGATGGCGACCAGCGCTTCGGTCTGGTTGATGATGATGTAGCCGCCGCTCTTCAGCGTCACTTGCGGCTGCAGCATGCGGTCGAGCTGCGCCTCGATGCCGTTGCGCACGAAGATCGGCGTCGTGTCGCGGAACGGCTGAACCACCTTGGCGTGGCTCGGCATCAGCATGCGCATGAAATCCTTGGCCTCGCGATAGCCCTCTTCGCCGGAGACGAGAATCTCGTCGATGTCCTTGTTGTAGAGGTCGCGCACCGAGCGCTTGATCAGGCTGCCTTCCTCATAGACAAGGGCAGGGGCCGTGGACTGGAGCGTGAGATTGCGCACGTTCTCCCACAGCCGCATCAGATATTCGTAGTCGCGCTTGATCTCGGCCTTGGTGCGGCTCTCGCCTGCGGTGCGCAGGATGACTCCCATGCCTTGCGGCACTTCGAGATCGGCGACGACCTCCTTGAGGCGCTTGCGGTCGACCGCGCTGGTGATCTTGCGCGAAATACCGCCGCCGCGCGCAGTGTTCGGCATCAGAACGGAATAGCGGCCGGCGAGCGACAGATAGGTGGTGAGCGCCGCGCCCTTGTTGCCGCGCTCTTCCTTGACGACCTGCACCAGCAGGATCTGCCGGCGCTTGATCACTTCCTGGATCTTGTACTGGCGGCGCACCGGCTTGCGGCGATTGCGCACTTCCTCGAGCGCGTCCTCGGCGCCGACCGATTCGATCTCATGATCGTCCGGATGGGAAGAGGATACTTCCTCCAGCATGCCGCGATCATTGTCGGTGGAGGTGGCTTCGCTGCCCTGTTCGGCATGCGGGATGGGCTCGGAAATCACATCGCCTTCGACGGAGGCGGCGATCGACTTGGGAGGGCCGTCGTTGGTCTCGCCTTTATCCTGTTCGGAAGAAACCTCGTCCTGTTCGGATGCGTCGGCGTATTCCGAGGCGTCGGATGCGTGTTCCGTGGTCCCGGAAATGTCGGCCATGTTCTCGGCGACAACATCCGGGCTATTGTCATCCGGGCCATTGTCGTTGTTTTCGTCTGCCTCGCCGGCGGCTTCGCTTGCCTCGCCGGATTCGGCCGTGCCGGCATCGCGCCTGTTTTCACCACGGTCGCGGGGCTTGCCGCCGCGCCGGCGACCGCGCCGTCCACGATCCCGGCTCTGGCGATCGTCGCCTTCGCCGTCCTCGTTCTCTTCGTCCTCGGCCTCCTGCGCTTCCGCGCGCAGCAGTGCCTGACGGTCGGCGACCGGAATCTGATAGTAATCGGGGTGTATTTCACTGAAGGCGAGAAAACCGTGACGGTTGCCGCCATATTCGACAAAAGCTGCCTGAAGGGAGGGTTCGACGCGCGTTACACGGGCGAGATAGATATTTCCTTTGAGCTGCTTCTTGTCCTGGGATTCAAAGTCGAATTCTTCGATACGGTTACCGCGTACGACGACTACGCGTGTTTCCTCCGGGTGGGATGCGTCTATCAGCATTTTGTTGGGCATTATTTCGTTTCCTCCCGGCAGCCGTCAGCCGCAGCTTGCAAGGCAAAGCCCGCTGCTGCGTTTCTGGTGTGTGGGTGCCGGATGTCTGAATGTCCGCCGGACGCTGCCTGCGTGTCATGGCGGTGCCGCCCGCAGCCATATTGGCGCGGTTTGATGCGGACCTTTCCATGATTGCGCTTGAAGCCATCGTCACCAGCAGAACCTTTTGAACCAAAGCCCGGAAACCGGACCAGCTTGTTTGCTCATACAGAGCCGGCGCGGGAACAAACCCGGCCGTTTTCCTCACGCAGGCGATTCCCCCGCCACGGGAGCACACCTGCGAAATTCGTCGCAATCACCTGAAGCCTTTTCGCGTGAAGCGAAAGGAGCCGCCTTTCATCTGACCCTGTAGCAGGAAGCTGCGGAGGAGGGCGGTTCCAGGATTGCAGTGATCCACCATCGCTTTTATGATTTGGCGGGTTGGAAGGCAACCCCGATTTCCGATGCCGGCAAAAAGCAGTTCCGTAGCGTAAGCCTGGCCCCGTCCTTGCGTGAAAAGGCTTGGTTAACCTTCTCTGGATACCAATCGTTAATCGAGCTCGCGGCCTAACCGGCATGTTGACGAAACGAACCGGCGCCTGGCGCCAAACCGGGAGCGACTGGGAGAAAGATGGGACTGGCGGACTTCACAGACAAGGGATGTCGTGTTGGCGGCCAGGTTCTCCGTGCCTTCTGTCTCCTGCTGCTGGTGGCGATTTCCCAAGTCTTTTCCCCTGTAGCCTTTTCCATGGTTGCCAATGCCGCCGACACTCCGCTCATGGCCAAGGGTTACAAAATGGCCGGCGATGCCACCAAGATGCGCATCGTCATGGATTTCGATCGCGAGCCTGACATCAAATGGTTCCTGCTGCGCGGACCCAATCGCCTTGTCATCGATCTTGCGAACACCCGATTTGCCATCGATGCCAAGGATCTGAAGCCGCGTGGCCTGGTCAAGGGCGTGCGGCTCGGCGAGCTCGGCGAGGGCGTCTCGCGACTGATCCTCACCGGCAAGGGGCCGTTCGCCGTCGACAAGCTCGATGTGCTCAAGGACGAGGACGGAACCGGCTACCGCCTTGCCGTCGACATGTCGGCGGCCTCCGAACGTGAGTTCGACGCCGCTCTTGCCAATCAGGCGCTGACCACCGGTTCCACGGTTTCGACCGACAAGGGCGGCCGGGTCGGAACCGGACCTGTCTCCAATCCGGGCCACCGATTCACCATCGTCATCGACCCCGGCCACGGCGGCATAGACGGCGGTGCCGAAGGTTTGAACGGCACCATCGAGAAGAACGTCACGCTGGCCTTTGCCACGGAGCTGCGCGACAAACTCGCGGCCGCCGGCAGATACGATGTCTTCATGACCCGAGATACCGACGAATATCTGCGCCTCGACGACCGCGTCCGCATCGCCCGCCAGCATGAAGCCGATCTGCTGATTTCGATTCATGCCGACACGATCAGCGTCAAGGGAATCCGCGGCGCCACCGTCTATACCGTTTCCGACAAGGCCTCCGATCCGGAAGCGCAGGCGCTGGCCGACCGTGAAAACCTGTCCGACCAGTTCGCCGGCATGGTCATCAAGAACGACAGCAAGGAAGTGACCGACATCCTGATCGACCTGATCCGGCGCGAGACGCACACCTTCTCGATGAGTTTTGCCCACACATTGGTCGGTCAGCTGTCGACCAGCGTCGGTCTTATCAACAATCCGCAGCGTTCGGCCGGGTTCAAGGTGCTGAAGGCCCCCGACGTGCCGTCCGTGCTGGTCGAGCTCGGCTATCTCTCCAATGCCAAGGACGAGGCGCAACTGCTTGACGCCGAGTGGCGCGGCAAGGCAGCGCAAAGCATCACCAATGCCGTGGCATTGTTCGCTTCCGCGCGTGCCGGGGCTGGAACCGGAGGTTGACAATGCCCGGCGGCGCCTGCAACCAGAGGCGGCGTTGCGCGATGACAACACCCTGCGCTTTTATTTCGGGCTTGCGGCTGCGAAATCAGGCCTTGCCGTATTTTGTCCACATGGTGGCGACATGGGTTTTCGATTACGGGTTGGGACCGGCTCGAAAGCTTGCGTGAAAGGCGGCTTCGTTTAGGAAATTCCCGAACCAAGGACTGGAGCGGGTATGATTCGTCTCATTGGCTATTTCTTCGGCATAGGCACGACGCTGGCCCTCCTGGCCGCGGCGGGCGTTGCCCTCTACATCGGCCATGTAGCGAAGGATCTGCCTGACTACGAAGTGCTTGCAAAGTACGAGCCTCCGGTGACCACCCGCATCCATGCCTCGGATGGCGCGCTGATGGCCGAGTACGCGCGGGAACGGCGCCTGTATTTGCCGATCCAGGCTATCCCGGATCGCGTCAAGGCTGCCTTCCTGTCGGCTGAGGACAAGAACTTCTACAGCCACCCCGGTGTCGATATAACGGGATTGGGCAGAGCGGTTATCACTTACGTTTCGGGTGGCCCCATGCAGGGCGGCTCGACGATCACCCAGCAGGTTGCCAAGAACTTCCTGCTCACCAACGAGCGTTCCCTGGAACGCAAGGTCAAGGAGGCCATCCTCTCGTTCCGCATCGAACAGGCCTATTCCAAGGATCGAATCCTCGAGCTCTATCTCAACGAGATTTTCTTTGGCTTCAACGCCTATGGCGTTGCCGGTGCGGCACTGACCTACTTCGATAAATCGGTGAACGAGCTGACCGTGGCCGAGGCCGCCTATCTGGCATCGCTCCCGAAAGGTCCGGCCAACTACAATCCCTTCAAGCACGCCGACCGGGCAATTGAACGGCGAAACTGGGTCATCGGCCAGATGGTCGAGAACGGTTACGTGACGCCTGAAGAGGGCGCAAAGGCGAAGGCCGAGCCGCTTGGCGTTGCTCCGCGCCGCAGCGGCTCCTACCTTTTCGCCGGCGAGTATTTCACGGAAGAGGTCCGTCGGCAGATCATCGCCCGCTATGGCGAGAACGCGCTCTATGAGGGCGGGCTGTCGATTCGCACCACCCTTGACCCGAAGGTCCAGCTCATCGCCCGCAAGGCGATGCAGAATGGATTGATGAAATACGATACTTTGCGTGGCTATCGCGGGCCGTTGAAGACGATCGACGTCTCCGGCGATTGGGGTGTGCCGTTGGGCGCAGTCAAGGGGCTGGAAGACGTTCCCGAGTGGTCGCTGGCCGTCGTGCTCGACAGTTCGGCGTCCGGGCTGTCGATCGGCCTGCAGCCCGCACGCCAGGCGTCGGGCGATATCGTGAAGGAACGCGTCGAAGGCACCGTCAGCAAGGAAGACATGGGCTTTGCCATGCGCCATGTGGTCGATGGCAAGACGGTCAAGGCCAAGTCGCCGACCGACGTGCTGAAGCCGGGCGATGTCATCTTCGTCCAGAAGAACGACGGCTCCGACAATGCCTACAGCTTGCGCCAGGTTCCCGAGGTGGAAGGCGGACTGATCGCGATGGATCCGCACACCGGCCGCGTGCTGGCCATGGTCGGCGGCTTCTCCTATTCGCAGTCCGAATTCAACCGCGCCACCCAGGCAATGCGCCAGCCGGGTTCGTCATTCAAGCCCATCGTCTATTCGGCCGCGCTCGACAATGGCTATACCCCGGCCTCGGTGATCATGGACGGACCGATCACCATCCAGAGCGGCAACACCACCTGGACGCCGAAGAACTATGACGGCACCGTCGCCGGGCCGGCAACGCTCCGCTCCGGCATCGAGAAGTCGCGCAACCTGATGACGGTGCGGCTTGCCAACGACATGGGCATGAAGCTGGTCGTCGAATATGCCGAGCGCTTCGGCGTCTATGATCATCTGGCGCCATATTTGCCGATGGCGCTGGGTTCGGGCGAGACGACCGTCATGCGCATGGTTTCGGCCTATTCGATCATGGCCAATGGCGGCAAGTCGATCAAGCCGTCGCTGATCGATCGTATCCAGGACCGCTACGGCAAGACCGTGTTCAAGCAGGACGAGCGTGGCTGCGAAGGCTGCAACGCTCCTGAATGGAAAAACCAGCCCGAGCCGGAACTGGTCGACAATTCCGAGCAGGTGCTCGATCCGATGACCGCCTACCAGATCACCTCGATGATGGAAGGCGTCGTCCAGCGCGGCACCGGCGCCACAATCGGGGAACTTGGCCGCCACATCGCCGGCAAGACCGGCACCACCAACGACGAGAAGGACGCATGGTTCATCGGCTATACGCCGAATCTCGTGGTTGGGCTCTATATGGGCTACGACACGCCGCGCGGCCTCGGCCACGGCGCCACCGGCGGCGGTCTTGCCGCCCCGATCTTCAAGGACTTCATGCGTGTGGCGCTGGACGGCACGCCCAATGTCGACTTCAAGGTGCCTGACGGCATGAACCTGATCGCCATCAACCGCAAGACCGGCATGCGCTCCTCCTCGGGCGATGCGGGCACCATCATCGAGGCTTTCAAGCCGGGCACCGGCCCCGCCGACAGCTACTGGGTGATCGGCATGGGTGCCGATGGCTCCAACGCCTCGGGCGGCGCGCTGTCGCCGCAGGCCAACCAGGCCATCCAGGACGGCGGCGGCGGCCTTTACTGACGAATTCACGCGTCCAGTTGGGCCTGCCTCCGGCTGGCCCATTTCGCTTTACACATGGCGGCACCATCCCTATGTATCGCGCCGACCGAAGCGTCATTTCAGCAACAGGACAAAACATCAGGCCATGCGCGCGGAAACGCAGAATATCGTCGACGAGATCAGGCAGGCGATAACCCTGCTGAGGAGGCATCTTTGACTGGGATCAGGCCATAAAGCGGCTTGAATACCTGAACGTGCGGGCCGAGGACGCCAGTCTCTGGAACGAACCGCTGGAAGCGCAGAAGCTGATGCGCGAGCGCCAGGGCCTCGAGGAAGGTATCGCGGCGGTCAAGGGCCTGACCCAGGCGCTGGAAGACAATATCGGTCTCATCGAGCTCGGCGAGGAAGAGGGCGACGAAGGCGTCGTCGCCGAAGCCGAAGCCGCGATCCGTTCGATGCAGGGCGAGGCCAAGGCCCGACAGGTGGAAACGCTGCTCTCGGGCGAAGCGGACGCCAACGACACCTATCTCGAAATCCATGCCGGCGCCGGCGGCACCGAGAGCCAGGATTGGGCCTCGATGCTGTTGCGCATGTACACGCGCTGGGCCGAGCGCCGCCGCTTCAAGGTCGAGGTGCTGGAAGTGCATGACGGCGAAGAGGCGGGCATCAAGTCCGCGACCTTGCTGATCAAGGGCCACAATGCCTATGGCTGGATGAAGACCGAATCCGGCGTCCACCGCCTGGTGCGCATCTCACCCTATGACAGCAATGCGCGCCGTCATACGTCCTTCTCCAGCGTCTGGGTCTATCCTGTCGTCGACGACAGGATAGAGATCGACGTCTCTGAATCCGACGTGCGCATCGACACCTATCGTTCATCGGGTTCGGGCGGCCAGCACGTCAACACCACCGATTCGGCTGTGCGCATCACCCATATCGCCACCGGCATCGCGGTCGCCTGTCAGGCAGAACGCTCGCAGCACAAGAACAAGGCCAAGGCCTGGGAAATGCTGCGCTCGCGCCTCTACGAGGAAGAGCTGAAGAAGCGCGAAGCGGTGGCCAATGCCACCGAGGCATCGAAGAGCGACATCGGCTGGGGTCACCAGATACGTTCCTACGTGTTGCAGCCCTATCAGCTGGTCAAGGATCTGCGCACCGGTGTCGAAAGCACCAGCCCCTCGAGCGTGCTCGACGGCGACCTCGACGACTTCATGGAAGCTTCGCTCTCGCAACGCATCGAGGGTGGCGCGGGCGAAGCGGTGGCGGATCTGGATTAGGCTGCTTGCGCGGGCAATGATCGCGAGCCGGTCGCAAAAGCGGACGTATTGTCGTGCGGCGCCCGGTGTTGGTCTCAAGTGTTCGCCGGTGCGGCGCGACAAGTTCGCGGTGATTGCAGGGGTACCGACTCGGCATATCGCTCTGGTGCGGGAAGGGGCTTTTCTTCCTCCCAAAGCGGGCGCGGCGCATGTTCGCCGTTCGGCCGGCTGCTCATACCTCCGTCGGCTGCAGGGTGGCTGATTCTCCTTTGCGGACGATCGTCGGCACTATCACCGGCAATCAAGAGCATGTGATTGGATTTGAGCGGCTGGAACCACTCCGGGCCAATCCCGTTGTTTGCATGCCCCGCCTGCCGGGAACTTACCTGGCTTGAATCTCGTCAGCGGTAGCAGTGTGTTATGGCGTGCGCCCATATCTGGGCGCAGCGGCTTCTTGCGCCGACCAAGGAATCAGCCCAGCATCCAAATGCTGGGAGACAAAAAGCATTTATGGCCGGACGCGGCATATCTGCGACTGATGATCCGGCCACTGGGAAGACACGTTCCGGGAACGGGCAGGCGAAATGCTTGACGCTCGAAAGGAACGTCCCATGTCTGCTGCCACGCCCAGATCGGCCCGAGCCGTTCAACCGGTCGGCCGACTTATTTTTTCTCTGTTTGCCGTCGCGATGTTCGCGCCTGCGGCCTTTGCTCATGATGCCAAGCCCACGGCAGCAAAGCCGCAGGGTTGGAGCTATCCGTTCGCCTGCTGCGCCAACTATGACTGTCGTGCCACGCACACCGGCGAAGTGCTGGAAAAGCCCGAAGGCTACGTGATTGCCGGTACCGGCGAAGTCGTTCCGATGACGGACAAGCGCGTCAAGGACAGCCCTGACGGCGAATTTCACTGGTGCGCGCATCAGGCCGGTCTCGATGCCGGCAAGACTATATGCCTGTTCGTGCCGCCGCGCTCATTTTGAGACGCGCCGACAGTTGAAGTGCATTGGCGCAAAGGCTGCTGACGGCCAGTTGTCAGGATCGCTTCTTTATGGTGCCTTGCCGCTTGGGCGGCGGACAATGGAGAGGTGATATTCATGGCCATTAAGGGAAGCTGCCACTGCAAGGCGACGATGTTCGAGGTGTCGGAAGCGCCGCAGACGGTGACGCAATGCACCTGTTCGTTCTGCTCGAAACGCGGCTCGCTTTGGGCCTACTATACCCCATCGCAGTTCAAGCTCGTCACGCCGCTGAAGAATGTTTCCTTTTATCAGTGGGGCTCAAAAACCGTAAAGCATGGTTTTTGCGCAACCTGCGGCTGCGGCACCTTCACCGAAACGCCGGACTGGTCGACCGGCGAGCCGGATTTCGACAATCCGAAGATCAGCGTGAACGCGCGGCTGTTCGATGATTTCGATCTCGATAAGGTCGAAGTGGTGGTCATTGACGGCAAGAATCTCTGGTAGCCACACCGGGCGGCCAACTGGATAATCGGCAGGCGCTTTTCCCGTTCCGTTTTTCGCCGCATTTCATGCTACAAGTCGCGGCAAGGGCTGATTTGGCGCCATCGTAAGGCGTGACTTGGAGAGGGACCATCCTATGAAGAAGACCGTGCTCGTCGTTATGGCGACGGCTCTGCTCGTGACCGCGTGCACCACCACCGATCCGTATACGGGCGACCAGAAGATTTCGAACACGGCGGCGGGCGCGGGCCTTGGCGCTCTGGCCGGTGCCAGCCTTGGTCTGCTTGCCGGCGGCAATGATCGTCGCAATGCGCTGATCGGCGCCGGCATCGGCGCGCTGGCCGGCGGCGCCATTGGCGCCACTATGGACCAGAACGAGGCGGAACTGCGCCGGCAGCTCGAGGGCACCGGCGTCAGCGTCACCCGCAGCGGCGACCAGATCATCCTCAACATGCCGTCCGACATCACCTTCAACACCGACCAGGACGCGGTGAAGCCCGGCTTCTACCAGGTGCTGAATTCGGTGGCGCTGGTGCTGAAGAAGTTCAAGCAGACCACGGTCGACGTTTTCGGCCACACCGATTCGACCGGTGGCGACCAGCACAATTTCGACCTGTCGCAGCGCCGTGCCCTGGCGGTCGCCAATTATCTGTCCGGCCAGGGCGTTGACCAGCGCCGCTTCGCCGTCACCGGATTTGGCAAGACGAGGCCCGTCGCCTCCAACGCCACGGCCGAGGGCCGGGCCCAGAACCGACGCGTCGAGATTCAGCTTTCGCCGCTCACCTGAGCAGGGCCGTGTTTGTCACGCTAAACGGCCCCCAATGGGGGCCGTTTTCATCCAGGCGTATACTGGCGGTGCCAGTTTCGTGACAGCAGTCAAATAAAATTAGCAATATCTAATAAGTTCTTTTCCGCAGCCGTGGAAAGGATTAGCATTGCCGCGTTCCAAAGGGGATGGGGCGGTTTAATCGGCCGCGCAATCAACGACTTTGCCGCCGCCTCGGTCTTGCACGGCCAGATCATGAAATCTGGGAGGAATGCATGACAAGAACAGCCAGCCTTGGGCGCTGCGGCGTCCTCGCTTTGACAGGTATTGTAGGTGCATGGTTGGGCCTCGCCACGGCTCATGCCGAGGACGCCAACAAGGCCGACATGGACGCGTTGAAAAAATCGCTCGTCAAATATCAGGACTACACCGCCGCCGTCCGCGATCTCTATCTCTCGACGGTCGGCTGCGTCTACTACAGCGGAGAAAAGATACCCGGCTCCATGGACTATCCGAAAGGCGCCATGGGCATCCATTTCGTCAATGTTCCAAGCGTCGGCCAGAAACTCGACCCGATGAAGCCAAACGTCCTGATCTACGAGCCGACTAAGAAAGGCCTGAAGTTGGTCGGCGTGGAATGGCTGGTGCCGCTAACCCCGGACATCAAGGCGCCGCCGAAGCTGTTCGGTCAAACCTTCATGGGCCCGATGGAGGGACACTATCCGCTCATCCCGAAGGAGTTCGTCCACTACGATCTTCACGCCTGGCTCGATGACAATCCGAACGGCATGTTCAGTCCGACGAACCCAAGGGTGAAATGCAACAAGGCCGAGTTTCCGATGCTGGAAAAACCGACCAAGATGATGCCCGGGCCGATGTGAACTGGAGCGGACCAGCGTTCGCCTTAATCGCGCCACCTGTTTGTTTCCACGCAATTCGCGACGGAAGAGCGCTACGCGGCTTTTCCTCGAATTGCTGTCGGCTGCAGGGCAAAAAAGAAGGCAAGCCGGCCCTAGGCGGCTTGCTCGCTGGAATCAGACCTTGGCGACGATGCGCATGAAGGCCGGCATGTCGTCGCCGAAGCCGACTGTGGCGTCGTTGTCTTCCTGATGGTGGCGGGCAGGGCGGTTGTTGCTGCGCTGCGGCCTGGTGTCGCCGCGCTCAGGGGCGCGCGGCTCATTGCGGTCGGACGATTTGCGCTCGGTGTTTTCCGAGCGGATTGCATCCTTGCGGGCGCGCCGTTCGACAATATCGGCCGTCTCGGCCACATCGGGCTGCTCCTGCGGCTGAGCAACCACGGCCGAGGCATCTTCATCGCTGTGTCTGCCGCGACGCTCGCCGCCCTTCTTGCGCCCGCCCCTGTCGTTGCGGTCCTCGTCCTTGCGGCCGGCGCGGCGCGGAGCGCCTTTGCCGCGGCGCGGAGCATCGTCCTCGCCTTCGCTGGCAACCACCGTCGACAGGTCGCCGTCATGCCACTCGATCTTGGTCCCGATCAGCCGTTCGATGGCGTCGATATATTTGGTGTCGGACTTGGTCGCGATGGTGAAGGACTTGCCGGAGCGTCCGGCACGGCCGGTGCGGCCGATGCGGTGGACATAGTCCTCGGCATGGATCGGCACGTCGTAGTTGAAGACATGGCTGACATCGGGAATGTCGAGGCCGCGCGCGGCGACATCCGAGGCGACGAGATAGCGCAGCTTGCCGTCACGGAAATTGGCCAGCATCTGCATGCGCGCGCGCTGGTCCATGTCGCCATGCAGCGCACCGGCATCGAAATCATATTTCAGCAGCGAGCGGAACAGCTCCGAAACCTCGATCTTGCGGTTGCAGAAGATGATCGCGTTCTTCAGCTCCGCATCCTCGGCCTTGATCAGGTTGCGCAGCGTTTCACGCTTGTCCCAAGGCTTCGAGCCCGATTTGACCAACCGCTGAATGATGTTGGTGGCCGCCGAAGCAGCCTTGGAGACCTCGACACGCACCGGCGCATGCAGGAATTTTTCCGTCAGCTTGGTGATCTCTGGCGGCATGGTCGCCGAGAAGAACAGCGTCTGCCGGGTGAACGGGATCATCTCGCAGATACGCTCGATATCGGGAATGAAACCCATGTCGAGCATACGGTCCGCCTCGTCGATGACGAGGATCTCGACGCCGTTGAGCAGCAGCTTGCCGCGCTCGCGATGGTCGAGAAGACGGCCAGGCGTAGCGATCAGCACATCGGCGCCGCGCTCCAGCTTTTTGTCCTGTTCGTCGAACGACACCCCGCCGATCAGCAGCGCGATGTTGAGCTTGTGGTTCTTGCCGTATTTGACGAAGTTTTCCTCGACCTGCGCGGCAAGCTCACGCGTCGGCTCCAGGATCAGCGTGCGCGGCATGCGGGCGCGGGCACGGCCCTTTTCCAGCCGGGTCAGCATCGGCAGCACGAAGGACGCGGTCTTGCCGGTGCCGGTCTGGGCAATGCCCAGCACGTCCTTGCCGAGCAAGGCGTGCGGGATCGCACCAGCCTGGATCGGCGTCGGCTGGAGATAGCCGGCATCGGTGACTGCGGAAAGCACCTTCGGCGACAGGCCGAGGTCTGAAAAGGTCAACGCTTCTTGAGCGATCGTCGTGTCTGAGGACAAGTGTTGCTGTCTTTGGCTGGTTCGGGGAAGCGCAACGTCATTCGTCGCGGCAAGCGCCACGCGCCTGCAAGATTGGTATTGCGATTAGGCGCAAGCCCGCGATTTGTCAACAGAAACGGGTAGGATTGGCGCGATTGTGAAGTTGTAACCTTAATCGCGATGCTTAATCCGGCCTCCTGTCACTGTGCCGGCTCAGTAACGGAACTGTTCGGCCAGGATGCGTTCGTTCCAGGAGTGGTTGGGATCGAACAGCAAAGTCGCGGTGGCCGTTGGCGATTCCCGCACCGTGACCGAGGTCACCGCCTTGACCTCCGTGTGGTCGGCGGCCGCGTTCACCGGCCGCTTTTCCGACTCCAGAATGTCGAAGCGCACGGTCGCCTTGTTGGAAAGCAATGCGCCGCGCCAGCGTCGCGGACGAAACGGGCTGACCGGCGTGAGCGCCAAAAGCGGCGCGTCGAGAGGCAGGATCGGGCCGTGCGCGGAAAGATTATACGCGGTCGATCCGGCCGGCGTCGCGATCATGACGCCGTCGCAGTTCAGTTCCTCGAGCCGTATTTGGTCATCGATGCTGATGCGGATCTTGGCCGTCTGGTAGGATTGGCGCCACAGCGCCACTTCGTTGATCGCCAGTGCCGTGACGTGTTCGCCATCCGAGGTGGTTGCCAGCATCTCCAGCGGGCGGATCGTTTCGGCGACCGCCGCCGCGATGCGCTCGGTGAGCCCCCCGGACCGGTATTCGTTCATCAGGAAGCCGATGGTGCCACGGTTCATGCCGTAGACCTTTTTTCCCGTACCCATCGTGTCGCGCAATGTTTGCAGCAGAAAGCCGTCGCCGCCCAGCGCCACCACGACGGTCGCCTCGGCGACCGAACATTGGCCATAGCGCGCCGACAGGCTATCCAGCGCCGCCTTGGCGTCTGCTGTGTCGGACGAGACGAAGGCGATGCTGTTGGTGGCTGTGCTCATGGCTCCCCGATCGCGACCGATTGGCGCCGGCAGGTTCTGGCGCGCCAGCGCCGGGGTAGCATGGGGCAGGCAGGTCTGCAAAGAGAGCCTCTGTCAGCCCATGAGACGAGGGTGCGGCAGTGCCGCCGCACCAGCCGGTCGCGGTTGATGTCACGGCGCGAGCGAATGTGATGGTTAAGGCAGGGCTTAAGCTCTCGTAAAGCCGGGTCGATCATGTTAGCCGGCATGGGGTGGCGTGGGGCGCCCGCAGCACTACCTTGCCACTTCGGGACGCAAAGGACGCTGCGGCAGTTCAGATATGCGTGCATGAACCCGCGGTTCTCGATGCCAGGGGATATGCGCCAGCCAGACGAGGCCGACATATTGCCGGTAGCACGCCTGATCATCGTCTTTCTCATGTTGGGAAGTTTCGCGCTTGTCTTCGCAGAACTGGTGCGCCAGTCGGAAGAAACGAGCGCTAGGCCGATCCCCACGGCGTCGCGTTGCGGCGATGCCGCCGGCATGCCTTGCCCGCAAAGGGCGCTATAGGTCAAACACCGCATCGATCCGCACCAGGGGATCCGGCGTACTTTCGAATGGTTCAGGAAGCGGATAGCCGCCGATGGCAAATCGGCGGCGACGACCTGAAAACCGGAGATTTGCGGCTTCAGAACCTGGCCCGTCATGTCGAACGCGAGACGGAATCGAGCCGACCGGCGAAATAGGGCTCGAGCACGGTTTCGAAGACCTTAAGGGCGGCGCCGATCGCCTGATGCATATCGAGATAGCGGTAGGTTCCCAACCGTCCCCCGAGGTGCAGGTTTTTCTCCGCACCCGCCCGGTCGAGATAGCGGCGATAGACCGCCTGATCCTTGCGCGTGTCGATCGGATAATAAGGCTCGTCGGCGCGGCCTGCGAAACGGGAATACTCACGGCCGATGAGCGTCTTGGCGCTCCCGTGCTGGCGCTCCGGGTTGAAATGCCGGAATTCGACCACGCGGGTATAAGGCACGGCCTCGTCCGCGTAGTTCATGATCGCCGTGCCCTGATGGTCCGGCGTGTCCATGACCTCCAGATCGATATCAATGGTTCGCCAGCCGAGTTCGCCTTCGCTATAGTCGAAGTAGCGGTCGATCGGCCCGGTGTAGACGACCGGCAGGTCCTTCGGCAGCAAGGACTTGATGTCGAAGAAGTCGATGCCAAGCCGTGTTTCGATAAGCTCCTGCGCCAGCATCTTTTCGAAGATCGCCGTGTAGCCGTCCACAGGCTGGCCCTGGAACCGGTCGTTGAAATAGCCGTCCTCGAATGTGTAGCGAACCGGCAGGCGCGCGATGATCTGCGCCGGCAGTTCGCGCGGATCCGTCTGCCATTGCTTGGCGGTGTAACCCTTGATCAAGGCCTCGTAGAGAGGGCGGCCGACCAGGGAGATCGCCTTCTCCTCAAGATTGGCCGGCGGACGGTCGCCAACTTCCGTCGCCTGCTCGGCAATCATGTCGCGTGCCTCGTCCGGACTTAGCCGCCTGCCGAAGAACTGGGACATCGTGGCAAGGTTGATCGGCAGCGGATAGACCTTGTCGCGATATGTCGAGAATGCACGATGGCGATAGGCGGTAAAACCGGTGAAGGCACGCAGGTAATTCCAGACCTCCTCGTTGGATGTATGGAACAGATGCGGCCCGTAGCGATGGATCTCCACACCGGTGACAGGATCTTGTTCGGTGTAGGCATTGCCGCCGATGTGCCGGCGCCGGTCGATTACCAGCACGCGTCGCCCGAGTTGCGTGGCGATGCGCTCGGCAAGCGTTGCACCGTAAAAACCAGCGCCGACAATGAGGATTTCGGCCTTGCCCAGCAGGGTCCTGTCCATTCGCGTATCCGAACCTTAGGGCTTGAGAATTATTTGGGACAGGTCGACGGACTTGGAATACTGCCTGCGCAGAAGGCGCCATAACAATTCAATCAATCGATTCGCCTGGCGAAAGGCTTTCCTGTCCAAGAGATAGTCGGCCACCATGCGCAGGCCGATCATGGACTTCGACCGCCAGCGCCGGCCTTTTCGATCGACGGCCTCATAGGACAATGGAAAAAGCTCGCCAAATCCATATTGCGACGCCAATTGGCGATATTCCTTGTCGGGCGTTCTTCCTGACTCGAGCATCGCTGTTTTCAGGTGAGCTCCCACCGGCCGGGTGTGGCGGACCGGCAAGGCGTCGAACACGGCAGATGTTCCACGGTTTTCTTCGGCAAGCCTGGTCCACAACAAGTCCAGACCAAAACCGCTCATGGAGTGTTTGAACAGAGGCAGCATCTTGGCCGCTACATCGGCTCTCAGGCAGGGGGCCATGATCTCGATCGTGTCTACCAGGCGAAACTCGAAGCTCTTGCAGCGGAGGAACGGGAGGTGGGAATAATAGCTGTCCAGCGTCAGTGACGGCTGGCCGATATGGAGGCCAAGCCGGCGCATGTTGGCGAACATCGCCTCGATGGTCGCCCGGTCTGCTTCCAGATCGTCGTCCGGCAGCCAGACATACTGGTAGCGGTCAAGAAGTTCGGGCTGTTGGCTCAGCAGAGCATGGATGCCATCCCATTTGCCGCCCTTGTAGTCGACTCGGTTTTCAAGCGGCAGCCGAAACGCAGATGGATCACTTCCGAAGTAGCTGACGATCAAATCAAATTCACAATTGGGATCGTCCGCCCCCCATCCACGATGGAGAGATTTGTCGCCTGCCCTGACTATCACGAGATTGCGGTGTGTGGTGTTCGTCAAAGTCCTGCTTCCGACACTCATACCCTCAATCCGGGTCCTCGGCGAGCCCTACACGAAAGCAAGTTGAATGCGAAGGGCATGAGGAAGATCTCCTGGCGTTACCTGAGCACGATGTCTTGCCGGCATAGCGGGTGTATTTAAACGTCATGACGATTCGTCGTGTTTTGAGGCGAATCCAATGGGGCAGGGGCCTGTCATGTCAACAGCTATTGCCCGAACGAGCGTTCTGATAATCAAGATTCGCTGATGTACGGGACTCTGATTTTACAGGAACCAGGAATTCTATGAAACTGATCGTTGTCACCCCGGCCGGTCGTGAGAAATATCTGCGTCTGCTTGGCCATCATGTTTTGAAAAACCTCGATGTGCATGAGTGGCACCTCTGGGACAACTGTCGCAACGAGGCTGACCGGGCCTATCTACAAAGATTGGCGGCCTCCGATCCGCGTTGCAAGATCAAGCGGCTTCCACATGCCGATGGCGGGATCAACGTCATCGGCGATTTCTATCGCTTTTGCGACGATCCCGGTGCTTTCTACCTACGCCTCGACGACGATGTAGTTTTTGTCGAGGACGGCTTCTTTCGAAAATTCATGGCAAGGGTCATGGCCGAAAGGGGATCGGCCATCTGGTACGCTCCGTTGATCGTCAACAACGCAATCTGCAATTCGCTGATCAAGCAGCTTTCCAGGGTGCGGGTGGATGGCCCGCTTACCTGTCAGGCGTCATGCGAATTCTCCTGGGCGCATGCGACCTTTCCGCAGGCCCTACACCCGGTGTTCATTGAAGCTGTGCGCTCCAATCGGCTCCAGGATTTTCGCGTGCCGGACCGGGAGATCAGGCTGTCACGCTTTTCGATCAACGCAATCGGTTTTTTCGGATCGGACATTGTCGATCTCGGAGAGCACTTTCAACCGCGCGGCGACGAGGAAGAGTGGTTGTCGGCGACGCTTCCGGCCAAGCTGGACCGGCCGGGCAAGATTTTCGGTGACCTGCTCGTCGCGCATTTCAGCTTCTATACACAGGAACGCCAGTTACTGCGCACCAACATTCTCGAAGGTTATTATGAGCTCGCCGGCCTGGCTCCCCCTGTCTACGAAAAACCGCCAGTCGGCTGGAGGGAGCAGCTGAGGCAATGGAGGAGACGCCGCAGGGGATCGGTGCCACCGCGCTATACAATCTCGCTTCCGGCACCCATTCCCGAGTGACGCACTGGCTCCGGCCGTTCGTGTCGCGAGCCGGTCGCCCACTGTGTCACCATCAGCGCACTGCGAGGGGTGGTGACGGGCTCGTGCCGCCCAGGCCTTCCCACGCCATTTCGACTTGATGCCGTAACTCAGCCCTCAAGGGCGCTGCCGCAGATGGCAGCCGGCCTGACGTTTCTGTTCGAGATATTCGTCGATCAACTGGCGGTAGCGCACCTTGCCGAAGCTCGAGAAATGGCCGCCATGGACGACCGAGACGTCGAGATCGCGCATGGCGAGCAGCGTCGCCATGTAATCTGGTATGTCCGAGTGGTAGACATCATCGATCAGCGGGCCATCATAGATGATGTCGCCGGACAGCAGGATGCCGGTCTTCTTCTCGTAGAGTGCAATGCCGCCCGGCGAATGGCCTGGCGTGTGGACGACCTCGAAGGCCCGGTCGCCCAGATCGATGATGTCGCCATGCGCGAGCATACGGTCGGCCGGCGCGGGCTGGATGCGATAGCGCGCCGTGTCCCAGCCCCGCGGCATGCCATCGAACATCTCTTCTGTCGCATAGGTGCCGGCAGCGGTCCATTCGTTGCGCGGATCGGCCAGGATTGCCGCTTCGGCCGAATGCACGCAGCGATCGGAAAACTCATGGTGGCAGCCGATATGGTCGAAATGCGTGTGGCTGGCAACGCAGGTCAGCTTGCGCTCGCTCACCAGGGACACATGGGTGCGCAGGCTGAAATGACCGAGGCCGGTGTCGAACAGGAGATCGCGGTCGCGTCCGCGCGCATGCCACATATTGCAGCGGAAGAACGGTTTTATCCATGGCTCGTGAATCAGCGTGATGCCGTCGGCCATGCGGATTGTTTCGTACCAGTCCGGTGCGTCGATGACCGCAAGCGTGCTCATGTTCAATCCGTCAGCAGGATGATCTGGTCGGTATCACAGGAAATCGCGACCCTGTCGCCCGCATGGACGATGGCGGTCGCCGGCAGCTTGGCGATGAACCGCAGGGAAGGCTCTTCGACGGAGGTCGCCAGCACGCGCTTGAAACTGCCCTGGAAAACGACGTCGCTCACATCAGCCTCGCCGAGCTTCGTGCCAGCCGACGCAACGCCAAGCACAAGGTGCTCAGGGCGTATCGCCAGTGTGGCGGTAGACCCCAACGGCAAGGCACTGGATAAGGAAACCGGTCCGACCGGTGTCGTGACGGTGCTCGTCCTGTCCCCGGTCTCGATGACAGTGCCGGCAAGGATCGTGCTCTCGCCCATGAAGGTCGCGGAAAAACGCGTCGCCGGCCTCGCATAGACGCGCTCGGGCGGCCCCTCGTCCTCGATGCGGCCGTCATTCATCACCACGCAATGGTCGGCCAGCGCCATCGCTTCTTCCTGGTCGTGAGTGACATGGATGAAGGCGGTGCCGACCCGCTTCTGGATCGCCTTCAGTTCGTCCTGCATCTGGCGGCGCAGTTTCAGGTCGAGCGCCCCGAGCGGCTCGTCGAGCAGAAGCACCGCCGGCTCGATCACCAGGGCGCGCGCCAGCGCCACGCGTTGGCGCTGGCCGCCGGAAAGCTGGTGCGGCTTCTTGTCGAAGGCGGCGGCGAGACCCACCAGGGCCAATGCATCGCGCGCTTTTGCCGCCCGCTTCGCGCCGTCGACACCTTGCATGCGCAGGCCGAAGCCGACATTGCCGCCGACGCTCATATGCGGGAATAGCGCATAGTCCTGGAACACCGTCGTCGTCGGGCGTTTGGCCGGCGGCACCGAGGTGCAGTCCTGGCCGCGGATGAGAACCTTGCCTTCGCTCGGATTGACGAAACCGCCGAGAATGGAGAGCAGCGTCGTCTTGCCGGAACCGGATGGTCCAAGCAGGATCGTATAGCTGCCGGCCGCTATCGTCAGCGAGACGTTCTTCAGCACGGGATGCTGCCCGAAGCGGTGCGAGATGTCGCGGATATCGACCAGGGGCGCGTTCATGCCGATTTCCTTCGCAGCAAGGTCAGTTCGAAGAACACCACCAGCACGATCGAGACGGCAAAGACCAGCGAACCGACCGCATTGGTCTTGGGATTAAGGCCGGAGCGCAGCAGGTTCCAGATTTCCACCGGCAGCGTGGTCTCGAAGCGCGTCAGCAGGAAGGAGATCACGAACTCGTCCCAGGAGAAGGTCATCGACAGGAAGAAGCCGGCGAAAATGGCCGGCGCCATGACTGGCACCGTGATCAACAGCAGCACCTTCCATTCCGGCGCGCCGAGGTCGCGCGCTGCGCGCTCGATGTTGATCTGGTGGTCGCCCAACTGGCTGTAGATGATGGCGAAGCACAGCGGCAGGTTGATAACCACATGGCCGATCCCGGCGGCAAGCAGAGATTTCGGCACGCCGGCCCAGTTGAACAGCACCAGCAGCCCCATGCCGATGATGAGATAGCTGACGGTGAGCGGCAAGGTGATCAAACCGCGCAGCAGGCCCGAGCCTGGCAGGACGAAGCGCGCGAACCCCCAGGCCGACAGGAAGCCGAGCATGACGGCTGCGGCCGAGGAAAGCACCGCGACCAGCAGCGAATTGGCCAGCGCCGAAGTCAGCCGGTTATCGGAAAGTACCGCCTCGTACCAGCGCAGCGATGGGCCTGTGAACGGGGGAATGGGGAAGGACGTCGACTGCAGCGAGAACAGCACCAGCACGACGACCGGCAGGAAGATGAAGCCGTAGACGGCAAGCGCGTAAATCCAGGAAGCGATGCGGCCAATGCTGCGCATGATCAGGTCCGCTCGATCTTTAGCCAGCGGGCGCAGGCGAGATAGGCGATGGTCACGACCGCCATCAGGATGATCGACAGCGCCGAGGCCAATGGAAAATCGCCGCGCCGGCCGATCTGCATCATCACCAACTGCGGCATCAGAAGCTCGTTGTTCCCGCCGAGGATCTGCGGCGTGATGTAGTCGCCGATGCACAGCACGAAAGTGAGAAAAGCGCCGACCATGATGCCGGGCAAGGTCAATGGCAGGATGACATGCAGGAAGGTGCGCACCGGTCCGGCGCCGAGATCGGCGGCGGCCTTGCGGTAACTGGGGCTGAGCTGCTTCAGATTGGCGAAGATGGTCAGGGTCAAAAGCATGACGAAGAAATGCACGAAGCCTGTGACGGTGGCCAGGCGCGTATTGGCGAGCTGCAGCGGTTCGGAGACCACGCCAATGCCAGTCAGTGCCCGGTTGATGACGCCGTTCTGCGCCAGCACCAGCAGCCAGGAGTAGGAGCGCACGACATAGGAGGTCCAGAACGGCAGCACGGCCAGCATCAGCGCCAGCCGCTGCCAGCGTTCAGGAATCTGTTGGGCCAGAATCCAGGCGAAGGGATAGGCAAGCAGCACGGAAACCACGGTGACGATGGCGGTGACCTGCAGCGAGTTCACCATCGCCTGCCAGTAGGCGGGGTTGGTGAAGAATTGGCTGTAGTTGGACAGGGTGCCCCCGCCGCCCTCCTGCGCGGTGAAGCTCGAAAGTCCCATGGCGACGAAGGGCAGCACGAAGAAGAGAAGCGTCCAGCCAAGTGCCGGTGTGACCAGCGCCCAGGGAAGGGCACGGCCTGTCCGCGCGCCCTCACTGTTTCCCGCGGCGCTCATCAGCGTATCGGCTCACTTGGCCTGCAGCATTTCGGTCCACATATCCTGCATCTTCTTGTCGAGGTCGGCGCTCGGCGCCGGATAGGCCTGCGCACGGGCGAGGAAGCCGGGCTGCTCGTCGAAGCGCAGGACCTTTTTCTGGTCGTCGGTCAATGCGGCCTTGGTGTTGGACGGCATGCCCCAGTAACAGGACGAGGTGGCGAGCCGTGCCTGGCCCTCGGGGCTCAGTATGTACTGGATGAATTTCAGCGCCATGTCCTTGTTCCTGGAATCCTTGAACATGGCGAGCGACTGCGACCACAGCACCGCACCTTCTTTTGGAATGGAAAAGTCCAGCGCCGGGTTTTCCTTGGCCAGCCCTGCCGTCACCCATTCGCCGCCGCCGACCAATATGTCGACCTCGCCGGTCGCCAGCGCCGTCTGGCTGGCGGTGACTTCACCGACCAGCTTGGCATTGGCCTTCATCTTGAGCAGCTCTTCCTTGAGCGCGGGCAGGTCGGCTTCCGTGATATCGGCCGTCTTCTTGCCGATGGCCAATGCCGCCATGCCGATGACGGGGAGATAATAATCGTAGATGGCGACCTTGCCCTTGTACTTGTCTGATGTCAGCGACGCCAAGGATTGCATGTCCGCCGGATCGACCTTTGTCTTGTTGAAGCCGATCGTGTTGTAACCGAACTTTTCGGTGATGCCGTAGCGCTTGCCGCCGACAATGGTCGCGCCGTCCATCTTCACCTGCGGGAAGAGATCGGCGAACGGCAGCTTGTCTTCCGGCAGCGGCTCGAACAGGCCTTTCTCGACGCCGCGCGGCACGTCGATGCTATCGATCACCATCACATCCCAGTCGCCGGGCTGCGACTGCTCGACGATGGCCAGCCCAGCCCCGGTGCCTTCGAATTCCTTGACGTTGACCTTGACGTTGTTGGCCTCCTCGAAAGGCTGCAGCAGCGCCGGATCGGAATGGTCGCACCAGATCAGCGCGTTGAGATCGGCGGCTTCGGCGAGGCTGCCCGCCGCAAGCAGCAATGCCGTGGCGGCACATGCAGCGTGCATCTGGCGCTTCAGGACGGAAAGCGGATTGCCGGATTTGACGGACATCGAGTGTTCTCCCTTGCCTTTGTGGCTTCTTGCAAAAAACTGAACCAATTCTAAAATTGAGTCAATTCTGTTTTTGTGACAAGAGGCTGATATGAGCGGATTGCGGGCAAGGCAAAAGGCGGATCGCCACCGGCGTATCATCGAGGCGGCGGCGGCGCTTTTTCGCGAGGCCGGGTATGAGGGCGCCAAGATCGAGACGATCGCCGCGCAAGCCGAAGTCTCGATCGGCACCATCTACAATTACTACCAGAACAAAGGCGATATTCTCGGCGCCATCGTCTCGATGGAAGTCGACGAGGTGCTCAATGCCGGGCGCGGCGTGGTCGCCCGGCCGCCCGCCAATGTCGGCGACGCCTTGGACACGCTGATCGGCATCTATATCGAGCACTCGCTGCACTATCTCAGCAAGGAGATGTGGCGGCAGGCGATGGCGATCTCGACGCAACTGCCCGACAGCCCGTTCGGCCAGGCTTATACTGGCCTCGACCGCTCGCTCACCGAACAGATCCGCGCGCTGATCGCCCGCCTTCAGGAGATCGGCCTAGTGCGGCAGGATATCGACGGCACGGCACTCGGCGAATTGATCTTCAACAACATGAACATGATGTTCATCGAATTCGTGAAGCGGGATGAAGCCAGGATACCGGAGTTGAGGGCCGCGATACGGCGGCAGAACCGGATATTGGTGGCGGCGATCGGAGTGTGAGGGCGTCAGGAGCAGGCAGGAGAAGTTGTCGCTTCGGCATCGGACGGCGTCTTACGCGATGATTGGCTCTTGAGTTGAGTTTTAAATCTGCTACAACTTATAGGGGTATAAAAAGGGGGAAGGGTAAATGGGGACGTTTTCCATCTGGCATTGGGCGATCGTGCTGCTGCTGATCGGCGTGCCTGTTTTCTTTGCTGTCCGGTCAGCCGCGAAGCCGTCGCAGAATCCTGAGTCACTTGTGGGCTTCGGTGGCTGGCTGATGCTGCTGGCTATCGGTCAGACATTGTCACCGCTGCGCACGCTCGCCGATTTCGGCAATTCCGCCGACGGCTACCAGCAACTCATGACCCTCCCAAACGGCTCTCTGGCTGTGTATGGCGAGGTTGCCCTCAATCTGGCATTTCTGGCGCTTCAGCTGGTGGTGCTGGTTTCAATGCTGCGGCGAAGCCGTCGATTCCCGCAATTGTTTCTCTGCCAATGGTTTGCGATTCCTGTTGTGTTTATCCTGGATACGATCTGGATTTCGTCAATCCTGGGCGTTCCGGTAAACAAGGTGCTCGCAGGCGACGCGCTGGCGGCACCCATGGCTTCGTTTGTGGTGACCGGCATCTGGGCCGCTTATGTCTATAAGTCTGTGAGGGTGAGGAATACGTTCACCAGGACGAACGTGTCGGCCCAAATCGCGAGCGCTTCGTAAAGGGGGGTGGCGACGTAATCGCCCTTCAAGGGGGTTTTCGGAGGACACTCCTGCGTCTCTACGGGGTTGGGGTGGCCTGCCACCCGGAGCTCGAAGAGCGTAGGGTGGTGCCCCCGGACGGAATCGAACCGCCGACCTTCGGTTTACAAAACCGCTGCTCTACCAGCTGAGCTACAAGGGCACGGCGCTCCGGTTAGCATATTTGTTGCGCCAGTAAAGACAAAACTCCGTTTTTGGGCATCAGCCGTGGTGGAGGATGCCCACGTGCCCGCATGCTGAAATCCGCGAACGCGCTTCCTACATCAGGGTAAGTGCAATGCGCTGAACGGAGTGTCGCATGATCAGGCTTGTCATCATTCTCCCTATCGTCGTCGTGGCGTGGATGCTGCTGGTGAAGCTCTTCAGCGATTTGAAGAAGGCCAATGTCGACTGGACAGGCGTCACCACCATCATCGGTTTTATCGCGCTCGCCTTCTGGCTTCGGCATGTCACCGGCATGGGCTGAGTGGGGGAGTAGTGAGTAGTGAGTAGTGAGTAGTGAGCAATTGCTGCCGGTCATGGCGCGAGCCGGTGCTGCCTACTCAGTTTCGCCAACAGTGCGCCAAAAAAATCTCCAGATCTGTCGAACCTTTCGCCGCGGCGCGCCGACTGATCCTCAGAGGCGAATGGTCGCCTCGATCAGAGATCCAGGAGATCATCATGTTCAAGCGCAGTTTCGTTTCCAGCATCGTCGCCATCGTCGTTGCAACCGGCGCGCTCGCCGGCACCGTTCAGTCTTCGTCGGCTCACGGCATGCATCATCATCATCGTCATTTCGACGACTACCTGTACTACCAGGATTACCCGGACTATCCGGATTACTGGTGGGTCTATGGCCATCACCATCATCGTCATCACCACCACCGCCACATCATCCTCTACTGAGCGCAGCCTGGCGGCTTGATTGAAACCAATCCAGCAAAGGGCGGCTTCGGCCGCCCTTTTCTCATCGAACGCGGCGCTTCCAGTCGCCGTCACGGACGATGACCGATCGGCGCAAGGTGCCTGAAGTGCCGGAATGGATGATCAACGCCGGCGAGGGTCGCCACGCCTTTTCAGCCAGCGAATTCCTGCTCTTCGAAAAAAATCAAAACCCCGTCGAACCTTTTTCCTTGCCGCAACGACAGATCATCAAGAGGCGGATGGCTCGCCTCTCCAAACGAAGCAAGGAGATCATCATGTTCAAGCGCACACTCGTTTCCGGCCTCATCGCCACCACCGTCGCCGCCACCGCTTTGGTCGGCACCGTCCAGCCCTCTGCTGCCCACTCGCATCACCACGGCCTCGGCATCGGCATCGCCGCCGGCGTCGGCGGTTTCGTTCTCGGCAGCCTGCTTGCCCAGCAGCAGCCGCGCACCGTCTATGTCGATGAAGATGGCGGTTCCTGGCACGTCCGCCGCTGCTTCGATCGCTACTCCAGCTACGATCCGGACTCCGACACCTATATCGGCCGTGACGGCTACAGCCATTACTGCCGGCTCTGAGTGGCGGCGGGCGACTGGAAAGAGGGGTTGCGAGGCAGCCCCTCTTCGTCGTTTGAAGACCGTCTTTCTAGAGGTGCATCTTCGGGTCGAGGATCGGCAGACCGGCCGCGCGGCAGGTGCCGCCAATCTGAAGCCGGGCAGCCTCGGTCTCGTCGCCCATCGCGACCAGTTCGAAGTGGCTTGCGGCGTCCGGGTAGACCTTGGCGATGAATGGCTTGTCGCCGACGCCGGACGAGGCCTTGACGGTGCCGCAAACCACGATCTCCTCGCGGCCATCAAGCATTCGCTCGCCTGCTAACATGGTTCCGAACCTGGCGGAGGCTGAATCCGGCAGCCGCTGGCGGATACCGGCCGTGATGATCTCCTCCAGCGCGAGCGAGATCGGGATGGGATTGACCCGCTGGTCGCCGGTATCGGGTCGTGGTGCCGCCGCCACGCATCCGCACAGCGAAACGGCAAGCAGAAGCTGAACCACTTTCCTCATGCGCGCCCTTTCGCATGCATTCGAACGCGACGGCAAGACGGTCAAATCCCATGCAGCCGGCGGCATGCAGCGATTTTCGGCGCGTCTGGTCTATCCCTTGATCAGCCTGCCTTCGAGCCGCCGATCATTTTCGTCACTTCGGCCGCCGCGTCGCGCACCAGCGGGCCGATCTCGGCCAGCCGCTCGGGCGTGACCCGCACCGTCGGCCCGGACACGGAAACGCCGCCGATCGGCTCGCCATACTCGTTGAAGATGGCGGCGGCCACGCATCGCATGCCGGGATGGCGCTCCTCGTCGTCGACCGACCAGCCGCGATGCTTGATGACGGCCAGATCGTGCGCGAGGGCGGAGATGTCGGAAAGGGTCTTGTCCGTATAGCGCTGCAGGCCCGCCTTGCGCAGGATGGTTCCGACGCGCTCCGGTTCGAGATGCGCCAGCACCGCCTTGCCGATTCCCGAGGCATGGAAAGGGCTGCGCGTACCCGGCCGGAAGAAGGCGCGGATCGCCTGGTGCGTCTCGACCTGGTTGACGAAGACCACGCAATCGTCTTCCGCGACGCCGAGATTGGCGGTCTCGCCGGTCTTCTCCATCAGTTCCTGCATGACGATACGGGCGCGGTCGACCAGCTTGCGGCGGCGCAGGAACGCCGCGCCCATGCGGTAGGTCTCGACGCCGATCGACCAGAGCTGGTCCGATGTATCGAACTCGACCATGCCGTGGTTTTCGAGTGTCGTCAGCATGCGGTAGGCGGTGGAGGCGGCAAGCCCGCTCTGCGCCGATATCTCGCTCAGCGACAGGCCGCTGCCTTCCGCGACAATGGCCAGGATACGCAATGCCCGGTCGAGCGACTGCACCGAGGCAGCTTCGGCCGGACCATTGAAGGCGCGCGGGCGGCCACGCTGACGTTTTTCGCTCGTTTCCATGGGCTGGCATTCTCGCCCGTTTCTCCCAACATGCAACGAAAAAGTTTTTCATGAAATTCTCGGTGCAAATCCTGGAAAAGGGAAAAGGGAACAAAATCAGCTGGTAAGAGCCATTTTCTATAAATGAAAAAATATTCTGAAAAAATTGAAAAAGTGCCCGCCCGATGTCATCCTTAGCCATCCAACATCATCTCGTGGAGGCTAGAAATGGCCAGGATGCGCGCTGTCGATGCCGCTGTTCTCGTTCTCGAAAAGGAAGGCATGTCCTGTGCTTTCGGCGTGCCGGGTGCGGCGATCAATCCGCTGTACTCGGCATTGAAGGCGAGGGGCACGATCCGCCATGTCCTTGCCCGCCACGTCGAGGGCGCCTCGCATATGGCCGAAGGCTATACCCGCGCCAAGGCGGGCAATATCGGCCTCTGCATCGGCACGTCGGGGCCGGCCGGCACCGATATGATAACCGGGCTCTATTCGGCCGCGGCCGATTCCATTCCGATCCTGTGCATCACCGGCCAGGCGCCGCGCGCGCGGCTGAACAAGGAGGATTTCCAGGCTGTCGACATCGCCGCGATCGCTGCGCCCGTCGCCAAATGGGCGGTGACGGTGATGGAGCCCTATCTGGTGCCGATGGCGCTGCAAAAAGCGTTCCATTTGATGCGCTCGTCGCGGCCGGGTCCGGTGCTGATCGACCTGCCGGTCGACGTCCAACTGGCCGAGATCGAGTTCGACATCGATGCGTATGAGCCGCTGACGCCATTCAAGCCGGCGATGACGCGCGCCCAGGCTGAAAAGGCGCTGGCGATGCTCAACGCGGCCGAGAAGCCGCTGATCGTTGCCGGCGGCGGCATCATCAATGCCGACGCATCCGACCTGTTGATCGAGTTTGCCGAGATCACTGGCGTTCCGGTCATTCCGACGCTGATGGGCTGGGGCGCGATTCCTGACGATCACCGGCTGATGGCCGGCATGTGCGGGCTGCAGACCTCGCACCGCTACGGCAACGCCACCATGCTGGAAGCCGATTTCGTCTTCGGCATCGGCAACCGCTGGGCCAACCGTCACACCGGTTCGGTGGACGTCTACACCAAGGGCAAGAAATTCATCCATGTCGACATCGAGCCCACACAGATCGGCCGTGTCTTCGCCCCCGATCTCGGCGTCGTTTCGGATGCCGGCGCTGCACTGAAGATGCTGCTCGACGTCGCCACCGAGTGGAAGACGGCGGGCAGGCTGCGCGATTGGTCGGGCTGGGCCAGGGAATGCCAGGGCCGCAAGAAGACGATGAAGCGCAAAACCCACTTCGAACAGGTGCCGCTGAAGCCGCAGCGTGTCTACGAGGAGATGAACAAGGCGTTCGGCCGTGACGTCACCTATGTCACCACCATCGGCCTGTCGCAAATCGCCGGCGCGCAGTTCCTGCATGTCTACAAGCCGCGCAACTGGATCAATTGCGGCCAGGCCGGCCCGCTCGGTTGGACCTTGCCGGCCGCACTCGGCGTGCGCGCCGCCGATCCCGAGCGCACCATCGTGGCGCTGTCGGGCGACTACGACTTCCAGTTCATGATCGAGGAACTGGCGGTCGGTGCGCAGCACAAGCTGCCCTATATCCACGTCGTCGTGAACAATGCCTATCTCGGCCTCATCCGCCAGGCGCAGCGCGGCTTTTCTATGGACTATGAAGTCAGCCTTGCCTTCGAGAACATCAACCGGGCCGACGATCCGGAGGCGGGCTATGGCGTCGACCATGTCGCCGTCGCCGAGGCAATGGGCTGCAAGGCAGTCAGGGTGCGCAAGCCGGAGGAATTCGCCGGCGCCTTCAAGCAAGCGCGGCGGTTGCTGAAGGAACACCAGGTTCCGGTCGTGCTCGAATTCATTCTCGAACGGGTCACCAACATCTCGATGGGGACCGAGATCGACAAGATCACCGAATTCGAAGACCTTGCCGAACATCAGGAAGACGCGCCCACCGCGATCGTGATGCTGGACTAAGCCATGCTGATATTCAGGTGAGGCCGGCCTGCAAACGGCGGCTTCCTGCGCTTCCGGTGCTTACGTACGAAAAGTACGCTCCGCTCCGGTTCTCGGAAACCACCATTTTCGACTCGGCCTGACCTGAATCTCAACACGGCTTTGGTTCCAGGCAAGAAAAGGAGAAAAAAGAATGCCGCGTTTTTCAGCCAATCTGTCGATGCTCTTTGGCGAGCATGATTTCCTCGACCGTTTCGATGCCGCCGCCCGCGCCGGCTTCAAGGGGGTCGAATATATCGGCCCTTACGATCATGCGCCCGAGGTGGTCGCCGCCCGACTGAAGAAGAACGGCCTGACGCAGGTCCTGTTCAACCTGCCGGCGGGCGACTGGGCCAAGGGCGAGCGTGGCATCGCCGTGCTGCCGGACCGCGTGCCGGAATTCCGCCAGGGCATTGCCAGGGCGATCGCCTACGCGCAGGCACTTGGCTGCGGGCAGGTCAACTGCCTGGCCGGCATCGCGCCAGCCAATGTCGACCGCAAGGTGCTCGAGGATGTCTTTGCCGAGAACCTGGCTTTCGCGGCGGAGAAACTCGACCAAGCCGGCATCAAGCTGCTGATCGAGCCGATCAACACCCGCGATATCCCGGGCTTCTTCCTCAACTACTCCGACCAGGCGCTGACGCTGATCGACCGCGTCGGCTCGAAGAACCTGTTCCTGCAATATGACATCTACCACATGCAGATCATGGAGGGGGATCTCGCCCGTAAGATCGAGGCAAACCTCGGCCGCATCGCGCATATCCAGCTTGCGGACAATCCCGGCCGTCACGAGCCGGGGACGGGCGAGATCAACTATCCCTTCCTCTACGAACATATCGACCGGATTGGTTACGCCGGCTGGATTGGCGCGGAGTACAAGCCGAAGGCAGGGACGGAAGCCGGTCTGGGCTGGTTCAGGGAACTGACCGGGCAGGGGAGCGCGGCGGCCTAGGAGCTTCCTTCTCCCCGTCTCTATACGGGGAGAAGGTGCTGGCAGGCAGATGAGGGGCAGCGCCACCTTCCGACAATTCGAGCCGAGATTCTCTGGAGAAAAACAATGGAAACCATAGGCTTTGTCGGGCTGGGCATCATGGGTGCGCCGATGGCGGGGCATCTGCTGGCGGCCGGCTACAGCGTCATCGCCAGCGACCACCGCTCAAAACCGCCGGCCGATCTCGTCGCCAAGGGTCTGAAGTCGGTCGCCGGCCATGCCGCCGTCGCGAGGGCCGCCGAGATCATCATCCTGATGGTTCCCGACACACCGCAGGTGGCCGATGTGCTGTTCGGCGACAACGGAGTCGCGTCCGGCCTGGCCAAGGGCAAGCTGGTGATCGACATGAGTTCGATCTCGCCGATCGAGACAAAGGACTTCGCGAAAAGGATCAACGATCTCGGTTGCGATTATCTCGACGCGCCGGTTTCCGGCGGCGAGGTCGGCGCCAGGGCGGCTTCGCTCACCATCATGGTCGGTGGTGAGGAACCGGCCTTCGAGCGCGCAAAACCCGTGTTCGAGAAAATGGGCAAGAACATCACTTTGGTCGGACCCAATGGTGTCGGCCAGACCACCAAGGTCGCCAACCAGATCGTCGTCGCGCTGACCATTGAAGCGGTCGCCGAAGCGCTTGTTTTTGCCTCAAAAGCTGGGGCCGACCCAGCCAAGGTCAGGCAGGCGCTGATGGGCGGGCTGGCCGCCTCGCGCATTCTCGAAGTACATGGCGAGCGCATGGTCAAGCGCACCTTCGCGCCGGGCTTTCGCATCGAACTGCACCAGAAGGATCTCAACCTGGCGCTGGAGGGTGCGAAGGCGCTTGGTGTGTCGCTGCCCAACACCTCGACCGCCCAGCAACTGTTCAATTCCTGCGTCGCCAATGGCGGCGCGAAGGAAGATCATTCCGCGCTGGTGAGGGCGCTGGAGCGGATGGCGAATTTCGAAATCGGCAAGGAGGCAAGGGAAATCAAAGCGGCATAGGTCGGAAGAGGGCGGCGTAACGTTCCCAGGCCGTCAACTTCCGTCTTAACCCAGCAACGGGTTCCGGCAAGCATCGCCGGGACCCGTTTTGATTTCTGGCGGGAGGCTTGCCGCTTCCAGTCAGCCGCGCTTCAGAAATGCCCGCGCCGCATAAAGGCTCACCGCCGCCGCGTTCGACACATTGAGCGAGCGGATGGCGCCGGGCATGTCGAGCCTGGCCAGCGTCGTCACCGTCTCGCGCGTCTTCTGCCGCAGGCCCTTGCCCTCGGCGCCGAGCACCAAAGCGATCCTGTCGCCGGCAAAGCTGGTTTCAAGCTCAGCCGGCCCGTCCGAATCGAGCCCAATGGTCTGGAAGCCCGCTTCGTGCAACTGGCCGAGCGCATCGGCGAGGTTCTTCACCTCGACCTGGTCGATATGCTCAAGCGCACCGGAGGCGGATTTTGCCAGCACGCCTGATTCCTGCGGGCTGTGGCGCGCCGTGGTGATCAGCGCGCCAGCGCCGAAAGCGACCGCCGAACGCAGGATGGCGCCGACATTGTGCGGGTCGGTGACCTGGTCGAGCACCAGCACCAGCCTTGTGTCGCCAAGTGCGTCGAGGCGCTTGGGCTTCAGCGGCTCGGCCTCGATCAGCACCCCCTGGTGCACAGCGTCCGATCCGGTAATCTTGTCGATGTCCCTGGGTTCGACCAGTTCAGCCTTGAAGGGCAGGGCGGCGAGATCGGTGATCTCGAGCCGCTCGGCCGCATTGCGCGTCACCAGCATTTTCTTGATCCGGCGGCGCGGATTGTCGAGTGCCGCGCGCACCGTATGCAGGCCATAGAGCCGCACCAGCCCGTCGGCTGCGTTTTCGCCTGGTGACACTGGTTGCCGTGGCTTGAACGCCGGCGCGCCGCCGCTCTTCTCGTCGCGAAAGGCGCGGCGCAGCTTGGCGTAATGGGTGTCTTTGGGGGTGTTGGAATTGTTGCTCATGGCCGGCTTCTATAGCCGTCTCCTCCGGCCAAGGATATGCCCTGTCGCCGCAGCCGGGGAACAACAGCGAAAAACCGTGGCCGCGCGGTTGACACCCAATGGCCTTGCCGCCATAAGGCGCTTCGCTGGTTTCGGAGAAGACATCTATCTCGGGTCCGGATCGGCAAGAATGCCTCGTTGCATGGCTCCGGCGGCAGACTGGAGAGGTGCCCGAGTGGTTAAAGGGGACGGACTGTAAATCCGTTGGCTTAGCCTACGTTGGTTCGAATCCAACCCTCTCCACCACTGCCGGCCGGAAGCCCTGAAACGTGAAAGCATCGGAGGCGAAAAGCGCATGGCGCTTTTCCGGGAAATCCGATACTTCAGTGCAAGGCGCGGGTATAGCTCAGTGGTAGAGCAGCAGCCTTCCAAGCTGAATATGCGGGTTCGATTCCCGCTACCCGCTCCAGATTCTTCAACTTTACAACCGGCAAACTGAAGCGTTGCGCGGCAGGCGCGCAGCGCTTCAGGCATTGGTGTGCGCCGGGTCAGCTGTTGAAGGCGGAGGCGACCTGGTGCTGTTGCGGTACCTGGCCGTTCGGGGTCAGCTTGTCGACGATGCCGGGCAAGGCGGCCGATAGCTGCTTGAGCAGCTCCTGCTCGTCGAGCCCCGTCCTTTGGGCTATCTCGCGAATGACCTGCGGTCCGATCGCGTTGCCCAACTCATTGGCCCCGATTGACTGGTTCTGCCCGGTGCCGACCCAGGAGTCGGCGACATTGCCATGGCCGGCGTTCTTGAGCTTGTCGAGCAGCCCGCCCAGTCCGCCGAGCAGCCCACCGTCACCGGACGCGGTTCCGACGGGCGTGGGATCGGTGGGCGCCGGCGCTTGAGCCTGGTCCGGCTGTTCGGCGCTTCTGCCGCTCAGCATCTTACCAACCAGCAGCGCACCGAGCGCGATCATCAGCGGTTTGGTGATATTGCCGCCGGGAACGGCGTTGTCAAAAAGTCCCATAATGGATCCTCCATTTCAACCAAGCCCAGCCCGTCTTCAACAATGGCGCATTCGGGGGGAATTTCAAGCTGGCTTGAGCTTTTGACAATCATATGAAAATGTCCGGTTGGCGGAGGAATGGAGAGGAAAAAAATGGGTATCATCAGCTGGATCATTCTCGGCGTCATTGCCGGGTTCATTGGCAGTAAGATCGTCAACAAGACCGGTCAGGGCATGATCATGGATATCGTGCTCGGCATTGTCGGCGCCATAGTCGGCGGGCTGATCTTCAGCGCCTTCGGTGCTTCGGGTGTGACCGGCCTCAACATCTATAGCCTGATCGTCGCCGTCGTGGGTGCCGTCGTGGTGTTGTGGGCCTATCATCAGTTCGCGGGCAAGCGGACCATCTAGACGCAATCGGCGGATTATCGGCTGCCGAATTCTGAATTGCGCTAACCCGCCGTCGGTGCTGACCGCGCTCACGGTATCGGAAACTATTATGCCGGTGCGTAGCCGCGGATCAGGCAACCACGGCCAGCCGACGCTTGCGCTGGTCCAGCGACACGATGGTCAGCCCACTGGCGACAACCAGCAGGATGCCGCAGACCGCCAGTGCATTGGGGAATTGCCCGAACACCAGCAGGCCCGAAATGACGGCCCAGACCGTGAAGCAGTAATAGAACGGCGCCACCGCGCCGGTCGGCCCGACGCGATAGGCCATGAAGATGAAGAAGTGGCCGAAGATCAGGAAGAAACCGGCTCCCGCCATCAGCATCAGGTGGTGCGCCTCCGGCGCCACCCAGCGCTCGGAAACCAGATGCGCGGCGCCTGCGCCGATCAGGACCACGACGACCGCCGAGATCGCCACGATCATTCCTGGCACTTCGGCGGCGATCTTGCGGCCGGCCAGATCGCGCGCGGCGGCGAACGTCGCGTTGCCGAGCGCCAGCAAGGCATAGACCGAAATGCCTTGCATGGTCGGCTGCGCCACCATCAGCGCGCCGATGAAGCCCAGCCCGATCAGCGCCATGCGTTGGCCGCCGATACGCTCGCCAAACAGGATCGAGGAGCCGACCAGCATCAGCAGCGGCGTGATCTGCCCCAACGCGGTGGAATCGGCGATCTGCATGTTGGCGAGCGCGACGACGTAACAGAGGATCGCCGCCAGTTCGAGGAGGTTCCTGCGCAGCACCCGCCTGTCGAAGATCAGCGGGATCTGCTTGCCGTAGCCGAGCGCAAACAACAGCGGAAGGCCCCACAGCGTTGCCGCGGCACCACGCAGGAAGAGCACTTCGTAGGAGGGCAAACCCGACGTGGCGAGCTTCATCATCGTGTCGTTGACCAGATACGACCCGGTCGAGACGATCATGAACAGCGGGCCGCGAACGGCAGTCGGGATGAAATACATCGGCGCAGGAAATCAGACGCGGATCGCTGCCGCAATGGGCCATGAACCGCCGATAAATCCGACAGCGACTGACGTGGAGACCCGAGCAATCCTCGCTTTGCTCCCTCGGTTTTCGCCCATTCCATTTTCAACGACGGATCCCCATATCAGCGCCACATCCCCGCAATCGGATCAAGGGTTCTGGCCGAGTGAGATGGCGCCCCGGCAAAAGACGCTTGTGTTTTTTGGCCTTTATCGCTAATCGCCCCGCATTCGACTGAACTGAAGGTCCAGGCCGTCCAAGGAAAGAGACTATGGCAAAAGGTAAATTCGAGCGCACCAAGCCTCATGTGAACATCGGCACGATTGGTCACGTCGACCATGGCAAGACGTCGCTGACGGCGGCGATCACCAAGTATTTTGGCGAATACAAGCGCTACGACCAGATCGACGCGGCGCCTGAAGAGAAGGCGCGCGGCATCACGATCTCGACGGCTCACGTCGAATACGAGACCGCCAACCGCCACTATGCCCACGTCGACTGCCCCGGCCACGCCGACTATGTGAAGAACATGATCACCGGTGCCGCGCAGATGGACGGCGCGATCCTGGTCGTGTCGGCCGCCGACGGCCCGATGCCGCAGACCCGCGAGCATATCCTGCTTGCCCGTCAGGTCGGCGTGCCGTCGATCGTTGTGTTCCTGAACAAGGTCGACCAGGTCGACGACGCCGAGCTGCTCGAACTGGTCGAGCTCGAGGTTCGCGAACTGCTGTCGAAGAACGAATTCCCCGGCGACGACATTCCGATCGTCAAGGGTTCGGCGCTGGCTGCACTCGAAGATTCGGACAAGAAGATCGGCGAGGACGCGATCCGCGAGCTGATGGCTGCGGTCGACGCCTACATCCCGACGCCGGTTCGTCCGCTGGACAAGCCGTTCCTGATGCCGATCGAGGACGTGTTCTCGATCTCGGGCCGCGGCACGGTCGTCACCGGCCGCGTCGAGCGCGGCGTGGTCAAGGTCGGCGAGGAACTGGAGATCATCGGCATCCGTCCGACGACCAAGACGACCTGCACGGGCGTGGAAATGTTCCGCAAGCTGCTCGACCAGGGCCAGGCTGGCGACAACATCGGCGCGCTGCTGCGCGGCGTTGATCGTGAAGGTGTCGAGCGCGGCCAGGTTCTGGCCAAGCCGGGCACGGTGAAGCCGCACAAGAAGTTCGTGGCCGAAGCCTACATCCTGACCAAGGACGAAGGTGGCCGTCACACGCCGTTCTTCACCAACTACCGTCCGCAGTTCTACTTCCGCACGACCGACGTGACCGGCATCGTGTCGCTGCCGGAAGGCACCGAGATGGTGATGCCCGGCGACAACATCACGGTCGATGTCGAGCTGATCGTGCCGATCGCCATGGAAGAGAAGCTGCGCTTCGCCATCCGTGAAGGCGGCCGCACCGTCGGTGCCGGCATCGTCGTCACCATCAAAGAGTAATCGATCCGGCTGCTGCCGGTCTCGAAAACGAAAGGGCGGTCTTCGGGCCGCCTTTTTTCGTTTCAGACGCCTCGCAACGCAAGCATTGCGCGTTTGTTTCAAAGCTGTTGCAAGCGCCATGGCTGCAACTAGTATAGGTTGCGCTGAGGGGAGCTTTGCCGACCGTGGTTCCAAGGCACCGTTTCGATGGGAAGGCATGGCGGTTATGGGCACTGGTTTGCCTCGCCGTCGCCATGGCTCTGCCCGTTTTGACAGCGCGAGCGGAGGATGGGCCTCTCGACATCCCGCCCATGCGCTTCGTCGTCGTGCGCAGCAACGCTCCGGGATGCGAACCCAACTGTCCTGAATGGATATCGGCGGACGGCACCATCGACGCGGGCACGCCGTCTCTCTTCAAGCGCACGCTCAAGGCGCTCAAGGGAAGGCAATTGCCGGTCGTCGTCAATTCGCCCGGCGGTAACGTCGAGGCCGCGTTGGCACTCGGCCGTATGATCCGCAAGAACAAGCTCGATATCGCCGTCGGCGTGACGGTTTTTTCCGATTGCCAACCGGAAACAAAAAACTGCGGGGACAACAAGGGCAAAAGTGCCGATTATTTCGGTACGGCCTATGACGACGGAGCCATGTGCAATTCGGCCTGTCCGCTAATGTTTTCCGGCGGTGTTCGCCGCTTCGTCGGAGATTTCGGCTATCTCGGCGTCCACCAGATCACCACCACATACCAGCGGGAGAAGCTGCTCTACCGGACCACGTACCGGATCGTGAACGGCAGGAAGAAGATCATCAGCACCAAGGTGGTCAGCCGCAAAAACGCTGGCAGCTACAAAACCTACGAAATGAGCAGGACCGTCGAGAAGACGCTTTCGGCGTACCTGAAGGAAATGGGGATAGCAGACGGCGTACTGGAAATCATGAAGGCCACGCCGGCCAGTGAGATTCGTCAGATTCCCCTCGACGACATGGTGAGGATGAAGTTGGTCACCAGCCGGGACGCAGTGGATCTGTTGACCACGGCAAGCCTCTGCGGCCTGGCCCAGCCGGCCACGAACTGCCGGCAAATAGCTGGACCCGCAAGCAAGACGACGCCATTGGCCGCAGCCAGGCCCATGGCTGCCGTTCAACCGGACACCGCGAAGGCCGGCGGGGACATGCGGTTTGTCGTCGTTCGCGGCAGCAATCCGCTGTGCGATCCCGATTGTCCGGAATGGATATCGGCCGAAGGCGCGATCACGAACCAGGCGCCGCGGAAGCTGCGGCAGTTGCTGGCCACGCTTGGCGATCGGCGGCTGCCTGTCGTCATCAGCTCACGCGGAGGCGACCTGCCCAGCGCTCTCGCAATGGGGCGGCTTATCCATGAAAGAAAGCTCGACATCGCCGTTGCCCGCACCGATTTCGTCGACTGTGACCCCGACGCGTGGAACTGCCTGGCTACGGAAGGAGCCTATGCCGGATTGAGCATCGATGCGGGGGTGGAGTGTGATTCCGCCTGTGCGTTAGTGGTCGCCGGCGGTGCCAGACGGCTTGTCGGTCCCCGGGCTCGGCTCAGCCTGTATCCGATGGGACAGAAGCTGGTGGTCAAGGCCTACCTCGACGAGATGGCGATCAGTCCCGCTCTGTTCGCAACAATCGAACGACGCTCGACCGAGGGGCAACTTGACCCAGACACCATGCTCAAGCTTGGACTGACAACGGGACCGCAATCGGTCGACGCGCTGACCGGCTCCACGATTTGCAAGGCTGTTGCCAAGCCCGACAATTGCCTGGGCCTGCCAGCCGCCAATGCACAGGCCGACGCGCCCGCCAGGCTGTAGAGCACGGTGATGTCAGGGGAACTGCCCATCGAGGCAGGTTGAGCCATATCCGATTTCCGCTATCGTCGCGGCGGCGGGGCCGGCGAAGGATCGAGAATGAGCCAGGACGTTCCGACACTCTACGAGTGGGCCGGAGGCAGCGAGGCGCTGAACCGGCTGACGCAAACCTTCTACGACAAGGTGGCACGAGATCCGGTCGTTGGCCCGGTGTTCAAGCACATGTCGCCGGACCACCCCGCCCATGTCGCGGCCTTCATCGGCGAGGTCTTCGGCGGACCGAAAACCTACAGCGAAACCTTTGGCGGCCACCGCGAAATGGTCATGCATCATCTGGGCAAGCATTTGACCGAGGAGCAGCGCCGCCGCTGGATCAATCTTCTCGCCGACGCGGCGGATGAGGTCGGTCTGCCGGACGATCCGGAATTCCGTTCAGCATTCATGGGCTACGTCGAATGGGGATCGCGGCTGGCCAAGATGAATTCCAATCTCGGCGAGACCTGCGATCCCGAGACCGAACCGATGCCGGCCTGGGGCTGGGGCGTGACTGGCGGTCCGTACCGGGTGCCGGACGCAAAATAGCTTCGGCTGCCGGCGATACCTCTATGAATCGCGCGCCAGCGACTTCAGGCGGGAGCTGGAGATCGATGCCGAGGGGCTGGTCGCCGACCATCTCGATTTCTGGCGCAGGGGTTAAGCACGTTTGCCTGCAAACCGCTCTTTACAGAGCGCGCGGAAGCTTTTAGGAAGCGCCTGCGCCGAAGCGCGCGTGTACGGGCATAGCTCAGTTGGTAGAGCGGCGGTCTCCAAAACCGCAGGTCGTAGGTTCGAGCCCTGCTGCCCGTGCCATTTCCTAAGATGGCATCAAAACGATATTTCGCGGGCTGCCTTTGAAAATCGGCGAGCCGCTTGCCATATTAGCCCGATTGGGGCATAAGGGCGCCATAGCCGGGACGGAACGACTGGATGGTTCCGAGGCGGCGTTTGGTCATAAAGCGGGCACTTGCCACTTGCGTGGATCAAGAATCGGTTTTATGTAGACGAAACAGACACGCGACGCGTGGAGCTGGGAAGCCGGCTTTACGCGTCTGATTTGCATGGGCGAAATGATTGCGCTGATTCGGCGCGAGATTGGGCTCAGGCGGCACGTCCCGGCCAGCGGGATCATCCAGGGGACCCGGCCAACGGGTCTTGAAGACAGGCGGCATATGGCTTCGAAAACCACAAATCCTTTCGTCTTTCTCCAGCAGGTGCGCGCGGAGACAGCCAAGGTGACTTGGCCGTCGCGCCGCGAGACGATGATCTCGACGGTCATGGTCCTGGCCTTTGCTGTGATTGCGATGATCTTCTTCTTCACCGCCGATCAGCTCATGGGCCTCGCGGTCGAGCAGATTCTGGGCATTGGACGCTAAGTCCGGCGATTAGGAGAAGTCGAAAAAATGGCTACGCGCTGGTACATCGTCCACGCCTATTCGAACTTCGAGAAGAAGGTCGCCGAGGACATCGAGAACAAGGCCAAGCAGAAGGGCCTGTCCGCCGATATCGAGCAGATCGTGGTGCCGACCGAGAAGGTCGTCGAGGTTCGTCGCGGCCGCAAGGTCGACGCCGAGCGCAAGTTCTTCCCGGGCTACGTGCTCTTGAAGGCCAACTTGACCGACGCCGTGTTCTCGCTGGTCAAGAACACGCCGAAGGTCACAGGTTTTCTCGGCGACTCCAAGCCGGTGCCGATCACCGAGGCCGAAGCCCAGCGCATCCTGAACCAGGTGCAGGAAGGCGTCGAGCGGCCGAAGCCCTCGGTCACTTTCGAGATCGGCGAGGCGATCCGCGTTTCGGATGGTCCCTTCGCGTCGTTCAACGGTTTCGTCCAGGAAGTGGACGAGGAGCGGGCGCGGCTCAAGGTGGAAGTTTCGATCTTCGGGCGCGCTGTGCCCGTCGATCTGGAATTCGGACAGGTCGAAAAGGGCTGATCCGAAATCCCTGATGCCGGTCCGGCGATCAGGGGAGGCGGCGCGGCAACGCGCGGCTTGAGAACGGTGGGAGGCGAAGGCGGCTTTAGCCGGCCGCAAGAACCGCACCACCAGACTGCAACCGCCGGTGTTTCCCAGATCGTGGAGCCGGCATAGACAAAGGCAGGAAAAGAGATGGCTAAGAAAATTGCAGGCCAGCTCAAGCTCCAGGTCTCCGCGGGATCGGCCACGCCGTCTCCCCCGATCGGCCCGGCACTTGGTCAGCGTGGCATCAACATCATGGAATTCTGCAAGGCGTTCAACGCGCAGACCCAGGAAATGGAAAAGGGATCGCCGGTTCCGGTCGTCATCACCTATTACCAGGACAAGTCGTTCACCTTCGTCATGAAGACGCCCCCGGTGAGCTACTTCCTGAAGAAGGCCGCGAACCTGAAGTCGGGCTCGAAGGAGCCGGGCAAGGTCAAGGCTGGCACGGTTTCGCGCGACAAGGTTCGCGAAATCGCGACCGCCAAGATGAAGGATCTGAACGCGAACGACGTCGAAGCGGCCATGCGCATGGTCGAGGGCTCCGCCCGCTCGATGGGTCTGGAAGTGGTGGGCTAAGATCATGGCAAAGATTGCAAAGCGTGTATCGAAGACCCGTGAAGGCATCGATCCCAACAAGGCTTATGCGCTCGGTGATGCGCTGAAGCTGCTCAAGGATCGTTCCTCGGTCAAGTTCGACGAGACCATCGAAGTGGCCATGAACCTCGGCGTCGACCCGCGTCATGCCGACCAGATGGTTCGCGGCGTGGTCAACCTGCCGAACGGCACCGGCCGCTCGGTCCGTGTCGCCGTGTTCGCCCGTGGCGACAAGGCCGAAGAGGCCAAGGCCGCCGGTGCCGACATCGTCGGTGCCGAGGATCTGGTCGACATCGTCCAGAAGGGCACGATCGATTTCGATCGCTGCATCGCCACGCCGGACATGATGCCGCTCGTCGGCCGTCTCGGTAAGGTGCTCGGCCCGCGCGGCATGATGCCGAACCCGAAGGTCGGCACCGTCACCACCGATGTCGCCGCGGCCGTCAAGGCTTCGAAGGGCGGCGCGGTCGAGTTCCGTGTCGAGAAGGCCGGCATCGTTCATGCCGGTGTCGGCAAGGTCTCTTTCGACGTCAAGGCGCTGGAAGAGAACGTCCGTGCCTTCGCCGATGCGGTGACCAAGGCAAAGCCGGCTGGCGCCAAGGGCAACTACGTCAAGAAGGTGTCCGTCACCTCGACGATGGGCCCGGGCCTCAAGCTCGACGTCTCGACGCTCGCCGCGTCCTGATTGGATTTGGATTGGCCTTTCGAAGGCTGATCCGTGACTGAATTCCGGGCCTTGGATTTATCCTGGGCCCGGTACCGGAAGCCGGAAGGCTTCCGGACATCCTGTCCGAGATTGCGGGCGGCCCGAACCTTGATTCAAGAGGAGGGCCTTAATTCATGTGGGCCTGCATGAGACGGGTGAAAACCGGACAACGGGGCAGCAAGCTCCAATGAAAGGTTCGAACCGTGTTTGCCTTTTGTCTGCGCATCGCCGGCTTTGCCGTCGATGTGGCGAAAGGGGGCAGGATCCTCGAGCGTCGTTCGGGAGATCCGTTACTGGATGGCCCGGCCGGCAAAAGGCAACCCGACGCCTGTCCTCGAAATGGGAATGTTCCCATTGGCAGGACTGGGGTCAACTGGAGATAGGCAGTGGACAGAGCGGAAAAACGCGAACTCGTCACGGGCCTGAATGATGCGTTTTCGGGCGCGGGTTCAGTCGTCGTGGCCCACTATGCCGGTATCACCGTCGCGCAAATGAACGACCTTCGGTCGAAGATGCGCGCTGCCGGTGGCACCGTTAAAGTCGCGAAGAACCGTCTCGCCAAAATCGCTCTTCAGGGCACGGACTCCGCATCGATCATCGAGCTGTTCAAGGGACAGACGCTGATCGCCTATTCGGAGGATCCGATTGCGGCGCCGAAGGTCGCGTCCGATTTCGCCAAGGGGAATGACAAGCTCGTCATTCTCGGCGGCGCAATGGGCACCACCTCGCTCAACGCCGACGGTGTGAAGGCACTCGCCACACTTCCGTCGCTCGATGAGCTGCGCGCCAGGCTGGTTGGCATGATCGCCACGCCGGCAACCCGGATCGCCCAGATCGTCAATGCGCCAGCGGCCTCGGTCGCGCGCGTCATCGGCGCTTACGCCCGGAAGGACGAGGCGGCATGAGGCCGTTCCTCGCTATCAAAAACACACGTTCGAACCTAACGAAGGAACACAACAATGGCTGATCTGGCAAAGATCGTAGACGACCTTTCGAAGCTGACCGTCCTCGAGGCGGCTGAGCTGTCGAAGCTTCTGGAAGAAAAGTGGGGCGTTTCGGCTGCTGCTCCGGTGGCGGTTGCCGCTGCTGGCGGTGCTGCCGCTGCTGCTGCCCCGGTCGAGGAAAAGACGGAATTCGACGTCGTTCTCACCGAGGCCGGCGCTCAGAAGATCAACGTCATCAAGGAAGTCCGCGCCATCACCGGTCTTGGCCTCAAGGAAGCCAAGGACCTGGTCGAAGCGGCTCCGAAGCCGGTCAAGGAAGGCGTTTCCAAGGCCGACGCTGACAAGTTCAAGGCCCAGCTGGAAGCAGCCGGCGCCAAGGTCGACCTGAAGTAAGCGTAAAAAGCGGCGGGCGGCCTCGCGCCGTCCGCCACTCCCTTGGGTGATCAGGGGAGGCTGCGTGACGCGAGATGTACGAGAACCTCTTTCCTGAGGGCCGTAACCCGGCCTTCAGGAAACGGGTTTTCTCCCGTTTTAGCCGGTAACCGCCAAGCAATTGGAGAGGCGGCCGGAGAACAGACAGAGAGCCGCCGCCCAGGTGGCTCAGTATGCAAGACGAACCGCGGCGAGGTTCGTCCCGAGTTTAGAGCTAAGGAGCGACGATGGCCCAGACCCAGACTTTCAATGGCCGCAGACGCGTACGCAAGTTCTTCGGGAAGATCCCGGAAGTTGCGGAGATGCCGAACCTTATCGAGGTTCAGAAGGCATCCTATGACCAGTTCCTGATGGTGGACGAGCCCAAGGGCGGACGTCCCGACGAAGGACTGCAGGCTGTTTTCAAGTCGGTCTTCCCGATCTCCGATTTTTCCGGCTCCTCCATGCTGGAGTTCGTGAAGTACGAGTTCGAAGGACCGAAATTCGACGTTGACGAATGCCGTCAGCGCGACCTGACCTATGCCGCGCCGCTGAAGGTGACGCTGCGCCTCATCGTGTTCGATATCGACGAGGATACCGGTGCCAAGTCGATCAAGGACATCAAGGAGCAGGACGTCTACATGGGCGACATGCCGCTCATGACCTTGAACGGCACCTTTATCGTCAATGGCACCGAGCGCGTCATCGTCTCGCAGATGCACCGCTCGCCGGGCGTCTTCTTCGACCACGACAAGGGCAAGTCGCACTCGTCGGGCAAGCTTCTGTTTGCCGCCCGCGTGATCCCCTATCGTGGCTCGTGGCTCGACATCGAGTTCGATTCCAAGGACGTCGTGCACGCCCGCATCGACCGTCGCCGCAAGATTCCGGTGACGTCGTTGCTGATGGCGCTCGGCATGGACGGCGAGGAGATCCTGTCGACCTTCTACAACAAGATCACCTACAAGCGCGCCGGCGACCATTGGCGCATCCCCTTCAACGTCGAGCGTTTCCGCGGCCTCAAGGCCGTCGGCGACCTGGTCGATGCCGACACCGGCGAGATCGTCGTCGAGGCGGGCAAGAAGATCACCGCTCGCCAGGCACGCCAGCTCGGCGAAAAGGGTCTCAAGGCGATCAAGGCGACCGACGAGGATCTGCTTGGCAACTACCTGGCCGAGGACATCGTCAACTACGCCACCGGCGAGATTTTCCTCGAGGCCGGCGACGAGATCGACGACAAGACGCTCAAGGTGCTGCTCGGCACCGGCGAGCAGGAGATCCAGGTCCTCGACATCGACCATGTCAATGTCGGCGCCTATATCCGCAACACGCTCGCCGTCGACAAGAACGAGAGCCGCCAGGACGCGCTGTTCGACATCTACCGTGTCATGCGCCCGGGCGAGCCGCCGACGCTCGAGACCGCCGAAGCCATGTTCAACTCGCTGTTCTTCGACAGCGAGCGCTACGACCTGTCCGCGGTCGGCCGCGTCAAGATGAACATGCGCCTCGAGCTCAAGGCCGAGGACACCGTGCGCGTTCTGCGCAAGGACGACATCCTGGCCGTGGTCAGGACGCTGGTCGAACTGCGTGATGGCAAGGGCGAGATCGACGACATCGACAATCTCGGCAACCGCCGCGTGCGTTCGGTCGGCGAGCTGATGGAGAACCAGTACCGCGTCGGCCTGCTGCGCATGGAGCGCGCGATCAAGGAACGCATGTCCTCGATCGAGATCGACACGGTCATGCCGCAGGACCTGATCAACGCCAAGCCGGCGGCCGCCGCCGTGCGCGAGTTCTTCGGTTCCTCGCAGCTGTCGCAGTTCATGGACCAGACCAACCCGCTGTCGGAGATCACCCACAAGCGTCGTCTCTCGGCGCTTGGACCGGGCGGTCTGACCCGCGAGCGTGCCGGCTTCGAAGTGCGCGACGTGCACCCGACGCATTACGGCCGTATCTGCCCGATCGAGACGCCGGAAGGCCCGAATATCGGTCTGATCAACTCGCTGGCGACCTTCGCGCGCGTCAACAAGTACGGCTTCATCGAAAGCCCGTACCGCAAGATCGTCGACGGCAAGCTGACCAATGACGTCGTCTATCTTTCGGCGATGGAAGAGGCCAAGCACCATGTCGCGCAGGCCAACGCCGAGCTCGACAAGAATGGCGGCTTCGTCGACGAATTCGTCATTTGCCGCAGCGCCGGCGAAGTGATGATGGCGCCGCGCGAAAACGTCGACCTGATGGACGTGTCGCCCAAGCAGATGGTGTCTGTTGCCGCGGCGCTCATCCCGTTCCTCGAGAACGACGACGCCAACCGCGCTCTGATGGGCTCGAACATGCAGCGCCAGGCCGTGCCGCTGGTGCGCGCGGAGGCGCCGTTCGTCGGTACCGGCATGGAGCCGATCGTCGCCCGTGACTCGGGCGCCGCCATCGGCGCGCGTCGTGGCGGCATCGTCGACCAGGTGGACGCCACGCGTATCGTTATCCGCGCCACCGAGGATCTCGATCCGGGCAAGTCCGGCGTCGACATCTACCGGCTGATGAAGTTCCAGCGTTCGAACCAGAACACCTGCATCAACCAGCGTCCGCTGGTGCGCATGGGTGACCGGGTCAACAAGGGCGACATCATCGCCGACGGTCCCTCGACCGAACTCGGTGATCTGGCACTCGGCCGCAACGTGCTGGTCGCGTTCATGCCGTGGAATGGCTACAACTACGAGGACTCGATCCTGCTCTCCGAGCGTATCGTGGCCGACGACGTCTTCACCTCGATCCACATCGAGGAGTTCGAGGTCATGGCGCGCGATACCAAGCTCGGTCCGGAGGAAATCACGCGCGATATTCCAAACGTCTCGGAAGAAGCGCTGAAGAACCTCGACGAAGCCGGCATCGTCTATATCGGTGCGGAAGTGCAGCCAGGCGACATCCTGGTCGGCAAGATCACGCCGAAGGGCGAGAGCCCGATGACGCCGGAAGAGAAGCTTCTGCGCGCCATCTTCGGCGAAAAGGCTTCCGACGTGCGCGACACTTCGATGCGCATGCCTCCGGGCACTTTCGGCACCGTCGTCGAGGTGCGCGTGTTCAATCGCCACGGTGTGGAGAAGGACGAGCGCGCCATGGCGATCGAGCGCGAGGAGATCGAACGCCTCGCCAAGGATCGCGACGACGAGCAGGCCATTCTGGACCGTAACGTCTATGCGCGTCTTTCCGACGTTCTCGTCGGCAAGGAAGCGATCGCTGGACCGAAGGGCTTCAAGAAGGGCTCGACGCTGTCCAAGGACACGCTCGACGAGTATCCGCGTTCGCAGTGGTGGCAGTTTGCGGTGGAGAACGAAAAGCTCCAGAGCGAACTGGAAGCCCTGCGTGGCCAGTACGACGATTCCAAGAAGGCGCTCGAACAGCGCTTCATGGACAAGGTCGAGAAGGTGCAGCGCGGCGACGAAATGCCTCCGGGCGTCATGAAGATGGTCAAGGTCTTCGTGGCGGTGAAGCGCAAGATGCAGCCCGGCGACAAGATGGCCGGCCGTCACGGCAACAAGGGTGTCGTGTCGCGTATCGTTCCGGTCGAGGACATGCCTTTCCTCGAGGACGGCACGCATGCCGATATCGTGCTCAACCCGCTGGGTGTGCCGAGCCGCATGAATGTCGGCCAGATCCTGGAAACGCATCTGGGCTGGGCCTGCGCTGGCATGGGCAGGAAGATCGGCGAGCTTATCGATGCGTACAAGACAGCCGGCGACATCAAGCCGCTGCGCAAGACGCTCGAGAGCTTCATGCCGGCCAACGACCGCAACGAGCCGGTTCGCGAATATGACGACGAGAGCATCGTTCGCCTGAGCGAGCAGATGCGCCGCGGCGTCTCCATTGCGACCCCGGTGTTCGACGGCGCGCATGAGGCTGACATCAACATCATGCTGGAGCAGGCGGGCCTGCACACCAGCGGTCAGTCGCAGCTCTATGACGGACGCACCGGCGAGCCGTTCGATCGCAAGGTGACGATGGGCTATATCTACATGCTCAAGCTTCACCACCTCGTGGACGACAAGATCCACGCGCGTTCGATCGGTCCGTACTCGCTCGTCACCCAGCAGCCGCTGGGCGGCAAGGCGCAGTTCGGCGGCCAGCGCTTCGGCGAGATGGAGGTCTGGGCACTGGAAGCCTACGGGGCCGCTTACACGCTGCAGGAAATGCTGACGGTGAAGTCGGACGACGTCGCCGGCCGCACCAAGGTCTACGAGGCGATCGTGCGTGGCGACGACACGTTCGAGGCAGGCATTCCCGAGAGCTTCAACGTGCTCGTCAAGGAAATGCGGTCTCTCGGCCTCAATGTCGAGCTCGAGAACACCAAGCTCGACGACAACCCGATCCGGCTGCCCGATGCTGCCGAATAGGGGCGCGGCCGAGTAAACAAGACATCCGGGCGCGGGAGAGGGCTCTCGCGACCGGATGCACCAATTCTTCGGCCGGTGGGCCGACCACTCAGCGGGCATTCGGCCCGCGTTAGATGCAAGGGGTTTTCGAGGACCCCGAAAAGGAGAACGGCATGAACCAAGAGGTCATGAATCTCTTCAATCCGCAGGCGCCTGCGCAGGTGTTCGATTCCATCCGGATTTCGCTTGCCAGCCCTGAGAAGATTCTGTCCTGGTCGTTCGGCGAGATCAAGAAGCCGGAGACCATCAACTACCGCACCTTCAAGCCGGAGCGTGACGGTCTGTTCTGCGCGCGCATTTTTGGCCCGATCAAGGACTATGAATGCCTGTGCGGCAAGTACAAGCGCATGAAGTACAAGGGCGTCATCTGCGAGAAGTGCGGCGTCGAAGTCACGCTGTCGCGCGTCCGCCGCGAGCGCATGGGCCATATCGAGCTGGCGGCTCCCGTCGCTCACATCTGGTTCCTGAAGTCGCTGCCCTCGCGCATCGGCACCCTGCTCGACATGACGCTGAAGGATATCGAGCGCGTCCTCTACTTCGAGAACTACATCGTCACCGAGCCTGGCCTCACCGCGCTGAAGGAGCACCAGCTGCTCAGCGAGGAAGAGTACATGATCGCCGTCGACGAATATGGCGAGGACAGTTTCACCGCCATGATCGGCGCCGAGGCCATTCATGACCTTCTGGCCGGCATGGACCTGGAGAAGATCGCCGGCGACCTGCGTTCGGAACTGGCGTCGACCACGTCCGAGCTGAAGCAGAAGAAGTATCTGAAGCGGCTCAAGGTCGTCGAGAACTTCATGGAATCCGGCAACCGTCCGGAATGGATGATCATGAAGGTGGTTCCGGTGATCCCGCCGGACCTGCGCCCGCTCGTCCCGCTGGACGGCGGTCGTTTCGCGACGTCCGATCTGAACGATCTCTACCGCCGCGTCATCAACCGCAACAACCGCCTGAAGCGGCTGATCGAGCTGCGGGCGCCGGGCATCATCGTGCGCAATGAAAAGCGCATGCTGCAGGAAGCCGTCGATGCGCTGTTCGACAACGGCCGTCGCGGCCGCGTCATCACCGGCGCCAACAAGCGTCCGCTGAAGTCGCTGTCCGACATGCTCAAGGGCAAGCAGGGCCGGTTCCGTCAGAACCTGCTCGGCAAGCGCGTCGACTATTCCGGACGCTCGGTCATCGTCACCGGTCCGGAGCTCAAGCTGCACCAGTGCGGCCTGCCGAAGAAGATGGCGCTCGAACTGTTCAAGCCCTTCATCTACGCCCGTCTCGACGCCAAGGGTTACTCCTCGACCGTCAAGCAGGCCAAGAAGCTGGTCGAGAAGGAGCGTCCGGAAGTCTGGGATATCCTCGATGAGGTCATCCGCGAGCATCCGGTTCTCTTGAATCGCGCTCCGACGCTGCACCGCCTCGGCATCCAGGCGTTCGAGCCGATCCTGATCGAAGGCAAGGCGATCCAGCTTCACCCGCTGGTCTGCACGGCCTTCAACGCCGACTTCGACGGCGACCAGATGGCCGTTCACGTGCCGCTGTCGCTGGAAGCGCAGTTGGAAGCCCGCGTGCTGATGATGTCGACCAACAACATCCTGCACCCGGCTTCCGGCGCGCCGATCATCGTGCCGTCGCAGGACATGGTCCTGGGTCTCTACTACCTCTCGATCGTCAACCAGAACGAGCCGGGCGAGGGCATGGTGTTTGCCGACATGGGCGAACTCCAGCACGCGCTCGAGACCAAGGCCGTGACCCTGCACGCCAAGATCAAGGGCCGCTTCCGCACGGTCGACGCCGAAGGCAAGGTCGTGTCGAAGATCCATGACACCACGCCTGGCCGCATGATCATTGGCGAGCTTCTGCCGAAGAACGTCAATGTGCCCTATGAGACCGCCAACCAGGAGATGACCAAGAAGAACATCTCCAAGATGATCGACACCGTCTACCGCCATTGCGGTCAGAAGGAGACGGTCATTTTCTGCGACCGCATCATGGCGCTCGGCTTTGCCCATGCCTGCCGTGCCGGCATTTCGTTCGGCAAGGACGATATGCTGATCCCGGACACCAAGATCAAGCTGGTGTCGGACACCGAGGCTTTGGCCAAGGAGTACGAGCAGCAGTACAATGACGGCCTGATCACGCAGGGCGAGAAGTACAACAAGGTCGTCGACGCCTGGGCCAAGTGCTCGGAAAAGGTCGCCGACGAAATGATGGCCCGCATCAAGGCGGTCGAGTTCGAGGACAACGGCCGTCAGAAGCCGATGAACTCGATCTACATGATGTCGCACTCCGGTGCGCGCGGCTCGCCCACCCAGATGCGCCAGCTCGCTGGCATGCGCGGCCTGATGGCCAAGCCGTCGGGTGAAATCATCGAGACGCCGATCATCTCGAACTTCAAGGAAGGCCTGACCGTGCTCGAGTACTTCAACTCGACCCACGGCGCCCGCAAGGGTCTGGCCGATACCGCCTTGAAGACGGCGAACTCGGGTTACCTCACCCGTCGTCTGGTCGACGTGGCGCAGGACTGCATCGTCAACTCCGTGGATTGCGGCACCGACAAGGGCCTCACCATGCAGCCGATCGTCGATGCTGGTCAGGTCGTCGCTTCGGTCGGCCAGCGCGTACTGGGCCGTACATCGCTCGACGACATCACCCATCCGGTGTCGGGCGAGGTTCTGGTCAAGGCCGGAACGCTGATGGACGAGCGTGACGTCGAGCAGATCGAAAAAGCCGGCGTGCAGTCGGTCCGCATCCGCTCGGCCCTGACCTGCGAAGTCAGGATCGGCGTCTGCGCGGTCTGCTACGGACGCGATCTGGCCCGCGGCACCCCGGTCAACCAGGGCGAAGCCGTCGGCGTCATCGCGGCGCAGTCGATCGGCGAGCCGGGCACGCAGCTCACCATGCGTACCTTCCACATGGGCGGTACGGCGCAGGTGGTGGATAGCTCGTTCCTTGAAGCCTCCTATGAGGGCAAGGTCGAGATCCGCAACCGCAACGTGGTGCGCAACTCGGACGGCCAGCAGATGGTCATGGGCCGCAACATGGCGGTTCTGATCCTCGACGAAGCCGGCAAGGAGCGCGCCACGCACCGTGTCACCTATGGTTCGCGCATCTTCGTGGACGATGGCGACAAGGTGAAGCGCGGTCAGCGTATCGCCGAGTGGGATCCCTATACCCGTCCTGTCCTCACTGAAATCGAGGGCAAGGTGTCGTATGAGGATCTGGTCGACGGCATTTCCGTTCAGGAAACGGCCGACGAATCGACCGGCATCACCAAGCGTGAGGTCATCGACTGGCGTTCGACGCCGCGTGGCAACGACCTCAAGCCCGCGATTGCCATCCTGGACACCAAGGGCAAGGTCGGCAAGCTGTCGAAGGGTGGCGAGGCCCGCTTCCTGCTCTCGGTCGAGGCCATTCTCTCGGTCGAGCCGGGTGCTCAGGTTCGCCCCGGCGACGTGCTGGCGCGTATCCCGATGGAAAGCGCCAAGACTAAGGACATCACCGGCGGTCTGCCGCGTGTTGCCGAACTGTTCGAGGCACGTCGTCCGAAGGATCACGCCATCATCGCCGAGATCGATGGCACGATCCGCTTCGGCCGCGACTACAAGAACAAGCGCCGTATTATCATCGAGCCGCATGACTCGACGCTCGAGCCGGTCGAGTACCTGATCCCGAAGGGCAAGCCGTTCCATCTCCAGGACGGCGACGTCATCGAGAAGGGCGACTACATCCTCGACGGCAATCCGGCGCCGCACGACATTCTGGCGATCAAGGGCGTGGAGGCACTTGCTTCCTACCTCGTCAACGAGATCCAGGAAGTCTACCGCCTGCAGGGCGTCTCGATCAACGACAAGCACATCGAGGTGATCGTTCGCCAGATGCTGCAGAAGGTCGAGATCACGGTGCAGGGCGACTCGACCTATATCCCGGGCGACCACGTCGACGTGATCGAACTGGAAGAGGTCAACGAGCGCCTGGTCGAGGACGGCAAGAAGCCGGCCGAAGGCCAGCCGGTGCTCTTGGGCATCACCAAGGCATCGCTGCAGACGCCGTCCTTCATCTCGGCCGCCTCCTTCCAGGAGACGACCAGGGTGCTGACGGAAGCCGCGGTTGCCGGCAAGACCGACATGCTGCAGGGCTTGAAGGAAAACGTCATCGTCGGCCGGCTGATCCCCGCCGGTACCGGCGGCACGATGAGCCAGATCCGGCGCATCGCCACCTCGCGCGACGAACTGATCATCGACGAGCGCCGCAAGGCCTCCGGTGTGGAAGTCGCCGAGCCGATGCTGGCGGACATGACAACGGCCGCGCAGTAGGCGCGGCGGCAAAAATCTCAGGCAACAGAAGCCGTCGGGGCAACCCGGCGGCTTTTTCATTTTTGCGATCGGAGGAAAGCGGATGAACACGAAGACCTGGACGGCTGTCGATGACTACATCGTTTCTTCTCTTTTCGAGGCGGATCCCGTTCTCGACGCGGTTCTGGCGGCCAACCGCGGGCAGGGCCTGCCGGCGATCGACGTCTCGGCGGCGCAAGGAAAGCTGCTCTCGCTGCTGGTGCGCATCAGCGGCGCGAAGAAGGTGCTCGAGATCGGCACGCTGGGTGGCTATTCGACCATCTGGATGGCGCGGGGATTGCCTGCTGACGGCAAGGTCGTGACACTCGAACTCGATCCGCACCATGCCAAGGTCGCGCGTTCGAATTTCGAGCGGGCAGGGGTTGCGGACCGTGTGGAACTGCGTGTCGGTTCGGCGCTCCAGTCGCTCACAGAACTGGGCGGCGAGAATGCCGGCCCGTTCGATCTCATCTTCATCGACGCGGACAAGCCGAACAACCCGAACTATCTGGCCTGGGCCTTGCGGTTGTCGCGGTCAGGAGCGGTCATCGTCTGCGACAACGTCATCCGCGATGGTGCCGTTCTGGATGAAGATGGACGCGATGCCAATGTCGAGGGCGCCCGCGCGGCATTTTCATTCATCGGTGGAGCCCACCGTCTGGACGGCACCGCCATCCAGACGGTGGGCGCCAAGGGCTATGACGGGTTTGCGATTGCGATTGTCGACTGATACCAGGGCGGCCCAGCGACATCAGTCGAAAAACGCCTCGACCACGTTGCGCTTGCCCAGCATGAAGGCGTCGGCGACGTGCTGGAGCGGCGCAAGGTCCACATCCGACGTCCCGGCGTGCACGATTTCGGCAAAGCGCCGGTAGAGCATCGGATATTCCGCTTCCGGCTCCTCGTGTACGATATTGCCATCGACGGCGAGCTTCGAGCCGCCACCCGAGAGCACCATCTGTCCGGCATCCGTATCGGCCAGGATGTCCCAACTCTGCGGTCCGGTCTGCAACCAGTCGAGATCCATCGTCACATCCGATCCGTTCGCGGCCCGGAACGCGACCTGGGCCGCGATCGGCGCGTCACGGTTCGCCGGAAAGTCGAGCACGGCCGAAGTGATGTACATTGCCGGCAGGATGTAGGTTGCGATCGACAGCGCGTTGATGCCGGGATCGAAGACGCCGAAGCCGCCAGGCTGCCAGATCCAGTCCTGGTTTGGGTGCCAGCGGCGCACATCTTCCTTCCAGACGATCGCCGCCGATTTGATTTTGGTCGAAGCGAGGAATGTCCGCGCCGCTTCGACCGCCGGCGCGTAGCGCGAATGCCAGCTTGCGAACAGTGAGACGCCTTGTTTCGCCGCGAGCGCCTTCAGGTCCTCGACCTCGCTGACCGTGGCACCGGGCGGCTTTTCCAGGAAAACGTGCTTTCCAGCCTCGAGCGCCTTGCGCGCGGCTTCATAGCGGAACTGCGGCGGCATGCACAGCGACACTGCATCGAGTTCGGGGACCACGCCAAGCATCGTCTCGATGTCGGGGAAATTCACAATGCCATCGACCTTGCCGTGCCGGCTGGCCGCCGCGATCAGCTGGTAATCCCGATCCTTGGCCAGGGCGGGAAGGTGTTGGTCGCGGACGATCTTGCCGACGCCGACAATGCCGATTCTGATGGGCGAGATGGATGAGGACATGAGGCTCCGCCGGGATTGGACGACTGCGCGTCTCTTAGCAGATCGGCCATGACGGGCAAGCGTCGGCCGTGCCGGCTATCCAAACGAATCGCGTCACGGCAAGCACGGCAAGGAAGGACACCGCGCCCATGACACGCCCATGATCAGATCGGCGCGTCGAAGGTGACGATCGACACTTCGCCTTCGAGCGCGCCCTGGTAGGCCGACAGATGCGGCTCGTCGTCGGGCACCCCGTCCATATCGCCGATCTGGTCCAGCTCGGCCTCGGCGTAACCTTCCGCCGCCAGCGATTCGAGGGCGCGTCGCACCGCCGAATCGTCGTCAGGAGCGACCAGCATGACATGCACGCCTTCCACCTTGCCGCCTTTGCGCTTCCACACCCGGCCGGTGATGATGGTGACCGGGCGTTCTTCATTGTCGTTCACGGCTGATTCCTCCTGGCAAGGGCGGGCGAGGGGATGTTGAGTGCTCAGGCCGCCTTTTCGCATAGAGAAAGGGCGCGCAAAAGCCAAAAGCCGGTCACTTTCTTCCTCGGCATTGCAAAATCGCGAAAGAAAATTACATGCGGTTTTCGCATGGCTGCCAAGTCCCGGCTTCGATGCAATATTTGCCACTGCGGGCTTGACGGTTCGCGGGCTTACGAGTAGAAGCCGCCCAGTCAGAACCGATGTGAGGCTCTCCCTTCCGAAGCGACACGCTTTGGAGTTTGCCTCAAACAGGGTTCGTTTTACGAGCGAAAAGACATTTCCGGCGTGCACGAAGCGGTTTCCGCTTCCTCTGCGATTTGTTCGGGCAAGACCGCGAGGCGCGGTTTGTGGCCCGAATTTGCGTATGGAAATGACGCTTTGAGCGAGCCTTGACCGGCACGAGACACGGAATTGAGAGACAAGAGGGTTTAATGCCTACCGTCAACCAGCTGATCCGCAAGCCGCGCATTGCGCCGGTGAAGCGCAACAAGGTCCCGGCCATGCAGCAGAACCCGCAGAAGCGGGGCGTCTGCACGCGCGTCTATACAACGACGCCGAAGAAGCCGAACTCGGCGCTGCGCAAGGTGGCCAAGATCCGCCTGACCAATGGTTTTGAAGTGATCGGTTACATCCCCGGCGAAGGTCACAACCTTCAGGAGCACTCCGTGGTCATGATCCGCGGCGGCCGCGTCAAGGATCTTCCGGGCGTGCGCTACCACATCATCCGCGGCGTGCTCGACACGCAGGGTGTGAAGAACCGCAAGCAGCGCCGTTCGAAGTACGGCGCCAAGCGTCCGAAGTAAGGCGTCCGAAGTAAGATTTTTCGGCCTTGGTGCTGCTTGAATGCGCCGGGCTACGAGATTGAGAGACAAAAGCCATGTCGCGTCGTCACAGTGCAGAAAAGCGTGAGATCAACCCGGATCCCAAGTTCGGCGATCTGATCGTCACCAAGTTCATGAATGCCGTCATGTATGACGGCAAGAAGTCGGTTGCCGAGACCATCGTCTACGGCGCGCTGGACCAGGTCCAGTCGAAGACCAAGCAGGAGCCGGTCACCGTCTTCCATCAGGCGCTCGACAATGTCGCGCCGCATGTGGAAGTGCGTTCGCGTCGCGTCGGCGGCGCCACCTACCAGGTTCCGGTCGACGTGCGCCCCGAGCGCCGCCAGGCGCTGGCGATCCGTTGGCTGATCGCCGCGGCCCGCAACCGCAACGAGACCACCATGGTCGACCGCCTCTCCGGCGAGCTGATGGACGCGGCCAACAACCGCGGCACCGCCGTGAAGAAGCGTGAAGACACCCACAAGATGGCAGAAGCCAACCGCGCTTTCGCGCACTACCGCTGGTAAAGCGCGAACGAGACTGAGAGGCAGCTACGATGGCCCGCGAATACAAAATCGAAGACTACCGCAATTTCGGTATCATGGCGCATATTGACGCCGGCAAGACGACGACCACCGAGCGCGTCCTCTATTACACGGGCAAGTCGCACAAGATCGGCGAAGTGCACGACGGCGCTGCCACCATGGATTGGATGGAGCAGGAGCAGGAGCGCGGCATCACCATCACGTCCGCCGCGACCACGACCTTCTGGAAGGCTCGTGACGGCAAGATGCACCGCTTCAACATCATCGACACCCCCGGACACGTCGACTTCACCATCGAAGTCGAGCGTTCGCTGCGCGTGCTCGACGGCGCCATTGCGCTGCTCGATGCCAATGCCGGTGTCGAGCCGCAGACGGAAACCGTCTGGCGCCAGGCGGACAAGTACCGCGTTCCGCGCATGATCTTCTGCAACAAGATGGACAAGATTGGCGCCGACTTCTATCGCTCGGTCGAAATGATCGGTTCGCGCCTCGGCGCACATGCCGTCGTCATGCAGCTGCCGATCGGCGCCGAGACCGAATTCAAGGGCGTCGTCGACCTGGTCGAGATGAATGCACTGGTCTGGCGCGACGAGACGCTGGGCGCTGCCTGGGACGTCGTCGAGATCCCGGCCGACCTTCAGGCTCGTGCGGAAGAATATCGCGAGAAGATGATCGAAGCCGCCGTCGAAATGGACGAGACGGCGCTTGAGAATTACCTCGAAGGCAAGATGCCGTCGAATGACGAGATCCGCGCGCTGATCCGCAAGGGCACCATCGCGGTGAAGTTCTACCCGATGTTCTGCGGCTCGGCCTTCAAGAACAAGGGCGTGCAGCCGCTGCTCGACGCCGTCGTCGAATACCTGCCGTCGCCGGCCGATGTTCCGGCCATCAAGGGCGTCGATGCCAAGACCGATGCCGAGATCGAGCGTCACGCCGACGACAACGAGCCGCTTTCGATGCTCGCCTTCAAGATCATGAACGACCCGTTCGTCGGTTCGTTGACCTTTGCCCGTATCTACTCGGGCAAGCTCACCAAGGGCATCTCGGTTGACAACACCGTGAAGGGCAAGAAGGAGCGCATTGGCCGCATGCTTCAGATGCATGCGAACTCGCGCGCCGACGTCGAAGAGGCTTTTGCCGGCGACATCGTCGCCCTGGCCGGCCTCAAGGACACCACCACCGGCGATACGCTGAGCGATCCGCTGCACCCGGTCATCCTCGAGCGCATGGAATTCCCCGATCCGGTCATCCAGATCGCCATCGAGCCGAAGACCAAGAACGACCAGGAAAAGATGGGCCTGGCCCTTCATCGCCTGGCCGCCGAGGACCCCTCCTTCCGCGTCAAGACCGACGAGGAATCAGGCCAGACCATCATTTCTGGCATGGGCGAGCTTCACCTCGACATCATCGTCGACCGCATGCGCCGCGAGTTCAAGGTTGAAGCCAACGTCGGTGCGCCGCAGGTGGCTTACCGTGAAACGATCACTCGCAAGCACGAGCAGGACTACACGCATAAGAAGCAGACCGGCGGTACCGGTCAGTTCGCCCGCGTCAAGATCCTGTTCGAGCCGAACCCGGAAAGCCCCGAGTTCGAATTCGATACCAAGATCGTTGGCGGTGCTGTTCCGAAGGAATACATCCCGGGTGTCGAAAAGGGCATCAACAGCGTCATGTCGTCGGGTCCGTTCGCGGGCTTCCCGATGATCGGCGTCAAGGCGACGCTCATCGACGGCGCATACCACGACGTCGACTCCTCGGTGCTCGCCTTCGAAATCGCCGGCCGTGCCTGCTTCCGTGAAGCCGCGCCCAAGCTCGGCGTACAGCTGCTCGAGCCGATCATGAAGGTCGAGGTCGTCACGCCGGAAGATTACGTCGGCAGCGTCATCGGTGACCTGAACGGCCGTCGCGGTCAGATCCAGGGCCAGGAAGCACGTGGCGTCGCGGTGGTTATCAACGCGATGGTGCCGCTCGCCAACATGTTCAAGTATGTCGACAACCTGCGCTCGATGAGCCAGGGCCGCGCGGCCTACACGATGCAGTTCGATCACTACGAGCCTGTGCCGACCGCGGTCGCCCAGGAAGTCCAGAAGAAATACGCGTAGCCCCGACGGGTTGCAGCAGTAACTTAAATCAAGGCCCTCACGGGCGAGCAGGATTGGAGACATCACATGGCAAAAGGTAAATTCGAGCGCACCAAGCCTCATGTGAACATCGGCACGATTGGTCACGTCGACCATGGCAAGACGTCGCTGACGGCGGCGATCACCAAGTATTTTGGCGAATACAAGCGCTACGACCAGATCGACGCGGCGCCTGAAGAGAAGGCGCGCGGCATCACGATCTCGACGGCTCACGTCGAATACGAGACCGCCAACCGCCACTATGCCCACGTCGACTGCCCCGGCCACGCCGACTATGTGAAGAACATGATCACCGGTGCCGCGCAGATGGACGGCGCGATCCTGGTCGTGTCGGCCGCCGACGGCCCGATGCCGCAGACCCGCGAGCATATCCTGCTTGCCCGTCAGGTCGGCGTGCCGTCGATCGTTGTGTTCCTGAACAAGGTCGACCAGGTCGACGACGCCGAGCTGCTCGAACTGGTCGAGCTCGAGGTTCGCGAACTGCTGTCGAAGAACGAATTCCCCGGCGACGACATTCCGATCGTCAAGGGTTCGGCGCTGGCTGCACTCGAAGATTCGGACAAGAAGATCGGCGAGGACGCGATCCGCGAGCTGATGGCTGCGGTCGACGCCTACATCCCGACGCCGGTTCGTCCGCTGGACAAGCCGTTCCTGATGCCGATCGAGGACGTGTTCTCGATCTCGGGCCGCGGCACGGTCGTCACCGGCCGCGTCGAGCGCGGCGTGGTCAAGGTCGGCGAGGAACTGGAGATCATCGGCATCCGTCCGACGACCAAGACGACCTGCACGGGCGTGGAAATGTTCCGCAAGCTGCTCGACCAGGGCCAGGCTGGCGACAACATCGGCGCGCTGCTGCGCGGCGTTGATCGTGAAGGTGTCGAGCGCGGCCAGGTTCTGGCCAAGCCGGGCACGGTGAAGCCGCACAAGAAGTTCGTGGCCGAAGCCTACATCCTGACCAAGGACGAAGGTGGCCGTCACACGCCGTTCTTCACCAACTACCGTCCGCAGTTCTACTTCCGCACGACCGACGTGACCGGCATCGTGTCGCTGCCGGAAGGCACCGAGATGGTGATGCCCGGCGACAACATCACGGTCGATGTCGAGCTGATCGTGCCGATCGCCATGGAAGAGAAGCTGCGCTTCGCCATCCGTGAAGGCGGCCGCACCGTCGGTGCCGGCATCGTCGTCACCATCAAAGAGTAATTTGGACTTAAACCGATCTGTCGCGGGCGCCGGAGTTGCCCGCGCCGCGCCAGAACAAGGAAGTGACGCATGAACGGACAGAATATCCGCATCCGCCTGAAGGCGTTTGATCACCGCGTGCTTGACGCCTCGACGAAGGAAATCGTGTCGACGGCCAAGCGCACCGGGGCAAACGTCCGCGGCCCCATTCCGCTGCCGACGCGGATCGAAAAGTTCACGGTCAACCGGTCGCCCCACGTCGACAAGAAGAGCCGCGAGCAGTTCGAGATGCGCACGCACAAGCGTCTGCTCGACATCGTCGATCCGACCCCGCAGACGGTCGATGCTTTGATGAAGCTCGATCTGGCCGCCGGCGTCGACGTCGAGATCAAGCTCTAAGGGAATGAGAGCGCGGTAAGGGGCGGTGCCCCTGGCCCGGAACTCTAAAGGAATTGAACCGATGCGTTCAGGTGTGATTGCAAAGAAGGTGGGAATGACCCGCATCTATAATGATGCCGGGGAACATGTTCCCGTCACCGTTCTCCAGATGGAGAACTGCCAGGTCGTGGCACAGCGCACGCAGGAGAAGAATGGCTACACCGCCGTTCAGCTCGGCGTTGGCCTCGCCAAGGTGAAGAACACGTCGAAGGCGATGCGCGGCCATTTCGCGACCGCCTCCGTCGAGCCGAAGGCGAAGGTCGCCGAGTTCCGCGTCTCTGCCGACAACATGATCGACGTCGGCGCCGAGATCACCGTCGACCATTTTGTCGCCGGCCAGAAGGTCGATGTGACGGGCACGACGATCGGCAAGGGTTTCCAGGGCGTCATCAAGCGCCACCACATGGGTGGTGGCCGCGCGACCCACGGTAACTCGGTCTCGCACCGTACACACGGCTCGACCGGTCAGCGCCAGGACCCGGGCAAGGTGTTCAAGGGCAAGCATATGGCTGGTCACATGGGCGACACCCGCGTGACGACACAGAATGTCGAGGTCGTTTCGACCGATGCCGACCGCGGCCTTATCCTGATCCGCGGTGCGGTTCCCGGATCGAAGGGCGCCTGGATCCTGGTCCGCGACGCGGCCAAGGTGGCACTACCGGCCAATGCGCCGAAGCCCGCCGCGATCCGCGCCGTTGCGGCAGCTGCTAAGAACGAGGCTCCGGCCACAGAGGGAGCGGAATAATGGATCTCAAGATCACAACGCTCGGCGGCAAAGACGCCGGCAAGGTGGAACTTTCCGACGGAATTTTCGGCCTTGATCCGCGCGAGGACATCCTGCAGCGCGTCGTGCGCTGGCAGCTTGCCAAGAAGCAGCAGGGCACGCACAAGGCCAAGGGCCGCGCCGAAATCGCGCGCACCGGTGCCAAGATGTACAAGCAGAAGGGCACGGGCCGCGCCCGTCACCACTCCGCACGCGCTCCGCAGTTCCGCGGCGGCGGCAAGGCCCACGGCCCGGTCGTTCGCAGCCATGAGCATGAACTGCCCAAGAAGGTTCGTGCGCTCGGCCTCAAGCATGCCCTTTCGGCCAAGGCCAAGAGCGCGTCGATCATCATCATCGACGAGCTGAAGCTGACCGAGGCCAAGACCAAGGCGCTGATCGCGAATTTCGCGACGCTGGGCCTGACCAACGCCCTGGTGATTGGCGGCGCCGAGCTTGACAAGAACTTCAAGCTGGCAGCCACCAACATCCCCAACATCGACGTGCTGCCCATCCAGGGCATCAACGTCTACGACATTCTGCGCCGCGGCACGCTGGTCCTTTCGAAGGCCGCCGTCGAGGCTCTCGAGGAGCGCTTTAAATGACCGACCTTCGTCACTACGACGTGATCGTCTCGCCGGCGATCACTGAAAAGTCGACCATGGCCTCCGAGCAGAACCAGGTCGTCTTCAACGTCGCCAAGAAGGCGTCGAAGCCCGAAATCAAGGCCGCCGTCGAAGCGCTGTTCGGCGTCAAGGTGATGGCCGTGAACACGCTTGTCCGCAAGGGCAAGATCAAGCGCTTCCGCGGCACGATCGGCCGCCAGAGCGACGTCAAGAAGGCGATCGTGACGCTGGCCGACGGCCAGTCGATCGACGTCGCGACGGGTCTCTGAGCAAGGCCGCGAGGACAACAACAATGGCACTGAAAAAATTCAACCCGGTAACGCCGAGCACCCGCCAGCTGGTCATCGTCGACCGCTCGGGCCTCTACAAGGGCAAGCCCGTCAAGGGCCTGACCGAGGGTCTGACCAAGTCGGGCGGCCGCAACAATCACGGCCGTATCACCGCCCGCTTCATTGGTGGTGGCCACAAGCGTTCGTACCGCATCATCGACTTCAAGCGTCGCAAGTTCGACGTTGTCGGCACGGTCGAGCGCATTGAATACGATCCGAACCGCACCGCCTTCATCGCACTGATCAAGTATGATGATGGTGAGCTGTCCTACATCATCGCTCCGCAGCGTCTGGCTCCCGGCGACAAGATCGTGGCTGGCGAAGCGGTCGACGTTAAGCCGGGCAATGCGATGCCGCTGGCCTCGATGCCGGTCGGCACCATCGTCCACAACATCGAGCTGAAGCCGGGCAAGGGCGCCCAGGTCGCCCGGTCGGCAGGTGGTTACGGCCAGTTGGTCGGCCGTGACCAGGGCATGGCGATCCTGCGCCTCAACTCGGGCGAGCAGCGTGTCGTTCACGGCTCCTGCATGGCCACCGTCGGTGCCGTGTCCAATCCGGACCACGGCAACATCAACGACGGCAAGGCCGGCCGCACGGTTTGGCGTGGCAAGCGTCCGCACAATCGCGGCGTGACCATGAACCCGGTCGACCACCCGCATGGCGGTGGTGAAGGCCGCACCTCCGGTGGCCGTCATCCGGTCAGCCCGTGGGGCAAGCCGACCAAGGGCAAGAAGACGCGGTCCAACAAGGCGACCGACAAGTTCATCCTGCGCTCGCGCCATCAGCGCAAGAGCTAAGAAGAGGTAACGCCAAGTGACTCGTTCTATTTGGAAAGGCCCCTTCATCGACGGCTACCTTCTCAAGAAGGTGGACAAGGTTCGTGAAGGCGGTCGCAATGAGGTGATCAAGATGTGGAGCCGTCGCTCCACCATCCTGCCGCAGTTCGTCGGCCTCACCTTCGGTGTCTACAACGGCCAGAAGCATGTTCCCGTTTCGGTGAACGAGGACATGGTCGGTCACAAGTTCGGTGAATTCGCTCCGACCCGGACCTATTACGGTCACGGCGCGGATAAGAAGGCGAAGAGGAAATAATCATGGGCAAGGCCAAAGCTCCGCGCAGGCTTGCTGACAACGAAGCGCGCGCCGTGTTGCGCACGATCCGTATCAGCCCGCAGAAGCTGAACCTGGTTGCCGCGCTGATCCGCGGCAAGAAGGTCGCGACAGCGCTTTCCGATCTCGAATTCTCGGCCAAGCGGATTTCCGGCACGGTCAAGAAGACGCTGGAATCGGCAATCGCCAACGCGGAAAACAACCACGACCTCGATGTCGATGCGCTGGTGGTGGCGGAAGCCTATGTCGGCAAGTCGATCGTCATGAAGCGGTTCCACGCTCGTGGCCGTGGTCGCGCCAGCCGTATCGAGAAGCCGTTCTCGCACCTCACGATCGTCGTTCGTGAAGTCGAAGAAAAAGGGGAGGCCGCATAATGGGCCAGAAAGTCAATCCGATCGGTCTTCGCCTCGGCATCAACCGCACCTGGGATTCGCGCTGGTTCGCGAACACCGGCGAGTACGGCAAGCTGCTGCATGAGGACATCAAGATCCGCAAGTATCTTGAGAAGGAACTCAAGCAGGCCGCGATCTCGAAGGTCGTGATCGAGCGTCCGCACAAGAAGTGCCGCGTCACCATCCATGCCGCGCGCCCGGGTCTGATCATCGGCAAGAAGGGCGCCGACATCGAGAAGCTTCGCAAGAAGCTGATGGAGATGACGAAGTCCGAGACGCACCTCAACATCGTTGAAGTGCGCAAGCCGGAAATCGACGCGACCCTGGTCGCCCAGTCGATTGCCCAGCAGCTCGAGCGCCGTATCGCGTTCCGCCGCGCCATGAAGCGTGCCGTGCAGTCGGCCATGCGCCTCGGTGCCGAAGGCATCCGCATCAACTGCGCCGGCCGTCTTGGCGGCGCCGAGATCGCGCGCATGGAATGGTACCGTGAAGGTCGCGTGCCGCTGCATACGCTGCGCGCCGATGTCGACTACGGCACGGCCGAGGCGAACACGGCGTATGGCATCTGCGGCGTCAAGGTCTGGGTATTCAAGGGCGAGATCCTCGAGCACGATCCGATGGCTTCGGAACGCCGCGCGACCGAGGGTGATGCCGCGCATGGCGGTGGTGGTGATCGCGAACGCGGTCGTCGTCGCGAAAACGCCTGAGACATTTAGGAATTTGGAGTTAGAACGATGCTGCAGCCAAAGCGCACAAAGTTCCGCAAGCAGTTCAAGGGCCGTATCCATGGTACCGCAAAGGGCGGCACCAACCTGGATTTCGGTGGTTTCGGGCTGAAGGCGCTTGAGCCGAACCGCGTCACCGCGCGTGAGATCGAGGCGGCCCGCCGCGCGATCACTCGCGAAATGAAGCGTGCCGGCCGCGTCTGGATCCGCATTTTCCCGGACGTGCCGGTCACTTCGAAGCCGACCGAAGTCCGCATGGGCAAGGGCAAGGGCGCGGTCGATTACTGGGCGGCGCGCGTCAAGCCGGGCCGCATCATGTTCGAGATCGACGGCGTCAATGAAGAAACCGCCCGTGAGGCGCTGCGTCTCGGCGCGGCCAAGCTCTCGGTCAGGACGCGCTTCGTACAGCGCATCGCAGAATAAGGACGGGCTGATCATGAAAGCCGAAGACATCCGGACCAAGACCCAGGACCAGCTGACCGACGACCTGGCCAGCCTGAAGAAGGAGCAGTTCAACCTGCGCTTCCAGAAGGCCATCGGCCAGCTCGAGAAGACCGCGCGCGTGAGGCAGGTTCGCAAGGACATTGCGCGTATCAAGACCATCGCTGCGGAAAAGTCCGCGGCCAAGAAGGCTTAAGGACGAAAACCATGCCAAAGCGCATTCTGCAGGGCACCGTCGTCAGCGACAAGAACGAGAAGACGGTTGTCGTCAAGGTCGAACGGCGCTTCACGCATCCCGTGATGAAGAAGACCGTGCGCATGACCAAGAAGTACAAGGCGCACGACGAGAACAACGCCCACAAGGTCGGCGATCAGGTGTTCATCCAGGAATCGAAGCCGATTTCCAAGGATAAGCGCTGGATCGTCGTATCCTCGGATCAGGCGTAAACAAACGAATTTTGGACAGACCGGGGAGGGGCTTCGAGCCCATCCCGTTAGAAAAGAAGAAGGCGGCCAGTCATGATTCAGATGCAAACAAACCTCGACGTGGCGGATAATTCCGGCGCGCGTCGTGTCATGTGCATCAAGGTGCTGGGCGGCTCGAAGCGGAAATACGCTTCCGTGGGCGACATCATCGTGGTGTCGATCAAGGAAGCCATTCCGCGCGGCCGCGTTAAGAAGGGCGATGTGATGAAGGCGGTCGTGGTTCGCACGGCCAAGGACATCCGCCGCCCGGACGGCAGCGTGATCCGTTTCGACAAGAACGCGGCCGTTCTCGTCGACAACAAGAAAGAGCCGATCGGCACGCGTATCTTCGGACCGGTTCCGCGCGAACTTCGCGCCAAGAACCACATGAAGATCATCTCGCTCGCGCCTGAAGTGCTGTAAGGAGCCGGACCAATGCAAAAGATTAGAAAAGGCGACAAGGTCGTCGTGCTGGCTGGCAAGGACAAGGGCCGTTCGGGCGAAGTCCTCTCGGTTCAGCCGAAGGATGACACCGCGCTGGTGCGCGGCGTCAACATGATCCGTCGTCACCAGAAGCAGTCCCAGTCCCAAGAGGGCGGGATCATCACCAAGGAAGCGCCGATCCAGCTGTCGAACATCGCGCTGGCCGACCCGAAGGATGGCAAGCCGACCCGCGTCGGTTTCGTCTTCCAGAAGGACGGCAAGAAGGTGCGCGTCGCCAAGCGCTCGGGAGAAGTCATCAATGGCTAAGGCTCAAACCAAGCAGGCGACTGCCAACAACACGCCGCGTCTCAAGCAGGTCTACAACGAGACCATCCGCAAGGCGCTGCAGGAGCAGTTCGGCTACGACAACGAGATGCAGGTTCCGCGCCTCGACAAGATCGTGCTGAACATGGGTGTGGGCGAAGCGACCGCCGATTCGAAGAAGCCTTCGGTCGCGGCCGAGGACCTGGCGATGATCGCCGGCCAGAAGGCCGTCGTCACCCGCGCCCGCAATTCGATCGCGGGCTTCAAGGTTCGCGAGAAGATGCCGATCGGCGCCAAGGTCACGCTGCGCAAGGAACGCATGTACGAGTTCCTCGACCGCCTCGTGAACATCGCGCTGCCGCGCGTCCGCGACTTCCGCGGACTGAACCCCAAGAGCTTCGATGGCCGTGGCAACTACGCCATGGGCATCAAGGAGCACATCGTGTTCCCGGAGATCAACTACGACAAGGTTGATCAGATCTGGGGCATGGACGTCATCGTTTGTACGACTGCGAAGACGGACGACGAAGCCAGGGCTTTGCTCAAGGCTTTCAACTTCCCCTTCCGCCAGTAACGGCAGCGAGAAAAGGAAAAATCTGAAATGGCAAAGACCAGCTCAGTCGAGAAGAACAACAGGCGCCGCAAGCTTGCCGACCAGTACGGTCCCAAGCGCGCTGCGCTCAAGGCGATCATCATGGATCAATCCAAGCCGATGGAAGAGCGCTTCCGCGCTCAGCTCAAGCTTGCCGCCATGCCGCGCAACTCGGCCAAAATCCGCATCCGCAACCGCTGCGAAGTCACCGGCCGCCCGCGTGCCTACTATCGCAAGCTCAAAGTATCGCGCATCGCGCTTCGGGACCTCGGCAATAACGGCCAGATCCCGGGCCTGGTCAAGTCGAGCTGGTAAGGAGGACATAACATGTCATTGAGCGATCCTCTCGGCGATATGCTGACCCGCATCCGCAACGCCTATGGCCGCAAGAAGTCGAGTGTCTCGACGCCGGCCTCGCGTCTGCGCACCCGCGTCCTCGACGTGCTGAAGGCTGAAGGCTATATCCGCGACTACAGCCAGACCGATTTCGACAACGGCAAGTCCGAGATCGAAATCGAGCTGAAGTATTTCGACGGTGCCCCGGTCGTGCGCGAAATCGCCCGCGTTTCGAAGCCCGGCCGCCGCGTTTACGTCTCGGCCAAGTCGATCCCGCACGTTGCCAACGGCCTCGGCATTGCCATCCTTTCGACACCGAAGGGCGTGATGGCCGACCATGAAGCACGCGAACAGAACGTCGGCGGCGAGATCCTCTGCCAGATCTTCTGATCCGGCAGCTTACCGCACGTGGAATTCGGTCTTCGGATCGTTCCCGAAGACAGAGACCTGAAACAAGAGAAGTGACGAGGACAACCTGATGTCTCGTATTGGAAAGAAACCCGTTTCGCTGCCGCAGGGCGTGACCGCGACCGTCAATGGCCAGACCGTGACGGCGAAGGGCCCCAAGGGCGAGCTGAAGTTCGTGGTGAACGACGAAGTCCTGGTCAAGATGGAAGGCAGCGAAATCGCTGTCCAGCCGCGCGACCAGACCAAGACCGCCCGCTCCAAGTGGGGCATGTCGCGCACGCAGATCGTCAACATCCTGCAGGGGGTGAAGGACGGTTTCGAGAAGAAGCTCGAGATCACCGGCGTCGGCTATCGCGCCGCCTTGCAGGGCAAGAACCTGCAACTGGCCCTTGGCTTCAGCCATGATGTCGTCTACGAGACGCCGGCCGGCATCACGATCACCGTGCCGAAGCCGACCGAAATCACCGTGGCCGGCATCGACAAGCAGCAGGTCGGCCAGGTCGCGGCGGAGATCCGCGAATACCGCGGTCCCGAGCCCTACAAGGGCAAGGGCGTCCGCTACGCTGGCGAGAAGATCGTCCGCAAGGAAGGCAAGAAGAAGTAATCGGCTTGGCCCTGAAAAGTTGCAGACTTTTCGGACAGGGACCAAGCCACGGAAGTTAACGCCGCGGGGAGCGGTCGCGGGAGGCGCTTCGCCTACCGCATATGGCGGCCCCCGTTTTTTGAAGGCAAGGAACTATCATGGCTATCAAGGAATCCATCCAGCGCCGCGCGCAGCGCGTGCGCCGTCAGATCAAGAAAGTCGCCGGCGAGCGTCCGCGTCTGTCGGTTCATCGCACGTCTAAGAACATCTACGTTCAGGTCATCGACGACGCCAAGGGCCACACCATTGCCGCCGCCTCGACGCTCGAGAAGGATCTCAAGGGTTCGCTCAAGACCGGCGCTGACACTGCTGCCGCCGCTGCGATCGGCAAGCTGATCGCCGAGCGCGCCACCAAGGCTGGCGTCAAGGAAGTCGTCTTCGATCGCGGCGCCTACATCTATCACGGCCGCGTCAAGGCGCTGGCTGAAGCGGCCCGCGAAGGCGGTCTCAGCTTCTAAGCATGACCCCGAAAAGTTGCAGACTTTTCGGATAAGATCATGCAAAGGAAGAAATAGTTTTCACCGTCGGCGACCCAAAGCGGCGCCGGCAATCAGCAACCCGTGCTTCCGGAAAAGAACAAGGAACAGGATATGGCACAGGAACGTAGGGATGGCGGCCGCGGCCGCGATCGTGAAGAACGCGATGACGGCATGGTGGACAAGCTTGTCCACATCAACCGCGTCGCCAAGGTCGTCAAGGGCGGCCGTCGCTTTGGCTTTGCCGCGCTCGTCGTCGTCGGCGACCAGAAGGGCCGCGTTGGCTTTGGTCACGGCAAGGCGCGCGAAGTGCCGGAAGCTATCCGCAAGGCAACCGAATCCGCAAAGCGCGACATGATCTTCGTGCCGTTGCGCTCGGGCCGCACGCTGCACCATGACGTCGAGGGACGTTGGGGCGCTGGCCGTGTTCTGCTGCGCGCTGCCAAGCAGGGTACTGGCATCATCGCCGGCGGCCCGATGCGCGCCGTCTTCGAGACGCTCGGCATGCACGACGTGGTTGCCAAGTCGATGGGTTCGTCGAACCCGTACAACATGGTTCGCGCCACCTTCGACGCGCTGAAGAGCCAGATGCATCCCAAGGATGTGGCTGCCGCGCGTGGCATCAAGTATTCGACCCTTCAGGCCCGCCGCGGCACCGCCGTTGCGGCTGAAGAATAGTCGATCTGACCAGGGATTTTGACCATGGCCAAGAAAGCAACCAAGACCATCACCGTTGAGCAGATCGGTTCGCCGATCCGCCGCCCGAAGGAACAGCGCGCAACGCTGGTCGGCCTCGGCCTCAACAAGATGCACAAGCAGCGCACGCTGGAAGATACGCCTTCCGTGCGCGGCATGATCGCTGCCGTCCAGCATCTCGTCCGCGTCGTGGACGAGGGCTGAGCAAGAGCGCAGGAGAACCCAGATGAAACTCAATGATCTGCGTGACAAGGACGGCGCGACGCACTCCAAGAAGCGTCTCGGCCGCGGTATCGGCTCCGGCTCGGGCAAGACCGCCGGTCGCGGCGTCAAGGGCCAGAAGGCGCGCTCCGGCGTCGCCGTCAACGGCTTCGAGGGTGGCCAGATGCCGCTCTACAGGCGTCTGCCGAAGCGTGGCTTCAACAACATCTTCGCCAAGAGCTTCACCGTCGTCTCGCTGGCCCGTATCCAGGAAGCCGTTGATGCCAAGAAGCTTGACGTCAAGGCGACCGTGACGGCCGAGGCGCTTGTCGCCGCCGGCGTCATCCGTCGCGTCAAGGATGGCGTGCGCGTGCTGTCCGATGGCGAACTCAAGGCCAAGCTCGCCTTCGACGTCGCCGGCGCCTCCAAGGCCGCGATCGAGAAGATCGAAAAGGCCGGCGGTTCGGTCAAGCTGCCGGAAAAGGCAGCCGCCGAGTAACGGCAATTTGAAGAGCGGTCGGCAAGAGTGGTATCCGTTTTTGCTTGAGATCGCGCTTTGACCTGCTCAATTTAGCGGCCGCGTCGACGCGGCCGCTTGCATGTTTACAGCCCGGAGCTTATCTCGTGAGCTTCGGTGAAACGCACCGCCTGACCTCACGGGCCATCAAGCGTTACCAAGCGGAGAATCAGGCATGGCTTCGGCTGCTGAACAACTAGCCTCGAATCTGAATTTCTCGGCCTTCGCCAAGGCGGAGGACCTTAAGAAACGCATCTGGTTCACCATCGGCGCGTTGCTCGTCTATCGTCTCGGCACCTACATCCCGCTTCCCGGCATCAATCCCGACGCTTTCGCCCAGGCCTTCTCCTCGCAGAGCAAGGGCGTGCTCGGCATGTTCAACATGTTCGCCGGCGGTGCCGTGCAGCGCATGGCGATCTTTGCACTCGGCATCATGCCCTACATCTCCGCTTCCATCATCATGCAGCTGATGACCTCGGTCATTCCCTCGCTGGAAGCGCTGAAGAAGGAAGGCGAGCAGGGCCGCAAGGTCATCAACCAGTACACGCGCTACGGCACCGTGCTCCTGGCGCTGGTACAGGCCTATGGCATTTCGGTGGGACTGGAGAACGGCAACGGCATCGTCAGCGATCCCGGCATGTTCTTCCGCATCTCCACCGTCGTCACGCTGGTCGGCGGCACCATGTTCCTGATGTGGCTGGGCGAGCAGATCACAGCGCGCGGCATCGGCAACGGCATTTCGCTGATCATCTTCTCCGGCATCGTCGCCGGCTTGCCGCATGCCATTTCCGGCACGCTGGAACTCGGCCGTACCGGCGCCCTGTCGACCGGCCTGATCCTGGCGATCATCGTGCTGGCCATCGTCGTCATAGCGCTTATCGTGTTCTTCGAGCGCGCCCAGCGCCGCCTGCTGATCCAGTATCCGAAGCGCCAGGTCGGCAACCGCATGTTCCAGGGCGATACCTCGCATCTGCCGCTTAAGCTCAACACCTCGGGCGTCATCCCGCCGATCTTCGCGTCGTCGCTGCTTCTGCTGCCGGCCACCGTCGCCGGCTTCTCGCAGACGACCAACATGCCGGCCTGGGCCAGCACCATCCTGGCCTCGCTTGGCCACGGCCAGCCGCTCTACATGGCATTCTATGCGGCGATGATCGTGTTCTTCGCCTTCTTCTACACAGCGATCGTGTTCAACCCGAAGGACACCGCCGACCAGCTCAAGAAGCATTCGGGCTTCATCCCTGGCTATCGTCCGGGCGAGCGCACCGCCGACTATATCGATTACGTCCTTACCCGCATCACCGTCGTCGGCGCCATCTATCTGGTGCTGGTGTGCCTGCTGCCGGAGTTCCTGATCTCGGCGACTGGCGTACCATTCTACCTCGGTGGCACATCGCTTCTGATCGTGGTCAGTGTCACGCTCGATACGGTTGCGCAGATTCAGGGTCACCTGATCGCGCACCAGTATGAAGGCCTGATCAAGAAGTCGAAGCTGCGCGGGGGGAAGAAAGCCAGATGAGGTTGATTTTGCTTGGGCCGCCAGGAGCGGGCAAGGGGACACAAGCACAAAGACTGGTAGAAAAACACGGCATACCCCAGCTCTCGACGGGTGATATGCTGCGTGCCGCCGTTCAGGCCGGTACCGAGGTCGGCAAGCGTGCCAAGGCGGTGATGGATGCCGGCGAGCTGGTGTCCGACGCCATCGTCAACGCCATCGTCGCCGAGCGTATCGATCAGGCTGACTGCGCCAAGGGTTTTATCCTCGACGGCTATCCGCGCACCCTGGTGCAGGCGGATGCGGTTGAATCGATGCTTTCAGAGCGTGGCATTGGTCTCGACACCGTCATCGAACTGGTTGTCGACGACAGGGCCCTGGTTGGTCGAATCGTCAAGCGCGCCGATGATGCAAAGGCCGCCGGCCAGCCGGTGCGCAAGGACGACAATCCCGCCGTGTTCGAAGAGCGGCTGCGGGAGTACTACAAGAAGACCGCTCCGCTGACCGGCTACTATTACGCCAAAGGCAAGCTCAAGACTGTGGACGGCATGGCCAGCATCGACGCCGTAACGGCCGAGATTGAAGCCGTGCTCGCCGCGGCGGATAAGGCGCGGTAAGGGAATTTAAAGATTAAGCTTGACGGAGACGGCTTGCTGCGGTATGGCGGCCCGTCTTCCTATCAGATGCGCGCTTTGCCTGTCCGCAAGGGCAGGGCAGTCGCTTTGAACTGGAAACTCCCGCAAGGGCCGGCCTCCACCGGACGCGGGGCAATCTGAATAATGCCGGCTTGTCCGGCCCACATGGAGAAGAGAAGAACATGGCTCGTATAGCCGGCGTCAACATTCCGACCAACAAGCGCGTCGTCATCGCGCTTCAGTACATTCACGGCATTGGCAAGAAGTTCGCCCAGGAGATCGTCGACAAGGTCGGCATCCCGGCCGAGCGCCGCGTCAACCAGCTGACCGATGCGGAGGTGCTGCAGATCCGCGAGACCATCGACCGCGACTATCAGGTCGAAGGCGACCTGCGCCGCGAAGTGTCGATGAACATCAAGCGGCTCATGGACCTTGGCTGCTACCGCGGCCTGCGTCACCGCCGCTCGCTGCCGGTTCGCGGCCAGCGCACGCACACCAATGCACGTACCCGCAAGGGCCCGGCCAAGTCGATCGCCGGCAAGAAGAAGTAATAAGAGTGAGTGGTTGGTAGTGGGTGGTGAGGACGTCATCGCTACTCACTAATTCACTATTCACTTTTCCAGGTGGAGCCGCTGGCATTACGGCGGTGTAGAGATCAACTGAAAGGACTATCATGGCCAAGGAAGCCGCTCGTGTTCGCCGTCGCGAACGCAAGAACATTTCGTCGGGCGTTGCCCACGTCAATTCGACCTTCAACAACACGATGATCACCATCACCGACGCGCAGGGCAATTCGATTGCCTGGTCGTCGGCCGGTGCCCAGGGCTTCAAGGGTTCGCGCAAGTCGACCCCGTTCGCCGCCCAGATGGCTGCCGAGGACGTTGCCAAGAAGGCCCAGGAACACGGCATGCGCATGCTCGAAGTCGAGGTCTGCGGACCGGGCTCCGGTCGTGAATCGGCGCTGCGCGCCCTGCAGGCGGCCGGCTTCACCATCACCTCGATCCGTGATGTGACGCCAATCCCGCACAATGGCTGCCGCCCGCGCAAGAAGCGCCGCGTCTAAGCAATTTATCGAACGCCGCGTGAGCGCCCAAGGGCGTTCCTCCACGGTATTCCAGGTCGCCCGCCACGATTGGATGGTGGCGGGTCAACGGAAGGAAAGCATCATGATCCAGAAAAATTGGCAGGAACTGATCAAGCCGAACAAGATCGAGTTCTCGTCGAAGAAGAAGACGCTGACCACGCTGGTCGCCGAGCCGCTCGAGCGTGGCTTTGGCCTGACGCTTGGCAACGCGCTGCGCCGCGTGCTTCTGTCTTCGCTGCGCGGGGCGGCCGTCACCGCCGTGCAGATCGACGGTGTTCTGCATGAATTCTCGTCCATCGCCGGCGTGCGCGAGGACGTGACCGACATCGTCCTGAACATCAAGGAAATCGCAATCCGCATGGAAGGCGATGGCCCCAAGCGCATGGTCGTTCGCAAGCAGGGCCCGGGTGCGGTTCTTGCCGGCGACATCCAGACGGTTGGCGACGTCGAGATCCTCAACCCCGACCACGTCATCTGCACGCTGGACGAAGGCGCGGAAATCCGCATGGAATTCACCGTCGACACCGGCAAGGGCTACGTGCCTGCCGAGCGCAACCGCGCCGAGGACGCGCCGATCGGCCTGATCCCGGTCGACAGCCTCTATTCGCCGGTGAAGAAGGTCTCCTACAAGGTCGAGAACACCCGCGAGGGCCAGGTTCTCGACTATGACAAGCTGACCATGACCATCGAGACCGACGGTTCGATCTCGGGCGAGGACGCGGTGGCTTTCGCCGCCCGCATCCTGCAGGACCAGCTTGGCCTGTTCGTCAACTTCGACGAGCCGCAGAAGGAAGTCGCCGCCGAAGCCGTCACCGAGCTCGCCTTCAACCCGGCGCTGCTCAAGAAAGTCGACGAACTCGAGCTTTCGGTGCGTTCGGCCAACTGCCTGAAGAACGACAACATCGTCTATATCGGCGATCTCATCCAGAAGACCGAAGCCGAGATGCTGCGCACCCCGAACTTCGGCCGCAAGTCGCTGAACGAGATCAAGGAAGTGCTGGCGGCGATGGGCCTGCACCTCGGCATGGAAGTGCCGGACTGGCCGCCGGAAAACATCGAAGACCTCGCCAAGCGTTACGAAGACCAATATTGAGCATGAATTCCAAGGATTGGCGGCGTGAGCCGCTCGATCCGACGGTCATGCGGAAAACCCTCGGAGGCCGTGGCCTCTTGAACAACTGAAGAAGGAAAAGAGCCATGCGCCACGGTTTCAAAGGCCGCCGCTTCGCCCGCAGCATAAGCCACCGCAAGTCGATGTTCGCCAACCTGGCGGTGTCGCTGCTCGAGCACGAGCAGATCGTCACCACCTTGCCGAAGGCGAAGGACCTGCGTCCGATCGTCGAGAAGCTGGTGACGCTCGGCAAGCGCGGCGACCTGCACGCGCGCCGCCAGGTGATCGCGCAGATCGGCAATGAGGGCGTCGTCAAGCGCCTGTTCGACACCATCGCCCCGCGCTATGCCACCCGCAACGGCGGCTATCTGCGCATCATGAAGGCCGGCTTCCGTCACGGCGACAATGCCGCGATGGCGGTCATCGAGTTCGTCGATCGCGACACCTCGGCCAAGGGCGCCGGCGATCGCGCCCGCATCGAAGCCGAAGGCGCGGACGAAGCCGCGGCCGCATAAGGCTTCGCCTTTTCGGAGTGAATTAGAGGGGCCTGCGGGCCCCTTTTTCATAACTGCGTGCGCCCAAGGCGTGCCAAAAACGATTGACTGCCGCGAAAATAATCGGATTTCAGCGGCTTAGCCTTTCATTTTGCACATTCGTCGGGAGAATGCGCCCGAACTCGCTTGGAGGATTCGCAATGCGCGCCAAAAGACTGTCCCTTGTTCTGCTCTGCGCCTTCATGGTGTTCGCAGCCGCACCGGCAGTTCGGCAGGCGCAGGCCGAAGACGCCGCCAAGCCCGCCGATCCAGGCCTCTCCGATGTGTTGACGGACTTGCTGCATGGCGTCGAAGGCGAGAATGCCACTTCAGGTCCGGACAAGCGCGTGCCTTTCGGCCGCGAGGAGGTCCAGCTTTCGTTCGCGCCGCTGGTCAAGCAGACGGCACCCGCGGTGGTCAATGTCTATGCCTCGCAGACCGCCAAGGTGACATCGCCTTTCGAAGGCGATCCGTTCTTCGAGGAATTCTTCGGCCGTGCCCAGCCGCGTGCGCAGTCTTCGCTCGGCTCGGGTGTGCTCGTCGATCCGAGCGGTGTCATCGTCACCAATTTCCACGTCATCAAGGATGCCGACGAGGTCAAGGTGGCGACCGCCGACGGCCGCGAATTCACCAGCAAGGTGATGCTGAAGGACGAGACGCTAGATCTCGCCGTGCTCAAGATCGAGTCCGACAAGCCGTTCCCGGTCATCGCGATCGGGGATTCCGACGCGCTCGAGGTCGGCGACCTGGTGCTGGCCATCGGCAACCCGTTCGGTGTTGGCCAGACCACCACCAGCGGCATCGTTTCCGCGCTTGCCCGCAGCCATATCGGCGTTTCGGATTCGGGTTATTTCATCCAGACAGACGCCGCCATCAATCCCGGCAATTCCGGCGGCGCGCTGATCAACATGGGCGGCCAGCTGGTCGGCATCAACACCGCCATCTACAGCCGCAGCGGCGGCTCGATCGGCATCGGGTTCGCCATCCCCGCCAACATGGTGCGGGCTTTCGCCGATGCCGCCAAGGCCGGTCTCGATTTCTTCGAACGGCCCTATATCGGCGCCGAATTCGAAGCGGTGACGCCGCAGATCGCTGAATCGCTGGGCATGGAAAAGCCGACCGGGGCGCTGGTCTCCTCGGTCGACGCGACCGGTCCCGCCGGCAAGGCAGGGCTGAAGCCGGGCGATGTCGTGCTGCAGATCAATGGCAAGCCGGTCGAGAGCATCGAGGCGCTCGACTACCGCATGGCGACACTGTCGATCGGCACCAAGGCGAATTTCGCGATCCTGACCAAGGGTCAGCAAGCGGCGATGGACATTGCGCTGGAGCGCGCGCCGGAGGGGGCAAAAGCCTCGGAAGTGACGCTGCATGGCCGCAGCCCGTTCTCGGGCGCGAAGGTCTCGGAACTGTCGCCGCGGCTTGCCCAGAAGCTTGGCTTGCGTACCGACCTCAAGGGTGTGACGGTGATCGATATCAATCGCGATTCGCCGGCCGCCGATTTCGGCTTTCAGCCAGGCGACATCGTGCGCGAGGTCAACGGCACCACCATCGACACCGCCGCAGTGCTGGCGCAGGTAGCCCAGCAGGATACGCGCTGGTGGCGCTTTACCGTCGAGCGCGGCGGGCAGATACTGCGCCAGGTTTTGCGTTACTGAGTTCGACCCTGAAGGGATCGCGCTCCAAACTTGGAGCAGGTCGGCGTTTCACCAAAACGCCGACCTGCCCTATATCCTTGTTTTGACGCAATCCCGGACGGAAAACCGCTTCACACTTTTCCTGGAATTGCTCTGAGGAAGTGCATGGCCGATCTGTTCAGCGTTGACGAACCGGAAAAGGTGCCGCCCGGACGGCCGCTGGCCGACAGGCTGCGTCCGAAGAATCTTGGGGAGGTCGTTGGCCAGGAACATCTGACGGGACCCGATGGCGCGCTGACCCGGTTGATCGGCTCCGGTTCGCTGGGATCGATGATCTTCTGGGGGCCGCCAGGCACCGGCAAGACCACGGTGGCGAGGCTGCTTGCCGGAGAGACCAGCCTTGCCTTCGAGCAGATATCGGCGGTCTTTTCCGGCGTCGCCGACCTGAAGAAAGTGTTCGAGGCGGCCAAGCTGCGCCGTGCCAACGGCCGCCAGACTTTGCTCTTCGTCGACGAGATTCATCGTTTCAACCGCGCCCAGCAGGATTCATTCCTCCCCGTCATGGAGGATGGGACGGTCGTGCTGGTGGGTGCCACCACCGAAAACCCGTCCTTCGAACTCAACGCGGCCTTGTTGTCGCGCGCGCGGGTCATGGTCTTTCATTCGCTGGGTGAGGACAGCATCGCCAAGCTGATGACGCGGGCGGAGGAGGCGGAGGGCAGGGCGCTGCCGCTTGATGATGAAGCACGCACGATGCTCATTCGTATGAGCGATGGCGACGGACGCGCATCGCTGACCCTGGCGGAAGAGGTCTGGCGCGCGGCCAAGGCTGGCGAGATATTCGATCCCGAAGGGCTTCAGCGCATCGTCCAGCGCCGTGCGCCGATCTACGACAAGGGCCAGGACGGCCATTACAACCTGATCTCGGCCCTGCACAAGTCGGTGCGCGGCTCGGATCCCGATGCCGCCCTTTACTATCTCGCGCGCATGTTCGATGCCGGGGAGGATCCGCTCTATCTCGGCCGCCGGCTGGTTCGCATGGCGATGGAGGACATTGGTCTGGCCGATCCGCAGGCCCTGGTCGTCGCCAACGCGGCCAAGGATGCCTATGACTATCTCGGCTCTCCGGAGGGCGAACTCGCCTTTGCCGAGGCCACCGTCTATCTCGCCACCGCGCCCAAATCCAATGCCGTTTACACTGCCTTCAAGGCTGCCACGCGGGCCGCCAAGGAACATGGCTCGCTGCTGCCGCCGAAGCACATTCTCAACGCGCCGACCAAGCTGATGAAGGAAGAGGATTACGGCGCCGGCTACCGCTACGACCATGATGAGCCAGATGCCTTTTCAGGCCAGGATTATTTTCCGGAAAAGATGGGCCGCCAGACCTTCTACGATCCGCCCGAGCGTGGTTTCGAGCGCGACATCAGGAAGCGGCTCGACTACTGGGCAAAGCTGCGCAAAGAGCGGGAATAGCCGACTTGCGGAGCGCGGTGGTCTTGTCGGTGCGAAACGAGGCCTCGCCCTGGGGGATTTCCACTTCGGTTCTCCTGCATGGGCTGCTCGCCGCCAGCGTCATGTTGATACCATCGCCGAAACGCCCGAGCCGGCCAGAGGAGGAGCGCGTGTCGGTCGCCATCCTGACGCCACAGCAATTCGAGGTTTCGACAAGGCCGCCCGCACCTCCCATCGAGGAGGCACCCCGCGCACCCATGCCCGAGGCACCGGCGCCTGCTCCAAGCGCTCCTCGATTTCCCGCCACGCCCGCCATGATCCGCCCAACGCGGATGCTGTCGGCCAAGACCCTCGCCGATCCGCGCAGCAAGCAGGCCCGCGCCGATCTCAAGACCTTCGCATCCGATGAGCGCATGGTGCAGCTTTGCAATCTGGAGGCCATGGACCAAATCCGCCAATGGCATGCGGATTTCCAGCCGGAGCGGGTGGTGCCCTACGCGACCGCGGAGGAGAAGATCACCGGCACGACGATCGCCGCTAATGGTGCGGCCTTTCGCAGCCGTAAAAACTGGTACAGTCTGAAGTTCAAATGCCAGCTCGCCAAGGACGGCGAAAGCGTCATTGGCTTTGAATTCCAGGTCGGCGATCCCGTGGCCAAAGATAAATGGGACGAGCTTGGCTTGCCGGCAGTGCATTGACGGCCCGGCAAACTCTACCAGGCAACCAGCTCGGCCAGATACCATGGCCGTTGTGCGGTGACCCAAAAAACCTTATCAAGGCGCACGGTCGGGCGGTGGCCGTTGCCATGATTGGGCACCTCATTCGCAACAGGATCGCGCTTCGCGCGTGGAAAAATGACAAAAACCCTTCGCAAATCCCTTCGCAAATTCGCCATTGCCATCCCGCTTCTCGCCCTTGGCTTCTATTTCATCCCGATCCTGACGACGATCTTCATCGTCTGTGGTCTGATCGACGTGTTGCGCAACGACAGGAAGGATTTGGCGCTGTTCAGCGGCTACTTCCTTGGCAACGGGCTCTTCACCTGGTTGCTGTCGCCCTTCAACCTGCTGGTCGATCTCCTGTGCTACAGAAATCCGGGCGTGTGGAAGCTGGAGCAGTTTCCCGCCGACTATCAGCGCGAGGTCAATGAGGTCCTTGATGTCTTCAAGGCGCGCAAGGATGAGATCATCGCCGACATCGACGCCAATTTCGGCGCCGGCCGGCGCGGCATGTATGTCTACCAGTGGTACGGCAAGCACAGGATCGACAACGTCGAGGAATTCAACAAGGATTTCAAATACATCAAGACGATTGCCGTTTCCGTCTTCAGCAAGCGCGAATCGACCTCCTGGCATTTCGGACCGCTGCGGCTCAGCCTGCGTATCCTCTACAATCTGATCCCGGTGAAAGCGGAGATTTTCGTCGAATGCGGCAACGTCAAGAACTACTGGTACGACAATCCGCAGTTCATTTTCGACGACACGCTGCTGCATCGCTCGGTCAACGAGTATGATGGCCGCCGCTACTGCGTGTTCATGGATATTATCAGGCCGTCCCCGGTGCCCAGGCTTATCGCCGGCATGCTTGCGGTCGTCTCGGTGAGCGTCGAGCGCATCAACTCGATGTTCTACAAGAACTGGAAGATGATCGGCTCCACAAAGCCAAAGAAGGTCGAAACCACCTAAGTTGAAGATCTGTCGATACTGCCGGCGGAGCCGGCAGTATCCTGAATGCGTCATGGCAGTGATTGCGCTACGTGAGTTGGAAGCCCGGTTCTTGATAGGTCGACTATCTCTGCCATCCCCGAAGCTGCGTGACCTCGCTCAAGGGATTGACGCCGGCGTCCTCGCGGGGGCAGTAACGTTCTATGTTCAATCTGCTTCTCGTAGCCGTCGGCGGCGGCATCGGCGCCGGCATCCGCCATCTGACCAGCATGGGCGCGCTGCGCCTCGTCGGTCCCAACTATCCCTGGGGCACGATGGCGATCAACATCGTCGGCTCGTTTGCGATGGGGCTGTTCATCGCCATCCTTGCGCGTCGCGGCGGGTCCGATGAGGTCAGGCTGTTCGTTGCTACCGGCATTCTCGGAGGCTTCACCACCTTCTCCGCCTTTTCGCTCGACTTCGCCGCCCTGTGGGAACGAGGCTCGACACTGCCGGCATTCGGATATGCGCTTGCCAGCGTCGTTGGCGCGATCATTGCCCTGTTTCTGGGACTTTGGCTCGCAAGAACCGTTTCATAATGTTATTGCCGCGCCAAGCGCAGGCCAAGAGCCCTGCTCGGGAAACGGATAAGCGAAGAAGACATGGCAGGCGTTGAACAGATCACTGTGGAGGCCGGCGAGGCGGGCATGCGGCTCGATCGCTGGTTCAAGACGCATTTCCCGGGCCTTGGCTTCGGCCATCTACAGAAGCTGCTGCGCTCCGGCCAGATCCGCGTCGATGGCGGCCGGGTCAAGGCCGACACCCGCGTCGAGCCGGGGCAGATGGTCCGCGTTCCGCCGCTCGAGGTGGACAAGAAGGGCGAGAGCGCGCTCACCGGCCACTCGATCCGCAACCAGGGCGACGCCGATGTGCTCGCCAAGATGCTGATCCACGAGGACCCAAAGGTCTTCGTCTTCAACAAGCCGGCGGGCCTCGCCGTTCAGGGCGGCTCCGGCGTTACCCGCAATGTCGACGACATGCTGGAAGCCTGGCGCAGCCAGAAAGGCGAGAAGCCGCGGCTGGTGCACCGGCTCGACCGCGACACGTCGGGCGTGCTGGTGGTGGCCCGCACCAGGCTGGCCGCGATGAAGCTTTCAGAGGCGTTCCGGGCGCGGGAAACCAAGAAGACCTACTGGGCGCTGGTCAAGGGCGTGCCGCCCAAGCGCGAGGACAAGATCTCGACCTGGCTGATCAAGGAGGCTACGCCGGACGGCGACCGCGTGCGCATTGCCGCGCATGGCGAAAAAGGCGCCGACCATGCCGTGTCCTATTATCGCATTATCGAGCAGGCGGCGCAGACCATGACCTGGCTGGAGATGGAACCTTATACCGGCCGCACACACCAGCTTCGCGTCCATGCCGCCCATATCGGCTGCCCGATCATCGGCGACCCGAAATACTTCGAGGCCGACACCAACTGGGATTTTCCTGGCGGCATTCAAAACCGCCTGCATCTGCACGCGCGCCGCATCATTATCCCGCACCCGGACAAGGGCGTCATCGACGTCACCGCTCCGATGCCGCCGCATATGCGCCAGAGCTGGAACCTGATCGGCTTCGACGACGCCAGCGCGGAGGACTAACCGTGAGCGGCGCCACCGATGCGCTCGATCGGCGCGACGCGGTCGACATGGCCGCAGCCGCCATCATGGTCGGCCTGACCTTTTCCTGGGGGCTGAACTACGTCGCCGCCAAGATCTCCTATGCAGGCTATGATCCCGTCTTCCTATCGATCGCGCGTTCGGTCATCGGTGGTTTCTGCGTCTTTCTCTGGTGCCGCTGGCGCGGCATTGCGCTGTTCAGCAGAGATGGGACATTGCCGGCGGGCATTGCGGTCGGCGTGCTTTTCGGCGTCGAGTTCCTTTGTCTCTACGTTGGCCTGGAGCATACGACCGTGGCGCGCAATACGCTGCTGGTCAACTCAATGCCGTTCTGGATGCTGATCGGCGGCCATTTCCTGCTCGGCGAACAGATCACCATGCGCAAGTTTCTCGGCCTGCTGTTGGCCTTCGCCGGTCTTGCCACGGTCTTTTCCGACAAGCTCGGCGGTAGCGGAGACATGCTGTTCGGTGATCTCCTGAGCCTCGGTTCGGGGTTTTTCTGGGCCCTGACCAATATCCTTATCAAACGATCGAAATTGGTCGAGGCGAGTGCGGAAAAACTGCTGCTCTATCAACTCGCCGGCGCGGCGATCGTTGGCATGATGGTGCTGCCTCTTGCCGGCCCACCGGTGCGCGATCCGTCCCTGTTGCCGACATTGGCGCTGCTTTTCCAGGCGGTCTATATCGTCGCTTTCACCTATGTGCTCTGGTTCTGGCTGCTGCGCCGCTATCCGGCTTCAGGCTTGTCCAGCTTCACCTTCCTGTCGCCGGTCTTCGGTGTCCTGTGCGGTGCGATCATCTTGAACGAGCCGCTGACCATTCGCATTTTTCTCGCACTTGGCTTGATTGCGGCCGGCCTGATCATCGTCAACCGGCCGGCACGCAAGCTGATACCGGTGTAAGAAAGGCACTTCATGCGTGATATGCTCAACGACCTCGAAGCGGGCAAGTATCTTTCCGATCCGGATCCGGTGCGTCGCGCCCAGATCCAGATGAAGACGCCGCTGCCCAAGCGCTTCTATAAGGAGGTCTCGGTCGCGTCGGCGGAAGATGGCTTTGCCGTCCATCTCGACGGCAAGCCGGTGCGCACGCCGGGCAAGGCAATGCTGGCGCTGCCGACCGAGGCGGCCGCGACGCTGGTTGCCGGCGAGTTCGCGGAACAGGGCGAGACGATCAATCCGATGACGATGCCGGTGATGCGGCTGGTCAACACCGCAATCGATGGCGTGGCCAGCGATCCGCAGGCGGTGCTGGAAGACATTCTGCGTTTTGCGTCGTCGGATCTGCTCTGTTATCGCGCCGATGCACCGCAAGAGCTGGTCGAGCGCCAGAACGAGCGGTGGGATCCCGTCATCGACTGGGCCCGCGCAGCACTTGGGGCCCGTTTCAACCTTGCCGAGGGCATCATCCATATCGAGCAGCCACGCGAAACCATTGCCGTGCTGGGCAGCCATCTGGCGCAACGCGCCGAACCGCTGCGCCTTGCCGCCATCCATGTCATGACATCGTTGACCGGCTCGGCATTGCTGGCGTTGGCGGTCGATTTCGGCGAGCTCGACGGCGAGGAGGCCTGGGCCGCCGGCCATGTCGATGAGGACTGGCAGATCGCACAGTGGGGACAGGACGCCGAAGCCGTCGCGCGCCGCGCCGCTCGCAAACGGGACATGATGGCCGCCGTCAGCTTGCTCGAAGCGCTGCGGGCCTGAGGGCTTCGCTCCGCCTTCGCACCGCACCTAATACGAAAGTCATAATCCCATCGTCGCGGTGCCCTTTCCCCGCCCTTTCTGCCATTTTTCCTGTGTTGGCTGCGTCTTTGAGTCCGCGTTCGGAGGAGAACGCGGACGTCGGCGCACAGCATCGAAGTCTCACGGGAGGATAGCTCTATGGCAATGGCATCGACCGCCGGCGGAACGAGCCGCGGCATGACGCGGGAGGAGAAGAAAGTCATCTTCGCTTCCTCGCTCGGCACTGTTTTCGAATGGTACGATTTCTATCTCTACGGCTCACTGGCGGCTTTCATCGGCTCGACCTTTTTCAGTCCGACCATTCCCGAGGCAACGCGCAACATCTTCGCGCTGCTGGCCTTTGCCGCAGGCTTCCTGGTTCGCCCGTTCGGCGCGCTGCTGTTCGGTCGCATCGGCGACCTCGTCGGCCGCAAATACACGTTCCTGGTCACAATGACGATCATGGGCCTGTCGACCTTCCTGGTCGGTCTGCTGCCCGGCTATGCAACCTTGGGCATCGCGGCTCCGGTGATCCTTATCGTCCTGCGCATGCTGCAGGGTTTGGCGCTGGGCGGCGAATATGGCGGCGCTGCGACCTATGTCGCCGAACATGCACCCGATGACCGCCGTGGCTTCTACACCTCATGGATCCAGACAACAGCGACGCTCGGCCTGTTCCTGTCGCTGATCGTCATCCTGATCGTACAGGGATCGCTGAGCAAGGAGACCTACGCCGCCTGGGGCTGGCGCATTCCGTTCATCGTCTCTTTCCTGCTGCTCGCCGTTTCGATCTGGATCCGGTTGTCACTCTCGGAGTCTCCGACCTTCCAGAAGATGAAGGACGAAGGCAAGGGCTCAAAGGCGCCGCTCTCGGAAGCCTTTGGTCAGTGGAAGAACGCCAAGATCGCGCTCCTGGCGCTGCTCGGCCTCACAGCCGGTCAGGCCGTGGTTTGGTACAACGGCCAGTTCTACGCGCTGTTCTTCCTGCAGAATGTGCTGAAGGTCGACGCGCAGTCGGTCAACATCATGATCGCCATCGCGCTGGCTATCGGCTCGATCTTCTTCGTCGTCTTCGGCTGGCTCTCCGACAAGATCGGCCGCAAGCCGATCATCATGGCTGGCCTTGCGCTGGCCATTGTCTGTACCTTCCCGCTGTTCAAGGCGTTGACCTGGGCCGCTAATCCGGCGCTCGCCAAGGCTCAGCAGAGCACTCGGGCAACGGTGACGGCAGCTCCCGGCGACTGCAAGTTCCAGTTCAATCCGGTCGGCACGGCGAAGTTCACGACGTCCTGCGACATCGCGACTTCGTTCCTGACCAAGAACTCGGTTCCCTATGAAGTGGTGTCGACGGCTGCGGCCGGGACGCCTGCGTCAGTCAAGATCGGTACAGAGACAGTGGCGTCCTACGATGCGGTCGCCGCCGGCGATCAGGCCAAGGCTAAGGACGCCGCCTTCGTCAAGGCAGTCAACATGTCCTTGCAGGACGGCGGCTATCCGCTGAAGCGAGCGCCGATCAAGGTCGCGGACCAGAAACTCGATGCCTTCATCGCAGCCAATCCTGAACTTAAGCTCGACGCGGCCGCCATCCGCGGCGGTGAAAAGGCAGCGGTGCCGACCGACCAGGCGGTTAAGGACAAGCTCTTGACCGCCGATGAGGCAGCGGGCGCCCCCGAGGTCACCGTCTACAACATACCGGGCGGCGGTGCCTTTGCCATGTTCGCCGATCCGGCGGCGGTTAACTGGCCGATGACGATCGGCATCCTGTTCATCCTGGTCCTGTTCGTGACCATGGTCTATGGGCCGATCGCGGCGATCCTTGTCGAGATGTTCCCGACTCGCATTCGGTACACGGGCATGTCATTGCCCTACCACATCGGCAACGGCTGGTTCGGCGGCCTGCTGCCGGCGACGGTGTTCGCGCTCAGCGCCTACAAGGGCGACATCTACTACGGTCTTTGGTATCCGGTGGTCATCGCGGCGATGACGCTGATCATCGGCATGATCTTCGTCAAGGACACGCTCGGCACCGACCTGCATGCCAAGGAATAGCCGGTAGGCCAGAACGAAAAGTCCGGCGCGAGCGATCGCGCCGGACTCTTTTATTCAAGATCGACGTGGAAGGGCTCAGCTCTTCCGCTGCGGGTCTTCATCCTCGACGGCGGCCTCGTGGTACCAGCCATCGAAATCGGCGTGCTCGCCGCGAAGCGCGGCAAGCTCTGCCGCGAATTTGGCCTTGGCGCCTAAATTTAAGGCAGACCTGCGCGCTGCCAGCGGGAACATCAGGATTTTCGCCGACGGACGCGATTGCGTGACTTGCATTGCCGGTCTCCCCGCTTTTTCAGGCGCTCGTTGATTCAGCTTTCACCAAAATAGGTCCTGCGATTCATTTAGGCAATATGCCTATGAAAAGATCATGATTTGCCTATGATTTAAGCAATATTGCTGCCTGGATCATCCGCAAGCATTGCTGAGGCGGCTCATTAAAATAATCGCCTGGGCACGATCATTTTGCCGCACCCTGCGAGAGCCGAGTGGCACACGAATTGCTTTTTATCCATCGGCAGGCCGGCCTGTTTCGGCCATGCATCGACATCCGCCTGCTTGCGGTGTCCAAGCAACGAGAGGCTCTAGAATGACCAAATACAAGCTCGAGTATATCTGGCTCGATGGATACACCCCGGTCCCGAATCTTCGCGGCAAGACGCAGATCAAGGAATTCGCTGAGTTCCCGACGCTCGAGCAGTTGCCGCTGTGGGGTTTCGACGGATCCTCGACGCAGCAGGCCGAGGGCCACAGCTCCGATTGCGTGCTGAAGCCGGTCGCGGTCTATCCCGATCCGGCCCGCACCAACGGCGTGCTCGTCATGTGCGAAGTCATGATGCCCGACGGTGTTACGCCGCATGCATCCAACAAGCGCGCCACTATCCTCGACGACGAAGGCGCCTGGTTCGGCTTCGAGCAGGAGTATTTCTTCTACAAGGACGGCCGTCCGCTCGGCTTCCCCGAGAGCGGCTATCCCGCACCGCAGGGGCCGTACTATACCGGAGTCGGCTACTCGAATGTCGGCTCCGTTGCGCGCCAGATCGTCGAGGAACATCTTGATCTCTGCCTCGCGGCCGGCATCAACCATGAAGGCATCAACGCCGAAGTGGCGAAGGGGCAGTGGGAATTCCAGATATTCGGCAAGGGTTCCAAAAAGGCCGCCGACCAGATGTGGATGGCCCGCTATCTGATGCAGCGCTTGACCGAAAAGTACGGCATCGACATCGAATACCACTGCAAGCCCCTCGGCGACACCGACTGGAACGGCTCGGGCATGCATGCCAATTTCTCGACCACCTATATGCGTGAAGTCGGCGGCAAGGCCTATTTCGAAGCGCTGATGGCGGCTTTCGACAAGAACCTGATGGACCACATCGCCGTCTACGGCCCGGACAACGACAAACGTCTGACCGGCAAGCACGAGACCGCGCCGTGGAACAGGTTCAGCTATGGCATCGCCGATCGCGGCGCCTCGATCCGCGTCCCGCATTCGTTCGTCAAGAACGATTACAAGGGCTATCTGGAAGACCGCCGTCCGAACTCGCAGGGCGACCCCTACCAGATCGCCTCGCAGATCCTGAAGACGATCGCTTCGGTGCCGGCGAGCGCAGAGATTTCGGCCGCCGCCTGATCCGTTTTATGGCGCGCTTCAATGCGCGGCAGATGGATATTCTTGCAATACAGGCCTGGGCGGAAGCGCCCGGGCCTTTCTTTTTACCGACCCGACATGACGCCACGCGCGGTCAGCGTCGTCACCGACTGCCCCGGAGCGGCGAATTCCCCCAAAAAAAGTCAGGTTGAAAAACAACGAGCGGTTTCATCAAAACGAGCGGCTTTGGCTGACGCTCCTTGCCGCTACTCGTCTCGTGCGGTTCCAAGTTTTCATTGAAAAAGCCCGGAAAACAGCCTGTTTCAGCTCGGTTCGTACGCGGCGGTCCTTAATATAAGCCACTGTTCATACATTGAAATCGGCGATTTATGCCTCCGTGTGGCGGCGTTGACAGGCTACGCCGCGGCATGCGTATTCGTGGCCTTGGGGTTACGCCAAGCGATGCTGTTCGAACGGGGCGGGGGTTTCGTGAACGACGGCATTGGCGGGGGCGCCGGACGAGCGGGCATTGCAGCCTGAGGCAGTGTGCCGCTCGCTCCTGGCGATTGATTGCGTCCCCCAAAAAAGCAAGTTGACCATCGTTGCGTGGCTGGCCGCACGCAATCCATCGATGAGCCTTTTGGATCAGCAAAAAGCCCTTGAAGGGGGAAAACCTTCAAGGGCCTTGAAACATTATTCGAGCGGAATCCTAGACCGAATAGTACATGTCGTACTCGACCGGATGCGGGGTCATTTCGAAGCGCATCACTTCGGCCATCTTGAGCTCGATATAGCTATCGATCTGGTCGTCGTCGAAGACGCCGCCGGCCTTCAGGAAGCCGCGGTCCTTGTCGAGGCTCTGGAGCGCTTCGCGCAGCGAACCGCAGACGGTCGGGATCTTCTTCAGTTCCTTCGGCGGCAGGTCGTAGAGATCCTTGTCCATCGGCTGTCCCGGATGGATCTTGTTCTTGATGCCGTCGAGACCTGCCATCAGCATGGCGGCGAAAGCGAGGTAGGGGTTCGCGCCCGGATCGGGGAAGCGGACTTCGACGCGCTTGGCCTTTGGTGAGCTGCCGAACGGGATGCGGCAGGAAGCCGAACGGTTGCGCGCCGAATAGGCGAGCAGCACCGGCGCCTCGTAGCCCGGCACCAGGCGCTTGTAGGAGTTGGTCAGCGGGTTGGTGAAGGCGTTGATCGCCTTGGCATGCTTGATGATGCCGCCGATGTAGAACAGGCAGCTCTCCGAAAGACCGGCATATTCATTGCCGGCGAAAGTCGGCTTGCCGCCTTTCCAGATCGACTGGTGAACGTGCATGCCCGAGCCGTTATCGCCGAAGATCGGCTTCGGCATGAAGGTGGCCGTCTTACCATAGGCATTGGCGACCTGGTGCACGACGTACTTGTAGATCAGCATCTTGTCGGCGTTGCGGACAAGCGTGTCGAACTTGATGCCGAGCTCGTGCTGGGCGGCTGCCACCTCGTGGTGGTGCTTTTCGACGCGCACGCCCATTTCGGCGAGTACGGTCAGCATTTCGGAGCGCATGTCCTGCGCCGAATCGATCGGCGGCACCGGGAAATAGCCGCCCTTGATGCGCGGGCGGTGGCCGAGGTTGCCGGTCTCGTAATCGGTGTCGTCGTTCGACGGCAGTTCCGTCGAATCGAGCTTGAAGCCGGTGTTATACGGATCGGCCTTGTATTTCACGTCGTCGAACACGAAGAACTCGGCTTCCGGGCCGACATAGATGGTGTCGCCGATGCCTTCCGACTTCATGTAGGCCTCGGCCTTCTTGGCGGTGCCGCGCGGGTCGCGGTTGTAGGATTCGCCCGAGACCGGATCGAGAATGTCGCACAGGATGACCATGGTCGACTGCGCGAAGAACGGATCCATGTGGACGGTGTCCGGATCGGGCATCAGCACCATGTCGGATTCGTTGATGGCCTTCCAGCCGGCGATCGAGGAGCCGTCGAACATGACACCGTCGGCGAACATGTCTTCCTCGACCTCGACGACATCCATGGTGACGTGCTGCAGCTTGCCCTTCGGGTCGGTGAAGCGCAGGTCGACGAATTTCACGTCGTTGTCCTTGATCTGCTTCATGATGTCTTTGGCTGTCGTCATGTCATGTAATCCCTGTGTGCTGACGTTTTTTGATAGATGACGTTTCTTAGAGGATGGCCGGCTCGGATCAAACCGCGTCCATTCCGGTTTCGCCGGTGCGGATGCGCACCACTTCCTCGATGTTGGAGACGAAGATCTTGCCGTCGCCGATGCGGCCGGTCTGGGCCGCCTTGCGGATTGCCTCGATCGCGCCTTCCACGGCATCGTCGCCAAGGACGACCTCGATTTTCACCTTGGGCAGGAAATCGACGACATATTCAGCGCCGCGGTAGAGTTCGGTATGACCCTTCTGGCGGCCGAAGCCTTTGGCCTCGGTCACCGTAATGCCTTGCAGTCCGGCCTCCTGAAGCGCTTCCTTCACTTCGTCCAGCTTGAATGGCTTGATGATCGCTTCGATCTTTTTCATGTAAAAAGTGGCCTCCACTGCCAAAAAAACGGGTTGTGAGCCCCCGCTTGCGCCTCAATCAAGCACGAACTGTGCCAGTCGGAGGGAACAGAAGCGGTGTCATACGATTTCAAAGTCATGTCACGCCCATATGCAAATCCGCGTCATTCGCTGCATCGGAAGCGGCATAGATGGCTGCAGCCTACCCGGCACGACTGTGCATGTCTGCCCAATATTCGGGCAAATTGCTCATCCTGCGGGCAGATCGGTGCCTGCAATCCTCGCGCCGATCGACGTGCTCATGACAGCGCCAACTCCTCCCCGTTTGCGTCGAGCCGAAAACTGGACAATGCTTGATCGAATGCGGATCGGCAATCCATGAGCCACGAACTTCTTACCTCCGCCGAGATGGGCGAGGCGGATCGGCTGACAATTGCAGCAGGTCCAACCGACGGCGTTGGATTGATGCGCCGTGCCGGGCGGGCCGTCGCGACCGAAGTGCTCAGCCGCTATCCCTCGGCAGCGCATGTCCATGTGTTATGCGGCCCGGGCAACAATGGCGGCGACGGTTATGTCGTCGCTCGCATTCTGGCCGGCAGCGGTGTCGCCACCACGGTCTGGACGTCTGGCCCGCCGAGGCTGGGTAGCGACGCGGCACTCGCCGCTGCGGAATGCCCCATCAAGCCCTGGCCGCTATCGGACTTTGATGCCGGTCCCTGCTCGATCGTGGTCGATGCGCTTTATGGGGCAGGGCTGTCCAAGCCGCTGTCCGGCGAAGCCGCCAGGGCGGTCGATCTGGCGGCCAAGCTGAACTTGCGGGTTGTCGCGGTCGACCTGCCTTCCGGCATTTCCGGTGACAGCGGCAAAGTGCTCGGCACATCGTTTTCAGCAGAGCTCACCGTGACCTTCGCGCGCAAGAAGCCCGGCCATCTGCTGCTGCCGGGCCGGGAAAGATGCGGCGAGATCGTGCTTGCCGATATCGGCATCGGGGCGGAGATCATCGCAACGCTGCAGCCCCGCACGTTCGAGAACGGACCAGCGCTTTGGTTGCGCGATTTACCGGTGCCGGCCATCGATGCCCACAAATACAAGCGCGGTCATGTCGGCGTCTTTTCCGGCGGGCCGAGCGCCACCGGCGCCGCGCGGCTCTCAGCCCTTGCCGCTGCCCGAAGCGGGGCAGGGGCGGTGACGGTGCTGTCGCCGGGCAACGCCATGCAGGTCAATGCCGCGCACCTGACCTCGATCATGCTGCGCAAGGCCGACGAAGCTGCCGACATTGAAGCATTCGTCGGGGAGCGCCGGCCATCGGCCTTTGTTCTCGGGCCCGGCTTTGGCATTGGCGAAAAAACCCGGGCGTTCGCACTTGCGCTACTCGCGTCGGGCAAGCCGGCCGCGTCCACCGGAATTGACGGCCTGGTCTTCGACGCCGACGCGATCACCTCGTTTCGTGAGGCGCCGGATGTCTTGTTCGAAGCCGCCCGCAGGCCGGACGCGCCCGCGCTGGTGATGACGCCGCACGAAGGCGAGTTCGCCAGGCTGTTCGCGGACATCGCCGATGACAATGTCTCGTCCAAGCTGGACAAGGCACGCGTGGCGGCCGCGCGCGCCAATGCCGTCATCGTCTACAAGGGCGCCGACACGGTGATCGCCGCTCCCGATGGCAGAGCGGCGATCAATTCCAATGGCGCGGCCTGGCTTGCCACCGCAGGATCGGGCGATGTGTTGTCCGGCATCACGGCCGGCCTGCTTGCCCAAGGCATGCCGGCTTTCGAAGCGGCCTGCGCGGCGGTCTGGATCCATGCCGAGGCCGGCAGTCGGTTCGGGCCGGGGTTGATCGCCGAGGATTTGCCGCTGGCGATGGTGCCGGTGCTGCGCGAACTGGTGGCTGCCAGAGGAGGGCGCTGATCAACCGCACTTGAGCGATGACCTCGATGCCGTTCACAGTGGGATGTTGTCGTGCTTCTTCCAGGGGTTCTGCATATCCTTGTTGCGCAGCATGCGTAGCGCGCGCGCTACGCGGCGGCGGGTCGAATGCGGCATGATCACCTCATCGACATAGCCGCGCTCGGCGGCCACGAAAGGCGACAGGAAGCGGTCTTCGTATGCCTTTGTATGGGCCGCGATCTTTTCGGCATCGCCGATGTCCTTGCGGTAGATGATCTCGACCGCGCCTCTCGCCCCCATGACGGCGATCTGCGCCGTCGGCCAGGCATAGTTCATGTCGCCGCGCAGATGTTTTGACGCCATCACATCATAGGCGCCGCCATAGGCCTTGCGGGTGATGACGGTGATCTTCGGCACGGTCGCCTCGGCATAGGCGAAAAGCAGCTTGGCGCCGTGCTTGATCAGCCCGCCATATTCCTGCGCCGTGCCCGGCAAAAAGCCTGGAACATCGACAAAGGTGACGATGGGAATAGAAAAACAGTCGCAGAAGCGCACGAAGCGCGCCGCCTTGCGGCTGGCGTCGGAATCGAGCACGCCGGCCAGCACCATCGGCTGGTTGGCGACAAAGCCAACGGTACGGCCTTCGACCCGGCCGAAACCGGTGACGATGTTCTTGGCAAAACTCTGCTGGATTTCGAAGAAGTCACCTTCGTCGGCGACCTTCAGGATCAATTCCTTGATGTCGTAAGGCTTGTTGGCGTTGTCGGGGATCAGCCGGTCGAGCGACATGTCATGGTCGGTGACCGACTGGTAGCATTCGATCTCGGGGATCTCCGACGTGTTGGAAGCTGGCAACAGGTCGATCAGCCGCCGCATCTGCAAGAGCGCCTCGACGTCATTGTCATAGGCGCCGTCGGCGATCGAGGACTTCGTCGTGTGCACCGACGCGCCGCCGAGGCTCTCGGCGGTCACCGTCTCATTGGTTACGGTCTTCACCACGTCCGGTCCGGTGACGAACATGTAGGAGGTGTCGCGCACCATGAAGATGAAGTCGGTCATGGCGGGCGAATAGACGTCACCGCCGGCGCATGGGCCCATGATGACCGAAATCTGCGGAATGACGCCGGACGCAAGCACGTTGCGCTGAAAGATCTCGGCATAGCCGCCGAGGGCTGCCACGCCCTCCTGGATACGCGCCCCGCCGGCGTCGTAGAGGCCGATGATTGGCGCATGGTTGCGCAGCGCCATCTCCTGCACCTTGATGACCTTCTCGGCATGGGCTTCCGACAGCGAACCGCCGAAGACGGTGAAATCCTTGGCGAAGAGGTAAACGGGACGGCCATTGACCGTGCCCCAGCCGGTGACGACGCCATCGCCGGCGATCTTTGTCTTCTCCATGCCGAAATCGGTCGAGCGGTGCTCGACATACATGTCGAATTCCTCGAATGAGCCTTCGTCGAGAAACACTTCGATGCGTTCGCGCGCGGTGAGCTTGCCCTTCTTGTGCTGCGCATCGATGCGGGCCTGGCCCCCACCCATGCGGGCGATGTCGCGCCGCCGCTCGAGTTCCTTCAGCACGTCCTTCATCGCTTGGTCCCCAAAATCGGAAGCTTCGTTTGTGGTAATGATGCCAGTCGGGGAGTGCAAGCGTCGGCTTTTGGCTGGTTTTTGCTGCACCGCAATATCGCGCCCCTTGCATTCCGGGGCGAACTCAGCCATATGCAGCCCATAGGCGCTTGGGCCGGGAGATTCCGGCCTTCTCGACAAATGAGACTGGTTGCGTCTGTTTTCCCTCTTTCCGGTATATCGGCCCTCTTCCGATACATCACAAAGTGGCGAAAAAGCCCCGTGGCATGATGCCTGCGGGCACGGCAGCGCAGCCGAGTGGACGCACGCGTCCGCCCGCCTTGTCGTTTCATATAAAATTTTCGACGGCAGGTTGCGCCCTGCCGCCATTGACGTTTGCGGCCAGAGGCCGCGTGAAAGAAGATTATTTTGACCAACGAAAACACATTGCCCGGCAACGACACCGCGGAACTCTCCGGTTTCGCGGCGCTGGGAATTACCGGTGCGCTGCTCAAGGCCACCCACAATGCCGGCTTCGCCGAACCGAAGCCGATCCAGATGCAGGCGATCCCGCCGCAGCTGGAAGGCCGTGATATTTTCGGCATCGCCCAGACCGGCTCCGGCAAGACCGCTGCCTTCGCGCTGCCGATCCTGTCGAAGATCATCGCACTCGGCACCAAGCGGCGCGCCAAGACGACCCGCGCGCTCATCCTGGCGCCGACCCGCGAACTCGCGGTGCAGATCGAGGACACCATCAAGATCCTCGCCAAGGGCGCGCATGTCTCGACGGCACTCGTGCTGGGCGGTGTCTCGCGCTTCAGCCAGGTGAAGAAGGTTGCTCCCGGCGTCGATATCCTCATCGCCACGCCCGGCCGGTTGACCGACCTGGTGCGCGAGGGCGACCTCATCCTCTCCGACACCAAATGGCTGGTGCTGGACGAGGGCGACCGCATGCTCGACATGGGCTTCATCAACGATGTCAAGCGCATCGCCAAGGCGACCGCGCCCGATCGTCAGACGGCGCTGTTCTCGGCCACCATGCCGGACGAGATCGCCGAACTCGCCAAGGGCCTCCTGAAGAACCCGGTCCGCATCGAGGTCTCGCCGCAAAGCACCGCGGCGGCAGAGATCGTCCAGGGCGTCGTCTTCGCCCGCACCAAGCAGAAGCGCCAGGTGCTGTCGACGATGCTCGCCGACGAAGCGATGAAGTCCGTCATCATCTTCTCGCGCACCAAGCATGGCGCGGACCGGGTGACCAAGGACCTGGAACGCGACGGCTTCAAGGCCGCCGTCATTCATGGCAACAAGTCGCAGAATGCCCGTCAGAAGGCACTGAATGATTTCCGTGATGGATCGGTGCGCATTCTGGTCGCGACCGACATCGCCGCGCGCGGCATCGACGTGCCCGGCATCAGCCATGTCGTGAATTTCGACCTGCCGGACGAAGCCGAAAGCTATGTCCACCGTATCGGCCGCACCGGCCGCAACGGTATGGATGGCATCGCGATCACGCTCTGCGATCCTTCGGAGAACAGCAAGCTGCGTCAGGTCGAGCGCATCATCCGCACGAAGCTGCCAATCGTTGCCGACCATCTCGGCAGCCCCGATCCCGCACGCAATCCTGCGGAAAAGAACGAGCGCTTCGAACCCGCCAACGATCGCGACCGCAATGGCCGTCGCGACGGCAGGCGGCCGGGCGGTGAGAAGAAGCCGAACAACGGCTTCGGCAAGAAGCGTTTCGGCGACAAGCCGGCCTTTGCCGGTGAGCGCAAGCCGGAAGGTGCAAAACCCTTCAAGGGCAACAACAAGCGCCGCTTCGGCGGCAAGCGTCCGGCCGCACGGGCTGCCTAACGAAACCTCGCGGCAACCGGCCAGTTCCTAACGGTTGCCTGGTGCCGACTACGAATGAAACGGCGGCTGAACATTGCTTCAGCCGCCGTTTTGTCTTCGAACCTCACTTCGCCACCGCTTCGATCCAGACGGCAATCCGTTGCGCCAGGAATGCGGTGGTGGATGGCGATAGCGCGTCGCCGGCAATGACATGGTTGTCTGGATCGCCAGTGCTTTCGATGGGCACCAGCTCATGCGCGGCACCCCAGCGCGCGGCGATCTCACGCGTGCGGTCGGGTCGCACGACCTTGTCTATATCCGAGAAGATGAACAGGGCGGGAATGGTCGCCTTCTCCACCGGCGCGCCATAGGCAAGGTCGGTCAGCGCCTGCATCGGCATCGTCGCGGCGATCGGATATCTGGTGGTCCAGAATTTCTCATGCAGCGCGTTGCGCGGCGCGAAGCTGCGTTCCTTGCCGGCGACGAGTTCGGCGATCTGCTTGCCCCAGGGCATGGTCAGGATCTCGGCGCCGGATGCTTTCACGCCGAAATTGGGCGAGATGAATGCAATGGCCGCCACACCCTCGGATGCCCCGGGCTGCGTCGCTGCCCAGGCCGCCAGCGCGCCGCCGGTCGACGTTGAGATGACGATCACCTTGTCGCCGATTGCCCGGCCGATGGCGAGCGCCTCCTCATAGTCGTTGATCCAGGCGTTGACGCTGCCTTGCGTCATCGCCGCGCCGTCCTGCCCGTGGCCGGTGAGGCGGGTGTAGAACAGGTTGGCGTCGAGCTGGTCGGCCACGTCGTCGGGCAAGGGTCGGATCTCGCCCTTCGATGCGGAAAAGCCGTGGATGTAGACGATCGACAGCGGTGTCTTTGCGTGCACCATTGGGTTGGCCCAGACGATCTCCTTCTCCAGCCCGTCGCGGATACCGGGTACGGCAGCCTCCACTTTTGCCACATAGGCCTGTGGGTCGTCGCCGATGGCGGAAGGATCGAAATGGATCGTGGTGTCGAAGGGTACGCGTGGACCCAGTAGGAAGGTCAGTGCAAGGACGGCGATCAGGCCCAGCACAGCAAGCACGATCCGTCGCCCCATCGCAGACTCCACGCAACAACATTCAAACTATGGTGGTGGCCATGAACAGGCAACGGCCGTTCAGGCGGCCAAGCCACCAATCCTGTGGGCATTATTTGTTGGGCGGTTTGCGCTCATAATGCAGCGGGCGCGCTTTCCAGCTGGTCGTCAGGCTGATCACCCATCGGCATAGCGGCCTTGGCAGCATGCCGAGAATTTTCAACGGCCAGCTCGTTCTGTACGGGAACGTCACTTCGAAGCCGCCGGATTTGATTCCCCGCACCATGCGGCGCGTCGCGCGGCCGACCGGCATCAGGCCAGGCATCGGCAGCATGTTCTTTTCGGTCAATGGCGTGTCGACAAAACCGGGGTTAATCACCTGGACGCGGATGTTCATCTTGTCGAAATCATATTTCAGCGACTCGGCCAGAATGTTGATAGCCGCCTTGGTACCGCCATAGGCCGCCGTGGTCGGCCAGCCGAAATAGGCGGTCACCGAGCCGACCAGAACGACATGCCCACGCGCGCGCACCCGCATATGCTCGACGACAGGCACCAGCCCATTGATGATGCCGAAATAGTTGACTTCGAAGGAGCGGCGGAAATCCTTGACGACGAGGGACTCTCCGGGTGTCGAGATGTAATTTCCGGCATTGAAGATGGCGAGCACGATCGGCCCGAGGTCGTTCTCGATCGCCGCCACCGTTCTTGCCATGCGCGGCTCGTCGGTGACGTCGCAGGGAAAGGACACGACTTTGCCCGGCATCTGCGCGGTCTCGACGATGAGCGTGTCGATCGGATCGTCGTCCAGCGCTGTCACAGCCACCGCATAGCCTTGTGACGCCAGATCCCTGGCCAGCGAGCGGCCAATGCCGCTGCTGCCGCCGGTGACCCAGGCTACGCCGTGTTTCGGATCGGCCCGATAGAGTGTCATGCTGCGCCCTGCCGAGTTGTTATGTCTTGCTCTAGCGGTGGAGAAATCGAATGAAAAGAGTGCTTCTCGACGCCGGGTGCAAATGAACTGTCCGGTGTCCACCGGTCCCCGGCGACATCCATACACCGCAGCGCCGGAAATGCGACTGGACCAGACGAATTCTTGCCTTGAAACCGAAGCGTTGGGTTTCTAGGGTTTCGGCGCACGCATACAAGGAATCCCGAATGCCCCGTTCAGTGATCGACGCGATCGGCAACACGCCCCTGATCCGCCTCAACAAGGCTTCCGAAGAAACCGGCTGCGAGATCCTGGGCAAGGCCGAGTTCATGAATCCGGGGCAGTCGGTTAAGGATCGCGCCGGCCTGTTCATCATCCGTGATGCCGAACAACGCGGCCTGTTGCAGCCGGGCGGTGTCATCGTCGAGGGAACCGCCGGCAACACCGGCATCGGGCTGACGCTCGTCGCCAAGGCGCTGGGCTATCGCACTGTCATCGTCATTCCGGATACGCAGAGTCAGGAAAAGAAGGACACGATCAGGCTACTCGGCGCCGAGCTGATCGAAGTGCCGGCCGTGCCTTACAGGAATCCCAACAACTACGTAAAACTGTCGGGACGGCTGGCGGAGCAGATGGCCAGGAGCGAACCGAACGGCGCGATCTGGGCCAACCAGTTCGACAATGTCGCCAACCGCGATGGCCATATCCGCACCACGGCCGAGGAAATCTGGGCCCAGACCGGCGGCAAGGTCGACGGTTTTGTCTCGGCGGTGGGGTCGGGCGGAACGCTGGCCGGTGTCGGGCTCGGATTGAAGGCCAAGAGCAAGAACGTCAAGATCGCGCTCGCCGACCCTCTCGGCGCCGCGCTCTACAGTTTCTACACCAGCGGCGAGCTGAAGTCAGAAGGCAGTTCGATTACCGAAGGCATCGGGCAGGGGCGCATCACCGCCAACCTCGAAGGCTTCACGCCTGACTTCTCCTACCAGATCAGGGATGAGGACGCGCTGCCGATCGTCTTTGACCTGATCCAGGAGGAAGGCCTGTGCGTCGGCGGCTCGACCGGCATCAACATCGCCGGCGCGATGCGGCTGGCTGCGGAATTGGGTCCGGGCCACACCATCGTGACGATCCTTTGCGACTACGGGACGCGCTACCAGTCGAAGCTATTCAACCCCGAATTCCTGCGCGAAAAGCAACTGCCGGTACCAGGCTGGATGGAATTGCAGAGCAAGATTTCAGTGCCCTTCGAGAAGGTCACGTGATGGCGCACCGGACCGAAGCGCTGTTTCGCGACGACGCCTATCTCCGCACGGCGGATGCCACGGTCGTCGCCATCAATGAGCGCGGCGGCATCATCCTCGACCGGACGATCTTCTATGCCACTTCCGGCGGCCAGCCGGGCGATAGCGGCACGTTGGAGCGTGCCGACGGCAGCCGCGTCGCAATTGCCGCCACGATCACTGGCGAGACCAAGAACGAGATCATCCATGTGCCGTCACCGGAGCAGGCCTTGCCGGAGGTGGGCGAGACGGTGAAGCTCGCCATCGACTGGGAGCGCCGGCATCTGCTGATGCGCATGCACGCGGCTTGCCACCTGCTCACCGTTGTCTGCCCGTTCCCGATCACCGGGGCGGCGGTTTCCGAGGACGACAGCCGTGTCGATTTTGACATTCCAGACGCCAGCTTCGCCAAGGAAGAGGTGACCGCCGGCATGATGGATCTGGTGCGGGCCGATCACCCCATCTTCACCAGGCTGATCAGCGACGAGGAATTGGCCGCGAATCCTGGCTTGGTGAAGTCCAAGAACGTCCGACCGCCTGTTGGCACCGGCAAGATCCGTCTGGTCTGCATCGGTGACAATGCCTCGGTGGACAGCCAGCCCTGCGGCGGCACCCATGTGAGGAGCACCGGCGAAATCGGCGAAATCCACATCGGCAAGATCGAAAAGAAGGGCCGGGAGAACAGGCGCTTCCGCATCCGCTTCGGCCCGATGCCGGCGAACTGAACAGACAGACACCATCAAAAGGCGGCAGGAGAAAAGAATGGCCGAAGACAGTCCTTTTACCGTCGATGCGGACTGGCTGCAGGAACGCCTCGGCCAGCCGGGCCTGACGATCATTGACGCCTCCTGGTATCTGCCTGCACAAAAGCGCGACGCGCGCGCCGAGTATGATGCGGCTCACATTCCTGGCGCCCGTTTCCTGGACCAGGACGCGGTTTCGGATCCTGACGCTGCCTTGCCGCATACACTGCCATCCCCGCAGTATTTCGCCCAATATGTCGGCGCGATGGGCGTTTCGGCCGATGACACCATCGTCGTCTATGATGGCCCGGGCTTTTTCTCCGCACCGCGGGCATGGTGGATGTTCCGGATCATGGGTGTCTTCCAGACCTATATTCTGGACGGCGGCTTTGATGGCTGGAAGGCGACCGGCCGGCCGGTAACGGCCGAGCCGACGAAGATCGCGCCAAGCGTCTTTCATGCCGATTTCGACGCCGGTCGCGTCGTCGGTCTGGCCGATATGCGCCGGATTGTCGATACAAAGACAGCACAGATCGTCGATGCCCGTGGGCCGGGCCGCTTCACCGGCAGCGAACCCGAGCCCCGCGCTGGCATCCGCTCCGGCCACATGCCGGGCGCGCGCAATGTGCCGTACTCCGCACTGTCGGAAAACGGCAGGCTGCTGCCGAAGGACCGTTTGCGCAAGGTGATAGAGGACGCCGGTATCGACCTATCCAAACCCGTGGTCACATCCTGCGGCTCCGGCGTCACCGCCGCGGTGGTCACGCTGGCGCTGGAGACGCTTGGCCATACCGACAACAGGCTTTATGACGGCTCATGGACCGAGTGGGGCGGATTGCCCAATACACCAGTCGTGACCGGCCCAGCGACCACCGGCCCAGCAACGACCGGCCCAGCAACGACCGGCAAGGAATGAATTGATGGAAAACGGCGTGCTGCAGGACATTGAGGTCACGGTGACTTTTCTCGAAATGCATGCCCCACCGCCCGTCTCGCCACCGGTACCCTACAACCGCCAGGTCGCGCTGCTGAAAACCAGGGACATTCCCTTGCACTTCTATCGCTACCTGATGGACCGGGTGGGACGCAAATGGCACTGGGTGAATGTTCTGAGGCTGAATGACGATGAGCTGTCAGCCGGAATCCACCGCGAGGATCGCGACATCAGGGTGCTCTATCTCGACGGTGCGCCGGCCGGCTTCTTCGATCTCAAGCCGCATCTGCCCGAGGAAGTCGAACTCGCCTATTTCGGCATGATGGAACATGCCACCGGTCAAGGCATCGGCCGCTGGTTCCTTGGTTCGGCGATTGCCGCAGCATGGTCGTATGGGCCGAAAAGGGTGACGGTGCAGACCTGCACGCTCGACCACCCGGCCGCGCTACCGCTCTACCAGAAGCTCGGTTTCAAGCCGGTGGCGCAGAAGAAGGAAGTCGTGCATCCCCTGCCTTTCGCCGAGCGCTCGGCCAGCGTCATGCGGCCGTAAGTTCAGCCGGAATCCGCCGCCGCTTCGATGATTCATCAAGGGATTGTCGAACTGATTAGCCGATTAACGATTTCGGTGGCCCTCCCGGAGCTCGAAGGGAGGATCCGACATCGGATCGGCTCATGCACGCTTGGCAGGAATCGGGTGGGAAGCACGGCGGCGAGCGCATAGTTTCCGGTCGCCAGTACCGGAGATCTTACGATGACCATCCAATTCACAGCTCTGCCGACCGAAAATGTCAGGGCGCTGCAGCGCGGCGGCCCCGATGCCTATGGCCGTACGCCCGAGCGGAAAATCTCTGACGGCGACGGGATGCCTTGCCGTCATTGTCTCAGGAATATCGCCGCCGGCGATGTCTATCTCATCCTCGCCTACCGGCCATTTCCAGACCCTCAGCCCTATGCAGAAACCGGGCCGATCTTCCTGCATGCCCAGGAATGCGAGCGTGCCGTCGGGACAAGGGAGCCGCCGGAGATCCTCGACAGCCCGGACTATATCGTGCGCGGCTATGGCGGCGATGATCGCATCGTCTACGGCAGCGGTGGCATTATCCCGACCGGAGCAATTGCCGCACGAGCCGAGACTTTGTTGGAGCGTGAGGACATTGCCTATGTGCATGTCCGCTCGGCGCGCAACAATTGCTATCAGTGCCGCATCGAGCGCGCATAAGATCAAGGGATTGGCGGCAGAAAGTCTCTGTCGCACTGCTGTCGCATAGACGCGCTAGAAAGCCAGTGTCGATCGATTGGCCGACCGCGGATGAACCGGCGGCAATCTTGATATCGAGGAAGCGGGGCTTTGGCTCCGCTTTTTTGTTGCCCGCGTTCGGCCCTAACGTCTTTCGCCGCAAAAAAGCCCGCCGGCATGGCCGACGGGCTTCGACTGTTTGCCTGGAGGGGGCTTAGTTGAACTTGTACTTCGCGCCGATACGCACGGTATGGAAGGAAGCCTTGGAAGTGATGGAGTCGTCGGGGAGGCCGAGATCCGACGAGAAATCCTTCTTGGCAAACTGCGAATAGCGGTATTCCAGACCGAGCGTGACGTTGCTCGACACTGCCGTTTCCAGGCCACCACCGACTGAGAAGCCGCTGGAACCCCAGTCGATGATATCACCGACCGGATCGGAAGCGTTCAGATCGAAATGCTGCCAGCTATAGCCAGCCAGTGCATAGGCAAGGGTCGATTCGTTCATCTTCATGCCGACGCGGCCCAGCACATCGAAGCCGTAGTCCGTATCCAGATTGATCGAGCCGCCTGGGATGTCGAGCTGGCTGGTCATGCCCGAATAACGAGCATCGACCATGACACCCGCAACCCAGCTGCCGAAGTCATGATCATAGCCGACGTTCAACTCGCCAAGCACGCCTTCACCACCAAGGCCGTTGAACTTGGCACCGAGAAGCGGCGGGATTTCGAGCTGGTGCACCGATGCGCCGGCGCCCAAGCCACCACCGATATAGAAGCCGGTCCAGTTGTAGGCGGGTGTTTCAAACGAAGCGGCGGCTCCGTTCTGCGCACCGAAGCGATAGCTGGCGGCAACCTGGAATGTGTGACGCGACGTGTCGAGATTGAGTGCGCCGTCCGGCGAAGGAATGCCAGCTTCGGAAAGGAGATCGTCCTTGGTGCCGAAGCGGGTGTAGCGGTATTCTGTTTTGATCGTCCAGTTGCTGTTGATCGCGGTTTCGAGACCACCGCCGACGAAATATCCGCTCTGGTCCCAATCGAAGCCGAAACCGGCATTGGTATCGAGCTTGTACTTCTGCCAGGAATAGCCGCCCATGACGTAGCCCAGCGTAGTCGGCGTGATCAGGTAACCAGCACGCAAACCGGCATCGAAGCCGTATGTCTCCTGAATAGACGCGTCGAAAGGGCCGACATCCAGCGACGTTTCAATGTTGCCAACATGGACATCGACAAGCCCACCCAGAAGGAAGCGGGGCGACACCATATAGTCGTAACCAGCGGTAAGTTCGCCGTAGACCCCTTCACCGCCGATGCCATCCAAAGACAGACCGGGGATGAAATCGCTGCTGAGCTTGTGCGAGTTGGCTCCGGCGCCGATACCGAAGCCAACATAAACGCCACTCCAGTTAAAACCGGATGCCTCGACCGGTTGCACAACATCAGCGGCATGCGCGACTGACATAATTGCCACCGCCGATACTGCACTAAGAAGAATAGATTTCGCTGAAACGCGAAGAAACATAGCCCGTACCCCTAATCAATAAGCCCAAGATGTTCCTAGCAGGGAGTCGGCCAAGACGGGTATGACAAAAATGCAACAATAGGGGGTAAAGTGCCCTTACGGCACACGCTTCGATGGTCCTCTGGGAAGCGGGTTTGGCGCATCATTGCCCAAAGCAAAAAGCCCGCCGGAGTGAACCGGCGGGCAAGAGTGTGAGTTGACTTTTTCTGGGTATATTCCGGGTATATTAAGCCGCCAGCACTGCTTTCGGCTCGACCAGTTCGTAGCCGAGCGCTTCGGCGACCGCGCGGTTGGTGATCTTGCCCTTGTGGACATTCAGGCCGTTGCGCAGGTGATGGTCATCGACCAGAGCCTTCAGGCCCTTGTCCGCGAGTTGCAGACCATAGTGCAGCGTCGCGTTGTTGAGCGCGTGGGCCGAGGTGACCGGCACGGCACCTGGCATGTTGGCAACGCAGTAGTGGATCACGCCGTCGACCTCGTAGGTGGGCTCGGCATGGGTGGTGGCGTGCGAGGTCTCGAAGCAGCCGCCCTGGTCGATGGCGACATCGACCAGTACCGAGCCCTTCTTCATGCCGGACAGCATTTCGCGGCTGACGAGCTTCGGTGCGGCGGCGCCCGGAATGAGCACGGCGCCGACGACGATGTCGGCCGAGAAGCATTCTTCCTCGAGCGCCTCGACGGTCGAGTAACGGGTGTGGACCCGGCCGGCGAAGAGGTCGTCAAGCTGGCGCAGGCGCGGGATCGAGCGGTCGATGATGGTGACATCGGCGCCAAGGCCGGCGGCCATACGGGCCGCGTGCAGGCCAACGACGCCGCCGCCAAGCACGGTGACCTTGCCCGGCAGCACGCCGGGTACGCCGCCGAGCAGCACGCCGCGGCCGCCATTGGCCTTCTGCAGCGCCGTGGCGCCGGCCTGGATCGACAAGCGGCCGGCGACTTCCGACATCGGGGCCAGCAGCGGCAGGCCGCCACGATCGTCGGTCACGGTTTCGTAGGCGATCGCCGTCACGCCCGAGGCGAGCAGGCCCTTGGTCTGCTCCGGATCCGGAGCCAAATGGAGATATGTGTACAGGATCTGGCCTTCGCGCAGCTGTGCCCATTCATTGGGCTGCGGCTCCTTGACCTTGACGATCATGTCCGACTTGGCGAACACGTCGGCGGCCGTCTTGGCGATGATGGCGCCGGCGGCGCGGTAGGCGTTGTCATCGGCGCCGATGCCGGCGCCCGCGCCGGTCTCGACCAGCACTTCATGGCCATGGGCGACATATTCGCGTACCGAGCCCGGCGTCAGGCCGACACGGTATTCGTGGTTCTTGATTTCCTTGGGGCAGCCGATGCGCATTTTCTTCTCCTGATCCGGGCCCTTTTGGGCTCACTCCCTGTAGTGCTGGAGTGAACCATGAATCGGCGTGCAGGTGTTTGCGAATGCGCTTGCGCGAACAGGCCGGTTTCGATATTTGTTGCAAAAAATAAACGGATTTTCGCAGGAATCACGAAAAATGCCGCTCGACAGGATTGATATCGCCATTCTCGAGACTTTGCAGAAGGACGGGCGGATGCCGAACGCGGCCCTTGCCGAGAAGGTTGGCCTGTCGCAGTCGGCCTGCTCGCGGCGGCTCGACAATTTGGAGAAGTCCGGAACCATCCGCGGCTATCACGCCCGGCTGTCCAACGCGGCCCTTGGCCACCAGATGACGGCGATCGTCCACATATCGCTCTCCGGCCAGTTCGAAAAGACGCTGTCGGATTTCGAGGCGGCGATCAAACGCTGCCCCAACGTGCTGTCGTGCCACCTGATGTCGGGCGAGTACGACTATATCCTGAGGATCGCGGCCAAGGATCTCGTCGACTACGAGCGCATCCACAAGGAATGGCTGTCGGCGATGCCGCATGTGACGAAGATCAATTCGTCCTTCGCCCTGCGCGAAATCGTCGACCGGACGGCAATGGGTCTGAAGCCGGAGATGGCCTAGAGCCCTATACCGTGGCCGCCTCCGTCACGATCCGATCCATCGGGATGTCGTGCGGCTGCGGATAAATGGTGGCGATGCGCTGCAATTCGTAGCCGACACCGATGACCAGTGGCTTGAACGGCATGGCGGCCAGCGTACGGTCGAAGAAGCCGCCGCCATAGCCCAGGCGATAGCTTGCCGGATCAATGCCGACAATGGGCGAGATGACGATGTCCGGCAGCACCGGATCACCCTCTGCCGGAATCGGGATGTTCCAGACGCCCTTTTCCAACCGGTCGCCCGGTTTGTAGGCGCGGAAGATCAGCGGTTGCCCTTTCTCGACAACGATGGGCAGCGCGGTGCGACCGCCACGCTCATTGACGGACGCCATCCAGGGCCGCAGATCCGGCTCGCCGCGAAACGGCCAGTAAAGGCTGACCATGCGGCCCGCGATCTCGCCGACAAGTGCATCCAGCCCGCCGGCGATGCGTTGCGACATTGCTGTTCGGGCGTCGGCGGAAACTTCAAGCCGGGCGGCGATTAGCCTTTCGCGCTCGGCTTTGCGCCAACGCCGCACGTCGGTCCAGTCGCTGAGTGGTGCCTGGAACGCAGGGTCGAGCTCGTGCATGAAGCAGGGCGGCGAAGAGTATTGCGCCGGGCCCTGGTTGTCATGATCGTTAGCCATGCCTCACCTCATCTCATGTTCGATGACGCTATACCTCGCGATACGATAGAACATGTGCATTCACGACATGGAACGACGAGTCTCAAGCACTGTCCTGCCATTGTTGCATTGCACAAGATACCTACATCTAGGGCAGGCAATCTTGCCCATCAGGGGTGAATCAAATGAGCGATGCCAGACATCATGTCGTCGTCGTCGGTGCCGGGTTCGGCGGTCTCGAATTCACCCGCGCACTGGCCGGTGCACCGGTGCGCATTACCATGATCGACAAGCGCAACCATCATCTGTTCCAGCCGCTGCTCTATCAGGTGGCAACCACGGCGCTGGCAACCTCGGAGGTTGCCTGGCCGATCCGCCATCTCCTGCGCAAGCGCAAGGATGTGACGACACTGCTCGCCAATGTCACGGGTGTCGACCGGTCCGGCAAACGCGTTCTGCTCGACGACGGCAGCGCCGTCGCCTACGACACGCTGGTGCTCGCCACCGGCGCGCGCCATGCCTATTTCGGCCATGACGAATGGGAGCCTTTCGCGCCGGGCCTGAAGACTTTGGAGGATGCCACCACCATTCGGCGCCGCATTCTTCTGGCCTTCGAGCAGGCGGAGCGGGAATCTGACCCTGCCAGGCGCCAAGCGCTGCTGACCATTGTCATCGTCGGCGGCGGGCCGACCGGGGTCGAACTCGCCGGAACCATTGCCGAACTGGCACATGACACGCTGCGCGGCGAATTCCGCAACATCGATACGCGCCAGACGCGGGTGGTGCTGATCGAGGCCGGCGACCGCATTCTGGCCAATTTCGCGCCAAAGCTCTCCGACTACGCTCGGAAGGCGCTGGAACGGCTTGGCGTTTCGGTCGAGCTCGGCCGGGCCGTTACGCGCTGCGATGCCGACGGCGTGGTTTTTGGCGACACGATTCTGCCGGCCCGCACGATCCTGTGGGCAGCCGGCGTTGCCGCTTCGCCAGCCGCCGAATGGCTGGAAGCGAAGGCGGATCGGGCGGGCAGGGTGTTGGTCGAGCCTGATCTCAGCGTGCCCGGCAGCCCGGAGATTTTTGTCATCGGCGACGCCGCCCACGTGCTGCGGCCCGACGGGCGGCCGGTGCCCGGCGTCGCGCCTTCCGCCAAGCAGGAGGGACGGCATGTTGCCGCGACCGTCAAGGCCAGGCTTGCCGGCGACACCAGCCCGCGGCCTTTCCACTACAAGCACGCCGGCGATCTGGCGACGATCGGCAAGCGCGCCGCCGCCATTGATTTCGGCTGGATCAAGCTCACCGGTTGGCTTGCGTGGTGGCTTTGGGGCATTGCACATATCTATTTCCTGATCGGTTTTCGCAATCGGCTTGCGGTTTCGCTGAGCTGGCTATGGATCTACGTCACAGGCCAGCGCAGCGCCCGGCTGATCACCCAGGGCGACGACGACAAGACCTGACTTTCTTCACCGCGCCTTTCATCCGGCCGTCATCTGTTGCTGATGGATTGGCGTGCCAATGCGCGCGACTTCTTGAGTGGACTTGAGCTGATTTCAGCGCGAAGTTCGCTTCGGGGCAGGACTCGTCAGGTCGTTGAAGAAGGAGAAAACATGTCGCAACTGCTCCATCCCGTCTCTCGCCGTGGTCTCCTAGCCGGGGCCGCCGCCACAGGGGCGCTGATCGTGCTTCATCCCTTCTCCGCCCGGGCGCAGGCCAACCAGGCGCATCTAAGGATCATGGAAACCACCGATATCCATGTGAACGTGCTGCCTTATGACTACTACGCCGACAAAGCCAATGACACGATGGGCCTGTCGCGCACGGCCTCCCTCGTCGACGCGGTGCGCAAGGAAGCCGCCAATTCGATGCTGATCGACAATGGCGACCTTTTGCAGGGCAACCCGATGGGCGACTACATCGCCTATGAGAAGGGCCTGAAGGAGGGCGATCTCCATCCGATCATGAAAGGCATGAACCTGCTCGGCTACGAGTGTTCGACACTGGGCAATCACGAATTCAACTATGGCCTGTCCTTTTTGGACAAGGTGCTGGCCGGCGCCAATTTCCCGTTCGTCTGCGCCAACCTGATCCGGGGTACCGAGCTTGCCGCCAACCCGCGCGACGACAAGCTCTACCTCAAGCCTTACGTAATCCTGGACAAGAAGATCAAGGACGGGTCAGGCTCGGAACAGCCGATCAGGGTCGGCATCATCGGTTTCGTGCCGCCGCAGATCATGGTCTGGGACCTCAAGAACCTCGAAGGCAACGTCAAGACACGCGACATTGTCGAAGCGGCGAGGGCGTGGGTGCCGCGGATGAAGGAGGAGGGCGCCGACATCGTCATCGCGCTCTCGCATTCCGGCATCGACGTCAAGCAGGGTGACATGATGGAGAATGCCTCGTTCTTCGTCGCCGGCGTCGAAGGCATCGACGCGGTCTTCACCGGCCACCAGCATCTGGTCTTCCCCGGCAAGAAAGATTTCCAGGCGCTCGAGGGCGTCGACGCACAGAAGGGGACGCTGCAAGGCAAGCCCGCCGTCATGGGCGGGTTCTGGGGCTCACATATGGGCCTGATCGACCTGATGCTGGAGCGCGACGGGTCGAAGTGGAAAGTGGTCTCGGCGACATCGGAGGCACGGCCGATCTTCGAGCGTGTCGACAACAAGAACAAGCCGACCGTCCCGGACGACAAGCGCATCATCGCCGCTCTCGAGCAGGACCACCAGGCGACGCTCGCCTATGTGCGCCGCCCTGTCGGCAAGACGTCCGCGCCGCTCTATTCCTATTTCGCGCTGGTCGCTGACGACCCGTCGGTGCAGGTCGTCAGCCAGGCGCAAACCTGGTACCTGAAGGACATCTTGAAAAGCACACAGTGGAAGGACGTGCCGTTGCTGTCGGCGGCGGCCCCGTTCAAAGCCGGTGGACGCAACGGCGCCGACTACTATACCGACGTGCCGGCGGGCGACATCGCCATCAAGAACGTTGCCGACCTCTACCTCTATCCCAACACGGTGCGCGCCGTGGAAATTACGGGGGCTCAGGTCAAGGAATGGCTGGAAATGTCGGCCGGCATTTTCAACCGAATCGAGGCCGGGAAGGCCGACCAGGTTCTGATCAACACTGATTTTCCGTCCTACAATTTCGACGTGATCGACGGCGTCACCTACAGGATAGACCTGTCGCAGCCGCCGAAATACGATGCCAAGGGCGGCGTCGCCAATGCCGGTTCCAATCGCGTAGTTGAGCTAATGTTCGACGGAAAACCAATTGATCCGGCAGCGAAATTCGTCGTTGCGACCAACAACTACCGGGCCGGCGGCGGTGGCAATTTCCCTGACATCAATGCCGCGAAGATCATTTACGAAGCCCCGGATACCAACCGCGACGTCATCGTCCGCTACATCGTCAGCCAGGGCACCATCAACCCGTCGGCCGACGGCAACTGGTCGTTCGCGCCGTTGCCGGGAACCAGCGTCGTCTTCGACACCGGCGTCAAGGCAAAGGACTTCATCGCCGATGTGAAGTCGCTGAAGATCGAACCTGCCGGCGAGGGTGAAGCCGGCTTTGCCAGATATCGCATCCTTCTGTGATCAGCCGTCAAAGCTGGATGCGGTCAGCCTTGGAGAGGCCGGCGGCACGAATCGCCCGGCATGACAAGATCCAGCGCATCGATGGAAATGCCGCCGCAAAGGAAGTCGATGTGCGTACCCACGCTACGCCTTGTAGACCACCTGGCGCACATCGATGTAGCTGGCTCGGAAGCCGGCTTCGCAATAGTGCAGGTAGAACTCCCAGAGTTTCTTGAAACGATCGTCGAAACCGAGCGGCACGATTTTCTCCCACGACCCTCGGAAACGCTGGCGCCATTCGGCAAGCGTACGGGCATAGTCTTCGGGGAAAACGCGTTCGCGTAGATGGGCAAGGCCGTGCGCGGCGCCAAGTGATTTCAAGATGGACGGCGTCGGCAGCATGCCGCCCGGGAAGACGTAGCGCTGGATGAAATCCGGCCTGGCGCGATAGGTGTCGTAGGCGGCTTCGTTGATGGTGATGATCTGCAGCCCAGCCATGCCGCCGGGCTTTAGGCAGTCCTTCATCTTGGAGAAGAACACCGGCCAGTATTTCTCGCCGACCGCCTCGAACATCTCGATCGAGGCGATGCGATCGTAGGTGCCCGTTTCGTCGCGGTAATCCTGCAACTTGATGTCGACCTTTTCGGTAAGGCCGGCCTTGGCGATGCGCGCCTTGGCGAAGTCGTGCTGCTCGCGGCTGATGGTCAATCCGGTAACCCGGCAACCGATTTCGCGTGCCGCGAATTCGGCAAAGCCGCCCCAGCCGCAGCCAATCTCCAGCACATGATCTTTCCCGCCTATGCCGGTGTCCCTGGCCAGCGCCCGGTATTTGGCGGCCTGGGCGCTCTCGAGATCGTTGACGCCATTGGCGTAAAGCGCCGAGGAATAGGTCATGCTCGGGTCAAGCCATTCCTTGTAGAAGGCGTTGCCGAGATCGTAGTGCGCCGAGATATTACGCTTCGATCCGGTGCGTGTGTTCTCGTTGAACCAGTGACGGATGCGCTGGACTGTGTTGATGAGCCAGCTGGCGCCGCCGGCAACCCTTTCACCGAAGGCGGAGTTGACCACGAATAATTCCAGGAAGCTGGTGACGTCAGGGCTTTCCCAATCGCCGTCCATATAGGATTCGGCAACACCAATTGTGCCGCCGGAAAAGGCGCGGCCCGGCAGGCGCCAGTTCTTGAGCACCAGTTCGGCATCGGGCCCCGGCGCCTTTCCGCCGACGAGAACGGCGCGGCCGTCCGGCATCCAGACTTTCAGCGAGCCGCGCGGCAGGTTCATCGCCGCCGACAGCACCATGCGCGCCTTGGCCGGCAGGCCCTTGACGATCTCGGCGAAATTGAACTCGTCGAGCCTGACCGCGTCGCCCGGTGCTATGCCATGATGTTCCCCGTGTGTCATTCCAAGCCCCTGGATCTCCGTGGTGCCGGCGCGATCGCCGAGCCGCGGTTCTCTTGGTTCATCCGCCGGGTTCGAACGCCATTGCCTGGTCCCGGTAGCTTGCGGATCCGGCGACAGGCGGGCTCGAACGAAGCGCGCGCCCCTTAACCAGAGCTTCAGCGCTTCCCGATGAATGCCTGCGCCAATCTTCCACGCCATGAGGCGGAACTTCAAGAGGCATGCCAAGAGCTGGACTGTGCCACGCGGGCGGCTGGCATCCGCCGCCTTGCGGCAGGCTGCTGCCCGAAATCGAAAACGTCTATGGCAGCCGCGGCGCTAGTGCGATAGCTTTAGCCATGCGTTATGTGATTGTCATTGCCGCCATCGCGTTCTTCCTGATCTGGGACGGTCTCTACAATCAGGGCCGGTATCTCGACGTCACGGTCAGGGAACTCTCCCATGTCGTGCGCTACGTCACCGGAAAAGCCTGATATCCCCTCTTGAGATAGCAGCCTGGCGCCTCATTTGAGGTGCTCACCGGTGTGAGACGAGGTCCAGCCCGATCGAGGCGCGTCGCAAGGACGCGTGGCGCCATGACCGGTTGACGCAAAGAGACCGCCGTCACAAAAGACCCCGACATTTCAGATCGAGGAGGCGGGATTGATCCGGCATATCGTTTTCTTCAGCGCGCGCCGCAAGGAAGATGTGGAAGCAGTTCGCACCGGACTGCTGGCGCTTGGGGACATTCCTCATTCCAGTCTCTTCGAGGTCACGTTGAACACCAAGGTCGACCCGCTGTCGGATGAAGTGGATGTCGTCGTCTACGCGGAATTTGCCGATGACGCGGCGCTGGCAGCCTACAAGTCGCATCCGCTCTATGCGCAGACCACCAGCAAGGTCAAACCATTGCGCGAGCTGCGCTATTCCGCTGATGTCGTGGCTGGAAGCTGATCCCGTGCCGGGATAGCCTCATGTCAAGTCCAGTTGCGGCGGAAGGGAAAGTCCACGACTGTTTCAGGTGGTTGTTGCGGGGCCGCCGCCGGCGGCATTGCGATCAAGTCTTGAACCGATCTTCCGAATGATGCACATCGCGCTTCCATGACCTCGTCAGGCATTCATCCGCTCGATCATCTGGTTCTGCCGACGCAGAGCCTCGATGTGGCGCGTGCCCGGCTCAACGCCCTTGGCTTCGTCGTCGCTCCGACCGGCATCCATCCGTTTGGCACGGAAAACTGCTGCGTTTTCCTCGCCGATGGCACCTATCTGGAGCCGCTTGCGATCGGCCGTGAACAGGCTGCGACAGAGGCGGCTGCCGAGGGCAATGTCTTCGTTGCGCGCGATCGCCTCTATCGCGAAAGTCGTGGCAACGAGGGATTTTCCGCGGTGGTGCTTGGCACGGACAATGCCGATGACGACCATGAACGCTATGTCGAAGCGGGTCTGTCGGCGGGAGACAAGCTGAGCTTCTCCCGAGCCTTCACCGACACGGCGGGCAAAAGCGATACGGCGTCGTTCAAGCTCGCCTTTGCTGCGGCTCCCGGCCAAACGGACGCATTTCTTTTTGCCTGTCAGCGCATCAACGCGCCGAGAGTAGACCGAGGAGCCTTGCAGGCTCACCCCAATGGGGTCGACGGAATTGTCGAGGTGGTTGCAATCAGCAGCGCTTCCGCCGAGCAGCATCGGCTGATTTCAGTGGCGGTCAATGATCAGGCCGCCGATGCGCACGACGGCGTCTTTCATCTGCCGAACGCGGCCTTGACCGTGCTGGAGGCCGCCGCTTTCACGGCGCGCTTCGGCATACCGGCCGGTACGCCATCAGAATTGCACTTCGCCGCCGTGGTTTTTTCGATCCGCGACATTGGCGCCACCGCAGGCCTGCTTGCGGCCAATGCCGTCCAGCACGATATGTCGGGCAATGACATCATCGTGCGGCCGGCATCCGGGCAGGGCGCGGCTTTCATCTTTCGGGAGATCCCATGAGCAACCCCCTGGCGCCCAATTCGTCAGTAACCGTCGGCAACGTCGTCTTCGACAATGCGGGACCCCTGGCGCTGATCGCCGGCCCTTGCCAGTTCGAATCGCGCCAGCATGCCTTCGACATGGCCGGCACGCTGAAGGAGCTGACCGGCAGGCTCGGCATCGGCCTCGTCTACAAGACGAGTTACGACAAGGCCAATCGCACCTCGTTATCGGCAACGCGGGGTGCCGGCATGGATGCCGCGCTTCCCGTCTTCGACGAGTTGCGCAAGGAATTCTCGCTTCCCGTGCTGACCGATGTCCACACCGAGGAACAGTGCGCGATCGTGGCGCCGCATGTCGACGTGCTGCAGATTCCGGCCTTCCTGTCGCGCCAGACCGATATGCTGGTCGCCGCCGCGAGGACGGGCAAGGTCATTAATGTGAAGAAGGGGCAGTTCCTCGCGCCCTGGGACATGAAGAACGTCGTCGCCAAGATCACCGGCTCAGGCAATGCCAATGTGCTGACCACCGAGCGCGGCGCTTCTTTCGGCTACAACACGCTGGTGTCGGATATGCGGGCGCTGCCTGTCATGGCCGAGATCGGCGCCCCGGTGATCTTCGACGCCACCCATTCGGTGCAGCAGCCGGGCGGGCAGGGCGGATCGTCTGGCGGGGAGCGCCGCTTTGTCGAGACGCTGGCCCGCGCGGCCGTTGCCGTCGGCGTTGCCGGCGTCTTCATCGAGACCCACCAGGACCCCGACAATTCGACTTCCTCCGACGGTCCCAACATGCTGCCGCTAAAGGATATGCCGGCACTGCTGGAAAGGCTGATGGCCTTCGACAGGATTGCAAAGGGCTGAAAAGCCAATGTCGTAGCGGATAAGCCCAGTTGTAGGCTCGTCCGGTAAATGAGCGCTTTGGCAAGAGGAAGCCAATGTCCGTTGCCCGCGTCACCGAAATCACCTCGTCGTCCAGGAAAAGCTTTCAAGACGCCATCGAGAAGGGAATTGCGCGCGCCGCGAAGACCCTGAAGAACGTCGAAGGCGCCTGGATCCAGGACCAGAAGATCGTCGTCGAGGATGGCAAGATCGCGGCCTATCGCGTCAATATGAAGGTGACTTTCATCCTCGCGGAGTGATTGGGCAGCCGCCAAAAAAGTCGGGAACTTTCGCCCGCGCCCCTCATTGTCAAAGTGCGGATTAACGACAACGAGGAGCAAACAATGACGACGCAAACAGGCCACACCGAAGCCATTGCCGCTTCGCGAGTCATCGGCACGACCGTCTACAACACCCAAGGCGACAGCATCGGCAGCATCGAGGACGTCATGCTCGACAAGACATCGAACGGCATCATGTTCGCGGTGATTGGATTTGGCGGCTTTCTCGGCATTGGCGAGAAGTACCACGCCATCCCCTGGGCAAGCCTCGACTATGATGAGGCAAGGGGCGGCTATGTCATACCCTTCTCCAAGGAACAGCTGAAGGCAGCGCCCGCCCATTCCATCAACGAACTGGCCGGCGCGGATGGCGAGAGCGCGCGCGACGAGTCATACGAATACTACAAGGTCGCGCCCTACTGGCATTGACGCCACAATCGAAAAAGGGGGTCGTTTCCACGGCCCCCTTTTTGATTCAAATGCAACGCTACTCGCTGATGTGCAAAGCCGGCAAAGACGCAATAGCCTTTGGCGGCGACTGCTGGTTGTCGCATGACGTCAGGAACGCCGCGGCGATCAGGAACAGACTGACAATACCGCTCAACTCAGACATGGCGAACCCCTCCTGTTTCGCCCCGCGATAACATTCCTAACCCGAAATGCGCGTCCGGTGGCATGACTTATGATGACAGGAAATTGCGCTTCGTGAATCGGGCGGGCGGCACTATTCGATCAGGCCCCGATTGCCTTTTGCGTCGCTTTGGCTAAGACGGGCGCGACGTTTTCTCCAGATCAATCGAGGACATCGCAATGACCGCCATCATCGACATTGTCGGGCGTGAAATCCTGGACAGCCGTGGAAACCCGACCGTCGAGGTCGATGTTGTTCTCGAAGACGGTTCGATGGGCCGCGCCGCGGTGCCGTCGGGTGCCTCCACCGGCGCCCACGAAGCCGTCGAGCTTCGCGACGGCGGCGCCCGCTACCTTGGCAAGGGCGTGCTCAGGGCCGTCGAGGCGGTCAATGGCGAATTGTTCGAGGCGATCGGCGGCATGGAAGCCGAAAACCAGATCCATATCGATCAGACCATGATTGAGCTTGATGGCACGCCCAACAAGAGCCGGCTCGGCGCCAACGCCATCTTGGGCGTTTCGCTGGCGGTCGCGAAGGCCGCGGCCGATGCAGCCGGGCTGCCGCTCTACCGCTATGTCGGCGGCACCAAGGCGCATGTCCTGCCCGTGCCGATGATGAACATCATCAATGGTGGCGCGCATGCCGACAATCCGATCGACTTCCAGGAATTCATGATCCTGCCGGTCGGTGCGCCGACGCTGCGCGAAGGCGTGCGCTGGGGCTCGGAAATCTTCCACACGCTGCGCAAGAAGCTGAAGGATGCCGGCCACAACACCAATGTCGGCGACGAGGGCGGCTTCGCCCCGAACCTGAAGAGCGCGCCGGTGGCGCTCGACTTCATCATGGAATCGATCGAGAAGGCCGGATTCAAACCAGGTGAAGAGATCGCGCTCGGCCTCGATTGCGCCGCGACCGAGTTCTTCAAGGACGGCAACTATGTCTATGAGGGCGAGAAGAAGACGCGCGATCCCAAGGCGCAAGCCAAGTACCTCGCCAAGCTCGCGGCCGACTATCCGATCATCTCGATCGAGGATGGCCTTGCCGAGGACGATTGGGAAGGCTGGAAGTACCTGACCGACCTGATCGGCAAGAAGACGCAGCTCGTTGGTGACGATCTCTTCGTCACCAACACGGCGCGCCTGCGCGACGGCATCCGCATGGGCGTCGCCAACTCGATCCTGGTCAAGGTCAACCAGATCGGCTCGCTGACCGAGACGCTGGATGCGGTCGAGACCGCGCACAAGGCTGCCTACACCGCCGTCATGTCGCACCGTTCGGGCGAAACCGAGGATTCGACCATCGCCGATCTCGCCGTCGCCACCAATTGCGGGCAGATCAAGACCGGCTCGCTGTCGCGCTCCGACCGCATGGCCAAATACAACCAGCTGATCCGCATCGAGGAAGAACTCGGCAAGCAGGCGCATTATGCCGGCAAGTCCGTGATCAAGGGCTGATCCGGCCGCACATCGTTGATACGGAGAGGGCGGGACATCCCGCCCTTTTTCATTTCAGGCCGGCATGGCGGTCTCCCGTAACCGTCCGTTAAGCACAATCAGGCGAAAAAGACTTCTAGCCGTTTGAGTTCGCGGCACGGGGAATCGGTCATGTGGACGCGTCAGCATAAGCAGAGAAACACCGGCCGGCTGATCATTCCCTCGCTGTGCGTGCTGTTCCTGGCTTATTTCGGCTTCCACGCCTATCACGGTGAATTCGGCATCAATTCGAAATACAAGCTTGAGGCCGAGACGGTTGCGTTGCAGGGTCAGCTCGATGCGATCAAGGCACGCAGGATGGAACTCGAGCGGCGCGTCAAGCTCATGCATGACGGCACGCTGGAGAAGGACATGCTCGACGAGCAGGCGCGCAAGGCACTCAATCTGTCGCAGGCCGACGAGATCACCATCATGCTGCCGGCTTCGGCGAAGTAACCAATTTCAGGTTAATCACCAATATTTTCAATGATTTTAATTGCTTAGGCGCATGCCAGCTATGCAATTTCGACATGGCGGAACGCCTTTCTACGTGTTAGCCTCCCATAAATCGAAGGGGAGGGCGATCTCCCCGGAGCAGTTTGATCTTGCTCCAGTGTCCGCAAAGAGACGCCAACAGGGAGTGATGCATGGCCACCGCAGCCAGAAAAGCGCCTGCCAAATCGAAATCCGACGGCAAATCCGGTCTATCAGCACCCAAGCCTGTTGACTTCACCAAGGACGAAGAGCTTGCCGCTTACCGGCACATGCTGCTCATCCGCCGCTTCGAGGAGAAGGCCGGCCAGCTCTACGGCATGGGCTTCATTGGCGGCTTCTGTCACCTCTATATCGGCCAGGAAGCGGTCGTCACCGGCATGAAGATGGCGCTGATCGACGGCGATCAGATGATCACGGCCTATCGCGATCACGGCCACATGCTGGCGATGGAGCTGTCGCCGCGTGGCGTGATGGCCGAGCTGACCGGACGCCGCGGCGGCTTGTCCAGGGGCAAGGGCGGTTCCATGCACATGTTCTCCAAGGAGAAGCATTTCTATGGCGGTCACGGCATTGTCGGTGCGCAGGTGTCGCTTGGAACAGGTCTGGCCTTTGCCAACCGCTACCGCGACAACAACAATGTGTCGCTGACCTATTTCGGCGACGGCGCCGCCAACCAGGGCCAGGTCTACGAAAGCTTCAACATGGCCTCGCTGTGGAAGCTGCCGGTGATCTACATCATCGAGAACAACCGCTACGCCATGGGCACCTCGGTGTCGCGCTCTTCGGCGGAAACCAATTTTTCGCATCGTGGCGCGTCGTTCAAGATTCCGGGCATCCAGGTCGACGGCATGGATGTGCGTGCGGTGAAGGCGGCTGGCGATCTGGCTGCCGAGTGGTGCCGTGCCGGCAACGGGCCGATCATTCTCGAAATGCAGACTTATCGATATCGCGGCCACTCGATGTCCGACCCGGCGAAATACCGCTCCAAGGAAGAAGTTCAGAAGATGCGCTCCGACCATGATCCGATCGAGCAGGTCAAGGCGCGGCTCATCGAGAAGAAGTGGGCGACCGAGGACGAACTCAAGACCGTCGACAAGGAGGTTCGCGACATCGTCGCCGACGCCGCCGAATTTGCCCAGCACGACGCGGAGCCGGATCCGTCCGAGCTCTGGACCGATATCGTATTGTAAGGGAGGGCCAGGACATGCCTATCGAAATTCTCATGCCCGCCCTCTCGCCGACCATGGAAGAGGGCAATCTTTCCAAGTGGTTGAAGAACGAGGGCGACAAGGTCGTCGCCGGCGACGTCATTGCCGAGATCGAAACCGACAAGGCGACGATGGAAGTCGAAGCCGTCGACGAAGGTACGCTGGGCAAGATCCTGATCGCCGCCGGCACCGAAGGCGTCAAGGTCAACACGCCGATCGCCGTTCTGCTGCAGGATGGCGAAAGTTCTGGCGACATCGACAAGGCCTCCAAGGCGGCTCCCGCCTCGACGCAAGACGCGGTGTCAACTGGTGGGCAGCGCGCCGACGCGGCCGAGGAAGGCTCGCAACGGGCGCCGCAGGATGCTGGAGAGGCGCCGAAAGCCTCCGTCCCCGCCGCCCCGGTGGTCAACCTCGCTGCCGATCCGGACATTCCTGCCGGCACCGAAATGGTCTCGACCACGGTGCGCGAGGCGCTGCGTGATGCCATGGCCGAGGAAATGCGCCGCGACGGCGATGTCTTCGTCATGGGTGAGGAAGTCGCCGAATACCAGGGCGCCTACAAGATCACACAGGGCTTGCTGCAGGAATTTGGGCCGCGTCGCGTCGTCGACACGCCGATTACCGAGCATGGTTTTGCCGGCGTTGGTGTCGGTGCGGCGATGGCTGGGCTGAAGCCGATCGTCGAGTTCATGACCTTCAACTTCGCCATGCAGGCGATCGACCAGATCATCAACTCCGCCGCCAAGACGCTCTATATGTCGGGCGGCCAGATGGGCGCGCCGATCGTGTTCCGCGGGCCAAATGGCGCGGCGGCCCGCGTCGCGGCGCAGCACTCGCAGTGCTATGCCGCTTGGTACAGCCACATTCCAGGCTTGAAGGTCGTGATGCCGTATACGGCCGCCGACGCCAAGGGCCTGCTCAAGGCAGCGATCCGCGATCCGAACCCGGTCATCTTCCTCGAGAATGAAATCCTCTACGGCCAGTCCTTCGACGTTCCGAAGCTGGACGACTTCGTGCTGCCGATCGGCAAGGCGCGCATCCACAAGGCAGGCAAGGATGTCACCATCGTCTCCTTCGGCATCGGCATGACCTATGCGGTCAAGGCTGAAGCCGAGCTGCGCGGCATGGGGATTGACGCCGAGATCATCGACCTCAGGACTATCCGTCCGCTCGATCTCGACACCGTCATCGCCTCGGTCAAGAAGACCAACCGGCTGGTCGTGGTCGAAGAAGGCTACCCGCAGAATTCGGTTGGCGACCACATCGCCAACCAGGTCTCGCAGCGCGCCTTCGATTTCCTCGACGCACCGGTCATCACCATTGCCGGCAAGGACGTGCCGATGCCTTATGCGGCGAACCTCGAAAAACTGGCTTTGCCGAATGTCGGCGAAGTCATCGAGGCCGTCAAAGCCGTCACATATCGCTGAACCGGCTGGGAGGACAATATGCCAATCAACATCACCATGCCGGCGCTCTCGCCCACTATGGAAGAGGGCAATCTTTCCAAGTGGCTGGTCAAGGAAGGCGACAAGGTTTCGCCGGGCGACGTGATCGCCGAGATCGAGACCGACAAGGCGACGATGGAGGTCGAGGCCGTCGATGAGGGCACGGTTGCCAAGCTGGTCGTCCCGGCCGGCACCGAGGGCGTCAAGGTCAACGCGCTGATCGCGGTGCTTGCGGCGGAAGGCGAAGATGCCGGCGCCGCGGCGAAAAGCGGCGGCGCCACACCGGCGAAAGCCGAAGCTCCGAAAGCGGATGCGCCCAAAGCCGAAGCGCCGAATGCTGAATCGCCAAAGGCCGAGGCCGAGGCCCCAAAGGCGCAGGCGGCTCCGGCCGCCAATGGCAACGCGGCTGGCGACCGCACCTTTGCATCGCCGCTTGCCCGCCGTATCGCCAAGGACGCCGGCGTCGACGTCTCTGCGGTCACCGGCACCGGCCCGCACGGCCGCGTGGTCAAGGCTGACGTAGATGCCGCGATTGCAGGTGGTGGCGCCAAGGCGGCACCGGCTGCCAAGGCTCCGGCCGGCGCGCCTGCCTCCGCCCCGGCGGTAAAGGCGATGTCGGACGAGCAGGTGCTGAAACTGTTCGAGCAAGGCTCCTACGAACTCGTCCCGCACGACAATATGCGCAAGACCATCGCGCGGCGCCTGGTCGAAGCAAAAACCACCATCCCGCATTTCTATCTGACGCTCGACTGCGAACTCGACGCGCTGCTGGCTTTACGCACTCAGCTCAATGCCGCGGCACCGGTGAAAAAGACCGACAAGGGTGAGGCGCCCGTCTACAAGCTGTCGGTCAACGACATGGTCATCAAGGCGATGGCGATGGCCTTGAAGGCGGTGCCGGATGCCAATGCCTCATGGACCGAGAGCGCCATGGTCAAGCACAGGCATGCCGATGTCGGCGTCGCCGTTTCGATCCCCGGTGGCCTGATCACGCCGATCATCCGGCATGCCGATGAAAAGACGCTGTCGGTCATCTCTAACGAGATGAAGGACCTGGCCAGCCGCGCCCGCAGCCGCAAGCTGAAGCCGGAAGAATATCAAGGCGGCACGACCGCCGTCTCCAATCTCGGCATGTTCGGCATCAAGGACTTTGCCGCCGTCATCAACCCGCCGCATGCGACGATCCTGGCGGTCGGCGCGGGCGAGGAGCGGGCGGTGGTCAAGAATGGTGAGATCAGAATAGCGACCGTGATGTCGGTGACGCTGTCGACCGACCATCGTGCGGTTGACGGCGCGCTGGGGGCCGAACTGCTGGTCGCCTTCAAGAAGCTGATCGAGAATCCGATGGGCATGCTGGTCTAGGAAAGGGAAAGGCTGTGCGGATATTCTTCACCAGCCTTTTCGCCTTTTTGATTTCCGGCTTGGCCGGCGGCCTTATCGCGCAATGGTTGGCTGTCGCCACCGGCGCCGAGGAAGAATACATCATCGTCTTCATGTTCTCGGTGCTGGTGACTTTTGTCGTCACCTTCATCTTCTTCGTTGCGCAATTGACGAACGATCCGGTCGCGGCCGTCGCCAGCGCAGGCAAGTGGACGCTGATTGCCTTTGTGGCGCTTCTCGTCCTGCTGGTCGCGCTGATCCTTTACAGCGACAGCAGCGCCGCGGTGGTCAGGAAAGACATACCGATGGTTGCCGGTCTCGGTCTGCCGGGCCTGGTGACGATCGTCATCCATTGGTTGTTCGTACGCTGGCGCGTGAAGCGCGGCGTGGCCGACACAAAGGCAGGTTGAACGGATGAAGACGGTGCTTTGTTACGGCGACTCGCTGACCTGGGGCTACAATGCCGAAGGCGGCCGTCATGCGCTTGGGGATCGCTGGCCAAGCGTGCTGCAAGCAGGCCTCGGCGAAGGCGTTCAAGTCGTCGCGGAGGGGCTCAATGGCCGCACCACCGCCTTCGACGATCATCTGGCCGGAGCCGATCGCAACGGCGCGCGGCTGCTGCCGACAGTGTTGACGACGCATGCGCCGATCGACCTGATCGTCATCATGCTCGGCGCCAATGACATGAAGCCATGGATCCATGGCAACCCGGTTGCCGCCAAGCAAGGCATCCAGCGGCTGATCGATATCGTGCGTGGCCACGACTATCCGTTCGACTGGCCGGCACCGCAGATACTGATCGTTTCGCCGCCTCTTGTCAGCCGCACCGAAAATGCCGACTTCAGGGAGATGTTCGCCGGCGGCGATGAGGCCTCGAAGCAGCTTGCGCCGCAATACGCCGCACTCGCCGACGAGGTCGGCTGCGGCTTCTTCGACGCTGGCACGGTGGCGCAAACAACACCTCTCGATGGCGTCCACCTCGATGCCGAGAATACGCGAAACATTGGCGAGGCGCTGACGCCGGTCGTGCGCGTCATGCTGGAATTGTGATTGAAGGAGAAAACCCGTGGCTGAGAACTACGACGTCATCATCATCGGCTCCGGTCCCGGCGGCTATGTCACCGCGGTGCGCTCCGCCCAGCTCGGCTTCAAGACGGCGATCGTCGAGCGCGAGCATCTAGGCGGCATCTGTCTGAATTGGGGCTGTATTCCGACCAAGGCGCTGCTGCGGTCGGCCGAGATCATGCATTATTCCGATCATCTGAAGGATTACGGCCTGAAGCTCGATGGCGGCAAGATCAGTGCCGATACCGCTGCCGTCGTCGATCGGTCGCGAAAAGTGTCGCTCAGGCTCAATGGCGGCGTCGCCTTCCTGATGAAGAAGAACAAGGTCGACGTCATCTGGGGTGAGGCCAAGCTGACAAAACCAGGCGAGATCGTCGTCTCAAAGACGGCCAAGAAGCCGATGGAGCCGCAGCCTCCAGTGCCGAAAGGCGTCAAGGGCGAGGGCACCTACACCGCCAAGCACATCATCCTGGCGACCGGCGCCCGGCCGCGCGCTCTGCCCGGCATAGAGCCGGACGGCAAGCTGATCTGGACTTATTTCGAAGCCATGGTGCCGAAGGAGATGCCGAAGTCGCTGCTGGTGATGGGCTCAGGCGCTATCGGCATCGAATTCGCCTCCTTCTATCGCACAATGGGCGCCGAGGTCACGGTGGTCGAGCTGCTGCCGGCGGTGATGCCGGTCGAGGACGCCGAGGTCTCGAAATTCGCGCAAAAGCAGTTCGAGAAGCAAGGCATGAAGATCATCCTCGAGGCCAAGGTAACCAAGGTCGAGAAGGGGACGAACTCGATTACCGCGCATGTCGAGATGAAAGACGGCAAGGTCGAGAAGATCACAGCCGATCGCATGATCTCGGCCGTTGGCGTCCAGGGCAATATCGAGAACCTCGGCCTTGAAGCACTCGGTGTTAAGACCGAGCGCGGTTGCGTGGTCATCGACGGGTATGGCAAGACCAATGTGCTTGGTATCTACGCCATCGGCGATGTCGCCGGTCCGCCCATGCTTGCTCACAAGGCCGAGCACGAGGGCGTCGTGTGCGTCGAAAAGATCGCGAACTTCCCCGGTGTTCACGCCACGGACAAGCTCAAGATCCCTGGTTGCACCTACTGCAATCCGCAGGTCGCCTCGGTTGGACTGACGGAAGCAAAAGCCAAGGCCGAGGGCAAGGATATCCGCGTCGGCCGCTTCCAGTTCGGGGCCAACGGCAAGGCCATCGCGCTTGGCGAAGACCAAGGCTTCATCAAGACCATCTTCGACAAGAAGACCGGTCAGTTGCTCGGCGCACACATGGTCGGCGCCGAAGTCACGGAACTGATCCAGGGTTTTGTCGTGGCGATGAACCTCGAAACCACCGAGGAAGAGCTGATGCACACCATCTTCCCGCATCCGACGCTATCCGAGATGATGAAGGAAAGCGTGCTAGACGCCTATGGCCGCGCCTTGAACGCATGATAGATTCCCCGCGGGAGACTCAGCTGTCAAAGCCGTGGGATCTCGACGGCGAGGCAGTTCGTTTTCCAATGCATTTTTACTGGCGCAAGGAGAAGGCATATGCACTTGAACGGCGTGGGCTGGATCGCAGCAATCATCATCGGCGGCCTGGCAGGCTGGTTGGCCGAAATGGTCATGAAGAGCAACACCGGCATATTCATGAACATTATCATGGGCATCGTTGGCGCGGTGGTGCTGAATGCAGTCCTGCAGGCCCTCAACATCGGCGTATTCGGCGTCGGCTGGACCGCTTATCTGATCACCGGATTCATCGGTGCCTGCCTGCTGATCTGGGTAGGTCGCCTGGTGCGCCGTTAGTCGATATCGTTTTCGGCTATGCGAAAACGGTTGTAGCGGCATGCGCCGCTGCAGCCTTTTTCTTTGTCCCGAAAAGTCCTAGATGACGTTAAGGTGACGATCGCCGACGGGCGGTCGCAAGAAAGGCCAGGGTTCAGATGGTCACTGTCCTCGACACGATCGCCAACGCGCCGCGGCTGCGGCATCCCGAGAAGGCCCACAAGCCCGACCAGGAGGTATTGCGCAAGCCGGACTGGATCCGCGTCAAGGCGCCGGTGTCGAAGGGATATGCCGAGACACGTGAGATCGTGAAATCGCACAAGCTGGTGACCGTATGCGAAGAGGCCGGTTGCCCGAACATCGGTGAGTGCTGGGAAAAGAAGCACGCCACCTTCATGATCATGGGCGAGATATGCACGCGCGCCTGCGCCTTCTGCAATGTCGCCACTGGCATCCCGACCGCACTCGACTCCGACGAGCCCGCGCGTGTCGCGCATGCCGTCAAGCAAATGGGCCTCAGCCACGTCGTCATCACCTCCGTTGACCGCGACGATCTCGACGATGGCGGTGCGCAGCACTTCGCCGATGTCATCCGTGCGATCCGGGCGGCAACGCCTCTGACGACCATCGAAATCCTGACGCCCGATTTCCTGCGCAAGGAAGGCGCACTGGAGATCGTCGTGGCGGCCCGGCCCGACGTCTTCAACCACAACCTCGAAACCGTGCCGTCGAATTATCTTAAGGTCCGGCCGGGCGCCCGCTATTTCCACTCGATCCGGCTGCTGCAGCGGGTCAAGGAACTCGATCCGTCGATTTTCACCAAGTCCGGCATCATGGTCGGCCTTGGCGAGGAGCGGAACGAAATCCTGCAATTAATGGACGATCTGCGTTCGGCCAATGTCGACTTCATGACCATCGGCCAATACCTGCAGCCGTCGAAGAAGCACCACCCGGTGATCCGCTTCGTCACGCCGGAGGAATTCAAGTCCTTCGAGACGATCGGCAAGACAAAGGGTTTCCTGCTGGTGGCATCGAGCCCGCTGACACGCTCTTCGCACCATGCCGGCGACGATTTCGCCCGGCTGCGCGCCGCGCGCGAAGCGCAGCTCCAGAAATTGGTCTAACGCCGGTTTCATGCCGAAATTCGAAGCCACCCGCCGCGTCGCCCACACGCCTGAGCAGATGTTCGCGCTGGTCGCCGACATCGAAACTTACCCGCAATTCCTGCCGCTTTGCGAAGCGTTGGCGGTCCGCTCGCGCAAGGAGCGTGACGGCCGCACCATCCTCGTGGCCGACATGAGCATCGGCTATAAGGCGATCCGGGAGACTTTCACGACGCAGGTGCTGCTCAAGCCCGACGAACATGCCATCGACGTGAAGTATATTGACGGCCCGTTCAAATATCTGAGAAATGTCTGGCGGTTCGAGCCGGATGGTGCCGGTTGTGCCGTGCGCTTCTTCATCGACTATGAATTCAAGAGCCGCATCCTGGGTGCGCTGATGGGCACGATGTTCGATCGTGCCTTCCGCATGTTCGCCGAAGCTTTTGAAAAGCGCGCCGACATCATCTACGGCAAGAAACCGGCGGCCTGACTCTCGCCAAGCGCCTGCAAGCCGATCTCAAGTGCATGATGGACCGTTTCCCGGCGGATGAAGTCACGGCCATTGTCGGCAAACAGCTTGCGTTCAGCCGTCACGGGTCGGCCGTTCACCGCAACGCCAAACCAGACCAGCCCGACCGGCTTTTCCCTGGAACCGCCACCCGGACCGGCAATGCCGGTGACGGCCAGCGCCAGCCCGGCACGCGAACGGGCGAGCGCTCCGGCGGCCATCTCGATGGCTGTCTCGCCCGAGACCGCACCATGCACCTCGAGCGTGGCGGCGCGAACGCCGAGCATGTCCATCTTGGCTTCGTTGGAATAGGTGATGAAGCCGCGATCGACCACGGCGGAAGAACCGGCAATGTCGGTCAGCGCGGCGATGATCATCCCGCCGGTACAGCTTTCCGCGGTCGCCAGCATGATGCCGCGCTGCCGGCACGCCTCAAACAGGGCGATTGCCAGTTCGCTGTTGGTCATTCCGGAACCTCGCCTGGAAACACCACGCTGGCGGTGGCGATCGCCGCGATACCTTCCTCGCGACCGACAAAGCCGAGTTTCTCGTTGGTTGTCGCCTTGACCGAGATGCGGTCGGCGGAAATCCCCAGCATTAGGGAAAGGACTGATGTCATCACCTCGCGGTGCGGGCCGACGCGCGGCGCCTCGCAGATCAGCGTGATATCGGCATTGGCGATGCGTCCGCCGCGCTCGCGCACCAGTCTTGCGGCATGTTCGACGAATATCCGCGATGCAGCGCCTTTCCACTGCGGATCGGATGGAGGAAAGTGCGTGCCGATGTCGCCGGCCCCGCAGGTCGCCAGCAGCGCGTCGGTCAGGGCGTGCAGGCCGACATCCGCGTCGGAATGACCCGAAAGTTTCCTGTCATGCGGGATGGCGACGCCACAAAGCGTAACATGGTCGCCGGGCTCGAAGGCGTGGACATCGTAGCCATTGCCGGTGCGGATATCGGGAAAGTGTGTCCGCTCGCTGGAAAGTCGCTGGTGCGCCATGGCGATGTCCCGTGCCCATGTGAGTTTGACATTGTCGGGCGATCCCGGAACGAGCTTTACCGGCATTTGCATCCATTCGGCGATCGACGCGTCGTCGGTAAAGTCGGATTTGCCGCTGTTATAGGCTTGCTCATGCATCGTCATGATCGCGAGGAAGGGAAAGCCTTGCGGTGTTTGCGCCGCGTGCAGCCCGCTCCGTGGCACCGTTTCGCCGACCATGCCGGTCGCCGATTCGCGTTTCAGCGTATCGGCGACCGGCAGGGCGGGAAGAGCGCCTTCACGTTCGCCGATGGCCGCGATGGTGCGGTCGATCAGATCCATGTCGACAAAGGGGCGCGCGGCGTCGTGGATGAGGACCTTGTCCGGCGCGTAGCTTCTCAGCGCCTGCAGCCCGAGCCGAACCGAATCCTGCCTGGTCGCGCCTCCGGCAATTGCCGTTACCCGATCCGCATCGGTTCCGACCGCTTGCTGAAAAAGCTCGCGGTCCTCTGCATGGATCGCCACGACAATCCGGCCGATGAGTGGGTGCGCCAGAAAAATGTCTATCACACGAGCGATAACGGCGCGTCCGCCAATTCGTTGATATTGCTTCGGACCATCGGTTTGTCCGGCGCGCGCGCCGCGGCCGGCCGCGACGATAACCACCGCGACTTTGCCACCCGGATCCGGAGCCTGATTTTCGGTTGCGCCAGTCATGCAGTCCGGTCCTAGTCGCGGCCAAGGCCGAAGGCCAGCATTTTCCCAATTGCGCCTTAATGTGGCGTCATTCCGCGTTGCACATTTCTCTCGATCTGGCTAGAGAATGTGCAACGAATGGACGTGCTTGGTTTTTGTGCATGGTTAACTTGACCGGATTGGCCCAGTCTCTCGACGTCGGCGGCGTCAGAATACGCAACCGCGTCTTCCTCGCGCCAATGTCGGGGATCACGGACGAGGCGTTCAGGCAGCGCGCCCATGGGCATGGCGCAGGCCTGGTGGTGTCCGAAATGGTGGCCAGCGGCGAACTCGCCAAGGGCAGGGCGGGTTGTGGCCTGCGGATACGCCATTCCGGACTGCCCGTCCACATGGTGCAGCTTGCCGGGCGCGAGGCCATGCATATGGTCGAAGGCGCGCGGATCGCCGCCGGCGAGGGCGCCGACATCATCGACATCAATATGGGCTGCCCGGCCAAGAAGGTCACCGGTGGCTATGCCGGTTCGGCATTGATGCTGGACCTCGACCACGCGCTCTCGCTGATCGAGGCCGTGGTAGGCGCGGTCAAGGTGCCGGTGACGGTCAAGATGCGGCTGGGTTGGGACGAAGGCGCACTCAACGCTCCTGTCCTGGCGCGCCGGGCCGAGCAGGCGGGCGTCAGAATGGTCACGGTTCATGGCCGCACACGCTGCCAGTTCTACCAGGGCAAGGCGGACTGGCGCGCCATCGCTCGCGTCAAGGAGGCTGTTTCCATTCCGGTCGTCGCCAATGGCGATGTCTGCTCCCCAAGCGAGGCAGCCGCCGTTCTCGAACAGTCCGGCGCCGACGCATTGATGGTCGGTCGCGCCCATTATGGCGCGCCGTGGGTCGCCGGCAGCATCGCTGCGGCTGCCGCCGGGACATTTTCGCCCGGCATTCCCGAGACCCCGCAAGCGCTTACCGACTATGTCGCCGCCCACTACGAGGATATGCTGGCGCTTTACGGCATCGAGAGCGGCCTGCGTCAAGCGCGCAAGCATCTGGGCTGGTATCTCGACCGAAGTGCCGGGGGTGTCGCTGGCGAGAGTAGGAAAGCGATATTGACCGCGTCCGAACCGGCCCGCGTCATTGCCTTGCTGCGTGACGTGTTTTCGCGCGATCCGCAAACCTTGAACCTGCGGAGCGCCGCATGAACGCAACCCCTGGCCAAGGCGTTGAAATGGCGGATGCTGCCCAGATCGTACTAAACACGATCCGCCGCCCGGTGATCATGATCAGCGAGGAAGGCTTCATCACCTTCGCCAATGCCGATGCCGAGGACTTCTTTCGCTCCAGCGCGACCATGCTGGCGCGCAACACCCTGTCCAAGCTCATACCCTTCGGCAGTCCGCTGCTGACACTGGTCGACCAGGTGCGCGAGCGCCGCGCGCCCGTCAACGAATATCGGGTCGACGTTTCGTCGCCGCGCCTCGGCATCGAAAAGGTCGTCGATCTCTATGTCGCGCCGGTACCGGAGTTTCCGGGCTCCGTCGTGGTCATGTTCCAGGAGCGGTCGATGGCCGACAAGATCGACCGGCAGATGACGCATCGCGGCGCCGCGCGCTCGGTGACCGGTCTGGCGGCGATGCTGGCGCATGAGATCAAGAACCCGCTCTCCGGTATCAGGGGGGCGGCTCAGCTGCTCGAGCTGTCCGCTTCCGATGAGGATCGCGCGCTGACGCGGCTGATCACCGATGAGACGGACCGTATCGTGTCGCTGGTCGACCGCATGGAGGTGTTTTCCGACGAGCGGCCGATCGACCGCTATCCCGTCAACATCCATGTGGTGCTCGATCACGTGAAAGCGATCGCAAAGAACGGTTTCGCTAGGAAAATCAAGATACTGGAGGACTATGATCCATCATTGCCTCCGGTGTTTGCCAATCGTGATCAGCTGATCCAGGTGTTCCTCAATCTGATCAAGAACGCCGCCGAGGCAATCGGTAGCGACCCCCAGGGCGAGATCGTGCTGTCCACCGCCTTCCGGCCCGGTATTCGCGTTTCGGTTCCGGGGACGCAGGACCGCGTGTCGCTGCCGCTGGAGTTCTGCGTGCGCGACAATGGTTCCGGCGTGTCGGAGGATATCCTGCCGATCCTGTTCGATCCCTTCATCACCACCAAGCCGAACGGCTCGGGGCTCGGGCTGGCGCTGGTCGCCAAGATCGTCGGTGAACATGGCGGCATCATCGAATGCGATTCGACGCCGCGCGCGACAACATTCCGGGTTCTGATGCCGGCCTGGAAGGAAACGGCGCTTGGCGCTGATCAAGACGGTGAAGGAGACCGCAAATGACCGTTCGCGGCAATATTCTGGTCGCCGACGACGATGCTGCGATCCGCACCGTTCTCAATCAGGCCCTGTCGCGTGTCGGTCACGAGGTGCGCGTCACCTCCAACGCCTCGACCCTGTGGCGCTGGGTGGCGGCTGGCGAGGGGGATCTCGTCATCACCGATGTCGTGATGCCTGACGAGAACGCTTTCGATATGCTGCCGCGCATCAAGAAGGCGCGGCCGGAACTGCCTGTCATCGTCATGAGCGCCCAGAATACCTTCATGACGGCGATCCGCGCTTCCGAAACGGGCGCCTATGAATATCTGCCGAAGCCTTTCGATCTGACCGAACTCCTCAACATCGTCAACCGCGCTTTGTCCGAGCCCCGGCGGCCGAAGATCGATGCCAGGCAAGAAGAGCCGCCCGAAACGATGCCGCTGGTCGGCCGTTCGGCGGCCATGCAGGACATCTACCGCATGCTGGCGCGCATGATGCAGACCGACCTGACGGTGATGATTTCGGGCGAATCGGGCACCGGCAAGGAACTGGTGGCACGAGCGCTGCATGAATATGGGCGCCGTCGTGGCGGCCCGTTCGTTGCCATCAACATGGCGGCTATCCCGCGCGACCTTATTGAATCGGAACTGTTCGGTCACGAGAAGGGCGCCTTCACCGGCGCGCAGAGCCGCTCGACTGGCCGTTTCGAGCAGGCGGAGGGCGGCACGCTGTTCCTTGACGAGATCGGCGACATGCCGATGGAGGCGCAGACGCGCTTGCTGCGCGTCCTGCAGCAGGGCGAGTACACGACTGTCGGCGGCCGCACGCCGATCAAGACCGATGTGCGCATTGTCGCCGCCACCAACAAGGACCTGCGTACGCTGATCAACCAGGGCCTCTTCCGCGAGGATCTTTTCTACCGTCTCAATGTCGTGCCGCTCAGGTTGCCGGCCCTGCGCGAACGCTCCGAGGATGTGCCCGATCTGGTGCGCCATTTCTTCAAGCTCGGCGAAATGGAGGGGCTGCAGACCAAGCGCATCTCTTCCGGCGGCATCGAACTGATGAAGCGCTATCCCTGGCCAGGCAATGTGCGCGAGCTGGAAAACCTGGTCCGCAGGCTCGCCGCGCTTTATTCGCAGGACGAGATTTCCGCCGAGATCATCGAGACGGAGCTCAAGACGGGCGAACGCCCCGTGGTACCGGGTGGCGGCAACCTCATTCCCGACGATCTTTCCATCGGGCAGGCGGTGGAGCACTTCCTGCAGCGCTATTTCGCCTCCTTTGCGGGCGAATTGCCGCCTGCCGGTCTGTACGAGCGTATCTTGTCCGAAGTCGAATATCCGTTGGTGCTGGCTTCGATGACGGCAACCCGCGGCAACCAGATCAAGGCCGCTGAGCTCCTGGGACTCAACCGCAACACCCTGCGCAAGAAGATTCGCGAATTGGGCGTCAACGTTTACAAGTCCTCCCGCCAGACCTGAGCCCGCGCTGCATACAGGATCTTTTCAGGGGACCGACCGGGGAAAGAGTCCTGTAGTTGTCACACTTGTTGCATAATCGCCACAATGCGTTGCATAGATCGGACGCAATCACTGGCTCTAGACGGCGACATGGCTCCGCAGACACCTGTACTCAACAAACCGCTCTTCAGCGAACCTGGCGCGCGCGACGGGCGCCGGCTGCTGGCACTCCCCGGCGTGGTGGCGGTCGTCGGTGCCTTGGTCATGGCGGCTATTTCGTTCGCCATCCTGGTCGGTGCGACACCGATTGCGCCTGACGCCAAAACGACCTGGGCGCTGATCGCTCTCAACGCCGCCTTCGTGCTCTTCCTCATCGCGCTGGTTGGACGCGAGGTGCATCGCATCGTCATGGCGCGCCGGCATGGCAAAGCGGCTTCTCGGCTGCATGTGCGCATCGTTGCCATGTTCGCTCTCGTTGCCGCCATTCCCGCCATCATGGTGGCGATCATCGCCTCGATCACGCTCGATATCGGCCTTGATCGCTGGTTCGAAATTCGCACCAAGACAATCGTCAATTCGTCCCTGTCGATCGCCGACGCCTATGTGCAGGAGAACGCGCGCAACCTGCAGGGTACGACGTTGTCGATGGCCTACGATCTCGATGCGTCGCGAACGCTCTACGGCCTCGATCGCACCGGCTTTCTCGATCTCATGAACAAGGAAGCCGTGGGGCGCTCGCTGGCGCATGCCGCCCTGATCAAGCCCGATGGCTCCTTCGTCATGAGCGCCAAGACCGATGCCGATTTCGCCATGCCGGAACCGCCGGAAGGAGCGGTGGCCACCGCCACCGACGGCAAGCCGGTGCTGATCGAGCCGCGCACGCGCAACATCATGGGCGCCATCGTCAAGCTGCGCGAGCTCGATGGCCTCTATCTCTACACCATCCGTCTGGTCGACCCCGAGGTGATCAAGGCGCGGCAGATCGTCAGGTCCAACACCGACGAGTATCGCAATCTCGAGGACAACAGGCGTACCTCGCAAGTGGCGTTTGCGCTGCCCTATCTGTCGCTGACCCTGATCATCATCCTATCGGCAATCTGGACCGGCATAGCTGTTGCCGACCGGCTCGTGCGGCCGATCCGTCAGCTGATCGGCGCTGCCGACGAAGTCGCGACCGGCAATCTCGACGTCGCGGTGCCGGTGCGGCCATCCGATGGCGATGTCGCCTCGCTCGGCGACACGTTCAACAAGATGCTGCTGGAGCTCAAATCACAACGCAACGAGATCCTGTCGGCGAAGGACCTGATCGATGAGAGGCGGCGTTTTTCCGAAGCCGTGCTTGCCGGCGTCACCGCCGGCGTCATCGGCGTCGACCCTTACGGCATCATCACCATCGTCAATCGTTCTGCCGAATCGATGCTGGCCGTTTCCGCCAGCGCGGCACTTGGGCAGAATCTTTCCGCGATCCTGCCGCATGTCGGCCGCGTCTTCGAGATCGGTCGTAAATCCGGCAAGCCGGTCTACCGCGAACAGGTGACCTTCTATCGCGCCGGCGCCGAGCGGACCTTCAATGTGCAGGTCACCATCGAGGCAGGCGACGACGGCTCGGAGGAAAAATCCTATGTCGTGACCGTCGACGACATCACCGATCTGGTTCAGGCCCAGCGCTCATCCGCTTGGGCCGACGTGGCGCGGCGCATCGCCCACGAGATCAAGAATCCGCTGACGCCGATCCAGCTTTCCGCCGAACGCATCAAGCGCCGCTACGGCAAGGTCATCACCGAAGACCGCGAGGTTTTCGACCAGTGCACCGACACCATTATCCGGCAGGTGGAGGATATCGGCCGCATGGTCGACGAGTTCTCGGCTTTCGCGCGCATGCCAAAGCCCGAGATGAAGGCCATCGACCTGCGCGAATCGCTGCGCGAGGCTTCCTTCCTGGTCGAAGTCAGCCGCGCCGACATCACCTTCCAGCGGATATTCGGCAACGAGCCGCTCAAGGGCACGTTCGACAGCCGGCTGATGGCCCAGGCTTTCGGCAATGTGATCAAGAATGCCGCCGAGGCGATCGACGGACTGGAACATAAGGACGGTTCGCACGGCATAATCCGGATTCAAGCCGGCCGTCAGAATGGCGCGATTCGCATCGATGTCATCGACAATGGCAAAGGCCTGCCGCGCGAGAATCGCCAACGGTTGCTGGAGCCCTATATGACCACGCGTGAAAAGGGCACCGGGCTTGGTCTCGCTATCGTCAAGAAGATCGTGGAGGACCATGGCGGCAGGCTGGAACTCCATGACGCGCCTGCGGATTTCCACGGCGGGCGCGGCGCGATGATCAGCATCATCCTGCCGCCTGCAACCAGCGCGCTGCCGCGCGGCGAAACCAAGGCGGACCACGAAAGAGAAACTGAAAAGGTCGATAATGGCGTCTGATATTCTCATCGTCGATGACGAGGAAGACATCCGCGAACTCGTCGCGGGCATCCTGAGTGACGAGGGTCACGAAACCCGTACGGCATTCGATGCCGACAGCGCACTGGCGGCTATCGCCGACCGAGCACCGAGGCTGATCTTCCTTGATATCTGGCTGCAGGGTTCGCGTCTGGACGGCTTGGCGCTGCTCGACGAGATCAAGACCATGCACCCGAACCTGCCGGTAGTGATGATTTCAGGCCACGGCAACATCGAAACGGCGGTTTCCGCCATCCGTCGCGGCGCCTATGATTTCATCGAAAAGCCGTTCAAGGCCGACAGGCTGATCCTCATTGCCGAACGCGCACTCGAGACCTCGAAACTGCGCCGCGAAGTTTCCGACCTCAAGCTGCGCAGCGGCGAGACTTTCGATTTGATCGGCATGTCCTCGGCGATGAGCCAGTTGCGCCAGACCATCGAGCGTGTCGCGCCGACCAACAGCCGGGTGATGATCGTTGGCCCTTCCGGATCGGGCAAGGAACTGGCCGCCCGCGCCATTCATACGCTGTCGGCGCGCAAGGGCGGGCCGTTCGTGACGCTGAGTGCCGCCAATATCACGCCTGAACGCATGGAGATCGAACTGTTCGGCACCGAATCGAACGGGGTCGAACGTAAGGTGGGGGCGCTGGAGGAGGCCCATCGCGGCATTCTCTACATCGACGAAGTGGCCGACATGCCGCGCGAGACGCAGAACAAGATTTTGCGCGTGCTGGTCGAACAGCAATTCGAGCGGGTGGGCGGTACTAAGCGGGTCAAGGTCGACGTCCGCATCATTTCCTCGACCTCGCAGAACCTTGAGGCGATGATCGCCGACGGGCGTTTCCGCGAGGATCTCTATCACCGGCTCGCCGTGGTTCCGGTCATGGTGCCGGGACTGGCCGAGCGGCGCGAGGACATTCCCTATCTCGTCGACAACTTCATGAAGCAGATCGCCCGCCAAGCTGGCATCAAGCCACGCCGTATCGGCGACGACGCGCTGGCCGTGCTGCAGGCGCACAACTGGCCGGGCAACGTGCGCCAGTTGCGCAACAACGTCGAGCGACTGATGATCCTGGCGCGCGGCGAGGACGTGGACGCGCCGATCACCGCGGATCTGCTGCCGTCCGAAATCGGGGATGTCATGCCGCGCACGCCGAACCAGTCGGACCAGCATATAATGGCGCTGCCGCTGCGCGAGGCACGCGAACAGTTCGAAAAGGACTATCTGATCGCCCAGATCAACCGGTTCGGCGGCAACATTTCGAAGACAGCCGAGTTCATCGGCATGGAGCGTTCCGCCTTGCACCGCAAGCTGAAGTCGCTGGGCGTCTGACCCAATCCTCGGTGGCCCACGCGATTGTCCGTTACCTGCACGGCGGAATCGCTTAAACAGGCCGAACCAAATCTCCCGAGGTGACCATGCCGCGCATTGCCTATGTGAACGGGCGCTACATCACTCATGCCGATGCCGCCGTGCATATCGAGGATCGCGGCTACCAGTTCGCCGACGGCGTTTACGAGGTCTGCGAGGTGGCGCGCGGCTTCATCGTCGACATGCCGCGCCACCTTGCCCGGCTGAACCGCTCGCTGACCGAACTGTCGATCGCCTGGCCGGTGACACGCAATGTGTTGCCGCTGATCCTGCGCGAAGTGGTCAACCGCAATCATGTCGTCAACGGCCTGGTCTATGTTCAGGTGACGCGCGGTGTCGCCAGCCGGGAATTTGTCTTCCCATCGGCGAACGTCAAGCCCGCGCTGGTGGTGACAGCCAGGAAGGCCGATCCTGCCGCGGGAGCCAAGCGAGCCGAGACCGGCATCGCCGTCATCACCGTGCCGGAGAACCGGTGGGACCGTGTCGACATCAAGACCGTCGGGCTGCTGCCCAATGTATTGGCCAAGCAGAAGGCCAAGGAAGCGGGCGCACAGGAAGCGTGGTTCGTGGATGCCGACGGCAACGTCAAGGAAGGCGGGTCGTCGAATGCCTGGATCGTTACCAAGGATGGCGTTCTGGTCACCCGGCCGGCCGAACATGGCATTCTGCGCGGCATCACGCGCACCACCATGTTCGAAGTCGCGGCAAGGCTCGGCCTGAAGATCGAGGAACGGGAATTTTCCGTCGCCGAGGCCAAAGCGGCCCGCGAAGCATTCATCAGTTCCGCGACGACTATTGCCATGCCGATCGTGGCCATTGACGGCGATCCCATAGCCAATGGCCACCCCGGCTCAATAACACTTTCGTTGCGGCATGCCTTTTTTGACATTGCGGAAAAAAGTCCAGCCTGATAACCGCACAGGTGGAATGAACATCAATATATCTCGTTCTGCTTGTCGTTACTGACGGCAAGAGGGTGTTTGCGCGCTTGACATGTGCTCGCTAATTTGGCGCATTGGCTGCAAACCGAAGGGGATCGGCGAAAGACAAAAACAATGGCGGAACGATCGCAAAACCTTCAGGACCTGTTCCTGAATTCAGTTCGCAAGAGCAAGAACCCGCTCACCATCTTTCTTATCAACGGCGTGAAGCTGACCGGCGTGGTCACTTCTTTCGATAATTTCTGCGTCCTGCTGCGCCGCGACGGTCACTCCCAACTCGTCTACAAGCACGCCATTTCCACGATCATGCCGAGCCAGCCGGTTCAGATGTTCGATGGCGAGGAAAGCCAGGGCGCCTGATTGGCACGTGAGAAGGACGCGGACGGCACGGTTCGCGGAAAACCAGCGCATCATCCCGGGACGGAAGCCAAGGGTCCGACCCGGGCCGTTGTCATTGTGCCTGTGCTTACCCGCCAACCGCGTAACGACGATGACACGAACCGTCCGCGGCTGACGCGCTCGGCCGAGGCGCGCCACGACGAAGCAGTCGGCCTTGCCCGCGCCATCGACCTTGATCTGATCCATACGGCGGTCGTGACCGTCAACGACCCGCGCCCGGCGACGTTGCTGGGCAGCGGCAAGGTCGAGGAGTTCGCCGGGATCGTCAAGGAAGGGCAGGCGGAAGTGGTCATCGTCGATCATCCGCTGACGCCGGTGCAGCAGCGCAATCTCGAGAAGCAATTCAACGCCAAGGTGCTGGATCGCACCGGGCTGATCCTGGAGATCTTCGGCGAACGGGCGCGCACCAAGGAAGGCACGCTGCAGGTCGAGCTTGCCCATCTCAACTACCAGAAGGGCCGCCTGGTGCGCAGCTGGACCCACCTGGAGCGTCAGCGTGGCGGTGCAGGCTTCCTCGGTGGCCCCGGTGAAACGCAGATCGAATCCGATCGGCGGCAGTTGCAGGAAAAGATCATAAAGCTGAAGCACGAGTTGGAAACCGTGCGCCGCACCCGCGACCTGCACCGCGCCAAGCGCAAGAAGGTGCCGTTTCCAGTGGTGGCGATAGTCGGCTACACCAACGCCGGCAAGTCGACGCTGTTCAACAAGCTGACCGGAGCAGGGGTGCTGGCGCAGGACATGCTGTTCGCCACGCTGGATCCGACACTGCGCCGCGTGCGGCTGCCGCATGGCACGCCGATCATTCTTTCCGATACGGTGGGCTTCATTTCGGACCTGCCGACGCATCTGATCGCGGCGTTCCGGGCGACCTTGGAAGAGGTGGTCGAGGCCGATCTCGTCATCCATCTGCGCGACATTTCCGATCCCGACACGGCGGCGCAGGCCGAGGATGTCGAGCGCATCCTCGCCGATCTCGGCGTCGACGCCAGCGACACCAGGCGCGTGATCGAAGTCTGGAACAAGATCGACCTGCTGGACGAAGGCAACAGGCAGCGGCTGCTTGCCGACAGCGCCGACGGTTCCAAGGAGCCGCCGATTGCCGTATCGGCGGTGTCAGGCGAAGGCATCGATGCGCTGAAAGCGGTCATCGAAACGCGGATGGCCGGCGAACTGCAAGACCTGACGGTGACGATCGAGCCGGCACAATTCGGCCTGGTCGACTGGCTTTATCGCAATGGCGATGTCGTTTCGCGAACCGACAATGACGATGGCAGCGCCACCGTTTCGCTGAAGGCCACGCAAAGCGCCCGCGAAGAGATTGAAAGCCGATTGCGTCGCAAAAACAACGGCTAACGCGCAGAAATTCCAGGATAAGTATCGCGCTTTCCGTCCGGAATTGCCGGAGCTATAGAGGCTTACCTTGCAGTCTTTGCTTCCTGCCAGAGCGCTTCCATCTCCTCCAGGCTAGCTTCCTCCAGCGAGCCGCCTGATTTTTCCAGGGCATGCTCGACATAGTGGAAGCGTGAGCGGAATTTCTCGTTGGTGCCGCTGAGCGCCACCTCCGAATCGAGCTTCAGGTGACGGCCGAGATTGACGACGGCAAACAACATGTCGCCGAACTCGTCCTTGATCGAGGCCGTCTCACCCCTGGCCAAAGCCTCGCGCAACTCCCCGATCTCTTCCTCGATCTTGTCCAGGATGGGAGCAGCCTCGCTCCAGTCGAAGCCGACGCGGGCGGCTTTTTCCTGAAGCTTCAGCGCTCGCGTCAAGGCGGGCAGGGCGACCGGAACGCTGTCCAGGAACCCCTTGCCGTTGTCCTCCGGGTCAAGACCGCGCGCGAGCCGGGCTTGTCGCTTCTCGGCCTTCTCCTGCGCCTTGATCTTCTCCCACATGCCCTTGGCCATGCCGGCGCTGCGGGCCTTCTCGTCGCCAAACACGTGCGGATGGCGGCGGATCATCTTGGTGGTGATGGCCTGGACAACGTCAGGGAAGGCGAATTCGCCGGCTTCCTGCGCCATCTGGGCATGGTAGACGACCTGCAGCAGGAGGTCACCGAGTTCGTCGCGCAAATCGTCGAGATCGCCGCGCGCGATGGCATCCGCCACCTCGTAGGCCTCCTCGATCGTGTAGGGCGCAATGGTGGAGAAGTCCTGCTCGATGTCCCACGGGCAGCCGGTCTTCGGCGCGCGCAACGCCGCCATGATCTCGATCAGGCGTGAAATGTCTTTCGATGGCGTCATGGTGCGGATGCTATCGCGCGAACCGCCACTCGGCCAACGCTGTCAGCCGGCGAGGGGACCTTGTCCACAGGCGCACCGTACCCGCCTCGTCAGTCCAGCACGGAAACGATCGCCTTGGCGAGGTCATCCATGCCGTCCTCGGGCAGGCCGGCGACGTTGATGCGGCTGTCGCCGACCATGTAGACGGCGTGCTCGGCGCGCAGCCTTTCGACCTGCGCTTCCGTGAGGCCGAGCCGCGAGAACATGCCACGATGGCTGGCAACGAAGTCGAAGCGGTCGGAATTGGATTGCCGGCGCAGCGCCTCGGCCAATGCGACCCTAAGCCTCAGCATACGAAGACGCATCTCTTCCAGTTCTGCTTCCCAGTCGGCACGCAGCGCGGCGTCTTCCAGGACGATGCGCACCGCCGCCGCGCCATGGTCGGGCGGCATAGAATACATGGCGCGCGCCGCCGACAGCATCTGGCTCATCGCGACGTCGGCCTGCGCGCCGTCCCTGGCCAGGACCATCGCCGCGCCGACCCGGTCGCGGTACACCGCGAAATTCTTCGAGCAGCTCGACGCGACAACCATTTCCGGAACTTTCGCGGCCAGCAGCCGCAAGCCGAGGGCATCGGCCTCCAGGCCGTCGCCAAAGCCTTGATAGGCGATGTCGACAAATGGCAGCAGGCCGCGCTCGACGACCAGATCGGCGATGGCCTCCCACTGGGCCGCGTCCAGATTGGCGCCGGTCGGATTGTGGCAGCAGCCATGCAGCAGCACCACGTCGCCGCTGTTGGCCGACCGCAGCGCCGCCAGCATGTCGTCGAAACGAACCGCTCCCGAGGCCGCATCGAAATAGGGATATTCGCGAATCTGCAGGCCGGCGGCACGCATCACCGGCATATGGTTCGGCCAGGTCGGGTCGGAGACCCAGACCGTGGCATCCGAACGCGTCCGCTTGAGCAGTTCTGCCACCAGCCGCAGCGCGCCGGAGCCACCGGGCGCCTGTGCCGCCCGGATGCGCGACAGGTCCGCGCCTGGACCGAAGGCGAGCTTGGCCATCATAGTGTTGAACCCGGTATCGCCGGCAAGGCCGAGATAGGTCTTGGTATCCTGGCTCTGCAGCAGTCGCTTCTCGGCCTCGCGCACGGCCCGCATAACCGGCGTCTTGCCGTCGCGATCCTTGTAGACGCCGACACCGAGATCGACCTTGCCAGGGCGTGGATCGGCGCGATAGAGGCCGATCAGCGCAAGAATCTTGTCGGCGGCAGCTGGCTGCAGGTCTTCGAACATCATTATGGTTCCGTTGGCGCGGCGGAGTGATACGCAAATTGGCCACGTTTCACCAGCGATTTTGATCGCGCCGGCGCGAAAGGCGGCACCTGCTGGTGCGGCTTTTCAACCACTTCAGAGAAGGCATGCCATGCTCGTCCGTCTGACCATGATCTGCGCCGGTGCCACGGCGGCGACCCGGAAAGGGCGGTTTCCCTCGGATGAACCGCTGGAGCCACGATCGCTGACATTGGCAAAGGCGATGCGCGGGACGCTGCGTCGCGCCGACCGTGTGTGGACAGCGCCGGCGCTTCGCGCCTGTCAGACCGCCGAGGCGCTGTCGCTGAACGCGTCCGTCGATCCGATGCTGGCCGACCAGAATAACGGACGATGGGCAGGCAAGAGCTTTGAAGAGGTGCAGGCGCGACAGCCTGAAGAAATCGCCGCATGGCTTACGGATCCGAATGCGGTCCCGCATGGTGGTGAGTCGCTGGCCGATGTTGCCCGGCGGACCGCTGGATTGATGGATCGATTAATCGCCGAACGTGGCCATACCATCGCCGTGACCCATGCCAGCGTCATCCGCGCCGCGATCCTGCATGTTCTCGGGGCGTCGCTTGCCGCCAGCTCAAAGATCGACGTCGAGCCACTGAGCATCACCGATTTTCGTAGCGACGGCCGCCGGTGGGTGTTGCGCGCCAGCGGTGTCACGGTTCCCAAACCGGCAAAACCACTTGGACCTAAGGGCGTTCACGGAACCTAGGCGAGACGAGATACCTGCAACCGATATTTTCGCGCGAAGAAAAATCGGCAGGGCCGGGATTAAAATCCCCACATGCTCCGTAAACAGGGCATGAAACGGTCGATGCCACGCTTTGACATCCTAGGACAGCTCGGGTCGCTGCGGCGCTACGCCCGTTCGCTGACGCGCGACGGCGTCGAGGCCGAGGATCTCGTCCACGACGCGCTGGTGCGCGCCTATGAGCGGCGCGGCACGTTCCGCTCGGGCGGAAACCTGCGCGCCTGGCTGCTGTCGATCGTCCACAACACCTTCATCGACCGCGTGCGCTCGCGCCGCTCGGAAGCGGCACGCCTCGAACAGGCCCGATATCTGGCCGACGGCAGCACCCCGGCGCCGCAGGACCATTCCGTGCGCCTGGCGCAGGTTCGCGAAGCCTTTTTCAGCCTGCCGGAAGAGCAGCGCTCGGCACTGCATCTGGTCGCCATCGAAGGGCTCTCTTACCAGCAGGCCGCCAACGCCAGCGGCGTGCCGCTGGGCACGCTCATGTCGCGTATCGGCAGGGCGCGCGCCGCCCTGCGCCAGATGGAAGAGGCGCCGGCACGCGTAAAAAATCATCTCAGGATCGTGGGAGGTGACTCATGACCGCTCTTGTCGACCCGGTTACGGACGCCGATCTCGACGCCTATGTCGACGACCAGCTCGACGTTAGCCGCCGCATCGAGGTCGAAGCCTTCCTGTCGGCGCGTCCGGACAGGGCCGCGCGTGTGATGTCGGATATGCGCACCCGCGATGAATTGCGCGTGGCGCTGGCCGGCTCCGAAGGCATGGCGCGGCCGGCGACGGCCGATGCCGCGCGGCGGCTGGAGAGGGGGCTTGGCCGGGGCCACATCTTCGGTGTGCTGCAACGCGCGGCAGCGGTCGCCGCTTTCGTTGCCGCCGGCTGGCTGGCCAACGGCATCGTCGGGCCGATGTCGGTGACCAAGGTCGTCGCTTCACCGCAGCCGCCCGCCTATGTCGACGAGGCGGTACAGGCACACAGGACGACGCTGCTGCGCGAAAACATGCCCTCGCAGACCGAGGCGCCTAATTACAATGCCGGCGAGATCCGCGCCGCCACCGCCATCGTCATGCCGGCGCTGCCGAAGGACTGGAAGGTCCGCGACGTGCAGATCTATCCGTCGCGCTTCGGCCCGAGTGTCGAGATTGCGGTCGACACCAAGGAGATGGGCCTGGTTTCGCTGTTCGCGATCCGGCCGGGCACTTTCGATGTGGTCAAGCCGACCGTGGCGCCCTCGGGCGACATCTCCTCGGCCTATTTCCAGATCGGCGATGTCGCCTACGCTGTCGTCGCCAAGAGCGAGGTTCATGATCTCGACCGCGCCGCCGAAACGCTCGCCAGAACGCTTTACTGACCAATCCACAAAGGAGACCTCGAATGAATACGCCCAATCTTGGATACCGCGTGGGCACAGGCGCCCGTACTGGAGCCGTCTATGACGAGGGCCTGCGCCAACACATGCTGCGCGTCTACAATTATATGGGCCTTGGCCTGGTGGTTACCGGCCTTGTCGCCTTCCTGGTGTCGTCGACGCCGGCGCTTTATGTGCCGATCTTTTCCAGCCCGCTGAAATGGGTGGTGATGCTGGCGCCGCTCGCCTTCGTGCTCCTGTTTTCGTTCAAGATGCAGACCATGTCGGCGGCAAGCGCGCAGGCGATGTTTTGGGCCTTCTGTGCCGTCATGGGCCTGTCGCTGGCTTCGGTGTTCCTGGTCTTCACCGGAACCAGCATCGCCCGCACCTTCTTCATCGCCGCCACCATGTTCGGCGCCACCAGTCTCTATGGCTACACGACAAGGCGCGACCTGACGCAGTTCTCGTCCTTCCTGATCATGGGCCTGATCGGCGTGGTGATCGCCAGCATCGTCAACATCTTCCTCGGCTCGACCGCGCTGCAGTTCGCTATCTCGGTGATCGGCATCGCCGTGTTCATCGGCCTGACGGCCTGGGACACGCAGACGATCAAGGAGCAATACGCCGAGAATTTCGATGCGGAGTCGCGCCAGAAGCTCGCCGTCTTCGGTGCCTTCTCGCTCTACCTGAATTTCATCAACATCTTCCAGCTGCTGCTGAATTTTACCGGCGAGCGGGAATAGTCCGGACCGTAGAAGGCAACAGCTTTGAGTCTTGGCTGGCCGGAGGGAAACCTCCGGCCATCTTCTTTCGAAAGGGGCGCCTGGCCCACCATCAAGGTTCATCGCGATCGCGTGAAATGCAAATGCCGTCCGCCACCTTGAGTTCACGCCCGGCCATTTGCTAGCCTGCCGGCCACGCCGGACGAACCGCGAGGACATATGGAACAGGACAGGCTGACGCTTCATGGCGAGGGCATATCGGCAACCATCATCGCCCACGGCGCAGAGTTGGTTTCCCTGCGGGATGCACGAGGTTTTGAGTTCCTGTGGCAGGCTGGACCGGCCTGGCGGCGCCATTCGCCGATGCTGTTTCCGATCGTCGGCCGGCTGAAGGGCGATCACCTGCACCATCGCGGCCAGACCTATCCGATGACGCAGCACGGCTTCGCCCGCGACAAGCCTTTTATGTGGGCGGAGAGGGGGCCTCGATGCTGCACGCTGGTGCTCACCGACGACGCGGAAACCCGAACGCACTACCCGTTCGCATTTCGACTGGCCGTGACCTATACGCTGGGCGAGGCGCAACTCGACATAGAATTCGAGATTACCAACCCGGCCGACGAACCGATGCCGGCGTCGATCGGGGCGCATCCGGCGTTCAACTGGCCGGTTCTGCCCGATATGGCCAAGGACGCCTATCGCCTGACGTTTGCCCAGGCAGAGCCAGCGCCGATCCGCCGGCTGAAGGATGGCCTGCTCATCGCAACGCCGCAGCCAACGCCGGTCAAAGGCACTGTGCTCGAGCTGTCCGAACGGCTGTTTGAGGACGACGCTGTGATCCTGGACCGGCCGGCCAGCAACAGCGTTCGCTACGGCGCCGATGACGGTCCGGCGATCGAGGTCTCATGGCAGGGATTTCAGGAAGTGGGCATCTGGTCCAAACCCGGCGGCGCACCGTTCCTGTGCATCGAGCCCTGGCACGGCATTGCCAGTCCGTTGGATTTCGATGGCGAGTTCACCGACAAGCCCGGCCTGATGCTGATCGCGCCGGGCGCGAGGCGTTCGCTGAGTTACCGGATCAGCCTGGAGCAGGGGCCTCGGTAAAGTTTTCCTGCAAGCCATGAAGCGGGCGCAAAGCCGGACCGGGGCTGTATTCGATCTCAGGTCGGGTCTCAGACCTGCCTGACCAAGGCGCCGATAACATTGACAAGAAGGCGCGCGGCGGTGAGCGCCGACAGGCCGTCACTGTCGGCTGGCGGATAGAGCTCCACAAGATCGAATCCGGCGATCCTCGCTCGCTTGCCCAGGCCCGCGATGAGATCGATGACCTGCGTATAGGTGAGGCCGCCGGGCGTACGCGCGGCCACGCCCGGCATGATGCCGGGGTCGAGACTGTCGCAGTCGAGGGTAACGACGACTCGCGCGCCTTCCGGAATATGGCCGAGCGCCGCTTCGACACCCAGGGCGTGGACCTCGCGGGCGGTGACGAAACGGCTGCCATAGCGCCGCGCCGCTTCGATTTCCGTGAGGCGTGCGCTGCCGACGCTGCGCAGTCCGACCTGCACCATGCCGGCGACATGCGCCATCTCGCTCGCGCGGCGCATCGGGCTGGAGTAGCCGTGGCGTTCGCCATGCACCTCGTCTCGCCAGTCGATATGGGCGTCGATCTGCAGGATCCAGACAGGCCCGTGATCCGCGAAGCCGGCGAGGAAGGGACTGACCACGGAATCGTCGCCGCCGAGCAGGATGGGCACGGCCGGCAAGGACAGGACCTCGCACGTCTTCGCCTCGATCCGGGCGCGGTTGCCGGCATTGTCATGCATGATGGTCAGGATGTCGCCGGCGTCGACGCAGCAGACCGGCTTGCCGTCGAACAGCGGGCCGCCGAGATCGAAATCCCAATGCTCGACGAGCGCGGCATCACCCTGGCTCGCAACGCGGATGGCATCGGCGGCCAAGGCATGACCGCTGCTGTCCTTGCCGGGATAGGTGCTGCCGTGCCCGGCGCCGAAGATCACCGCGCGGGGGGCCGTGTCATCGGCGAGGCGATCGGGCAAGCCGAGAAAGGAAGATCGTGTGGTCATTCTTGATAAGCCTTTGAGTCCAGCCGAGGCGTGATGGATTGAAGCTAGGGTAGTTGCTGGGATGGTCGAATTCCATTGCCGAAATCGCCGTCCAGAAGTTCCGTCGGTTCCAAGCTGGAGTCGGCCCTGAGACGGGGACATTGAGCTTGTTAAAGTGGGTAAACGTTGCAGATTACTGGAACTGCGATAAAGCGAATGGACCGACCGAGGAAAATCCGCATGATCTATCTTTGTTGTCGAGTGCCGCGGTTCTTATGGCTGAACGCATCCGCATAGATGTGGTTGATGGGGAAGGGAATGACATTGCCAAAGTTCTCATGGCAGGCAGGTCTCCTTTTCGGCCTATGCGCTACTCCCGTTGCCTTCCTGCTGGCACTCTTTTCGGCCGGAGCTGGGCATGGCGACTATGTGCTAGCCCGCATTCTCTATCCAATCCCCATGTTGGCAACTCTTTTGACCGACAACACGATTACCAGCCTTTCCCTAGGGTTGGCTGTGGCACAGTTTCCTGCCTATGGGGCATTTGTTGCTCAAGCCGGCCGCGCCGGTTGGTTGGCGCTTGGCCTCGTCCACGTCATTGCAATAGCAACTGCTTTCAGCGGGGTGCTCGACTATTTTTAGGAACGCCTACGACGCCTCGCTGCCGCTACGCGCAACGGAATCAGCCAGCAGGTAGCGCTGCGCTGGCAGCTATGCCTATTTGCGCGAAAGACAGCCGCCGACTCTCATCGCCTGGGGACCGGAAGATGGCTACATGCCGGCCGCAGTGAAAGGCGCCGGCCACTGGCTTCTGGAAACCCATTTCGATAGCGCGCTTCCGCTGGTGCGGGACTTCCTGACGCGCGTCCATGGCCCAGCACAAGGGTTTGAAGAGGTGCAAAAGGAGAAAGATCGATGACGACAACGCCGACCATCGCACGCATCTGGCGCGGCCGTACCCGGGCTGACGTAGGCGACGCTTACGAAGTCTATTTGAGAGCCGAAGGTATTCCGCCGCTTGAGAAGACCGCCCTGGGCGTCCAGTTGTTTCGCGAGGATCGCGAAGGGGAAAGCTGGTTCACCACCATCTCGTACTGGCCCGACCACGAATCGATGACGGCTTTCACCAAGGGTGAGCCAACCAAGGTCCACCATCTCGACCGCGACCCGGAGTTCCTGATCGAATTACCGAAGCGAATCCAGATCCACCGCATCCTGCTCGACCATCGGAGGCTGCCCTGATGCGACCGGTCGCGATGTAGGAACACATGGAAAGCGTCGCGCGCCGCCGCCGCGTCATCTGGCATGATATGCTCGGTACGGGCGTCCGCCAAACCGGACGCGATGTCTCGAGCGACGTCCCGGTGTCGGCGGCGCCGGGTCAGGAGGTCGGGTGAAAATCTATAGTCCGCGTGTAGTGGAGGGACAGGAATGGGTTCTTCCCCAACAAGCCGAGGACTACCAGCTATTCGCGAGCCTCGGCGACCTGGGCCAGAAGCGATGGCGTCCGCCGCGGATGAAATTCCTGCGCGAGCAAGAAGACGGAACACCCCGGCTATATTCCGATTTTCCTTGGCTCGGCGAGCACGTGCTCATTCTGAGGAGCACGGCGTTGAAGTTGCTAAGGCCGATTCTAGAACCGTATGGTGACTTCCTGTCGCTTCGTGCTGACGAACCCATATCGCTGTTCAACGTCACCAATGTGGTCGATGCGATGGACGAAGAACGTTCAAGAACCGTCCGGTTTGACGATGGCGGTATCATGATGATCGAAAATCTCGTCCTTCGGCCGGAGGCCATCGGCGGGGCCGAGATATTCAAGTTGCCGGAGCGGCCCGATGGCGTGCGACTATCCGATATCTATCTGCAAGAGACCATCGTGCGTCAGATCGGCGAGCTCGGATTCAAAGGCATCGCCTTTGAATTGGTCTGGAATGACGAAGCGGTCGGTCGCGACAGGATCGAATACCGCGGCATGGAGCGGCGTGCGCTAGTTTCATTCGCGAGTTTGAGACGCTTTTGGTCCGGTCTGCTTCGGAAGCCCGGGCTGTGAAGCAGGGCTGTGAGATGGATTCGAGATGCTTTTCACGTTGTGATAAAAGTCGCATAAGATAGATTATGGAACCTACGCACGTAGCGCGGCCGGGGAATTGCTGCGGTTCCGACCGCTGTCGGCAATCATCGTGAATGGGCGCCACCGGCACTTCACGACCTCGAACCCATGGTCGAGCGTTCAAACGACGACTTGAAACGCCAACTGAGCAGCAGCCTCTAGCGGTTTGACTCGTATGGGATTTCGATCACCATGCCATCATAGGCTGGTTCGACATTGTCGGGCGTCTCGGCCATCACGGCGGTGTAATCGAGCGGCACGTGCATGTGCGTCAGCACGGCGCTCCCAGGCGAAACCGCCTCGATCCAGTCCAGCGCCTGGCCAAGCGAAAGATGGCTTGGATGCGTGTTGTATTGCAAAGCGTCGATGACCAGCATGTCGAGACCTCGCAGCCGTTCTGCGGTGGTCTTGGGAAAGTCGCTGACATCGGGACAGTAGGCGAGCCCACCGATGCGGAAACCCAGCGAAATGATGTCGCCATGGATCTGGGGCAGCGGCTCGAAGGTGAGGGCACCCCCCTCTCCTTCGATCACGACCGGCCTGGTATGATCGATGATGTGGGCGTCGACGATCGGCGGATACGAACTGCCTGCCGGCGTCTGGAAGCAATAGCCGAACGCCTCGCGCAGCCGCAGCATGGTCGGCTCGTCGGCATGGATGCCGATGCGGTGCCGTTGTTCCAGCACATAGCCGCGCAGGTCATCGATGCCGTGGATGTGGTCGGCATGCGGATGCGTGTAGATCACCCCGTCGATGCGCCTGACTGAAGCCATCAGCATCTGCTCGCGGAAATCGGGGCCGGTGTCGATGACGACCGTGGTGCGGCCGCCATTGGCGGCAATGCGCTCGACAAGTGCCGCCGTGCGCATGCGCCGGTTCCTGGGATTGGCGGGATCGCAATTGCCCCAGTCGCCGGTGATGCGCGGCGTGCCTGGCGACGACCCGCAGCCGAGAATTGTCAGGCGCAGCCGGTCGCTCATGTCTCGAGCGCCTGCTGGCGAGGCATTTTTCCAAACAGCCGAAAGAAATTATCGGTCGTCACCGCCGCGATCTCAGCCTCGCTGACGCCGATTGTCTCGGCCAGCACCTTGGCGGTTTGCGCGACGTAAGCCGGCTCGTTGCGCTTGCCGCGAAACGGCACCGGCGCCAGATATGGCGCGTCGGTCTCGACCAGCAGCCGGTCACGCGGCAGATCGGCGGCGATGGCGCGCAATTCGACGGAGTTCTTGAAGGTCAGGATACCCGAGAATGACACATAGCCGCCTAACGACACGCCGACCTCCGCGAGCCGCCGTCCCGACGAAAAGCAATGCAGGATGAACGGGAAGGCGCCCTTCCCTGTCTCGTCCTCGAGAATGGCGGCCATGTCGTCGTCGGCATCGCGTGAATGGATGACGAGAGGCAGCCCGGTCTCGCGGGCGGCGGCGATATGAGCGCGAAAACCCTGCGCCTGCGCATCGCGCGGTGCCTTGTCGTAGAAATAATCGAGACCTGCTTCACCGATCGCCACCACCTTTGGGTGAGTGGACAGGCGGACAAGGTCGGCGGTGGTGACGTCGAGCTCCTCGGCGGCATTGTGCGGGTGAGTGCCGACCGAGCAATAGACTTCGTCGAAAGTCTCCGCGATCTCAAGAACTTGCTGAAACCGCTTCACGCGCGTGGAGATCGTCACCATGCGGCCGATTCCGGCCGCCTTGGCGCGGGCGACAATGGCCGCCCGCTCCTCGGCGAAGTCCGGAAAGTCCAGATGACAATGGCTGTCGACGAGCATCAGGCGTTCGCGTCCGTCTGTTCGACATAGCGCGGAAACACGCCCTCCGGCGCAGGCAGCGCCGTCCCGGAAACAAGCGCGTGGTCGGCGTGGACATGCACGAAATTGCGATAATCCGCCGGCACCGCCAGCAGGTCGAGCAGCTTGCCGGCCGAGCCCGGAATGAAGGGCTGGCATAGAACCGCCACGCGCCGGACCACTTCGGCCGTAGTCCACAGCACCGTTTCCATGCGCTCGGGATTGGTTTTCTTGAGCGCCCAGGGTTCCTGTCCGGCGAAATACCGGTCGGCTTCCGCAACCACGCCGAAGATCGCCGCCAGTGCCAGATGGATGCCCTGTTCGGCCATTGCCTTGCGCGCGGTGGCGAGAGCGTCGATCGCTTGATCCAGGATCACCTTGTCGGCTTCCGCCAGGTCGCCGCGCTTCGGTACCACGCCGCCGCAATTCTTGGCGATCATCGACAGCGAGCGCTGCGCCAGATTGCCGAGACCGTTGGCCAGATCGGCGTTGGTGCGGTTGACGATCGCTTCATGGCTGTAGCTGCCGTCCTGGCCGAACGGCACTTCGCGCAGGAAGAAGTAGCGTACCTGGTCGAGGCCATAATGCTCGATCATGGTGAACGGGTCGATGACGTTGCCGACCGATTTCGACATCTTCTCGCCGCGGTTGAACAGAAAGCCGTGGCCGAAGACGCGCTTCGGCAGCGGGATGCCGGCCGACATCAGGAAGGCCGGCCAATAAACCGCGTGGAAGCGCACGATGTCCTTGCCGATGATGTGCGCATCGGCTGGCCAGAACTTCCATTTCTCATCTTTTTCATCGGGATAGCCGACGCCGGTGATGTAGTTGGTCAGCGCGTCGACCCACACATACATGACATGCTTTTCGTCGCCGGGTACCGGCACGCCCCAGTCAAATGTGGTGCGCGAGATCGACAGGTCCTTCAGTCCCGACTTGACGAAGCTCATCACCTCGTTGCGGCGCTCGGCCGGACCTATGAAGTCGGGCTGGCCTTCATAAAGCGCGACGAGCTTGTCCTGATAGGCCGACAGGCGGAAGAAGTAGCTCTCTTCCTCGACCCATTCGACCGGCGTTCCCTGCGGCCCGTAGCGGACATTGTCGGGACGGACCTCGGTCTCCTCCTCGCCGTAATAGGCTTCGTCGCGCACCGAGTACCAGCCGGCATAGCCGCCCTTATAGACGTCGCCATTGGCGGCCATCGCCTTCCAGATCGCCTGCGAAGCAGCGTAATGGCGCTCCTCCGTGGTGCGGATGAAATCGTCGTTGGAGGCGTTGAGCGCGGTCGCCATACGCTTGAACTCGGCTGAATTGCGGTCGGCCAGTTCGCGCGCAGAAATGCCTTCGCGCTTGGCTGTCTGCAGCATCTTGATGCCGTGCTCGTCGGTGCCGGTAAGGAAGAAGACCTGCTTGCCGTCGAGCCGCTGGAAGCGGGCAAGAGCGTCGGTGGCGATCAGCTCGTAGGCATGGCCGATATGCGGCTTGCCGTTCGGATAGGAAATCGCGGTCGTGATGTAGAATGTGTCGCGTGACATGAATGAACCGTCATGAATGTCTGAATGGAGGCCGTGGCGGTGGATATCGCATCGGAATGGCGATTGCCATCCCGAGACCAGTGCATGCCGCCCAAAAGTGGCCCCGGTTTAAGGGGCAACGGCATGCACCAAAAAAGGCCCGTCACATTCGCATTGCAGAATTCAGGCGGTCGATCATGGTCAGGGCGTGCTGCTTTTTGTCGAGATTGTAGGTGTCCGTCTCAGATATAGCGTCCAGCGCCTCATGCCAACTGTCCGACAGCGTTTTGGCCCGCTTGAGATCGCCAGCCCGCGCCGCCTGGCTTGCCGCATCCGACAGAAGGTCCAGCGCCCGGCGATTGAAGATGTCGAACTGTATCGCCTGGTCCTTGCCCGCGACCGCCTCGGCCAGGCGATAGGCGCCGCCAATATCGCTCTTTCCCGTCGCCACCAGTCCATCCAGCGTCCGCGCGATCTCCAGCCCGCCATACTGCGTCAACAGGATCGCGTTGCGGGCGCTGCCCCCTGCCCGCTCGACCAATGCAGCCCTCGCGGCCGGATCGTCGGGCGGCGGCGGCTCCGCTGTCTCCAGCACCGCCATCAGTTCGTTGGCGTCGAGCGGTGTCAGCCGCACCACCTGGCAGCGCGAGCGGATCGTCGGCAGCAGACTGCCGGGTGCATGGACGATGAGAATGAACAGGGTCCGTGCCGGTGGTTCCTCGAGATTCTTCAGCAAGGCATTGGCCGCATTGGCATTCATGTCGTCGGCCGGATCGACGATCACCACCCGGTAGCTGCCGTCATGCGAAGTCAGCGACAGAAAGCGGCTGACCTTGCGGATTTCGTCGACGGTGACGACGGTCTTGAAACTCTTGGTCTTGTCGTTCAACGGGCGGGTCAGATGCAGTACGCCGGGATGCGCGCCGGTTGCGATCTGGCGAAACAGCGGCGAGGCCGGATCGGGAACTGCTAGGTTGCCAGGCGCCTGGTCGAAGGCCGGATACTTCAAAAGGTGGTGGGCGAGATGGAAGGCGAGCGTCGCCTTGCCGATCCCGACCGGACCGGCGAAGATAAGCGCATGCGGCAGCTTTCCCGCACGATAGGCGGCGGCAAGCATGGTGACGGCCTGCCCGTGTCCGACCAGACGCGGTGTTTCGGAGGGTTCCGGCACACCGTCCAGCGTATCATGCTGTTCCGGCGCGATGCGTTCGAAGATCATACGGGTGCGACCTGCCTGTTGCGCTCGGACGCCCTTGCCTCCAGTGCCGCGAACACGGTCGCCGTGACGACATCCTCCACCGTGTCCGGATCGGCGGACGCATCGACGACGATGCAGCGTTCCGGCTCTGCCGCGGCGATCGCCAGGAACGCTTCGCGGCGGGCCTGGTGGATGGCCAGCGTCTCTTTTTCGAAGCGGTCGGCTGTGGCATCGCTGCCACGCCGCAATGTCGCGCGCTTCAAACCCTCGGCCGGGTCGATATCGAAGATCAGCGTCATGTCGGGCATCATGCCGTTGATGGCGACCTGTTCCAGCATGGCCATGAATGCCGGATCGATCCCACCCGTAACGCCTTGATAGACACGCGATGAATCCAGGAAGCGGTCACAAAGCACGATGGAGCCGCGTTCGACCGCCGGACGGATGACCTGCTCGACGTGGTCAGAACGCGCGGCTGCGAAGAGCAGCGCTTCCATCTTGGGCCCGAACGGTTCGGCGGCACCCGAAAGCAGCACATGCCTGACCGCTTCGGCGCCCGGCGAGCCGCCCGGCTCGCGTGTCCGTACGACATCATACTTCTTGGCGCGCATCTTGGTGGCCAGCCGCTCGATCTGTGTCGACTTGCCTGCGCCTTCGCCGCCTTCGAAGGTGATGAAAAAACCGCGCGCCAATCGAGGGCCTTTGTTCGTGTTCGAGTGGATTGTTGGGCTGTAGATAGTCCGCGTTCGGGAAAACGTCCATGCCGTCGGCGCTATCGAAGCCAGCCGATCGCTAGTTCCTTGACGGCATCGAGAGCGCGTTGCGGCAACGTGCCGACGCTGATCGACTCGGCGGCGAACAACGGTGTCTCCTGGCTCAGCGTGTCGCCGATCCAGACGCGCAGTGCGCCCACCGGCTGCCCCTCCTCCACCGGTGCCGCGACCGGGCCGGTGTAGATGATCCTGGCCGTCAGCTTGTCGCGGTTGGTGATCGGCAGGAAGATGTCGATCGGACCTTTTGCCTTGAGCGTCACGCCGGATTTCATGCCGCCAAAAACCTGGGCCTCTCCGACCACCTCGTCCTTGGCGAAGATTTCGGTCTTCTCGAACGAGCGAACGCCCCAATCGAGCAGTTTGCGTGCCTCTTCTGCGCGCTCCTTGTCATTTGCCAGCCCGCTCATCGCCGCGATCACCCTCGTGCCGTTGTGGCTGACCGAAGCCACGATGCCGAAACCGGATGTCTCGCTTGCGCCGACAGCCAGGCCGTCGGCGCCGATGTCCATCGCCAGCAACGGGTTGCGGTTCCTCTGCGAGATCTTGTTCCAGGTGAAATCCTTCAACCCGTAATACCGGTAGAAATCGGGGTATTCGCGCCATAGATGCAGGGCGAGCTGCGCCAATTCGCGCACGTTTGTCTGCTGGCCGTCGGCCGGCAGGCCAGTGGAGTTCACGAAAGTCGACGTCTTGAGGCCGATCTGGCGCGCACGTTCGGTCATCTCTCCGGCAAAATTGTCCTCGGATCCGGCCATGCCTTCGGCGATGACGATACAGCCGTCATTGGCGGCCTGCACGGTCACCCCCTGGATCAGGTCCTCGAGCCGGATCGCCGATTTGAGCTTGGCGAACATCGTCGAGGTCCCCGACGGCGCGCCACCTTTGCGCCAGGCGTTTTCGCTGACCACGAACGTATCGTCGAGTTTGAGGCGCCCGGATTTGAGGGCGTTGAAAACCACTTCCATCGTCATCAGCTTGGCCATCGAAGCCGGCGGAATGGGTTTATCGGCATCTTTCGAAAACAGCACCGTGCCGGTATCGGCATCGATCATGAAGGCTTGCGCGGCCTTGGTCTCGAAAAGCTGCGCTTGGGCCGGCGAAAGCGTAAGCAGGAGGCTGAGGAGAAAAAAAACGGCGAAAGGCTGTAGCAAGCGAAACTGCATGAAAATCGACCCGTTGGCCGGCCCCTCCGGCGTCCCGAACTATCGGGCTTTTTCGGTGAGGGATCAACTGCCGGGCGCAAACCGGCGCTGGATCAGTCGCGCACGACCAGCGCGTCGGGCGCGCCATGAGACCACGCCGCCTTCAGCAACTCGTCTAGACCGCCATGGCCGTCCGGATAGAGGTTGACCGCATACCAGTCATTGCCGTCGAGATCGGAGCGCTGGATTTCTATTCTGCCGAAGGGCTTTAGTGCCGAGGCCACACGTGTGGCTTCGGTGGCGTCGTCGAACGTGCCGGCGGCGACATAATCGGCACTGGATGGCGCCGCTTGGCGGCCGGTGTTTTTCCACGACCGCAGGATGTCTGCGGGCGACATGCCGCTGTCGTCCAGAGCGGCAAAGACATCCGCGCGATGGACGCGTTCATCCGCATAGGACAGCGATGCCATGGCGAACGGCGATTGCGGCGGCAGGCTGATCTGCGGCCGTTCCGGCACGATCGGTCCAAAATCGGGCAGCGCCGGATCGCCGAAGGCCGGCTGTGCGGCCATCCGTCCCTGCATCGGTGCCGCGGCATCCGTCAGCTGACCTGGAAACGGCACGGCGGCCGCGCTGACCGGAAGGCTCGGCGAAGGCCCGTTCATGGCCACCATGACGCCGGTCGGCAGGCCGTCCGATGGGTCCGGTATGCGGTTGCCTGGATGGTAAGAGGCCATCAGGTACTGGTCGTCATTGCCGTCGAGCGGCGCGCGGCCGACATATTCGACCTTCACCTTCGCGGTGCCGACCTTGTCGTAGTCCAGCATCTGCGCGGCTCGCTCCGAGACGTCGATGATGCGGCCCTCATGGTAGGGGCCGCGGTCATTGACGCGCACGATGACCGAACTGCCGGTTTCGAGGTTGGTGACGCGGGCATAGCTGGGCAGCGGCATGGTCGGATGCGCCGCCGTCAGATGCGCCATGTCGTAGACTTCGCCATTGGCGGTCAGCCGGCCATGGAAGGCGTCGCCATACCATGATGCCAGACCCACCTTGGCGTACTTCTTGTCTTCCTTGGGATAATACCACTTGCCGCGCACCTGATAGGGCTTGCCAAGCTGGTCGCGACCGCCGCCGCGCCGCATGAAGGCAGCGCGCGGACTGGCCTTCACCCCATATTCGGTCTCGGCGAAATATTCCTTGGAGCGGGTCTTCTTGTAGACCATCCCTTTCGGCTCGGGCTGCGACGCGCAAGCGGCGAGCAATGCAGCCGACGCTGCAAGCAACGCAACCGTGGCAACGCGACGAAGACGCGGGTGCGTCACAGCCTGCATTCTTGATTGCCCCCTAAATCTCATGAAGACGTCGCATCCGACCATCAGAGGAGCCAAAGCACTCACTCGACAATGCCAACGACGCCTCGAACCCCGATCCTTTGTGCGCAGGAATTGTTTATCACGGTATTAACCGATTGTGGCCGGAACCGGGCAAGATTGTGACGCCGCCTGTCCTGTCCTAGGCTCAGGGAGCGACCTGCTCACGCAAGCCGGTTGACAGGCCTTTGCCGGGCACACTAGAGCAGTGACCGGCAGTCGCTGGAGGGATGGCCGAGCGGTTTAAGGCACCGGTCTTGAAAACCGGCGTGGGCGCAAGTTCACCGTGGGTTCGAATCCCACTCCCTCCGCCAGTCAATCCCTGAAATCCCTTTATTTTCCGGGCCATTGGCAGTTTCCGGTTAGTAGCCTTCTAACCGATCTTCTAACCACTATCGTCTGCCACGCCGCGAATGCTGCGGTTAGCACTACAAAGCCGCCCGCTTGATAGAATTGTGCAACGGCACGAGAATGGCGAATCGAAAAATAGATCCTTGAGGCTCGTAGCGAATCGATGGCCAGAACTCCCACTCCGAAGGCACCCGTCCAGGCGCACCTTTCTCCTGACCAACTTCGCAGAGGGATCATCCGACTCACGAAGCGGTTGGACGAGGTCCAGGCGTTCAATCCCGACGAGATTGAAGGAGATGATCCTGCGCCGCTGACCCGCCCACTTTCGGCGGCAATTGAAGCATCACTGGCCGAGACGTTTGGCGTCGATACCGTCGAATATGATCGATATCACCGTGCAAAATACTTCAACTACAGCGTGAGCTTCGCGCAGCCGACACCGCGCGGATCGATCGTCAGAGACCTGAAGCGAGAGCGACAGAAGTCTATCGACCTCTTGAATGCCGCGATCAACTTGATGAAGGATCGGCTCGATGAGCTTGGCGACATCCCGGCGGCGATCACTGCGCAGCCGTTGAACACGATTGACCCTAGGAAGGTCTTCATCGTGCATGGGCATGACGAGGCAATCCGTGAAACCGTTGCTCGATTTGTGAGCCAGATCGGTATGGCTCCGGTCATCCTGCACGAACAGGCCAACAAGGGCAGAACGATCATCTCGAAATTTCGGGAAGAAGCGGCGTCGGTTGGATTTGCTATTGTGCTGGTCACCGCTGACGATGGCGATCTGCCGCGCCAAAATGTGATCTTTGAGCTTGGGTTCTTTCTCGGCGCTCTCGGCGCCGAGCGTGTTGCCGCTATTGTCAGACAGCCAGTCACTACCCCGAGCGATTATGACGGCGTCGTGTATATCCCCTACGATGGCAGCGGTGGTTGGAAGATTGCGCTGGCGAAAGAGATGAAGGCTGCGGGCTACGCGATTGACTGGAACAACGTCATGGGTGGCGGCTAAGTCGCTTCGCTTGGTACCAAGATGACCGGTGCGTCTCTTACCGTGGCGGTCGATCCGGCTTGCATCTGTTTGAATGTTTGCTCCTATATAAATTACGCGTTGTCACCGCTCAAAATGCTTCCACCACCCTTGAAGGTCGGAGGTGATTGGAAATGGACGAGCCCGCGAGACTCTTCAGGGTCAAACCCAGCGCGGCGGATCGCCGCAAAGATGCGTGCTTCTACCCAATCAGCTCCTTCATGTAGCAAGTCGAGTGAGTTTCTACCCACGAAAGGTCCGCCTCGCATTAGAAGCACCAGCTTGGCGTCGTCACCAGCCAATGCCAGTAAAGACAGCCCGCCATCTCGAAAGGTTCCATCAGGCTTTATCCACGTTTCATAGGCGCGCCACTGGTATTCGTGGATGATGTTGTCACGCTCCTGCCGGAGAAACTCCCAAAATATTGAATGGTCCTCTTTATTGTCTTTTATGGCCTTCCACTCGACTGAAATTTCATGCCGAATTGCCGGAGACAGACATGATTTAGCATCGACCTGAAACAAGTCTATTGCGGTCCTTAGGAGAGCGCAGGTCCCGATCCATATGACCTTCCACTCAGACAACAGAAACGTGGCTTGTGTGATCTGATCTCCGAGGTGGCGGATGCCATTGCGGCCATCGGAGAGCGCCCGATAAGACGAGAGGAAAAACTTCACGGGGATATAGTGGTTCGCATACTGCGACGGGACCGTCATGTTTTCCAGAACTCCTTAGAACAGCGATCCTTGAGAGGGGGTGTTGCGGAAACTTGATCTGCGTGGCTGGCTTCTCGACTATCACCAAGGCATCGTCCGGTGCCGTCCGCTGCATGTGCCTAGCTTCGGTTCACGGCGCGGTCAACCAGGTCTGGTCGTTCGGCTTTGGGCTGGGCTCTGCGAAGCTCGTGACGGGCACGACGCAACGATTGTCCATGCCAACGTATTGCTGCCAATGCGCATATTGAGGGTTGCGAATGTTGGTCGTGCCATAGTCGGCTGTCTATTGGCGTCGGCATTCCCCAAAGCAGCTTTGCAAGCTCGAATTGACCATCCGCAGCGTTGCGCACAACTGGTCCCGGCATTAGACGTCAAGCGATGGTTCAAGGTTGCCCATGATATCCGCAAAGCGCGGGTCCACTCGCGAATGGCGTCTTGGCTGGTGGTGATGTTGTAGAGATTGCACATAGGGTTGAATGTGCATCAACAAAGCGACGTTCGCCAGTGGCGGAGAACCCCTCCCCCGGAATTGGTGAATTCTAAGCGTTTTCCAAAGCGACTAACCAAATCCACTAACCGTTCGGCGCGAATTCGTCGTTTCCCATCGGTCTGAATGTTTGCTGCTCTCATTAGTTGATCGCAGAGGAACGATACCAGCGACCTAGGTCTTTGGTGGTCCGCAGCGTCCTTTGAGAACCGCAATTTCGGTTTCATGATCGCCGCCCGACATTGACGACACAGGAACACCAATCAGGAACACCCCAAGAGCGTCACCAGTCGCAGCCTTGTTCTGTTGATTGGTCAGAAGCGCCAGCCGCTCTCGATCCGCCTGCGTACAAGGACCGGCATTCGGAACCCCTGCTATTTTATCCGGTGGCGTGGCACAGCCTGCAAAGCAAACGAACGCAACAATGGTCAAAGCAAATCGTTTCATCATCCCCCCAAATCCTAGCCCGCTGCAAACTTTCCTTAACTCACCCCCAACCGCAACCCGTCTAACAAGGGATTCGACAATAAACTACAGAAAGTGCATCATAACGCATCGGTGTCGGGGGATGCCTTCATGCATTGGCGCTTGTATTTTGTCGCAACGGCGGCGGCCCTCATCTCGGGCTGTGCTGCCGACTATCTGAACAACTACGATACAGTGACGCTTGCGGCTGGTGACGCAAACAACATGAACTCACTTCTGCAAACCGTCGATCCTTTCAACCCCAACAGCAACAACACTCGTATCGAAGGTGACGGCCAACGTAGCGTTGCCGTGATCCAGCGGTACAAATCGCCCTCTTCTGCCGGTGGTGGCTACTCTGGCAATTGCCCGACTGACAACAGCATGGCGGCGGACGGCTCACATTGCGGAAAGCGGTCCGCTGAAAGCCGTCCAGGCGGCGCGATGTGATCGGCATAGACAAATCCCGCTATGACAACCGCTCCGCACAATGGCGGCGGCGCGACGGCGCGAAGCGCTCACGCGTTAGACGATGGGCAAGCGTGCCGCTCCGTCTCGTACTCGTGACTGTAGCGGCAACTTCCGCCTTGGTGACGCAATTCGTCATGCACAACAGCGGGTCGTTTCCGGAAATCAATCTGCAGAACATCATCAAACCGAAGCCTGTCGCGGTTGCCGGTGTGGCGTCCGTCATCGACGGCGACACAATAGAAGTGCATGGGCAGCGGATTCGCTTCAACGGGATCGACGCGCCAGAGAGAGGCCAATACTGCGACGACGCCAACGGCTTCGAGTATCCCTGTGGCCGACGCTCTGCGGAAGCTCTAGACGCCTTCCTAGCAGCCTCCAAGCCGGTCCAGTGTGCATTCGTCACATGGGATCGTTACGGACGGTTCGTCGGAAACTGCACGCGGGCGGACGGAGCCAGCGTAGCCGCATGGATGGTCGAGCACGGGCAAGCGCTTGATTGGCCCAAGTACAGCAACGGTGCCTATGCGCCGCAACAGGCAAAAGCCAAGGCATCAAAGCTTGGTTTGTGGGCAGGATCGTTTCAGACGCCGTGGGATTGGAGAGTGCAGCATAGCGACGATGGGCAAACGACGTCGGCACCGGTCCTTGCATTCGGCAACGGCAGTTCAGGATGCGTCATCAAAGGCAACATTTCGGCGGACGGCGAACGCATCTACCATGTGCCGGGACAGAAGTATTATAGCGTCACCGTCATCAGCCAAGCCAAAGGCGAAAAGTGGTTCTGCTCGGAAGCGGAAGCCGTTGCGGCCGGCTGGCGGCGATCAAAGCGGTGAAGAATGGCAGCATCGGGGGAAGCAATGGGGGGTGTGAAAGTCGCGTTTTTGGAGGCGATTGCGGCAGTTGTTCCGGTCGCCTTGGTGTATTTTAGCGGCTGGGCATATCTGTCATCATACGTCGGCGTTTTCGGCATCGACGCAACTCAGCTTGATGTCGGTTTCCCTACCGTGCTGGTGTACGCGTTTCGCCCGCTCCAATCTTGGGCGCTGCTTCTCTTTGCTGCCGTCGTGGTGGGCCTCGCCGCTCTCGTTTATAAGTTCGGCATTCGACGCCAATTATTTTGGTGGTCGTACATTGTTGTGATCCTCGTCTCGGCGCTCTTTGTGATTTCTTACGTGGCCAAAGATTCGGCCAACGAAATGGCTGAAAATGTTTGGCGTGGAAAAAAGGTTCAAGCGTTCGCAAACGTATCGTCTGGCGGCCCATCAGCGGATGAATACAAGCTTTGCCAGCAAGATTTCCGGCTGTACCAGATCATTGGCTTGGCGAATCGTCTTTTCCTGCTTTGCAGAAGCGCCCTGACGCCATGCGATCGTGGAGTAATGTACGTCATCAACGATGACGGTCGCATAACCTACACTGCCAATGAAATTCGGAGGGATGTCAATGGGCGCCAAATTTGCACTGACTAGCGTTCTTTCAATCCTGTTGTCATCGCATTTGGCGATGGCCGAAGAAGCTGTGCAGGTTTCTCAAAAGAAGGCCACAAAGATCGTCGCTGGGGACGGCCCATTCGAGATAGCCAATGAAGCGGCTCTCTTTGGCTATGTGACCGAAATCAAGGGGTCGAAGGCTACTTTCCTGCCCTGCGACGGCAAAAAGTTCGACGTGGATATAAGCAAGCTTCAAAGAACGAAGCACGATTGTAGCGTAGCCCCTCCGCCCGACCAGAAGCCGTTCGGAGTCAACTGTGAAACCGCCGACGAAACATGGGGTACGTTTGCGCCGGTTTTGGCCAGTCAGAAGGATGTTCCGCTAGGGTCGACATATGAGGCCGCCAAGGACGACGTGCAGTTTTCTGACGCTGTCAAAGCTGTGATAGGCAGAGTGACGCAGGTCCGAAATTGCAATCTGTCTGTCGTCGGCGCGGACAAGGACGGTGTAGCTGTGATCCAGATATTCCTGACGTCGGACAAACTCAACGTTCCCGATAAATAGCCCGGTTTGGTCGCTCCGGTGACCCCTGCCGTTCCATTGCGGTTCGCCAAAGCGGACAACCCTTCCGCTGCCGGCACTGAATTCTAATCCCTTTTCAAGACGACTAACCTTTCAACCAACCATTTGGCCCTTTCGTCATTGAAGCAGCACCAGTTTCATTGTGTCTTCGCCGTGGAGTTCGGCGAGACTGCGGCCGGCGACCCGCTGGCGATAGAACTGTTGACCGCATGCGGAGCCGGCTGGTTCCAGACGATCTGGTATGCGCATACGACTCCGTTTCCAAGCCTCGCCGAATTCATCGTCTTTCATGCCGAAAAGCATCGCTGTCGAAAGCCTGAATTGGCGAACGGTCAAATGTGAAAGCTTGCTGCGGTAATGCGAAATGATGGCGAACACGTCATTATCGGAAAGTTCGAGGGTGCCGCGCACATCGTCGTAATGCGAAAGGTCGCTGACGTTACCGTGAAATCCAAGTTTGCCGGCGACGGGCGCAATCATGCTGCGAAACCGCGTGTGGATGCCTTTGATCCGCCCCGCCTCTAGTTCAACGATATCCCCCATGGGAATGACGTGAACTGCGATAGTGTTGGGGTATGCGATGGTTCCGAGCTTCATTGCGGTTGCCTTACTTTGTAGCGTCGATGGCGTTGCGGCTGATGTCGCCGGGACCATCAAAATTCAGATCCGCAACGACTGGATCGCCGTCGTTGATATCACCGAAGATGATCGCCAATCGTCCGTGTATTAGTGGCTCACTCCCGGCAAGGTTTGCGGTCCTGTCGGAATTCAGATTGCGAATGTCGATCAAGTTGCCGTCCAAAACTTCCGCTTCGAGCTTGGCGTTGTTGAAAAATGCTATTCTCATTTTTTGGCTTCCTTTGTGGGTTAGCTAAGAAAGTAACGCGGTCGTTGGTTGGTCCACGTGCGGCCGTCGATGTCATATCGGACAACTTGCATTTGTCTCGACTGACACCAACGGGCTATATCTTGGCAACGCAAGACAAGCATGTCGCTCAATTGGATCGCGGAACGAAAGCCGGCGTAATTGCGATGATAGTTAAGCTGTTGTGCGGTCCATCCCATAATGTCCAATGCGACTTCGTCGGCAACGTAGATGCATGATGGAACGGATATAACTGTCATGATCATCGCCCCATGAACCTTTGCCATTTCTCATTGGCCTGTGCGTCGGTGTCAGTCACAAGAATTGTCGGTACATCGCCGTACAGAACGCGCCGGATATCGCTTCGAAGCCCATCGCCAACCTCGCCCGCGTTGTTGATCATCGTCGCGTAATCCACGGGCGGTTGATCTTCGCGCCAAGCTGCCAACCATTCTCGCTGTTCAGCGTCCAATTTGCCGAACGCGCCAACTTTGCGTTGGACGGCAAGTTTGAGCGCTTCGAGCCGCTGCCGTTCATCGTGCAACGCCATCGCTAAGCAGCTTTTCCAGTTCGTCTAATTTGGCGCGGATTTCAGCAAGTTCGGTCACGTCTTGCAGCGATTTGAGCGCCGTTGCGATTGAGCGCGTTTCGTCGGGCGTCAAATGGCCTTCGGCCAATGCCTTTGCGATGCTGGTAGGCGACGTGTCCTCGAGTTCGACGCTGCGGCCTTTCGGCAAAATGCGTTCAAGAATAAAAGTGATCGCGTCCCAATCGCCGCGTTCGAGCTTTGAGCGAAGCTGTTCAATCGCGGCGTCCTTCATGTCTTTGATTGCTGACATCGCTTCATTGCTGATCTTGTTTTTACTGCCGGGAATGCGGCCGGGATTACCGGGAGCAAACCGACCGTTCGGCAATTTCACGACCGTTGATGTACGGAGTTCTGCGGCGTTGTTGTCGGCGGTCATGCTAAATCCAAGATATCCGGCAATTGCGGGCCGCACACCACGCGGTCACAGCGCGCGTGTCGTAACGCGCCGCGCTATTTCGCCCCAATGGCTGCGGAAAATCCTGACGGCGACGGTAGTAGTTTAGCGATTGTCGCGTCACGCCGAACGCGGCGCAAAGGTCCGCAGACGTGAGCGTTGCGCCGGCCGGAAGAACGATAACGTTGCCCGCAACCATCGCTGCTACTCGCGGCCCATGAGCAAATTGTAGGCGGCTTCAATCGGCTGTTCGATTGCGACGGCGACAACGGTTACAACGCTGCTCAAAGTCGTCTCGACCAACGAGAGGTTGTTGAGCCGTTCCTTGCGGGTATCGATAAGCCGCTGTGCTTCCGCTTCGATACGCGTCTGATCCGGTCCCGACGCCAGCACGTCGGCTGCGGTCGGCTGCTTGTTGAACGCACCGTTGAGAGCGTACTTTTTGGCCGTATTGAGCACTGCGGAACGGCGTTCGATCTCGTCCCAAATTGGCGTGTTCGTCATGTCAGGGAACATACCTGGCGCTTCCAGAATGGCGGCAAGCTCATCGATATCAGCACCCGGAACGAGGGCAGCACGTTGGGCCAATGAAAGCGGTAGCCAAATCTGCCGATATTCCTGCCCGACCGTCCCAACTGTCGGTTCCGGCGTGGTGGAGCGCTTCCACGCCGCGCCATCGTCCTGTTTGGCCTGAATTCCGGCCTTGGTGGTCCCCTGAAAGGGTGGCGACACGTGCTTGACGACCAATTCCCGCAGCACGTCGGGGAGCCGCGCCGGGTGGACTTGCTGACGTGCGCGGTTCCCCTCTACAGCGAGGCTGCTAACACCGGCAGAGAGTGCCGCCATTTCATTGCGTAGCGCCTCCGGTGCGTTCTCGGACAGACGGGCGATCAGCGCCGTTTGCGAGGCATCGCCGTTACGGACGGTGACCGCATCGCCGCGCCCTGTCTCGCTTCTAACAAACAGATCAGGTTCGACGTTGGCGAAGGCGCGAGGGTGTGCAAAGCGGCTGACGGCGGAAGGCATTGGAATAATCTCCTTGAAAGATAGGTTAGGTTTGACAAAGAGTAGGACTGCTTTGGTGTATATGTAAAGCATATTTTCGCGTGTACTTCACATTTTATTTAGAACGATATCCACAACTGCTGACCATCGCAATATAACACGTCGCTCAATTGGAATACCATCGCAATGAGTCGGGTAAATTACGCGACGACTGTTTTGACTGACCAAAACGTTCAAATCGACGAGATCCATCGCGAACGACCATTTGGTGAGTTTGTTGATTAGACGCTGCGACAGTCAACGCAACGCCACCAATACAATCAAAGCGTTGATCGCTAAAGTGCGAAGGACGGGCGAGAATTAGCAGTCATGAAGCGCCCGGCCCGGTTCCCCAAAATCTCCAAGTTACTCACCTCTAAAAAAGCCCTGTAAAAATCATTTCACTAAATTTCCCTATATGCCTTGGAAGTGGGGAATTTGGGTATTTTTGGAGAACCGATGACCTATTGTGAGCGAAAGGTCGTTTGAGCGTTGATTATCGTTCCGGCAACCTTGGCGTTATCAGCGCTCACCAAGTCTTTCGGATCGAGCGCGCCGCGCACAATCAAGATGGTCTGTGCCTTTGCCGCGATTTTGATCTTGCGGGCGGTTTTCATGCCGGCGCGCTCGATGACGTGCCGCATCGCGCCGGCATGGCTAGGCGCGTCGCCGCTCATGAAATCCCGCAGATCGGCCACCGTCGCGAGATCGGCCGGCCACGTGGCCGCAAACTGCCGCGCAGCTTGATCTGCGGCGCTTTCCATAGCCGCGAGTGCCTTTTCCTTAGCCGCGTTCATAGGCGCTCGCTCGCCCGGCTTAAACGTGCTGATGTCGAGTGTTGCAAGGTAGTGTTGGACACTGCCGATGAATGCCGGATGGTTGATGATGCCGTGCAGATATTCGAACCAAGCTGGCGCTGCCGGTGTAGTCGGGTTTTCGATGACGACAACGCGGCGGTCGCTATTGTCGAATGGCAAGGCGTCCAGATGGTTCGAAAACAGCAACCAACGGCAGCAATTCTTTTCAATTCGCTGCCGACCAAATTTCGGATTGATGTGGCGATGTTCCTCAACAACCGCGCTTTTGAAATTCTCTTGTTGTTGATAGCGCTGTGAGTTGTTGCCTTCGCGTATTTCATCGACCGTTGCCAGAAGCTTTTGGGACAGTCGCCCATTGAACGCCTTGTTCAACAACATGCCAACATCGGCGTTCGCGGCCACATATCCTCGAAGCGCCTGCACAAGCATTGATGCCAGTGTGCCGCGACCGATGCCGGTCGTTGTGGCAATCATCAAATAGCACGTGTGTGGAAGTTCGCCGGGCCGCTGGACGATATGCGCTAGCCATTGCAGGAAGCGCACGCGTTCGGCTTCATTCGGCACAAGATAGCCAACGTGATCGATGAACGGTTTCGCCCAATCGTGCCAATTGGCCGGTGCAGGCATCAATCGCGGTGCCGTCCAAAGATTGTATGCGCGTTGGTCGGCGTCTGCCGCCTTGCAGATTTCCGACTCGCCGGGTTGCCATGTCACCACATCGACGGACGTGCGCGACTGTTCACGACGCCACAATTCGAGTGTCTGGAATTGTTTCATGATCGGGTTGCCTTGCCGATCAACCTTGCCGGTATCGAGTTCCGTGACGCTCGCTGCATATTCGCTTGGCGCATCGTCCTTGCTGCGGATCGTCTTGCTGATGCGATGCACGATCTGACTGCCATCGCCCACATGCACAAGGTCGGCGCGCATTTGGTCCAGTGTCATGATCTTCGGCAACGGTGGCGACGGCAGATCGTCGCCGATCACCATGTCAGCCTGTAGCCGTTGGTCGCGCCGGTCCTTGGCAGTGAGATATTTGCGGTTTGGAGCGCTGATGGCAGATGTGATCGTGCGCGCCCGGTAGTCGCCACGCTTCTGCCATTTGTCGCGATTGCACAAAGGCGCGCGGCTCATCAGCCGTTCCATTCGCACAGGATTGCAGCCGGTCCACCAAGCCAACGCATTGGCAAGCGCGAGGTCGGCCGCACTATGGTCGAAAGGCCGGCTCTCATCAGGGAAGAACTTACCAAGTTCGACGGCATCACCATTCCAAAGGGCTGCGAACGGCGGTGCGGTGCCAAGGGCCGCTAGCCCGCCCTTGCTGCCGATGGCGCGCCTGATCAATTCGTCGTCGTCGGCAGGGCCGGCGTAATCGGGCCGCGCCGCGTCGTCCCAATCGATCACGCCGGGATGATTGGATTGCCGATCTGGCACCCATCGGGCCAACGGCTCGCCGCAATCGTCGTCGATGTCGACCCGCGTCCAATCGCACTTGCCGAACGCGACAAAGCGGCCTTCCGCGTAGCATTCAAAGCGATTGCCGTTGTTGGCCCATCGGCGCGCCTTGTTGGCGAATGCGGGCTTGTTGCCGACGCGCATGATGCCGTGCAGACCATTGCCGCTTTGCGATGTCTCCCATGATGCGCCGGGGAACATGTTCACGACGTCACGGGCATATGGCATCCACTCCCCTGTGATCGGATCACGACAGTCATCAAGATCAACGAAGGCGAAGGGATCATTTGGCGTGAAGACGAAGCCAATGCCGTTGAAGCCGCCAACAGCGGCCCGTACGGTCGCCGTGGCATAATCTGTCCAGGTACCCGGATCGGTCGCGCTGGCAAGTTGCCCCGTCTTCGGATCGTAAGGGAGCTTGGTCGGCTTCGGCTCGCCCGGCCGCTGCACCAGCCGCCACACAATCCATTGCGGCAGCGCTTTGAGCGGTTCAGGCACGTTCGGCACATCCGGGTTGTTGCCCGGCGCGGCTGATGATGGTATTTCAAACATTGCATTTATTCCTATCGCCCCAAGTGCGGCTTGCCGGCCTGCTTGGGGCTAATTTTTTGAGGTCGAATGAACACCGCTCCGCCGCAATATTTGCGGCAAGCAATTGATTTAATTGATTGGGGCTGCGGTCAAAGGTTGTCGTCTAATCACCGCGACTAACGATCAGGCCGCTTTTTGGTGCTGGCGAGCGATGTATGCTTGTACGTCGCTAACAAGGTAGCCGACCTTGCGCACTGAAACGTGCAGCTTGCGGGGAAACGTCGGATCGGTCTTTTCGAGCCGCTGGCGTGTGGTGTCGGAAATCAAGAGTTTCGCGCAAAGCTGGTCGCGCGTCAGGATGGTCATAGCGTCCATGGGAATGCCTTCCAAAATCTCTGGGTTGTCGGGATTTTGCAGGCATCCGCCTACCGTGCGCCGCGTCTTTACCGTGGCATGGGCCATCCGACCCTTGCGCCGCCGATCATCCGATCAAGGCGGCAAACCGCAAGTGAGCATACGTAGGCGCACATAGTCAAGAAAACGGCCCGGATTAACGGGCCGCTTTAAATAATTATCCACAGGTTGCTGATCTACGCGATTAATCGTTGCCATTCTTGCTTATAGTTGTCGTTTGAAACCAAAAGATAATCGCACCATTGCTGCATAAGTTGTTTGCGGCGTTCAAATGCATCGCCGCGACGGTACGCGGCAACGGTCTTGTCTTTAATGGTGTGAGCAAGAGCGGCTTCGGCGATTGTGTCCGGATGCAACGTGGTTTCGCTGCACCAGTCGCGGAATGCGCTTCGGAAACCGTGAACGGTCAATCCGTCTCGCATTCCGCGCAGCATTTCGAGCATTGCCATGTTGGACAACGGTTGATTGCGCTTCGCGCCGGGAAAGACGTATGGATTGCCGGCGAAGCGGTGCAAACCTTTCAACAGGGTGATTGCGGCGCTCGACAATGGAACGCGATGTTCAACGCCAGCTTTCATCCGGATGGCTGGTATGGTCCAAGTTGCGTTGTCGAGGTCGAATTCATCCCATGTCGCGTTCAACGTCTCTGAAGTGCGGGTTGCGCAAAGAATTGTCAGGGTCAGCGCCTTTGCCGAATAATCGGTTTTCTCGCGAAGCTCCGTGACGAACGCCGGAACGTCCGCAAAAGCCATCGCTGCGAAATTGCCCTTGAACTGCTTTCCCTTTTTGCCAAGCCAATGCTGCAAACCATCCTCCCATTTTGCGGGGTTGTGGTGGTCCTTCCATAAAGCCTTGATTTCAGGGTTGGCGCTCCCGAGTGCCTTGGACTTCGCAGCGGCAATGATCGTTTCGATACGCATCCGGACGCGCGATGCGGTTTCCGGGACGGCATCCCACAACGGCAATTTCTTGCCCCGCCGAATGTGCGATTGCTGCAATACTGACAACACGTCATCAACGCTGATTTCATGTGGTAGCGCGCGGCCGATCTTGGGGTAAACGTATTGGGTGAGCGTGTTTTCCCACTGCTGGCGGTGCTTCTCGTTTTTCCAATCGCTTTCATGCTGTGCAATGTAGTCGCGGGCGAAAGTTTCGAACGTGTCACCGGAAGTGCTTTTTGAACGGTTGGCGGTTGCCTCGCGCATTGCAAGCGGATCGACCCCGGCCTTAATGCGGTCGCGATATTCGAGCGCGACCATTTCTAGCTCTTTCAGCTTGCGATCTGTGATCGGGTCGGAATGCTGTTCGAGCGTCATGACGCGGCGCTTGGCATTGACGGTGTAGCGGATAACCCATGACGCCGTTCCGTTCTTGGCGAGCGCGAAGCACAAGCCGTTGCCGTGCGACCAGAGATTGGGTTTGCCTGCCTTAACGCGGTTGCGGAGTTCGCGGTTAAGAGTGTCGATTTTGGTTGCCATTGCGGAGTGGTCCTTTGGTTAGTTGGCCGTTGCCGTGCTAACCGAAAGGAGCCGTCCGACAGATCAGTTGAATAGCTACGATTAAGCAAAATCTGGCTATATCAACACGTTGGCTACTAGCGACTAATCACGACTAAGCCAACTTAAGGTCACTCCCTCCGCCATAACGTCTATGAATCAGATAGGGACCCCACCGCTATCCCCAGCCCGCTTGGCTGCGGTGGTGCCGCAACATCTTCACCAAATCATCCGCGGGTGCCATGGTCGAGTTCGAGACGGGCATCTGGGGCCGCCGATTTGAGAGCCGATAAGGGGTGACTGCAAGGGCCGTAAAGCGTCTCGTAGTTACCATTCACGATGATTTTGGGCATGGTGGGCACAGGGAACCGGTAGCTATCCACCGCGTTCTCTCGGCATGCTCAAGAAAATCGCCTTTGCCGCCGTGCTTGTTCAAGTTGCAGCCTTGTCAGCCCTCCTGACGCAGACATTCCTCCTTGCATCCACGCCTACCCAAGCGGCCAGTGTGCAAGGCGAGCCCGTGGTGGCCGTTACGGCATCGGAATGCGCCAAGGCGACATGGCCTAATATTCCCGTTCAGTGCCTTGAGAGGGTTGAGGCGAGAGCGCAATAAAACTGGAGAAACGCAAGCCGGCGGGCCGCCTCCGACACACGGAATTGTTCCATTGCGTCCAAGGCGATCATTGCCATCGTCGAAAGCTACAGATTACTGCTGACGCCCGACCGGCGAAACTGTCACGATTAACGAATCATTGACCGCGCTGTCCTATTCTGAGACAGCGCGGTCAAATCCCAACCGGACTGCGCAGGCGGCTCCGGCAACCCAGCCCCCGCCGCACTGTCGGAGCCGCCACCATAAATGGAATACCAGCAATGGTTGAATCAACCGTTACTGCAGTTGTTGCAACTAGAACGAACGATTCCACTGTTCCGCATCATTCCACCTAGCGCGCCCGGTTCAAAAAACCGCAGGACGTCATAGGAGCCAAAAAAAGCCCGCCGGCGGAGCCAGCCCGCTCAGCGTGACAAACAGGAGACTGATAGCGAATCCGTTTCGATTTATGCTCTGAGCATGGAATGCGCCTTCGATGACATCGCCAGCGCCCACACAGCCCGCAAACGGCAAACGGCAATGGGAAGCGCTATAGCAGCGAGTCTTGCTCTAGCTCCCTCTCGCAAGGCATGGGCCGTGCCACAGCCGGCTGACGCTCTACAGAAGAGCCGAGCAGTCTATCTGATCGCGCATCGAGGCTAGATCGTCGCGAACGAGCCATTCCGAGTAAGCCCTCAGTCGCCTGAGGCCAGCGGTCTTGGCGTCTCGCTCGGTTCGCTCGGTTTCCAGCGTTGCTGACGCTGGGAGCCACGCGATGCATTTAGGCTTCGGATGATACCGAAGTGATCCGACAATTTGATCCTTCACCGGCCATTCCCCTCATACGCCCTGTGAAGCTTTCACATGTGGCGGGGTAAGTCGTCCGTCATTGTGATGATGTCACGGCCAACTGCTATGCGTTAGCAATCGCTTGTTCCCTCTGGACTATCGCCGTGCCGACCGCGTTGTTTCCCGGCTGGTTCCAATGGCGGCACCTCCCAGCTGCGCGGGTGCAAAAAAGCCTTCGGCCGGGGCAGGAGGCAGTTCAAAGGGGCGAACCGATAACAGGGAAGCGGACCAGTTCCGAACCTTCATGACCGGCAAATATCTTTCAACCCACCCAGCAAAAGGCCCGCCAGCTGGGAACCGGCGGGCAAGTTCTGGAGTGCTGGGATCAACCAGCATAGGTCAACGATGGGCCGCGAAGTTGGTTGCGGGGGCGACCCAACCGTAGACGGCTATTTCGACTCCACGCCCGGCTCAGGCTGAATGTCGATCGTGTCGCCATCTCCATGCACGGCATCACGGTCCCAGTCATTGGTCTTGTCAGGTGTTTTGGCAACCGCTTTTCGGGTGTCCCTTCCTCGGTCCTTGCGGGGTTCTGGACCTGGCAGTTCGCGTGATGACTTCGGCTCCACATGCGCCTCCTGTTCTCTACCAAAACAAAATCGGGGGGCTCGGGTTCCAACAAAGCAAAGCCCGCCGCCTCCGGGAGGAGCGCAGCGGGCCATTCGGCTAGGAGTTGAGGGGGACATCTCCACGCTGCCAAAACAACAGATCGGCAGCGGATTGGTTCCCTGATGACGGGACCGTGAGATAGCGTGTTAGCCCAACAGCCGCCGCAACCGCTCCGCCCCGGCAAACGATGGGCGTTTGCTATTTGGCTTTTAGCCGGAGACATGTCAGCCAGATTTCTTGGCTCGGTCGCTTTTCGCTGCGCGTTCGTCTGGTGGCCCCGACGCTTGGTGCAACCCGACCGTCTCCCGCCGTTTGAATGATGCCGTTTCTGGAAGCTGGCGTATTAACGGTCAAGCTGGCGGGTAATCATCCCAACCCAACACCGCTGGTCAGGCCCGGCGGCGTCCCACCCCTCCTCGCCGGGCCGCCCGCATGTTGCACAAAGGCGAAGGTCGCCACCTTGCTCAGTCGGACTGCTGTGTACGCTCCGCGATGGCAAACGCCTGCAGGTTCCTGGCCTTGCCGATGTCCCGGTCGGCGTTCGCGATGATCGAAAAGAAGGCTGCTCTGGCGATATCCTTCTTGGAGGCCTTGGGGTGCGCTTTCTGGGCAGCCTTGACGAGCTGCTTGGGAGACATGTCGGGCGTGACGATCCTCATGAGGGTATCGCCGATCGCACTCATTTCGCTTGCATCCATGATGGGCGTCCCTGCGCTGACCGCAATGCCACAATAGCAAGGACAACTCGCGACCGACAATATGGTTCTGAAATGAAAAACCCCGCCGGCAGGGACCGGAGGGGTTAGTCCTGGGAGGACGCGCGTTGCGCTGCGTTCGACAAGCGCGCATTGTCCAGATATCGCGCGGTTGCGACACCGATGTGACACAAGGACAGATGGCTGCGTACGCCCTTCGCAAGGACGATCGATACGCGTCTCGCGGTCTTGCGACATCGGTGGCGATCACATGCCGGCCATAAGCATTATCGGAGATCCCTTCAGCCTTTGGAAAGGGAGATGTGGTTCTGCTGAGGAGTTGAAGCGCTGGCGGCGTGCCGGCGACAGGCTGGGCGATAGATGGACATCTTTGGCATCAAGGCGCTTTTGATCTGTGCGCTGATCTTCATTCCGTTCGAACATCTGTTTGCCGAGCAGCCGCAGAAGGTCCTCCGCAAAGGCTTGGATGTCGATCTGATTTATGTGCTGTTCAACACCTTCGTCATAAAGGCAGCCATGGCCATGATGGCGCTCGGCACCCTCGAAGCCGCCGCGATCCTTGTCCCGCAATCGGTAACGCGGGCCGTCAGCGGCCAGCCCATCTGGCTGCAGGTTGCGGAAATGATCCTGATCACCGATATCGGCGTCTATTGGGCGCATCGGGCCTTCCATAAAATCCCCGCTCTCTGGAAATTCCATGCGATACACCATGGCATTGAGGATCTGGACTGGCTCGGCGCTTTCCATTCCCACCCGGTCGACGCGATCGTCACAAAGGCAATATCGTTGACGCCGATCTACCTCCTTGGCTTCTCCGGCGCCTCGCTCGCCGTCTTTTCGCTTATCTACTTCGGCCACACGATGCTTGTTCATTCAAACCTGCGGATTGCGTTCGGCCCCTTCAAGTGGTTGATCGCCAGCCCGCAGTTCCATCGCTGGCACCATGCCAACCAGCGCACAGCCTACGACAAGAACTTCGCCGGCCAATTGCCGTTCCTCGACGTGATATTCGGCACCTACAATGCCACCGGCAACAAGCTGCCCGAGAAATACGGCGTCGATGATCCCATCCCCTCCAGCTATTTCGGCCAGCTCGGCTATCCGTTCTTGCCTCACAGGAAGCCGTCGAAACGGGCAGCGCCGAGCGTCGAAGCAGGCTGGTTGCCGGACACGCCGGGCATCGAGCATGTCGACAGATGAGTTCGGGGCCACGGTGCCGAGGCCTTTCATGGCGAATCGGCTAAGCCTCGAGGCATGAACGAGACCTCACTCTACGCGCCGGTGAAGCGCTTCCTCGAAAACCTCGACTTCGTCGTGAAAGGGGAAATCGGCGGTTGCGACATCGTCGCGCTGCGCGAGGGAGAGCCGCCGATCGTCGTCATCTGCGAGCTGAAGCTGCAGTTCAATCTCGAACTGGTTCTGCAGGGCGTCGACCGTGCGGCTGCTTGCGATGAAGTTTGGCTGGCAGCGCGCATGTCGGCGCGGGGCAAGGGGCGCGAAAGCGATGCCAGGTTCCGCAATCTCTGCCGTCGGCTTGGCTTCGGCCTGCTCGCGGTGACCGCCAATGACAGGGTCGAAGTGCTTCTCAGTCCGGTCGCCCAGGCACCGCGCAAAAATGCGCGACGGCGTTCTCGCCTTGTCGATGAGCATCAGCGCCGCCGCGGCGATCCTGTCGCTGGCGGCGGATCGCGCACTCCGATCATGACCGCCTACCGGCAGAGCGCCCTCGCCTGCGCCGCCGCGCTTGCGGACGGCCCCAAACGGCCGCGCGATCTGAAAGCCTTGACGTCGATCGCGCCGAAGATTCTTCAGCACAATGTCTATGGCTGGTTCGCAAGGGTCGAGCGTGGTCTCTATGATCTCACGGATGCCGGCCGAGCTTCGCTGGTTCGTTGGCCGCAGGTCGCGCACGATGAAGCCCGACACGAGATTTTGATTGCGCCGGACCTCTGAATGCCGGGGTTTGCCGAGCATGAACCGCCGCTATTGGTTGATTTTTCAGAGAAAACATGTTGCTTGTCCCGCCCATGAAGACACTCTGCATGATGGCCATTGCGTCCCTGACGCTGGCCTTTCCGGCCAGTGCGATGGACAACGCTTTGCGCGCCGGGCTGATGAAACTTGATCCGCAAACCCGCCTCGAACAGCGTTGCGATGCCGAAATCCTGGACCGGATCACCCACGATGATCGCAAGTTCAAGGCCGACCGCGTCGTCGCTTACGCCTTCGCGACGCCGGAGATGAGCGCCGACGCAATCCGGAGTCCCGGTGCGGCGTTCCGCAGCAAGGGGCAATGGTACCGGCTCAAATTCAAATGCCAGACGGGACCGGACCATATGGAAGTTCTCCAGCTCCGCTATCGGATCGGGGACGAGATTCCGGAAGCCGACTGGGCGAAATACAATCTCTACGATTAGGTTCTCGCGGGCTTGCGCCCGCCTCCGGCTTGTGCCGGCGGCTGTCGAGAACCTCCCGCAATTCCACCGCCACGAAAATGGTTTTCCAGCGTTGCCCGTTGCCGCGACTTGACGCCAGCGGACCATGCCTTTAGGCCCGTTCGGACGATCGACGACGAACACTCGACGAAGGGCTTCCAGGTCGATGGAAATATTTACCGCCGCGGGCTTTTCGGCTCTCCTTCAGGTCATCGCCATCGACCTTGCGCTCGCGGGCGACAATGCCATCGTTATCGGCCTTGCCGCTGCCGGCCTGCCGGCCAGCCAGCGCCAGCGAGCCATTCTTGTCGGCATCGCGGCGGCCACCGTTCTTCGCATTTTCTTCGCCCTGATCACGCAATGGCTGCTGACCATTGGTCCCATGCTGCTTATCGGCGGCGGCCTGCTTTTGCTGTGGGTTTGCTGGAAGATGTGGCGCGAATTGCGTGTCAGCCACGACGATGAGCGCGACGCCACCGAAGCGCTGTCGAACGGCGACTTCGACAAGGATGGCGTCGTTGGCGGCAAGGGGCCGAGCAAAACCTTCTCGCAGGCCGCCTGGCAGATCGTCATTGCCGACGTCTCGATGTCGCTCGACAATGTCCTGGCCGTCGCGGGAGCGGCTATGAACCATCCGACGGTGCTGATTGTCGGACTGGCGCTGTCGATCGCGTTGATGGGCTTTGCGGCGTCGTTCGTCGCGCGCTTGCTGCACAAATACCGCTGGATTGCCTATATCGGCCTGGTCATCATTCTCTATGTCGCGGTCAAGATGCTGCTGGACGGAGCCGTGCAGCAATTCCCCGATCATTTCGATTTCCTGTCACCCTGGTTCGGGTCAAGCGGGCACTGACGCACATGCCGGGCCGCAGGGCTCCGTTTGCCTGATTGAGCAAGCCGTGCTATTGCGCCGCCCAAATTGAGCTCCTGCCAGGAGCCATGCCAACCGTCATATGTTGAGACTGCGGGCCGGATCGGTGTTTCCGGTTCGCGTCCATTGGAAAATTGCCCATGTCCGCCCCACGCGTCAGCTTCGTCAGTCTCGGATGTCCCAAAGCCCTTGTCGATTCCGAGCGCATCATCACGCGTCTGCGGGCCGAGGGCTACGAGATCGCCCGCAAGCATGACGGCGCCGATCTCGTTGTCGTCAACACCTGTGGCTTTCTCGACTCCGCCCGCGACGAGTCGCTCAACGCCATTGGCTCGGCACTGTCGGAAAACGGCAGGGTCATCGTCACCGGCTGTCTGGGCGCCGAGCCGGACGTGATCCGCGAGAAGCACCCCAACGTGCTGGCGATCACCGGTCCGCAGGCCTATGAGAGCGTGATGGCCGCCGTCCATGAGGCAGCCCCTCCCGCACACGATCCCTACATCGACCTGCTGCCGCCGCAAGGCGTCAAGCTGACGCCGCGCCATTACGCCTATTTGAAGATTTCGGAAGGCTGCAACAACCGTTGCACCTTCTGCATCATTCCGGCACTGCGCGGCGATCTCGTCTCACGGCCGGCCGCCGATGTGCTGCGCGAAGCCGAGAAACTGGCCAAGGCCGGCGTCAAGGAACTGCTCGTCATCTCACAGGATACCAGCGCCTACGGCATCGACATCAAGTACCAGACGTCCATGTTCGGCGACCGCGAAGTGCGGGCGAAATTCCTCGATCTCTCGGCGGAATTGGGCAAGCTCGGCATCTGGGTGCGCATGCATTATGTCTACCCCTATCCGCATGTCGCAGACGTCATCCCGCTGATGGCCGAAGGAAAAATCCTTCCCTACCTGGACATCCCCTTCCAGCATGCCTCGCCACAGGTGCTGAAGAACATGCGCCGGCCCGCCCATGGCGAAAAGACGCTGGAGCGCATTCGCGGCTGGCGCGACGTGTGCCCGGATCTCGCCATCCGCTCGACCTTCATCGTCGGCTTCCCCGGCGAAACGGATGACGACTTCGAGATGCTGCTCGATTGGCTGGATGAAGCGAAAATCGATCGCGCCGGCTGCTTCAAATACGAGCCGGTCAGAGGCGCCCGCTCCAACGAGCTCGGGCTTGAGCAGGTGCCGCAGGAGATCAAGGAAGCGCGCTGGCATCGTTTCATGCAGCGCCAGCAGAAGATCTCGGCGACACAGCTTGCCAAGAAGGTCGGCAAGCGTCTGCCGGTGCTGATCGACGAAGCGCACGGCACCTCGTCAAAGGGCCGCACCAAATATGATGCGCCCGAGATCGATGGTTCGGTCCACATCCAGTCGCGCCGGCCGATGCGCGCCGGCGACATCGTCACCGTCAAGATCGAGCGCGCCGACGCTTACGATCTCTACGGCTCGGCTGTCTGAGCCTTCCGTCAAGTTCACCATCCAAATGAAAAAGGGCGCCTCGCGGCGCCCTTCCCTATAGAGACGTGGCGTGCTGCCTATTGCGGCAGCTTGTCGTCGACGCCCTTGACGTAGAAATTCATGCCGAGCAGCGTGCCGTCGTCGGCGACCTCGCCGTCCTTCAGCCATGCCGAGCCGTCCTGCTTGGCGATCGGCCCGGTGAAGGGATTCCAGCCTCCGGCGATCTTCTTTTCGGTCGCTTCGGCCATCGCCTTCACGTCGTCGGGCATGTTGGTGTAGGGCGCGAGCTTGACCGCGCCGTCCTTGATGCCGAGCCAGACATTGTCCGGCTTCCAGGTGCCGTCGATGGCCGCCTGCACGCGGCTGATATAGTACGGACCCCATTCGTCCGTCAGCGAGGTCAGCTGCGCGTGGGGCGCGAACTTGATCATGTCGGACGACTGGCCGAAGCCGTGCAGCTTGCGCTCCTCGGCCACCTGCAGGGCCGCGGTCGAGTCGGTGTGCTGGACGATGATGTCGGCGCCCTGGTCGAACAGCGCCTTGGCGGCGTCGGCTTCCTTACCCGGATCGAACCACGAATTGACCCAGACGATCTTGGCCTTGAAGTTCGGATTGATCGACTGCGCGCCGAGCATGAAGGAGTTGATCCCCATCACCACTTCCGGGATCGGGAAGGAGACGATGTAGCCGGCGACGCCGGACTTCGATTCCTTGGCGGCGATCTGGCCGAGCACATAGCGGCCTTCATAGAAGCGGGCATTGTAGATGCCGAGATTGTCCCCGGTCTTGTAGCCGGTGGCGTGCTCGAACATCACCTTGGGAAACTTCTTGGCGACCTTCACTTCGGCGTCCATGAAGCCGAACGAGGTGCCGAAGATGATCTTGCAGCCTTCGCGCGCCAGGCGCTCGAAAGCGCGGTCGGCATCGGGGCCTTCGGAGACGTTTTCCAGGTAAGCAGTCTCGACCTTGTCGCCGAGCGCCTTCTCCACCTCGAGGCGGCCCTGGTCGTGCTGGTAGGAATAGCCGAAATCGCCGATCGGGCCGGTGTAGACCCAGCAGGCCTTCAACTTGTCGGCGGCCTCCGCGGACGCGGCCAGCGACAAAGCCGCTGTCGTTGTCATCAGGGCAATAAGCAGTTTTTTCATTGTGTTACCTCTCTGAGTTAAGCCTTGGAGCTTCCCGTCTTGTTCTTGTTGTCAACGATCCGGAACGAATGGCTGCCCCAGGGATGCCGGCGTGTTCATCATCGTCAGACGCTTGTTGCGCGAGATTAGAACGAGAACCACGACGGTTGCCAGATAGGGCAGAGAAGAAAGCATCTGCGAGGGCACTGGAATGCCAAAAGCCTGTGCATGAAGCTGGCCGATCCACACCGCGCCGAAGATGTAGGCGCCGGCCAGTACCCGCCATGGCCGCCAGGACGCGAACACCACCAGTGCGAGCGCGATCCAGCCTCGGCCGGCGGACATGTTCTCGACCCACTGTGGCGTATAGACGAGCGACAGATGCCCGCCGGCAAGACCGGCGCAGGCACCGCCGAAGATGACCGAGAGATAGCGGTAACGAATGACCTTGATGCCGAGCGCATGCGCCGAGGCATGGCTGTCGCCGATCGAGCGCAGCGTGAGGCCGGTACGCGTCTTGAACAGGAACCACATCACCGCCGCCGTCAGGGCGATCGAAATGTAGAAGATCGGATCCTGGCCAAAAAGAAGCCTGCCCACGACCGGTATGGAACTGAGGCCGGGAATATCGAGATTGGGCAGCCTGACGCCGGGCTGGCCGACGAAGCTTGTTCCCATCATGCCGGAAAGGCCGAGACCAAGCAGCGTCAGTGACAGGCCTGTTGCCACCTGGTTGGTGGCCAGCGACAGCGTCATCACGGCAAAAAGCAAGGAGAACAGCGCGCCCACGACAATCGCCGCCAGAAGGCCGATCCAGGGCGATCCCGTCAGATAGCCGGCCCCGAAGCCGCCGACGGCGCCCATGACCATCATGCCTTCGACACCGAGGTTGAGCACGCCGGAACGTTCGACCACCAGTTCGCCTATCGCCGCGATCAAAAGCGGCGTCGCCGCCGTGGCGATGGTCAGGAGGATGTTGACGGTGATGTCCATCAGCGGGCTTCCTTCAACTTTGGTGCGGCCTCGAGCTTCGCGGGCGTTTCCTGTTTCGTCAGCGCCAGACCGATCAAGCGGATGCGGTAATGAATGAGCGTGTCGCAGCCGAGCACGAAGAACAGCAGCATGCCCTGGAACACCCTCGCCACCTTGTCGGAAATGCCGAGTGCGCTTTGCACGGCCTCGCCGCCGAGATAGGTCAGGGCCAGCACCAGGCCCGCGGCGACGATGCCGAGCGGATTGAGGCGGCCGAGGAACGCCACGATGATGGCCGTGAAGCCATAGCCGGGCGAAATCACGGGCTGAAGTTGCCCGATGGCGCCGGAAACTTCGGAGATGCCGGCAAGGCCGGCCAGCGCTCCCGATAGCAGGAAGGCAAAGAACACCATCCGGTTGAGGCCGAAGCCGGCGAAGCGCCCTGCCCTTGGGCTGGAGCCCAGCACGCGGACCTCGAAGCCCTTGAGCATGCGGCCCATCAGGATCCAGATCAGCACCGCGGCCACCAGGGCGAACACAAACCCCCAATTGGCGCGCCCGGCATCGGGCATCAGTTCCGGCAGTACGGCCGCGTCGCCGAACTGGATCGTCTGCGGAAAGCCGTGGCCCTGCGGATCGCGCCAAGGGCCGCGCACCAGCCAGTCGAGGAACAACTGCGCGACATAGACCAGCATCAGGCTGGTCAGGATCTCGTTGGTATTGAACCGGGTCTTCAGCAAGGCCGGGATCGCCGCGTAGGCCGCACCGCCGACCATGCCGAGCAGAAGCATCAGCGGCAGCACCAACGGGCCTTCGAATTGCGGGAACAGCACGGGAATGATGGAGCCGAAGATTGCCCCGAAGATGAACTGGCCCTCGGCGCCGATGTTCCAGATGTTGGCCTTGTAGCAGACCGACAGGCCGACAGCGATCAGGATCAGCGGCGCTGCCTTGATCGCCAGCTCATGCAACTGCCAGACCTGGCTGATCGGCTCGATGAAATAGATCTGGAAGGCATTCAGCGGGTTGACGCCGAGCATAGCGAACAGAACCGCGCCGGCAATGATCGTCAGCCCGAAGGCGATGAATGGCGACAGCATCGAAAACAGCGCCGAGCGCTGCGGGCGTTTGACGAGTTCGAGGCGCATCATGCCGTCTCCAGCGTATGTTCGGCGTGGCCGGGCTCGGCGCCGCCCATCAGCAAGCCGACCTTCTCGAAAGTCGCTTCGGCGATCGGCATCGGCCTGGACAATTCGCCATTGTGCATGACGGCAATCGCGTCCGATATTTCGAACAGCTCGTCGAGATCCTGGCTGATCACCAGCACTGCTGATCCGCTGCGAGAGAGCTCGATCAGGGCCTGACGGATGTGCGCTGCGGCTCCGGCGTCGACACCCCAGGTCGGCTGGTTCACCACCATCACGCTTGGCCGGCGGTCGAGTTCGCGGCCGACGATGAATTTTTGCAGATTGCCGCCCGAAAGTGCTGCCGCTTCAGGATCCGGGGCGCTCTTGCGCACATCCATCGCCTCGATGATGCGCTGCGAGGCGGCATAGACGGCGCCGCTCTTGACCATCCCGCCGCTGCCGACAAAAGCCTTGCCGTCCGTGGCATGGCGCGACAGCAGGAGGTTTTCCGAGAGCTTCATGCGCGGCGCGGCGCCATGGCCGAGACGCTCCTCCGGCACGAACGCGGCCCCCAACAGGCGCCGCCCGGTGATGGTGAGGCTGCCGGCGTTCTTGCCGCGGATGCGCACTGAGGCGGCATCCTGCTGCAAAACCTCGCCGGAGACGGATTCGAAGAACTCGCCTTGGCCGTTGCCGGCGACACCGGCAATGCCGATCACCTCGCCAGCGCGGACATTGAGGCTGATGTTCTTGAGCGGAATGGAAAACGGCGTTGCCGGCTTGCGGTTGAGGTTGAGGATTTCGAGCAGCGGCTGCGCGGTTTCGATCCCCTCGACCGGCGCCCGCACCACAGCCTGCACTTCGTTGCCGACCATCATGCGGGCGAGCGATGAGGCTGTCTCCTCGCGCGGGTTGCAGTGACCGACCACCTTGCCGTGCCGCAACACCGTGGCGCGGTCGCAGATGCGTTTGACCTCTTCAAGCCGGTGCGAAATGTAGAGGATCGATTTGCCTTCCGCGCGCAAGCGCTCCAGCGTCTCGAACAGCTTGTCCGCCTCCTGCGGCGTCAGCACCGATGTCGGCTCGTCCAGGATGATGAGCTGCGGCGTCTGCAGCAGGCAGCGGATGATCTCGATGCGCTGGCGCTCGCCGACGGACAGATCGCCGACCAGCGATTCCGGATCGAGCGGCAGGCCGTAGCTGTAGGAAAGCGCCCTCGCCTTGGCCGCGATGCTGCCGATCGGCGAGCCGTCATCCAGCGACAGCGCGATGTTCTCGGCGGCCGTCAGGGCTTCGAACAGGGAAAAATGCTGGAAAACCATGCCGATGCCGAGCTTTTTGGCAACGCCTGGGCTGGTGATCCGCACTGCCTGGCCGTTCCAGAAAATCTCGCCGGAATTGGGTTCCAGCGAGCCGAACAGCATCTTGACCAGCGTCGATTTGCCGGCGCCGTTCTCGCCGAGCAAAGCGTGGATTTCACCTTTGGCGATGTTGAGATCGATATGATCGCACGCTGTCAGCGTGCCGAATATCTTGGTCAGGCCACGAACCTCGAGCAGGTTCGCCCCATCATGATTTGCACTCACAGTGCCTCCCATCCGGATTACCGGACATGTTCTGTGTTCCCGCAAGCATCGTATGCGCGGCCGGCTCTCGTGCGAAAGCAGCACCCAACTTGAAAGAGCTTCAAGAATTTCAGCGGAAACTCAAGGGCAAAGATCAGCCTTCCTTCGCACAAGCATATGGCGGGCCGGCTTTTCGGGCAAACCATGCTCGCGGCTGCGGCAGCGCGCTGAAAACCCAGGCAGATTGCCGTCAGGGAACCAGGATGGTCGTACCTGTCGTTCTGCGGCCTTCAAGGTCCGCATGTGCCTTGCCGGCATCTTTCAGCGCATAGCGCTGATTGATCTTGATCTCGACGGCGCCGCTGAGCACGACCTCGAACAGTGCGGCGGCGGAGGCATCGAGGTCCTCACGTCTGGCATTGTAGACGAACAGCGTCGGCCTGGTTGCGAACAGCGAGCCCTTCTGCGCCAGCAGCGACATCGAGAACGGCGGGATGGGTCCCGAGGACTGGCCGAAGCTGACGAACATGCCGAGCGGCTTCAGGCAGTCGAGCGAGGCCGGAAATGTGTCGTTACCCACCGAATCGTAGACGACATCGCACTTCTTGCCGCCGGTGATGGCGGCTACGCCGGCGACGAAATCCTGCTCCTTGTAGTTGATGACATGGTCGAAGCCGTGCGCCTTGGCGAGTTCGATCTTGTCGGTGGAACTGGCGGTGCCGATGACCGTCGCGCCGAGATGCTTCGCCCATTGGCCGAGGATCAGGCCGACCCCGCCGGCCGCGGCATGAAACAGGATGGTGTCGCCCGCCTTCACCTTGAAGGTGCGGCGCAGAAGATATTCCGCGGTCATGCCTTTCAGCATCATGGCGGCGGCCTGCTCGTCGCTGATGCCGTCCGGTACCTTGACGACCTTGCTGGCATCGATGACGCGCTCTTGCGCGTAAGCGCCGGTCGTCACGGCATAGGCAATCCGGTCGCCCGACTTCAGCCAGTCGATGCCCCCGCCGACTTCCAGCACCACGCCGGCGGCTTCGCTGCCCGGAACGAGCGGAAATCCGCCGGGCGGCGGATAAAGACCCGAGCGATGATAGACGTCGATGAAATTGAGACCGATCGCGGTATGCCTGATCAGGATCTGCCCCGAACCCGGCTGGCCAGGATCGGTGTCCTCATGGATCAGGACTTCCGGACCGCCATTGGCGTGGATGCGGATGGCTTTGGACATGGAGAGGATTCCTTGAAGAGCGGCTGGTCAGGCCTTTTTGGCGCCGAGGTTCGGAAAGAACTGCATGAGGCCACCAATGGTTGCGAGATAGAGCCCGGTAACGGTGATTCCGATCTTGGTGAAAGTGCCGACTTGCTCGCCCAGCACGCCGATCTGGTCGTAGAAAGCGGCGAGTGCGGCCTGCGCAAGCGCGAGCGCGCCGAAAGCACACCACAACAGCGTCATGCCGAGATTGATCGGCCGCAGCCGCCTCACCCGCACCGGATGGATGAAGTTTATCGGGACAAAGGTCAGAATGCCGGCCACCACCACCACCGCGAACGAGACCCATTGTCCCGGTTCGATGACAAACAGCGTGAACACCACCATGTTCCAGACCACCGGGAATCCCTTGAAGAAATTCTCCTTCGTCTTCATGCCGGTGTCGGCATAGTAGATCGCGCTGGAGACGACGATGATCGCCGCCGAAAGGAACGACAGGCCCTCGCCCATGAAGCCCCGTTGGTAGAGCGCGAAGGCCGGGATCAGCACGTAGGTCACGTAGTCGATGATGTTGTCGAGGAGTTCGCCGGACCAGGTCGGCAGGATTTCCTTGACCTCCAGCTTTCGGGCGATCGGCCCGTCGATGCCATCGACGAACAGCGCCAGGCCTAGCCACCAGAACATGGCCGTCCAGCGCTCCTCGCTCGCCGCCACCAGCGACAGGAAAGCCAGGAACGAACCGGAGGCGGTCAGCAGATGCACCGAAAACGCACGCGCCTGCGGCCAGGTGACCTTCTTCTTCGGCCGCGGAATTCGGTCGGTGATCTTTCCGGCGATCTTGCGGGCTTTTGTGTTCTTGCTCACGGGCCCCGCCAATCAAGCTTGCAGATCTCGGCCGATCGGCCGGCGAAATTCCAGTTGCGGCCAAAGGCGCGCATCTTGCTCTTGTCGGACCTCGCCACGATGATCTCCGGCGCGATCCAGTATTCCGAATTCGTGATCACCGTATCCTTGTCGCGGTCCTTGCCCGCGATTGGCGTGACCGCCCCGTCGATGATCTTCGGAATCTGGAAGATACGCGTCTTGTCCCGTGTCTCGTAGGTGATCGGCACCTGTTCGACGCCCAGGAATTTGCCGACGAGGATCGAGAGCAGCGACGTGGTCCCGCCGGCCTTGCCGGTGAAGATCCTGGTCAACGCCTTGACCGCGTAAACCGAGGCTCTGATGTCGATGAACAGGCCCGCGGTCCAATTGCCGCGGCTCATGTAACCGGGGATTTCCATGATCAGCCCAAGGTTGAGGCCGGAGAGGTCGACTTCGCCGAAGTGACCCGCATCGATACGGAAACCCGCCCATGTCTGGCAATAGCCTTCTGTTGGTGGGTGACTGCCGAGCGACAAGACGCAAGGGCAAAAAACCGTGCAATTGCAGGAGAGTACGAGCTCTCCTTTCATTGCCCAGCCCGGGTCAGTCATCGAATTCCCCCCAATCACAGTGAGACTACTAGCAGCACGGCTGCCCAGACAAGCAGTATCGCACCGGCCAGCCGGGTTGGAAGACTGCCCATCGTTTGTTTTTCAATTAGGGTGAACACGCCGATCAGCGCCATCCAGAAGACGTTCATGACGCCGACGGCGAACATCACCAGCATCAATGCCCAGCAGCATCCCAGGCACCAGATACCTTGCACGATGCCCAGCCGAAAGATGCGGAAGGTCTCGGCACTCCAGTTTGAAAACAAGGTCGAGAATGGGTTCCGGCATTTCGTCAGGCAGGCCTCCTTGAGGCCGCTGAACTGGTAGAGGCCGGCAACCAGCAAGGCCAGCCCACCAGCAACGCCAAGCACCGGATCGAATACCCCCGCGGACGCGGCGACTGCGTGGACGGCAAGTGTCAGTGCCGCAAACAGCAGCGATGCGGCGAGCCAGGCGCAGAGATAGCCGGCAACCAGCACCAGCGGATGGACGACCGGCGCCCGCTTGATCCGCGCCGTATCGGCGATCTCGCAATAGGTGCGGATCATCGGTGCCGCCGACGGCAGCATCGCGGCGATCGCCATCAGGAACCACATGAGGATGAGTGCCAAAGCACGCGGGCCGATGCTTGCGTCCAGCGGCGCTGGCGAAAGGCAAAGAACGAAAAAATGGTCCAGGAAATCGGGCAGCGGCAGCTGTGGCAGGTTGCGCAGGAGAGCGTCACCCGGCGCGCTGATCCGCGCCTCGGCGCCGCGTATCGCCATCGCGGCAAGCAGCAGCCAGGCCAACGCGATGCTTGCACAGACGACGACGTTGACCGTCAAACGCGGGTCGCGCGCGACATTTGCCGTGGCGCGGCCGGCGCGGTCGAGATGGCTGAAGTCGTCCTGTTGGCCGGTCATGACATCCGAATGGGCCGAATCGCCGCGTTGATCAAGCCGCATGATCTGCCCTATATGCCTGTTTGGACTGGCAGGTCTGGTGGCCGCCTCTCAACTGCAGACCGGAAGCCGATCTTGGAGCATCAGCAAACAGCGCGGATACTGATTGCGGGCACGGGGCCGGCGGGGTTGATCGCCGCGCTTGCCTTCGCCGATGCCGGCTTTCCGGTGACGATTGCCGGGCCGGAAAGCTCGGCTCCCGACGGTCGCACCACGGCGCTCATGACGCCTGCCCTGAAGGTGCTCGAACGGCTGGGCGTGATCGAGGACATCAGGCCCAAGGGCGCGCCGTTGAAGGTGATGCGCATTGTCGATGCGACCGGCCGGCTGATCCGCAGCCCCGTCGTCACCTTCCGCGCCAGCGAGATCGGCGAGGAACAGTTCGGCCTGAACCTGCCCAACGGCGTCCTTGGCCCGGCGCTTGCCAGCAAGGTGGCCGCGCATTCCGGGATCGAGTGGCGCAGATCCATGGTGAAGGCATGGCATCTCGGCGCCGGCAAAGCGCATGCCACGCTGGCTGATGGCAGCGAGATCGATGCGTCCCTTGCGGTCGCCGCCGACGGCCGCCTGTCGCCGGCCCGCGAGGCCGCGGGCATCTCGACGGCGGCGCGCGCCTACCCTCAGGCGGCGCTTGTCCTCAATTTCGGCCACAACCGCGAACATGGCTTCACCTCGACGGAATTCCATACAGAGACCGGCCCGTTCACGCAGGTTCCACTGCCGGGCAATCGCTCCAGCCTTGTCTGGGTGGTCAAGCCAGAGACCGCCAAGGAGCTTGCCGCTTTGGACGATGCAACGCTCTCGCTCCGCGTCGAGCAAAAGATGCAATCGATGCTGGGCCGGGTATCCGTCGAGCCGGGTCGCCAGATTTATCCATTGTCGACGGTGACCCCCCTGCGTTTCGCGGCGCGACGGGTGGCGCTTGTCGGTGAGGCGGCGCACGTGTTCCCGCCGATCGGCGCGCAAGGCCTCAACCTAGGCATCAGGGATATTGACGATCTGGTTGGAATCGCGCGTGAAAATCGTGAGGATCCGGGGGCTGTTGCGGCCCTTGCTGCATACGATTTCAAGCGCCGGCCCGATATTCTGGCGCGCAGCAGCGCAGTCAATCTGCTCAACATGTCGCTGCTTTCGGACATGTTGCCGGCGCAGATGGCGCGTGGCGTTGGCCTGGGTGTACTTGGCGGCTTTACGCCGCTGCGCGCCTTCTTCATGCGGGAAGGGCTTCGCCCGGGCAGCGGCTTTGCGGCAGTTGCGGGCGGCCTTCGGAAGCCGGCTCGGCAGCGGTAGCGATTTTGCGGACTTTGCCGCGGTATCGCGACGTTCATCAAAACCTTTGTTGCGCATACCGCGTATCTTGAAGGCGCTCAGACGCTCGGGATTGAATTGATGCGGAGTCTGCGCCAAATAAAGCCAAGGAATTCAGTGGTGAGTGCGATGAAAACGGCCAAATTCGCGATCGGACAGGTGGTTCGCCACCGGCTGTTCCCGTTCCGAGGCATCATTTTCGACGTCGATCCGCAATTCGCCAACACCGACGAATGGTACGAGGCCATCCCCGCCGACGTACGGCCGCGCAAGGACCAACCATTCTACCACCTGCTCGCCGAGAATTCGGAAACCGAATACATCGCCTATGTGTCCGAGCAGAATTTGCTCGAGGACCAATCGGGAGAACCTGTCCGCCATCCGCAAATCAAGGAAATGTTCGACAAGAAGCCGGATGGGCGCTATGCGCCGAAACGGCAGTCCAGGCACTGACTTCCGGCATGCTGAGTATGGCCAGAAATGAAAAAAGCGGGGCATGACCCCGCTTTTTTGACTCGCTATATTCCCGACGCCGGATCAGTTGGCGGTCTTCGCCTTGTCCTGCTCGTCCTTGAGCTTCTTGGCGAAATCCTGGTTGTTCTTGGCGACGAAGTCCTGAAGCTTCTTCTGCCGGTCCTCGATGTCCGACTGCTGCAGCGGCGGGCCGTCATAGGCGCCGCTGAAGCCCTGCAGCGCGATCTTGATCGGGTTGGCCTGGTTCTGGAAATTGATCGAGGTCAGCGTGATCCCCTGACCCTTCTTGAACGAAGCGACAAGCTGATCGGTCAGCGGCACTTCCGCCACGCAACGATCCGGGAAGCAGATGACATAGTCGAGCTTCTGCGCCTTGCCGGTGTCGATCTGCAGGCCGATGCCGGGAGGCACGAGGCGGCCGGTCGGGACCGTCACCTGGAACACTTTGCGGTTCACCTTGCCCTTGAGCTCGATCAGGCTGACGCCGGTGACGAGTTGGCCATTGCCAGCGGTGACGATGTTCTGGACATTGCAGATGTCGACGTCTTCCTGCTTGGTGCAGGCCTTGAACCAGCCCTGCGGAATCTGCGGCTGCTGCTGCGCGGAAGCAGAGGGAAGTCCTGCGCCGAGAAAGCCAACCACGCCTGCGGCCATGACCGACAGGCGGTACGCGTTGCTGTTCAGGCTCGTCATGTCGTGCACTTCCTCTCAATGATCCCGGGACCGGCTTCTTCGCGCCGTGTGGTCCAGCTACCTGTTGCCAAAATGAGGCAACAGAATGACTTCGGACGGCGTGTTACACTGCAAGCGGCGTCGAATCCAGCCCGCCGACCGGTAATTCTTGACGACGCCATTGGCCGCCACGCAGGTGCCCCATGCTAGGGTGCGGACCGAATCATCAAGCCGACCTGTTAAGGAGACGGTCATGGGCCGCGTTCTTGTTTGGCTGGTCACCGCATTATCGTTTTTCAGCCTGTCGTCGCCTCCGGCGCTGTCGGAGCCGAAACACGCGATTGCGATGCAGGGCGAACCGGCCCTGCCGCCGGACTACACCCATTTCAGCTACGTCAATCCCGACGCGCCGAAGGGTGGCAGCATTACCTATTGCGTCGTCGGCAGCTTCGACAATCTCAACCCTTTCATCCTGAAAAGCCTGCGCACGACCGCGCGCGGCATGATGGACACGATTTACGGCAATCTGGTCTTCGAGCCGCTGATGCAGCGCAGTGCCGACGAGGCCTTTACCCTTTATGGGCTTCTGGCCGACACCGCCGACATGGATCCCGAGCGCAAGACCATCGAATTCCATCTCAACCCGAATGCCAAATGGTCGGATGGTCAGCCAGTGACGCCGGAAGACGTGCTGTTCACCTACGATGCCTATACGCAGAAAGGCCGTCCGCCCTACAGCGACCGCATGGCCAGGATCGCCAAGCTCGAAAAGACGGGCGACCATAGCGTGCGCTTTACCTTCAATGACAAGGCCGATCGTGAGTTTCCGCTGATCATCGCGCTGACACCGATCATCCCCAAGCACGCTTTCGACATCGACACTTTCGACAGGACGACGCTGAAGCCGTTGATCGGCAGCGGTCCCTACAGGATCGCGCAGGTGACGCCCGGCCAGCGCATCGTCTTCAAGCGCAACCCCGACTATTGGGGCAAGAACGTTCCCGCCAAGCGCGGTTTCGACAATTACGACCAGATCACCATCGAGTATTTTCTCAACGCCAACGCCAAGCTCGAAGCTTTCAAGAAGGGTCTTTGCGCCATCGACGACGACAGCGATCCGGTGAAACGCGAGCGCGATCTCGACTTTCCGGCGTTTCATAGGGGAGACGTTGTCTCAGAAACCTTCGATACCGGCATTCCACCCGTCGTGACGGGTTTTCTGTTCAACACGAGGCTGCCGAAGTTTTCCAACCCCGTGGTTCGGCGCGCGCTCGGCATGCTTTATGATTTCGAATGGGCCAACAAGAACCTGTTCGGCGGCAAGTACACCCGCACGATGAGCTACTGGCAGAACTCGGAGCTTTCCGCGCTCGGCCATCCGGCTGATGACAGGGAAAAGGCGCTGCTGGCGCCCTATCCCGGCCGCGTGCCGGCCGACGTCATGGACGGCACCTGGAAACCGCCGGTGACGGACGGTTCGGGCCAGGACCGCAAGGTGCTGAAGACCGCTTTCGATCTTCTGAAAAGCATCGGCTACCATGTGCAGGACGGCACGATGATCGATCCCGACGGTAAACCTTTCGGCTTCGAGATTCTGACCGCCTCGCAGGATGAAGAACGTCTGGCCGGCATCTATCAGCGCACGCTTGAGAAGATCGGCATCAATGTCAGCATCCGCAGCCTGGACGGCGACCAGATCCAGTCGCGCAAGCAGCGTTTCGATTTCGAGGTCCTGATCGGCTCCAGCGGCTTCAACAATTCGTTGTCCCCTGGCATTGAGCAGATCGGGCGCTGGTCGTCCGCCGCGGCCAGGACCGAGGGATCGTTCAACCTCGCCGGCGTCGCCGATCCGGCGATCGATGCGGCCATCGACGCAATGCTGCGAGCCCGTTCGAAAGAGGATTACGTCGCGGCGGTTCGCGTTCTCGATCGGCTGCTGATCTCCGGCAATTACATGGTGCCGATGCAGTACAATACGCAGCAGTGGCTTGCTTACTGGAATTATCTGGAACATCCGCGCAAGACGCCCATATTCGGTTATCAGCTGCCAACATGGTGGCGCAAACCGAACTGAAGTCCGGAGATCGAGATGAGCGAAGCGAACGCCATAACCGTCGACGTGGTGTCGGACGTCGTCTGCCCGTGGTGCTTCATCGGTCAGAAGCGGCTGGACAAGGCGATCGCCGCGGCCGGCGATGTCGAAGTGCATATACGCTGGCGGCCGTTCCAACTCGATCCAACCATTCCGCCGCAAGGCAAGGACCGCCACGACTACATGCTGGCCAAGTTCGGCAGCGACGAGCGCATTCGCGAAATTCATGCTCGCATCGAACCGCTTGGCGAAGCTGAAGGCATTTCCTTTGCCTTCGACGCTATCAAGGTGGCGCCGAACACACTCGACGCGCATCGGCTGATCCGCTGGGCCGGTGCCGCCGGCGAGGACGTCCAGAACCGACTGGTGCGCCACCTATTCCAGCTGAATTTCGAGGAAGGCGCCAATATCGGCGACCACACCGTCTTGGTCGAAGCTGCCCGCGAGGCCGGCATGGACGCCGCTGTTGTCGAAACGCTCTTGCCGAGTGACGCTGATGTCGAGGCGGTTCGCACGGAAATCGCCACCGCGTCGCGCATGGGCATCACAGGCGTGCCGTGCTTCCTGCTCGAGGACAAATATGCCGTGATGGGTGCGCAGGATGCCGACACGTTGGCCGATGCGATCCGTCAGGTCGCGGCGGCCAAGGCGCGTGGCGAGTTGGAGAAAACCGGCTGAGGCCAGGGGACGCCACTTCTCCTCCATTTTGACGTAGCTGATGAAAGAGCCGCTTGCCATTGGGCCGGTGCGGATCCCCCATTTGGTTGACGAATGGGCAAGAGAACGATCCTGCACTCCCGCTGTTCCGATGCGATATTGGCGACTTCGCCGCGGCAAGGAAGCGGCGTCGACCCCGGCCCTCATGATTTTTTGAGTCACGAAACCGTGTACCAGGTTTCCCCAGGGGAAGATCGACAAAAGCCCCGTTCGCCGCGTCCAAGCTGCTGAAACCAATCAAAATTTCCTGATCGCTGCCCACCGTTTTGCTGGCGATTCGATCTTCAATCTGTTGCTTCAGTGCAACGGCCGCGAGAGCAATCCCACAGGCCTGGTTTAAAAATTAATGGAAAATGATCAATTGGTGTTACCATCCGTAACAAAACAAAAAAGGTTTGGGCGGGATCGTGATTCGGATCGGCAGGCGATCGCAAGAGTCAGTACCGGATGGACTACGCAGCGACGCCGCAGGGCGGTCGCATTTGACGCCGGTATCCTCGATGCGCAATTTCTGGGGGCTCGTGCGAGCCTACTGGATCTCGGACCGCTGGAAGGAAGCCTGGGCGCTGACGCTGGTGATAGCCCTGCTCACCGCGCTGTCCAGCAAGGCCAGCGTGTGGTTCGCCATGGCGTCGGGCGAATTGGTGAATTCGATCGCCTTCCTGCACGATGCCGCCAACACCAGGCCCTTGGAGACAATCCTGACCAACGCCGGCATACTGGTGCTGCTGGTCATGCTCAAGGATGTCGGCTTCACCGGCGTGCGCAATCTCGTCTCGGCAACCTTGCACCGCAAATGGCGCGGCTGGCTGAACGACCAATTCAACCAGGCCTTGCTCGACGGCAACCATACCCATTTTCACGCTCAACATGGTTCCGCGGACGGCGGCATCGTTGCGCCCGACAATGTCGACCAGCGCATCCAGGAATCGATCAAGGACATGACCGGCGGTGCGATCGGCCTCGCCATGGGCGTGCTGGGGCTGGCGACTTCGCTCTATTTCATAGGCCAGAACCTGTTGCAGTCGTCAGTGGAGGTCAAAGGCCTGGAGTTCCTTGGCAGCTATGGCAGCGCTGTTCTCGCCCTTCTCGCGGTTGCCACTTACGTCCCCCTCAATACCTGGATCGCCGTCAAGCTCGGCAGCCTGCTGGAACGTCTCAATATTCGCATGCAGAAGGCCGAGGGAAGTTATCGTAGCGAACTGACGACGTTCCTGCGCCGCAGCTTCCATGTCGCCGCCTCGCATGGCGAGGGCGTGCAGAAGAGGATGCACGACCGGCTCTATGTCGACATCGATCGCACCTGGGGGCGGCTGAATGTCGTCAACTCCAGCTATATGTCGTTCGAGCTGATCTACAACTTCGTCGGCGCCCGTATCGTCGCCTATGCTCCAGGCCTTGTGCCGTTCATCCACAGCCGCTTGGACTATAAAGGCTACATCACCGGCTCCGAAATGGTCGCCCAGCTCATCAGCCAGTGTTCCTGGTTCATTCATGTCATGCCCGCCATCGCGACGCTGCGCGCCAACAGCCAGCGCGTGACGGAGCTCGCCAACGCGATCGAGAAAGTCCAGCACCCGCAGGAATTCTACAGCCAGAGCGGCCGTTCCGACTTCCACTACGCCAGCCAGAATCCGGTCTTCGGTCTGACCATCCAGAAGCTGGAGCTGGCGCATCAGGGTGAGGATGCGACACCATTCCTCAGTTCCGCCAACCTGCGCTTCCGGCGCGGCGAATGGACCTTCCTGAAAGGCGAATCCGGGTGCGGCAAGACCTCGCTGATCAAGGCGATCAACGGCCTGTGGCCTTATGGCCGCGGCACCATCGTCTTCCCCGAGGGCGTCAAGAGCTTCTATGCCGCTCAGGAGGTCAAGCTGCCGCAGGTGTCGCTGAAACAGCTGGTCTGCCTACCAGGCTCCGAAGGCGACCACGGCGATACCCAGGTCGCGTCGGCACTGCACAAGGCTGGCCTTGGCGATTTCATCGAACACATGGCCAATGAAAGCCGCGAGGGCAAGAGCTGGGATCAGGTCCTGTCGGGCGGCCAGAAGCAGAAACTGGTGGTGGCTCGTATCATCCTGCAGCAACCGGGCCTGCTGTTCCTTGACGAGGCCACCGGGGCTCTCGACCCTGATGGCAAGATCGCCTTCCACCAGGCCATCAAGGACAACTGCCCTGATGTGACGGTGATCAGTGTCATGCACGAAGCCGTGGCACCGAGATCTGCCGCCGGGACCGAGTTCTACCACTCGATGGTCCTGATCGCCGATGGCGTCGCCACGAAGAAGCCGCTTGCCCCGAGCCTGCCGCTGGAACTCACCACGATCCTGGCCCAGCCAAGGCCGGTCGAGGACAAATGGACGCGTTTCTCGCGCCGGCTGAAGCAGAAATAACGCTGATGTCACCGTGGCTTGCAACGGTGACCGATCCACGGTGATCACAGTCTCGCGATCAGGGCCGTTCGACACTGTTTTCCTTCCTCACCGCGATTGACTCGGCAAGGCGCGCTCCTATGTTGCGCCGGCTTGCAGCAGTTAAAAGCGAACCCGCAAGCAGAAAGGTCACCGCGCCATGCCTGGCGACAGTCACAGTCGAACGCAACCGCCGTCCGCCTAGACGTGACCTGAATGGTTCATGTCCTGCCGGACGGCAAGGAGTGAGCCATGAACGATTTTTTTCCCGTAGCGGACGACGAGGCCGTCGCCATCGCCCGCATCCTTGCCAATGATCACGTCGCCGACCTTGTCGAGGCGCTCAACCATGAATCGCGCGAAACCGCGACGGAGCTGCTTTGCGCCGTACCCTTCGAACGGCTGGTCGAGATTTTCGACCAGCCTGAGCTCGAAGGCGCGCCCGAACTGGCGGAGGCCCTGCCTCGTCCCAAGGCGAGCAAGCTGCTCACCGCCATGTCCGTCGACCGCGCGGCCGACATCCTGCGCGAGCTCGACGAGCCGGCACGCTCCGAGCTGCTCGGTGCGCTGGCGCCGCCGCTGCGCGCCACCCTGCTTTCCATTCTGGGCTATCCCGAAGGCAGCGCCGCCTCGATCATGACGACGGAGTTCGTCAGCGTGCCCTCCGACTGGACCGTCGGACGCACGCTCGAATACATCCGCAAGGTCGAACGGACGCGCGAGACCGTCTATGCAATCTACATCGTCGATCCGCGGACAAATCTCCTGGTGCGGTCGACGGGCTTGCGTCGGCTCATCACCGGTGAACCTGACGACCCGATCCTGTCGGTAGCGCCGGACCGCGTGCCGGTGACGGTCACTCCGCTGACGGATCGTGAACACCTGGCGCAGACGATCTCCAAATACGATCTGCTCGCCGTCCCGGTCGTCGACAACGGCAAGATCCTCGGCATCGTCACCATCGACGACATCATCGACACGATGATTGAGGAGACGACCGAAGACGTGCATCGCTTTGGCGGCATGGAGGCTTTGGACGAGCCGTATATGAAGATGAGCTTTCTCGCCATGATCAAGAAGCGCGGTGGTTGGCTCTGTGCGCTGTTCATCAGCGAGATGCTGACGGCCAATGCCATGCAAAGCTATGAGGGCGAGCTGGAGAAGGCGATCGTGCTGACGCTGTTCATCCCGCTGATCATGAGCTCCGGCGGCAATTCCGGCTCGCAGGCGACCTCGCTGGTCATCCGCGCGCTGGCGCTGCGCGAAATCGGCCTTCGTGACTGGTGGCGGGTGGCGCTGCGCGAACTGCCTACCGGTCTCGTGCTCGGCGCCATGCTGGGCGTGGTCGGCGTCTGCCGCATCGCGCTATGGCAATATACGGGCTTCTATGACTATGGCCCGCACTGGCCGCTGATTGCCGCAACCGTTGGTGCCGCACTGGTCGGCATCGTCACCTTCGGTTCGCTGTCGGGGTCGATGCTGCCTTTCGCCCTGAAACGGATCGGTTTCGACCCCGCCAGTGCATCCGCACCGTTCGTCGCCACGCTGGTCGATGTCACCGGACTGGTGATCTATTTCTCGGTGGCGCTCGTCATCCTGCGCGGCACCTTGCTGTAGCGGTTCGACTGCCGCCGCCGGCCGTGGCTGGCGGCGGCAGCGCCGCGTCAGGCGACGTCAGACGCGCTCGCCGTCCTTCACTCGATAGGTCGGCTTGTACATGGTGACGAGCTCTTCGGAGGCGGTCGGGTGCACGGCCATTGTGCGGTCGAAGTCGTCCTTGGTCAGTCCGGCCTTCAGGGGGATGCCGAGCAGCTGTGCCATTTCGCCGGCATCCGGCCCCAATATGTGGGCGCCGAGAACCCTGCGCGAAGCGCCATCGACGACCAGCTTTATCAGCATCTTTTCGTCACGGCCCGACAGCGTGTGCCGCATCGGCCGGAAGCTGGCGCGGTAGATTTCGACATCGGCGAAGCGCTTTACGGCTTCGTCTTCCGACAGGCCGACCGTGCCGATTTCCGGTTGCGAGAAGACAGCCGTTGCGATCGTGTCGTGGTCGGGCGCCGTCGGATTGTCCTTGAAGGCCGTCTCGACGAAGCACATGGCTTCGTGAATCGCCACCGGGGTCAGCTGCACGCGGTTGGTGACATCGCCGATCGCCCAGATATTGTCGATGCTGGTGCAGGAATACGGGTCGACCTTGATCGCACCGGTCGCGGCGGTCATATCGAGGCCTATGCCTTCCAAGCCCATATTCTCGGTGTTGGGGATGCGGCCGATGGCCAGCATCACCTGATCGACCGTCAGCACCTGCCCCCCGATGAGCTGCGCGTCGAGCCGTCCGTCCGGCCGCTTGCTGACCGATTCGGAGACGGAATGGCAAAGGATCTTTATCCCCTTCTTCTCCATCGTCTCATGCAGCGTGCGCCGCAGGTCCATGTCGAAGCGGCCGAGGATTTCCTTGCCGCGATAGACCAGTGTGGTGTCTACGCCGAGGCCATGGAAGATGTTGGCGAACTCGACCGCGATATAGCCGCCGCCCTCGATCATGATCGCCTTTGGCAGTTCCTTGAGGTCGAAAGCCTCGTTGGAAAAGATGCAGTGTTCGTGGCCGGGCAGCGCCGGATGCGCTGCCGGACGGCCGCCGGTGGCGATCAGGATCTGATCGGCGGTGACGGTGCGGTCCTCGCTCAGGAGGTGGATCACGTGCGGGTCGACGATCATCGCCCGCGTGTGAAACGTCTCGCCACCCGAACCCTCGACATTCTTCTTGTAGATCGCTTCCAGCCGGCTGATCTCGCGGTCCTTGTTGGCGACCAGCGTCTGCCAGTCGAAACTGGCTTCCGGCACTGTCCAGCCATAGCCGGCGGCGTCGGCGAAATGCTCGGGAAATTGCGAGGCATAGACATAGAGCTTCTTCGGCACGCAGCCCCTGATGACGCAGGTGCCACCGAAACGGTATTCTTCGGCAATGCCAACGCGTTTGCCGAGCGCTGCCGCGACCCGCGCCGCCCTCACCCCTCCGGAGCCGCCGCCGATGACGAAGAGGTCGTAGTCATAACCGGCCATGAAGCGGCTCCTTGAACGCCAAAATGCGACTGACAGGTAGGCCGCAAACCGTCAAAAGAAAAGCCCGGACAAGCCGGGCTTCACAGATGGCCGCGAGGCCGTCGGAAAGATCACGATCAGTTCTGCGTGCCGTCCGACGGCGCAGAACCGTCGGCGGGGGCCGCGCCATCCGCAGGAGCAGCACCGTCCGCGGGCGCGGTTGCATCGGCGGGTGCGGCCGGCGCCTTGGCTTTTGCCGCCGCTGCCAGAGTCTCGCCGACTTGCTGGGCGAGATCGCGCGCGACGCCGTTCTGCCAGATGTCGGCGGCCTTGACGAGGTCACGCGTCACGGTCGGGCCGCTGTCGAGCAGCTTCTTGCCGGACTCGGAGCTGTAGAAAGCCGCGATGTCGGAGAGTTCCTTTTCGGAAAACACCTTCGCATAGGCAAGAGCCGCTTCCTTCTCGAGATCCGCACGGCGTGAGGCCATCGCCAGCGCCTTCTCGTTGATCGTCTTGCCGATCAGTTCCTGCATGTCCGGGTTCTTCTGGATAAGCTGCGATTCGAGCGCCGCGGCGGCCTGCGGCAGGATGTTGTCGAACGGGTCGGTCGCGTGGATCGCGGCGACCGCGGCGCGTGCGGCCTTCAGATGCGATTCCGTGACGTCCTGCGCGAAGACAGGCGAGGAGAACGCGAAGACGGCCGAAGCCGCCACAAGGACGGAAAGACGGCGAACCCGGTTATGCAACATCATGATCGGTAGAACTCCCTGGTTTTCGGGCGGCATGGACAGTTTGGATACCGTCGCCGCCGGCGATGATGGCCGCTGACGCCAGCCCGATGAAAAGACCATGCTCGACCACGCCAGGAATGGCGTGGAGAGCATTCGAAAGCGCTCTTGTATCCGGAATGCGGCCAAAAGATGCATCGAGGATAAAATGGCCGCCGTCTGTAACAAAAGGCTGGCGTCCCGTCATCCTCAATGTCACCGGACCCGAAAGGCCGAGATTTCCAGCCGCCATGACCACGGCGATCTCGGTCGCGCGCAGGCCGAACTGGTTGACTTCGATTGGAAGCGGAAACCGGCCGAGTGTCTCGACCATCTTCGATCGGTCTGCGATGACGATCATGCGCTGCGAGGCCGCGGCCACGATCTTCTCGCGCAGCAGCGCCCCGCCGCCGCCCTTGATCAATGTCAGCTCCGGGTCGACCTCGTCGGCACCGTCGACGGTGAGATCGAGCTCAGGCGTTTCCTCCAGCGTCGACAGCGGCACGCCGAGTTCGCGGCACAGCGCAGCAGTGCGTTCAGAGGTCGGCACGCCTGTTATGGTCATGCCGGTGGCGACCTTGTCGGCAAGCAGCCGCACGAACTCCTCGGCAGTGGTGCCGGTTCCGATGCCGAGCCGCATGCCGTCGCTGACATGGGCAAGGGCCGCCCGCGCGGCCTCGACCTTCAATTGCCTCGCATCCATGCTGCTTTGCTGCCCCGAAACCGAATGCATGTCGCCCAAAATGACCTCGGCTTTGGGAAAACGACATGCATGAAAGAAAGACCTGAAGCGCGCCGCATGAGTCTGTTTCGACGCGACGCGCTTTAGCGTTTTCGGCTCCTAGCATTTTTGCAGGCCGGGTCAAAGCCCTTGGCAGCCGCCCCGCCGGTCTGCTTGCCTTAACGCGTCGCAGCCGTTATCGCCTGCCATGCACAAACCTGCGCAGGATGGATCATGACTCGCCCGATCATCGTGTTCGACCTCGATGGAACGCTGATTGACACGGCGCCGGACCTGCTCGACAGCCTCAACCACAGCCTGGCGGCCAGCGAACTATCGGCCGTCGACGAAGCCGGCTTCAAACGCTTCGTCGGCCATGGCGGCCGGGTGATGATCGAACGGGCGCATGCCGCGCAGCAACGATCCCTCAAGGTCGAGGAGCACGACCGGCTGCTGAAACTGTTCCTCGATCACTACACCGACAACATTCCGGGCAAATCCCGCCCCTACCCCGGCGTGATCGAGGCGATTGCCCGCTTTGAGAAGGCCGGCTATCTGCTGGCCATCTGCACGAACAAATACCAGGCCAATTCGCTGGCGCTGATCGAAGCACTTGGCTTGACCAGGCATTTCGCGGCAATTGCCGGGCAGGACACGTTCGCGTTCCGCAAGCCCGATCCGCGCCACCTGATCGAGACCATCAAACTCGCCGGCGGTGATCCGCACCGCGCCTTGATGGTCGGCGATTCGCAAACCGATATCGACACCGCCAAGGCGGCCGGCATTCCTGTCGTCGCCGTTGATTTCGGCTACACCGACCGTCATGTGCGCGAGTTCGAGCCCTCGGCGGTGATCTCGCATTTCGATGCGTTGACGCTCGATCTGGCGCAAAGGTTGATCGGCGCCGCCGCACACTGAGCGCCACGATGAAAATCTCTGCGGAACGGGCCTTGGCGAGACCGCAAATCCGATCTGTGTGACAACACCAGACGCTGCCTTGACTTAATGGGTCGGCCTCCCTTATATCGCGGCTCGCTTGGCCTTCGGGCAACGAGCGGGCGATTAGCTCAGCGGGAGAGCACACCCTTCACACGGGTGGGGTCGCAGGTTCAATCCCTGCATCGCCCACCATCTGTTTGCTGAACATCACATCGGCAGCTACAGCCCGCCTTCCCCTTTGGCGCTCTGCCTTTCCGCACAGGCGCTGAACGCCGGAACACCCACATGCGGAACAAACCTGCATGACAGCGAGTTTCCTTGCGTCGAAACTTGAGGGAAAACCATGTCCAGATTTCTGCTTGCGGCCTCCGTCGTCGTTCTTTTCGCCGCCGGACCCGCCTTTGCCGCGGATGAAACTGCACTGCCGCCACCCAATGCCAAGAAGCTGTCGGAGATCATCGCCAAGGTCGAGCAGCGTGACGGGTTTCGCTACGTGAAGGAGGTCGACTGGGACAAGGACGGCTACACCGTCACCTACTATACCTCGGACAAGGCAAAGGTCGAAATCGTCTTCGATCCTGTGACGGCCGAACCAAAATAAGGTTCGCGGACATCACGTCGCGAATGCGCTGCGTCTGGGTGTTCTCAACGACAAAACGAGCGTCAAAATTGTCCATCCTGGCGTATGTTAGGCTGGGCGCGGGGCCGCGCCTTCGGCAATCCTGTTGGCTTGGGGGCCATCATGCGATGTTTCGTTAGACCCTATCTTCTGTCTGTATTCGCCATCGTCCCAGCCGGCGGCTTCCTTGCCGTTTCTCCGGCATTGGCGGACGGGTCGTCCTTCGACTGCGGCAAGGCAAACCTGCCGGCGGAAAAGGCGATCTGCGCCGACCCGCAGTTGTCGGCCATCGATCTGCTGGTTTCGAAGGCCTACAAGGAATTCGAGCCGGCGTTCGGCGGCGACAGGCGTAAGATTGCCCGCGGGCTGATCGCCGATCGCAATGCTTGCAAGAGCGATACCCCCTGTATCGCCAGCGCGCTCGACAAGGCCTTGCAGACCTATGGAAATGCGCCGTCCTGGGTGCAGGACTACACCATCGCGCTGATCGGCAAGAAGGCGCTGGACGCTGCTGCACGGAATCCCGGCAATAAGGACCAGCCCCTGCCCTCGGCGATCGGCCAATGCGCGTCGACGCATATCGAGACGCTGACCACGCGGCTTGGCGACGATCCGCTGGAAACGGCTACTCCCGAAGCGGGCAGCGCGGCCACATTCACCAATGGCGGCGGCGCCGTATCCTATGATCGCGAGGCTGGCCTTGCCGCCGCCAAGGTCGGCGAACCCGTCGTCATGTGCTTGATCTCCATTCCCAGGGACTGCCCCAAGGACGACGACCGTGGCCGGGTTTATTATTCCGTCGACCTCGTCGCGAAAGGCTCCTGGGCTCTCCCGGATTCGCAGCATATGTGCGGCGGCGCCTGAGCTGCGGGATTTTCACCAGCGAGCCCAGGAGTGCTCCGTCTCCCCTTGCGTCAATTCGCCATTGATGGCTGATTGTGGAGGGACCGCGCTTCAGGGGGTGGGTATGTCGGCTGCGAAGCACTTGATGAAGCGTCCTCATGATGCTGGCCGGCTATCTCGTCGCCATACTGGTTGGTCTGATCGCCGTCGTGGCGATCTATGCCGCGCTGAGTTCCCTGCCCAACGCGCCAGCCTATTTCGACCTCATGGGGGTCTCGCCGATCGCGGCCTTTGTGGTACCGCCGCTCGGCATGTTCATCTATTTCCTGACCATCGTGGTGACCGCGCCCCAGACGCTGATTTTTGCGCTGATCGCCGAATTCTTCTCTCTTCGCAACGCTATGCTGCACATGGTCTTCGGCGCCGCGGCTGCGGCCGGAGGTTTCTTCCTGATCTGGCCGGGCGCGGCGGAGGACGTGGATCTGGAGCGCTGGGCCGACATCGGCATCATAGCCGCCGCCGGTCTGGTTGCCGGGCTGGTCTATTGGCTGATCGCCGGGCGCGACGCCGGTTTCAGGCGCTCGCTGTCGGAGCGATAACGACTAGCTCGAGGGTGAGCGCACCGCCTCGGTTGCGTCCAGGGCCTGCTTCAGCCGGGAATCGCGATCGTAGACGTCGCTGAAATACTCGACCTTGCCGGACATGTCGGGCCAGGCGGTGAAATAAGCGACATAGACTGGGATCGTGCGTGTCACATCCTCGGTCGAGTGTCCGTGCTTCAATTTCTCCGCGATATAATCGACCGAGGTGCCGAGCACTGCCGCCGCCATGCCGCGCGGATCCTGCAGGCGCACGCAGCCATGGCTGAGCGCGCGCATATCCTGCTTGAAGAACGATTTCTGCGGCGTGTCGTGCATGTAGATCGCGTGCTTGTTGGGGAACAGGATCTTCAGTTCGCCCAGAGCATTGGCCTCGCTCGGCTGCTGGCGCACATTATAGGGAATGTTGGCGCCATAAGCGCCCCAGTTCACCGCCGACGAAGGGATGCGCTTGCCGCGTGAATCCGTCACCTCGTAGCCGGCCCGGTCAAGATAGCCGGGATCGCCGCGCAACCTCGGCAGCATTTCGTTGACGATGATCGACTGCGGCACGCCCCAGTAGGGGTGGAAATCGACCTGCTTGATCTGGTCGTAGAAGAAGGCGGTCTGGTTGGTGACGCGGCCGACGACGGCACGCGTCTTCAATTTTTCCTGGCCGTCGTCGATATAGCTTGCGGTGAAGGCAGGCTGGTTAATGAAAACACGCGGGCTGCCGAGATCGGAAGGCAGCCAGCGCAGTTCTTCCAGCGCCACCTCCACCTTCAGCAGCCTGTCGGCCTTCGACGTCCCGGCCAGCGTGGCGACCGTGCGTGGACCGATGACGCCATCGCCCTTCATGCCTTCCTTCTGCTGCACCGCCTTGATCAGCGGCACCAGCTCGGGAACGTAGACTTCGCTGGTTGCCAGCCGCGACAGGACCTCGCCATAGGTGCCGCCCATCTCGTCATCGAGATTACGCGCGATCAGCGACAGCAGCTTCGGCAATTCGGGGCTGGTTTCGCCTGGCTTCAGCAGCAGCTTGGGATCGACGACGATTTCGTTCTCGGCGCTCGCCTGCAGCGCTTCCAGTTCGACGCGCAGCGCCTGATATTCCGCATTCTGCGGATGGCGCGATTCCAGATAGGTGCGAACCTCCTGGGTATGCGCCAGAGTCTTCAGCACGCCCATCATGTCGAGCGGCTTGGCCGGGAAATCGTAGTAGCCGGTCATGCGGTTGGGCTCGACACGGCCATTCTGGGCGTCATGGGCATAGCGCAGGACACGTGCCGACAGCGCCATCTCGAATCGCACGAGCTCCTTCAGCTTGACCTCGTCGTCCGCCGAGGACGAACTGGCGGCAGGCACATCGACCGTGTAGTCGGCAGGCGTGAGGCCGTAGCTTGCAGCCTCGCCAAGCACCCGCACGGCATCCTGCGCGCGGTTGTTCGGGGTGGTTCCGGTCACCCAGATGAAATCCGGGTTGGCCGAGTAATAGGCGATCAGCGCCTTGGCGATGTCGGGCTCGGCATAGAGTTCATAGTCGGCGAGCCCAGCAATGGCTTCATGGAAGGCAGCACCCGTGGCCGAAGGCACGAAAGCGGCGTCTTGCGGTGCAGCCGGCTGCGGCGCCGTCGCCAGCGTCGAGAAGTCGACACGCACCAGCTTGTCGGCCTTGTAAGTATAGTAGGACGGACTGCTGATCTTCACGCCACTGCCGGCCGGAGCGTTCGGCTTGGGTTTGTGCTTTGGCGGAGGAGGCGGAAACTCGCCTTTCGGCTCATGCCTGATGCCACCGCCGAACAGCATGTCGAAAAATCCCTGGGCTCCTGCCTGAGGCATGCCGAAAGCCAGCGTCGCCGTAATCGCCACCAGCGGCATCACGGTTGCTTTTTTACCGAGGAATTTCATGGATCACCCGCTCCGGTCGCAACCGGTTCCCGTTCCGCACGCTAGACCGTCCCGCTCACCGCATGGCGGATGTAAGGCGCGACTATACCGATTCATACTGATTTCGTTAAGCTTTCATAAATTTCGGCAGGGCTGTTGCAGAACGGTTTCACAACATCGTGACGGCCGGCGCGACCGAACTGTCGCGCCGGCCCGGGAATCCCTGTGGCTTACGCGTTTGCGCCTCCATCGATGGTCAGCGCGGCTCCGGTGACGAACCTGCCCTCCGATCCGGCGAGCCAGGCAACCATGCCGGCGATATCGTCAGCTTCGCCGAATCGCGGGGTGGCCATCTTCTGGCGCTGATGCTCGGCATGCGGGCCGTCGGCCGGGTTCATGTCGGTGTCGGTCGAACCGGGATGGACGACATTGGCGGTGATGCCGCGTGACCCGAGGTCGCGGGCCAATGCCTTGGTCAGGCCAACCAGCGCCGCCTTGCTGGCCGAGTAGGCGCCCAGGCTGGTGTCGGTGACCCGCTCGGCCAGATTGCTGCCGATCGAGATGATCCTGCCGCCCTCGCCCATGTGCCTTGCCGCCGCTTTCGAGGCGATGAACGGCGCTCTCAGATTGATCGACATGGTTTCGTCGAAATCGGCAAGCGACAGCGCATCGATCGGCGCGGCGCGCCAGATGCCGGCACTGTTGACCAGGATGTCGAGCCGGCCGAAGGCAGTCACAGCATCGGCCACCGCCTGGTCTATGGCCTCGGCGTCACGGTTGTCGGCTTTAATGGCGATGGCGCGACCGCCCTTGGTCTCTATCTCGGCGACGACGGACCGAGCCTGCTCCTCGCCATGCACATAGGTCAGCGCCACATCGGCCCCCTCCGCCGCCAACCTTCGTGCAATGGCCGCGCCGATACCGCGGCTGCCTCCGGTGACGAGTGCTGCCTTGCCGTTCAAATTTCCTGATGACATCGGTTTCTCCATTTATGTAGCGATTGATACATAAATACCTGCCAGCCTTGCCTGGCCGCGTCAACTCATTTATGTATCGATCAACACAGAAAAGAGCATCATGTCGGAAAGAGGCCGTCCACGAACCTTCGATCGAACCGCGGCCTTGCGGCGCGCGATGGACGTGTTTTGGGCCAAGGGCTATGAAGGCGCATCGATCAGCGATCTCGCCGTGGCAATGGGCATAAATTCGCCGAGCCTCTACGCCGCCTATGGCAGCAAGGAGGCCCTGTTCCTCGAGGCGACCGATCTCTATTCCCGCATTGAGGGCGCCGACATCTGGCTCGCGCTGGAAGAGGCGCCAACGGCGCGGCTTGCGATCGAGCGGTTCTTGCGCCGGACCGCGAAGGCCTATTCGCAAAGCGATCGTCCGCAGGGCTGCCTGATTACGCTGGGTGCGCTGCACGAAGACTCGAGCCGGGGCGCGATCTGCGCGGATTTGCGGCGCCGGCGCGCCGAGAATCTAGCCGCGCTGAAGAAGCGTCTGCAGCGCGGCGTGGCCGAGGGTGAATTGCCTGCCGACTTCGATTGCCTTGCAGCCGCGACCTTTTTCGCAACGGTCCAGCATGGCATGTCGATTCAGGCGCGTGACGGCGCTTCCCGCGCCGCCCTGATGGCGACGGTAGCCGGGGCAATGGCCGCTTGGAAGACCATGGCCGGCACCGTCGAGGCGTGACAAACACCATCCGTTGTGCTCGAAATCCGACTTGCCAGCAAACCTGCGGCCGGAGGGAACCACGTGAAAAAAGGGTATCGCGAACTGCTGGATGAGGCCAACGCCGAGATCGAAGTGGTTTCGCCCGAGGAAGCGGCAGGGCTGCTTGAGGACGAAGACACCATCTTCGTCGATCTGCGCGATCCTCGTGAAATCGAACGCGACGGCAGAATTCCCGGCGCCAAGCACGTCACGCGTGGCATGCTGGAGTTCTGGATCGATCCCGAAAGCCCCTACCACAAGCCCTTCTTCGCTTCCGGAAAAAGCTTCATCTTCTTCTGCGCCGGCGGCTGGCGTTCAGCGCTGGCCACCAAGACGGCGCAGGACATGGGTCTTTCCCCGGTCAAACACATCCTCGGCGGCTACACGGCCTGGAAGGCTGCCGGACTGCCTGTAGAGCCCGGAGACAAGAAGAAATAGCCTGAGTGCCGCTCAGTGGAGCAGCGACGGGTTCTGCTGCACGGTCACGAAGCCGACGGCGCGTTCAACCACGCCCTTGTCGGCCAGAATGCGGCGATGGCCGAGCCCGTCGGCCCAGTGCAGCCGTACATGGTCGCCGGCGCCGGCATAGCGTCGTGCATGTGCAGCCGGCACCTCCCGGTCGTCGGGCGCGTGGATGACCAACGTCGGCACGGGCGCCTGGGCGAGCTGCCGGTCACCGGTGAATTCGTGCAACGGCCGGCCGGAGAGATATTCGACGCGGTCAGCCATGGCGACCTGCGAGCGGGGACCGACATTGAGCATGCGGCTGAAGTCGGCGAAGATTGCCGGCAGCGAGCTTGGTGCCGCGATCAGCACAAGACGTGCGGCCGACAGCGGCGGGATGTCCTTGACGGAGCCGGCGATGGCATTGGCGGCAACGGCACCTCCGAAGGAATGGCCGACGGCAGCCACGAACGGCCCAAACCATTCGCCGGCCACTCTTGCGGCTTCGACGGCATTGACCATGTTCAGGTGCCTGCCCTGCGAATGGCCATGACCGGGAAGATCGAGTGAGACGACCTTGTAGCCGGCGGCGCGAAAACCTTCGATCAGCACGCGCATATATTCGGTACGCGAGCGCCAGCCATGGATGACGAGGACGGTGCCGGCGGACTCGCGGCCCGGCTCGGGGCGGAATTCATGAACCATGACGCAGCCGGTCGCGGTCTTCAGCCGGTGATGCCGCGCCTCGGCCATGAACTCCGCGGCGCGGTCGATGGCGCGGCGCTCGCCGTCGGTCAGTGTCCTGGTGCTTGGCGTACGGCAGAACAATTCGAAAGCCGCACGCCCGGTGATGCGCGGCGCGACATGTTCGGCCGCACCAAACACACCTCGGATGACCTTCAGCCCGAATGATGCCATAGTCAGAATCCATCCATACGTTCAAGCATGAACATAATAGTTCAAAGATGAACAATAAACAAGAGCTACCCTGGGACAACCCGCGTTTTCGCAACTGGGTCGCGGTGGCGCGCGCCTGCCATGTGCTGGAGCGCACGCTGGCGGTGAAACTTGCGCCGCTCGACCTTAAGCCGGCGCAGCTCGACGTGCTGATGAACCTCTACCGCCACCCGGGCATGTCGCAGCACGACCTCGCCCGCAAGCTGCTCGTGGGCCGCTCCAACATCACTATGCTGTTGCCGCAGTTGGAGACGCGTGGCCTGCTGCGGCGCGAAGGCGATGAGAAGGACAAGCGCATCTTGCGGCTTACGCTGACCGAAGCCGGCGAGGCGCTGCTGATGCGGGCGTTGAAAGTGCATATGGCGCTGATCGAGAAGGCGATGAGCCAGTCGACGCCGGAACAATGCGACATGATCGGCGAGCAGATGCGCAAGATCTATGACGTGCTGAACGAGGCGTGATCGCGCTTCCAGGCGATCACCACATCGACTTCTTCGCCCGCTCCGGCCACTCCCTGTCGTAGGTTTCGCCGTCGATATTCTTGCGGCTGGTGATTTCCAAAATCCTTCCGGGTGTCGGCAGCGACTTCGGGTCGACATGCTTGGCAGGGTTCCACAGTTCCGACCGCACGATGGCGCGAGCGCACTGGAAATAGACCGAATCGACATCGATCACGGTGACCGAACGCGCAGGCTTGCCGTCGACCATGAACGACGCGCACAACGCTGGGTCCGTGGTGATATGGGCCCGGCCGTTGATGCGCAGCGTCGTGCCGGAGCCCGGCACCAGGAACAGCAGGCCGACACGCGGATCCCTGATGATGTTCTTCAGCGAATCGGCACGGTTGTTGCCGCGCCGGTCCGGCATCATCAGCGTTTTCGCATCGACGATGCGCACGAAGCCCGCGAGATCGCCGCGCGGCGAACAATCCAGCCCCTCCGGGCCATTGGTGGCTAGCGCGACAAAGGGCGAGGCTTCGATAAAGGCGGCGTATTCGGGAATGACATGGTCGAGTTCCTTGACCACCGAGGCCTCGCCCGGCAATCCGTAAAGGGCTTCGAGTTGTTCGACTGTGGTGATGACCGACATTTTTTTCCGTCTCCCGTTCCGCCCCCTACGCCCGATCGGTGACGTTTTGACGACGCAATGGCGGCTAACGATCGCGGCTCAGGCCCTTCTCGTCGAGTTCCGCGAGATAGGCATTCCAGCGCGCATCCTTCTCATGGCCGAGCGTGTGCAGGTAATTCCAGGTGAAGATGCCGGTGTCATGGAAGTCGTCGAAGGTGATTCGCACCGCATAGTTGCCGACCGGCTCGATCTTCAGGATGGCCACATCGCGTTTGCCGGGAACCGTCACCCGCTGTTCGGGCGAATGGCCCTGCACTTCCGCCGACGGTGAGGCGACGCGCAGCAGCTCGGCCGGCAACTCGAACGGCTGGTGGCCGGGAAAGGTCACGGTGAGCAGCTTGCGGTCCTTGGAGACCCTCAGTTCTTTCGGAGCCGTCATGATCGATCCTGCCTGAATTTGCCCTTCCCTACGCTGCTTCGCGCCAAGCGAAAAGGTATGGGATCGTGCCGACACGCAATGTCGGTCGCGGAATGTTACCAAAGATCGAGGTCGGCTATCTTGAATGGCGGGCTGGATCGTATCACATAGCTGTATATAACGGCGCCGTTAACGGCCACGGAAACGCTCGAACATGAACATGATCGACCCCTTCGGTCGCACGATCAGCTATCTCAGAGTGTCGGTCACCGACCGCTGCGATTTCCGCTGCACCTATTGCATGGCCGAGGATATGGCCTTCCTGCCCAAGAAAGACCTGCTGTCGCTGGAAGAACTCGACCGGCTCTGCACCGTGTTCATTGAAAAGGGTGTCAAACGGTTGCGCCTCACCGGCGGTGAGCCGCTGGTGCGCAAGAACATCATGCATCTGGTGCGCCAGCTTTCCCGGCACCTTGACAGCGGCGCACTGGAAGAACTGACGCTGACCACCAACGGTTCGCAGCTTTCGCGCTTCGCCGCGGAACTCGCCGATTGCGGCGTCAAGCGCATCAATGTTTCGCTCGATACGCTCGATGCCGACAAGTTCCACGCCATCACCCGCTGGGGTCATCTCGGCAAGGTCATGGCGGGCATTGATGCCGCCCAGGCGGCTGGATTGAAAGTCAAGCTCAACGCGGTGGCGCTGAAGGATTTCAACGACGCCGAGCTGCCCGAAATGATGCGCTGGGCGCATGGTCGCGGCATGGACCTTACCGTCATCGAAACCATGCCGATGGGCGAGATCGACGCCGATCGCACCGACCAGTACTTGCCGCTGTCGCTGCTGCGCGCATCACTCGAGCGCCAGTTCACGCTGACCGACATTCCGTTCAAGACCGGTGGCCCGGCCCGCTATGTCCAAGTCGCCGAGACCGGCGGAAAACTCGGCTTCATCACGCCGATGACGCATAATTTCTGCGAAAGCTGCAACCGGGTCAGGCTGACTTGCACGGGCACGCTCTATATGTGCCTTGGCCAGGAAGACGCGGCCGACCTACGCGCTCCGTTGCGCGCGTCCGAAGGCAATGAACTGGTTGCCGACGCTATAGACGAAGCCATCGGCCGCAAGCCGAAGGGCCATGACTTCATCATCGACCGCCGCACCAGCCGTCCGTCGGTGTCTCGGCATATGAGTGTCACCGGCGGCTGACCTTGTCTCCTGTCCGTGCGAGAATGCCGTGCAATCATCGGCTTCGGGGCAAGGCATGCGACGGCTCTACTCAATCGTCATATCTCTTGCCGCGGTCTCGGCGAATACCGCGTTTGCCGCGCAATCCACCTACGTGAACGAGCGCTTCGGCACCGTTTGCACCTTCCCCGACGATATCTTCACCGATCGCCAGCCCGAGCCTGAGAATGGCGACGGTCAGGTATGGCTGAGCGCGGACGGCGCCAGCCTGACATGCTCCGGCATCCTCAACATCGACCATGAGACGCCGAGAGACTTTGTCGTCGGCGAAAAGACGAGCAATGAGCCTGGCTACAAGGTCACCTACGGCAAGGCCGGCAAGGATTGGGCGGTGCTGTCGGGCGTGAAGGACGGAAAGATTTTTTATGAGCGGCGGCTGTTTGACGGGGATGGCGTCATCCGCACGGTCTGGATCGACTATCCGCCGGCGCTGAAATCGAAATATGACCCGCTGGTCGGCGCCATCGCTGGCAGCCTCAAGGGGCCATGAACCGTTCGAGCCAAGAGTATTTTAGCCACACCGCAAACAAATCTCTGTCGGCAAATGTCGGTCTGATTTACTGGTCATGGTTTCCCGCCTACCCTCCGTTCCGTAGCGATTCATCGCATTTTCGGGGGATTACATCATGCGCAAACTTCTTCTCGCTTTCGCCTTGCTCGGCTTGGCTGCCCTGCCGGCGGCTGCCCAGTCGATCGGCGGCACTTACACCGTTGCCGGCACCAATTTCGATGGTTCGTCCTATGGCGGCGAAGCCACCATCACGCTGACCAGCGGCACCACCTGCACGATCCACTGGGAGACCGGCGGTTCTTCTTCCGATGGCATCTGCATGCGCAACGACAACGCATTCTCCGCTGGCTACGAAATGGGCAAGGATATCGGCCTCGTCGTCTACAAGGTCGAGGATGACGGGTCGCTGCATGGTCTGTGGACCATCGCCGGCAAGGAGGGGAACGGCACCGAGGTGCTGTCACCCAAGAAGTAGACAATCCCTCGTCCGCACCGTGTCGGGAGGCGTTGCCGCCTTCCGACAGAATTCATACCTCGTCCGGGATGGTTTCACGCCGGCGAAGATGGATATCGGGTCCTGGCCCAGCCCTTTGCCGTTGCTGTCTCGTGGCGGGCTGTTACAGCCTTGCTTGCCAAAGCAACCGGTAGATGTCTTGCCCCTTTCCCCAAATCTTCGCGGCGCGTTGTTCATGGTGGTAGCGATGGTTGGCTTCACGCTCAACGACGCCATCACCAAATACTCTTCTGAGTCGATGAACATGGCGCAGGTCATGTTGATCAGAGGGGCGTTCGCCTCGCTGTTCGTCGGTCTGCTGGCTTGGCAACGTGGCGCACTTTTTCAGCCGCGCCTGATGCTGCAGCCGCTGGTGGCGGTCCGTGTCCTGGGCGAGGCGGGCGCTACGGTGTCCTTCCTGGTCGCGCTCGCCCATTTGCCGATCGGCAGCGTTTCGGCCGTTCTGCAAGCGCTGCCGCTGGCGGTGACGATGGGCGCGGCGCTGTTTTTCGGTGAAGCGGTCGGCTGGCGGCGCTGGCTGGCGATCGCCATCGGGTTTGCCGGGGTCATCATCATCGTGCGGCCGGGTTTCGAGGGCTTCAGCATTTACTCGCTGGTGGCGCTGGCATCCGTCGCCTGCTGCACGGTGCGGGACCTTGCCACCAAGCGCATCCCCCAGGCCATCCCGACGATGCTGGTCTCGACCGCCACCGCGCTGGCCATGACCGTAGTCGGTGCGTTTTTGTTGACGCCGATGGGTGGCTGGACACCGATGACCGGCAAAAGCACGGCGCTGCTGGCGCTGGCCGCGGTGCTGGTGCTCATCGGCTACCAATCCATCATCATGGCGATGCGATCGGGTGAGATCTCCTTCATCGCCCCGTTCCGCTACACGGCGCTCCTCTGGTCGATACTGCTTGGCTTGATTATTTTCGGTGACATACCGGACGTGCCGATGATTGGCGGCGCGGCAATAGTTGTTGGCTCGGGTCTCTATACGCTTTATCGCGAGCGGATGGTCGGCCGGCGAAAGATCGTCGCCGAAAGCACCGGCCCGGCCATGGCGCCGGAAGGACTCTAGCACCCCCTTGAAGCCGCTTGCGATTTCCGCGGCTGGCGTACAGGCTGGATAGCATGAAGCGGGATATTGCTGGGCTCATCCTGGCAGGTGGCCAGTCGAGGCGGATGGGCGGTGGCGACAAGGCGTTGTTGCCGCTGGGCGGCGGCTGCGTGCTCGACCAGGTGCTGTCGCGATTTGGCCCGCAGCTCGAGACCCTGGCGCTCAGCGCCAATGGCGATCCGGCGCGGTTCGCCCGGTTCGGGCTGCCGGTGCTTGCCGATACCATCGAAGGCTTTGCCGGGCCGCTTGCCGGAATCCTGACCGGCCTGGAATGGGCCGCCGCCGGCACGCCTTGCAGGGCGATCGTCACAGCGGCCGGCGACACGCCTTTCCTGCCGCCGGATCTCGTTGATCGTCTTGCGGCGGCGGCGCATCAACACCCCGGTTCGATCGCCGTCGCCTCTTCGGCGGGCCGGCGGCATCCGACCTTCGCGCTGTGGCCAACCGGATGCCGCGAAGCCTTGCGGCATTTCCTGGTCGATGAGGACAACAGGCGCGTTTCGACCTTTATCGAACAACACGGCCATGTCGACGTGGAATTCCCTGTCCCGCAATCCGCCGGAATCGATCCTTTCTTCAACATCAATGTGCCGGACGATCTTGCCCAGGCTGAACAGCTGTTGCAGAGCATGTCGCCATGAACAGACGCATCTTCGGCATCACCGGCTGGAAAAACTCCGGCAAGACCACACTGACGGAAAGGCTGGTCGCGGAGCTTGTGCGGCGCGGCTGGAAAGTCTCGACGGTCAAACATGCTCATCATCATTTCGACATCGACAAGCCCGGCGCCGACAGCTTCCGCCACCGGCAGGCGGGTGCTACCGAGGTTGCGATCGTATCGGGCAGTCGCTGGGCGCTGATGCACGAATTGCGTGGCGAGCAGGAGCCGCCGCTGGACGCCATCCTGTCGCGGCTCGCCCCCTGCGACATCGTGCTGGTCGAAGGCTACAAGCGCGAATCCCACCGCAAGATCGAAACGAGGCGGCTGGAAGCGAAGGACCGGACGCCGCTTGCGGTGGATGATCCCAATATTGTCGCCGTCGCCGCGGATTTCGCCATCGCCGACCAGAGCCTGCCGGTGTTCGACCTCGATGACGCAAAATCCATAGCCGACTTCATCGAGCGTACGACCGGCCTCGTTGCTTGAGAAGTAACGTAACGGTAGAAGCCCATTACCGATTTCGGCGGTTTTGCGGTTGCTTTTTTCTTGGAAAGAGTGGGAGTATCGGCCTAGCGGGCGGTCAAAAAGCACCGCCCCACAGAGCCGTTTCGGAACGACGGCCGGGACCATAAAGAGAGGACTATCATGCGTATTGCACTGCGTATCGCGCTCGCCGCATCGGCTGCGCTGCTGACGCTCGGCGTAGCCCAGGCCCAGGAGAAGACCCTGCGGATCGGCACCGAAGGCGCCTACCCCCCCTTCAACAACCTCACCGCCGATGGCCAGCTTGTCGGCTTCGACATCGACATCGCCAAGGCACTTTGCGATGAGATGAAGGTCAAGTGCACCTTCGTCGCCCAGGATTGGGACGGCATCATCCCCGCACTTCAGGCCGGCAAGTTCGACGCCATCGTGGCCTCGATGTCGATCACGCCGGAGAGGCAGCAGAAGGTCGACTTCTCGCACAAATACTACAACACCCCGTCGGCGATCGCCGTGCCGAAGGATTCGCCGCTCAAGGGAGTGACCAAGGAAGACCTCGCCGGAAAGAATATCGGCGTCGCCACCACCACCACCCATTTCAACTATGCCTCGAAGACCTACACGGACAGCACCATTAAGGGCTATCCGAGCAGCCCCGAGGAACAGGCTGACCTCGCCAATGGCCGTCTCGACGCCATCGAGGACGATATTGTCGTGCTGCAGCAGTTTCTGGATTCGCCTGAAGGCGCCTGCTGCAAGATTCTCGGCCAGCCCTCGCCGCAACCTGTCGAAATTTTCGGACCTGGCGCCGGCATCGCCGTTCGAAAGGGCGATACCGACCTGGTCAACAAGCTGAATTCCGCCATCGACGCCATCCGCGCCAACGGAAAATACAAGGAAATCAACGACAAGTACTTCAAGTTCGACGTCTACGGCGCCGAGTCCTGATCATCATTGCCAAGGCGGCGGGGTTCCCCTGCCGCCTTGTTCATCTCGGGAGCGCCGTGGGGTAAGGCCAGTCAATGCCAGTCCAAAGCATATGGACACTGCTCAGTTGGGGACCGGAGGGCTGGAGTGACGATATTGCCTATGGTGCGTTGGTCACCATCGCGCTCGCGCTTGCAACGCTGCCGATCGGCCTGACGATCGGCTTTTTCGTAGCCTGGGCCAAGCAGTCCGAAGAACCGTCGCTGCGGCTGGCCGCCAACATCTACACCACCATGTTTCGCGGCCTGCCGGAATTGGTGACGCTGTTCCTGTTCTTCTTCGGCATGCCCATCTTGCTGCAATACGTCATCCGCCTCTTCAAGCCCGAGGCAACGATCGATGTCGACAGCTTCATCGCCGGCATGATCGTGCTGTCGCTGATCTTTTCTTCCTACGCTAGCGAGGTATTCCTCTCCGCCTTTCGCGCCATTCCGAAGGGCCAGTATGAAGGCGGCTATGCAATCGGCCTGTCGAAATGGCTTACCATGCGCAAGGTGATCCTGCCGCAGCTGCTGCGCATCGCCTTTCCCGGCCTTGAGAATTGCTGGCTGAGCCTGCTCAAGGACACCGCCCTCGTCTCCGTCGTCAACCTCGCTGAAACCCTGCGCAATGCCGGCGTGGCGGCACGTGTCACCAAGCATTCCTTCCTGTTCTACAGCGTCGCCGCACTGGTTTTCCTCGTCCTGGCGATCCTGTCCTCGATCGCAACCGGGTTCATCTTGCGCTCGCTGGGGCGGAGGGAGGCACGATGAGCGTCACGGAAGCGATCTCGGTCGACCGCCCGCCGCCGCGGGCACGCGGCTGGCCGCGCACCCGCATCGTCGGTTACGCACTCGTCGGCCTCTGGATCCTCTTCGGCCTCGGTATCCTCGCCTATCTCGCCTACGCCTGGAATGGCGAGTTCTTTGCCAGATATGCACCCGCCTATCTGCAGGGACTGTGGACCACGCTGTCGCTCGTGGCGATCTCGATGGTGGCCGGCGCGATCTTTTCGCTGCCCGTCACCTATGGCCGCATGTCGAAGAACCGGTTCTTGTCCGGCCTTGCCTATTGCTATGTCTATTTCTTCCGCGGCACACCGCTGCTCGTCCAGGTCTACCTCGTTTACTATGGCTTGGGGTCTTTCCGGCTGCAGCTCGAGTCCATCGGGCTGTGGTGGTTCTTCCGCGAGGCCTTCAACTGCGGCGTGTTCGCCTTTGCGCTCAACACCGCGGCATACCAGGCCGAAATCCTCCGCGGCGCCATCGAGAGTGTTCCCAGGGGCCAATGGGAAGGTGCTGCCTCGCTCGGCCTGCACAAGCTGCAGACGCTGCGCAAGGTCATCCTGCCGCAGGCGTTCATCGTGGCCTTGCGGCCCTACGGCAATGAACTGGTTCTGATGATCAAGGCCTCGGCCATCGTCGCCATCATCACGGTCTATGACCTGATGGGCAATGCGAAGCTTGCCTACGCCAAATCCTTCGATTTCCAGGCCTATGTCTGGGTCGCCATCGTCTATCTGGTGATGGTCGAAATCCTGCGCCATGGCGTCGAATGGATCGAGCGCAGGATTACGATCCACCTCAATCGCTGAGCCGCTCCGGATCGGCCTGTGCCAGTCGATGCCGCAGCGCGCGCCTTGACGAATTCGTCGCATGGCCTAGAGCTTCCGCAGCTGAAATCTCTTTTCCGTCGGAAGGACAAGGCATGGCATCGGTGGCATTTCTCGGTCTTGGCGTCATGGGCTATCCCATGGCCGGACACCTGAAGAACAAGGGTGGCCACGACGTGACCGTCTACAACCGCACCCAAGCCAAAGCTGAGCAGTGGGTCGCCCAACATGGCGGCGGCTTTGCCGCGACGCCGGCCCAGGCCGCCGAGGGCAAGGATTTCGTTTTTTCCTGCGTCGGCAACGATGACGACTTGCGCTCGGTGACTACAGGCCCCGCGGGCGCCTTCAAGGCGATGAAGAAAGGCTCGGTCTTCATCGACAACACCACGGCTTCGGCTGAAGTCGCGCGCGAACTGGCCGAAGCCGCGCAATCGGGCGGCTTCTCATTTCTCGACGCGCCCGTCTCCGGTGGCCAGGCCGGCGCCGAGAACGGCGTGCTGACCGTGATGGTCGGCGGCGATGAGGCCGCCTTCGACAGGGCCAGGCCAGTTATCGACGCTTTTGCCCGCATGGTTGGACTGATGGGATCGGCGGGCGCCGGGCAGCTCACCAAGATGATCAACCAGATCTGTATCGCCGGGCTGGTGCAGGGGCTTTCGGAAGGCATCCATTTCGGCAAGAAGGCAGGTCTCGACATTGAGAAGGTCATCGAGGTGATTTCCAAGGGCGCGGCCGGTTCCTGGCAGATGGAAAACCGGCACAAGACCATGAATGCCGGCAAATATGACTTCGGTTTCGCCGTCGACTGGATGCGCAAGGATCTCGGCATCTGCCTTGAAGAGGCCGATCGCAATGGCGCCAGGCTGCCGGTGACCGCGCTGGTCGACCAGTTCTACAAGGACGTGCAGGCGATGGGCGGCAAGCGCTGGGACACGTCCTCGCTGCTGGCGCGGCTGGAGAAGTAGGCGCAGTGTCCCTGCCCGTTCCAGGCTGGACCGCGCAGGACATCGTCGCTCATCTGCATTCGATCGGAACCGAGGAAGTCCGCGCCGGCATGGGGCGGTTCGGTATCAACACCGCGACCGCGCTCGGTGTCGCCAATGCGGATTTGCGGCCTTTGGCGCGCAAGCTGAAACGCAACCATGAGCGATTCCTGGCGCTGTGGGACAGCGGCGTTCGCGAAGCACGGCTGATGGCGGCCTTCACCGGCGAGCCGAAAAAGATCACCATCGGAGAGTGCCGCCGCTGGGCCGGCGATTTCGATTCCTGGGAGATCGTCGACACCGTCTCGGATCTGTTCGTGGATACGCTGTTCTGGCGCCAGCTGGTCGAGGAGTTTGCCGCCGACGAGCGCGAATTCGTTCGCCGCACGGCCTTCGCGATGCTGGCATGGGCGTCAGTGCATTTGAAAAAGGAGCCGGACGCGACGTTTCTGTCCTACCTGCCGCTAGTCGAGGCTCATTCCCGCGACGAGCGCAATTTCGTCAGGAAAGCGGTCAACTGGGCGCTGCGGCAAATCGGCAAACGGTCGGTGGGTTTGCATGGCCCTACCCTTGCCCTGGCGCAGGAACTTGCCAACTCCGCGAACAGGACGGCGCGCTGGATCGGCAAGGATGCGGTGAAAGAACTCTCGCATGCCAAAACCCACGAACGCCTCGCCACCAGAAAGACCTGACAAGGCGGGGATTGCCGCAGCCGGTTCTCGCCGACATGTGACGCGGCTCGAGCATTGACGCCACCGACAGCGGCGTCTTTACTCGCCCGCAAAGGATGCGACCATGAACCATTTCAAAGCGATCCTGGCGCTTGCGGCCGCGCTTGCACTCTCCACCGCGGGCGCTTCGGCCGAGACCACGCACATCTTCTGGAAGGATCTGCGCCCGGCGACGCAGGCCGTCGCCGAAGACGCCGGCTTGCCGATGATCGCGGCGAAACTGCCGGATCATGGCGAGACACTCTCGGTCGCCCTGCACGACAAGACCATACAATTAGCCGGCTATGCATTGCCGGTCGATCGCGACGGAGATCTCGTTTATCAGTTCCTGCTGGTGCCATGGACGGGTGCGTGCAGCCACATGCCGACGCCTCCGCCCAACCAGATCGTGCTGGTCACACCGGCCCGTCCCTACAAGATGTCCGAGGCCTACCAGTCGGTTGCCGTCACCGGCGCCCTGAACCCGGACATGGAGAAGAGCCAGCTGTTCATTCTTGACGGCGTCAGCGTCATCCAGTCCGGCTACACCGTGCGCAAGGCAGATGTCGTGGGCGTCGACACGGTTCCGGACTCCGTTGTGTTGCCGGTGAACTCGCCCTGGAGCTTCCTCAACAAGAAGAAGAATTGAACGGAGGGCTCAGGCCGCGTTCGCGCCCGACTCCTTGTCCAGCACCATATAGTCGAGCGGGATTTCGGTCGTGTACTTGATCTGCTCCATGGCGAAGGATGACGACACGTCCCGGATCTCGATCTTGGCGATTAGCCGTTTGTAGAAGGCGTCGTAGGCGGCAATGTCGGGCACCACGACGCGCAAGAGGTAATCGACGTCGCCACTCATGCGATAGAATTCGACCACCTCGGGAAATTCCTGGATAACCTCGGAAAACCGGCGCAGCCATTCATGACTATGCGAATTGGTGCGGATCGACACGAAGACGGTGACCCGCACATTGACCTTCTCGTGGTCGAGAATGGCGACGCGCCGCTTGATGACGCCCTCCTCCTCCAGCTTCTGGATGCGCCGCCAGCACGGCGTGGTCGACAGGCCGACTTTCTTGGCGACATCGGCGACCGCGAGCGTCGCGTCCTCCTGCAGCAGGCGGAGAATTTTTCGGTCGAGGCGATCCATCGGAGGCTCCTGGTGGAATAGTTTCGCTATATTCCCTTTTATTTGGGCCATTCACAAGAAAAAAATTCTGCCGCTTGCGTCGAAAGCGAGTGTTTTCTTGCTCAATGCCTAACCGAGGCGATAGCGGATTTCCGAGCGCAGGAAAGGCAGCAAATCCATTTCAAACCACGGATTCTGCTTCAACCAGCCTGTGTTGCGCCAGGATGGATGTGGCAGCGGCAGCACTTTGGGGCCGACGGAATTCTCCCAGATGGCGCGCCAGTCCATCACCGTTTCCGTCAGCGAGGCGCGCCGCGCCGCGCCCATATGCCAGGTCTGCGCGTAGATGCCGATCGTCAGCACCAGGTCGATCCGCGGCATCAGCGCCATCAAGGGCGCGCGCCAGGCCGGGGCGCATTCGCGCCTCGGCGGCAGGTCGCCGCCCTTGCCGTCCTGTCCGGGAAAGCAGAAGCCCATCGGCACGATGGCGAATTTCTCGATGTCGTAGAATTCGTCGCTGGTCACATCAAGCCAAGTCCGCAAACGGTCGCCCGAAGCATCGGTGAAGGGCATGCCCGACAGATGCACCTTGGTTCCCGGTGCTTGGCTGGCGATCAGGATACGGGCGCTGGAAGAGGGTCGCAGCACCGGACGCGGCTCATGCGCCAGCGGCTTGCCGATGGGATCGTCCGCGCAGATGCGGCAAGCGCGGACCGTCGCGGCGAATCTGTCCAGTTCCACGCTCAAGCAGCGGCACTCGGCCGGCTGGAGATTGCCTGATGCCAACGCGACACATTGGTGCATTCCTCCGGCACCTTGATGCGTGCCGGCTTCATGAAGTCGATCGCGATCAGCCCTGTGATGTCGGCAATGGAATAGCTGTCGCCGGCGACGAATTCACGACTGCCGAGTTCAGCATCGAGCAGCATGAGAAACTCCACCGCCTTCGGCTTGTTGGCCTCACCCCATTCGGGGACCTGCGGAATTTCCCATTCCTTCATGGCGGGATGGACATGGCGGAAAGCCTGCGTGACGCTGCTGAGCAGGTTGAACTCCATCCGCCTCTGCCACATCTCGACCTGCGCCTTGCCAAGCGCGCCGTTTCCGAACAATGCCGGCTCGGGATGGAGTTCCTCGAAATAGCGGCAGATGGCGACGGATTCGGTGAGGATGGTGCCATCATCGAGTTCCAGCACCGGCAGGCGCCGCAGCGGGTTGCGCGAGCTTATTGGCTGCTGCTTGTGTTCCAGCGCGCCCATGTCGACGGGCACCAACGGAACCGCGATTCCCTTCTCGGCGAGAAAAACCCGAACCCGCCGAGGGTTGGGTGCCCGGCCGCCGTCGAACAGCTTCATTTCGATCCTCCTCTTCCTTCCGCCAGACACGCTTCACCAGAAGCGAAAGATCTCGCGCGCCGCGTCGCCGATCGACGCCAGTGTGCCATGTTTTCGCTCGACGACCTCGCCGTGGTGACTGTCGCGCCAGTCCTGTGGCAGGTCGAACGTGCCCGCCCAGATGCCAACCCTGGCCGCGCGGGCCGTCGCTTCCTCGCCTTCGAAAGCGCCGTAGGCAACGGCCCAGCCGACCTCGACCTGGGCGCGGTTTAGGTCGGTGCCGCCGGCCTTGCAGTCGCCGAGCAACCGGCCATAGCGGTCGCGCTGCCAGCCGCTGCAGGTGACCGGCCTGCCTGCGATCAGCCGCACCAGCGACTGGCGCGCCAGCGTGCCACAGGCATAATCGGCGCCGTTCTTGTGGCAAGTCTGGGTGTATTCCGGGGCGTCGATGCCGCGCATGCGGATGCGCTCGGTGCCGAGCGTGATCGAATCGCCGTCATTGATGATGGCTGTACCTTGCGTCTTGCGTGTCTCCACTCGATCGAGACGCGCCGCAAGCAGGATCAGCAGCCCCAGAATGATGACGGTCAGCCCGTAATCCAGCAGCTTTCGCCACGGACTTCTCGGGCGCGCTGCCGCGTACCTCGGGCGCGACCTTGGCGACCACGAACGGCTCATATGGCAAACGGTTGGTTAATCATTCGAACGTAGCTTAACACCTTGAAATCGCTGCGCGCATAAATTGAAGCTTTTGATGCCCTTGCAACGCTCGAACACGGCGGACAAGTTCATTGTGGACCGCAGGAAACGGCATCGCAACAGCGATGTCGCGCGCGCGGTTCGCAAGACGCGCGACCGTCTTTCGCAGCAGGCCGGCAATCTCGATTTCGACCGCGAGCTGCTGAAGCTCCATGCCCAGGCGATGACCAGCGGTGCCGTCGTCATCCCGATGCTCGTCCTGGCGATCGCCGCGGCCGGTCGTCTGGCCGGTGTCGGCAATGAGATCGGGCTCTGGGCGTTGTTTACGCTGACCTCTTATACGATCGTCGTTTTCATGGCGCGGCGCATCGAGCGCACGGAAGCTTCCGAACTTAACGCCTTGCAAACGCGAAGGGAATTCCTGGTCGGCCATTTCCTTTGTGGTCTGGGCTGGGCCTGGTTCGTCTGGCTGGGCTGCGGGGCCTGCGAGGTCGACCAGTTCCAGGCGGTCAAGGCGGTGGTGCTGCTGTTTGCCATGGCAGGGACGGCGCTCATGGCCTCGTCCCTGGGCGGAGCACTGCTGGCGACCTTCGCGGTTCCAGTGGCGCTCTACGCCTATGCCGCGACCAAGTCGTGGATGCCGGTCGAGGCCATCATGGCCGCGTTGCTTGTCCTGTCGCTGCCTTTCTTCGCCTATATTGCCAGTCACCTCAATCGCTTCTCCCTGCTGCTGTTGTCGTTCCGCTCCGAAAAGGACGCGCTGATCGCCGAAGTGGAGACGGCGAAGTCGATGTCGGACGAGGCGCGGCGGCGGGCTGAGGACGCCAACCTGGCAAAATCGCGTTTCCTCGCTTCGATGAGCCACGAATTGCGCACGCCGCTCAACGCCATTCTCGGCTTTTCCGAGGTGATGGCGAACGAAGTCCTCGGGCCGATGAGCAATCCCACCTATCGTGACTACGCCCACGACGTGCATGACTCAGGCCAGCATCTGCTCGACCTGATCAACGAGATCCTCGACCTATCGCGCATCGAGGCCGGCCGCTACCAGCTCAACGAGGAGCCGGTCATGTTGCTCAACATCGTCGAGGATTGCTGCCACATGATGGAGTTGAAGGCGCGCAACAAGGACATCCGCGTCATCCAGGATTTCGAACAGACATTGCCGCGGCTGTTCGCCGACGAGCGCGCCGTGCGCCAGATCACGCTCAACCTTCTGTCCAATGCCATCAAGTTCACCGCCACCGGCGGCGAAATCCGCGTCCGGGTCGGCTGGACGGCGGGCGGCGGACAATACATTTCGATCAAGGACAACGGTCCGGGCATTCCCGAAGACGAGATTCCGGTCGTGCTTTCAGCCTTCGGCCAGGGTTCGATCGCCATCAAGAGCGCCGAGCAAGGCACCGGGCTTGGCCTGCCGATCGTCCAAGGGCTGCTCGCCATGCATGGCGGCGAGTTCGAGCTTCATTCCAAGCTGCGCGAAGGCACCGAGGCGATCGCTATTTTCCCGCTGAGCCGGGTGATGGAAGAACTGCCGGCGCTGCCGACCGCAGCGGTGGCCGCGCGACGGCGGTAAGGACCCCGTAACGCTGGTGCCGCGTGGTCAACCCCGCACAGCCGCCGCCATGCCCGAACTGGTCAGTGCCGCCGCCTTGACCAGCCCAGCCGTTAGAGCGGCTCCCGCCCCTTCGCCGTGGCCGATCCCCAGATCGAGCAGCGGACGCAGCCCGAGGTGCTCGGCCGCCCTTGCATGCGCGCACTCCGGCGACAGGCTGGCGAGAAGACAATGATCAAGGGCTGCGGGGTTCGCTGCATGCAGCACCGCCGCGGCTGCCGTTGCCGCGAATCCATCGAGCAGTACCGGTATCCGCTGCATCCGCGCGGCAAGGATTGCGCCGGCTATCGCCGCGAACTCGCGGCCGCCCACCCGGCGCAGCGCCTCAAGCGGATCTTCTAGATGGCGGCCGTGAAAGGCCAGCGCCGCATCGACCACCTCTGCCTTGCGAGCCCGCATCGCCGCGTCGGCGCCGGATCCCGGGCCAACCCAGTCGGCACCCCTGCCCCCCAAAAGCGCGGCGAGCAGGGCGGCGGCGACGGTGGAATTGCCGACGCCGAGATCGCCGAGGCAAAGCAGGTCGGTGCCGCCGGCAATCGCCTCCATGCCGAAGGCCATGGTGGCGGCGCAACCGCGCTCATCGAGCGCGGCGTCCTCGGTGATGTCGCCGGTCGGGATGTGCAGGGCAAGATCGAACACCTTCAGACCGAGGTCGTTGGCAATGCAGATCTGGTTGATCGCCGCACCGCCGGCCGCGCAAAGCTCGACCGCGTTAGCGGTCGCCGCCACGGGCCTCGGCGAAATGCCTTGCCTGGCAACGCCATGGTTGCCGGCAAAGACAGCCATCAGGGGCCTGGTCACGGCAGGCGGAGCGCGACCGCTCCAGGCTGCGAGCCAGGCGGCGATGTCCTCGACGCGGCCAAGCGAATTCTCAGGCTTATCGGCCTTGGCAAACAGTGTGCGCACGCGCGCTTCAGCTTTGAGGTCGGCCAATGGCAGATTGCCGAGCAGGTCGCGGAAATCATCGAAAGGCAGTGCACTGGTCATGTCGCGAACAATCGTTGCTGGAGCAGAGGAGCGGAATAGCTGTCTTGCGTGACCGGCACAACCTCCTCGATCGTCCTTCCTGATTTGCCGCAAAGGCGGCCACGGAAGGCGCGATCGGGAGGGCTTGCATTGGCTTTGCCATTGCACCATGTGGAGGTGGAAGAGCGGATTCCGGACCGGGTCCACCGAGAGAAAGTCATGACCGCCATCGAATCTCCCTGCATCCTGGTCTGTTCGATCGATATGAAAACCGGCTTCTGCTTCGGTTGCGGCCGCACGCGCGAGGAGATCGGCGCCTGGATAGGGATGACGCCCGAGACGCGCCGCAGCGTGATGGCCGAACTGCCAGCCCGGCTCGAAACCGTCGAGCGCCGGCCGCGCCGGGAAACGCGCCGCACCCGCATGGCACGCGAACGCGACGCACTCTAGCGAGGGACGAGTGAGCAGCCGGCTGTTCTGGGTTGTGATGGCGGTGATCGGTGTAGGGGCAGCCCTGCTCATGCTCAACGATTCCGCCGGCAGCACGTTCGGCGTCGAGAATTACGATTTTGGCCGGCTGATCTGGCTTGGGGCTTTCGGCGCCCTTATCGGCGCCGGCTTGCTGCGGTCCGCTCCGCTGGGAGTAATGGCCCGCAACCTCGGCGCCTGGGCGGCTATCGTGCTCGCGCTGATCGCCGGCTATCAATATCGCTACGAGCTGCAGGACGTCGCCAGCCGGGTGACCGCCGGCCTCGTTCCCGGCAGCCCGCTGGCGCTCGGTGTCGAAGACGGCCACGCCACCGTGACCTTGGACAAGGCCGACAATGGCCATTTCGAAGCGCGCATCCTGGTCAACGGCAACGCGGTTCGCGCCGTTGTGGACACCGGCGCCACCAGCACGGTTCTGACTTCGGAGGACGCCCAGGCCGCAGGCTTCAATCCCGCGGCGCTCAACTACACGATACCGGTTTCGACCGCCAATGGCATGGCGCGCGCCGCGGCGGTCAAAACCGACGAACTGGCGATCGGCGGCATCGTGCGCAAGGATATGCCGGTGATGATCGCCGCTCCCGGCATGCTGAGCCAAAGCCTGCTTGGCATGAACTTCATCGGTTCGCTGTCGGGCTTCGACGTGCGTGGCGACCGGATGATCCTCAGGGACTGAGCTCAGGCCGCTTCGGCGGCCGCTCCACCGAGTTCGACAGCCGCGAAAGCCGTCTTCAGCATATCCGCCCCGGCCCCGGGTCGGGTCGCGTCGGTGGACAGGATCTGACGGTAGCGGCGCGCGCCGGGCAGCCCGTGAAACAGCCCGACCATATGGCGGGTAATATGGCCGAGCCGGCCGCCCTGTTCGATATGGTGCGCCGCATAGTCCGCCATCGCATCGATCAGTGCCGCGAAATCGAACGCTTCCGACCGCGCACCGTAGAAGGCGGCGTCAACACCGGCCAGAATGCCTGGTGTGTGGTACGCGGCGCGGCCGAGCATGGCTCCGTCGACATGATCGAGATGCAGCCGCACCTCGCCAAGAGACTGAATACCGCCATTGATGCCTATGAATTTGCTTTGTTTTCCAGCCTTCAACCGATAAACCCTGTTATAGTCTAGCGGCGGGATGTCGCGATTTTCCCTGGGGCTCAGCCCTTCCAGCCAGGCCTTGCGAGCATGCACCCACAAGGCATCGGCGCCGGCATCGAAAACCCCATTCGCCAGCGCATCGAGCGCCGGCTCCGGATCTTGTTCGTCGACGCCGATGCGGCACTTGACCGTGACTGGCACCGTCACCGCCGCGTTCATCGCCGCGACGCAGGTTGCGACGAGGTCGGGTACTTTCATCAGGCAAGCGCCGAACGTGCCCGACTGGACGCGGTCGGACGGGCAGCCGACATTGAGATTGATCTCGTCATAACCAAAGGCTTCGCCAACGCGCGCCGCTTCGGCAAGTTTTGCCGGATCGGAGCCGCCAAGTTGCAGGGCGACGGGATGTTCCACCTCATCGAAGCCAAGCAGCCGCTCGCGCGCGCCGTGGATAACCGCGTCGGCCACAACCATTTCGGTATAAAGCAGCGCATGTGTCGTCAGCTGGCGATGGAAGAACCGGCAATGGCGGTCCGTCCAGTCCATCATGGGTGCAATAGCCAGTCTATATTGTTGATTTGTCAGCATTTTCTTTAACATTCCAAAACGCTAGACCCTGCCGGGTGCACACGAATTTACGCCAAGTCGATCATGGTGAGACGCTGACAAAGTCCCGTATAGCGCGCCTGAAGCCCTTCGGCGAATTCATCGACCTTCATATCGACGACATGTGCGATGTAGGCAAGTCCCTCTCCGATCTGTGTCGTAAGCACATGAGTTGTCCAGATTAGGTAGCAGATGAGTTGTCCGGGTTTATCGCCCGCCAAAAGAGGCTTGGGATGACACGGACAGCATGGCTGAGCACCAGCCTCCAAATCCAACTGCACGAATTTTTCCAAAGCAGGAACATAGAAGCATTGTGCGAGTTAGGCACGGACGCCTGCTCGCGTTCCACGATCTGCCAGGGTTCTCTTTGATGTTCGAACGAATGCCCAAGACAATGTATCGCTGTCAGCTTTTCGTATCTGCCTTTGGTTTGTTGTTGCTGATGGGCGACCTGCTCCACGATGACAGGGCCATGGCGCAGCAGGCTTGTCCGGCCGATCACGATAGGCTGCTTACAGTCCTCAAAGCCAATGTGAAGGCAAGCGGCGGACCAGCCAATGGCGGCTTTGAAACCAACGAATGGGGCGCGATCGTTGCCCGCGATGGCACTGTCTGCGCGATTGCGTTCAGCGGCCCGGCAGTCGATTCGCAATGGCCGGGCAGTCGGCTCGTCGCAGCGGAGAAAGCCAACACCGCCAATGGTCTCAGCCTGGCTCAAATGGCCCTGTCGACGGCCAATCTCTACGCTGGCGTGCAACCGGGTGGGCCGCTGTTCGGGCTGCAGGCGACCAACCCCGTCAATCAAGCCGCGGCTTATGCGGGCGATCCCAAAACCTTCGGCAGCGCCAACGATCCGTTGGTCGGCAAGCCTATCGGCGGCGTCGTCGTGTTTGGCGGGGGCTTGGCCCTTTACGACGGCAAAACGATCGTCGGCGCGCTTGGCGTCAGTGGCGATTCCTCTTGCGCCGACCACAATGTCGCCTGGCGCGTTCGCGCGGCTCTCGGCCTCGACAAGGTCCCGGCAGGCGTCAATCCCAACCGTAAGGATGCCATCATCTATGATCTCGATCCCGGCGGAAAAAGCGCCTCCGGCTGGGGTCACCCGCTATGCTCGGGCACCGAGGCCGACATCGCAGCGGAAATCGGTTCAGGCGTCGGAGGCGCGACACCGAAATGAAGCAAGCAGCGCGGTGTGCAACACCCTGCGTCGACGCGGTACGCACGAACCGCCCGGCGGCAGCTAGAAAACGTCTCCAGAGCTTCCTTGCGGGGTTGCTGCTGGCTTGCACTCCTCTGCTGACGAGCGCTTCCGAAGCTCCGCCACCGTCGGCGATCTCGCCGCCGGCTTCCGCCGCACCGCGCGACGATGGGCAATGGACGATGCCGGCCAAGAACTACGCGTCGACCCGCTACAGTGAGCTCACGGAAATCAACGAAGGCAATGTCAAGAACCTGCAGGTGGCCTTCACCTTCTCCACCGGCGTCAACAAAGGCCAGGAAGCGGCGCCGCTGGTCGTCGGCGGCACTATGTACATCGTGACCCCCTTCCCCAACATGGTCTACGCGCTCGACCTCACCAAGCCAGGCGCGCCGATGAAATGGAAGTTCGAACCCAATCCCGAACCCGCGGCGCAAGGGGTTGCCTGTTGCGACGTCGTGAATCGCGGCGCGGCTTTCGCGGACGGGCGCATCTTCTTCAACACACTGGACGGTCACACCATCGCACTCGATGCGAACACCGGTCAGCCGATCTGGAACTCCCATATCGGCAACATCAACATAGGCGAGACCATCACCATGGCGCCGTTGGTGGTGAAAGGCAAAGTGCTGGTCGGCAATTCAGGCGGCGAGATGGGCGTCCGCGGCTGGGTCAAGGCGCTTGACGCCGGCGACGGTCATGTCGTCTGGACGGCCTACGGCACCGGACCGGACAAGGACGTGCTGATCGGCCCCGATTTCAAGCCGCATTACGACATGGACAAGGGCAAGGACCTTGGCGTCACGACATGGCCGCCGGAAGCCTGGAAAATCGGCGGCGGCAACATGTGGGGCTGGATTTCCTACGACCCGGATCTCAACCTGATCTTCCACGGCACCGGCAACCCCGGACCGTGGAACCCGGATCTGCGGCCCGGCGACAACAAATGGACGTCAGGGATTTTCGCCCGCGACCCTGATACCGGAGCGGCGAAATGGTTCTACCAGTGGAGCCCGCATGACCTCCATGACTATGACGGGATCAATGAGCAGGTCCTTCTCGACATGAACTGGCAGGGCAAGCCGCGTAAGGTGCTGGTCCGGCCCGAGCGCAACGGCTATCTCTACATTCTCGACCGGACCACCGGCGAAGTGCTGTCCGCGAAGCCCTACGGCCCCGTCAATTCCAGCAAGGGTGTCGACCTCGACAGCGGCCGTCTGGTCGAAAATCCGGACAAGAAGACCGGTACCGGCAAGGTCGTCCGCGACATCTGCCCGACCGCATCGGGGCTCAAGGATTGGCAGCCTTCCGCCTTCTCGCCGAAGACAGGGCTGCTCTACATACCGCATAACAATCTGTGCATGGACGAAGAAGGCGTCGAGGTGAACTACATCGCCGGCACGCCCTATGTCGGCATGAACGTGCGCATGATCCCCGGGCCTGGTGGGAACCGGGGCGCCTTCACCGCTTGGGACATCGCCGCGGAGAAGCCCGCCTGGAGCCTCAAGGAGAACTTCCCGGTGTGGAGCGGCGCGGTCGTGACCGCCGGCGATGTCGTCTTCTACGGAACCATGGAGGGTTGGTTCAAGGCGGTCAGCGCCAAAACCGGCGAGCTGCTTTGGCAATTCAAGACGTCGTCCGGCATCATCGGCCAGCCCATCACATATCGCGGCCCCGACGGACACCAATATGTGGCGATCCTGTCGGGTGTAGGCGGCTGGGCCGGCGCCATCGTGTCCGGCGATCTCGATCCGCGCGACGCCACCGCTGCCCTCGGTTTCGTCAACGCGATGAAGGATCTCAAGGACGCGACAACGGCGGGAGGCACGCTCTATGTGTTCCGGCTCCCCTGAGGCACTCGAGCGGCCCTCGCGCCAGGTGCGAAAGGCGCTCCAGCGGATGGCAACCGGCATGGCCGCCCTCGCCTTGCTGCTCTTGCCGGCGACAGCGAATGTGCGTGAACTGAGGGTCTGCGCCGACCCGAACAACATGCCCTTCTCCAACGCCGCCGGTCAGGGCTTCGAGAACAGGATCGCTGAGATCGTGGCCGCCGATCTCGGCGCCAAACTGACCTACACTTGGTGGGCACAGCGCCGGGGCTTCGTGCGCAACACGCTGAAGGCCGGCCTTTGCGATCTCGTGCCCGGCACGCCGGCCAATCTCGAAATGCTGCGCACCACCACCCCCTATTATCGGTCGTCCTATGTTTTCGTCACCCGCCAGGACGGCCCGGATGTGGCATCCTTCAACGATCCGCGGCTGCGCGCCATGCGGATCGGCGTGCAACTCATCGGCGACGACGGGGCCAATTCGCCTCCCGTCCAGGCGCTCGGCCGCCGCGGCATCGTCGGGCATCTCGTCGGCTATCCCGTCTATGGCGACTACTCCGCACCCAACCCTCCGGCGCGCATCGTCGAAGCAGTGGCGACCGGAGACATCGATCTTGCCGTCGTCTGGGGCCCGCTCGCCGGCTACTTCGCCGCCAAGCAGAAAGTGCCTCTCCGCGTCACGCCCGTCACGCCTCGCATCGACGGGCCGCAATTGCCCATGATCTACGACATCTCGATGGGCGTTCGGCGCGAGGACGATGCGCTGCGTGGCGATGTGAACAGCGCGCTGGCCAGGCACAAGGCCGAGATCGACGCATTGCTGTCGCAATATGGCGTGCCGCGCCTCGATGGCCCGGGGAGCCCAGTGCGATGAAGCACGGTGCCGCCATGCTCTTGTTTACGGCCCTAGCGCTTACGGCATGCCAGCGCGAGGAGCGTGACACGCGCCCGCAATCCTCGCTCGGATCGGGTGAGCAGCCGGCGCCTGTGACCACATTGGAACCCGGTGGACAGCGGCCTTCGGCCAGCGACAACAAGGCAGCCAGCTTCGAGGCCAATGCCTTCCACCTCAGCGAGGGCAAGCGCCTGTTCAGCTGGTTCAACTGTTCGGGCTGTCATGCCAATGGCGGCGGCGGCATGGGGCCGGCCTTGATGGACCAGAAATGGCTTTACGGCAGTTCGATCGAAAGCATCCACGCCACCATCCGCGATGGGCGGCCAAAAGGCATGCCGAGCTTCCGCGACAAGATACCCGATGACCAGATTTGGGAGCTTGCCGCCTTCGTTCGCTCGCTGAGTGGCAACGCACCCTCGTCCGCCGCGCCGCAACGCAATGACGACATGATGCCGCATCCGTCGGAAAACCGCATGCCAGATGCAGCCACGCTGGGGAAATCACCGTGAAGCGCCTTGCGTCGACCGGGTTCGGCACGGCCTGCGTCTTGTTTCTGCAGGGATGCGCGGGATGGCAATCAGCGCTCGACCCGAAAGGGCCAGCTGCCAGTGAGCTGGCATGGCTCATCTGGTTTTTCACCGCGCTTTGCGCGGTGATCTGGGTCCTGGTGATGATCGCTCTTGCCACACCGTTGATGATGCGGTCGCGGGACGGCGCCGAGCTGCTCGTGCTCGACGCCGGCGCCGACCATCGAAAGTTGCGCGTTGTCGTGATCGCCGTCGGGCTGACCGCAGTGATCGTGGTCGGACTGACCTTGCTGAGCTTCTTCGCCAACAGGACACTTGCGGCGATCGGCTCCGACGCCGCGCTCACCATTCGCGTCACGGGCCACCAATGGTGGTGGGAAGTCCGCTACGAAGACGCCACGCCGAGCCGCATCCTGACCACGGCGAACGAGATCCACATCCCCGCCGGGGAGCCCGTACGGCTTCTGCTGACATCGACGGACGTGATCCATTCCTTCTGGGTGCCGAGCCTTTCCGGCAAGCTCGACCTCATCCCCGGCCATATCAATGTGCTCGACATCAAGGCCGACAAGCCTGGCGTATATCGCGGCCAGTGCGCCGAGTTCTGCGGTGCGCAGCATGCGAACATGGGTACCTTCATCATCGCTGAGCCGAAGGAAAAGTTCGACGCTTGGTGGAACGACCAGTTGCAGCCGTCTGGCCCTCCGGCGAGCGACGAGGCCAAGGCTGGCGAGGACCTGTTCCTCAAGCGTCCCTGCGTGATGTGCCACAGGATCGGGGGCACTCCAGCGGGAGGAACCGTCGCGCCGGATCTGACGCATATTGCCAGCCGGCGCACGCTCGCCGCCGGCACGTTGACGATGAGCCGAGGCAATATCGCTGCCTGGATAGCGGACCCCCAAGGCGTGAAGCCCGGTTCCCACATGCCTGTGGTGGAGCTCAACGGCGACGAACTCAACGCCATCGTCGCCTACCTCGAGGGTCTGAAATGAGCAGCGCGGATCTGATCAGCGAACGCGACCTGCCGCCGAAACGCGAGACCGCCACCAAGGGCGACCTGGCTCCCGAGCATGACGGACCGCGCGATACTGGCATGGACGATGCCAGCCTGCACCACTGGCTCACGCGGGCATGGCGCACGCCGCCCGGCATCATCGGAGCATTGTCGGCCGTCGACCACAAGGTCATCGCAAGGCGCTATCTGATCACGGCCTTCATCTTCCTGTGCCTTGGCGGGCTGAACGCGGTCGCCATGCGAATCCAACTCTCCGGGCCGCAGCGCGGGCTGATCGGGCCGGACCTCTACAACCAGCTGTTCACGATGCATGGCGTCACCATGATGTTCCTGTTCGCTGTGCCCATCGTTCAGGCAACGGGAATCTATCTGGTGCCGCTGATGGTCGGCACCCGTAACATCGCCTTCCCGCGGCTCAATGCATTCGGCTACTGGATCTACGTCTCGGGCGGGGCCTTTGCCTGGATCTCATTCCTCCTCAACATGGCGCCGGACGTCGGCTGGTTCGCCTATGTGCCCCTATCCGGACCGGAATTCTCTCCTGGCAAGCGCGCTGACGTCTGGGCGCAAATGATCACCTATACCGAAGTGTCGTCGCTTGCGGTCGCCGTCGCCACCATCGTCACCGTGTTCAAGCAACGCGCGCCCGGCATGTCGCTGGACAAGATACCGCTTTATGTGTGGGCACTGCTGGTCACTTCCTTCGTCGTCGTCTTCGCGATGCCGGCGGTCATGATCACCTCGACCTTCCTCATTCTCGACCGGCTTGTCGGAACCCACATTTTCAACCCCGCGGAGGGCGGCGACGCCCTGCTGTTTCAGCATCTGTTCTGGTTCTTCGGTCATCCCGAGGTCTACATCATCTTCCTGCCGGCGACGGGCATGGTCTCCTCCATCATTCCCGCTTTTGCCCGGCGACCGACGTTCGGCCATTTAGGGCTGGTCCTGTCGCTGATCGCGGTGGGTTTCCTGTCGTTCGGCCTCTGGGTGCATCATATGTTTGCAACCGGATTGCCGAAGCTCGGGGCGAGCTTCTTCACGGCGTCCAGCATGCTGATCGCCATCCCCAATGGCGTGCAGATCTTCTGCTGGCTGGCGACCTTGTGGGATGGCAGACCGGTGATCCGCACGCCGCTGCTGTTCGTCTTCGGCTTCTTCTTCATCTTCGTCATCGGCGGGCTAACCGGCGTCATGCTCGCCTCGGTGCCGCTCGACCTTCAGGTGCACGACACCTACTTCGTCGTCGCCCACTTCCACTATGTGCTGATCGGCGGATCGGTATTCCCGCTGCTGGGCGCGGCCTATTTCTGGTTCCCCAAGATCACCGGGCGCATGATGAGCGAACGTCTCGGACGCTGGCATTTCGGGCTGGCCTTCATCGGCTTCAACGCGGCCTTCTTCCCGATGCATCTCGTGGGCCTGTGGGGCATGCCGCGCAGGGTCTATACCTATCCGGCGGAGCTTGGCTGGGGCAACATCAACCTGTTCATCAGCGCCGGCGCGGTGCTGTTCTTCCTGAGTTTCGTGCTGTTCACCTTCAACCTGATACATGGCGCATTGAAAGGGGCTCCGGCCGGCGATAACCCCTGGGATGCCGGCACCCTGGAATGGGCCACCTCGTCCCCGCCTCCAAGTTACAATTTCTCGCGCATTCCGATCGTGACGAATGTCGAGCCGCTGTGGGCCGAACGAGAGGCGCTTCCCGTCGCAACTGGACTCCGCGTCGATGTCCGCGAGTTGCTCATCTCGACGGTGGCGGAGGCCTACCCCGACATCCGCGAGAAATCGGCGACGCCGTCGATCTGGCCGCTGCTGGCGGCGATCGCCGTGGGCGGCACGTTCCTCTACTCGATCTTCACGCCGTGGGCGATCGTCTGGGGCGCCATGCCGATCGCGCTCACGCTGCTCGGCTGGTTCTGGCCCAAGGGCGATCCGGAGGACGAGGAATGAACCAGCGGCCCGTCACCGACCTTTCCGCCCTCCCTACGTTTGGCCATGGTCCGCGCAGCCCAACCTGGTGGGGCACGCTCGGCTTCATGGCATTGGAAGGGACGGGCTTCGCGCTGGCGGCCGGCGCCTATCTCTATCTGGCGATGTCATGGCCCAACTGGCGTCTGAGCGCCCCGGAACCTAACCATTGGCCGGGAACGATCGTCACTCTGTTGCTGATCGCCAGCCTGGTGCCAAACCACATCCTCAATCGCTACGCCGAGCATTGCGCAATGGTACCGGTGCGGATCGGCATGGTCGTGATGTCGCTGTTCGGTGTCGCCCCGCTCGTGGTGCGCTGGTTCGAGTTCCCGGCATTGAATATCTATTGGGACACAAACGCCTACGGCTCGATGCTTTGGGTGTTGCTTGGACTGCACACCACGCATCTGATCACCGACGTGGGCGACACGATCGTGCTGACGGTGCTGATGTTCACACGCCATGGCTATAGCGGCCGGCGCTTCGGCGATGTGGGCGACAACGTCTTTTACTGGGATTTCGTGGTGCTCACCTGGATCCCGATCTACCTGCTCATCTACTGGGTACCGAGGCTAGGCTGATGCGCGCGCTGCGGTTGGGAATGTCCTGGGGTGGTCTTTTGTCGGGGCCTTTGGCTTGGGCAATCTCGACGCAGCTGAACTACGCGCTTGTTCCGTGGCAGTGCAATCGCCAGGTTCCGGTCGTGCTTCCGATCGCATTGCTGCTGGCCTTCCTTTCACTTCTCGGCGGCATGCTTTCTTGGCGGGCACGGCGGCAAGGGGGCGCGGCTTTCAAGCCGGAGCGCACGCGCGGCACCGAGAAATTCGTCGCCGATCTCGGCATTCTTGCGGCTTTGCTTTTTGCCCTTGTCATCGTCATGCAGGGCAGCGCCGCACTCATTCTCGACGAGTGCCTGCGATGAGCTTCGAGGCCTTCTTCTCAACCTCGATCTGCTATGGCGCCGGCGCGCCCGAAGCGGGATGGACGCTTGCGTTTCCCATCACGCTCCCTTTGGCCGCAATCGCGCTCATCTATGCGCTCGGAGCGAGCCGGCTATGGCGCCGCAGCAGCCGGGGCCGCTCCGAGCGGACGCGGCAAGTTCTGTTGTTCACCGCCGGCTGGGGCGTGCTGACCGGAGCGCTGGTCAGCCCGATCCATGCGCTTGGCGAACGGGTGTTTGCCGCCCACATGATCGAGCATGAACTGCTGATGGCGGTAGCGGCGCCACTCCTTGTCGCCGCCTGCCCCGGCGCAGCCCTGATATGGGCATTGCCGACCGGACTTCGCCGAGGGACGGGAAGGCTCACGCACGGCAGGACTCTTCATGCGATCTGGACCGTTGCCAGCCGCCCCCTCAACGCAACCGCCATCCACGGCATCGCGATCTGGATCTGGCACGTTCCCGTCCTGTTCGAGGCAGCGCTTCAGCAGGGCGTGCTGCACTACGCCCAGCATGCGAGCTTCCTCGGCACAGCCCTGCTGTTCTGGTGGGGGATTCTGCCGCGTTCCGGCCGCCAGCAGGCCTATGGCAGCGCGGTCATGCATCTCTTCTTCACGTCACTGCACACCGGTCTGCTCGGCGTGCTGCTGCTGTTGTCGCCCAGACTCTGGTACCCGCAGAATGCCGCCGGTGCGGCGCTCTGGGGTCTAACCCCGATCGAGGACCAGCAGCTCGCCGGACTGGTGATGTGGGTTCCGGCTGGCCTGATCTATGGCGGAGCCGCCTTGCTGCTTGCCGGCCTTTGGATAAGTAAGAGCGGAATCAGGGAGGCAAGCCATGCGCTCCGGCCTGGCTAGGATGGTGGGCGGCGCGCTCGCCGCGATCCTGCTGCTGACCGCGGCAGTCGCCGCAGCGACCTTGTGGTCCGACCGGCGCGATCGTGTTCGCCACGAATCGGACATGGCGACCGGCGGCTTGGAAGCGCGCGCCATTCCGATCATGATCGCGAACGGCTGCTCCGGATGCCATACGATCCCCGGCGTGCCGGGGGCACAAGGCCAGGTTGGTCCGCGCCTCGATTCCAGCCTTGCCGACCGGGTCTTTATCGCCGGCGTGCTGGCGAACAATCCGGAGAACCTGATCCGCTGGATACGAGCGGCGAGGGAGATCAATCCGCACACGGCCATGCCATCGACGGGGATCACAGAGCAGCAGGCGCGTGATATCGCTGCCTACCTCTACGCCCTGAAATGATCAGCCCTCGCCGCCGCCCCGGGACCACAGGCCGCGGCCGGGGTCGTAGCCGACCACTGCCGCCAGGAAAAACACGACGAGGCAGGCGAGAACGACAAGGGCGGAAACGGGATCAAAGCGTAGATAGAGCGTGAAGCGTATCAGTTCGACCGCCGAACTGAACGGCCCTCGAGCGACAGCGCCTTCATGGACCGATCACCACCGACTTCACCACCTCCTCATTCTCCAGATCGATGAACGAGATGTCGCCGGAATTGCCCTTAGCGCTGACCAGGCGCTTCTGGTCATCGGACAGCGCCAAGTGCCACGGCCGCTGGCCGACGAGATAGAGGCGGCGCACCGCCAGCGTCTTGGCATCCACTTCGGCCACCCGGTTGGCCGAACCGAGCGCGACATAGGCAGTGGCGCCGTCGCGTGCCATTTCGATGTCGACCTGGACGCCCTCGCTGCGGATGCCGGGGACCTCGAACTCGACCTTGCCGGTCTCTGCACGAGACGTGGTGTCGAGGCGGTCACCGTCCCGGGACCAACAGAAGCAGCAGAATCGAGAGCGCCAGTTTCATTGATGGAGAGGTTGGGCGAGAATAGGAGTTCATTGACGACCTGAGGATCGGCCACGTCGATCTTCGCCTGCGGGCCGTCAACTGGCGACGGAAGAACCGGCAATACCGATCCGTCCAATCCATAGCGAATTTTGCTTCCAGCATGTTTGATTTTAGTTGCTCTCTGCCGAGGCTGGTCAGTGTTGATCACCGAACAGCTTGGAAAGCCTGTAATCTACTGCATTCTCTTTGTATTTCAAACACTTGGCGGGCGAGCATTGCCGCGATTCACGGCTGTTCGATGCTCGTTTGAATCGGTTTAGATTCATATTAATTTCAAAAATGCAATAGGCATATTGAATTATCCACAAATTGGAGTAGCTTTTTAGCTATTGCTAATAAAAGGAGGACGGCATGCACATCCGTGCGTGCCAAGGGAGGGGGGTCATCATCATGGCCTATTTGTTGCCTGATAGCATCCGCCGGCTGCGGATGATCCACGCGCGCAGGACACGTCCGCGCGGGAACGCCTGACCGGGGCATGAGCGAAGGGCTTGGAACGCCCTCGACGCCCTACCCCCGATCCATTCCACCACTCCACTTTCTTTAACGAGGACGCGTAGCGCCGGCCGTACCGGCGGATGCGCGCCCATGCGGCTGGTTGTCGGCGTTGGGGCCGATTTGGGCCTGCCGCAATAACCAGGGAGAATTCCGATGGCACTCGACATCCTCGCCCAAGACATCATCATCGACGAAACGACCGGCCTCCAAGACAATGATATCAACCCGGCCGTTGCGCCGTACAGCACCAACACGACGCTGCAATATCTCGAGACTCTCGGTTCTCCGCTCGAAACCGCATTCCAGGCTAACTTCGTGCGGGCCACGGCGAGCGCCGGAGAAACCATCAACTCGATCGTTCTTACGCAAAACGCTTCCGGCACGCCGTTCTCCACCACGGTTGGCGTGAACAGCAACCTTCAGACTGACGACGGAAAATATATATGGCTGTTCCAGGACGCAACGCATGCGAACGTCGTGATCGGTGTCATCGGCACCTCTGATCCGTCTGCCGCGCCCGTTGCGAATGGCCCCCTCGCCTTCTCGTTTGGTCTGGACTCCACGAGCGCCACAAACGCGGACCTTTACTTAGTCGAGTATGTGCCGTTGCACCATCCGGACGCGACCAACCCGGACGACCGCATCGATCTAACCGATAAGGTGTTCGCATCGGTCGCCGGAACCTCGGTGGTTAATTTCTCGGGCCAGAACGCGGCTCCCGGCAATCATGATTTCTATGTGATCGATTCGGGAAGCGACGCTACGAAGCAGATTTTGGTGACAGGTTTCCTCGGGGCGGCCAATGCCACCGCCAACGTCAGTACACAAGGCTTCGGCGTCAACAACCAGAGCATCAATCCGGCTGAGGCGTTGCAGGTCGATTTCGTGACTGGCGGCACCTTGGCCGCGGGTACCGCTTCGCAGATACAGTACGGCGGCCACCTCGAGAACATTACGCAGGCCGGGTTTACGATCAACCAGATCACGCCTTCCAATCCGAGTTTGCGGGTGGACATCAAAATCAGCACCGTCAATGTCACGGGCAACGAGCAAGGCTTGAACTTTTATGACGGCAGCCCCACCACCCCCGCGCCTATCGCCAGCCTTACGCTGACCGGCACATCCGGGTTTGCGTCGCCGATCACCGCTAATGGCACCTATGCCACGGGAAGCGGCAACGTCACCGTCAGCGGCATGGGCACAGGCACCGTAACCATCACCGGCCTCGACAACGTCACCACCGTCAACATCACCACGAGCAATCCCATGGATCGGCTGACGGTTACGGGGGTCGATGCAAACGAAGGCTGTGACATCACCGAGTTCCATTTCACGGCGCAAAACACCAATGGCCATACCGAGGAGGTCGGCTCTTTCATCAACTTTGACGATGACGGGCCGAGCATATCGACGACCGGCACCGAGCCGACGCTAACCGTCGACGAGACGGTTCTTGGGACCGACGACACCAAGAGCTTTGCCGCCAACTTCAGCCCGGTCTACGGCGCCGACGGCGCCGGAGCGGTCACCTATGCGCTCGCCGTCACGGCCGGCTCGACCGGGTTGATCGACACTGCGACCAACCAGGAGGTCGTGCTGTCGGTCACTGCCGGCGGCGTCGTCGAGGGCCGCACCTCCGGCACCAGCGACCTCGTCTTCACGGTATCCGTCGACGCCAGCGGCAACGTCACCCTCGACCAGATACGTGCCTTGGTCCACTCGAACCCCAACGACCCCAATGACAATGCCACGCTTTCCGCCGACAACCTGGTCAAGCTCACCGCAACCGTTACCGACAAGGACGGTGACCACCAGTCGGCAACGCTCAACATCGGCCAGAACCTCAACTTCCACGATGACGGGCCGAGCATATCGACGACCGGCACCGAGCCGACGCTAACCGTCGACGAGACGGTTCTTGGGACCGACGACACCAAGAGCTTTGCCGCCAACTTCAGCCCGGTCTACGGCGCCGACGGCGCCGGAGCGGTCACCTATGCGCTCGCCGTCACGGCCGGCTCGACCGGGTTGATCGACACTGCGACCAACCAGGAGGTCGTGCTGTCGGTCACTGCCGGCGGCGTCGTCGAGGGCCGCACCTCCGGCACCAGCGACCTCGTCTTCACGGTATCCGTCGACGCCAGCGGCAACGTCACCCTCGACCAGATACGTGCCTTGGTCCACTCGAACCCCAACGACCCCAATGACAATGCCACGCTTTCCGCCGACAACCTGGTCAAGCTCACCGCAACCGTTACCGACAAGGACGGTGACCACCAGTCGGCAACGCTCAACATCGGCCAGAACCTCAACTTCCACGATGACGGGCCGAGCATATCGACGACCGGCACCGAGCCGACGCTAACCGTCGACGAGTCGAGCCTCGGCAGCAACGCCGCCGATTTCGCGGCTGTCTTTACCCCGCATGCCGGTGCGGATGGCGGTGCCATGAGCTACACGCTCGACATCAATCAGGTCACCAACGTCAGCGGCCTGACAGACACCTTGAGCGGCCTGTCGATTCTGCTCTTCGTCGAAAGCGGCGAGGTGGTTGGCCGGGCCGGATCGGCCGCGGGCGCCGTGGTATTCACGGTGAGCGTGGCCGCCGACGGCAACGTGACCCTCGACCAGGAACGTGCGGTCATGCATTCGCCCGACTCCGGACCGGACCAGGCAACAACTTTGGCGGCTGATAATCTTGTCACTTTGACCGCCACCATCACCGATGGTGACGGCGATCAGGCCTCGGACCATGTCAATATCGGCACCAGCCTCATCTTCAAGGACGACGCGCCAACGATCACCGTGCCGTTCGACGGCGACCCGGGTACCGCGGGTATCCAGAACGAAAACCTGGCCAACACGCTGAATGCATCCGCCTCCGGAGCCTTCGGCTACGACATCGGCGCCGATGCGCACCCGGCTGCGTTCTACACCGGCGGCGGTTCCGACTTTGTCGATCAGAACGGCGCGCTTGCCGGCGTCCAGATCGGGCTGAGCGGCACGATCGTCGGCGGTGGCGGCGGCAATGTCCTCACCCCGGATGTGACGCTCGCATCGGAGACCGACACCAACGCAACATTCAACTTCAACTTCACCTACGACAAGGATTCGGCTGCCGGGCTCCAGACCGGCACGGCGGGCGGCACCCTCGTCTTCGACAAGGTCAACGACACTTACGCTATCACCCTGACCGACCCACTCGAAGGCTTCACTTTCGACGTGATTCACACCAGCCAACTCCTGTCCAAGGAGCCCTTGAGCAATGCAGGCCACCCTCCGATCGTGGTGGAGAAGTTGCAGGCGGATGACCCGGGCACGGCGGCCGACGAAGACTTTTACGTGCAGTTCACCGGCAACCTGATCGACAGAAGCCATCCGTTCAGCCTGACGAATAATGGAGAGGGGTCTTCCGGCGACTCCACGTTCAACTCGCTGCCGACGGCCGGTACCCACGATATGGTCAGCAACAGCAATGAAACCTGGGTTTCTGCCACCCAGAGCACTAACGGTGTCGCCGGCGACACGATCCAGAAAGGCGAACTGCTGACCCTGCGGTTCTTCGACAGCAGTGTCGGCATCCAGACCGAGGCTACCGATCCGACCGCGACGGCCGGCGCGATGGCCATCAAGTTCGACGGCATCGGCAACAGCGAAGACCTGATGCTAATCCTCGACCTGACCGACGGCACAAACGAGATCACACGGGCCGTCTATGTCTCGAACTCCGACATCTTCAAGAAGGGTCAGGTGCCGGCCCCTTACAATGGCGAGTTCACACTCGACAACAATGACGGCCTCGTGATCATCGAGCAGAACGACTACAACGCGGCCGGCGAACATTACTCGCTGCAAGGCGTTCAGATCATGCAGTCCGGCAACGGCATCACCGGCCAGGCAATCGACTTGAACGGAGCGACCGGCGCTAGCGGTGGGAGCAACACGACCGCCAGTCTGGTCAACTTCGACCCCGTCGACAACGACGTGCTGAAGATCACGGATATCGGCTTCACCTCGACCGTGACGCAGACGCCGGACGCTCACCTCGACTTCGCTTTCCAGGTGGCGGACGCGGACGCCGATCACACAGCGATGCAGCACATCCTTGTCGACATCGCCTGACACCAGACCCGACGGGGGCGGCATCAGCTGTCCCCGTTTCACACCGGCCGGGTGCCGGCAAGCATCGAAGTGGGAAATCCGTGATGCAGCCAAGACCGCAATTCCAGGAGGTAATGCATCTGGCACGCCACCAGGTCCCCGCCCTCCTCCTCTTCAGCCTGGTCTCCAATCTTCTCCTGCTCGCCAGCACCGTTTACATGCTGCAAATCTACGACCGGGTACTGTCGAGCGGTTCCATCGACACATTGTTCTGGCTCACATTGGCCGTTGTCGGCGCCATCGCCGTCTACGGCATGCTGGAACACGCCCGCCGTATGATGCTGGGGCATATCAGCCAATGGCTGGACGACCAGCTCAGCGTTCCGGTGATCGAACGCGCCATGGACGCGCGGCTCGCCGGCAGCAGCCTCGAAGCCGGCCTGAAGGACGTAGCGGACCTGCGCGGTTTCATCGCCGGCGACGGCATCCTGACCTTTCTCGACGCGCCATGGACACCGGTCTTCCTGGCGTTCATGTGGTTGCTGCATCCCGCGCTGGGCGTGGTCGGTCTTGCCGGCGCCGTGCTTTTGTTCTGTGCTGCGCTCGCCAATGATTTCCTCACTCGCCGCAAGAGCCAGGAGGCCGCGGCCGGACTGCGCCGCAGCCAGACCGCCGTCGGGCAGTTCATCGACGGCGCCGAGACATTGCGCTCGCTCGGCATGTCCGAGCCGGCGCTGCGGCGCTGGGAGGAAAACCAGCAGTCGCTGATGGATATCCAGACCCGGCTCCTGCGGCGCACCACCGTCATCGGCAGCTTGTCGCGTTCGCTTCGCCTAGCGCTCCAAGTGGCGGTGCTCGGGCTCGGCGCCTATCTCGTCCTGCGTCGCGAGCTGACGCCAGGCTCGATGATTGCGGCCTCGATCCTGCTCAGCCGCGCGTTGGCGCCGATCGAGCGCTCTATCGGCGCCTGGCGCGGCCTGGTCAGCGCGCGAACCGCGCGCCGCAATCTCACGAAGCTTTTCGCCGACACCAGATCGATGCAAACCGTTGGCATCACATTGCCCCGCCCACAAGGCAGGCTGAAGCTCGAGAACCTGCATTACTGCGCGCCGGGAACGTCCCAGGCGCTTGTCAATGCCATAGGCTTCGGCGTTGAGCCGGGCCAGACCTGCGGTGTGATCGGCCAGTCCGGTTCCGGCAAGACCACGCTCTGTCGTCTTATCGTCGGCGCGCTGCGGCCTTCGCTCGGCCATGTCAGGCTGGATGGCGCGGAGGTGTGCAACTGGCCTTCGGACGAACTTGGCATGCATCTCGGCTATCTGCCGCAGCAGGTCGAGCTGTTCCCCGGAACGATCGGCGAGAACATCGCGCGCCTGCGTGACGTCGACAGCGACGCGGTCATCGCCGCGGCGCAGCTTGCCGGCATCCATGATATGATCCTGCGGCTGCCGAACGGCTACCGGACCGAAGTGGGACCGCATGGCGCTCGCATTTCGCGCGGCCAGCGCCAGCGTATCGCGCTGGCCCGGGCACTGTTCGGCGATCCGCAGCTGATCGTTCTCGACGAACCGAACACCGGCCTGGATGGTGAAGGCGAAGTGGCGCTGTTCAACGTGCTCCAGCAACTGAAGGAGCGGGGCCGCACCGTCATTCTCGTCAGCCACCAGACCAATCTCCTGCGCACCGCCGATCATGTCGTCTTCCTCCATGACGGATCGGTTTCGATGTTCGGCACGCGCGACGAGGTGCTCGGCGCGCTCGGCGGACCGCCCAGGCGCATTCCGGTTCCGGCGGCCTTGCGGGAAAAGCTTGTTGCCAACGCGGCAGCGAAACTGAACGCAGCGGAGTGAGCCATGAGCGATCGATTTGGCGACTTCTCGACGACGCTGAACCGGCTGGCGGACAGCTTGCACGAACTCACCGACAGGCTGACCGCCTCCGCCAACGACCTCAGCACAGCGGTATCGGTTTGGTTGGATGGGACCGACACGCCGTCTCGCATAATGTTGCTGGCGGTGGCTGGCGCGCTCTTCCTGCTCTTGATTGCGGGATTGCTCCGGCGACGCTCGCGCGCCTACCGTGCCAGCAGGCGCAATCTGAAGCTGCGGACGCGGCCGGCGCGAATGCTGGGCTACGCTTCGGCCATCCTTTTCGTAGGCGGCACCGCTGCTTGGTCAAGCGTCGCCCTGCTGGCGAGCGCTGTCGTTGCCAACGGCGTCGTCAGCCCCGAAGGTTATCGTAAGACCATCCAGCATCTGGAGGGCGGCATCATCGGCGCGATCCACGTTAAGGACGGCGATAAAGTCAGCGTCGGGCAAGTGCTTATCAGCCTGAAGACGACCGATGCGCAAGGGCGATATGACGAGCTGGAGGGGCGCTATATTCGTCTGCTGGCGACCGAGGCGCGACTTGTTTCGGAACTTGCCGGTCAGGACCGGATAACCTTCCCCAACGAGCTGACCTCGATCGACAGCGAGAGCGCGCGCAAGGTGGTCGCCGAAGAACAGGCGCTGCTCGACAGCCGCCTCGCAACCCGCCAAGGCCGCACACAGATCCTCAACAAACGCATCGCGCAGATCGAAGAGCAAAGCACGGGAGCGAGGGATGTCATGGCGGCCGAGGCCGAGCAACTCGGCCTGATCGACCAGGAGATCGCCTCCGCGCAGGAGATGTACAGGAAGGGCCTCGAACGCCTGCCGCGGATATTGGCGCTTCAGCGCTCCCAGGCCGACATTCGAGCCAACCAGGCATCGAACCGGGCGCAGATAGCGAAGAACGATCAGCAGATCGGCGAGACCCAGTTCCAACTCCTCAACCTGCGTCAGCAGGATAGCGAGAGCGCCAACGAGGATCTTGCCAAAGCGCGCACGGATCTCGCCGAATTGCGCAGCCAATTGCCTTCGCGCCAGGACGTGCTGGCGAGGACGGACATCGTCGCGCCAATCGCCGGAACGGTGATGAACCTGCGCGTAACAACGGAATCGGGCGTGATCTCCAGCGGTCAGGCGCTTCTCGACATCGTCCCGAACGAGGCCAATCTGATCATCGATTCCCGCATCAAGCCCACGGATATCGACGTGGTGCATCCGGACATGCCGGCCCGTGTGGTGCTTTCGGCCTATCCAACCAGACACCTGCCGCAAATCCATGGCCTGCTGACCTCGATTTCGGCTGACCGGCTGACGGACGAGAGAACCGGAGAGCCTTATTTCCTTGCCAAGGTCAAGATCGACGCGGCCGATCTCAGGGATCTGCATGACATCCATCTATCGCCCGGCATGCCGGCGGAAGTCATGATCCTGACCGGCGAGCACACGCTGCTGGACTATATGTTGGCGCCGGTTCGCGATTCGCTCAATCGTGGGTTCAGGGAGAATTGAGAAGCGATACCCACCGACCTGCCCCGAGGGTCAAGCATAACCTCCATCGCGCCCGTAAGGGGCGCGATCCGCCAGAGGCAGAGGGCGTGGCGGCTATCGCCGCAGCGCGTGTATGCTCGCCATGTTGTCGCTGCCCATCGGCAGTGCCATGTCATCGTCGAGAAGCCGCGTGATCCGGGCAAATCCGGTGAACGCCTTTCTGGCTTCCTCCGCCGACATCTGTCCCGACAGGGCAGCCGAGCAGCAATTCAGCGCGCACTGATATACTGGCCCACGTCGTCCCGTCGGCCATTTACGCAAGAAAACCATCGCCTCGGCGACACTATCCACTTCTTCTACAGGATGCCCCTGCCCGCGCGATATCCGCACGGGCGCAAAGAAATGCAGGTAGTCCATTGTTTCCTCCCGGTCGATCGAGATGCGCTCGATCGAACCCTATGGAACGCCCCGCTTGGCGATTTGTTCCATGCGAAGAAGAATTTTTTAAAGATTCTGGCGATCGGAATGAGGTCGGCTATACCGTCGGGAAGTGGCAAGCCGCTTTGCGGCCGGATTGGTGCTCCCTCAGCTCCGGCCGTTCCGAACGGCAGCGCTCGACCGCGATTGGGCATCGGGGATGGAAACGGCAGCCGGATGGCGGATTGAGCGGGCTCGGTACGTCGCCTGTCAGGATGATACGCTTGCGCGTCCCAGTGGGCGTCGTCTGCACGACGGGAACGGCCGAGATCAGGGCTTGGCTGTAAGGGTGGGCCGGGGCTGAAAACACCTGTTCCGCCGGCCCTTCCTCGACGATCGAGCCGAGATACATGACCGCGATGCGGGTCGAGACCTGACGCACCACGGACAGGTCGTGGGCGATGAAGACATAGGTGAGGTCCAGCTTCTCCTGCAGATCGGCAAGCAGGTTGACGATCTGCGCCTGTACGGACACGTCGAGCGCGGAGACAGGTTCGTCGAGAACGACGAGATCGGGATTGAGGGCGATGGCGCGCGCAATGCCGACACGCTGGCGCTGCCCGCCCGAGAATTCATGGGGAAAGCGCATGACATGGTCCGGCAACAGTCCGACGAGGTCGAAGAGTTCCGCGACGCGGCTGGCGATCTCGCGCGATGAAAGCCTGCCATGGATGCGCAGCGGTTCGGCCACCAGGTCGCCGACGCGCCGGCGCGGATTGAGCGAGGCCGACGGGTCCTGGAAGACCATTTGCAGGCGCCGCCGCAGCGGCCTCAGTTCAGACAGCGATTTCGAGGTGATGTCGTCGCCTTCGAACAGGAGCTTGCCGTCCGAAATGTCGTAGAGCCTGACCAGGCACCGCGCCAGCGTGGACTTGCCGCACCCGGACTCGCCGACCAATCCGACGGTTTCGCCGCGGCGCACTGTGAGGGAGACATTGTCGACCGCGTGGACGGTTCGCCTGCCCTCCGCGGAAAAACGGCTGCCGATCGAGAAGCGCTTGCCGAGCCCGCGCGTTTCGAGGATTGGACAGTCTTTGTCGATCATCGGTCCGATCATGTCTGGGCCACCCGGAAACAGGCCGCCGCGTGCGTGGCGGCGCCAAGCTCGGGCTTCTTGGTTAGGCAGGGCTCATACCCGACAGGGCAACGCGGACCGAAGGCGCAGCCTTGCGGCAATCGCAGCAGCGATGGCGGTGACCCGGGAATGGCCGGCAGGCGGCGGGGTTTGACACCGGTCAGCGGCGGGATCGAACCAAGCAATGCACGGGTATAGGGGTGTCGCGGGTCGGCGAACAGCTCGGTGCGGCTGCCGCGTTCCACGATGCGGCCCGCATACATCACCATGACCCGGTCGGCGAGTTCGGAGACCACGCCCATGTCATGGGTGATGAAGACCACCGCCGATTTGTGCGTGGCGCGCAGCTTGCGCACCAGATCGAGAATGCCGGCCTGCACCGTGACGTCGAGCGCCGTGGTCGGCTCATCCGCCACCAGCAGCGCCGGGTTGCAGGACAGCGCCATCGCGATCACCGCCCGTTGGCGCATGCCGCCGGAGAGCTGGTGCGGATAGCGCGACATGGCTTCGTGCGGGTTGGGGAAATTCACCTCCGCCAGCAGTTCCTCCACCCGCTCCATGGCCTTGGATTTGCTGATCTTGCGATGCGCGCGGATTTGTTCGGCGATCTGCCAGCCGATGGTGTAGACCGGCGTCAGCGCCGTCATCGGATCCTGGAAGATCATTGCGATCTCGTTGCCCCGCAGGCGCCTCAGTTCGCGCGGCGGCAGTCCGACCAACTCGCGACCCTTGTAGCGGATCGAGCCTTCGATGATGGCGTTGGGATCGGTGATAAGCCCCATCACCGCAAGCAGCGACACGGTCTTGCCGGAGCCGGACTCGCCGACGACACCGAGAATTTCGCTTTCCGCGAGGTCGAAGGAAACATCATCGATGGCCCTTACCAGGCCTTCATCGGTCCGGAAGGATACACGGAGATCACGCACCGACAATATCATGATGTCCTCAGGCGCGGATCGAGAAGGATGTAGACGAAATCGACGACCGCGTTGGCGACCACCACGAACATGGAAGCGTACATCACCGTCGCCATGATCATTGGCAAATCGAGGTTCTGCAGCGCGTCATAGGTGAGCTTGCCGATGCCGTGCAGCCCGAACACCACTTCGGTCAGGAGGGCCGAGCCGCCCACCAGTGCGCCGAAGTCGAGACCGAACAAGGTGACGAAGGCGATGAGCGACGTGCGCAAGGCATGGCGCAGCAGGATGCGGGTCTCCGACAAGCCCTTGGCGCGGGCCGTGCGGATATAGTCTTCCTGCAGGGATTCGATGATCGCCGCGCGCAAGACCCGCCCGTAAATGCCGATGTAGAGGATGGCGAGCGTGATCCAAGGTATGACCAGCGTCAGGAACCAGCCTTTCGGGTCGTCGGAAAAATTCTTGTAGCCAAGCGGCGGCACCCAGGAGAATGCCCAGCTGTCGTGATAGCGGCTCTGGGTGATCAGGTTCATCACCTCGCCCAGCCAGTAGACCGGCATGGAAATGCCGAGCAAGCCCAACGCCATCAGAAGCTTGTCGAGCCAGCTGTCGCGGGTTGCGGCGGCGACGATGCCGATGATGATGGACACCACCACCCACAGGATCGCCGCGCCGAATACCAGCGAAAGCGTGACCGGGATCGAATCCAGCACCGCCGGCACCACCTTCCAGCCGCGATTGACGAAAGAAGTCAGATCGCCCGTGACGAAGATCTTCTCCATCATCGTCACGTACTGCACGTAGAGCGGCCGGTCGAAGCCGAAGCTGTGGCGTACCGCCTCGAGCACTTCGGGCGATGCATTGCGGCCGGCGATGCGGGCCGCGGGGTCGGCGCCGGGCGTGGCGAAGAAAATCAGGAAGACGATGACCGAGATGCCGAACATCACAAACAGCATCTGACCGAAACGGCGCAGGATGGCGTAGATCATCAGTCGCGCCCCAGCCGAACCTTCGAGCGCGGGTCGAGCGCGTCGCGCAGGCCGTCGCCGAAGACATTGAGGGTCATGACGGAAATCGCGATCGCCAGGCCTGGCACCAGCGCCACGAGTGGCCTGGTGTAAAGCAGCGCCTGCCCGTCCTGGATGATGGTTCCCCAGCTCGCCGCGGGCGGCTGGACGCCAATCGAGAGGAAGGAGAGCGCCGATTCGGTAAGCATGTTCAGCGCCATCATCAGCGGTATGAACACGATGAGGGTGGTGGTGATGTTGGGCAGGATGTCGCGCCACAATATCCGCCATCCCGGTACGCCCAGATTGATCGCGGCCAGCACGAACTCGCTGTGCCGCAGCGACAGAACCTGCCCCCGGATCGGACGCGCTACATAGGGTATATAGACGATACCGATGATGATGACCGGCAACCACAGGCTGCCGGACTCGATCTCGATCGGTCCGATCGAGATGCCTTGCGAAATTGTGACAATGGAAAGCGAAATCGCCAGGAGATAGATCGGAAATGCCCAGAGCACATCCAGCAAGCGCGACAGAACCGTGTCGGTAACGCCGCCGAAATACCCCGCGATCAATCCCGCCGCCGTGCCGAGGACCAGCGTGAAGATGGTCGCGGCCCCGGAGATCAGCAGCGAGCTCAGCCCGCCATAGAGCATCCGGGCCATGACATCGCGCCCCTGGCTGTCGGCACCGAGGAAATAGTTGCCGACCCGCCAGGTCGGGCCGAGCGGCGTGTAGCCAAGGCCCAGCCCCTCTGTCGATTGTTCCATCACCGGAACGTCGGCACCGTCGATCTGAATGACGGCGTCGAGCGTCGAGGCGAAGGGGTCTGTCCCTGCCCATTTCGCGTAGAGAGGCGCACTGAGACAGGCAAGGACGATGACGAGGAACACGGCCAGGGACGCCATGGCGGCCCTGTTTCTTGCCAACTTCGCAAACGCGACGGCCCAGGGCCCTCGTGTTTTGCGCGGCACGGCAGCGACTTGGTACGACACGGACGTGCCCCTCCGCGGTTCGTTACTGCACCCAGGCCATTACTGTACCCTGGCCATTACTGTACCCACGACTGGGTGATCATCCAGTTGAACTGCCGGTTGAACTTGAAATTGCCCACGCGCTTGCTGACGAAGTCAAGCCGCTTCGGCGTAAAGAGGCCGACGGCCGGTGCCTTGTCCGTGACTTGCCTGTCGATTTCGGCCCACATTTTGTCGGCGGCTTTCTGGTCGGTCACACCGAGGTCCAATGCCTTCTGCATTTTGGCGTCGATATCCTTGTCGCAGAAGCCGGCGATGTTGATCGAAGCGTCCGAACCTTCACGGAAAGATGCGCAGCTGAACAGGATGTTCAGGAAGTCCGAAGCCGCGGGATAGTCCTTGTACCATTGGGTAACGGACATCTGCACTTTGTTGTTGGTGTTCTGGATGTAGGTGAACTGGATGTTCGACGAGATCGGCTTGACGTCGGCGACATAGCCGATGGTGGTCAGCACGCTCTGCAGATAGACGCCGATGGAGCGGGAAATGGCCGTGTCCTCGACGATGATGGTCACCTTCTGGCCCTTGGTGCCCGATTCCTCGACGAGCTGCTTTGCCTTTTCGAGGTCAGGCGCCGACCACTTGGCGCCGGGGTTCTTGGTGAAGGGGCAGTAGTCTTCGTGGCCGGGGAAATCAGGAGGCAGGACCTGACACACCGGCGAGGCCAGCACCTTGCCGCCAAACAGCTTGACCAGAGTGTTGCGGTCGACCGCGTAGGCAACGGCCTGGCGCGCCTTTTCATTGTCGAACGGCGCCAGCCGGTTGTTGAGCGGCGCATACCACCAGGCGGAGAGCGGCGAGATATGCAACTGGTCCATGGCCTTGGTACCAAGTTCGCCGAGACGATCGCTGGGCAGCGCGTCGAACATCCAGTCGGCTTCCCCGTTCTGGATCGCGGTGACGGCAGCTTCCTCGGAGAGGCCGAAATCATATTGGACGACATCAGGATAGCCGTCCGGCTGGGCGTCCTCGCTCCATTGCTTGAAATTGGGGTTGCGGGTCACCGTCATGCCCTTGTTGGGATCGAAGGCGGAGATCATGTAGGCGCCGGTGCTGGGGATGGGCTTGGAGCCCATGTCTTCCGCGGGCGTGTCCGCCGGCAGGACCACGGCATGCGGCAACGCAAGCTTGTAGAGGATCTCGGCGTCCGGCTTGGTGAGATTCAACGTAATGGTGCCTGCCGCTTCGTCGCCGACAACGCCGCCTTCCAGCGTGCAGCTCTTGGTTTCGGCAAGGCATTTGTCGGCGCCGACGATGCCGGCATAGAAGGTGCCCGAGGTCGGCCCCGAGACCTTGAAGATGCGCTGGAAGGAAGCAACGACGTCCTTCACGCCGAGATCCTTGCCGTCGGAGAACTTGATGCCCTTGCGCAGTTTGAAGGTGAAGGTCTTGCCGTCATTGGTCACCTCGGGCAGCGCCTCGGCCAGATCGGGGACGATGGTGAAGCCATCCATGCCCTCGGCCTTGCGGAAGGCGACCAGCCCGTCATAGATCGGCTGATACATCTGCCAGCCCTGGTCGGTGTAATTGATGTGCGGATCGAGCGTTCCGGCGGCCGAGCGGGCCAGCAGGCGAATAGTGCCGCCGCGATGTTCCTTGAGGTATTCGGCCTGTGCCGGAGCCAGCCACGAGCCGGCCAGCAATGCCGCGGCTGAGGCCGCCAAGAGCAGTTTCTTCATGTCGCAGTTCCCCTTTTTTCAGTTGTCGTTGTCGTCCAGGAAGTCTCCCACCACCCGCATGCATAGATCCTGCTCTTCGACATGCGGCATATGGCTGGAATGCTCGAATACCTGCCAGCGCGATCCCTCGATGCCGTCCTTGAACGGCTGCACGGTCGCGGGCGTGGCTTCGTCGTAACGGCCGGAAATGATCAGCGTCGGAACATCGACGGCGGGCAGCCGATCGATGATGCTCCAGTTCTTCAGCGTACCGATGACATGGAACTCGTTCGGCCCGTTCATGACGTTGTAAACGGTCGGATTGCGCACGACCTGGGCGAAGGTCTCGGTCACTTCGGCCGGGAACGGAACGATCCGGCAGACATGCCGCTCGTAGAACACCATCGTCGCTTCCTGGTAGTCCGGATGATCCGTCGTGCTAGCCTGTTCGTGCCGGGTCAGCGTCTCCTGTACGTCCATGGGCAGGTCGGCGCGCAGCCGGTTGGCCTCTTCTACCCAGAGCTTCATGGACGCCGGTGAATTGGCGATGGTCAGCGACTTCAGGCCCTTCGGCCGCGTCACCCCATACTCGGCGCCCAACATGCCGCCCCAGCTCTGCCCGAGCACATGGAAGCCGCCGCGGATGCCGAGATGGTCGACAAGGTTTTCAAGCTCGTCGATGAACAGCCTGGGTGTCCAGAAATCGGCGCCTTTGTCCGGCAGCAAGGTGGAATTGCCGCAGCCCAGCTGGTCGTAGTGGATGACGGCGCGGCCTCTTCGGGCAAGAAGCTTGTAGGCATCGACGTAATTGTGGGCGGCGCCCGGCCCGCCATGCAGAATGACGATCGGAGCCTTGTCGGCATCGAGGTTACCGCTGACGCGGTACCAGGTTTCGTAGTCGCCGAAATCGGCCCGCCCTTCCCTGGTGACGATCTCCGATGACATCCCGATCTCCTGAATGTTTGAAGGCATGCCGCTGGTCACCTAGTTTGCAACTCGGCCGGCGCGAACCCATTCTTCCAGCATCTGCACGCCGAATGCGGTAGCGCCTTCCCGGCCCAGGGGCTGATCCTTCTCGGTCAGTTCCTTGCCGGCGATGTCGAGATGCACCCAGGGGCGGTCTTCCGTGAAGTGTCGCAGGAACGCCGCGGCGTAGGGAGCGTCACCGTCTTCCATGTCCTTGGCGTGATGTCGCAGGTCCGCGAACGGCGATTGCAGGCCCTCGTCATAAGCCCGGTCGAGCGGCAGCTGCCAGAACCGCTCGCCGACCATTTCTCCGGCCGCGATCATCCGCGAGGCGGTGGCATCGTCGGTGCTGAAGAGACCGGCGAATACCGATCCAAGACCGCGCATCACCGAATAGGTCAAAGTGGCGAGGTCGACGATCACCGATGGATTGAAGCGCGAGGCGGTATAATAGAGGCAGTCGGCCAGGATCAGGCGGCCTTCCGCATCCGTGTCGAACACTTCCACGGTTTGCCCGGAAGCTGTCGTGATGATGTCGCGCGGCTTGAGCGCGGTGCCTGACGGCATGTTCTCGGCAATGCCGAGCACGCCGACGGCGTGCACCGGGCTGCCTTGCCGAGCCAGGGCGATCAGCAGGCCGACCACGGCGGCCGCACCGCCCATGTCGGCCTTCATATCGAACATCTGCTCGCCGCGTTTAATGCAGAGACCGCCGGAATCAAAACAGACACCCTTGCCGACGAACGCCAGCGGCTGCGCAGGAGCACCCTTGCCGCGATAGCGCAGGACGGCGACTCGTGGCGGCCGTACCGAACCCGCCCCCACGGCCAGTATCGCGTTCATGCCGAATTCCCTGAGCTTCGCCGTATCGAGTATCTCGACGTCGATGCCGGCTTCGCGCAGAGGCTCCAGGTGATCGTGGAAATTGTCGGGATGGAGATGGTTCGGCGGCAGGTTGACCAGTGTGCGCGCATATTCGACGCCATCCGCGATGGCATTGATCCGCGCCAATGCTGAATTCAGCTCCGGACCGCCGGCCCCGACCAGTTGCACCCGCAGGGTCCGATCGGCCCCCGCCCCTTGGCGCCGGTTGCGCATGTCGAAACGATAGCGCCGCAGCCGCATGCCAAGCGCGACTCTTGCCAGGATTTCCGCTCCCGGCAGACTTATGCCGGCAATGGGGTCCAGGACCAGGGTGGCCGCGCATTCCCCTTTGCCCTCCAGATGCGCGGCAAGCAGGCCGCCGGCACGCGCCAAGGAGAGTGCGGTGACGGCCTCAGCCTTGCCCATGGCCAGGACAATCACGCGCCGCGCCGATACCGCCTGGGGGGCGATGACATCGATACAGGCGCCGGATTCAGCCAAGGCAGCCGCATCGGCACAGGCCCGGGAGAGGATCCCGCCCATTTCGGTGTCCAGGGCCGTTGCCCGCGGGCCAAAGCCGGTTTGAGCGGCCTGCAAGATCACGACGACGGAGGTTTCAGCGGAAATCTCGTCCGCCGTTTCAAAGACCGGCACTGGCGATTGAGGCATAGGTAGGCGTTCTCCTCTTTGCGGGGCTTTGGCCGAGGCGCGGCTTGCAGTTTGCGCAAGGCTTCTCCCGCCACCGGTGGAAACCGGTCAAACCGGCCGTCACCTCTGGTTGGATCGTGCCGAAGTCCCCAAATTGTCGTTCTTGAGACGACTTAATTGCTCTTGCCTCTTGGGTATCCCCGAACGGGTCAGGCGATCAAACGCCAATTTTGTCCATATCGATTGACAAAAACTCAACTGGCAATTCATGATCGGCCGATGGCCCTACCCTCACTCAATGGCATGCGCGCTTTCGAGGCCGCCGCCCGTCTCGGCAGCGTCAAGGACGCAGCCGAAGAGCTGCATTTGACACCCTCGGCTATCAGCCGTCACATCCGCGCACTCGAACGGAATCTCGGCCAGGACCTGTTCGAGCGCGGCTTTCGGCAGATAACGCCGACCATTCGGGGCTCTTATTACGCACGCAGCCTCTCCGAAGCATTCGAAGCCATCTGGCGGGCCACCGATGATGTCAGTCTCGCCGGCCCCCCAAGCCACGGCAGGACCCAGCGTGTCCGGGTTTTGTGCGTCCCTGCCGTCCTGAACCTTTGGCTAGCGGACCGGCTGCCGAATTTTCGCCGACGGCATCCGTCCGTGGATCTCGAGATCTCGACATCGGGCAAGCGGGCCAATTTCGATTTGGCCATCGTCGACGAGTTCGTCTACAAGGCCGGCCCGGCTCTGACGCTGCTGATCCCGCTGGTCCTGACGCCGGTCTGTGCGCCCTCGCTGCTCGAAGGGCCGATGCCGCTGCGATCGCCCGCCGACCTGGTCAACCACCACCTGATCCACGAATGCGAGACCATGCGATGGAAGCGCTGGCTGGAGCAGGAAGGCGTGTTGGACACGACGCCGAAATCCAGCACGACGCTGGATGATTGTACGCTGATCATGCGCGAGGCGATCAATGGCGCTGGAATAGCGCTCGCCGACACGATGATGGCCCAGGATCTGCTGCAGCAGGGCAAACTGGTCGCCCCGTTCAGCGCCCGCCATACCTATCCGGCCGGCATCTACCTGCATCAGCGCCGCAGCATCGGAAACAAGCCGGGTACGGGCCTGTTTCAGGATTGGCTGCTTTCCGAAGTCGAGGACCACAAGCGGGTGATGGCCATCGCCTAGGCAGCCTTGCTTGCCAATAGGCGTCGGGAACGCGGGTTTGTCCAGCTTGGAAGCCGTGGATCGAGAATTCGAATCGACAGGCAGGCCTGTTTCAAAAGCGGCTCACCATCACGGGCTCTCGATAATCGCGGTTCGCATTGAATATCTTTAAGGCCAAAGCCGGCAAATCGATTGCTTGCCGGTTCCCCTGCGTCAGGCGTAACCTCTGCGGTCAACGCGTGAGGGCGCGTGCTGCAAGAAGGGGACATTGCAATGACGATACAAGGCGCATCGCCTGACCTGTATAATGAAGACCTCGCTCCTGCCAAGGTTCGAAACTGGGGACCGTTCTCGATCTTCAACGTCTGGACGTCGGACGTCCATAGCCTGTGGGGCTACTACCTCGCCGCCAGCCTGTTTCTGTTCTGTGGCGGCTTCGTCAATTTCATCATCGCCATCGGCATCGGTTCGCTGATCATCTACGCACTGATGAACATGGTCGGTTATGCCGGTGTGAAGACCGGTGTGCCCTACCCCGTGCTCGCCCGCGCCTCCTTCGGCATCTGGGGCGCCAACATTCCGGCACTGGTGCGCGCCATCGTCGCCTGCTTCTGGTACGGCGCGCAGACGGCGGCCGCCTCAGGCGCCATCGTCGCATTGCTGATCCGCTCGCAATGGTTCGCCGATTTCAACGCCAATACCCATTTCCTTGGCCATTCCGGCCTGGAGGTGATCTGCTTCGTGATCATATGGGCACTGCAACTGCTGATCATCCAGCGCGGCATGGAAACGGTGCGCCGCTTCCAGGACTGGGCTGGTCCGGCGGTCTGGGTGATGATGCTGATCCTGGCCATCTATCTCTGCGTCAAATCAGGAACCTTCGCTTTCACCAGCGATATCCCAATGGATGTATTACTTGAAAAGACCAAGGATGCGGGCGTCCCTGGTACTCCAGGGTCTTGGACCGCACTGTTTGCCGTGGCGGCGATCTGGGTGACGTACTTCTCGGCGCTCTATCTAAACTTCTGCGATTTCGCCCGTTATGCCCCCGACCAGGCATCGCTGCGCAAGGGCAATATCTGGGGCCTGCCTATCAACCTGATCCTGTTCTCGCTGGTCGCCGGCGTCACCACCATCGCCGCCTACGACGTCTACCATGAGGTGCTGCTGCACCCCGACCAGATCTCGGCCAAGTTCGACAGCTGGTTCCTGGCCGCGCTCGCGGCGCTCACCTTCGCGGTGGCGACGCTCGGCATCAATGTCGTGGCCAACTTCGTCTCGCCGGCCTTCGACTTTTCCAATGTCTTTCCCCGCCAGATCGACTTCAAGAAAGGCGGCTACATCGCGGCCGTCATCGCGCTGGTGCTCTATCCCTTCGCACCGTGGGAAGGCAGTGCGGCTTCCTTCGTCAACGTCATCGGCGCAACGATGGGGCCGATCTTCGGCGTGATGATGGTCGATTACTATCTGATCCGCAAAGGTGAAGTCGACGTCGAGGCGCTGTATCGCGAGGACGGCGAGTTCCGCTTCCAGGGTGGCTGGCACGTCAATGCGTTCATCGCCGCCGGCATTGGCGCCATCTTCTCGTCGATCCTGCCCAACTTCACCAACTGGCTGCCGTCCTGGTGGGGCGTCTATGGCTGGTTCTTCGGCGTGGCGATTGCCGGCGTCATCTACTACGTGCTGCGCACCGCGGCCGTGAGCGCCGGCGCCAAGGTGGCGAAAGCTTGATGAACCAGAGCGGGGCGGCCCGAGCCGCCCCGCTCTACCGCGCGACCATTTCGGCCAGCTTGCGCACGGTGTTCCAATTGCGCGAGGTGCCGACGCCCATGCGCTTGTGGTTGGCGGCGGCAAGCAGGCGCGAGCTAGGCCTCTCCCTTGAAAAGACGACCCAGATGTCTCCGCCGGCCAGAAGCACTTTCTCGTCCGCGGCGGCACAGGCCTGAAGCCCGGATATGGCGTCTTCGGCTACAGGTTTGCGCATTACGCGCACCGCCACCTGGTCGCCGGCTTCCACCGACTCGGTCGGGAATGGATTACCGCTTGCGAGTTTGCGCCAGTCTTCGGCGGCACGCACGATGATATCGACATGGCGGCCAAAGGCCTGTTCGAAGGCGGATTCCAGGCGTGTCTCAAGCGTGGTGATCGAGGTCTTTTCACTCTCGAAGACCAGGTTGCCGGTCGCCACCAAGGTGCGGACATTCTTTAGGCCGAGACTTTCCGCCATGGCCTTGAGGTCGGACATGACGACCCGCCGCCCCTCTCCCAGGACGATGCTGTAGAGAAGCGCGACATAGGTCCGCATGGGAGCGATCAGACCAGACGGCTCTGCTCCACCGCCGCCTCGATGAAGCTGGCAAACAGCGGATGCGGATCGAGCGGCCGGCTCTTCAGTTCGGGGTGATATTGCACGCCGATGAACCAGGGATGGTCGGGGTATTCGACCGTCTCCGGCAGCACACCGTCGGGCGACATGCCTGCAAACACCAGCCCGCAATCCTCCAGGCGCTGCTTGTAGTCGATATTGACCTCGTAGCGGTGCCGGTGACGTTCGGAAATCTGGGTGTCGCCGTAGATGTCGGCGATCTTCGAACCCTTGGCGAGCTCGGCCTGATAGGCGCCGAGCCGCATGGTGCCGCCGAGATCGCCAGTCGCCCTGCGCTTTTCCAGCATGTTGCCTTTCAGCCATTCGGTCATCAAACCGACGACCGGCTCCTTGGTCGGGCCGAATTCGGTCGACGAGGCATGTTCGACACCGGCCAGCGATCGCGCCGCCTCGATGCACGCCATCTGCATGCCGAAGCAGATGCCGAAATACGGCACCTTGCGCTCGCGTGCGAATTTGGCCGCCAGGATCTTGCCTTCTGAGCCGCGTTCGCCGAAGCCGCCGGGCACCAATATGCCGTGCACCTTCTCCAGCCAAGGCGTCGGGTCTTCCTTTTCGAAGATTTCCGATTCGATCCAGTCGAGCTTGACCTTGACGTGATTGGCCAGCCCGCCATGCGAAAGCGCCTCGATCAGCGATTTGTAGGCATCCTTGAGGCCGGTATACTTGCCGACGATGGCGATGGTGACCTCGCCTTCCGGATTGTGGATGCGGTTGGAGACTGCCTGCCACGGCTCCATGCGCGGCTTGGGCGCCGGCTCGATGCCGAAGGCAGCGAGCACTTCCGAATCCAGACCTTCCTTGTGATAGGCCATCGGCACGTCGTAGATATGTGGCACGTCGAGCGCCTGGATGACGGCGCTTTCCCTGACATTACAGAACAGCGACAGCTTGCGGCGCTCTTCCTTGGGGATGGCGCGGTCGGCGCGCACCAGAAGAATGTCGGGCGCGATGCCTATGCCGCGCAGCTCCTTGACCGAATGCTGGGTCGGCTTGGTCTTCAGTTCGCCCGCCGTCGGGATATAGGGCATCAGCGTCAGGTGGACATAGACGGCGTTGTTGCGCGGCAGATCGTTGCCGAGCTGGCGGATCGCCTCGAGGAACGGCATCGCCTCGATGTCGCCGACCGTGCCGCCGATCTCGCACAGCACGAAATCATAATCGTCATTGCCGTCGAGGACGAAATTCTTGATCTCGTCGGTGACGTGCGGGATCACCTGCACGGTGGCGCCGAGATAATCGCCGCGCCGCTCGCGCTCGATGATGTTCTTGTAGATACGCCCGGTCGTGATGTTGTCCTGCTGATTGGCGGACCGGCCGGTGAAGCGCTCGTAATGGCCAAGATCGAGGTCGGTCTCGGCACCGTCATCGGTGACGAACACCTCCCCGTGCTGGTACGGCGACATCGTGCCGGGATCGACGTTCAGATAAGGGTCGAGTTTTTTGATGCGTGCGCGATAACCTCGCGCCTGCAGGAGAGCCCCAAGGGCCGCTGCGGCAATGCCTTTTCCAAGTGAGGAAACCACGCCGCCTGTGATGAATACATATCGCGCCATGGGAGTCATCGCTTAACGCGGCCGGATTGATTCCGCCAGAGAAAAAACCGCCGCGAAGGCTTTTTCCCAAAAAGGCGCTCGGACCATGATCCCGAAAAGTGGGATCCGGCTTTCGGACAGGCATCACGGCCAAAGGGTTTTGAATCGCTCTAAGCAAAACAAAAGGGCCGGCTGAGCCGGCCCTTCGGCATGATGACGGAAACGTCAGATGATGACGACTTTGGTGCCGATCCGGACGCGGCTGTATAGATCCATGACGTGCTCGTTCATCATGCGGAAGCAGCCATTGGACGCGCTGGTGCCGATCGACTGCGGCGCGATGGTGCCGTGGATACGCAGATGCGTGTCCTTCCTGCCATCGTAGAGATAGATGGCGCGGGCGCCGAGCGGGTTCTGGCCGCCGCCTGCCATGCCGTCCTTGTACTGGCCGTAGTGCTTGGGCTCGCGCTTCTGCATGTCGAGCGTCGGGATCCAGCGCGGCCACTCCTGCTTGTCCCCGACCGCGACCGTGCCCTTGAACTGCAGGCCTTCGCGGCCGACCGCGATGGCGTAACGGCGTGCGGTGGTCGATGATTCGACGAGGTAGAGTCGGCGAGCGCTGGTGTCGATGACGATTGTGCCGGCGTCATAGCCGGTGAATTCCACGTCCTGAGGCACGAATTCCGGCTTCACCTTGAACGGCTTCTTGGCGTTCTTCTGGGCAAGTGCCGAGTCGAGCGCGCGTGTCTCGGGCAGATAGCTGATCGATGAGCCAGACGATGTTCCACCGAACAGACCCGCGAACAGGCCGCCGCTTGACTGCTTCTGGCCGCCGACGACCTCGCTGCGCAGTTCGCCATTGTTGCCCGTCAAAGCGACATTCATCGCCTCGGCTGGGATCGGTTCGACCGCCGGGATCGGGGTGACAGGTTCGATCGGTTCGATGATCTTGACGGTCTTCTTGGCCGGCTTGGCATCGGCCACTTCGGTTGCCGCCGCTTTCTGGCCCTTGCTGGCCAGGAACGCCTGCCGATCTGCGTCAGCCCTGGCCTTGGCCGCCTCGCGCATCGCCATTTTCCTGGCCTCGAGCGCCTTGGCCTTGGCATCCTCCTTGTCGGCAACGATCTTGGCCTCGATCTTCTTGATCTGGGCGAGATCCTCCGGCGTAGGGTTTTTCTTCTTCTTGAGAAGCTTCAACTGCGTCGCATCGCTTTTGGCCGCGACGGGGATGGCGTCGGTCTTTTCAAGCGACACCGACTGTTGTGCGGCCATGTTTGCCGGCATGGCGGCGGAGGCCGGGGAACTCATGCCGATTGCGGCGCAAAGTCCCAGGAAAATGAAGCTGCGAAGCTGCATGGCGAAGATCCGATCGTTCAATGCTTGTTGCCCACGGCGTCGCCCGGCGTCCCCCAAGGACGCCGAAAATGCCGCGTGCAATCTATAGTCGAATAAGCGCGTATGCCTCAAGCGCGAGACCGCGCCGTGGTCCGTCGAATCTTCGTGATTGCGCAGCATTTGCCGCGACTGTGTTCAAACGAACACAGATCGCGGTTTCGAACGTGAGGTTATTGGTTCGGAACCTGAGGCGACGCCGGCGCGGTGTTGGTGGTTCCATTGGCCGCTGACGGCGTGGTGCTGCCGGCGGGCGCGGTGGCCGGGGCCGTTGCCAGCGGTTTTGTCGCGGCGTCGTTGCCGGACGGAGGCGTCGGCGTGGTGTTGCCGGCGGGTGCCGGCGTGGCCGTACCCGGCAATTGGTTGAGCACGCCCTTGCCGGCGCCATCCGAGGTCGCGGGAACCCGATCGAGAATGTCGATCGGCTTTTCGCCGTAGCGGGCAATGATCGACAAGGTCAGCGACGTCACAAAGAACGCTGCCGCCAGGATCGCCGTCGCCCGGGTCAATGCGTTGGCCGCGCCGCGCGCGGTCATGAAGCCCGATCCGCCACCAATGCCGAGACCGCCGCCTTCGGAGCGCTGCAGCAGCACCACGCCGACAAGGGCGAGCACGACCATGAGATGAATGACGATCAGTACGGTTTGCATAATTTATCCTGGCAAGGCCCTGCCCGGCCGCGGACACGGCCGGTGAATTGGAGGCGGCTCAATACAATGCTTTCACGGCATTTCCAAGCCCGTGGCCGGAATATGGGAAGCAACGCCCTCTTTGCAACGAATTTGAACGGGACGAGACCCGTCCATCCTCGTGAATCTCAGCCAGCAATGCTGCGATAGGCTTCGGCGATGCCCAGGAAATCAGCCGCTTTCAGGCTGGCACCGCCGACCAGCGCGCCGTCGACATTCCTGACGCCCAGCAGTTCAACGGCATTGGAAGGCTTGACCGAGCCACCGTACAGGATGCGCATCCTGGCGGCGGCGGCCCCAAGTTTTTCCGCCAGCTTTTCGCGGATATGCGCATGCGCCTCGGCCACATCGGCCGCGGTTGGCGTCAGGCCGGTGCCGATCGCCCAAACCGGCTCATAGGCAATGACGGTGTTGGATGGCGTGGCGCTTGGCGGCACCGAGCCGGCGACCTGGCGCGACAGCACCTCCAGCGTCGCTCCAGCCTCACGCTCCTGCCGCGTCTCGCCGATGCACACGATGGCCACGAGCCCGGCCCGCCAGGCGGCGGTGGCCTTGGCCTGGACCGTCGCATCGTGCTCGCCGCTTTGCTCGCGGCATTCGGAATGGCCGACAATGACATGGCTGGCGCCTGCGTCCTTCAGCATCTCCGCTGAGATACAGCCGGTATAGGCACCGCTTTCCTTGGGATGACAGTCCTCGCCACCGGCATGGACCGGCGTGCGCGACAAAATCTCCGCGGCATGGGAAAGCAGCGTCGCGGGAACGCAGACCAGCGCTTCGGTCTCGGCGTCGAGCCCGCTCATGAAACCGTTGCCGATCATCCTGAGCTCGTTCAGCGAGGCGCTGGTGCCGTTCATTTTCCAGTTGCCGGCGACAAGCGGGCGAATTCCTGGTGTCATGGTGTGCTTCTCCGGGCGATATCAAGCTCTGGCCCTCACTACCAAAATCAGGCCACAAAGCAATCGACAGTGGGCAGGAAGGGCGCTATTGCGCTTGGTTCAGACTCGGCGCATGCGAAAATGCGCATAAATCGGAAGTAACCATGCTTGGTATATTGAGAAGCGCGGCGGGTACCTGGGTCGCGAAGACATTGCTTTCGCTGCTGGTGGTCAGTTTCGCCGCCTGGGGCATCTCCGGACGGCTGATGGGCGGCTTCGCGGGCCACGATTCGGTGATAACGGCCGGCGGCACCAAAGTATCGATCAACGAATACCGCCTCGCCTATGACCGCCAGCTCGCCGTCATGTCGCAGCAGTTTGGTCAGCGCCTCACCCATGAACAGGCAAAGGCGCTCGGCATCGACAACCAGGTGCTGGCGCAACTCGTTTCCGGTGCCGTCCTCGACGAGCAGGCACGCAAGCTCGGCCTCGGCCTTTCCAAGGATCGGCTGGCCGAACTCACCCGCGAAGACCCGGCTTTCAAGGGCCCTGGGGGTCAGTTCGACCGAAGGACGTTCGACTACATGCTGCACCAGGTCGGCATGCGGCCCGAGGATTATCTGAAGAACCGTGCCCAGGTGGCGGTGCGCCAGCAGATCGTCGAGGCGGTCTCGGACGGCCTCAAGGCGCCGGACACGTTCTTCAAGGCGGTCGCGCTCTACCGCGGTGAAGACCGCACCGTCGACTATTTGACTTTGCCGAAGGCGCTGGTCGAGCCGATCATGGCGCCGAGCGACAGCGTGCTTCAGGCCTATTTCGAGGCCAACAAGAAGAGCTACGCCGCACCTGAATACCGCAAATTCTCGTATGTCCGCCTCGAACCGGCGGACATAATGGATACGACCGCGGTCACCGACCAGCAGGTCAGTGACGACTACAACAAGAACAAGTCACGCTACACCACGCCCGAAATGCGCACCATCGAGCAGCTTGTGTTCAAGACACCGGATGCCGCCAAGGCGGCGCTCGATTCGCTCAAGGCCGGCGCTACCTTCGACAAGCTGGTGACCGCCGAGGGCAAGACCCCGGCCGACACGCTGCTTGGCACGCTCGCCAAGGACAAGATCGCCGACAAGGCGGTTGCCGATGCCGCCTTCGCGCTCAACGCCAACGAAGTCAGCCAGGTCGTGCAGGGCGCCTTCGGTCCGGTGCTGCTGCGCGTGACCGAGATCAAGCCCGAGGTGGTGAAGCCGCTCGCCGAAGTGTCGGACCAGATCCGCAAGGACCTGGCGCTGGGCGAGGCAAGCCGCATCCTTCTGGATGTGCACGACAATTATGAAGACACCCGCGCATCGGGCAGTTCGCTGGCCGATGCCGCCGCCAAATTGAAGCTTAAAGACATCACCATCGACGCCATCGATCGCAACGGCCTGAGGCCCGATGGCTCCATCGTCAAGGACCTGCCGGAATCGCCGGCGCTGATCAAGGCCGTCTTCGATGCGGAACCGAACACCGAAAACGAGGCTCTGACCACGGCGGACAACGGCTTCGTCTTCTATGAGGTCGGTTCGATCACGCCGGCCCGCGACCGCACTCTTGATGAGGTGCGCCAAAAGGTTGTCGCCGACTGGACGGCAGCCGAGACCGCCAAGCGGCTCGCCGCCAAGGCGGACGAACTCGAGAAGCGCCTCAAGGCCGGCACCACGCTCGACGTCATCGCCGGTGAACTCAAGCTGGAAAAGCAGACCAAGCGCGGCTTGAAGCGCGAAGCCGACGATGCCGATTTCGGCAAGGAAGGCGCCGCCGTCATGTTCGGCGTCGGCGAAGGCGGCACCGGTTTGATCCCCTCGCCCACCGGCGACGGCCAGATCCTGTTCAAGGTCGCCGAAGTGTTCGAACCGGCCGGCGCCGACGCCAGCTCGGTGCCGGACGACGCGCAGAAATCATTCACCTCCGGCATGTCCGACGACCTGCTCGACCAGTTGGTGGCGCAGTTGCAGACGCAGTACGACGTCCGCGTCGACCAGGCCGCCGTTGCCCAAGCCTCGACAAGATGAGCGCGCTGAAAACCCATATCGCCAAGGTCGCGACCGGCACCGCGCTGTCCTTCGAGGAGGCGTGCGAGGCCTTTGACATCATCATGTCGGGCGATGCGACCCCAGGGCAGATCGGCGGCTTCCTGATGGCGTTGCGCGTACGCGGCGAGACGGTGAGCGAAATATCGGGCGCTGTCGCCACGATGCGCGCCAAGATGCTGCGCGTCGATGCTCCTGACGGCGCCATCGACATCGTCGGCACCGGCGGCGATAATTCGCACTCGGTCAACATCTCGACGGCTTCCGCCTTTGTCATTGCCGGCAGCGGCGTGCCGGTCGCCAAGCACGGCAATCGCGGCCTGTCCTCGCTGACCGGCGCGGCCGACGTGCTAATTGCCCTTGACGTCAGGATCGACATCGCGCCGGAGCTAATCGGCAAGTGCATCCATGAAGCCGGCGTCGGCTTCATGTTCGCGCCAGCGCACCATCCGGCGATGAAGCATGTCGGTCCGGTTCGTGGCGAGCTTGGTACGCGCACCATCTTCAACCTGCTCGGCCCGCTTTCGAACCCGGCTAGCGTCAGGCGGCAGATGGTCGGCGTGTTCATGCCGGAATGGATCATGCCGGTGGCCGAAACGCTGAAGGCGCTCGGCACCGAGCATGCCTGGGTCGCCCACGGCGATGGTTATGACGAGATCACCACCACAGGCGAGACACAGGTAGCCGAACTGGTCGGCGGCGAAATCCGCAGCTTCACGCTGACCCCGGAAGAGGTTGGACTGAAGCGTCATACCAAGGATGAGTTGCGTGGCGGTGATGCCGCCTACAATGCCAAGGCCTTGCGCGATATGCTGGGCGGCACCGCCGGCGCCTATCGCGACACGGTGTTGATGAATGCCGGCGCCGGACTGGTGATTGCGGGCAAGGCGACGACACTCGGTGACGGCATCGCCATCGCCGCACAGGCCATCGACAGCGGCCGGGCGCTGCAGGTGCTCGACCGGCTGGTCGAGATTTCGAACGGGTGAACCGTGTCTGACATTCTGCGCAAGATCGAAGTCTACAAGCGCGACGAGATCGCCGCCGCCAAGGCAAGCGTGCCGCTGGCAGAGATCAAGGCGCGCGCGAAGGACGCCGACGCGCCGCGCGGGTTCCTCGCCGCGCTCGAAGCCAAGCGCGGATCGGGTGGCTTCGCACTGATAGCCGAGATCAAGAAGGCAAGTCCGTCCAAAGGGCTGATCCGTGCCGATTTCGATCCGCCGAGCCTGGCCAGGGCCTATGAAAAAGGCGGCGCGGCCTGTCTTTCCGTGCTGACCGATGGGCCCTCCTTTCAGGGCGCACCGGAGTTTCTGACCGAGGCGCGAGCCGCTGTGACGCTGCCCGCCCTGCGCAAGGATTTCCTGTTCGACCCCTACCAGGTCTACGAGGCGCGGGCCTGGGGCGCGGACGCCATTTTGATCATCATGGCCAGCGTCGATGATGCCATGGCCAGCCAACTCGAATCGACTGCGTTCGAGCTCGGCATGGACGCCCTGATCGAGGTGCACGATGAAGCCGAGACCGAGCGAGCGCTGAAACTGTCATCGCAATTGATCGGCATCAACAACCGCAATCTGCGGACATTCGAGACCAGCCTCGATACGTCGGAGCGGCTGCGGGCGATGGTGCCGGGGGGTCATTTGCTGGTCAGCGAAAGCGGCATCTTCTCGCATGACGATTGCCTTAGACTGCAAAGGATGGACATCGGCGCCTTCCTGGTGGGCGAGAGCTTGATGCGCCAACGGGATGTGACCGCTGCAACGCGCTCGCTGCTCACGGGCAAGGCGTCCGATGCATCGGGCCGAGAATCGGAATCGATTTTCGGAGAGCACGATGCATAGAGTCAAAGCGACAGAGCGCACTCTGTGCGTCCGAATGGACGCACGTCGCTCTATGGCGATTTGACGATGACAGGCGCTCTCACCCATCTTGGCGCACAGGGCGAGGCCAACATGGTCGATGTCGGCGACAAGAACGAGACGACGCGCACCGCGATCGCAGAGGGTTTCGTCTCGATGCAGCCAGAGACGTTGAAGACCATCCTCGCCGGCAATGCCAAGAAAGGCGATGTGCTGGGCACGGCGCGCATCGCCGGCATCATGGCGGCCAAGAAGACGCATGAGTTGATCCCGCTCTGCCACCCTCTGCTGCTGACCAAGGTTTCCGTCGACATAGAGCCTGACCATGCTCTGCCCGGCCTGAAGGTCACGGCCCTTGCGCGCGTCACCGGCAAGACCGGCGTCGAAATGGAAGCATTGACGGCAGCCTCGGTGGCCTGCCTGACCATTTACGACATGGCCAAGGCGGTTGACCGCGCCATGGTCATCTCCGGCATACGGCTGGTCGAAAAGACCGGCGGCAAGTCCGGCGACTACAAGGCAGGGCTCTGATGGCACTGGTTCCGGTCGCCGACGCGCTCGAGCGCCTGCTCGACGGCGCCGTGCCGCTGGCCGGCGAAAGCGTCCCGCTCATCGAGGCGATCGATCGTGTGCTGGCGGAACCGGTCATGGCGCTGCGCACCCAGCCGCCCTTCAACGCTTCGGCCATGGACGGCTATGCGGTGCGAGCCGCCGATGTCGCGTCGGTGCCGTCGAAACTCTCGGTGATCGGCATGGCGCCGGCCGGACGCGGCTTTGACGGCGCCGTCGGCCAGGCACAGGCAGTGCGTATCTTCACCGGCGCACCGCTGCCTGACGGCGCCGACACCATCGTCATCCAGGAAAACGTCCAGGATTTCGGCGGCGGCAACATCGAAGTGATCGAGCCAACCGCCGTGTGGCGTAACATTCGCCGCGTCGGCCTCGATTTTTCCAAGGGCGACGTGCTGCTGGAGAAGGGGCGCGTGCTCGACCCGGCGGCACTGTCGCTGACGGCATCGGCCAATCATCCCCGAGTAGGCGTGGTGAAACGGCCGCTGGTCGCCATCATCGCCACCGGTGACGAGTTGTTGCCGCCCGGCAGCGAACTCGGGCCCGACCAGATTATCTCGTCCAACGCCTACGGCGTCGCCGCGGCGGCACAATCGGTCGGTGCCTGTGCGCTCGATCTCGGGATCGCCGCCGACCGCAAGGACGACATCGCCGGCCTGGTCAGGAAAGCGGTCGCGGCGGGTGCCGATGTCATCGTCACGCTGGGCGGCGCATCGGTCGGCGACCACGACCTGATCCATGACGTGCTGACCGGCGAAGGCATGACGCTCGGCTTCTGGAAGATCGCCATGCGTCCCGGCAAGCCGCTGATGTTCGGGCGCCTCGGCGATATCAGATGCATCGGCCTGCCCGGTAATCCGGTAGCAAGCCTGGTCTGCTCGCAATTGTTCCTGAAGCCGCTTCTGGCAAGGCTGGGCGGTCGCGACCATCGTCAGGATATCCGCCCGGCACGGCTGGGCGCCGCAATGGCGGCCAATGACCTGCGCCAGGATTATGTGAGGGCGGTAGTCAGGGAGGATGACGGCGAACTGGTGGCGACGCCGTTCGGCATCCAGGATTCCTCGATGCTGAGGATGCTGGCCGATGCCAACGGACTGGTCGTTCGCGCGCCTTTTGCCCCTGCATCCGCTGCGGGCGACGCTTGCAGCGTTCTGATGTTGCGCTGAAGTATTTCGTAATAACTTACTGATCACAGGGCTTATTCCGAGATCAAGGTCCGCGTCAATGCATGCGCCGGATCGGCCAGGCCATCAACTACATCGTAGTGATGCCGGTCGGGCTCGACCACGGCACTGGTGGTGGCGCCAAGCCCGGTCCAGATGTTGGCCAGCAACGCATTCTGTCGCAGGAACTCCGAGCGCTCGCCGCCGCCAGCCCAGCAGGTGATGTGGACACCATCGATTGGCCTCAGCAGTGCCGGGCTTTCCGTCAGCGCCTCATGCTCATCGATTTTCAGCACGGCGTTCATGCCGGTGCGCATGAGCGGGCGCAAATCATGCAAGCCGGAAATCGAAACGACGTGGCGTATGCGCCGCACGACATCGGTGGCGAGCGGTGTGCTTGTGGTCACCATGCGGCTGGCGAGATGTCCACCGGCCGAATGTCCGGTCAACATTAGCGGTCCTCCGACAATTGCCGCCGCTTTGCCGATCGCCGCCCCGATTTCGCTGACAATGCCGGCAATGCGGATGTCCGGGCACAGCGTGTAGGAAGGCATAGCCACGGCAAAGCCGTTGCCGACTGGGCCCTTGGCGAGATGCGACCATCCGCTTTTATCGGACTCCAGCCAATAGCCGCCATGGATGAACACGACGAGCCCCCTGGGCGTGGCCTCCGGCAGGAAAAGATCGAGCCGGTTGCGTGGCCGATTGCCATACGCGATGTCGAACCGTGCCCGGCCCTCCCCCGACAGTGCGTCACGGAACGCTTGCGCTGGTTCCGACCAGGCGGCCGGCCACCGGTCGCTGCCGGCAATATTCGCGCCGTTGGCATAGGCATTATCCCAATCGGCAATGCGATGGTCGAGCATCGGCACCCTCCCCAAAAGCGTCGTCTCAGTGCTAGCAATGGCCGCCACCAGGCCGTGCGTCAAGGCTTTGGGATGAAACATTTTAGGCTTGAAACAAATTTCGACTGGTGCGATCCTGCCTTCGGAACAGCCGACAAAATGGGAGGTCCGCTGTGCCGTCCGAACCCGCCGATGGTCACCTTTCCGGTGACATGTCGACAAGGGTGTAGCCGGCCGCACGAAGCCTTCCGCGAGAGACAGGAATTCAGATCCACCGCCGCCGGCCAGGTGCCACGCACACTGCCAAGCGGCAGACAGGGACAGCGGCGACATGCTTGGGCCTTCAGCGCATACCGACACGTTCACCCGCGATAATCTGCCGCCGCCCGAGCAATGGCCCGACTTCCTGCTCGACGGCTTCGACTATCCAGAACACCTCAATGCCGGTGTCGAATTGACCGACAGGCTCGTCGAGAAGGGCCTTGGTGACCACACCGCGCTGATCGGCAATGGCCGCCGCCGCACCTACAAGGAACTGTCCGACTGGACGAACCGTCTCGCCCATGCGCTGGTCGAGAACTACGGCGTCGAGCCGGGCAACCGGGTGCTGATCCGCTCCGCCAACAACCCGGCAATGGTCGCCTGCTGGCTGGCCGCCACCAAGGTCGGTGCTGTCGTCGTCAACACCATGCCGATGTTGCGCGCCGGTGAACTCACCAAGATCGTCGACAAGGCCGAGATCACGACCGCGCTCTGCGACACCAGGCTGATGGACGAGATGACCGCCTGCGCCAAGGACAGCGCGTTCCTGAAGCAGGTGATCGGCTTCGACGGCACCGCCAGCCATGACGCCGAGCTCGATCGCGCCGCCCTCGACAAGCCGGTTACCTTCACCGCCGTCAGCACCGGCCGCGACGATGTCGCCCTGCTCGGCTTCACTTCGGGCACGACCGGCGTGCCGAAGGCGACGATGCATTTCCACCGCGACCTGCTGATCATCGCCGATGCCTACGCCCGTGAAGTCCTGCAGGTGACGCCCGACGACATCTTCGTCGGCTCGCCGCCGCTCGCCTTCACTTTCGGCCTTGGCGGGCTTGCCATCTTCCCCCTGCGCTTCGGCGCGGCGGCAACGCTTCTGGAACAGGCGACGCCACCCAACATGGTCCACATCATCGAGACCTACAAAGCGACCATTTCCTTCACCGCGCCGACCGCCTACCGGGCCATGCTGAAGGCCATGGACGAAGGCGCCGATCTTTCATCATTGCGCGTTGCCGTCTCGGCCGGCGAGACCTTGCCGGCCCCGGTCTTCGAAGAGTGGACGCGAAAGACCGGCAAGCCTATCCTTGACGGCATCGGCGCCACCGAAATGCTGCACATCTTCATCTCCAACCGCTTTGACGACAGGAAGCCCGCTTCGACGGGCAAGCCGGTGGGCGGTTACGAGGCGCGCATCGTCGACGAGGAGATGCGCGAGGTGCCGCGTGGCGAGACCGGACGGCTGGCGGTGCGCGGGCCGACCGGCTGCCGCTACATGGCCGATGACAGGCAGAAGGATTATGTGCGCGACGGCTGGAACCTCACCGGCGATACCTTCACGCAGGATGAGGACGGCTTCTTCCACTTCGCCGCGCGTTCCGACGACATGATCGTCAGCGCCGGCTACAACATCGCCGGACCCGAGGTCGAGGCGGCGCTGCTGTCGCATCCCGATGTCGCCGAATGCGCGGTCATCGGTGCCGAGGATGGCGAGCGCGGCCAGATCGTCGAGGCGCATGTCGTGCTGGTGCAAGGCGTCCCGCCAGACGCGATGACCGTCAAGCGCCTGCAGGACCACGTCAAGGCAGCCATCGCGCCTTACAAATATCCCCGATCGGTCAAATTCATCGCCGCTCTGCCGAAGACCCAGACCGGCAAGATCCAGCGGTTTCGGCTGCGCACGGAGAAGATCAATTGAGCGAGCCTTACGATCCGGCCTCTGAAGGCGCAGAGATGTCGTTCAAGGAGCGGATGTCCTACAGCGACTATCTGCACCTGGAGAAAGTGCTGGAGGCCCAGACACCGCTGTCCTCGGCGCATGACGAAATGCTGTTCATCATCCAGCACCAGACATCGGAATTGTGGATGAAACTCGCTTTGCACGAGATTGGCGCGGCGATCCGCTCGATCCGTGCCGACCGCCTCGAACCGAGCTTTAAGATGCTGTCGCGTGTCGCCCGCATTTTCGAGCAGTTGAACAATGCCTGGGACGTGCTGCGCACAATGACGCCCAGCGAATACACCGAGTTCCGCGACGCGCTCGGCCAGTCCTCGGGTTTCCAGTCCTGGCAGTATCGCGCCATCGAGTTCATGGCCGGTAACCGCAACCTCGCCATGCTCGGGCCGCACAAGCATCGGCCGGACCTCAGCCAGAAGCTGGAGGCGATCCTGGCCGAGCCGTCGCTCTACGATGAAGCGCTGCTGCTTCTGGCCCGCAATGGCTTCGACATCGGGGCGGACGCAAAGCGCACGGATTGGCGCGAGACGCGGACCGAGAACGAAGAAGTCCTGGTCGCCTGGCAGACGGTGTACCGCGATCCACAGCGCTACTGGATGTTTTATGAACTGGCCGAGAAGCTGGTCGACTTCGAGGACTATTTCCGCCGCTGGCGCTTCAACCACGTCACCACCGTCGAGCGCATCATCGGCCTGAAGCGCGGCACCGGCGGCACGTCGGGCGCCTCCTATCTCAAGAAGATGCTCGAAGTCGTCCTGTTTCCGGAACTGTGGACGGTTCGCACCCGGCTCTGAACTCTCGTCTGACGCAATTCCTGTGGGAAACCGCGTCACATTTTTCCCGGCTTCGCGCCGGCTTCAGGTCACCGCCGTCTTGACCGCGAAGCGTGCATCCTGCCAGGCGCCAGTGCGCAGGATATCTTCCAGGACCTCGACCGCCTGCCATACATCGGCGTAGCCGACATAGAGCGGGGTGAAGCCGAAGCGGATCGTCGACGGCGCACGGAAATCGCCGATCACACCGCGCTCGATCAAGGCCCGCATCACCTGGTAACCGTTGGGATGGAGGAAGGACACCTGGCTGCCACGCTGATTGCCGTCGCGCGGGCTTTCCAGCTCCAGGCCGTAGGCGCCGCATCTGGTCTCGACGAGCTGGATGAACAGGTCGGTGAGCGCGACGCTCTTCTTGCGCACCGTCGCCATGTCGACATCGTCCCAGATATCCAGCGCCCCCTTCAGCGCTCGCATCGATAACACCGGCTGCGTGCCGCACAGGAACCGGCGGATACCGCTCCCGGCCGCATAACCCTGCTCGAAGGCGAAGGGCCGCGCATGGCCCCACCAACCGCTGAGCGGCTGCTGGACTTTATCGTGATGACGCTCGGCGGCGTAGATGAAGGCTGGCGCGCCCGGGCCGCCATTGAGATATTTGTAGGTGCAGCCGATGGCGAAATCGGCATTGGCGCTGTCGAGCTCGACAGGCAGCGCGCCGGCGGTGTGGCAGAGATCCCAGACGATCAGCGCTCCGACCTGATGGGCCTTGCATGTCAGTGCCGCCATGTCGCGCAGCTGGCCGGACTTGTAGTTGACGTGGTTGACCAGGATGACCGCAACGCGCTCGTCGATCAGCTCCTCAATGGTCGGCGCATCAACGCCCTCAAGCCGCAACACCGTGCCGGGGCGCGTCGAGGCCACGCCTTCGGCCATGTAGAGATCGGTTGGAAAGCTGTCGCCCTCGGCGACGATGACCGAGCGGTCCGGCCGCATGCCGAGTGCGGCATGCAGCACCTTGTAGATGTTGATCGAGGTCGTATCGCAGACCACCGTCTGGCCGGCCGCCGCGCCGATCAGCCGCCCCAGTTGGTCGCCGAGCGCGACCGGCATGTCGAACCAGCCGGCGGTGTTCCAGGCACGGATCAGATCCTGTGCCCACTCCTGGGTCGCGGCTTTCCGCAGCTCGTCGAAGACGGCGGGTGCCGCGGCGCCGAGTGAATTGCCGTCGAGATAGATCACGCCTTCCGGCAAGATGAACCGGTCGCGCATGGCACGCAGCGGGTCCGCCGCATCCATGGCTTCGACGGCTGCGAGATCGAGCGTCGTAGGCATCATTTGTGACATTCCCTGGTTATTCACGCCTTGGTCATTCACGCCGGTTACTCACGAATCGCTTCGCGAACCGGTGCGGAACCCCGGCTGCGCTTGAGGCTGGGCAAGGCAAGCATGGCCAGCACGAACAGGCCCGTGGCAAGCTTCAGGTCAGGCGGCGGCATGCCGGCCGCAAGGCAGAACGACACCAGCTGGTAGTAGATGATCGCGCCGGCGAAGGGCGCCAGCAATTGCCGCCAGACCGTTTGCTTGCCGACGACGGCTTCGCCGATCATCAGCGCGGCAAGGCCGTTGATGAGAATTCCCAGGCCCATATTGACGTCGGCGAACCCTTGCGACTGCACCATCAGCGCACCGCTTGACGCCGAAAAAGCGCTGGCCAGCCCGACACCGCCTATGGTCGCGGCCCAGACATTGATGCCTTGCGCTTCGGCCATGTCAGGATTGGCGCCCACGGCGCGCACGGCGGTCCCCTTCTCGGTCCTGAAGAACATGTAGAGCAGCATGAAGGCGGCAAGCGCGAGGAGACCCGCGACGACGATCTTGCTGGCGGGGAAACCCGGCCGCGCGAACGGCACCCAGTCGAACACCGAGGGCGAACCGAAGACGGACAGGTTGGACTTGCCCATAATGCGAAGGTTGATGCTGTAGAGCATCGTCATCATCAGGATGCCCGCAAGCAGCGTGTGGATGCGGAAGCGCAGATGGATGAAGGCGGTGCAGCAGCCCGCCGCGAAGCCGGCGACAAGGGCGGCAGCAACGCCCATCAGCGGCGATGCGCCGGCGGCAAGGAGAACGCCGCAGACGCAGCCGCCCAGCGGAAAAGCGCCTTCGCTGGTGAGATCGGGAAAATTCAGCATGCGAAACGGGATCATGATCCCGAGCACGACAAAGGCCAGGATCAGGCTTTGCGCCAGGGTGACCGGCACGATCGCGACGAAGCTGGTGAGAACGTCCCCAACAAAACCCATGATGATCAGCTCGCCAGCAACATGCGATCGGTCTTGACGGAGAAATGGCCGATCAGATCGATAACCGTGACCCTCGCCTTCTCCTGCCCGGTGACTTCCAGGAGCACCCGGCCCGCATCGAGCATGATCACCCGGCTGCCATGGTCGACGGCGTGTTGCATGTTGTGGGTCACCATCAAAGTCGTCAGTTTCAGCGCGTTGACGGCGCGAACCGTCGCTTGCATGACGATTTCGGCCGTGCGCGGGTCGAGGGCCGCGGTATGCTCGTCGAGCAGCAGCAAGTCCGGCGACCCACCGACCGCCATGATCAGCGACAAGGATTGCCGCTGCCCGCCCGAGAGCAGGTCGACGCGCGTGTCGAGACGATTTTCCAAACCGAGACCCAGTATCGACAGTCGTTCCCTGTAGGACGCAAGCCGGGTGGTGTTCAGCCCCGGGCGCAAGGTGCGCTTTTGGCTGCGCAAATCGGCCAGCAGCATGTTTTCCGCAACCGTCATGCTGGCGGCGGTGCCGCGCATCGGGTCCTGGAACACGCGCGCCAGTTTCGCGGCGCGCTTGTGCACCGGCATTGCAGTCACGTCGGCGCCGTTGATCAGGATCTGGCCGGAATCGAGGATCAGGGCGCCGGAAATGGCGTTGAGCATGCTGCTCTTGCCGGCCCCGTTGGAGCCGATGACGATGCCGAACTCTCCGGTGGCCAAGGACAGGCTGAGACCGTCCAGCGCGACCTTCTCGTCGGCCTGGCCCTTGTAGAACACTTTGCGCGCGGATCGAATCTCGAGCATCGTTTCTCCCTGACCTCGGGATGACGGCGCCGACGCCGTCACCCCAGCAGTTCCGATGTTAGTCGACGATGCAGCCGCAATCGGCCATTGAAGCCGGTATCTCGATGCCGAACGCGGCCATCGCCTTGCGCGAGATCGTTGCCATGTGGTCCTTGTAGGCCGGGCGCGACGGCGCGATCGTCTTAGGATCCTTGCCCTTGAGGATCTCGGCGGCGATGTTGCCGGCGTTGACGCCGACCTGCGTGTAATTGACCGCGAAGCTCGCCGGCACGGTGCCGTTACGGACCGCACTGTCATCGGAGTTGACGACCGGGATACCGGCCTGGCGCGCGGCCGCGGAGACAGCTGCGATCGCCGGCTGTATCAGGTTCGAGGCCGGGCCGTAGATCACGTCGGCCTTGCCGGCGAGCGAAGCGATGCGTTGCTGGATGTCATTGACGTTGTCGATGCCGACCTCCACCACCTCGAAGCCCGCGGCCGGTGCCGCCGCCTTGATCTTTTCGACCAAGGCAACGTCATTGGCCTCACCGGGATTATAAGGCACGCCGAAGCGCTTGGCGTTCGGCAGCAGCTTCTTGGTGAAGGCCATCACCGCGGCGACGTCCTGCAGATCGCTGGCGCCGGTCATGCCTTCGTCTCCGGCGTCCCATGACGGCACCAGCTTGGCCGCCACCGGATCGGTGACCGCGGCAAAAACGATCGGAATGCCGGAACCGGCAAGCGCTTTCTTGGCGATCTGCGATACCGGCGTGGTGATGGTGTAGATCAGCTTGGGCTGCTCGGCCTGCAGCTTGGCGATCATCTGCGGCACCAGCGATGCATCGAAATTGGTGTGGCTCTCCGTGTAGACGACGTCCTTACCCTCGACGTAGCCATTATCCGTCAGCGCCTTCTTGAAGCCGGCTATGGCGGCGTTCAATTGCGGATGCTCGCCGAAATTGGCAATGCCGATACGGATCTGATCGGCCGCGGCACTGCCGGCGCTGACCATCAATGCGCCTGCCAGCGCCAAACCCGACAACCAAGCGGATTTCGACTTCAACATCATTTCCTCCCAGATTTGATCAGGGCCGCTTGGAAACGCGGCTACTACGGCGATCATGGTGAGTCCGCTGGTCTGTGTCAAACATTATATATAATTGTTGCTGTGACGCACTATCATATATACTTTTCGCCAGACGACGGATTGATCACCATGCTGAATGAAACGAGTTCCACAAAAACGGAAGCCGCCTATCAGCTGTTGCGGCGCGACATCCTGACCACGCGCCTCATGCCCGGCGCCCCGCTCAAACTGAGTGCGCTGCGCGGCACCTATGGCGTCGGCTGGACACCGTTGCGCGAAGCCCTGTCGCGGCTCGAGGCCGAACGCCTGGTCACCGCAATCAGCAATCGTGGTTTTGCCGTGGCTCCGGTGTCGCGGGCCGAGCTGGAGGATCTGGCACGCGCCAGGATGGTGGTCGAGATACCCCTGTTCCTCGAATCGATGGAAAAAGGCGGCAGGGAGTGGGAGGATGCCGTGGTCACCGCCCACTACCGGCTCTCGCGTTGCAAGACGGCGGTCGACGATCCCTCGGACGCGGCCGTCGACAGATGGGACGAGAACCACGAGGCTTTCCATGCGGCGCTGCTGAGCGCCGCCACATGCGACTGGCTGTTGCGGTTCCGCTCGACGATCTCGGATCAGCTGCGCCGGCATCATCGCTTTCTTGGTCTGGCGCCGACACTGCGGGCCGCGGCCGGCCTCAAGGATGGCTATGAAGAGGCAATCGAAGCGCTACGCGAAGCGATTGCGATCGAACACCATACCGCGATCATGGAAGCGGCGCTCGACCGTGACGTCGAGCGGGCCAAGGCGCTGATGACGGCGCATATCGGCTACACACTGCACGTCTATGTCCACAGCGAAGACAGCGGCGCTACCAGATACGCCGCTCGCGCCGGCAGCTTGAAGGCGGGTTCGGGATAACTTCAGCGCTTCCGCGACGCCTATTCGAACGCGCTGGCCGGAGTGCGCCGAACGCCCCGATCCATGGCCGCCCGAAGCTAGCAATCGTTGGCATTTTGGTTTCGTTTCGTTCCGCGAATAATGGCTCCGCGAATTATACGTCCCTCCGAGGAGAAGCCTTCCAACTAACTGATGCCAAAGCCTCGTCGGCGGATGGGCCACAGGCCATTAACCAAAACGATTTCAATGCGCCTGCCGACGGCGGAAAGGACTGGTTGCCGCCCGCCGTCGCGGGCAAAAAACTTCAGACCCCTTAACAAATTCATTAAACTTTAAACGGTTGCAGAACACAACTGGAACAGATAGGGTTTGTTCTGGGTTTGTTTTTCGATTCTGGTTCAACCTTTCGTTCAATGTCTTGGGGGCCGCCATGCTGACACGCAAGCAACATGAACTGCTGATGTTCATCCACGAACGGCTCAAGGAAAGCGGGATACCGCCTTCCTTCGACGAGATGAAGGAAGCACTCGATCTTGCCTCCAAGTCGGGGATCCATCGCCTGATCACGGCCCTGGAGGAGCGCGGCTTCATTCGCCGGCTACCCAATCGGGCGCGCGCGCTGGAAGTGCTGCGGCTGCCGGACTCGATCGCGCCGGGCCTCAATGCGGCAAAGAAGTTCTCGCCAAGCGTCATCCAAGGCAGCCTTGGCCAAGGCAGTCTCGGACGCCAGATCAGGCCGGCCGCTGCGCCTTCGCGCCTGCCCGCGGCCGGCAACGACGACGACGCGGTTTCAGCCGTGTCCATCCCGGTCATGGGCCGTATCGCCGCCGGTGTGCCGATCGATGCCATCCAGCATCAGACGCATTCGATCTCGGTGCCGCCAGACATGATCATGGGCGGCGAGCACTATGCGTTGGAGGTCAAGGGCGACTCGATGATCGAGGCTGGTATCTTCGATGGAGACACGGTCATTATCCGCAATGCCGACACGGCAAGCCCGGGCGAAATTATCGTGGCACTGGTCGACGAAGAGGAAGCGACACTGAAGCGGTTCCGCCGCAAAGGCGCTTCGATCGCGCTCGAGGCCGCCAATCCAGCCTACGAAACGCGCATTTTCGGGCCGGACAGGGTCAAGGTACAAGGCAAGCTGGTCGGGTTGATCAGGCGCTACTGAACCGGCTTGTTATCGGGCTTGTCGGGTTTTTTGTACGGCGGCAGCCCCCTCGCCTCGCGTGAGAATTTTCGCTGTTCGTGCCAGGGCCGGTATGGTCCGTCGACGGCAAATGCGATCGCGGCCCGGGTCGTGGCCGACTGGGAATTGAAGAAGACGGCAGCGCTTCCCTTGCGGGCGAGCTGCCGTTTGGTGACGACGAGAACCAGTGGATTGTGGCAGGCGTCATAGGCGGTTGCGTCATTGACGATGATCAGGTCGGCGAAAGCGCAGGCTTTCCAGGTGGTCTTGCGGTCCTCGACATAGGCAATGATCGCGCCGGAAGGGTGCCTGGCAAGGCACAGGCCTTCGCGGCAGTAGAAGGGCGATCCCGGCGGCAGGTCGGTGGGACTGGCAACATCGAATTGCCTGTCTGTCGTGTCGAACATTTCCGGTTTGACGATTGTTTCGGAGATCAGGGCGCGCTTCCAGTTGTCGGTTGCGAATTCGTTCGGACGTTCCCGGTTGACGGCCAGTTCGCCATTGCCGATCGGCAGCGCGACCAGCCGCGCATCTTCCGAGATCAGCACATCGGGCGCGCGTGTGTGCGACACAGTCAACAGGCCGGCGAGCGCGAATGGCAGCGCCGCGAGCCGCAGCCATGTCGTCGCCATCGTCGCGATAACCAGCGCGACGGTGACCAGCAGCACGGATTGCTGCGAAATCAGCCCGACTCCATCGACCGGAGAGCGCTCCGATATCCACGCCGACACGGCGATCATTGCTGTCAGGCCCTTGCCCATGAGGTAGAGAGCCGGCCAATCCAGTCCGAATGGCATCAACAGCGCGCTGGCGACGGCCAGGAACATCACGACCGACACGATAGGCATCACGGCCAGATTGGCGAACAGGCTGAGCGGCGATACCCGCTGGAAATGCCAGATGGCAAACAACGCCGTGGCGCTGCCGGCGATAATGGACGTCATGGCCAATCCTCCTGTCGCCAGCAGGAATTTTCGCGTCAGGAACCCGGGCAGCGATCGCTTTCGCGGCGGTGGCCGCGTCTTTCCCGCACGGTGATCGGCCCAGCCGGCATAAGCGCCAACCAGGGCCGCGGTCGCGGCGAACGACATCTGAAAGCTCGGGCCGACGACCTCGTGAGGCGAGACCAGGATGACGGCGATCGCCGAGATCCCCAGATTGCGCATGGTCAGCGCAGCGCGATCGAAGAAGACGGCAATCAGCATCACCGCCAGCATGATGAAGCTGCGTTCGGCGGCAACGACGACACCGGAAATGATGAGATAGGCCGCGATCGAGAACAGTGCGGCGGCGGCCGCGTATTTCTTCACCGGCCGGCGCGCGGAAAAGTCTGGAAACAGCGCGAAGGCACCACGCAGCAGACCCATGATGGTGCCGGCCACAAGCGCCATATGCAGTCCCGAAATAGAGATGATGTGATAGATGCCGGTACGCCGCATCGCTTCATTGATTTCATCGGGTATGCCGGCGCGCACGCCGACGATCAGCGCCGCCGCGATCTCGCCTTCAGCGCCGCCGACGCTGCCCCTGATGTGGTCGGCGATGGCTTCGCGGGCATTTTCGATGCCTGAAAAAAGGCGAGCCGATAGCGGCATCTCACCGTCGTCGGCGGAAACAACCGTTGGATTGCCGAGAAAGAAGCCGCTGCCGCCGATGCCGGCGAAATAGCTGTCGAAAGAGAAGTCGTAGCTGTCCGGCCGCACCGGGCCGGTCGGCGGCAACAGTTTGGCGTAGCCTGTGATGAGCGAGCCGGCGGTCATTCCCGGCGGTATCTTGCGTGCGGAAAGCCGGACCCTCTCCGGCGCATAGCGCAGTTTCGGCCGGGCGGTCGAAATCACGTCCATGGTCAGCCGGATGCGGCCGCTCTCCATCTCCTCGATCGAGACCACGCGGCCGGTCAGTTGCGTGGAGATTTCCGAACCCAGCATCCGGGTTCCGGCTCGCCATGTTTCGACCTTCGCCGCGAGCAGGCCCAGCGCGCACAACAGCACTGCCATGAGACACAGATGGGTTTTGGGCCAGGAACGCGAGACGAAGGCACAGACCGCCATCAGCACCACGACCGCGACGGGCTTTGCAAAGTCGGGCTCGGACGCCAGCGAGAAATAGGCGATCGCCCCAACGGCCAGACAGACCGGCACCAGCAGGAACGCGATGCCCCGGTCGAGTTCAAGCTCCGCCGCCCGGGCCACGCCATGGCGCAGGCGAGGCAAGGATACCAGGCCGATTTGCCGGCGCACGCGCACGATCCTGCCCGCGGCAGGAGCCGGCGCCGGCGCCTGCCCACCTGCCTGCAGCGACCTGGTTTCGGGTGCAGCCACGAGCGGAGATGGCAGTGGGATCGTCGCAGGCGCCGCAAACAGGGATCGCTCGCTGACGCCGATAGCGGCATCCTCGCCCCGATCCGAGCCCCGGCCTCGTCCAGTCATCGGGTCTGCCCCTTGCACCCTCGACGTCCTATGCTACATGAACGCGCAACGCGCGAAAGTCCGCACGCTCCGCACCCAGCTTCAGACGTTTTCCGAGAGTTCCATGCCCGACAAGGTCATCACCCGTTTTGCCCCCTCGCCGACCGGCTATCTGCACATCGGCGGCGCGCGCACGGCGCTCTTCAACTGGCTCTATGCAAAGCATACCGGCGGCACGATGCTGCTGCGCATCGAGGACACCGATCGCGAGCGTTCGACCGATGCGGCCACATCGGCCATTCTCGATGGCCTGACCTGGCTTGGCCTTTCGTGGGACGGTGACGCGGTCTCCCAATTCGAACGCGCGCCGCGCCATCGCGAGGTGGCCGAGGAGCTGGTGCGCCTGGGCAAGGCCTATTACAGCTACGAGACTTCAGCCGAGCTCGAGGCAATGCGCGAAGCTGCACGCGCCAAGGGCCTACCGCCACGCTATAACGGCCATTGGCGTGACCGCGACCCGTCGGAGGCGCCGTCCGGCGTCAGGGGCGCCATCCGCATCAAGGCACCGGCCGAGGGCGAGACGGTGGTGCAGGACCGGGTCCAGGGAGACGTGCGCTTCCCCAACAAGGATCTCGACGACTTCATCATCCTGCGTTCGGACGGCAACCCGACCTACATGCATGCCGTCGTCGTCGACGATCACGACATGGGCGTCACCCACATCATCCGTGGCGACGATCACCTGACCAACGCCGCCCGCCAGACCGTGATCTACAACGCCATGGGCTGGGACGTGCCGTCGATGTCGCATATCCCGCTGATCCACGGCGCCGACGGCGCCAAGCTGTCGAAGCGCCATGGCGCGCTCGGCGTCGAAGCCTATCGCGCCATGGGCTATCTGCCGGAGGCGCTGCTCAATTATCTTGCGCGGCTCGGCTGGAGCCATGGCGACGACGAGATCATGTCGATCGAGGACATGGTCTCATGGTTCGACATTGGCGACGTCAACAAGGGCGCGGCGCGCTTCGACTTCGCCAAGCTGGAAGCGATCAACGGCGCGCATATGCGACGTATGGCCGACACCGAGCTGTTCGATATCTTTATCGCCACCTTGCCCTATCTGGAGGGCGGCCCGGCGATGGCGGCGCGGCTCAACGAGAAGAACAAGGCGCAGCTGCTGGCAGCACTTCCGGGCCTGAAGGAGCGCGCCAAGACGCTGGTCGAGCTTGTCGACGGCGCCGCCTTCCTGTTTGCCGCGCGGCCGCTGCCGATCGACGACAAGGCGGCACTCCTGCTCAATGACGACGCGCGCAAGATCCTGCGTGGCGCTCACGAAGCTTTGAAGTCGCTGTCAGGCGACTGGACGGCGGCCACGGCCGAGGCCGCGATCCGCGACTTTGCGCTGGCTGGCGGGCACAAGCTTGGCGCCGTGGCCCAGCCGTTGCGGGCTGCGTTGACCGGCAAGAGCACGTCACCGGGCGTATTCGACGTGCTTGCCGTTCTGGGGCGTGAGGAAAGCCTGGCGCGCGTAGCGGATCAAATCGATTAGGAGCAAACTGGCCCAAGAAGATTGGCATTGAAAGGCGGGTTTCGCAGTGCAACATTAGGCCTTGGCCCAATCTGGCACGCACCTCCTAGAATGCGGTGGCGAATACGCGCATTGCGGTGATTTCGACGTGTCGCTCTGCGGAATTTGCCTTTGCCGGCATGAGGAAACAAGAAGGAGTTTGCAATGACCGAAGCTGCGAAAAAACTGGATGTGGGCGGCCAAGAGGCCACGGCAACGCTGGAATTCGCCGGCAAGACTCACGAATTCAAGGTGCGAAGCGGCTCGGTCGGACCTGACGTCATCGACATCGCCTCGCTCTACAGCACCACCGGCGCCTTCACCTATGACCCCGGCTTTACCTCGACGGCAAGCTGCGAGTCGGAAATCACCTTCATCGATGGCGACGCCGGCATCCTCCTGCATCGGGGCTATCCGATCGACCAGCTGGCCGAACATGGCGACTTCCTCGAAGTCTGCTACCTCCTGCTCTACGGCGAATTGCCGACCAAGGCGCAGAAGGACGATTTCGACTACCGCGTAACGCGCCACACAATGGTGCACGAGCAGATGTCGCGCTTTTTCACCGGCTTCCGCCGCGACGCGCACCCGATGGCGGTGATGTGCGGCGTGGTTGGCGCGCTGTCGGCCTTCTATCATGACTCGACCGACATCTCCGACCCGTACCAGCGCATGGTTGCCTCCATGCGCCTGATCGCCAAAATGCCGACGATCGCGGCCATGGCCTACAAGTACCACATCGGCCAGCCCTTTATTTATCCGAAGAACGATCTCGGTTTCGCGGCAAACTTCCTGCACATGTGCTTTGCCGTGCCGTGCGAGGAGTACAAGATCAACCCGGTGCTGGCGCGCGCCATGGAGCGTATCTTCATCCTGCATGCCGATCATGAGCAGAACGCTTCGACCTCGACCGTTCGCCTCGCCGGTTCCTCGGGCGCCAACCCGTTCGCCTGCATCGCCGCCGGGATTGCTTGCCTGTGGGGCCCGGCCCATGGCGGCGCCAACGAAGCGGCGCTCAACATGCTGGGCGAGATCGGGCATGTCGATCACATCCCGGAATTCATCGCCCGCGCCAAGGACAAGAACGATCCGTTCCGCCTGATGGGCTTTGGCCACCGCGTCTACAAGAACTACGATCCGCGTGCCAAGATCATGCAGAAGACGGCGCATGAGGTTCTGGGCGAACTCGGCATCAAGGACGATCCGCTGCTCGACATCGCGATGGAACTGGAAAAGATCGCGCTGACCGATCCCTATTTCATCGAGAAGAAACTCTACCCGAACGTCGACTTCTATTCCGGCATCACGCTGAAGGCGCTGGGCTTCCCCACCACCATGTTCACCGTGCTGTTCGCGGTTGCCCGCACGGTCGGCTGGATCGCCCAGTGGAAGGAAATGATCGAGGATCCACGCCAGAAGATCGGCCGTCCGCGCCAGCTCTATACCGGCGCGCCGGAGCGCGACTACGTGCCGATCGCCAAGCGCTGAGACAAGTGAGTAGTGGATAGTGAGTAGCGGTTAGTGAGTAGTGAGTAGTGAGGTTGGAGAGTTTTCTAACTCACTAACCACCACTCACTACTCACTACTCACTACTCACTATTCACCACTCACTACTGCCTACTCACTCTCTTGATACACCCCATCACCACCTGCGCCGCGATCTCACCGGACGGTTTGTCCGTTGCCATGCGCCGTGAAATCTCGGCGAACCCGTCTTTCTGCCAGGCGCGCATGCCACTGTCGGCCAACAGCGCTTCCAGCTGGCGTGCCAGATTGTTCGGCCTGACGTATTCGTCGTAGAACTCCGGGATCAGTGTGCGATCCGAGATCAGGTTGGGCAGCAGCGCCGACCAGACGGAAACGAAATACCGCGCCACGGCGCGTGCGACAGGATCGAGCCGGTAGCAAGAGATCATCGGCACGCCCGACAGTGCCAGTTCCAGGGAGACGGTGCCGGACGCGATCAACGCCGCGTCGGCCTTGCCGAAGGCCTGCCATTTGCGCTCCGGTTCCAGGATAATCTCGGGTTTTTCATCCCAGCGCGTGACCGCGGATCGTACGGTGTCCGCGACATGCGGCACCGTCGGCAACATCAGCCGAAGCCGATGCCCGCGTGCCCGCAGCATCGACACGGTCTCACCGAACGGCTCGAGCAGCCGCCGCACCTCGCCGCGCCGCGAGCCGGGCAGGACAAGCAGCGTCTTCACGCGGTCTGGTGAAAGATCACGCGGCTGGGCCTGCGCCCTGGCGGCCGACAGCACGCCGGGATCATGCGTCAGGCGATGGCCGACATAGGTGCCGGGCGGGCCACCCAGCCGATCGAGCTCCTTCACTTCGAACGGCAGGATGCACAGGATGTGATCGACATACGGCTTCATCGCCACCGCCCTGCCCGGCCGCCATGCCCAGACGCTCGGGCAGACATAGTGGACGATCGGGATCGTCGGGTTGGCGGCGCGCACCTTTTTGGCGACGCGCAGCGAAAAATCGGGGCTGTCGATGGTGACGAGGCAGTCCGGCTTGGCATCCGCAACCAGCCCCGCCAGCTGACCGATCCGCCGCATCAGGCGCGGCAGGTCACGCAGGACGGCGCTGAACCCCATCAGCGCGACCTCGCTGGCGTCGAACGGCGAAACCAGCCCAAGCGCCTGCAGGTGGCGGCCACCGAGGCCGACGAGTTGCACCTCGCGCCCCGTTATTTGTCGCAGCGACTGGACAATGTCGGCGCCAAGCAGATCGCCTGACTCCTCGCCCGCGACGATCGCGATCTTCAGCGCCCTGTCAGCCATGACCTGACTCCGTTGCGGCCAGGCCGACAATGAACAGCCCAAGGTCATTGGCACGCGAGAGGGTTGCGGGACCTTCGAGGATCAGGGAGCGTCCCGCCTCGACGGCAATGCCGGCAAGCCCGGCCGCATGCGCTGCTTCTACCGTCTGGGGCCCCATGGAAGGAAGATCCGCGCGCAGCTCCTGGCCAGGCTTGGCGCATTTGACCAGCACGCCGCGCGTCTTGCCGGCGATACGGCCGTGGCCGCGCAGCAGCCTGGCGCGGTCCAGCAATCCGGCCGTGCCCTCGATACCTTCAAGCGCGATGGTCCGGCCACCGACCGCGATCGCCGCCTGGCCGATATCCAGCGCCCCGATAGCTTTTGCCGCGGCAAAACCTGCATCGATGTCCCGCCAGTCCGACTTCCGAGGCGTGGCCCTGGTCAACACCCCTTCGGCGGCGACAAGGTTCGGCACGATCTCGTGGGCGCCCACGACCTTTATCCCCCGGGCCTCGAGCCCGCGCGCCACCACCTTGAGCAGTCCGTCGTCGCCGCGCGCCAACGCCATGACGACGACGGGTATCACAGCGAGCAGGCTGAGGCTTGGGCGCATCTGTGTCAGCCTTGGCCTGCGCTTAATCTCGCCGGCAAGCACCAGATGCGTAATCCGGTTACGCTTGAGCAGCGGAATGAGCGATCCTATCGCCTCCAGGGCAAGGGTCTCATGCTCGTAACGGCACAATTCAGCCAGGCGGTCGGCCTCACCGTCCATGAGCACGACGAAGGGCGGATGACCCTGTCCGGCCAAACCGGCAGCGACTTCGACCGGAAGGCTGCCGCCGCCGGCGATGATGCCGACCCTGGCACCAGGCGGGAGATCAAGACCAGCCGCGGCTGTCTCAGCCTTCGTCATCGGCATCGTCGCCATCGCCGCCCTTGAGCGATGGCACCGCATAGTGCCGCTTGCCGCGACTGGTGATGAAGTCGATGATCTTCATCGCTGTCGGCGACGAGGCGAACTCCACCTTGGCGAACTCGATGTTCTCGCCCACGGTGCGGGAGCGGTCGAAGATCGTCTTGTAGGCCTTGCGCAGCAGATGGATTTCGGAACGCGGCAGACCGGCGCGCTTGAGGCCGATGATGTTCAAGCCGCGCAGGCTGGCGCGGTTACCGACCGCGATGGCATAGGGAATGACATCACCGACAAAAGCCGAGCACCCGCCAAGAAAGGCGTTGTCACCCACGCGCACGAATTGATGGACGGCGCTGAGGCCGCCAATATAGACGTTGTTGCCGATCTCGCAGTGGCCGCCCAATGTCGCCCCATTGGCGAAGGTGGCGTTGTTGCCGACGGCACAGTCATGGGCGATATGGGCGTAGGCGAGGAAATTGCCATTGTCGCCGACCGTGGTTTCGCCACGGCTGGTGTCGGTGCCGACATGCATGGTCACGCCTTCGCGGATGGTGCAGTTGGCGCCAATGACCAGCGTCGTGCGGCCGCCCTTGTGCTTGGTGTTTTGCGGCGGTGCGCCCAGTGTCGCCATCGGATAGACCTTGGTCGACGCCCCGATAGTGGTCGCGCCCATCACCGAGACATGGCTGACCAGTTCGACCCCGTCGCCGATCACGGCATCGGCGCTGACATGGCAGAACGGCCCTATGCGCACACCCTGGCCGATCTGGGCGCCTTCTTCCACGACGGAGGAAGGATGGATTGACGTCTTGATTTTCATAGGCACTCGATCGTCAGTCGCCGGTGACCATCATGGCTGAAATCTCGGCCTCGGCCGCCTTGGTACCTTCGACCAGGGCTTCACAGGCGAATTTGAGCAGGTTGCCGCGCTTCTTGATTTTCTTGACATGGATCTTCAACTGGTCGCCGGGGACGACCGGTTTGCGGAATTTGGCGTTGTCGATGGTCAGAAAATAGACCAGCGATGGCTTCGACGCCCCGAGGCTGCGGATGCAGATGGCTCCGGCCGTCTGGGCCATGGCCTCGACGATCAGCACGCCAGGCATCACCGGCTGCTCCGGGAAATGCCCCTGAAAATGCGGCTCGTTTATGGTCACGTTCTTGATGCCGATGGCGGAGTCGTCGCCGTCGATGTCCACGATGCGGTCGATCATCAGGAAGGGATAGCGGTGCGGCAGGAGCTTCATCAGCCCCAATATGTCGACCGCTTCCAGCGTTGTCGCCGCCACCATGTCAGCCATTGTCCTTGCCCTGCTTGCGTGCCCTGGCCATCGTGCGCAACATGGCTATCTCTCGCATGGCTTCCGCCATCGGCTGCGCCGGATAGCCACCCCAGATCTCGCCGGCGGGAACATTGCTCATAAATCCACTTCTGGCTGCAAGCTTGGCACCTGTACCAATCGTCAGATGATCCGCAAGCCCGACGCCGCCGCCCATGGTGACATTGTCACCCACCACCACGGAACCGGAAATACCCGACAGTCCGGCCACAATGCAATTGCGGCCGATGCGGACGTTATGGGCGATCTGAACGAGATTGTCGATCTTGGTGCCTTGCCCGATGATCGTATCGGACATGGCGCCACGATCGACGGTGGAATTGGAGCCGATCTCGACATCGTCCTGGATGACGACGCGTCCGATCTGTGGAACACGTTCCGGCCCCTTGGCACCGCCGACAAAGCCAAAGCCGTCCTGGCCGATCCTGGCGCCACCATGGATGATGACCCGATTGCCGATCAGAGCGTACTGGATACTGGCGCCCGGCCCGACATAACCGTCACGGCCAATCTGGCAGGACTGTCCGATGACGGCGTTGGGCGCAATGACGGTGCCGCTGCCGATCGAGACACCTGGCCCGATGACCGCGCCGGCCTCGATGATAGCACCGGCTTCGACATGCGCCGTCGGATCGATATGGGCATGCGGCGAAACACCGGTCTCACTGGTCATTGGCCCCGGCGTGGCGGCTGTCGGGAACAGCAGGCGCCCAACCAGCGCGAAAGCCTGCTGCGGCCGTGGATGAGTCAAGACAGCGACGCTGGAAGGCGCCTTGTTTGCGAATTCGGCCGTGCACAGGACCGCTGCCGCGCGCAGCGACGGCATCAGCGCCGAATTACGCCTGCCGTCGACGAAGACAAGCGCATTGGCGCCGCCTTCATTCGCCGGCGCCAGCGCTTCGATCAAAACGTCGGATTGGCCGGAATCGACAAGCACCGAGCCGGTCAGATTCGCGACTTCGGCCGCCGTATACCGGCGTGATGGCGCGAAGAACACCGGATCGGTCATTCCAGAAGCTATATCCAGCTAGGTCGGAACATTTCTCCCGGATCCAAAACCCGGGAGCATCGTTGGCCGCCGATCAGAAACGGGTCGATATGCCGAAGTTGAATTCCTGCACGTCGTCGCTCGCTTCCTTCTTGACCGGGATTGCATAGTCGATACGGATCGGGCCGAACGGAGACGCCCACATCAGGCCGAGACCAACCGAGGCGCGTATCTGCAAGCCGGTCGAGTCCTGATTGACCAGTGACTGATCGGCAATCTTGTTGCCGTAGAGCGTCGCCGCATCGGCGAACACCGCGCCACGCAAGCCGAAGCTCTCGGGAATAACCGGGAGTGGAAATTGCGCCTCCGCCGAAGCGTTGAAATAGGTCGTACCGCCAAGGTGATCGCCACTGGTGCCGGAAGCGACGGGGCCGATGCCACCGTAGGCAAAGCCGCGGATCATTCGATCGGTGCTCTGGAAGTGGTCGAAGATGCGCAGATCGCCGTCGCTGCCGTAACCCTCGACATGTCCTGCACCACCCGAAAGGAGGCCGACAAGGTCAAGCTGCTCGGACAGCGTCTGGTAGATGCTGCCACGCCCGGTGATCTTCACGAATTTGGCATCGCCGCCGAGACCCGCGACCTCCACGGTCGTGTTGGCGTAGATACCCTCATGCGGGTTCTTCATGTCGTCGATCGTATTATAAACCAGTCCCAGGCTGACCGAGGACTTAATCCACGGACTCTGATCGATGCCGTCCAGGATGGCCTGCGAGATGTTACAGGTGCCGCCGGGAGGATTTGGAGGATCGGTAGGGCCGCAACTATCGTCGACCTTATATTTCTCCTGCGAGATGTTGTACGCCAACTGGGTCGTGATGCTGTTGGTGATAGGCAGTCCGAAGCGGATCGTCGCGCCGGTGGTGTCGCTGTCGTAATTGTTGTTGTATTCCCGCGTCGACTTGAAAATGTCGAAGCCGGCTGCGATGCGCCGCCCGAGGAAATAGGGCTCGGTGAAGGACAGGCTGTAGTCGCGCGAATTCTTGCCGCCACCCGCCGACACTTTGATGAACTGGCCGCGACCGAGGAAGTTGCGCTCGGTGATCGATCCTTCGACGGACGGTCCAGCCGAATCGCCGCCGGTCGAATAGCCGGCGCCAACCGAGAATTCACCCGTCGACTTCTCGACCACGTCGACCACCAGCACGACCTGGTCAGGGGCCGAGCCAGGCACGGTCGAAATGTCGACTTTGTCAAAATAATTCAGGTCTTCCAGGCGCTTCTTCGCGCGCTGGATGAGCACCTGGTTGAACGCATCGCCTTCGCTGACATCGAATTCGCGACGGATGACATAGTCACGCGTGCGGTCGTTGCCGCGGATCTCGATGCGCTCGACATAGGCCTTGGTGCCCTGGTCGACGGTGTAGACCACCGAGATCGTGTGGTTCTCGAAGTTGCGGTCGCCGCGCGGTGTCACCTGGGCGAAAGCATAGCCGGAACCAGCCACCTTCTCCGTCAGCGCAATGATGGAGTCTTCGACGTTCTTGGCATTGTAGACATCGCCCTTGCGGGTTTCGACCACCGATTCCAGCGACTTGGAGTCGACTTCCGGAATCGTGCTTTCGACGCTGATGTCGCCAAAATTGTAGCGCTCGCCTTCCTGGACGGTGATGGTGACCGTGTATTTGTTGGTCGCATTGTCGAGCTCGCCGACGGCGGACACGACCTGGAAGTCGGCATAACCGTGATTGTAATAGAAGCGGCGCAGCAGCTCCTGGTCGGCGCGCAGCTTGTCTTCGTCGTAGACGTCGTCGCGCAGGATGAACGAGACCCAGGACGAGCGCTTGGTGTTGATCACATCAGACAGGCGGCGGCTGGAATAGGCGCTGTTGCCGACGAAATTGATTGCCGCGATCTGCGTGCGATCGCCTTCGGTGATGTGGAAGACCACGTTCACGCGGTTGTCGCCAAGCTCCATGATCTGCGCGGTCACGCCGGCATCGTCACGGCCGATGCGCCTGTAGGCGGCCTTGACCGCCTCGACATCCGAATCCAGCGTAGCCTGAGAGAACGTGCCGCGCGGCTTGAGCTGAACCGCTGCCTGAAGCGCGTTGTCCTTGAGCTTCTTGTTGCCCTGGAACAGCACCTGGTTGACGACCTTGTATTCCGAAACCTTGACCACCAGGGTCGAGCCGACCTGGTTGATCTGGACATCCGAGAACAGGCCGGTGCCGAACAGCGCTTTGACCGCGCTATCGACATCGGAGCTGGAGAAGGCCTTGCCGGGCTTGATGGTGATGTAGTTGCGGATGGTATCGGCGTCGACACGCTGGTTGCCGCTCACCTCCACCCTGCTTACGACAGCGGCTTCGGCCGCCGATGTGGCAACGAACTGCACTGCGAGCGCACCTGGTACGACCAGAGCGGCGGACAGTGCCGCCGCTGACGCGGCGTTTAGAAACTTGGATGCTGCCTTCATCGGGCTTAATAACCTTTTCTCGTAGTCCCCACGGCGAGAAAACCGGACGTGCGGTCATTTCCCCTACCGTATTAACCGGATTTTCCCTACACGCAAGGCTTCTGGTTAATTTGTATTTACTTAACCCTGTTGCGTGGCTTTCGCGTCACTCATATCCCCGTGCATGGTAAACGGCGTCTCAACATCCGCCATGCTCAGGCCAAATTCCTTCATGATTTCAGCACCCAAAGAGATCGTTCCAGAACACGAACCCCATGAAGCACAGCACCAGAAGCAGACCGGCCCGATAGGCCATTTCCATCATCCGTTCCGACACCGGCCGGCGGATGACGGCCTCCACCCCGTAGAACAACAGATGGCCGCCGTCGAGGGGGGGAATCGGCAAAAGGTTTAGAATGCCTATCCCCACGGACAGCAGCGCGACGAGCTGCACCAGCCATTCGAAACCGAGTTTGGCCGCCTTGCCGGCCATGTCGGCGATCTTGACCGGGCCACCCAACTGGCACTTGTCCTCGCGCCCGACGGCGAAGCGCTGCAGGAACTGTCCTGTGCGCTCGATGACGTGGCCGGTTTCCTCAACGGCCGCCGCAACGGCTCCGACCGGGGTGTAGGTGATGAGGCGGGGCTGGCCGAGTTCCTTGTTGTTGACGACGCCGATCACGGCGACCTTGACCTTGTTGCCGAGCGCGTCCTCCTGCTCCATCAGCTGCGGCGACGCGGTCACCGTGACCTCCTTGCCGCCGCGCAGCATGACGAAGGTGATGGTGTCGCCGGCGCGGCCCGAGACCAGCCGCTGCACGTCGCCGAAGGTTTCCACCTTGCTGCCGTCAACGCTGACGAATCGGTCGCCAGGCAAGATGCCGGCCTTGGCCGCGGGACTGTCTGTTGTAACCTCCGCGACCATCGGCTCCGCGACATAACGCCCATACGCGGCAAACAGCACGGAAAAGACGACGATCGTCAGCAGGAAGTTGAACAGCGGCCCGGCCACCACCGTTGCCGCGCGCTTCCAGATCGCCTGGGTGTGGAAGGCAACCTTGCGTTCCTCGTCGGTCAGCGTTTCGAGTTCTTCCGATGTCGGCTGGCTGGAGGTGGCGTTCATGTCGCCGACAAACTTGACATAGCCGCCAAGCGGTATGGCGCAAAGCTTCCAGCGCGTACCATGCCTGTCGTTGAAGCCGATGAGCTCCGGACCGAAGCCGATGGAGAAGGCTCTGACCCCGATGCCGCACCAGCGGCCGACGAGATAGTGGCCCATCTCGTGAACGAACACCACGACGGTCAGAACGAAGAGAAACGGCACGAGCGTGCCGAGAAAGAGGCCTTCCGTGCTGAAAATCGCGTGAAGAATCTCGTTCAATTCAGGCCCTCAAGTTCTTCCGCGTCGCTGCGTGACTGTGACATCAATACAGGCGAATCCAAGGCGCCCGCGCCAGATCGTGGAATGACACCGTTCAAATGGGAAACAGCCCCTGTGCCGGATGCTCGGCGCCCGCCGCGATCCAGCCGATGACGTATAGGGCAAGAGCGGCCGCGACAAGCCCGTCGACACGGTCCATGACGCCGCCATGCCCAGGGATGAGCACGCCAGAATCCTTGCGGCCGTGCCGCCGCTTGACCCAGGATTCGAAGAGGTCGCCGGCCTGGGCGACGATCGACAGCACCAGCGCCACAACGCCCAGCAACGCTAGGTTGCCGGCGCCGGCGAAGGCGGCAAGCAGAAGCCCTGCCAAGACACCGCCGACCGCCCCGCCGAGGGCGCCGCTGCGGGTCTTGCCTGGCGAGATCGAAGGCGCCAGTTTGGGCCCGCCAACGGCACGCCCGACGAAATACGCAAAAATGTCGGTTGCCCAGACGACCGCGAACAGGAACAGGATGGCGACAAGGCCCGAATGATCGCCGTCGCGCAGCAGGGCAAGCGACAGGCCCGACATGCAGGCATAGGCAAGGCCGCCGACGTCCCACTGGCCGATTTTGCGAACTCCAGCGGTGATCGCAGCTGTCCCAACCAGAATCACGACGAGCGGCAGCAGCCACCGTGCGGGCAGGCCGGCAACCAGGGCGCCGACGAAAATGACCATCAGCGCTTCCGGGAGAAAACCAAGCCCGTCGGCCGCGGCGGGCCGCGACATGCGTGTCCACTCGTAAAAGATCATTGCCGCCATGACGGCGCACAGCAGCCGGAACGGCAGGCCGCCGAGCCAGGTCAGGCCGAGGGCCACAATGGCCAGCACGACAGCCGACATGACGCGCAGCTGAAGGTTGCTCATCCCGCGGCCGGCCGCGAAGCAACGTCCTGCGGGCCCAGTCCGCCGAAGCGGCGCTCGCGGCCGGCATATTCGCGCAAGGCCTCGGCGAAATGCTCGCGGTTGAAGTCCGGCCAGTAGCACGGCAGGAAGACGAGTTCGCTGTAGGCGGCCTGCCACAACAGGAAGTTGGACAGGCGCAGTTCGCCGCTGGTGCGGATGACCAGCTCCGGATCGGGAATGCCTTGCGTGTCGAGAGAGCCGGCAAAGCTTTCGGCTGATATAGCCTCGCTGTCCATTTCGCCGCGCGCCACGGCCGCGGCAAGCTTGCGCGCCGTGCGGACGATCTCGTCACGCCCGCCATAATTGAAGGCGATCACCAGCGTCAGCGAAGTGTTGTGGATCGTCAGCGATTCGGCCTCGTCGAGCAGCCCCCTGATGTCCGCCTGCAGCCCTGTGCGGTCGCCGATGATCCTGACCCGTACGCCGCTCTGGTGCAGCTCGGCAAGGTCGCGACGGATGAACAGCTTCAACAGACCCATAAGGTCGCTGACCTCGGACTTCGGCCGCGACCAGTTCTCCGAGGAGAAAGCGTAGACGGTCAGGAAGGAGATACCGAGACCCGGGGCGGCGCGCACCGCCTTGCGCAGGGCCTCGACGCCGGCGCGATGACCGGCGAGCCTCGGCATACCGCGCGCCTTGGCCCAGCGTCCATTTCCATCCATGATGATCGCGACATGCGCGGGCGTTGTCATGATCTCGCTTTCGGGTCAGCCAAGGGCCAACCCTAAACCTGCATGATTTCAGCTTCCTTGTCGGAAAGCAGATGATCGATGGTGCTGATGGTTTCGTCGGTAAGTTTCTGGACCTGGTCGGAACGCTTGCGCTGATCGTCCTCGCTGATGTCGCCGTCCTTCTCCGCCTTCTTCAGGAAATCCATGCCGTCGCGGCGCACGTGGCGCGCGGCGACACGGGCGTTCTCTGCGTAGCCATGCGAGATCTTGACCAATTCCTTGCGGCGCTGTTCGTTGAGCTCCGGCAGCGGAATCCTCAGATTGGTGCCATCGACGATCGGGTTGAAGCCCAGATTGGATTCCCGGATCGCGCGGTCGACCGCGCCGACCATCGATTTGTCCCAGACCGAGACCGAGATCATGCGCGGCTCCGGCACCGAAACGTTGGCCACCTGGTTGATCGGCATGGTGGTGCCATAGGCCTGCACCTGGATCGCATCGAGCAGATTGCTGGAGGCGCGACCGGTCCGCAGCGAAGCCAGGTCATGCTTGAACGCGGCGATGGCCCCATCCATGCGCCGCTTCAGATCGTCGTACTCACCACTCATCTTAGTCTCCTCGACCCGTCTACCGCGGGTTCACTGCTTCGGGGCTAGGGCCCCGTGTTCGAGCCTGATGTTCGAAAGCCGGTTTCCCCTTCCAGGGATCGGCCCCGATCATTCGTCCGCGACGACCGTGCAGCGGCCGCCGCCCCTTAGAATATCGCCGAAACCACCCTTTTCGTGGATCGAATAGACGATTATCGGAATGTTGTTTTCGCGCGCAAGTGCAATCGCAGCGGTATCCATGATGGAAAGGCCGCGATTTATGACTTCGGCGTGGCTGATGCGCTCGAAACGCGTCGCACTCGGGTCCTTTTTCGGGTCGGCCGAATAGACGCCGTCGACCTGGGTACCCTTGAACAGCGCGTCGGCGCCGATTTCGGCCGCGCGAAGTGCCGCTGCCGAATCAGTGGTGAAGAACGGATTGCCGGTGCCGCCGGCGAAGATCACCACCTTGCCCTGGTTCATGTAGGCGGTCGCCTGGCGCTGCGAAAAACTCTCGCAAAGCTCGGGCATGGCAATTGCGGATAGCACGACGGCATCGACACCGATCTTGTTCAGCGACGTGCGCAACGCCAGCGAATTGATGACCGTGGCAAGCATGCCCATGTGATCGCCGGTAACGCGGTCGCCTCCCTTGGAGGCGACGGCCACGCCGCGAAAGATATTGCCGCCGCCGATAACGACACCCACCTCGATGCCCAGCGCACGGGCTTCGGCAATGTCGCCGGCGATGCGGTCGACGACCGAGACGTCGATGCCGAAATGCTGTTCGCCCATCAACGCTTCGCCCGAAGCTTTCAGCAGAACACGTCGGTAGCGGGGCTTGACCGTCATCTGGTTCCTCGAAATTCCGGCGTGGCAAGCTCTGAAGGCGAAAACGCCCCCTGCTTCGCCCGGCGGTGCTGTCATGACGGGTTGACCGGATACACGAAGGGCGCGGCGATGTCACGCCGCGCCCTTGTGCAAAATTCCAGGCTTTCTGGATCAGCTGCTGCTGATGGCAACGGCCTCGCCTTCGACGACGACCGGTAATGCGTAGCCTTGCGGCTTGTCGCCGGTCACGACACCGCCCGCGACACGGACCTGGATCTCGGGACCGAAATAGGAATGCGGGAACGGCGCCGGCGTGCCGCTCACCTTGTCCAGGCGCTGGCGAAGCGCGGGCGGTATGGAGAAATCGAGCGCCGCAAGATTGTCCTGCAACTGCGAAAGCCGCGTTGCTCCGAGGATGACGGTGGCAACTCCTGGCTGAGTCGCCACCCAGTTCAGCGCGACCTGAGCCATGCCGCGGCCAAGTTCGGCGGCGACTTTCTCCAGCTCCGCCACCACCGCCCAGTTGTGCTCGCTGAATTTCTGGAAACCTGGGTGGGTGGTGTTGCGGAAGCCGTCGAGCCGGCCGGCATTGCCCGCCTGCGCCGGGCGGTATTTGCCACTTAGCAGTCCGCTTGCCAGCGGGCTCCAGACCATGATGCCGGCGCCATGGCGTGTCCCGAACGGCACGAATTCATGCTCGATGGCACGCTCCGCCAGGGAGTATTCAAGCTGCAACGCCGAGATCGGCTCATAGCCGCGCAGTTCGGCGATCGCCTGCGCCCGCCCGGCATACCAGGCCGGCACGTCGGACAGGCCGATGTGACGTATCTTGCCTGCCCGAACCAGATCGTCGAGCGTACGCAGCACTTCTTCGGCCGGCGTCAGCCTGTCCCAGATATGCATGAGATAGAGATCGATATAGTCGGTACCCAGCCGCTTCAGCGATGCGTCGACGGCACGCATGATGTTCTTGCGGCCATTGCCGCCGGCGTTCGGATTGCCGGGGTTCGAGTTCATGGTGAATTTGGTGGCGATCACCGCCTTGTCGCGCAAGCCCCGCTCGGCCACGAATTCACCGAGCCAGGTCTCGGCCGTGCCGCCGGTGTAAAGGTCGGCGGTGTCGAAGAAATTGCCTCCGGCCTCGACATAGGCGTCGAACATCGCGCGCGCCGTATCCCGGTCCGCGCCCCAGCCCCATTCCGTCCCGAAAGTCATCGTGCCCAGTGCCAGCCGGCTGACGCGCAGGCCGCTGTTGCCGAGTGTGTAGTAGCTCATCGTCATTGTCTTTTCCGATCTTGGTCCGGTTGATGCGGGCGTCATTGGCCAGGTGTCGCCTTGACCCAGGGATTGCCGCGCTCATGCGTCATGCGGAAGGTGAAGCCATCGACCTTCCAGCCAGCCGCGGAGCGCGTGAGGTGATGCTCATACGTGCCCCAGACCTCCCAGAGCGGGTCGCCATTGCCCTCCATCCGGTTCCAGGCGTAGCCGTTCGACAGAACGGTCGCCGTGTCCGCTTCAAGGACGACCTGGTGATTGGTGCGCAGATGCAGGCTGGTCTTGCTGCCTTTGAGATTGCCGGCCCAGGCGCCGATCAGATCGTCGGAGGCGATGTTGGCCGCGGGCTGCCCGGACAGGCTGCTGAAGTCGGCGGTGACCCTATCCGCGAAATAGCTGCGCGCGCGTTTCCAGTCCTGCGCGTCGACCGCGCGGTCGATGGCATCGGCGATGCGGATGATGGCGCGGTCATCGGCAAGCGCCTGCCAGCCCATCGGTTCGGCCCCGCCGGCGTCGAGCGGCGCCAAGGCAAACCCTGCGGCGAAGGTAGCGTGTTTCAAGGCGTTCATGTCTCTTCTCCTCGATACCATCAGCCCGATCGCCGATGTGTTGGCGACAATGTGGACCTCTGCCTCGGCGTCGATAAGATTGCATTGTCCGCAAAGACTATGCGATACTGTTCATGAATGGACCGGGATCTGCTCAGCCATCTGCCTGTCATCATTGCGGTCGCCCGGCGCGGCGGTTTTGCCCTTGCCGCGGCCGAACTGGGCATGAGCCCTTCGGCGGTCAGCCATGCAGTGCGCCTCGTCGAGGAGCGGATCGGCCAGCCGCTGTTTGCGCGCACGACGCGCAGCGTTTCGCTCACCGAGGCGGGCAAGGCGCTGGTGGAAACGGCGGCCCCTGCCCTCCAGGATATCGCCGAGCGGATGGATCGTATCCGCAGCGTCAAGGGTAGGCCGTCCGGGCTGCTCAGGATCAACGCCTCCAACATCGCAATGCCGTTGGCGGTGACGCCGGTCGTGGCGGCGATGGCCGAGCGATATCCCGACATCACGGTCGAGATTTTTGCCGATCAAGGGTTGGTCGATATCGTCGGCGAAGGTTTTGACGCCGGCATCCGGCTCGGCGAGATGATCGCCCAGGACATGGTGGCCATCCGACTGACGCAGCCCTTCAAAGCCGTTATCGTCGCCTCGCCCGCCTATATCGGGCGACATGGCCGTCCGCGCAGCGTGGCCGATCTCGCGAACCACAATTGCATCGGATACCGTCTCGTTCGCTCCGGTGCCCTCTATCGCTGGGATTTGACCTGGGACGGCAAGGACGTGGTCATGGAAACCAGCGGTACGGCCATCGTGACGGACTCGCTTGCGGCAATCGATCTGGCTCTCGCCGGAGTGGGCCTTGCCTACATGTTCGAGCCGCTGGCGCGCGCCGATCTCGCGGCCGGTCGCCTGGTGCAGGTTCTGCCGCAATCAGCGATCGAGGAACCCGGCCTTTTCCTCTACTTTCCGCGTCGCGCGGCGATGGCGCCCAAACTCAGGGCCTTTATCGACACCGCGAACGAAATCGGCCGGGCATCCCAGCGGATGTCCGGCCGAAAAAACACAGGCGAAATGGACCGGTAAGAAGTTACTTCTTGACCGCCGCCGCGACTTCCGCGGCGAAATCCGTCTCTTCCTTCTCGATGCCCTCGCCAAGGGCGAAGCGCAAATAGGCCGTGATCTTGGCCGGCGCGCCGATTTCCTTTTCGGCATCCTGCAGCGCCTTCTCGACGGTGATGTCGGGATTGAGCACGAAGGCCTGCTTCAGGAGCACGACTTCCTCATAGAATTTGCGCAGGCGACCCTCGACCATCTTCTCGATGATGGCTTCCGGCTTGCCGGACTGGCGCGCCTGGTCGGAGAAGATTGCCTTCTCACGCTCGACCGCGGCCGGATCGATCTGCTCGGCGGTCAGCGCCATCGGGTTGGTGGCGGCGACATGCATGGCGACCTGGCGGCCAAAGGCATTGGCGGCATGCTCGTTGCCCGTGGTCTCGATCGCGACCAGCACACCGAGCTTGCCGAGACCATCGGCAACAGCGTTGTGCACATAGGTCGCAACCGCACCATGCGGAACGGTGAGCTTGGCCGAGCGGCGGAAGCCCATATTCTCGCCGATAGTGCCGACCGCGTCCTTGATGGTGTCGGTGACCGACTTGTCGGAGCCCGGATATTTGGCGGCGGCGACCGCTTCGGTCGTGCCATAGGCAAGCGCCACCTTGGCGACGTTGGCGACGATTTCCTGGAAGGCGGCATTGCGGGCGACGAAGTCGGTCTCGGAATTCACCTCGACCACGGCAGCTTCACGCACACCGTTGTCGACGCCGATCAGGCCTTCGGCTGCCGTACGGCCGGCCTTCTTGTCGGCCTTGGAGATACCCTTCTTGCGCAGCCAGTCAACGGCCTCTTCCAAGTTGCCGTTGGTCTCGTTCAACGCCGCCTTGCAGTCCATCATGCCCGCGCCGGTCAAGTCGCGGAGTTCTTTGACCTGTGCAGCCGAAATGCTCATTGTCGCCTCTTTGTTTAAATGCACCGACGCACCATCGGTATTCGATGGTGCGTCTGTTTAGCGTGCCAAAATATGAGAAAGATGAAGGCCGCAACCGGCCTTCGATTATCAAGCCTCGGGGGCTTCCGACGCCGGAGCCGGATCGAGCGCCGGTTCGACCGGAGCTTCGACCGAAGCGCCGATATCCATGCCGAGCGCGCCCTGCTGACGGGCGATGCCGTCGATGGCGGCCTTGGCAATCAGGTCGCAATAAAGCTGGATGGCGCGGGCCGCGTCGTCATTGCCGGGGATCGGGAAATCGATCTTGTCCGGATCGCAGTTCGAATCGATGATGGCGACGACCGGGATGCCCAGGCGCTTGGCCTCGAGGATGGCGATCGCCTCCTTGTTGGTGTCGATCACGAACATCAGGTCGGGCGTCGAGCCCATGTCCTTGATACCGCCGAGCGCCTTGTCGAGCTTCTCGCGCTCGCGATCGAGGTTCAGGCGTTCCTTCTTGGTCAACCCTTGCGCTTCGCCGGCCAGCATCTCGTCGAGCTTGCGCAGGCGCTGGATCGAGTTCGAGATCGTCTTCCAGTTGGTCAGCATGCCGCCGAGCCAACGCGAGTTGACGTAGTACTGGGCCGAACGCTGTGCCGCATCGGCAACGATGTCCGACGCCTGGCGCTTGGTGCCGACGAACAGCACGCGGCCGCCCTTGGCGACGGTGTCGGAAACCTGCTTCAGCGCCTGGTGCAGCAAAGGCACCGTCTGCGAGAGGTCGATGATGTGGATGTTGTTGCGGGCGCCGTAGATGTAGGACGCCATCTTCGGGTTCCAGCGGTGGGTCTGGTGGCCGAAGTGAATGCCAGCTTCCAAAAGCTGGCGCATGCTGAAATCAGGCAGTGCCATTCTAAGTTCCTTTCCGGTTAGCCTCCACGGACACAGGCATTTTTGGACCGAGGTCCTCGAACGCCACCGGAGGTCTCAGCCGGATTTCTCCCGGGCAGACACCAAAGTCCGTGTGTGGAATGAGCGCGCATATAGAGGGGAAGTCCGACAAACGCAAGCGGGGCGGCGCTTTAACGCCTAGCGTGCGGCAATCAGCGCTCCGGTGCCGATCATGGCGCTGCCGGCGAACCTGTTCATCAGCCGCATGCGCCTGGGTGTCCTGAACCAGCCCGAAGCCCGGCCCGCGAGCGCGGCATAGACCCCCATTGTCACGATATTGACGCTGATGACGGTCGCCACCACCAGCAGGCCATCGAAAAAGGTCATCGTGTCGAGGTCGAGAATCAGCGGCATGATCGAGGCATGGAACAGGATCGCCTTCGGGTTTCCGAGCGCTATGGACGCGCCGAGCAGAAAGGATCGGGACAATTTCGCCTGCCCCGTCCGCGGCTCATTCGATTGCGCGACCGAGGCCCGCCACATCCTGACGCCGAGAAAGATCAGATAGGCGGCGCCGGCATATTTCAACAGGAGGAAGATCCATTCGAAGGTCTGAGCCAGGGCCACCAACCCCAGCAGCGCCAGAGTGACGAGCACGGCATCGCCGGCGGCGACCCCAAGGCCGGCCATGAAGGCCCGCAGGAACCCACGCGACACACCGTTGGTGATGACCGCGAACATTGCCGGCCCCGGCGTGGCGGCGGCGAGCGTCACAGCGGCGCAATATGCCAGGAATGCCGTTGGTGTCATCGCTTGGACTTTCCGTTGGGCACCCGCACGCGCCGGAAGATGGCGACGATCTGCTCGCGGCTGCACTCGATGGCGCCGAGCCGCACCGCACGGTCGCGCTCGAAGCCGGTTATGTCATAATGCGGAGCGGATGTCTTAGGCGGGCCCTGGTAGGACGAGCGCTTGATGCCGAGTTCCGCCGCAAAGCGATGCAATTCGTCGGTGTCGTCGGCTAGGAGATGGCACCAGAGATGGCCGGCCCATTTCCAGATCGCCGCATCTACATAGACTGCCATCAAGCCCGCCACGGCCAGCTCAATTGCCCGACCCTGCTATTTCGATACTGGGCAAGGCTTTGTCTGGTCGAACAGCGACAGGTTGACCAGCTTGCCGGTCATCGAGAAGTCGCCATAGTCCATGACGAGATCACGGGTGATGCCGTTCTCGTGCAGCTTGAAGCTGATCCGGTATTCCGGCACTTCCTCGCCGTTCTGGGCGCTGTCGTCGAAATAGGCGATGTCGACCGGCCAGTATTTGTCGGTGGCAAGCTTCGCCAATGCCGGCGCTTCCGGATCGGCCTTGTCGGCCTCGCTCTTCTTGCCGACGACAACGGTGGTCGTCATCACCTTGTTGGCGTCTTCCGAGCCGTCGAACAGGTTGGTCTGATAGAAGTTTTCGCCTTTTTCGGCCTTTCCGATCAGCTCGACCAGATGCTGGGTCGGAAACTGGGTGGCGGCGAGTTCGAGACTGTTCTTCTCCGGCTTGTCGATATCGACCTTGAGGCCCTTCGCGTCTTTCGTGGCCATACCCTTGACCTCCTTGTCGAGGTTCTGGTCGACAAAGGATTTCGTCACGAACGAAAAGGTCTTGCCTTCGGCATCCTCGAAAGTCGTCGTCTGCTGGTCGGTCAGCTTCGTGTTGTCGTTGGTGGCGATCTGGGTGACGAAACGGAATTTCACCGTATAGCCTTCGCAGGCCGAGCCGTTGAACTCGTAGACCATGCGGCCGGTGATGCCGGTGATGCCGGACCGATCATCCGCTTTCTTGAGCGTGAGATCATAGACGGCGCGATGCGCCTGCAGCGCCGGTGCGGCGACAGCGGCGCCTGTTGGCAAAAGCGCCGACAACAGAACGGCGTGGAATGCAAGGCGCGTCGCGCGCATGAGGTACTCCGATCGTCGCGGCTGATGGCAGGCCGCAGGGAAAGATGGTCCAGCTTAAAAAAAGTCGTGGCGGAAGCGAGGCAAAAATAGCAATTTCGGCCCGGCCAGCGCGGCGCCTTCCAGCAATAGGGAAAAGCAATGAGTGAAACAATCGAAAAGCGGCTAAGTGATCTCGGCGTGACGCTTCCTGTCGCGGCCGCACCCGCCGCCAACTACGTGCCCTATTCCAGGACCGGCAACCTGCTGTTCACCGCTGGTCAGTTGCCGCTCAAGGACGGCAAGCTGCAGGCAAGCGGCCTGCTCGGCCGAGACGTCGACACGGCAAGCGGCAAGGACGCGGCGAAATACTGCGCCATCAACATCCTGGCACAAGCCAAGGCGGCACTTGGCGACCTCGAGAAGATCCGTCGCCTGGTGAAGATCACCGTCTTCGTGGCCTCTGCCCCCGACTTCGTCGAGCAGCATCTGGTCGCCAACGGCGCCTCCGATTTCCTGGTTGCCGCGCTCGGCGAAAGCGGCAAGCACGCGCGCTCGGCCGTCGGCACCGCCTCCTTGCCGCTTAATGCCGCGGTGGAAATCGAAGCGATCTTCGAAGTCGAATGAGTGTAGGTGCTGACATGACCGACCTCTCCTGGCTGACGGCCCGGCCGGTTGCCCATCGCGGCTTTCACGACATGAACAAGACGCGCTGGGAAAACACGCTTTCCGCCTTCGCTGCCGCGGCCGAACGCGGCTACGCGATCGAATGCGACGTGCATCTGTCGTCGGACGGCATCCCCGTCGTGATCCATGACGACGATTTGCAACGGCTGACCGGGCAGGACGGTTTCGTCTGGCAACGCAGCGCGGCCGAACTTACCGCGCTCAAGGTTGGCGGCACGGCGGATCACGTGCCGACGTTGCAGGAAGCACTCGACCTCGTCGATGGTCGCGTGCCCATGGTGGTCGAACTGAAAGGAACTCCCGGTCGCGACGAAGGCCTGGTGGCGCGCGTCGGCAAGATGCTCAAGCGCTACAAGGGCAAGGCGGCGATCATGTCATTCGATCACTGGCTGATCCGCGATTTCCCCAAACACGCGCCCGGCATCCCGGCTGGATTGACCGCCTATGGCAAGGACGCCAAGCTGATCGAAGCACATTTCGCCATGCTGGCGCACGAACTCGCCTTTACCTCCTATGCCGCCGGCGATCTGCCGAACCCGTTTGTCAGCTTCGTGCGCGAAAAGCTCAAAATGCCTGTCATCACTTGGACGGTGCATGATCAGCCCGCGATCGACCTGACCTTTAGATACGCCGACCAGATGACGTTCGAAGGGTTCGAACCGGACATGGTCGAAGTCGCCTGAGAAGGGTGCCCGAAACGTGACTTGTAGCGGCCCGAATGGAGCTTAAATAAGCCTCATGGATCAGGGCGACGACGGCGACGGACAAATGGCGAATGCAGACTATTCGATCCGCATCGCCGCCGGCATCGGAGCCTTTACCTGCGACGAATGGAACGGCTTTGCCGGAACCACGCGTAGCGACACGGAAACTGGGTACAACCCACTCGTTTCATTCGCTTTTTTGAGCGCTCTGGAGGATTCCGGCTGCGCCGTGCGGCGCACCGGCTGGCAAGGTCATCACCTGCGGCTGGAGACCGCGCAAGGCAGGCTCCTCGGCGCCGTTCCCTGTTATCTCAAGTCGCACAGCCAGGGCGAATACGTGTTCGATCACGGCTGGTCGGATGCCTTCGAGCGCGCCGGCGGCCGTTACTACCCAAAACTGCAAAGTGCCGTGCCGTTCACCCCCGTCACCGGCCCTCGCCTGCTGGTCGGCAAAGGCGAGGATCAGGGTGCGGTGAAGGCTGGGCTTGCCGCCGGTCTCAAAATGGTGACCGACAAGCTCGGCGTGTCCTCTGCGCATGTCACCTTCGTGCAGGAGAGCGACGTCGCGACGCTGGAAGCCGCGGGCTTCCTGCATCGCACCGACCAGCAGTTCCATTTCTTCAACGAAGGCTTTTCAACCTATGACGACTTTCTCGCCACGCTTGCCTCACGCAAACGCAAGGCGATGAGGAAGGAACGGCGCGAGGCGCTGGCCGATGGCATCTCGATCGACTGGCTGACCGGAAAGGACCTGACCGAAAAGGCCTGGGACGACTTCTTCGCCTTCTATATGGACACCGGCAGCCGCAAATGGGGCCGCCCCTACCTGAACCGCCAGTTCTTCTCGTTGATTGGCGAACGCATGGCGGACGACATCCTGCTGGTGATGGCCAGGCGCGACGGGCGCTATATTGCCGGCGCCATCAACTTCATCGGTTCCGACGCACTCTACGGCCGCAACTGGGGCTGCATCGAGGATCACCCCTACCTGCATTTCGAGGTTTGCTATCACCAGGCCATCGACTTCGCCATCGAACGCAGGCTGAAGGTGGTCGAGGCAGGCGCGCAAGGCGAACACAAGCTGGCGCGCGGCTACCGGCCGGTGACCATGCATTCGGCCCACTACATTTCCCATCCTGGCCTGCGCAACGCGGTCGCCGATTATCTCAGGCGCGAGCGGCGCGAAGTCGAGCGGATGGGCGAATATCTGGAAGAACATACCCCGTTCCGCAAGGATATTGGCGACCTCGATTGATCGCACCGCAGCTTCGCCTTGCTGCTCGCAGGTCGCTTCGCTACACCGGACGGCAAGGCACACTTCGGAGCGTTTGCCATGATTGAGGCCGCCTATGATACCGACAACATCTTCGCAAAGATCCTGCGCGGAGAGATCCCCTCGCATCGCGTTTACGAGGACGAAGCCGTCGTGGCTTTCATGGATGTGATGCCGCAAGGACCCGGCCATACGCTGGTGGTGCCGAAAGCGCCGTCGCGCAACTTGCTCGACGCCGATCCGTTGACCTTCGGCCCGCTTTTCACGGTTGTTCAGAAAGTGGCCCGAGCGGTCAAAAAAGCCTTCGACGCCGACGGTGTCACCATCATTCAATTCAACGAGCCTGCTTCGGGGCAGACTGTCTATCACCTCCACGTCCACGTCATTCCGCGTTTCGATGGCATCCCGCTGAAGCCGCATTCGGGCGAAATAGAGAAGCCTGAGGTGCTGGCTGAGAACGCCCGCCGGATAAAAGCGGCGTTGGCGTTATCCTGACGCCTGGCTTTCAGCGGTTGCCAGCACCTGCGGACTTCCGCGGAGATTGCGCAGTTGCGTATCGAAAACCATTAACCCGAGCCGCCAGGATATCAGCGTGATCGTCGTTCCACCGAACACATCCATCAGATTGTGCCCGCCTTGGATGAGGATCGCAGGCAACAAGGCGGCACTGATCAGGATCAATGCAAAACGCATCGGCCTGTAGGGCCAGATCGCGATCAGCGAAATCAGCGCCATGACGGTATGAAACGAGGGAAACCCAATGAGACCGGTTACTTTCAGGCTGGAAACATCCGGTACGCCCTCGGCGAACAGGCGATTCAATTCCGTGCCATAAGCCGAGCTTACGACCGGCCGGACAATACGGTCCACCTCCGGCGCCAGCGTCCAGTAGCCTGCGGCGCCGGCGGACGGGAACAGCGCCCAGCAGAATATGGTCGCCAGTGATGCTATTACTGTCCCCAATGCGGCCGCATGCAGGCGGCGCCGGTCGTTCGCCATGCCGAGGAAGAGAAACGTGAACAGCAACTGGGCCAGCGTCAGGTTGTAGATTTGCCGAAGCAAATCCGAGAGGCGGGGATATTGCGCAATCCAGGCGCAAAAGCCCGGCCAGGAATATCCCAGCCACGAATCCATCCGGACAAGCATGGCGTCGATCGGCTCCGATGGCCGCGGCAGCAACAGTATGTTGAAAAGGGCGGCAGGCACGGAATAGGCGATGAACAGCGCCAGAATGTGTGTGGTGAGGGCAACGCGCTCCGCCTTGCGGACCCGACGGTAGAACTGGCCGATGATTGTCAAGAGAACGGCAAAATAAACGGAAGGAATATATCCGTCGAGCGAGACGACGGTTCCTTTCTCCCAAACAAGAAAAAGGCAAACCGCCACCAGCGCCAGGGTAGCCGCCAATATCGTGCGTTCTGCAGGGAGGAGAACCATTCGTCAAATCTGCACGAAGGTCGTTAATTCAGAATGAAAACACAACCGTCAGCCGGCTGAAATCCATTCCCATCGCCCGCCAGGACGCGTGATCAGAATGGTTTGGTCGTGGAGACAGCCGAAAGCTTCTCAAACGCCGTCGGATGCTCTGCATGTTGCCGCAGCCGTTTGCGGATCGCATCCGCGCATTGTGCAGGCGTCAGCAGCGACGTGTCGACTTCCAGATCGTATACGCCTGGCCGGTGCACCTCCTCTTGCCACAGGCGCACCGGCAACGGCACGGGATCGTCAGGCGAGCCGGTCACATACCCCCTCGCCGTCGCAGTGGCGGCACGCCTCTGCATGATGATTCCGATCGGGCAGCGAATACCCACAAATAGTACCGGAAGGCCGACGAGACGACGAGCACAGTCGGCAAGGCAATCAAAGGGCTTCGAATAGGCGTCGTGGTGACCAACATCCGCCACGACGTTCAGTCCCAGCCGGCTGTGGGCGGCGATCGACTCGTAGAGAGCGGCGTATAATTCCGGCACAAGGCCCTCGAGGTCCGGACGCTCGCCGCCCGGCCGCAGTCCTATTCCAGGCCGGCATCGTGGCGGCGTGGCCAGCTCGAAAACATCCACGCCGAGATTCATCCAGACGCCATCGAAATGCTCCTGAATGGCCTGGACGGTGCTTGATTTTCCCGATCGCGGCGCGCCGTTCAGGATGATGATTTGCCCGACCATGGATCGCCTCTTCTCCAACGAAAAAAGCCCCGTTGCCGGGGCTTTTCGAGGGGGTGACTGTTCAGCCTTTGCGGGGCAATTGGGGCACAAGGCTGCGCTTGCCGCCGTCCTTGCCCTTGGGCTCCGGCTTCTGCGCCACGGCCTTCTTGGCCGCGGGCTTCTTGGCCACCGCCTTGGGCGGCTTCGGCGCGTCTTCGGGCTCTTCCTTCTTCGGCTTCACCGGTGCCTCGTCGGCGAGCGATTCGAGCTTCAGGCCGGTCTCGCCGGTTTCCTTCTTCTCGACGGTGACGCGCACCGTGCCGCCCTTCTTCAGCTTGCCGAACAGCACCTCGTCGGCCAGCGGCTTCTTGATGTGCTCCTGGATGACGCGGCCAAGTGGACGCGCGCCCATGCGTTCGTCATAACCCTTGTCGGCAAGCCAGGCGATCGCGTCCGGCGACAGGTCGAAGGTGACGCCGCGCTCGGAGAGCTGGGCTTCCAGCTGCATGACGAACTTCTGCACCACCTGATGGATCACCGGCACCGGCAGCGAGCCGAACGGGATGATCGCGTCGAGACGGTTGCGGAATTCCGGCGTGAACAGCCGGTTGATCGCCTCGACATCGTCGCCTTCGCGCTTGGTCGAACCGAAACCGATCGCCGCGCGCTGCGCATCGGATGCGCCCGCATTGGTGGTCATGATCAGGATGACATTGCGGAAGTCGATCTGCTTGCCATTGTGGTCGGTCAGCTTGCCGTGGTCCATCACCTGCAACAGGATGTTGAACAGGTCCGGATGCGCCTTCTCGACCTCGTCGAGAAGCAGCACGCAGTGCGGATGCTGGTCGACACCGTCGGTCAAAAGGCCGCCTTGGTCGAAACCGACATAGCCGGGAGGCGCGCCGATCAGCCGCGAGACGGTGTGGCGTTCCATATATTCCGACATGTCGAAGCGGATCAGTTCGACGCCGAGCGAGGCGGCCAACTGCTTGGCGACCTCCGTCTTGCCGACGCCGGTCGGGCCCGAGAACAGGTACGAGCCGATCGGCTTTTCCGGTTCGCGCAGGCCGGCCCGTGCCAGCTTGATCGCCGAGGTCAGCGCCGTAATGGCGGTGTCCTGGCCGTAGACGACGCGCTTGAGCTCAATGTCCAGGCCCTGCAGCACCTTCTCGTCATCGGCCGAAACCGTCTTCGGCGGAATACGCGCCATGGTGGCGATCGTCGCTTCGATCTCCTTGATGCCGATCGTCTTCTTGCGCTTGGCTTCCGGCACCAGCATCTGCGAGGCGCCGGTCTCGTCGATCACGTCGATCGCCTTGTCCGGCAGCTTGCGGTCGTTGATGTAGCGCGCCGACAGTTCCACCGAGGCCTTGATCGCCTCGTTGGTGAACTTCACCTTGTGAAATTCCTCATAATAGGGCTTCAGGCCCTTCATGATCTCGATGGCGTCCTCGACGGTCGGCTCATTGACGTCGATCTTCTGGAAGCGCCGCACCAAGGCACGGTCCTTCTCGAAGAATTGGCGGAACTCCTTGTAGGTGGTCGAACCGATGCAGCGGATCGCACCGGAAGACAGCGCCGGCTTCAACAGGTTCGACGCATCCATGGCGCCGCCAGAAGTGGCGCCGGCGCCGATCACCGTATGGATCTCGTCGATGAACAGCACGGCACCCGGATAATCCTCGAGTTCCTTGACGACCTGCTTCAGCCGTTCCTCGAAATCGCCACGATAGCGCGTGCCGGCCAACAGCGTGCCCATGTCGAGCGCGAAGATGGTGGCATTGTGCAGCACTTCCGGCACGTCGCCCTCGACGATGCGCTTGGCCAACCCTTCGGCGATCGCCGTCTTGCCGACACCGGGGTCACCGACATAGAGCGGGTTGTTCTTGGAACGGCGGCACAGCACCTGGATGGTGCGGTTGATCTCGCCTTCGCGGCCGATCAGCGGATCGATCTTGCCGGCCTTGGCCTTGTTGTTGAGGTTGACGCAATAAGCGGTCAGCGCGTCCTGCTGCTGCTTCTTCTTGCCGCCCTCCTCCTGTGGCTCGGCGCCGTTCGGGCCGCCCTGCTCGTCATCGGCACCGCGCGGGCTGCGGCTCTCCGACGCGCCCGGACGCTTGGCGATGCCGTGCGAGATGTAGTTGACCGCGTCGTAGCGGGTCATCTGCTGTTCCTGCAGGAAATAAGCGGCATGGCTTTCGCGCTCGGCGAAGATCGCCACGAGCACGTTGGCACCAGACACTTCCTCGCGACCCGATGACTGCACATGGATCACCGCGCGCTGGATGACGCGCTGGAAGCCGGCGGTCGGCTTAGAGTCCTCGTCGTAGCCGGTAACCAGATTGTCGAGCTCGGTATCGATATAGGTGAGAACGGTATGCTTCAGCTCGTCGAGATCGACGTTGCAGGCGCGCATGACGGCGGCCGCCTCGGTGTCGTCGATGAGCGCGAGCAGCAAATGTTCAAGTGTTGCATATTCATGGTGGCGCTCATTGGCGAGCGTCAGCGCCTGGTGAAGCGCCTTTTCCAGGCCTTGGGAGAAAGCCGGCATGTTACCTCACTTCTTCTCCATCACGCATTGCAGCGGATGCTGATTCTGTCGGGCGAAATCCATGACCTGAGACACTTTGGTCTCGGCCACCTCGAATGTATAGACCCCGCACTCGCCCACTCCATGATTGTGAACATGAAGCATGATGCGTGTGGCGGCTTCGCGGTCCTTCTGGAAAAAACGTTCCAGCACGTGAACCACGAACTCCATCGGAGTGTAGTCGTCGTTGAGGATGAGGACCCGGTAAAGGCTGGGCTTCTTGGTTTTGGTTTTGGTGCGCGTGATGACGGCCGTCCCGCGGCCGGCCTCATTGCCGTCGCCGCCGCCGTTTTGCATCCGCGCCACTTGTCTCGTGGCAGTCAAACCGATCGTCACGTAATCCTGCCTCTTTCGAATCCTCATGCGAGTTCAACATGTAGGTGTTCGATGGACGATTTTAAGCCCTTCTGGTTAGCTGACAATATGGCTAGGTGGCCAACCTGGCGGTTTTTCGCAATCGTGAAGCGCTGGCATGAAAAAACCCGGCCGCGTTTCCGCGGTCGGGTTTTGTCCCGCGCCCAAAGGGCCGGATTTTAATTCACGGGCGAAAAATTACTTCGCCTTGGCAACGATCGATTCGAACGGCTTGTAGGCCTCTTTGGCGAGTTCGGCATAGAGGTCGCCAATCTTGGTAGCCTCGGCGACGAACGCCTCGTAGGACTGCTTGGCATAGTCGGATTGAATCTCGATCGCCTTGTCCAGCGACTTGGCCGAGAACAGCTTCTCGCACGCGACGCTGCCGGCTTCGAAGCTCTTCTTGGTGTATTCGCCGGCCTCGGTGGCGATCGCCTGCGCGCCCTTGGACAAGGAGGCGAAGCTCTTCAATCCGGTGTCGGCGAACTCCTTGCCGTATTTGCTGAAGTCCTCATAGGTCTGGGTCATTTCGTACTCTCCCTGGACGGTTGACGCGCCCTGCCCCGAGCGCCGTTGTGCAATGCATAATATATATTGTGCAGCGCACAAAAGTCAAGAAGTCGGGGACTCGCGACCCCGCGGGCAGCGGCAATGGCTAAAATTCGAATAAAGGAAGGCTCAAACCCCCAGAAAATGGTGAACGCGGCGGTTACCATAAACGGATTGGTAACGCTGCCCCGCTAGCTTGGCCAGAAGTGAGGCAGGATCCCTTTGCCGCCTCCAGCGCAACGAGAAATTCAAAGGAACTACCAGTGCGTCAGGCGTTGTCGGGCTTCGTTTCCAAATCCGCGTTCCCTCTTAAAACGATCATGATCCTCGCCATGGCGATGACCTTCGTCGTCGCGGACGTCGCCTCGTCGCTCGCGGCGAAATCCGCGGCCATCGTCGTCGATGCCAAAACCGGCAAGGTTCTGTACTCGGCTAATGCCGATGGCCGGCGCTATCCCGCTTCGCTGACCAAGATGATGACGCTCTATCTGACCTTTGAAGCGATGGCGAAGGGCAAGATCAGCAGAAACTCGCCAGTCGTGTTTTCGGCACATGCGTCAGCCGAGGCGCCGACCAAGCTCGGCGTGAAGCCTGGTGGATCGGTGGCGGTCGAGACCGCGATCCTGTCGATCGTGACGAAGTCGGCCAACGACTCGGCGACCGCGCTCGGCGAAATGCTCGGCGGCAACGAAACCAACTTCGCCCGCATGATGACGGCCAAGGCGCGGCAGCTTGGCATGAACGGCACGGTCTTCCGCAACGCCAACGGCCTGCCGGATCCGGGACAGTTCACCACCGCGCGCGACATGGCCACGCTCGGCATTGCGCTCAGGGAACATTTTCCCCAGTACTACGGCTATTTCGCGCAGCGATCCTTTCTCTACGGTCGCCAGCGCATCAATGGCCATAACCGTCTGCTCGGACGCATCAAGGGCGTCGACGGCATCAAGACCGGCTATACCCGCGCCTCCGGCTTCAATCTCGTCTCCTCCGTTAATGACGGCAACCGCCGCCTGGTCGCCGTTGTCATGGGCGGCACGTCGGGCGGCAGCCGAGACAACCAGATGGCAGGCCTGATCAACACCTATCTGCCGAGGGCCTCGACCCGCGGTGGCGGCGACCTCGTTGCCAAGGCGGACAGCAACCCCATCAGCGAACTTGCAAAGGTTCTCCTGCCCAAGCATGACGCGCCGACCCCGGACGAAAAGCCGGTGGCCGTGGCGGAAGCCGATACGGCCGTCGCCGACGACGCGACCGTTGCCCAGGGCGACAGCGAGGACGAGGATACAGCCGAGGCGGAGGCACCCAAGCTGGTTGTCCCGGCAAAGAAGGTAAAGACGGTCATCGTCTCCGCTCCCAAGGTCGCCACCGCCCAGGTCGTGGCCGCCTATGCCGAGCCCACCCCGGCCGTTGATCCGGTCAGCACCGCGTCGGTTCCGTCAGGCTGGGCCATCCAGGTTGCCTCCTCGCCGAAACAGTCCGAAGCCCAGGCTTTCCTCGACAAGACCACCAAGCAGGCTCCCAAGGTGCTGGCCAACGCTTCCGGCTTCACCGTCGCTTTCGACAAGGACGGCGCCACCTACTACCGCGCTCGCTTCGGCGGCTTTGGGTCCAAGGATGCCGCCTGGAAGGCCTGCACCGCTTTGAAGAAGAAGAAAATCGAGTGCTACGCCGTCCAGCAATAGGACTGCGTGGAAGATATCTCCCGGAAAATTTTTGCGTCGAAGGAGACTAGTTGTGATTGGAGAGCAAGACGTCCTTGGCTTCGTTAATCCGCGCCGCCAGGAAAGACGTGCCGCCGACATCGGGGTGCAGGCGCTGCATCAGGCGGCGGTGCGCCTTGCGGACATCCGCCGCGGCGGCCCCCGCTTCAAGACCAAGGACCTTGTAGGCCTCCTCCTTAGTCATGGCGCCCGGACCTGGCGCAACACCCAGCCTTTCGCCACCGTTCGTCTCAGCGTATTTGCGCCAGACGGGAAATCTGCCGTCAAGATACGTCTCTAGCAACTGCCGGCTCTCCGGATCGCCGGAGAGTTCGCGGTAGAGATGCTGCAATTGCGCAAGGGTCATCGAGCCAAGCATCTTGCCATCGTGGCGGCCGGCCAGCACCAGCCCTTCCAGGCCGCCAGTATTGTGATCGAGTTCCATCTCGAGTGCCGCCGTCCGCACCGTTGAGCGTTTTCCAGCACCCGGTCTGGCCTTTGGCCCGCCCGTATGCATGGCGCCGTACCAGGCGATTGCCACGAACAGGATGATGCCGCCGATGCCTTGGCGCCCGACCAGGAGCACGGCGCCACCCACCAGCGCCAGCAGGATCGGTCCCAATTTTCTCATTCCGCTTGCGAGTTGCGCCGGATCCGCGCGGAGAAATGCGGTGGCTACCCCCAGCAGCACCAGCAACAACGCGACCACGATGAGAATTGCGCCTAACATTTCGCACCGCCCCGCAGGGGTCCTGTCCGCTCGGACAGCCGCGTGATGTCCTTCAACACTTTTCCTGCGCCAGAATCATGGCCTTTAATCGGGCCGGAAGGAGGACCATCATGCGAACTGATCCTCCAAAGCACAGCGGCCTGTGTCGACAGTTCTTCATCGCGTATGGATTTCAAGATGTGGCGTCGTCGCGTCGCTTGCAAGTCCAGCGCGGGGCAAGATTGAGGGCCAGAAAACGCGGGCGCGGCAGTAGGCAATCCTTCGCTCAAGCCCTAGAGCAGGCCGAGGTCGGCCAGCTCGCGCCTGAGTTTCGGCGGCATCTCGACCAATCCCGCCTTGCCCTTGCCGAGGTCGGCCGGGGCGCCCGCCGGCTTCAGGTAACGCCAGCCCTGGAAGGCGCGGCGCGGCTGCCAGTCGGTGCGCACCACCTCGGGATCGAGCATCAAATGGCAGCGGCCAATGCCGTCGTCATCGGTGAACGGCCGGATTTCCGTGATCAACTGGCGGCACTGCACGCTGCCCTTGATCACCCAGTAGAGCGAACCGCCATCGGTGACCTCGTCGCCACGTGTCGGCATCATGCGGGTGGTGTGCCAGTGTTCGGCTGGTTCGCCGGCACGGCGGCGCTCGTCAAGGCGGAAGGCGATCCACTCTTCGAGATCCTCGACACTGTCGCAACCGACGCAAAGCTTTAGGAGATTGAGAGCCATCGCCCAAGGTTAGTCCGGAGCGCCGGGACGTCAACGGCCTGACGGACTTCTCCACAGTGCCGGCTTGGGCCAGCCCTCAACACTCAACGACATTGACCGCCAGGCCGCCAAGGCTGGTTTCCTTGTACTTCTCGTTCATGTCGAGGCCGGTCTGGCGCATCGTCTCGATCGCCGCATCAAGCGGCACGAAATGCACGCCGTCGCCTTTGATGGCCAGTGACGCGGCCGTCACCGCCTTGACGGCACCCAATGCGTTGCGCTCGATGCAGGGCACCTGGACCAACCCGCCGACCGGGTCGCAAGTCATGCCGAGATGATGTTCGAGCGCGATTTCGGCAGCATTCTCGACCTGCTCGGGCGTGCCGCCCATGACCGCGCACAGGCCGGCCGCAGCCATTGCCGAGGCGGAACCGACCTCGCCCTGGCAGCCGACCTCGGCGCCCGATATCGACGCATTGGACTTGATGATGCCGCCAACGGCCGCTGCCGTCAGCAGGAAGTCGCGAATGCTCGGCTGGTCGGCCTCGGGATGGAAATGCAGCCAGTAGCGCAGCACCGCCGGCAGTGTGCCCGCGGCACCATTGGTCGGCGCGGTGACGACACGCCCGCCCGCCGCATTCTCCTCGTTGACCGCCATCGCATAGATCGACAGCCAGTCATTGGCGAGCAGCGGGTTCGGCCGGTTCTGCTGCCACTGCTCCTGCAGCTTGTCATGGAGCTGTCTGGCGCGGCGGCGCACCTTGAGCCCGCCCGGCATGATGCCGTCCTGCGACAGGCCGCGGTCGATGCAGCCCTTCATGGCGTCCCAGATGGTGTCGAGGCCGGTGTCGAGCGCCTCGCGCGACATCTGCGTCTCCTCGTTGACGCGCTTCATTTCGGCAATGGAAAGGCCGCTCCTGGCCGCCATCTTCAGCATCTCGACAGCATTCTTGAAGGGATACGGCACTTTCTTGCCCTCGGTTGTGACCGAGCCCTTCGACTTCATCCGTTGCAGCTCTTCTTCCGAAACCACGAAGCCGCCGCCGATCGAATAGTAGATGCGCTTGAGCAGCAACCGGCCGCCGGCGTCGTAAGCGTAGAACGCCATGCCGTTGGCATGCCCGGTGAGCGGCGTCTTGCGGTCCAGCACCAGATCGGTGGCCGGATCGAAATGGTAGGGAGGGTGGCCGGGCGGTGAAACCAGCATGTCGGCGGTGATGCGGCTGACAATTTCGTCGGCTCGGTCGGGGTCGACCGTTTGCGGCGTCTGGCCGGCAAGGCCGAGAATGACGGCACGGTCGCTGCCATGGCCGATGCCGGTATAGGCGAGCGAGCCATGCAGGCTGGCGCCGATGCGATCGACCTTGGCGCCAGCGGGACGCGGCCAGTCGTCGCCCGCGACCTCATCGAGGAAGCGGCGCGCAGCCGTCATCGGTCCCATCGTGTGCGAGCTCGAGGGGCCGATGCCGATCTTGAACAGGTCGAAAACCGAAAGGAACACGCTGTCTCCTGGGTCACGTCGAGGATTACATATAGGAATTCCCGGGATGTTTCCGCTCTTTTGACAATCGCGGCGCAGCACCTGCCGACCTTGTTTGCTCCGGCAGCGACATCGAGTGCAACGCGCCGTGCAAGGTCATCGAAGCAACCGGGCCGAATATGGTAGATTCGGCGCCATGGGCGATTCCTATCTTTCGACGGCCGATCTCGCGGCGCTGGGCTTTTTCCTCCTCGCATGGGTGCTGCACACGCTCGCCTCGGACGGCCACCTGGTCGGCCGCGTGTCGCTGACCACCGCCATGAATGCGCAACGCGAGGCCTGGATGCGCACCATGGCCGAGCGCGAGATCCGCATCGTCGACACCGCCATCATGAGCGGCCTGCAGCAGGGAACCGCCTTCTTCGCCTCCAGTTCGCTGATCGCGCTCGGCGGCTGCTTCGCCCTGCTTGGCGCGTCGGACCGGGTGCTTGAGGTGCTGAGCACCTTGCCCTTGGGCGGCGCGCCGTCGCGCTCGGCCTTTCAGATCAAGGTGCTGGGACTGGTGCTGATCCTGGCCTTTTCCTTCTTCAAATTCGGCTGGGCCTATAGGCTGTTCAACTACTGTTCGATCCTGATCGGCGCCGTGCCGATCCCCCATGGCGAGGCCTCGCGCAATCCCCTCACGCAAACGGCCGTGTGGCGCGCGACGCAAATGAACATGCTGGCCGGCAAGCATTTCAACTCGGGCCTGCGCGGCGTGTTCTTCTCGATCGGCTATCTCGGCTGGTTCGTCGATCCCCTGGTGTTCGTGCTGTCGACGCTTCTGCTGCTGGCCGTTCTGGTACGGCGCCAGTTCTTCTCGGCGGCGCGGCGCGCGGTGATCGGTCAGCCGCCCGGCGTCGGAAATGGCTGATCGATGCGTCCGGAAAGCCAATAGGCGAAAAGCCCGATCCATTCGCGAACCGCGATGGTCGTGTTCTGCAGCGAATCGGCCGCATTGTCGCGAAACAAGCCGACGCCTTCCCGACCCGAGGTGCGATAGTCGACCGGCCATTGGACAGTTGGAAAACCTGCCTTGTCGAACAGGGCCTTGGCGCGCGGCATGTGAAAGGCTGATGTCACCAAAAGCCATGTCTCGCCCGGTTTGGGCTTGACCAGTTCGCGGCTGAAGACCGCGTTCTCGTAAGTGTTGCGGGATTTGTCTTCGAGGAGCAGCCGGTCGGCCGGGACACCCAGCGCCTCGAGCAGGCGCGGCGCGGTGTCGGCATCACCTTCGCCGTCGAAGAACAATGAGCCGTTTCCACCGGAGACCACCACTTTTGCCTGCGGGAAACGCCGGGCGAGGATCGCGGTCTCGACCATGCGATCGCCGCTGCTGTTCAATTCATAGCCGCCGCGCGCGAGGTTGATAGCGCCCTCGAAGCCGCCGCCGAGCACGACGATGCCGTCTACCTTCTCCGGCAGCGGCGGCCTGGGAAAGCGTTCCTCCAGCGGATTGAGCATCATCGCTCCAAGTGACGTCCAGGCCGACAGCGCAAGGAGCAGAAACGCCAGCACGCCGCCGCTGACGGCAAGTCGCCGCCGGCCGGCCATCCCGGCGATCAGCCCCGCCAAAAGCAAGAAGATCGTCAGATTGAGCGGCTGGATGAAGAACCAGAATATCTTGGAAAGATAGTAGAACATCGCTCACTCATTGCAGCCCGCAAGGCTGTCCAAAATCGATCGCGATTTTCAGGACCATGCGTCAGACGAGCGATATCCTTACCACCACTTCTCCGGCTGGAATGTGCCGGCCGCCTGCTCGATGACGGCGGCGGTCTGGAAAAGCGTCTCTTCCTCGAACGGCCTGCCGATCAATTGCAGGCCGAGCGGCAGCCCCTTGGGGTCGAGGCCGGCGGGCACCGCGATGCCGGGTAGGCCGGCCATGTTCACGGTGACCGTGAAAATATCGTTGAGGTACATCTTGACCGGATCGGCAGCCATGTCCTCGTCGGCAATGCCGAAGGCAGCGGACGGCGTCGCAGGTGTCAGGATGACATCGACGCCGGCGGCGAAGACATTTTCGAAGTCGCGCTTGATCAGGTTGCGCACCTTCTGAGCCTGCAGGTAGTAGGCGTCATAGTAGCCGGCCGACAGCACATAGGTGCCGATCATGATGCGGCGCTTGACCTCGCGGCCGAAGCCGGCGGCGCGGGTCTTCTCATACATCTCGACGATGTCCTTGCCCGGCACGCGCAAGCCGTAGCGGACGCCGTCATAGCGGGCGAGGTTGGAAGAAGCTTCCGCGGGCGCCACAATGTAATAGGCCGGCAGCGCGTATTTGGTGTGCGGCAGGGAGATGTCGACGATTTCGGCGCCGGCATCCTTGAGCCAGGCAATGCCCTTCTGCCACAACGCCTCGATCTCTTCCGGCATGCCGTCGACGCGGTATTCCTTGGGAATGCCGACTTTCATGCCCTTGATCGGCTTACCGATCGCCGCCTCGTAGTCCGGCACCGGCCGGTTGACGGACGTAGTGTCCTTGGGATCGACCGACGCCATGGATTTCAGAAGAATGGCGGCGTCGCGGACGTCGCGGGCGATCGGTCCGGCCTGATCGAGCGACGAGGCGAAGGCGACGATGCCCCAGCGCGAGCAGCGGCCATAGGTCGGCTTGATGCCGACGGTCCCGGTGAACGCGGCTGGCTGGCGGATCGAACCGCCGGTGTCGGTGGCGGTTGCGCCTGCACACAGGAAGGCCGACACGGCGGTCGCCGAACCACCGGAAGAACCACCCGGCACCAGCTGCGCATTGTCGAGGCTACGCTGGGTTTTCGTGCCACCTGCCGAGACGAAGCCGCCATCACCCTGATGCGTCGTCGGCATCACCACCGTATCGAGGCGCGAACGCCGCCACGGGTTGATGACCGGGCCGTAGTAGGAGGTCTCGTTGGACGAGCCCATGGCGAATTCGTCCATATTGAGCTTGCCCAGCATGACCGCGCCGTCGGCCCACAGGTTGGACGTGACCGTTGATTCATAGCGCGGCTTGAAACCGTCGAGCACGTGGCTGCAGGCCTGGGTGTGGACGCCTTCGGTACCGAACAGGTCCTTGATCCCGAGCGGAATGCCTTCCAGCGCACCGCCCTCGCCCTTGAGCAGCCTGGCGTCCGACGTCTTGGCCATGTCGCGCGCCTTGTCGCCCGTCACCGCCACATAGGCATTGAGCGCCGGATTGGCGCGATCGATCGCCAAGAGATAGGCTTCGGTGATCTCGGTCGCGGTGATTTCCTTGGCGCGCAGCTTGGCGCGGGCCTGCGAAATCGTCAGATGGGTCAGGTCGCTCATCAAAGGCTCTTTTCGTAAAACACCGACCACTCGGAATCGGGATAGTCCAGCACCGGGCCGCAGCGCGAGAACCCGGCGCGTTCATAGACGGTCCAGGCGGCGGGATGGCGATCGCCGGTCTCCAGCACCAGCCGCTTCAACCCTTCATCGCGCGCCAGCGCCTCGACCCGTTGGACGATTCCAGCGCCAATCTTGCGGCCACGATGCGAAGGCCTCGTGTACATACGCTTGACCTCGCCAATGGCATCGTCATGGCGCTTGAGTGCACCACAACCAATGGCGACGCCGTTGTCGCGAGCGATGAAAACCGTCGTGTCCTTGCCTGCCATCTGCTCGACCGTCAGGTGGTAGCAGTGCTCCGGCGGCGTCAGTTCGAGCAAGGTCGCGTTGAGTTCCGCGACCAAGCCGCGCACGTCGTCCTGCAGCGGCGTTTCGATGGCGATCTCGATAGCCATCGGTGCCTTACTCCACGACCTTCGGCACGAGGAAGAAATTCTCGTCGGTCGCGGGCGCGTTGGCGACGATGTCGGCCGCCTTGTTGCCGTCGGTGACGACATCGCCGCGCTTCTTCATTTCCATCGGCGTCACCGACGTCATTGGCTCGACGCCGGAAACATCGACCTCGTTCAACTGCTCGACGAAGCCCAGTATGGCATTCAACTCGCCGGTCATACGCTCGGCATCTTCCTCGCTCACCGCGATGCGGGCGAGATGCGCCACGCGCTTCACTGTCTTGACATCAACGGACATGTATTTGCCTCGGGGAAAACCAGTCCGGGCTATAGCGGCGCGGCGCGCGGGGCGCAACATGTGCCGCCCGACAATCGGGCAACAACCTCATGGCAGGGCAATGCCCTCACACAGATAGTAGCTGCCGCTGTTGCCGCTCGCCTCGCCTTCATCGTCAATCGGCCGAACCGACACGAGATCGACCTGCGTCGGGTTCATCTGCGTAACCGACAGGACGTCAGGAAAGACATAGCCCGGCTCCTGGCAGATCGCCGTCACAGCCCAGCTCGGCGAGCGTGTCGCCTTGCTGACCTGAACGAATTCGCAATTGTATTCGACGCCTTGCAGGCCGTTCTTCGAAAGAACGATGTTGCCGGCATCGATCAGCGTCTGCAGCGTATCCTTTTTGGCTTGGGTACAGAGTTCCTCCGACTGGAGATAGACACCTTCGATGAAGTCATCCGCAGCAAGCGCGGGCGACGCCGCGACAAACATCGATACGCAAAGAGATCGCCCTAATGCCATGGATTTATTCCGCTTTGGCTGTTCTAGATGGTAATCGTTTCACCAATCTTCGGCAATGCAAGCTTGACCCCAGATCCTTCCAGCCCGGCTTCGAACTTCTCGGGCGTCGGGTCGATCATTGGAAACGTGCCGAAATGGCAAGGGACCACCGTTTCGAACTTGAAGAAGCGGCGGCAGGCAAGGGCCGCCACCGCACCGCCCATGGTGAAGCGATCGCCGATCGGAACGATGCCAATCTTTGGCTCGTGCAATTCATTGATCAGCGCCATGTCGGAAAAGATGTCGGTGTCACCCATGTGGTAGAGCGTCTGGTCTTCCGGGAAATGCAGGACCAGCCCACCCGGATTGCCGAGATAGACGTTCTTGCCGCCCTCTTCGCCAAAGGAGGACGAATGCAGCGCCTGAACGAAAGTGGAGGTGAAACCGCCGCAATCGACCGTGCCGCCAATGTTGCCGGGATTGATCTTCTTGTCGCTGACGCCCCTGCCGACAAGGTACATGCAGATCTCGAAATTGGCGACCAGTTGCGCGCCGCTCTTGCCGAGCACTTCCAGCGCGCCGCTGATGTGGTCGCTGTGCCCGTGCGTCAAAAGAACATGCGTGATCCCTTCGGCCGGTCCTTCCCACCCGTCCGTCCAGGACGGGTTGCCGATCAGATAGGGGTCGATGAGGATTTTCGCGTCACCGGTTTCGATGCGGAAGGCCGAGTGGCCATACCAGGTCAGTTTCATGAATGCATTTCCTCGATTTTTCCCGAGCCAAAGGATAGAACGCCGATAGCCTTGAGATCAAAGGGTATAGTGTCCGCCGGGCATCCGAAAGGACGCGTGCTGTCGAAAAAACGAGGGAAAACCGTTGACCGTCATCACGATTGAGCAATTGCCGGCACGGCTCGCCAACGGCAGGACCTTGGCGGGGCTCGATCTCGGCGACAAGACGATCGGCGTGGCGGTTTCCGATCGGGGGTTCTCCTTCGCTCATCCGCGTCCAGTCATCATCCGGCGGAAATTCTCGCTCGACGCCGCCGTCCTTCTGGCATTGCTGACGAAAGAGAATGTCGGTGCGGTGGCGATCGGATTGCCGATCAACATGGATGGATCGGAAGGTCCGCGCGCACAGAAATCGCGCGCCTTCGTGCGCAACATGGCGCGGCTAAGCGACCTGCCCTTCGTATTCTGGGATGAGCGGCTGTCGACCGTCGCGGCCGAACGGACGCTGATAGAGATGGATTTCTCGCGCGCCAAACGCGCCGGCAAGATCGATTCGGCGGCGGCCGCCTTTATTCTGCAGGGAGTTTTAGACCGGCTTCAGTCACTCGATGCAGCCGATCGAACGGGACCGGACCGGTCCAGCGACGCCTGACCCAGCCCAATATCTCGCGACGCCTGCGAAACACCCATATCGCCACGAGCAGCAAGCCATCGAACACGCAGGCTTTTGCCACCATGCCCGGGATGGTTGCGGGGTCGATGCCGAGCATCTGACCGTAGAGCTGGAACACGAAATCGTGCAGCTGCCGGCTGAGCATCACATAGCCGAAATTCATGTCGTTGAGCGACAGGTAGAACCAGCCCCAAAACAGCGCCATCGGCGCGGCCCACAACGCGAAGATGTAGCGCATCAGCGGCCTCCCTTCCCGTTCGGGCCGGTCCGTCCCGATATCATGGAGAGCAGCGAATTGTGCGCCGCGGCTTTCGCCATGCTGTGCGCCGTGGCGTGGAAATCCTCCTCATCCAGCGCAGCTACCGAACGCCGTTCGGCAAGCATTGCGACATAGGAGACCAGAAGTGCGGCCAGTTGCACTGCGACCACCATGAACAGGCCGTTGATGCCTTGGGCCGCACCGCCGATCAGGATCATCGACATCACCCCGGAAGCGGAAATGAAGGCGATGCGAACGACGCTGTCGGCGCCGGGGCTGGACGCGTCGTTGATCAGTGTATCGACAAAGGCCCAGAAGAACAGCACCGCCACGACCAGCAACGCGATCGCCAGCGGAGCGACCACGACGATGTTCTCCAGATTGACAAACTGGGCGCTCTCGACGGTCACGCCGAGTACGCCGAGAGCCGCCGTCACACCTCGATTTCCATCGATACAGATCACCGCAAGCAGGGCAAAAACGATCGCCCAGTGCACGGACAGAAAGGAGGTCAGTACGTGTCGCATCGTGATTCCTGCTTCGACAGGATTGACAGTGGGCTTTGCGGTTCGCCGCCGCAACGGAAACCATTTGTTAAGGTTAACGGCGACGGCGAGGTCAGTGGGGATTCCGGCAACGCCGCTCAAACATGAAAGGCATCTCCGTCAATTCACCGGCGGATAGAGCGTATCGATGATCATGCGCGCGTCGTGGCGCGAATCGAGCATGCCGTAGGTATTGCGCCACTGGCCCGCGAGCCGCGTCTCGACGAAGGCATCGGCGATCCGCCCTGCCCCGAGCCGACGCAACTCGGCGGCCGCCGCAGAGAGCGCAAGCTGTTCCGTCAGCAGCCGGGCCGAGCCCTCGTCGGTCGAAGCGACCTGCATGGCCGCCTTCAGAACGCCGATCGTGCCGCGCCCGCCGGCGCCGAGGTCGCGATCGATGCCGGTCAATACTTCTTCGAAAAGCCCCGGCGCGCGGCCAAGCACGCGCAGCACGTCGAGCGCCATGACATTGCCCGACCCTTCCCAGATCGCGTTGACAGGCGCTTCGCGGTAATAACGGGCGAGCGGAGCTTCCTCGACATAGCCATTGCCGCCAAGGCACTCCATCGCCTCGTAAAGCAGCGGTGGCGCGATCTTGCAGACCCAGTATTTGACGACCGGCGTCATGGCGCGGGCGAACGCCGCCTCGCCGCGATCGCTCGCCGCCTCGTCGAAGGAACGCGCCAGCCGGAACGACAGCGCGGTCGCCGCGGCAACATCGAGCGCCATGTCGGCCAGCACGCGCTGCATCAACGGCTGCTCGATCAAGGTCGAACCGAACACCTGGCGATGGCGGGCATGATGGATCGCTTCGGCCAGCCCCGCCCGCATGATCGCCGAAGACGCCACCGCGCAGTCGAGCCGGGTCAGCGTCACCATGTCCATGATCGTCTTGACGCCGGCGCCGGGTTCGCCGACCATCTCCCCGATGGCGTTGACGAATTCAACCTCGGAAGACGCGTTCGAGCGATTGCCGAGCTTGTCCTTCAGCCGCTGGAAGCGAAAGCCGTTGCCAGACCCGTCGCCGAGCACGCGCGGCACCAGGAAGCAGGACAGTCCCTCCGGCGCCTGTGCCAGCACCAGGAAGGCGTCCGACATCGGCGCCGACATGAACCATTTATGTCCCGTCAGGCGGTAGAAGCCGCTACCGACGCGTTCCGCCCGGGTCACATTGGCACGCACATCGGTGCCGCCCTGTTTCTCGGTCATGCCCATGCCGAGCGTCAGTCCGGTCTTTTCGACGGGCGGCTTCTGGCTCTGGTCGTATTTGCGCGTCGTCACGCGCGGCGCCCATTCGCGAAACAGTTTTGGGCTGGCCATCAATGCCGCCAGCGAGGCGCTGGTCATGGTGATGGGGCAGAGATGCCCGGTCTCGAGTTCCGCCGTCAGGTAAAAACGGGCGGCGCGCACCTGATGGCGGCGGCCGATCTCGGCGTCGCCATTTTCCCAGACCGAGGAATGCAGGCCGTTGGCCACCGAGCGGCGCATCAAGGCGTGGTAGGCGGGATGGAATTCGACCAGGTCGATGCGCCGTCCCTGGCGATCGTGCGTCCTGAGTTTCGGCGTCTCGACATTGGCGAGGCGCGCCAGTTCCTGCGCTTCTTGCGTCAGCACGAAACGGCCGAGCCCGTCGAGATCCTTGCGCACCGGATCGGAAAAGCGCTCGGCAAGCTGGATCAGCAACGGATCGCCTCGCCAGGCGTTGCCGCCCGTCAGCGGCGGCGGCTGGTTCGTTACGTCGTCGGTCACGCCCAATCCTTCTAGCCGATCCTTCTAGAAAGGCCCTATTGTCGGAAAGCCTCGAATCCGAGGCCGTCGGCTTAGATATAGCCAAGCGTTGCTGCGCGCGCGACGAAAATACCGGCCGATCTAATCGGCTATCTACACGAAAAATTGAGGAGAACGGCGTCAATCCAAAGCGGGTGCTTGCGGGCGCGAAATCCGCACCCTATAGCAGCCCCTTGAGATGACCGACGCTTCGTCCCTGCCACTCTACCCTCACCGCCATCTTCTGGGCATCAGCGACCTTTCGCCCGCCGACATCGAGCTTTTGCTCGACAGGGCGGATCGGGCGGTCGCGATCTCGCGCCAGTCCGAAAAAAAGACCTCGACGCTGCGCGGCCGCACCCAGATCAATCTCTTCTACGAAGCCTCGACCCGCACGCAATCCTCGTTCGAACTGGCCGGAAAGCGGCTTGGCGCCGATGTCATGAACATGTCGGTGGCGAGTTCCTCGGTAAAGAAGGGCGAAACGCTCATCGACACCGCGATGACGCTCAACGCCATGCGGCCTGACATATTGATCATCCGCCATCAGTCGGCGGGCGCGGCGGCCCTCCTGGCGCAGAAGGTCGGCTGCTCGGTGGTCAATGCCGGCGACGGCGCCCACGAACACCCGACACAGGCGCTGCTCGACGCACTCACCATCCGCCGCGCCAAGGGTGCGCTGTCGAAGCTGATCGTGGCGATCTGCGGCGACATCCTGCATTCGCGTGTGGCGCGCTCCAACATCATGCTGCTCAACGCACTCGGCGCACAAATACGGGTGGTGGCGCCCTCGACGCTATTGCCCTCGGGCATCGACAGGATGGGCGTGATCGTCTGCCGCTCGATGGCGGAGGGCCTGAAGGACGCGGATGTGGTGATGATGTTGCGCTTGCAGCGCGAGCGCATGGAAGGAGCCTTCGTGCCGTCGGTGCGCGAATATTTCCGCTATTTTGGTCTAGACGCCGAGAAACTGAAGGCCGCCAAGGATGACGCGCTTGTCATGCATCCTGGCCCGATGAACCGCGGTGTCGAGATCGCGTCCGAAATCGCCGACGGCCCGCAAAGCGTCATCCAGGAGCAGGTGGAAATGGGCGTCGCCGTGCGCATGGCGGTGATGGAAGCGCTGCTCGATCCCCGCCGCAATCAAGAGGGCCGCAATCAAGAAGGCCGCGGCGCATGAGCATCACGGTCTTTGAACGCGCCCGCATCATCGACCCGTCACGCGGCCTTGATGAAGTTGGCTCCGTCATAGTCGAAGGCAGGAAAATCGTTGCCGCGGGCAAGGCGGCGCTGAACCACGGCGTCCCCGACGGCGCTACGGCGATCGACTGCAGCGGCAAGGCGATCATCCCCGGCCTGATCGATGGTCGGGTCTTCATCGGCGAGCCCGGCGGCGAGCATCGCGAAACCATCGCTTCGGCAAGTGTCGCCGCGGCGGCCGGCGGCGTCACGTCCATCGTGATGATGCCAGACACCGATCCGGTGATCGACAATGTGGCGCTGGTCGAATTCGTGCTGCGCACCGCCAAGGACACGGCCGTCGTCAATATCTTTCCGGCCGCCGCCATCACCAAGGGCCTCCACGGACGTGAAATGACGGAGTTCGGGCTGCTGCGCGAGGCGGGCGCGGTCGCCTTCACCGATGGCAGGCATACCATATCGAGCGCGCTGGTGATGCGTCGCGCGCTAACCTATGCGCGCGATTTCGGCGCCACCATCGTCCATGAAACGCAGGATGCCGATCTTGGGTCGTCGGGCGTCATGAACGAAGGCCTGTATGCCAGTTGGCTCGGCCTCTCCGGCATTCCACGTGAAGCCGAATCCATCCCGCTCGAGCGTGACCTCGCGCTGGCGCGGCTGACGCAAGGTTCGTACCACGCCGCGAAGATCTCGACGGCAATGGCGGCAAGCGCCGTGGCGCGTGCGAAGGCCGACAGCGCGGCAGTGACGTCTGGCGTGTCGATCCACAATCTGTCTCTCAATGAAAACGACGTTGGCGAGTACCGCACCTTCTTCCGCCTGACGCCGCCGCTGCGGGCCGAGGAGGACCGGTTGGCGATGATCGATGCGGTCAAGGACGGAACGGTCGATGTCATCGTCTCCTCGCACGATCCGCAGGACGTCGATACCAAGCGCCTGCCCTTCGCCGACGCCGCGGCCGGTGCCATTGGCCTCGAAACCCTGCTGGGCGCGGCCTTGCGCCTCTACCACAATGGCGACGTGCCCCTGCTCAGGCTGATCGAAACCTTGTCCACCGCGCCGGCGAGGCTGTTTGGATTGGCCGGCGGCACGCTGAAGCCAGGCGCCGTCGCCGATCTCGCGCTTGTCGACCTCGATGAACCCTGGATAGTCAGCGAAAGCGGTATCCGCTCGCGCTCGAAAAACACCTGCTTCGAAGGCGCACGGCTGCAAGGCAAGGTCTTGCAAACGCTGGTGGCGGGCCGCACAATATTTTCTGCCTGAGCCGGCGGTAGCCATGCGACTTCAGGCATGGTTGGGGGAACGCGGGGGGAACAATGACTTACGGCCCAATCCTGGCGCTGGTGTTCGGCTATCTGCTGGGCTCGATTCCGTTCGGCCTGCTGCTTACCCGCGCGGCCGGCCTTGGCGATGTGCGCAAGATCGGTTCAGGCAATATCGGCGCCACCAATGTGCTGCGCACCGGCAACAAGGGGCTTGCCGCCGCGACTTTGCTGCTCGATGCGCTGAAAGGCACGGCCGCCGTGCTGATAGCAGGCCATTTCGCGCCTGAAGCCGCGATCTGGGCTGGTCTCGGCGCCTTTCTGGGCCACCTGTTCCCGGCATGGCTCGGCTTCAAGGGTGGCAAGGGCGTCGCCACTTATCTCGGCGTGCTGGTCGGCCTTGCCTGGCAAGTCGCATTGATCTTCGCTGTCGTATGGTTGGTGATGGCTTTCCTCTTCCGCTACTCATCGCTGGCGGCGCTGGCTGCTGCCGTGGTGGTACCGATCGCGCTTTATTTCCTGAGCACGCCGCAGATAGCCATTCTGTTCGTGGTGATGAGCATCATTGTCTTCATCAAGCACCGAGAAAACATTTCGCGACTGATTGCCGGCTCCGAAGGCAAGATCGGAGCCAAGGGGTGAGCGAACCGGCCGCCGGGCCGCGTCTCACCGATCGCCAGCGGCTGAGCTGGCTGCGGCTGATCCGCACCCAGAATGTCGGCCCTGCCTCCTTTCGCGACCTGATCAACCGTTTCGGTTCGGCCGAAGTCGCGTTGGAAATGCTGCCGGAACTGATGATTTCCGGCGGCGCCAACCGGATCGTGCGCATCCCTTCCCTTGCCGAGGCCGAGGCCGAGATGGAGGCCGCGCGGCGAGTTGGAGCACGCTTTGTCGGTATTGGGGAGGCGGACTATCCGCCGCTGTTGCGCAGCATGGACAATCCGCCGCCGATGCTGGCGGTCAGGGGCAATGCCGCGGTGTTCCGGTTGCCGGGTGTCGCGATAGTCGGCGCCCGCAACGCATCGCTTGCCGGCATCAAGATGGCGCGCATGCTGGCAGCCGATCTCGGACGAGACGGCTACGGCATCGTCTCCGGCCTGGCACGTGGCATCGACACGGCGGCGCATCAGGGCAGTCTCTTGACCGGTACGGTCGGCGTGCTCGCCGGTGGGCTCGACCTGCCCTACCCGCCCGAAAATGCCGGTCTGTGCGATGACATTGCGGAGCGTGGCGCCATCATCTCGGAAATGCCGTTCGGCTGGCAGCCGCGTGCCCAGGATTTCCCGCGCCGCAACCGCCTTGTCGCGGGCGCCGCTCTTGGGCTGGTGGTGGTTGAGGCAGCACAGCGCTCAGGCTCGCTGATCAGCGCCAGGCTTGCCGGCGAGATGGGCCGGTTGGTCTTTGCGGTACCCGGCTCCCCGCTCGATCCGCGCGCGGCCGGTACCAACGGTCTGCTCAAGGACGGCGCCACGCTGGTCACCGAAGCTTCGGACATTTCCAGGGCGATCCTTCCGCTGACCGGCATGCGGGCGCCTGATCTGCCGCCGTTTGAGGACCCGCCCGACTTTTCGGCCACACCGCCACCAGGCGAGAGCGACCGGGCCAAGGTGATCGAGGCGCTGGGGCCGACACCGGTGCCGGTCGACGAGATCATCCGCCACACCGGCCTGCATCCCGCCCAGGTCTTCATGGTGCTGCTTGAACTCGACCTTGCCGGCCGCCTCGAGCGTCACGCCGGTGGAAATGTTTCGCTTGTCTTCGGGGAAGGCTAACCGCCCTCAGTGGCGGCTGGTCTTTCTATCTCCGGTCTCGTCGTAATCCTGCATGTTGGCGTCAAAGAGATCCTTTTGAACAAACTGGCGCCAGACCTCATCCGCGTCCTGCGGGCGCGACGGATCGAAACTCGGCTGGGTCTCGTGCGTATTCGGCAGCGACCGCCGGCGTAGCCAGGCAGGCATGATCTCCAAGATGAGACTGGTGAATTGGGTCATCACGGACTCCTTCGATTGAAGGGATGGACCAGGCCGGTCGATCCATCCAAATTACGCTGGCTCACCGCACCCAGCCAAGCCAAAGCCTCGCCGACGTTGGCAAGCACATGGCGCGCCGCTGTCGGTCCGTGCGGTTTGATGCGGATCGACATGCCGTCCATCTCGTTCACGGCCTCGAAACCATTCTCGTCGGATGTGTCGTCGCCTAGAAACACCGGCCGCCGCCCCTCGAAAGCAGGCAGATCCAGAAAGCGCCTGATGGCCGCTCCCTTTGCTGCCTCCAGCGGCATCAATTCAACGCCGGCATTGCCGGCCAGCACCCGATATCCCGTAGGCAACCTGCCCAACGCCTGTTCGACCAGTTGCGTCGCGCGCCGCAACAGTTGCGGTGCCGCGCGCGTGTGGACTGCCAGGATCGGTCCCTTGCGCTCGATATAAACGTCCGAACTGCCCAGCTCCGCTTCGATTTCCTCGGCAAGTGCCGCAATGTCGGCCGGCTCTCCCGCCGCCTCGACCGGGCCGTCGCGGATGAGCCTGTGCTCGAGCCCATACAGCCCGGCGGCGCGCAATCTGAGCGGCTGGAAAAGATGGTCGACCGCGGCGATCGATCGTCCCGTGATGAACGCCAGAGCTCCATCCAATTGCAATTCGAGCCTCGCCAGCAGCGTACGCAATTCATCGCCGACAACCACCGCATCGGGATGCGCGGCGTGTTCGAGAAGCGTGCCGTCAATGTCCAGGAACAAGGCCCACGGGCCTGTTGGGAGCTCAGGCGCGGGCAGTTTTGGCAGAAGCGACATCACAGCGCCGCCACCCGTCTGCGATCGAGCAGCGAGATCACGTTGCCCGATGAGGTCGGGGCGGCGCCGACGGCGCGATCGACCGCAACGCGTTTGCGCAGGCGCGCGGCATCGAGAAGCATGCTGCCTGCCCACCGGTAGACATTATTGTCGCGAACGACCTCACGCATCCTTTGCATGCGCTGCCGCTGCTCTTCCGACGACATCGTCAAAGCCTGCAACAAGGCGTCGCCCATCATTGTGGCGTCGTAGGGATTGACGATCAGCGCTTCCAGCAATTCCTTGGAAGCGCCGGCGAACATGCTGAGCAGCAGGACCCCCTGTTCGTCATTGCGCGCCGCGACGAACTCCTTGGCCACCAGGTTCATGCCGTCATGCAGGCTCGTGACCAAGCAAACGTCGGCGGCCCGGTAGATTTCGTAGACCTGTTCCTGCGAATGATGTTCCGTGACCATCAGGACGGGAGTGTAGCCGTCGCGGCCATAGCGCCGGTTGAGATCCTCGGCTTGACGCAGACACTCTTCATGCAACTGTTGGTATGCGGGCAAGGTGCCGCGACTGGGTGCCGCGATCTGCAGGAAGGCGACCTTGCCAATCCATTCCGGATGGAGCCTCAGCAGCTCATCGAGTGCGGTAAAGCGATCGAGGATGCCCTTCGTGTAGTCGAGACGTTCGACGCCGACACACAGCCTGACATCGTCCGCCAGCCCGAATTTTTCACGAACATGCCGACGGCATTGCGCCACCTCGGGCAGCTGGGCCTGTCGCGCCGGCTCCCATTCGATTGAAATCGGATACGCGTGAACCAGGCTGATCTGGCCGCCATAGGAGATGGCGGAATCCTCGCGCTCGATCCTGCTCTCCAGGAAGCGGTCGACGCTGTCGATGAAGTTGTTGCAATGGAACTGGGTGTGAAAGCCGACGATCGAACTGCCCAGCAATCCTTCTAGGATCTTCTCGCGCCATGGGCAGATGCTGAATACCTCGGAATTCGGCCATGGAATGTGCCAGAAGGTGATGATGATGGCTTCCGGCAGGCGCTCCCGGATCATCCGCGGCAACAAGGCGAAATGGTAGTCCTGGACCAGCACGATGGGCCGCTCGTTGCGTGCCTCCGCGACGACGGTGTCGGCGAATTTGCGGTTAACCGCCTCGTAGGCCTCCCAGTCGGAAGCACGGAATATCGGTCGGGTGAAGGCTATGTGGCACAGCGGCCAAAGCCCCTCATTAGCAAAGCCGAGATAATAGCCTTGCTGTTCTTCCTCGCTCAGCCAGACACGGCGCAACGTATAGGAAGGGTTTTCCGGCGGCACTTCGACGCGGTCGTTTTCGTCGACCACCAGCGCATCGGCCGAACCGCCGCCATAGGCGATCCATGTGCCCGCACAGGCGCGCGTGATCGGCTCCAGGGCGGAGACCAGCCCGCTGGCGGGTACGACCAGCTGGATGCCCTCGCCGTTGCGGTTATGGATGTAGGGTTCGCGATTTGACACCACGATCACCTGTGCATCGGGAAGTTCCTTCGCCAGAATGTGACGCAACGTTTCCGGCGACCATTGGACGAGGGCGGCGGCCGCGGATTGCCCGTTCTTTTCGAACTCCGGCAATGGGCTGCGAACGGATCCTGCTTCGAGACGGGCGAGCTTCATGTTTCTGGCCCGGCGCGCCCGTGACAGCACCACCGCGAGCGCGACGCATGAGATACCGACAATTACGAGAACGAAGAGCCACAGTGCGGCCGAGGGTACGACCAGGTACGAACTGTTGTCGGGCATTTCGAATTGATTACCTTTCAATGGGACGCGGCAGATCCACCGACAGGAACTCCAGCATCCTTGGCGTGCTGATCCAACGTTCCGCACCCGGTGTTGGTTCCGATTTTTCAGCTCTTGACCACCAGTGGCACCAATCCTTCATGCGCATCCGCAAGGAAGGCACCGACACGATCCCCCACGCGCTGAAACGTCAGGTCCACCGCCACATGTCCCACCGAGAGATGGCGAATGACAAGATTGTCGATGCCGATCGGCAAGTGCGGCCGGGTCACGTGAATTTCGTTCGTCCAACCGTCGATCTGTAGGCCGAGGCAGGCCTGCATGAGCATGAAGGCGGAGCCCGCGGACCAGGCCTGCGGCAGGCAAGCCACCGGATAGGCAATCGGCGCTTCGCCGGCCGAGCGCGTGAACCCGCAGAACAGTTCGGGTAGCCGCATGTTGAAATGAACCGCGGATTCGAAGGTCCCGCTCATCAACCGCACCACGCTGTCGCGGATGCCGTATCGCGCCAGCCCGGCGGCGCAGATCGCGGTGTCGTGCGGCCAGATGGAGCCGTTATGATAGGACATCGGATTGAAGAAGATCGCATCGTCCGCCAGCGTTCTCAGCCCCCAGCCGGAATGGAACGAAGCCGACAGCAGCTGGTCGGCGACCATGCGTGCGCGATCCGGATTGGGAAGGCCGACATAGAGCAGGTGACCCGCATTGGACGTGCGCACCTTGCAGGGTTGGCCATCGCCATCGATCGCCAGCGCATAGTAGCCAAGCTCTTCGATCCAGAAATGGCGTTCGACTTGTTGGCGAATGGCATCGGCGCGCAGCTCCCAATTCTCCGCCCGCTCCTCTTCGCCGCGCAGCCGTGCCAGCTTTGCCAATCCCCGAAATGCTGCAAAGACGTAACCCTGCACCTCGACCAGCGCGATCGGCCCTTTCGGAATGCGGCCGTCGGCATGGAAGACGGAATCGAAGCTGTCCTTCCATCCCTGGTTGGCAAGGCCGGATTCCGCGGCGCGCTGATAGGTAAGAAACCCTGTCGAACGGCTCGCTGTCTCGATCCACTCGGCGGCGGCGCACAGCGATGGCCAAAGGCCATCGATGAAAGCCGTGTCTCCCGTGCGGTCCGCATAGGCGCAGGCGAGATGGATGTAGAGGGGCGTCGTATCGACGCCGCCATAGTAGCGGCCGAACGGCAACTCGCTCAGCGCCGCCATCTCGCCCTTGCGGGTCTCGTGCATGATCTTGCCGGGCTCGGAATCGCTGAAGGGAGAGGTTTCGGTCGCCTGGTGCTGGGCGAGAAAGGCAAGCACGCCACGAGCCAGGCCGGGATTGAGCCAAAGCATCTGCAGAGCTGAAATCACGCCGTCGCGGCCGAAGGCGGTGGAGAACCACGGGATCCCGGCATATGGGTAAGGCCCGGTCGCCAGTTCCGTGGTGAGCAATGCCACATCGGCACGCGCCCGTTCCATCCAATCATTGAAGACGCGGCCTGAACTGTGCAGCGTTGCCCCATGCCGGCGCTTGGCGCGCATGCCGAAACGGGCGCGCGCCGCCGCGGCCCGGAAACGTTCACTTTGCGGGCGGGCCGGTGTCTTGCTCCCCACCTCCACATACAGCGTCTGGCGGCTGCGCTTGGTGACGGCAATGAAGAAATCCGCCCGCTCGGAGGTCAGTTGATCCGGGGGCTGTGAAAACGAAATGGCCGAGGTCCGCACGACCTTGTCCAGCCCTTCGTAGCGGAGCACGACCGAACTCTGGTCGATCTCGGCCGTGTGCGCGGTACCGCGCTTGGAGCGGGTCGAGCCCCGGACTTCGAACATGTCGCGAAAATCAACGCCGAAGCGCAGTGACACCAAGACCGTCGAATGCTCCCGGCTATAGTTCGAGAGCGTGATGCGTTCATATAGCCTTTCCTGCCACAGAAGCCTGACCCGCTCGATATGGATCGCGCCCTGCGGAATCTGGCGGCCCGCGGCGCTCTCGATCGGCAGATTGGTCAGGTTGCTGGTGAACAGGACGTTGTCCTGGCTGAGCGATGCGCCCAGCAGCGACAACGATCGTCCGCCAACCGTCAGGCGAAATTCGGAGAGCACGCGCGTGTCGTCGCGGAAGAAGCCGTCGCCGGCGCCACGTATGTCGCCATAGGCGTCGGCGACGGCAAAGCAATCGCCATGCTTGAGAGCGTAAAGCCGATGCGGCTCCCTGGGCGCGGTTTCGTCCAGGGAAGCCAGTGCTATCGCAGGATCGAGCTTGCGCTCGTCGAGTTGGGTAATGGTCAAGAAGATTGTCCCGTGCTGGTTTCCGAACGGGTTGAAGATCTATGAGGCCCTGCTCTCTTCGTGGCCGGTGGTCAGCCGCGAATAGGCCTCGACATAATCCCTGGCCATTCTATCGGCCGAAAACCGCCTTTCGAAGGCCGTTCTTATTCGTCGCCTGTCGAGTTGCAGGAGAGCCGGCATCGAGGCGACGGCATCTTCGATGGTTTCGACGACAAAGCCGGTGACCCCATGATCGATGATCTCGGGCATAGCGCCGCAACTCCAAGCCATGACCGGGGTTCCGCACGCCATGGCCTCGATCACCGCAAGCCCGAAGGGTTCAGGCCAGTCGATAGGAAACAGCAAGGCGGCCGCATTGCCCAGAAACCGGGCCTTCTGGTCCTCACCAATCTCGCCGACATACTCGACCCGGTCGCCATCGATCAGCGGCTGCACGACTTCCTCGAAATAGGCGCGGTCGCCATCGCCGACCTTGGCGGCGAGCTTCAGTTTCAGGCCGGTTCGGCGGGCAATCTCGATTGCCCGGTCCGGCCGCTTGTCGCGTGACATTCTGCCGAGAAAAGCAAGGTAGGTACCGTCCGAACCGGCCTCGAAATCGGCCTCATAAAGGTCAAGCGGCAGCCCGTGATGGATCGTCGCCAGCCAGTTCGCGGATGCGAACCGCGCCCGCTGGCTGCGGGATATGGAAATCATTGGGAACCGCGGGAACCGGTCATAGGCTTGCGCGAGGTCCGCGTAATCTAGCCTGCCATGCGGCGCTGTCACCGTGCGCTGCGGCATATCACGGAAAAACGGGAAATGCAGGAAATGGCTCAGATGGAAATGCACGACGTCGAAGTCGTCGGCCCGTTTGCGCACTTCGTCGAGCATCGACAAATGTGCCGCGATCTCGGACTTCAGCGGACGCGGATCGAGACGAAGCGCCCTTTCGCGGCATGGCACCAGTTTGGCGGAGCTCTTCGTGTCGCCGCTGGCAAACAACGTCACCTCGTGGCCGAGATCGACGAGAGCTTCGGTAAGATACGAGATGATACGCTCGGTACCCCCGTAAAGTCGTGGCGGCACCGATTCGTAGAGTGGTGCGACATGGGCAATCTTCATGTCCCGGCGTCCCTCAATGAGCTGGTCATAGAGCCAAAATGCATCAAGGCCCGGATCGTTCCTATATCAGCGCAAGATGCGTCGAATGATCGATCCGTCCCCTGTTTGAGTAGATCCGCCGCCCTATTTCCTTCTGGTGCTGTCGACCTTGCGCTTGCGGCAGCCGAAGGAGGCCCAGATGCAGCAACCCAGGGATGTCGCAGCGCGGCGCCTGAGCATGATCATCGAGCAATATGTCGAGGCCAGAAAACGGCATTTTGGCTTTGTGTCGACTGATCAGGCTGCCGGAGTGATCCGCAGAACCCTGAAGCCCGATCCTTCGGAGCCAGCGCTTTCCGATCACGACCTCGACGACATGGTCGCCGCCCTCGCCGTGAAGAACGGCCTGGCCGTCATCTTCGACCGTGGCGTGCGGGGACCGGCCAACGGCGCCGAGGCCGACCTGAACAGAAAGGAACCGATCATGCGAGCACCGACGGAGACCCCGGATGTTGCCGGCGCGGTGGACGCTATCCTGAGCGATCGCACTGCCCAGCTTTCGATGAGCGCGGTCATCTCGTTGCTGCGCGAACGGACCGGCACCAAGCGATCCGACGCGGATCTGACAGGACTGATCGCCAAGAAAGCCGCCGTTCTGGACGTGCACCTGTCAGGAGGCGTCTGAACGGTCGTTGAGCGCCGCAAAGATACATGGGCAAATCAAAAGCGCTGGCATGTCATTTGACGATGGTGAGCGCGATGGGATTCGAACCCATGACCTACTGATTAAAAGTCAGTTGCTCTACCGGCTGAGCTACGCGCTCCCGCGGGCTCGAAAAGGCCGCCCTCGAAATTGCGCGGAACATAGGGAGAGTGCCGCGACCGGTCAACCGGAAAAGAGGGGTTCCAAACCTGCTCTTTGCCCTAATTCGCTGCCCCTTGCTTGTTCCCCCCGGGTTCTGGCGACCAGCCCGGCGGTTTGGGTTTCGTGCGGGAACGGCTGCCTACACGGCGGAACAAATCCGACGCACTGTCGTTTTTTGCCAAAGGGACGTTCGCCAACCCTCGAGGAGAATACCAATGAATAGAATCACAACGGGCCTGCTTGCCGCCACCCTTTCGGCGACATTCGTCGCGGCGGAGGTGGTGCCGGTCAACGCCCAGCCCAACTTCGTGCCACTCTCCCAGGCGGCAGCGCCGGATGTGCAGACGGTGCAATACCGGGAGTGGAGGAGAAACCGCTCCTTCGACCGCAATTTCTCGCGCAATCGAAGCTTTAGCCGCAACGGTGACATGTATTGGAATGGGCATCGCGGCTATCGTGAATATCGCCCCGGCTATCGCCGTCATGGCGACTACTGGTTCCCGCTGGCCGCCTTCGCGACTGGCGCGCTGATCACCGGCGCGATTGTCAACAACGAGAACAACCGCGTCTATGAAGGCAACTCGCACGTTCAGTGGTGCTACGATCATTATCGGAGCTACCGCGCTTCCGACAACACCTTCCAGCCGAACAATGGTCCTCGTCGGGAGTGCCGCTCCCCTTACTGATCCGTATTGAGTATCAGTAGCTGGTAATGGTGAGTAAAGGCCCGCGTGTAGAAGACGCGGGCCTTGTCGCGTCTATCCTAACATGGTTGGCAGTGGTCGCGTTTGTCGCTGGCCCAGCTCAGGCTCTTGATAACCAGGTAAGACCGCCGCCTTTGCCGCGGGGAGAGCGGTACGCTCCAACAGCGTCGCAAATCCGTACCATAGCCCCGCTGAGTTCCCATCCGAGTGCTTCGAGGTCGTCGTCGGTATCGACCACGTAAGCCTGCGCCAGCTCGTCGATGCCGTTCTGTTCCCCGAAGGATCGGACCTGCTTTGCGTCCGCAAGGAGTTCGTCGGGCAGGTTGGAGTTCGCCCAGGCCCACAGCCAGTTGCCAGCCATTGTGCTCGTGGAACCTGCGATCTGGATTTCGGCGACGACCGCGACCTTCCCTTCCTGTGAAAACAGCAGCTTCCCCGTTGTCAGGTCGTAGTCATAGCGCGGCCAGTGCCCCAAGTGGAAATCCTTCTCCAGACGGGCGTTCTTCGCGGTAAGCTGTTCGAATGCCTCCGCGCACCAGTTGCTATACCATTCCGGCGTCATTTCCCCCTCGCCAAGCCCTCACCTCAAGGCGATTATGGCACGCTCAATGTCCGGCGCACAGCGTCCCGCCAGCCCGCCAATTTGACGGACCGGGTAGCGGATTCCATGTCGGGCACGAACCGCCGCTCCAGGGCCCAGGTCTTCGCGAATTCCCGCGCCTTCGGCCATACGCCGGCCTTCGAACCGGCAAGCCATGCCGCCCCCAGCGCGGTCGTCTCCAGAATTGTCGGCCGATCGACCGGCGCGTCGAGAATGTCGGCCAGGCGCTGCATGGTCCAGTCCGATGCCACCATGCCGCCATCGACCCTGAGCACCGTCTTTGCCTTGGCGCCCTTCCAATCCTTGTGCATGGCGTCGAGCAGGTCGCGGGTCTGGTAGGCGACGGATTCCAGTGCCGCGCGGGCAAACTCCGCCGGTCCGGTGTTGCGGGTCAATCCGAAAATCGCGCCCCGCGCCTCGGCATCCCAGTGCGGCGCACCGAGCCCGACAAAGGCCGGCACCAGATAGACGTTCTGCGTCGGATCGGCTTCCGCCGCGAGTTTGCCGCTCTGCTCTGCCTTGCCGATCACCTTGATGCCGTCGCGCAGCCATTGCACGGCAGCCCCAGCGATGAAGATCGAGCCTTCCAGCGCATAGGTGGTCTTGCCGTTCAGCCGATAGGCAATGGTGGTCAAGAGTCGGTTCTTCGACCGCACCAGGTCGCTGCCGGTGTTGAGCAACGCAAAACAGCCGGTGCCATAGGTGGATTTCATCATGCCCGGCTCGAAGCAGGCCTGGCCAATCGTCGCGGCATGCTGGTCGCCGGCAACGCCGAGGATTCTGATTTCGGCGCCAAACAGGTTTTTCTCTGTTATTCCATAATCATCGGCGCAATCCTTGACTTCGGGCAGCATCGCGGCGGGGATGCGCAGGATGGCCAGCAGCTCCTCGTCCCAGGCATTCTCCGCAATGTTGTAGACCAGCGTGCGCGACGCGTTGGTGGCATCCGTGGCGTGAACCTTGCCGCCGGTCAGCCGCCAGATCAAAAAGCTGTCGATGGTGCCGGCGAGCAGCTCGCCCTTCTCGGCACGCTTCCTCGCGCCCTTCACCTTGTCCAGCATCCAGGCGATCTTGGTGCCGGAGAAATAGGGGTCGAGCAGCAGGCCGGTCTTGCGGGTGAATTTCTTCTCAAGCCCCTGCTTCCTGAGCTTCTGGCATAACGGTGCGGTGCGCCGGTCTTGCCAGACAATGGCGTTGTGAATCGGTTTGCCGGTCGCTTTGTCCCAGATGACGACCGTCTCGCGCTGGTTGGTGATGCCGATCGCAGCCACATCCGAAGCGTCGCGGCCGGCATTCTTCAGCGCGGCCCTCACCGTCTCAATGACGCTCGACCAGATCTCCTCCGGATCGTGTTCGACCCAGCCTGAGGCCGGATAGTGCTGGGCGAATTCCTTCTGTCCGCTGCCCACGACATTCATCGTGCCGTCGAACAGGATCGCCCGTGTCGATGTCGTTCCCTGGTCGATCGCAAGCACCAAACCGCTCATTCTGCATCCTCCGCCTTGACAAAAAGAAGGGAGACGGCAACGCGCCGCCTCCCTCAATTTCACACGGGCGCGAACGCCCGCATAGATCGTCTTACTTTTGCCAGCTCTTGACCAGTTCGTCGTAGTTGATGGTGACCGGCTTTTCCTTCTCGTTCTCGATCTTGAGCTGAGGCGCGAGATTGCCCTTCTTGACCGCGTCGGCGTTCCAGTAGGCGAGATCATGCTCTTCGGCCATCTTCGGGCCGATATCGCCCTGGACACCCGATTTCTCGATGCGGCTCATCACCTTCTCCTGCTCGCCGCAGAGCGAGTCCATCGCTTCCTGCGCCGTCTTGGCTCCGGACGACGCATCGCCGATTGCCTGCCACCAGAGCTGAGCCAGCTTCGGATAGTCAGGCACGTTGGTGCCGGTCGGGGACCACTGCACACGGGCGGGTGAGCGGTAGAACTCGATCAGGCCGCCGAGCTTCGGCGCACGTTCGGTGAAGCTCTTGTCGTGGATAGTACTCTCGCGGATGAAGGTCAGGCCGACATGGCTCTTCTTCACGTCCACGGTCTTCGAGGTGACGAATTGCGCGTAAAGCCAGGCGGCCTTGGCGCGATCGGTCGGCGTCGACTTCATCAGCGTCCAGGAACCCACGTCCTGGTAGCCGAGCTTCATGCCGTCCTTCCAGTAGACGCCGTGCGGCGACGGCGCCATGCGCCACTTCGGCGTGCCATCGTCGTTCAGCACCGCCTTGGCGCCGGCGTCGACCATCGAAGCGGTGAAGGCGGTGTACCAGAAGATCTGCTGGGCAACCGCCCCTTGCGCCGGCACCGGGCCGGATTCAGAGAAGGTCATGCCTTGCGCTTCGGCAGGCGCGTAGGCTTTCAACCAGTCGAGATACTTCTGGATCGAATAGACCGCCGCAGGACCATTGGTATCGCCGCCGCGGGCGGTGCAGGAGCCGACAGGGCGTGAATTCTCGTCGACCTTGATGCCCCACTCGTCGACCGGCAAGCCATTCGGCAGGCCCTTGTCGCCATTGCCGGCCATCGACAGCCAGGCGTCGGTGAACCGCCAGCCCAGCGACGGGTCCTTCTTGCCGTAGTCCATGTGGCCATAGACCTTCTTGCCGTCTATCTCGCGACCGGTGAAAAATTCGGCGATGTCCTCATACGCCGACCAATTGACCGGAACGCCGAGGTCGTAGCCGTATTTCGCCTTGAAGTCGGCCTTGTTCTTCTCGTCGTTGAACCAGTCGTAACGGAACCAGTAGAGGTTGGCGAACTGCTGATCGGGCAGTTGGTAGAGCTTCTTGTCGGGAGCCGTCGTGAACGAGGTGCCGATGAAGTCCTTCAGGTCCAGGTTCGGATTTGTGACGTCCTTGCCCTCACCCGCCATCCAGTCGGTCAGATTGCGCACCTGCTGGTAGCGCCAGTGGGTGCCGATCAGGTCGGAATCGTTGACCCAGCCGTCATAGAGGTTCTGGCCGGTCTGCATCTGCGTCTGGATCTTCTCAACGACGTCGCCTTCCTGGATAACGTCATGTGTGATCTTGATGCCGGTGATGGCGGTAAAGGCCGGCGCCAGCACCTGCGATTCATACTGGTGGGTGGCGATGGTTTCAGAGACGACCTTGATGTCCATGCCGGCGAACGGCTTGGCGGCGTCGATGAACCATTGCATTTCGGCTTCCTGATCGGCGCGCGAAAGCGTCGACAGGGGGCCGATTTCCTTGTCCAGGAAGGACTTGGCTTCGTCCATTCCGGCATAGGCATTGCCTGCCCCCAGCAACAGGACAAGGGCGGTCGTTGACGTTAAAAATTGCCGTCGCATTAGTTTCCTCCACAGTTTTAAGTTTCAAGTGCGATCTGGAGCAGTCGCCGGCACGCGGCCGCTCCAACAGTTTCCCCCTCTATACGTAGCGGAACACGCCGACGGCGTAGACCACGGAGAGAGCGAGAGCCCACCAAAGGTTGGATCCGACGAGACCCAGCCAAGCGAGATGAATAAAGGCACTGCCAAGCAGCGACAGAAACAGGCGATCGCCGCGTGTCGTCTCGAAGCGCAGCATGCCGACGCGCGGATTGCCGCCTGGCGAGGCGTATTCCCAAGCGGCCATGCCGCACAGCAACAGAAGAATGGTGGCGAAGAAAGCGGCCGTCGGCCACGTCCACGCCATCCAGGAGAGGTCGAGATTCATGATCATACCCTCCCCAGGGCGAAGCCCTTGGCGATATAGTTGCGGACAAACCAGATGACGAGCGCGCCAGGGATCAGCGTCAGCACGCCGGCTGCGGCAAGGAGGCCCCAGTCCATGCCGGCGGCCGATACGGTGCGCGTCATGGTGGCGGCGATCGGCTTGGCGTCGGTGGTGGTCAGCGTGCGCGCGATCAACAGTTCCACCCATGAGAACATGAAGCAGAAGAAGCAGGCGACGCCGATGCCGCTGGCGATCAGCGGCATGAATATCCTGACAAAGAAACGCGGGAACGAATAGCCGTCGATATAGGCGGTTTCATCGATCTCCTTCGGCACGCCCGACATGAAGCCTTCGAGGATCCACACCGCCAGCGGCACGTTGAACAGGCAGTGCGCCAGCGCCACCGCAATGTGCGTGTCGATGAGGCCGAAGGCCGAATAGAGCTGGAAGAACGGCAGTGCGAACACGGCCGGCGGCGCCATGCGGTTGGTCAGCAGCCAGAAGAACAGATGCTTATCGCCGAGGAAACGATAGCGCGAGAAAGCGTAAGCCGCAGGCAGCGCCACCGACACCGAAATCACCATGTTCATGACGACATAGGTGATCGAGTTGATGTAGCCGGAATACCAAGCCCTCTGCGTGAAGATGGTGACGTAGTTGGCGATCGTCGGCGTGTGCGGGTAGAGCGTCATCGAGTTGACGATCTCGGCATTGGTCTTGAAGCTCATATTGATGAGCCAGTAAATCGGCAGCAGAAGTACGATGATGTAGAGCGTCGGCACGATCCACCACCAGCGCGATTCCTCGCCGCGCCGGCGCATGCGCCTGTCGAGATCGCTCTGCGACAGTGTACCGGCGAGACTTTCCGAGGCGGTCCCGTTCATCGCATTGCGCTCGGTTCGTTCATTGGCGCCAGCCATTTCAGCGCTCCGCGTCGTAATTGGTCATCACGGTGTAGAACACCCATGACAACAACAGGATGATGAGGAAGTAGACCAGCGACATGGCGGCCGCCGGGCCAAGGTCGAACTGGCCGAGCGCCGTCTTGACGAGGTCGATCGACAGGAAGGTCGTCGAGTTGCCCGGCCCGCCGCCGGTGACGACGAACGGTTCGGTGTAGATCATGAAACTGTCCATGAAGCGCAGCAGCACGGCGATCAAAAGCACGCGCTGCATCTTCGGCAGCTGGATGTAGCGGAATACCGCCCAGCGCGAGGCCCCGTCGATCTTTGCCGCCTGGTAGAAGGCATCGGGGATCGAGACCAGTCCGGCGTAGCAGAGCAGCACGACAAGGCTGGTCCAGTGCCAGACATCCATGACGATGATCGTCACCCAGGCATCGAACGGATCCTGCACGTAATTGTAGTCGATGCCGAGCGCGTTGAGGTAATAGCCCAACAGCCCGATGTCGTTGCGTCCGAACACCTGCCAGATGGTGCCGACGACATTCCACGGGATCAGCAGTGGCAGCGACATCAGCACCAGGCAGACCGGCACGCCCCAGCCCTTCTTAGGCATGTTGAGCGCGATGAAGATGCCGAGCGGCACCTCGATCGCCAGGATGATAAAGGAAAAGATCAGGTTGCGGACCATCGCTTCCCAGAAGCGGCTGGACGAAAGCAGTTCCTCGAACCATTCGGTGCCGGCCCAGGTGAAGACATTGTTTCCGAACGTGTCCTGCACCGAATAGTTGACCACCGTCATCAGCGGTATGACGGCGGTGAAGGCCACCAGCACCAGCACCGGCAGCACGAGGAACCAGGCCTTGTTGTTCCAGGTCTTGTCCATCTATGCCCCCATCTCGACACGCCAGGAACCGGCATAGATGTTGATGCCGGCCGGATCGAACCGCACCTTCGGTTCGGCTGGCACGGTCTCGTCCTCACCTATGACGGCAGCGATGTCCCTGCCTTCCAGCTTGGCGCGAACCACCTTGTGGCGGCCGACATCCTCGACCTTGGTGATCGAGACGGCCATGCCGTCCCGGCCGAGCCGCACATATTCGGGGCGAATGCCGAGTTCGACGGCGCCGCCGGCGGCTTTGGGCGCGCCCGGCAGTTCGATACGCTGCGAGCCGAGCGTCGCCGTCTTGCCGTCGATCGCCACAGGCATGACGTTCATGCCCGGCGAACCGATGAAATAACCGACAAAGGTATGGCGCGGCCGCTCGAACAGTTCGGCCGGCGTGCCGATCTGCACGATGCCGCCATCATACATGACGACGACCTGGTCAGCGAAGGTCAGCGCCTCGGTCTGGTCGTGGGTGACATACACCATCGTGTAGCCGAAGCGGCGATGAAGCTGTTTCAATTGCGAGCGCAGCACCCACTTCATATGCGGGTCGATGACGGTCAGCGGCTCGTCGAACAGGATGGCGTTGACGTCCGAGCGCACCAGGCCGCGGCCGAGCGAGATCTTCTGCTTCTGGTCGGCGGTCAGGCCCCTGGCCTTCTTCTTGGCCCAGGACGCCAGGTCGATCATCTCCAGCGTCTCGCGCACCTTGCGGTCGACGTCTGCCTCCGGCACGCCGCGATTGCGTAGCGGGAACGCCAGATTGTCATAGACCGTCATGGTGTCGTAGATGACCGGGAACTGGAACACCTGCGCGATATTGCGCTCCTGCGTCGACAGGGTGGTCACGTCCCTGCCGTTGAACAGCAACTGGCCATGCGAGGGATGCAGCAGCCCCGATATGATGTTGAGCAGCGTGGTCTTGCCGCAGCCGGACGGTCCGAGCAGCGCATAGGCACCACCATCCTCGAAAGTGTGATGCACTTCGCGCAGCGCGAAATCGGCATCCTTGCGCGGGTTCGGCAGATAGGAATGCCTGACATGGTTGACGTCGATGCGCGCCATATCGTCCTCCTCAAGCCGCCAGCTTCGGCGCGGTCACGGCCCGGCCGTGCTCGTCGAAGACCATGATGTGACGTGGATCGATGAACACTTCGACCACCGCGTCTGTCTCGAAATCCCTGATGCCGTGGGTCAACATCACCCAGCGCACATCGGCAAAGTCGAGATGGATGAAGCTTTCGGACCCGGTGATTTCCGTGATGGTGATTTTCGCCCGCACCGGCACCGCGGAGGCATTGGGCCGGTCGAGCGAAAGATGGTGCGGCTGGAAGCCGACCGTATAGTTCGCATCGGCGATGTCGACGAGATCAGCGGGCACCGGCAGCTTGACGCCGCCCTCCAGCAGAAAATCCGCTCCCTTCTTGGCCAGCACGATGGTGTTGAGCGGCGGATCGGCGAAGGTCCTCGCCGTCACCAGGTCGACCGGTTTGCGGAACACGTCGATGGTCGGCCCAAACTGGGTGATGCGGCCTTCCGACAGCGTTGCCGTATTGCCGCCGAGCAGCAGGGCCTCATGTGGCTCGGTGGTGGCATAGACGAAGATGGTACCGGCGGCCGCGAATACCCTCGGCAGTTCGGCTCGCAATTCCTCGCGCAATTTGTAGTCGAGATTTGCAAGCGGTTCGTCGAGCAGCACAAGGCTGGCATTCTTGACGATGGCGCGCGCCAGCGCGGTGCGCTGCTGCTGCCCGCCCGACAGATTGAGCGGCGTGCGGTCGAGATAGGGGGTCAGTTTGAGGAGTGCCGCCGCTTCGCGCACCTGGCTGTCGATCTTGCCCTGCTCGACGCCGGCCACCTTGAGGGGTGAGGCGATGTTGTCATAGACGGTCATCGCCGGATAATTGATGAACTGCTGGTAGACCATGGCGATCTTGCGCTTCTGCACAGGCGTGCCAGTGACATTCCGGCCGTCGAACCAGACCGAGCCGGAGGTCGGCACATCGAGGCCGGCCATCAGCCGCATCAGGCTGGTCTTGCCTGAAAGTGTGGGCCCGAGCAAAACGTTGAGCGAGCCGTGCTGAAGCGTCAGCGACACGTCGCGGATGTGCTCGACCGCACCGACCGTCTTGGTGACGTTCCTCAGTTCCAGCATGACGCCTCCTCCCAGGCTTTCCGCATCAGCTCAAAACCTCTTCATTCGGCGGCCGCGACGTGCTGCCGGCTTATGCCGCGCATGAATTCATCGAGTGCCGCGACCTGCTCGCGGTTAAGATGCAAGCCGCGCTTGGTCCGCCGCCACAGCACGTCTTCCGCCGTGACAGCCCATTCGTTTTCAACGAGATAGCGCACCTCGGCTTCGTGGAGATCGCCACCGAAATTGCGGCCGAGATCGGCAATCGACTTGGCCAAGCCGAGCAGCACCTGTACACGCGTCCCGTAGAGCCTCGTCAGCCGGCGCGCCAAGCGCTGGTCGAGGAAAGGATAGGCGCTTTTCAGCTTCGCCACCTGCGCATCGAAACCCGTGGCCGGAAAATCGCCGCCCGGCAGCGGCGCATCTGATGTCCACGGCTTGCCGCGCTTGCCGAGAAAACCTTCGATCTTCTCGAGCATCGATTCCGACAGCCGGCGATAGGTGGTGATCTTGCCGCCAAACGCGTTGACCAGCGGCGCGGCGCCGTCGCCGCCATCCGCCTTCAGCACATAGTCACGTGTCGCTTCCTGCGCCTTGGAGGCGCCGTCATCGTAGAGCGGACGCACGGCCGAATAGGTCCAGACGATGTCGGAACGCTTGACGGGAACCGCGAAATACTCGCTCGCCGCGGCACAGAGATAGTCGATCTCGGTGTCGCTGATCTTCACATCATGTGGGTCGCCGGGATAATCCTGGTCGGTGGTGCCGATCAGAGTGAACTCGTCCTCGTAGGGGATGGCGAAGATGATGCGACCATCCCTGTTCTGGAAGAAATAGGCGCGCGGGTCGTCGAACTTCTTTGCGATGACGATGTGGCTGCCCTGCACGAGGCGGACATTGTGCACATCGCTGAGGCCGACGACCCCGGACAGCACGTGGTCGACCCAAGGACCCGCCGCATTGACCAGCAACCGTGCCTTGACCTCGTCGGTCTCGCCGGTCTGCAGGTCCTCGATCTTTATCGCCCAGATTCCGCCCTCGCGGCGCGCTCCAACCACTTTGGTGCGAGTCCGGATCGTTGCGCCCCGGTCAGCGGCGTCACGTGCATTCAGCGCCACCAGCCGCGCGTCGTTGACCCAGCCATCCGAATATTCGAAAGCCTTTTTGAACAGCGGCTTCAAAGGCTTGCCTGCCGGGTCGCTTGCCATGTCGAGCGTTCTGGTCGCCGGCAGCAACTTGCGCCCGCCGATGTGGTCGTAAAGGAAAAGGCCGAGCCGGATCAGCCAGGCCGGGCGCAGGCCCTTGGCATAGGGCAGCACGAAGCGCATCGGCCAGATGATGTGCGGAGCGTTCTTCCACAGAACCTCGCGCTCCATCAGCGCCTCGCGCACCAGGCGGAATTCATAGAATTCGAGATAGCGCAGCCCGCCATGGATCAGCTTGGTCGAACCGGACGAGGTTCCGCTGGCGAGATCGTTCATTTCGGCGAGAAAGACCGAGAACCCGCGTCCCACGGCATCACGGGCGATGCCGCAGCCGTTGATGCCGCCACCTATGACGAAAATGTCCCGGACTGAAGATGTGTCCACCTAGCTCCTCCACGATTTCGCATTGCACCATTTCTGCTCTTTTGCGAAACCGTGGCGGAATTATTTCGAACTCATAACGAATGTCAAACGAAATATCACACGCCTGTGAGAAGACCGTGAATTGCGTCAGCCAAGCGACGTCTCGATGAGCTGAACCTCGGCCTCCTGGCAGATCTTGCGCACGGACGGGATGTCGCAGCGATCGGTGATGAAGGTGTTGACCTGCGACAGATGGCCGATACGCACAGGCGCCGTGCGTTCGAACTTGGTCTGGTCGGAAACCAGGATGACGTGCCTGGCGTTGGCGATGATCGCTTGCGCCACCTTCACCTCGCGGAAATCAAAATCGAGCAGCGCGCCATCATGATCGATAGCCGAGGCGCCGATGACAGCGTAGTCGACCTTGAACTGCCTGATGAAATCAACCGCCGCCTCGCCGACAACACCCCCGTCGGAGCCGCGCACCACTCCGCCCGCAATCACCACCTCGATTGAGGGATAGATGCGCATCCTATTGGCAACATTGATGTTATTGGTGATGACCATCAGGCCGTCGTGATCGAGCAGTGCCTTGCTGACCGCCTCTGTCGTGGTGCCGATGTTGATGAACAGCGAGGCGTTGTCGGGGATCAGCCTGGCCGCCGCGCGGCCTATCGCTTCCTTCTCGTCGGCCGCGATCTTGCGCCTGGCTTCATACTCCATGTTCTCGATACCGGACGGGAACAAGGCGCCGCCATGGACACGCGAAAGCAGCCGCTGGTCGCACAAATCGTTGAGGTCCTTGCGTATGGTCTGCGGCGTCACGTTGAAATGCGTGGCCAGGTCATCGACCAGCACGCGGCCGTTGTCCTTGGCCATCTGGATGATCTCGGCATGGCGCGGCGACAGATACATAAGGCAAGCTCCCGTTTTCGTTTTTCTTGCTTATAATAGAAAACGAAACCGATGAAAAGGTGCAAGCCGGCTAACGAAATCTGATGATTGTACGGGTGAACCTCGGTGCCACCTTCATCCAGCCTTTTCAGGCCGTGGCACGCGCAATTTCGGTAATGGCGGTGAAAGCGGCATCGACGTCTCCCGCCGTCGCGTCGAACTGGCCGACCTGGAAGCGGATCGCCACCTTTCCATCGACCTTCGTTTGCGTCAGGTAGATGCGGCCATCGTCGTTGATCGCATTGACGAGCCGCAGATTGTGCTCGTCGGCATCGGCGCCCGAGGCAGCCTTGTGCCGGAACGAAAACAGCGACAGCATCGGCTCGGTGACGATCTCGAAATCCACCTCCCTTGCCAGCCGAGCGGCAAGGCCCTCGCTCCAGGCGACATGGTTGCGGATCATGGTTCGCAGGTTTTCCAGTCCATGCGCGCGCAGCAGAAACCAAAGTTTCAGCGCCCGGAAGCGCCGACCAAGCGGCACCGACCATTCGGAATAGTTGATGATGCCGTCGCGGCCATGTGTCTTAAGGAATTCGGGCTTGATGGCCAGCGTGCGAACGAGGTCCTCGGGCTGGCGAATGAACTGCATCGAGCAGTCAAATTGCGCGCCCAGCCATTTGTGGGGGTTGAAGACGATGGAATCCGCCAGCTCGGCGCCGGCCCAGAAATGCCGGTACTCCGGACAGATCATCGCCGACCCGGCCCAGGCGGCATCGACATGCAGGTAGAGCCCATGCCGACCGGCGACTGCCGCAATTGCTGCAATATCGTCCGTGCCCCCGGTGCTGGTGCCGCCGACGCTGGCGATGATGCCGGCGGGCAACATGCCGGCCGCGCGGTCGGCGACGATTGCCGCGTCGAGTGCGGCTGCGTCCATGGCGCGAAAACGGCCGGCGACAGGAATGCGCACGAGATTGTCCTCGCCTATGCCTGACACCCAGATCGCCCGATCGATCGAAGTGTGCACCTGGTCGGAGGAATAGATGCGCAATCGGCCCTGCCCGGCCAATCCTTTTTTGTTGCCTTGCCAGTCCAGCGCCCGCTCGCGCATCGTCAACACCGCGTTGAGTGTCGCCGACGAGGCCGAATCCTGGATAACGCCGGAGAATCCTTCCGGCAGGCCGAGCGCCTGGCGCATCCAGTCGACGGTCCGCATTTCAAGCTCGGTCGCCGCCGGCGAGGTCTGCCAGAGCATGCATTGCGCGGCCATTGCCGACACCAGATATTCAGCCACCACCGAGACCGGCGCCGCGTTGGCCGGGAAATAGGCGAAGAAGCGCGGGTGCTGCCAATGCGTCATCCCCGGCACGATCTTCTCTTGGAAATCGGCGAAAATCCTGTCCATCGACTCCGCGTCTTCGGGCGGCGACGCCTCGATGCTCCTGAAAATGTCGCCCGGCTCGATCAGCGGCCGTACCGGCCGCTCACGCAAATTGTTGCGATAGTCGGCGCCCCAATCGGCGGCGCGTTGCGACCATTGCCGGAAATCATCATTGTTCATCTTGTCCTCCCGACAGGTCATTCGCTGCCGGTGATAGCCGCCGGCTCCTCAAGATCGGATATTAGTAGCCATGTGAAATATTTGAAGCCGCCGACGGGCGGCGAGATATTCGGACTAGCCAGGAAAATCCGGCAGGCTGGCGAAGGCCGTCTTCAGAGCATTCGACCATCCATCGGAGATCGTGCGGTAATACTGGTCGTCCTGGCCGATCCGCTTTTTAAGGCCGACCTGAAAGGCGTCCTGCTCCAGGAAAAGCAGGTCGAGCGGCAGGCCGACCGACAGGTTCGACTTCAGCGTCGAATCGAACGACACCAGAAGCAGTTTCACCGTCTCGGCCAGGCTCATCGTCTTTTCGTAGGCGCGAATGATGATCGGCTTGCCGTACTTGGTCTCTCCGATCTGGAAGAACGGCGTGTCCTCGGTCGACTCGATGAAGTTGCCTTCGGGGTAGATCATGAACAGGCGTGGCGGGCTGCCCTTGATCTGCCCGCCGAGGATGAAGGAAGCATTGAAATAGGAATCGGCCTTCTCGCCCGCGGGCGACGATTGCGCGATCACTTCCTTCACCGTGTCGCCGAGCAGCCGCACCGTCTGGTACATGGATGGCGTCTCGAGCAGCTTCTCATGGCGGTCGGTCACCGCCTTGGTGCGCTCGTCGAGCAGGCTGACCACGGCCTGTGTCGTCGCCAGGTTGCCGGCCGACATCAGCACGATGACGCGCTCGCCCGGCTGTTCCCAGACATGCATCTTCTTGAAGGTCGAGATCGAATCCATACCGGCGTTGGTACGCGTGTCCGACATGAACACGAGCCCGCGATCGATCTTGAGGCCGACGCAATAGGTCATGGAATCTCTTAAGGCGGTAATCCCTGGGGGATTACTGCTCTACCGTGACGGTGACCGCAAGCAGTTCTTCCGCCTGTCCCAGTCGAATTCCCGACACCGGCGAAGCGTCACGGTAGTCGCGGCCGGTTGCCACTTTCACATAGCGTTCGTCGGGAGAAATACCGTTCGCGGGGTCGAAGGCAACCCAGCCGAGGCCCGCGACATGCGCTTCGGCCCAGGCGTGGCTTGCAGCCTGCTCCACCGCATCCATCATCAGATAGCCGCTGACATAGCGGGCCGGAAATCCCATGGCGCGCGCGGCGGCGGCAAAGATGTGGCTATGGTCCTGGCAGACTCCGGTTTTCAGTACCAAAGCTTCCTCGGCCGAGGTCGTCGCATTGGTTGTTCCCGGCGTGTAGGCGACGCGCTCGCCAATGGCGGCCATCAGCCGGTGCAGCCTGTCAAGGTCGGTGCCCTTGCCGACCGCCTCGGTAAGATCACGGATGCCGCCGCCTATGGTGGTCAAAGCGGTCTCCTGCGCGAACAACCAGAGTGGCGCGAAGCCTTGATGAGGCCCACAAACACCCGATGTATCGCGCGTCACCACCTCGCCCAACGCTTCGACTGTGATGAAGTCGTGGTCACCCTCGACGCTCAACAGCCTGTTGTCGTTGCCGTAATGATCGGTAAATCGCACTTCCTCGCGCGCACCCTCGACCTTCAGCGCCCAGGACAGCACGGTCTGAGTCGGCCCGCTCACGGGAAGCAGCCGCAGCCTCTGGAGCAAATACTGCACCGGTGCGTCGTAGCGGTATTCGGTCCGGTGCGTGATTTTCAGCCGCATGGCCATCTTCCGTTCGCGTGCATGATCTCTAGCGAAAACCGATATCCACTTCCCGGCATCATGCTCAATAAAACCTGTAGTCCTGCGCGATCTCGTCGCCGAGCCTGGTGTTGTCGCGAATGAACCCGGCCAGGAACTCGTGCAGCCCGGCATCGAATATGTCCTTGATCGATCCTGCTTGCAGCATTGCCTGCGTGTTTTGCGCCGTCGCATGGCAGGCATGGCGCTCGCCATAGTCGTCGCCCAGGAACTTCAGATGCTCTGCCAGGAAGCGATAGCAGAAGGTCAGCGATCGCGGCATGCGGACGTTGAGAATCAGGTAGTCGGCGATGTTGGTCGGCTTATAGTCGGCATCATAAACCCAGCGATACGAGCGATGCGCCGACACCGAGCGCAGGATCGATTCCCACTGATAGTTGTCGAGCGTCGAGCCGACCCAGGAGATCGACGGCAACAGCACGTAGTATTTCACGTCGAGGATGCGCGCGGTGTTGTCGGCGCGCTCGACATAGGTGCCGAGCTGCGAGAAATCGAAGATCTCGTTGCGCAGCATGGTGCCGTAAAACGAGCCGCGGATCAGCGCTGTCTCGCGCTTGATCGCGTCGAGCACGTTGGGCAGGTCGCGCTCGTCGATCGGCCTCGCCAGCATCCGTTTCAGCGCCATCCAGGCTTCGTTGATGCTCTCCCATGTCTCGCGCGTCAGCGCGGTGCGCACCATGCGCGCATTGTTGCGGGCGGTCTCGATCGACGACATCGTGCTCGATGGGTTCGACGTGTCGCGCAAGAGAAAATCGGAGACATTGGCCGCGGTATAGTCCGGGTATTTCTGCTTGAAGGTGATGTCTGAGCCGGCGCTGAGCAGCACCGAATTCCACTCCTCCGACGCGCTCTGGGTGCGAGTGAGCGCCATGCGCAGCCCGGCGTCGACCAGCCGCGCCATGTTTTCCGCCCGCTCAATATAGCGGTTCATCCAGTAGAGCCCGTTGGCGGTGCGGCCGAGAAGCATGGGAAGGCCCTTGGGCTAGTGAGTAGGGATCAGTGAGTAGTCAGTACTAAATAGTTGAATCCATATGAGATATGGCATGCGCTTTCCCTCTGTAGCTGACTACTCACTACTCACTACTCACTAATCGCTAATCCCTACCGGCTCAGCTCAATCATCCAGCACCCAGGTATCTTTCGTCCCGCCGCCCTGGGAGGAATTCACCACCAGTGAGCCTTCCTTCAGCGCCACCCGCGTCAGCCCGCCGGGCACGATCTGGATGCGATCCGAGACCAGGACGTAGGGCCTGAGATCGACGTGGCGCGGCGCCAGCCCCTTTTCAGTCAGGATCGGACAGGTCGAGAGCGCGAGCGTCGGCTGGGCGATGTAATTAGACGGTTTGGCCTGCAGCTTCTTGGCGAAATCCTGACATTCCTTCTTGGTCGCCGCCGGGCCGACCAGCATGCCGTAGCCGCCGGAACCATGCACTTCCTTGATCACCAGTTCGTGGATGTGCTCGAGCACATATTTCAGGCTGTCCGGTTCCGAACAGCGCCAGGTCGGGATGTTGCCGAGGATCGCCTTGCGGCCGGTGTAGAATTCGACGATCTCGGGCATATAGGAATAGATCGCCTTGTCGTCGGCGATACCCGTGCCGGGCGCATTGGCGATGGTGATATTGCCGGCGCGATAGACATCCATGATGCCGGGTATGCCAAGCGCTGAATCCGGCCTGAAAGTCAGCGGATCGAGGAAGGAATCATCGACGCGGCGGTAAAGCACGTCGATCTGCTTGTAGCCTTCGGTGGTGCGCATCGCGACATGGCCGTCGACGACGCGCAGGTCCTGGCCCTCTACAAGCTGCACACCCATCTGGTCGGCAAGGAAAGCGTGTTCGAAATAGGCGGAATTGAAACTGCCCGGCGTCAGCACCGCAATGGTTGGGGCACCCTTGGTGTTCTGCGGCCGCACGGCCGCCAGCGACTGGCGCAGCAGCTGCGGATAGTTCTCCACTGGCCGCACCTTGATCTTCTGGAACAACTCGGGGAACAGCTGCATCATCGTTTCGCGGTTCTCCAGCATGTAGGAGACACCGGACGGCGTGCGCGCATTGTCTTCCAGAACGTAGAACTCGTCCTCGCTGATGCGAACGATGTCGACGCCGATAATGTGGGTATAGACGCCGGCCGGCGGCCGCACGCCGATCATCTCCGGCAGGAAGGCCTCGTTCCTGGCGATCAGATCCCTTGGGACGCGGCCGGCGCGCAGGATTTCCTGGCGATGGTAGATGTCGTCGAGGAAGGCGTTCAGCGCCTGGACGCGCTGCTCGATGCCCTGCGTCAGGCGCCGCCACTCATTGCCTGAAATGATGCGAGGGACGATGTCGAACGGGATCAGCCGCTCGGAGGCTTCCTGTTCGCCATAGACGGCGAAGGTAATGCCAGTCTTGCGAAAGACGCGTTCGGCGTCCTGCATCTTCTCGGTAAGCCTGGCTGGATCCTGCTCCTTCAGCCAGCGATCGTAAGCCGAATACGGTCTTCTCAATCCGGAGACTTCCGGAAGCATTTCATCGAACGCTGCCAATCGCATACTCCCCTGTGAAGCCATTTCACTGGCGTCGCGGGAGAAAATCAAGCGCAATCGGTGATTTGGGGGAAGCGGACGATTAGTATGTTGCGGCTGCCCAAAATTAAGGCAGCCCAAATACAAGCTTGATCAGCCTTTGCCTCGTGCCCGGGCAACCGCCTCGCACTGCTAGAAGGCGCGGAAGGTGACGACGGTGAACGTGTCCTTGATGCCGGGAAGAATCTGCACCTTCTCGTTGACGAAATGGCCGACGTCTTCTTCGTCGTCGACATAGAATTTGGCGAGCAGATCGTAGTTGCCGGCGGTGGAGTAGATTTCCGAGGCGATCTCGACGTCGGCAAGCGCGCTGGCAACCTCATAGGATTTGCCCAGCTCGCATTTGATCTGCACGAAAAACGCCTTCATGGCTTCGTCCCGCTAAACTTCCAGGTCCAAGCGGCCCTTCTGGCAGACTGGAGGCAGCCTTTCAAGCACTGGAATGCGCGCTTAGCCGGCGCGGGGGTCCCGGCCACCGCCTCGCGCGGCCCCGCAACCGGCATGCCGTGCTTGCAGAGCCTGCCGCCGATCACCAGCGCGGGCATGCCCTGCAATATCGTTCGTGCATGGCTTCTGCACCGAGGCGCGACGAATATTGGCGGCCGCTGAAACCGTGAGGCGCCCTGGCACGTATGTTAGGATGTCTCCTGGAACTTCTGGAGGCGGTTCGAGGACGGTGGAGACAAGCCATGCGCCGCGGCTTTTTCGCATTCGCGTTCGTTTCGCTCATGCTGGCTTTCCAGGCGTCTGCCGGAGATGAGATCAAGGCTGGTCAGGCCGTCATCGACAGTCAGTTGAAGGCCCTCATCGCCGATGACTGCGCCAAGGCGTACAGCTTTGCCGCCCCAAACGTGAAGCAGATATTCCCGACCGTCGATGCCTTCATGAATATGGTGACCAATGGGCTACCCGCCTGTGCGCAAACCCCAGTCCTACGCTTTCGGCAAGGTCGAGCAGACTGGTCCCGGTTCTATCGTCCAGCAGGTACTGATCGTCGGCCCGGACGGCAAGGATTATGAGGCGGTCTACACGCTGCAGCAGCAGCCTGACGGCACATTCCAGATCACCGGCTGCAGCCTGCGGGCGTCGAACTCGCTCAGCACCTGAACGGGCTTACGGCGCCGGGATATCGCCCCTCGTCCAGCCCTCGGAAATCTCGGCCCCACGCGTCTTGAAGGTGCCGGTTTCGATCGCGGCGCGGATGTCCTGCATCAGCTTCTGGTAGTAGGACAGATTGTTCCAGGTCAGCAGCATCGCGCCGAGCGCCTCCTGCGAGCGCACCAGATGGTGCAGATAGGCACGCGAATAATCCCTGGCTGCCGGGCAGTCGCTCTCTTCATCGAGCGGGCGCGGATCGTCGGCATGGCGGGCGTTGCGCAGGTTGACCTTGCCGCGCCTGGTATAGGCCAGGCCGTGCCGGCCGGCCCGCGTCGGCATTACGCAATCGAACATGTCGATGCCGCGCGCAACCGATTTGAGGATATCGTCCGGGGTTCCCACGCCCATCAGATAGCGTGGCTTGTCGTCTGGCAGTTCGGGACAGGTGATGTCGAGCATGTCGAGCATCACCGCCTGCGGCTCGCCGACGGCCAAGCCGCCGACAGCATAGCCCTTGAGCTCCATCGCGCTCAGCGCCTGTGCCGAGCGCACCCTGAGCGCCGCGTTGTCACCACCCTGCACGATGCCGAACATCGCTTTGCCCGGCTGGTCGCCGAACGCCGTCTTGCAGCGCTCCGCCCAGCGCAGCGACAGTTCCATGGCGCGCTCGATCTCCTTGACCTCGGCCGGCAGCGCGGTGCATTCGTCGAGTTGCATCTGGATGTCGGAATCGAGCAGACCTTGAATTTCGATCGAGCGCTCCGGCGACATCTCGTAGGCCGCACCATCGATGTGAGAGCGGAAGGTGACGCCCTTTTCCGTCAGCTTCCTCAGCTTCGACAGCGACATCACCTGAAAACCGCCGCTGTCGGTCAGGATCGGGTGCGGCCAGCGGGCGAATTCGTGCAGACCGCCGAGCCGCGCCACGCGCTCGGCCCCGGGCCGCAGCATCAGGTGATAGGTGTTGCCCAGGATGATGTCGGCACCAACGCCGCGCACCTGGTCCATGTACATGGCCTTGACCGTGCCACCGGTGCCGACCGGCATGAAGGCCGGCGTGCGGATTTCGCCGCGCGGCATGTCGATCAGGCCGCGCCGCGCCTTGCCATCGGTCGCCAACACCCTGAAGGTGAAATTCTCAGCCATTGAATTCCTTGTCGAATACCGGCGCATCCGGCGCCTGCTCGTCGAGCGACTGACGGTATTGGATGCAGCCGCGCATGAATTTTGGCCAGGGCGGCACCGCGATTGACGGCTCGGTCCTTTCCGGCAGCAGGTCCCACAGATCGGGGTGATGCCAGCAGAGGTCATGACCTGATGTATCGCGGTGCGCGCGAATGCCGGCGCGCAGCCTTTTCACTTCCGCGATCAGCCTGTCGCGGTCGAAGGTTTGCAGATCATCGTCCATCGTTCTCCTCCCTGAACAGAAGACTGGCGTCTCCATAGGAATAGAACCTGTAACCGCTCTCGATGGCATGCGCATAGGCGGCACGCATCGTGTCGAGGCCACTGAAAGCCGAGACCAGCATGAACAGCGTCGAGCGCGGCAGATGGAAGTTGGTCATCAGCATGTCGGCCGTGCGAAAGCGGTAGCCGGGCGTGATGAAGATGTCGGTCGGTCCGGACCATGGCGCCAGCGTGCCGTCCTCACGCGCCGCACTCTCGAGCAGGCGCAGCGAGGTCGTACCGACGGCAATGACGCGCCCGCCCCTCGCCTTCGCCGCATTGAGCGCATCGGCGGTCGCCTGGCTGACCGAGCCGATCTCGGCATGCATCTTATGGTCCGCGGTATCGTCCGCCTTGACCGGCAGGAACGTACCGGCGCCCACATGCAAGGTGACGAAGCGGCGTTCGACCCCTTTGGCGTCCAGCGCCGCGAAAAGCGCCGGCGTGAAGTGCAGGCCCGCGGTGGGCGCCGCTACCGCGCCTTCTTCCCGGGCATAGATGGTCTGGTAGTCGGCACGATCGCGCTCGTCGTCATCGCGCTTCGAGGCGATGTAGGGCGGTAGTGGAATGTGGCCGACCGCGTGCAGCGCTTCGTCGAGGAAAGGACCGGATAGATCAAAGCCGAGCAGCGCTTCGCCGCCCTCGCCTTTTTCGATCACGGTGGCGTCGAGCTGGCCGAGGAAACAGGAATTGCCGTCATGGCCGAAATGGATGCGGTCGCCGGCGGCAATGCGCTTGCCCGGCCGCATGAAGGCCAGCCAGCGGTCCGGCGCCATGCGCATGTGCAGCGTGGCCTCGACCTGCGACTGTGCTTCGCCGCGCCGCCTGATGCCTTTCAACTGCGCCGGAATGACCTTGGTGTCGTTGAAAACCAGCACGTCGCCAGCACGGAGCAACGATGGCAGATCGCCAACCGTCCTGTCCACCAGCCCCTTGCCTGGCTTGACCACCAGCATTTTGGCGCTGTCGCGCGGTTCTGCCGGGCGAAGCGCGATGCGCTCCTCCGGCAGGTCGAAGTCAAAGAGGTCGACGCGCATCGGACTCAAAACAGCCGAACGAGCAGCGCTCCGGCCAGCAGAAGCACCGCGCCGGCGACGCGGCCGAGCGAGATTTCACGCACGGCGACCCCAAGGAAGCCGACGCGGTCGATGAGCATACCCGCAAGCAGCTGGCCGGCCACCAGGAACGCCATCAGCGCGGCCGCGCCGATGCGCGGCGTCAGGATCGTCGAAAGCGTGACATAGAAGCCGCCAAGCATGCCGCCGGCGACAAACAACCAGGGCGCGGGCGCCTTCCAGTCAAGCGAGATGCCCTGCAGCTTCACCACCGTGACGGAGATGATGCCAAGCACGACCGCGCCCGACAGGAACGAAAACGCGGCCGCCGCGACCGGGAGACCCAAGCCGCGCGCAAGCTGCGAATTGATCGGCGCCTGGATGGCAATGAAGGCGCCGGACAGGATGCCGAGAAGCGACCAGACGACGCCCATCATTGTCGTTTGTCCTTACTTGACGTCGGCCGCGACCTTTAGGGACACGATCTTGTCGGGATCCTGCACCGGCTCGCCGCGCTTGATCTTGTCGACGTTGTCCATGCCCTCGATGACCTGGCCCCAGACCGTGTACTGGCGGTTGAGGAACGCGGCGTCGTCGAAGCAGATGAAGAACTGCGAATTGGCCGAGTTCGGGTTCTGCGAACGAGCCATCGAGCAGGTGCCGCGGCCGTGGTTCGCGTTGGAGAACTCGGCCTTCAGGTCAGGCTTTTCCGAGCCGCCCATGCCGGCGCGAGACGGCGCGAAGCTGGGCTTGCTGGAATTGCCGAATTTCACGTCGCCGGTCTGGGCCATGAAGCCTTCGATGACGCGGTGGAAGACGACGCCGTCATAGGCGCCTTCACGCGCCAATTCCTTGATGCGGGCGACATGGCCAGGAGCCAAATCGGGAAACAGTTCGATGACGACCTTGCCCTTGGTCGTTTCCATGATGAGCGCGTTCTCGCGGTCCTTGATCTCAGCCATGTCAGATATCCTTTTGTAAAAATGAAACTATTTGTCGGCGGCGATGCGCACTTTGATCATCCGGTCGGGATCGGTGACCGTGCCATTGTCCGCCTCGTCGCCCTTCTTGATCTTGTCCACCAGGTCCATGCCGCTGACGACATTGCCGACGATCGTATACTGGCCATCGAGCGGCGGCGCCGGTGCGAACATGATGAAGAACTGCGAATTGGCGGAGTTCGGATCCTGCGAACGGGCCATGCCGACCACGCCGCGCTTGTAATGCTCGGCCTGCGAGAACTCGGCAGGCAGGTCGGGCAGGTCGGAGCCGCCGGTGCCGACGGCCTGGGCATTGAAACCCTTATTCATGTTGCCGAACTTGACGTCGCCGGTCTGCGCCATGAAGCCGTCGATGACACGGTGGAATGCGACATTGTCGTAGGCATGGTCACGCACCAGCTTCTTGATCTGCGCGACATGCTTGGGCGCCAGATCGGGGCGCAGCGCGATGGTCACGTCGCCATCTTTCAGCGTGATGATCATCGTGTTTTCCGGATCTGCGGCATAGGCCGAGACCGATGCGGTCACGAGACCGGCGAGCACAACAAGGAATGAGGCGAGCCTTTTGAGCTGCATGAGGGTTCTCCGAGCTTATTTCGCGAATTTTGCGGTGAGCGCGCCGGCCACGGCCGCCGGCACGAAGGGGCGGATGTCGCCGCCCATCGAGGCTATCTGGCGCACAAGTGTGGCGGTAATGGTGCGCACCGACGGGCTGGCGGGCAGGAAAACCGTCTGCAATTCAGGCGCCATGGTTTCGTTCATGCCGGCCATCTGCATTTCGTAGTCGAGGTCGGTGCCGTCGCGCAGACCGCGGATCATGATCGAGGCGCCTTCTCTCCTGGCCGCATCGATCACCAGCCCATCGAAGGCGACCACCTTGATGCGAGCGCCGTCACGGCCGAATTCGGCTTTCGCGGCGGCTTCGATCAACTGCACCCGATCCTCGAACGAAAACAGCGGCTTCTTGCCCGGATGAATGCCGATCGCGGCATAAACAATGTCGGCAACCGCCAGCGACGCTTTCAGCACATCGAGATGGCCGTTGGTCAGCGGGTCGAAGGAGCCGGCATAAAGGGCGATGCGTTCGGTCATGGCGGAGCTTCTAGCGAGCCTCTATCACAAAGGCAAATCCGATTGGCAGGCGGCCCATGAACCTTTTCCGGCGCATGAACGACAGATGAACACGCTGATCACGAAGCCTTCACGCAGCGTTCACTAGGCTGCACCCTTAATAAGATGAAACCAAAGTCCCATATATCCGTTGTAAGGCGCAGGAGAACACGCACATGCTGATCTACATGCTCGCCACCGCAATGACCGTCGCCATGCTGATCGCCACAGTATTCGGGCTGCATCAGGAAGCACAGCGCATCCGCGTCAAGGCCACCACCAAGCGCTTCGAAGGCTTTGGCCTGCGCAAGCCGTATCGCCACTACTAAGACAGTCCGCAACGCTGCCGCGCCGGCCGACAGGCCGGCGTTGCTATGTCAAACGTACCAGGAACTATTCGGCGTTGTCCGGACCGCTGTCATTCGAATCCGGCCCCGCGCCACCCTCGACGGCCTCTTCCACTTCCTCGTCCGATTGCGGCTCCGAAATCCGCTCGACCGAAACCACCTTTTCACCTTCAGCCGTGTTGAAGATGGTCACGCCCTTGGTGGCGCGGCTGGCGAAGCGGATGCCATTGACCGGCACCCGGATGACGGTACCGCCATCCGACACCAGCATGATCTGATCGTCATTGCCGACCGGGAAGGTTGCCACCAGCTGGCCGATTTCGGCTGCCTTGGACACGTCGGTGGCACGGATCCCCTTGCCGCCGCGGCCGGTCAGGCGGAAGTCGTAGGACGACGAGCGCTTGCCGTATCCATATTCGGTCACCGTCAGCACGTACTGCTCATGCGCCTTGAGGAATTCGTAGCGGTCGTCTGGAAGCTCGGTCTCCTCGCCGATCTCCTCATTGGTGAGCGCGATCTCTTCTTCCTCTCCGGCTGTCTCGGCGGCAAGCCGCCGCTCCGACGCCGCCCGCTTGAGGTAAGCGGCGCGTTCCGCCGGTGAAGCATTGACATGCTCGATCACCGACATGGAGATGATGCGGTCGGTTTCAGCCATGGTTATGCCGCGAACGCCGACGGAATTGCGGCTCTGGAAGACGCGCACGTCGCCGACGGAGAAGCGAATGCACTGGCCCGAATTCGCCGTCAGAAGCACGTCGTCATTGTCGGTGCAGGTCTCGACGCCGAGAATTTCGTCGCCCTCCTCCTCCAGCTTCATGGCGATCTTGCCGTTGCGATTGACCTGGACGAAGTCGGACAATTTGTTGCGGCGCACGGTGCCGCGCGTCGTGGCGAACATCACGTCGAGATCGCCCCAGCTCGTCTCGTCCTCGGGCAGCGGCATGATGGTGGTGATGCGCTCGCCCTGCTCCAGCGGCAGCATGTTGATCAGCGCCTTGCCGCGTGACTGCGGGTTGCCGATCGGCAGCCGCCAGACCTTTTCCTTGTAGACGATGCCGCGCGAGGAGAAGAACAGCACCGGCGTGTGGGTGTTGGCCACGAACAGCCGGGTGACGAAATCCTCTTCCTTGGTCGACATGCCGGAGCGGCCCTTGCCGCCGCGGCGCTGCGCCCGATAGAGCGACAGCGGCACGCGCTTGATGTAGCCGGAATGGCTCACCGTCACGACCATGTCCTCGCGCTGGATCAGATCCTCATCTTCCATGTCCGCGCCGCCATCGGTGAGCTCGGTGCGGCGTGGCGTGCCGAATTCGTCGCGCACGGCGGCGAGCTCGTCCTTGACGATCTGCTGGATGCGCGCGCGCGACGACAGAATGTCGAGGTAGTCCTTGATCTCGTCGCCGATCGTATTCAACTCATCGGCGATTTCGTCGCGGCCAAGCGCGGTCAGGCGCTGCAGGCGCAGTTCGAGGATAGCGCGCGCCTGTTCCTCGGACAGATTGTAGGTGCCGTCCTCGTTGATACGATGGCGCGGATCGTCGATCAGGAGGATCAGCGATTCAACATCGCCCGAGGGCCAGCGCCGCTCCATCAACTGCTCGCGCGCCGTCTGCGGGTCCGCCGCGGTACGGATCAGCTTGATGACCTCGTCGATGTTGGCGACGGCGATGGCCAGGCCAACCAGCACATGGGCGCGGTCCCGCGCCTTGCGCAGCAGGAACTTCGTCCGCCGGCTGATCACCTCCTCGCGGAAGGTGACGAACGCCTTCAGCATGTCGGTCAGGTTCAGCAGCTCCGGTTTGCCGCCGTTCAGAGCCACCATATTGGCGCCGAAAGAGGTCTGCAGAGGCGTGAACCGGTAGAGCTGATTGAGGACGACGTCGGCAACGGCGTCACGCTTGAGCTCGATGACGACGCGATAACCCTGGCGGTCGCTTTCGTCGCGGATGTCGGAAATGCCCTCGACGCGCTTGTCGCGCACCAGTTCGGCCATCTTCTCGATCATCGAGGCCTTGTTCACCTGGTAGGGAACCTCGGTGATGATGATCGATTCGCGGTCATTGCCGCGCTGTTCGATGTTGACCTTGCCACGCATGACGATGGAGCCGCGGCCGGTGGAATAGGCGCTGTAGATGCCGGAACGGCCAAGCACGATGCCGCCGGTCGGAAAATCGGGGCCCGGAATGATCTCCATCAGCGCCGGCAGGTCGATCGCCGGATTGTCGATGACGGCAATAGCGGCGTTGCAGACTTCACCGAGATTGTGCGGCGGAATGTTGGTGGCCATGCCGACGGCAATGCCGCCCGAACCGTTGACCAGCAGATTGGGAAAGCGCGCAGGCAGAACCTTCGGCTCGGTGTCCGAAGCATCATAAGTGTCCTGGAAATCGACGGTATCCTTGTCGATGTCCTCCAACAGCTCGTGCGCGACCTTGGTCAGGCGCGATTCGGTGTAGCGCATCGCCGCCGGCGGATCGCCGTCGATCGAACCGAAATTGCCCTGCCCGTCGATCAGCGGCACGCGCAACGACCAGTCCTGCGCCATGCGCACCAGGGCGTCATAGATCGAGGCGTCGCCATGCGGATGGTATTTACCCATCACGTCGGCTACGGGGCGCGCCGATTTCACATATTTGCGGTTCCAGTGGTAGCCGCTCTCATGGGCGGCATAGAGGATGCGACGGTGCACCGGCTTCAGGCCGTCGCGCACATCGGGCAGCGCACGGCTGACGATCACGCTCATTGCGTAATCGAGATAGGAGCGCTGCATCTCCTCGATGATGGATATCGGCTCGATGCCGCTGGGGCCGCCGTCTGTGCCGCGCGGTGTCTTCTGGTCGGTCAAATCGGATCACAATCTAATCAGGAATCACTCGCTGCTTATATAGGAAGCGAGGCCGAAACTCCAATGTCCGCGGCACTTTTCCAGTGTCAATTTTGGTGGTAATTTCAAATGGATACCACTGATTGCGACGATATGGCCAAGGCGCTTTCGCCGCCACCAAGGCAAAAGCCGGCAATGGACCGTTTTCCCCAGACGAACGCCGCGAGCGCGATCAATTGGACCTCGTGACAACTTTTCAGCGGCTGCCAACCCGCCCGGACCGATACCGGCCCGGCGTCTCGCCCATGACCCGCCGAAACCGGCGGTTGAAAGTCGACAGATCGTTGAAGCCGGCTTCGAAAGCAATTGCCGAGATGGCATCGTTGGACGTGCGCAATCGCACCGCCGCGCGATGCAATCGGGTCCTGAGCAGGTACTGATAGGGCGTCATGCCGGCAACCTGCCGGAAGGTGCGCAGGAAATGATAGGGACTGGTCGCGGTCTCATCCGCCAACGCTGGAAGCGAGACCGGTCCGTCGGCATCCAGTTCGATCCGCCTCACCGCCTCGGCAACCCTTTTCTGGTCGCGGCGGCTTGGATCGCGACTGGCGTGCCTTGCGCCTGAGATTGTCGCCACGGCGGCACCGGCGATGCGTAGGGCAAGTTCCTCGAAGGCGCCTGCGTCGGCCATGTCGCGCGCGGCTTCCGCCTCGGCCAGCAGCGGTGCGATGGCGGGTAACGGCGGCAGGCGGGGCGTCTCGAAGGTGAGCTTCCCAGCGCCCGGTACGTCGGCGACGATCCGGTCCATATAGGCCGGCCCGAAATGGAAGGAGAGGCAACGGTCGCCGCTGCCATGCTCGTGCCCGCATTCGTAGCATGTGCCGGAATTGCCAAGCAGGAGGCTGCCTGGCGCGAGCATTGCGGTGCCTTGCTGTGCGCGATAGCGGAAGGTGCCACTGGTGACCGCCGCGACGCAAAAATCCCGATGGACTTCCTCGAACGGTCGGTCGCCGGCGCTGGCCGTGCAGATCACATCCGCTACGTGCCAGCCAGGTCCGGATGCAAGGGTGTTCGCGGTCGCCGTCATGGCTGAAATATAGCAATTTTTCCCAAGCCCAAAACCCCGCCGGCACCTATTGCTCGCGGTCTCCTGACAAGAAGAGATCGCAGCCATGCCCGGCCAATCCACATTTGCCGAAGCCTTGCACAGTCCCGGACCGATCCAAGGGCTTGCCGAAAAACTGAGCCTTTACGGCCGCTTCGTCGGTGCGTGGACGTTTGACGCCGCGCGCCATCTCGAGGACGGCACGGTGCTGACCGGACGCGGCGAGGTGCACTTCGGCTGGGCGCTGGAAGGCCGCGCCATCCAGGACGTCTGGATCCTGCCCGCGCGTGACGCCGGCCCCTCGCCATCGCTTGGCAAATGGACCTTTTACGGCACGACGCTGCGGGTCTATGACCCTGGAGTCGGTGCCTGGCACATCTTCTGGAGCGACCCGCGCAACCAGTATTTCAGCCGCCAGCTCGGCCGCGCCGAAGGCGACACGATCGTGCAGGTCGGCGCCGACGGCACTGGTTCCTCGGTACGCTGGAGCTTTTCGCGCATCACCGAGAATTCCTTCCGATGGCTCGGCGAGCGCTCGCATGACGGCGCCGACTGGCACCTCGAAGTCGAGTTCCTGGCGCGTCGTCAATCTGAAAGATGACACCACAACCCTTTGTGACAATGGAGAAAACCATGTTCGATCATATCTCGATCGGCGTTCGCGACGTCGCTGCCTCCAAACGTTTCTACGATGCCGCGCTGAGGCCGCTCGGCTTCACTTGCGTCAGCCAATCGCCGGGTTCGCTCGGCTATGGTGTCCAGGCTGTCGCGCCCCAGGCTGTCGCGCTGTGGGTCAACGAGGCGGCGCGCCCGGTGCCGGCGGACGAAAGATCCGGCCTGCATTTCTGCTTCGCCGCGCCGACACGGGATAGCGTCGGTGCCTTTCATGCCGGGGCGTTGCGCGAAGGCGGCAGCGACAATGGCGGACCGGGCCTGCGCGCCGACTATGGCGAGAACTATTACGCGGCCTTCGTTGTCGATCCGGACGGCTATCGCCTGGAGGCCTATTGCGGCGCTGCCGCCTAACCTGCGGTTCTGACTGTTCCCACCGACCGGGCTTTGCTCTACCAATGTGGGTACGGGCTTGGCCCGGCGGGAGGGTCAGCGATGCCGAGTTTCGACAGCCTGTTCAATGCCTTCGTCACCATTCTCGTGACCATCGATCCGCCTGGGCTGGCGCCTCTGTTCCTCGCCGTGACGCGCGGCATGAACCGCGAGGAGCGCAGCCAGGTTTCCGTGCGCGCCTCGGTCATCGGTTTTCTGGTGATGGCGCTGTTTGCGGTGGCCGGCGCATCGATCCTGTCGGTGTTCGGCATCACCTTGCCGGCGTTCCGTGTCGCCGGCGGATTCCTGCTGTTCTTCATCGCCTTTGAAATGGTGTTCGAGCGCCGACAGGACCGCAAGGAAAAGATCGGCGACGTCGCCATCACCAAGGACATGATCCACAACATCGCCGCCTTCCCCCTGGCGATCCCGCTGATCGCCGGCCCCGGCGCGATTTCAGCGACGGTGCTGCTCTCAGGCTCGTTTCAGGGTTTTGCGGCGCAGGCGGCCCTGGTCGGCATCATTCTTGTCTGTCTCGTCATAACCTATCTGGTATTCGTGCTGTCGGAACGCATCGACCGCATCCTCGGCCAGACCGGCCGCTCGATCCTGACCCGCCTGCTCGGGGTTATCCTGGCGGCACTGGCCGTGCAGTTCGTGGCAGATGGCATCAAGGCGCTGATGGCCTCGTAGGCCGCTTATTCTGCGGTCGTATCGATGACTTCAAAGTCGTGGGTAATCGTCGCGGTCTTGGCCATCATGGCGGAGGCCGAGCAGTATTTTTCGATCGAAAGGTCGATTGCCCGCTTGACCTTGTCGCTGGACAGCGCCCGCCCCTTGACGATGAAATGCATATGGATGCGGGTGAACACTTTGGGATCGGTTTCGGAGCGGTCGGAATCGAGCTCGACCACGCAATCCTCGACGGCCTCGCGCCCCTTTTCGAGGATATGAACGACATCATAGGCCGAGCAGCCGCCGGTGCCGATCAGCACCAGTTCCATCGGGCTCGGTCCCGGCGTCTTGCCTTCCGGGCCTGACGCCGTGCCCAGCACGACCTTGTGGCCGCTGCCGGACTCGCCGACGAAGGTGCGCTCCTCGACCCATTTTACCCGTGCCTTCATCGCCAGTACGTCTCTGATCGCGCCAACGTCAGCTCAAAACCACCATGCAAAACCCCGAAAGTCCATGCGGACCCTCGGGGCATATCAAGTAAAGGCATTCGCTATTTGGTGCGGCTTTCGATCAGAATGGAATTTCGTCGTCCAGTTCGCGCGACGAACCACCGCCACCGCCGCCCCTGGGAGCGTTGCCGCCACCGCGGTTGAACCCTTCGTTCGGGCTCGACTGGCCGAAATCGGAACCACGGCTGCTGCCGCCACCGCTGTAGCCGCCAACCTGACCGCCCTCACCCTGGCCACGCGCGTCGAGCATCTGCAACTCGCCGCGGAATTTCTGCAGCACGACTTCGGTCGTGTATTTGTCGGCACCGGTCTGGTCCTGCCATTTGCGCGTCTGCAGCTGGCCCTCGACATAAACCTTCATGCCCTTCTTCAGATACTGCTCCGCCACCTTGGCGATGCCCTCATTGAAGATGACGACGTTATGCCACTCGGTCTTTTCCTTGCGCTCGCCGGAATTCTTGTCGCGCCAGCTTTCCGACGTCGCGATGCGGATGTTGACGACCGGCTCGCCCGAGTTCAGGCGGCGGATTTCAGGGTCAGCGCCGAGATTGCCGACCAGAATGACCTTGTTGACGCTACCCGCCATGATATTTCTCCGCGCTATCCGAAACAAATTTTTGTCGCAGCACCTTACAGGCTACGCACGTCAGCCGCTTGCCAAGGCTGGCTTTTCCCACAAGGTTTTTGTTCCCTTTTCGTTCCTATATGCACTGCGGCCAATTGTCAAGGAATGGCAGCAATGCCGGAACGCCGCATATGGGTCTCAAAACAGCGCTTGCCAAATCGATAAGTATCGACTTATGCTTTTGTCATGATCGAAGCAGAGATTTTCCGCGCCTTGGCCGACCCGACACGCCGCGCCGTCTTCGAGCGTCTCGCCACAAGCGAGATGAGCGTGTCGGAATTGCGCAGCGGCCTGACGGTGTCGCAACCGGCGGTGTCGCAGCATCTGGCGGTGCTGCGGGGCGCCGGCCTCGTGGTCGAGCGGCGGGCCGGCCGCAACGCCTATTATCGTGCGGATCCGCAGGGGCTTGCCCCGCTGCTCTCATGGATCGAACGCTACCGTACCTTCTGGCCGGAGCGCATCGAAAGGCTGAAGACGGTTTTGAAGGACATGGATCAATGAACAGCCAAAGCGAAGTCTCTCCCGATGCGATCGAGTTCGAATACGATCTTGCCGAGCCGCCGGAAAAGGTTTGGCGGGCGCTGACCGTGCCGGAACTGCTCGCCGCCTGGATGATGCCCAACGACATCAGGCCGCAGACCGGCAGCCGCTTTGCCTTCGCCGGTCAAGACGCGGCGATCGAATGCGAGATTCTCGATGCCGAGCCCGAACGCCTGCTGCGCTATTCCTGGCGCGAGCGGTCGGACGATGCCACGCACCCGCTCGACAGCACCGTCACCTTCACACTCGCCCGAACCGTTTCCGGCGGCACGCATCTGCGCATCCTCCATGACGGCTTTGCTCGCAAGGCGATGCCGGCCGTGGCCATGGCGGGGGCAGGCTGCCGACTTTCGCTGCACGGGACCGGCACGCCTATAGCCGCGAACACCCCACGCCTTCTGCTGCTGCACGCGGCTTGAACACGGAAAATTGGAGACAGAAAATGAGCGGTGTTGCCAGTCTTGTGCCGATGGTAATCGAGCAATCGAGCCGCGGCGAACGCGCATTCGACATTTTTTCGCGGCTGCTGCGCGAGCGCATCGTCTTCGTCAACGGGGAGATTAACGACGACGTCTCGGCGCTGGTCTGCGCGCAGCTTTTGTCACTGGAGTCGGACAATCCCGAGAAGGAGATCTCGCTCTACATCAACTCGCCCGGCGGCATGGTGACCAGCGGCTTCGCCATCTACGACACGATGCAGTATATCAGCTGCCCGGTGTCGACCGTGTGCATGGGCTTTGCAGCATCGATGGGATCGTTCCTGCTGATGGCGGGCACGGCCGGACGGCGCATCGCCCTGCCCAACGCCACCATCCTGCTGCATCAGCCGCTGGGCGGCTTCCAGGGCCAGGCTTCCGACATCCAGCGGCACGCCGAACGCATCGGCCAGACCAAACGCCACATGACCGAACTCTACGCCCAGCATTGCGGCCGCAGCTATGAAGACGTCGAGCGCACGCTCGACCGCGACCATTTCATGACCGCCCGCGAGGCCCAGGCCTGGGGCATCGTCGACCATGTGTTCGACACCCGCAAAAAGGCTGCGTAGGACCAGAGTGAGGTCAAATCCTGCTGCTTGTCGAAGATTTGACGATCCCGCTCTGGCTCCGGTGGCGGCAGGCCCCTATAACAAGGGATGACCGACACTCATCGATCAAGAACATCGCACCGTGTCACGGCCGCCATGGTGCTTGCCATCGTCGGCCTTGTGTCCAGGTCGGCACTTGCCGACGAGGCCTCGTCGTCGGTTCGGAAAGGCGCCCTGCCCGGCGTAACCGGCGACTATCGCATCGCCAAGCCGGCCCCGGTGCCCGAACCCGACGACGCGTTCCCCAGCAGCGGCAACGGGCAGTTCAAGATCGGCAATACCGATGTCAGGATTTCCGGCAGCATCACCGTCGATGTCGGAGTTGGCGGGATCAAGCCACCCAGATAGGCAAAGATCGGGCCTTCCAACTGGAGCCCGCCCAAAAGAACAGCCCCGCCGTGCCTTGGGCAAACGGACGGGGCTTTTCTGGATCTCAAATCCATTTTTGCCGGGAGTGTACTGCCGGCGTTTGATTTCGGATGCTTCGCGGCATTCAGCCGACGATCCGACTAGCAGTCTCTGATTTTCAGGGATACGGCAGGTCACGGTTTGTCGGGTGGCGCAAACGCCTGCCCTTGGCACTTATGCCTGCCGCGGCTCCAGTAACAACTGAAGCCCTGGGGGACTATCCGGTGGCGTCATGCTCCGCTCCTCTTGTCCGTTGCGACATTGTCATCGTGAAGCGCAAATCGCAAATGCCTGCGGCGTCTCGCAGGCCGCCTTGGGGCGGCGAGGCCATCGATAGACGGCCGGCTTCGCTGACTTCGCAAGACTGCTCCCGTGAGTTGGCCGCGTCAACCATCAACAGCCGGTTACGGAAAAATGTGATCGCCGGGAGCTTACGTTCGGGTCAGCTTCCGAACAGCTTTGTCAGGAGCGTGTTCGGCCTTTGTTCTTTCCGCTTGCCCCCTCGCGCGAAAGGCGGTTAAACGACTTCTGTCGAGAATTGTGGCGTCTCTCGACGTGGCGGCAAAAATAACTACATAGGGAATGGCCGGGGAAACCCGCCGATCCCACAAATTCCAGATCTGAGGCGGCGACCTGACATGGCCGACCATAAATATCTTTCCATTCGCGGGGCGCGCGAACACAATCTGAAGAATGTCGATCTCGACCTGCCGCGTGACAGCCTGATCGTCATGACCGGCCTGTCGGGCTCCGGCAAATCGTCGCTTGCTTTCGACACCATCTATGCAGAAGGCCAGCGCCGCTATGTCGAGAGCCTCTCGGCCTATGCCCGGCAATTCCTCGAAATGATGCAGAAGCCGGACGTCGACCAGATCGACGGCCTGTCGCCGGCCATCTCGATCGAGCAGAAGACCACGTCGAAGAACCCGCGTTCGACGGTCGGTACCGTCACCGAGATCTACGACTATATGCGCCTTCTGTTTGCCCGCGTCGGCGTGCCCTATTCGCCGGCCACCGGCCTGCCGATCGAGAGCCAGACGGTCAGCCAGATGGTCGACCGGGTGCTGGCCGTCGAGGAAGGCACGCGCCTGTTCCTGCTGGCGCCCATCGTGCGCGGCCGCAAGGGCGAATATCGCAAGGAACTGCTGGAGTTGCAGAAGAAGGGCTTTCAGCGCGTCAAGGTCGACGGCGTCTTCTATGAAATCGCCGATGTGCCGGCGCTGGACAAGAAATACAAGCACGACATCGACGTCGTCGTCGACCGCATCGTCGTTCGCGGCGACCTTGCCACAAGGCTTGCCGACTCCATCGAGACGGCGCTGAAGCTGGCCGAGGGGCTGGCAGTGGCCGAGTTCGCCGACAGGCCGCTCGATGCCAGCCAGACTGGCGAGGATTCGGTCAACAAGTCGAAGAACGAGACGCATGAGCGCATCCTGTTCTCGGAAAAGTTCGCCTGCCCGGTTTCCGGCTTCACCATTCCGGAAATCGAGCCCAGGCTGTTCTCCTTCAACAACCCGTTTGGCGCCTGCCCGACCTGCGACGGTCTCGGCAGCCAGCGCGCCATCGACCCCAACCTCGTGGTGCCGGACGAGAACGTGTCGCTGCGCGACGGCGCCGTCAGCCCATGGGCGAAATCGACCTCGCCCTATTACTCGCAGACGCTCGAGGCATTGGGCAAGGCGTACGACTTCAAGCTCGGCGACAAGTTCAAGGATCTTTCAGCGCCGGCCCAGGAAGCGATCCTGCGCGGCACCGGCGAGCGCGAGATCACCTTCCAGTATGATGACGGCCTGCGCTCCTACAAGACGACCAAGACCTTCGAAGGCGTCATCCCCAATCTCGAACGGCGCTGGAAGGAGACCGAATCCGCCTGGATGCGCGAGGAGATCGAGCGTTTCATGTCGGCAACGCCCTGCCCGGTCTGCAAGGGCTACCGGCTGAAGCCGGAGGCGCTGGCGGTGAAGATCGCCGGCAAGCACATTGGCGAAGTGACGGAACAGTCGATCCGCAACGCCGACAAATGGTTCACCGACCTGCCGGCGCAGCTCAACGACAAGCAGAACGAGATCGCTGTCCGCGTCTTGAAGGAAATCCGCGAGCGTCTGCGCTTCCTCAACGATGTCGGGCTCGACTATCTCACCTTGTCGCGCAATTCCGGCACGCTGTCGGGTGGCGAAAGCCAGCGCATCCGGCTGGCCTCGCAGATCGGCTCAGGCCTCACCGGCGTGCTCTACGTGCTGGACGAGCCGTCGATCGGCCTGCACCAGCGCGACAACACGCGCCTGCTCGATACGCTCAAGCACCTGCGCGACATCGGCAACACCGTGATCGTCGTCGAGCACGACGAGGACGCAATCCTGCATGCCGACTACGTTGTCGACATGGGTCCGGCCGCAGGCATCCATGGCGGCGAGATCATCGCCCAGGGCACGCCGCAGCAGGTGATGGCCAACCCCAATTCGATCACCGGCAAATATCTGTCGGGCGCGCTCGAAGTGGCAACGCCCGGCGTGCGCCGCGAGGCGAAGAAAAACCGGCGGCTGAAGATCGTCGGCGCGCGCGGCAACAATCTGAAGAACGTCACCGCCGAAATCCCGCTCGGCACCTTCACCGCCGTCACCGGCGTATCGGGCGGCGGCAAGTCGACCTTCCTGATCGAGACGCTGTTCAAGGCTGCCTCGCGCCGCATCATGGGCTCGCGCGAACATCCGGCCGAGCATGACCGCATCGAGGGATTGGAGTTCCTCGACAAGGTCATCGACATCGACCAGTCGCCGATCGGCCGCACGCCGCGTTCGAACCCCGCCACCTATACCGGCGCCTTCACGCCGATCCGCGACTGGTTCGCCGGGCTACCGGAAGCGAAGGCGCGCGGCTATCAGCCCGGCCGTTTCTCCTTCAACGTCAAGGGCGGCCGCTGCGAGGCCTGCCAAGGCGACGGCGTCATCAAGATCGAGATGCACTTTTTGCCCGACGTCTACGTCACCTGCGACGTCTGTCACGGCAAGCGCTACAACAGGGAGACGCTCGACGTGCTGTTCAAGGGCAAGTCGATCGCCGACGTGCTCGACATGACCGTCGAGGAAGGCGTCGATTTCTTCGCCGCCGTACCCGGCGTACGCGACAAGCTGGAGACGCTGAAGCAGGTCGGCCTTGGTTACATTCATATCGGCCAGCAGGCGACGACGCTGTCCGGCGGTGAAGCGCAGCGCATCAAGCTCGCCAAGGAACTGTCGCGCAAGGCGACCGGCAAGACGCTCTACATCCTCGACGAGCCGACCACAGGCCTGCACTTCCACGACGTCGCCAAGCTGCTGGAAGTGCTGCACGAACTGGTCGACCAGGGCAATACCGTCGTCGTCATCGAGCACAATCTCGAAGTGATAAAAACCGCCGACTGGGTGCTCGACCTCGGCCCTGAAGGTGGCGACGGCGGCGGCGAACTGGTGGCGTCCGGCACACCGGAAGCGATCGTGCGGGAGAAGCGCAGCTACACCGGCCAGTTCCTCAAGGAGTTGCTGGAGCGTCGCCCTGGAGGCAAACGCGAAGCGGCGGAGTGATGGGTAAGGATGATCTCATCACGGTCCAGAGCAGCTTTGGCATGAGGCTTGCCGGCCCTGAAGATCTCGCCGCGATCGTCGCGCTGACGCAAGCCGCCTACGCTCCCTACTCCGCCATACTCGATGCACCGCCGATCCCGGTTACCGAGGACTACGCGCCGCGTATTGCCCAGGGTCAGGTCTGGCTGCTGGAGATCGGTGATGAACTTGCCGGAGTGATCACGCTGGAGCGGCATGAAGATCACGCGATGATCTTCTCCGTCGCGGTGTCGCCTGCCTTCCAGGGCAAGGGGTTCGGTATTGCATTGCTGAAGCACGCTGACGAGCAGGCGCGGCAGTGGGGCCTGCCGGAGATACGGCTCTACACCAATGCGAAAATGGAACGAAACATCGCGCTCTATCTCGCTTACGGCTATCGCGAAACGGGTCGCCGGCCCAATCCCTACCGGCCAGGGTGGATACTCGTCGACATGGCCAAACCCGTCGACAACAGGTCCACCACGGCCTGATCGCCACTAGAAATCTGGGAGGACGACAATGAGCAAATCGGGAACAATCCGCGCCGGCATGGGCGGCTGGACCTTCGAACCCTGGGACACGTCCTTCTACCCCGAGAAACTGTCGAAGGCCAAGCAACTGCAATACGCTACCCGGCAGGTGCCGAGCATCGAGGTCAACGGCACTTATTATTCGAGCTTCAAGGAGCCGACCTTCGTCAAATGGGCCAACGAAGCACCTGACAATTTCGTCTATTCGCTGAAAGGCAACCGCTTCGTTACCAACCGGCGCGTGCTGGGCGAGGCCGGTGAATCGATGATGCGTTTCCTGGGTTCCGGCGTTGCCGCGCTCGGCGACAAGCTGGGACCGATCCTGTGGCAGTTCGCTCCGACCAAGAAGTTCGATCCGGACGATTTCGAGGCGTTTCTGAAGCTGCTGCCGGAAAAGCAGGATGGTGTCGCGCTGCGCCACGCGCTGGAAGTGCGCAACGACAGTTTCATCGTGCCGGAATTCCCAGCGCTCGCGCGCAAATACAAGGCGGCGATCGTCTATGCCGACCATGCCAAATATCCTGATATCGCCGACATCACTGGCGATTTCATCTACGCGCGGCTGCAGACCGGCTCGGATGACAATCCGGACTGCTACACGCCAAAGGGCCTCGACGAATGGGCGGCGCGGGCCAAGATCTGGGCGCAAGGCAAGCAGCCGGCGGATCTGCGGCGCGCCGACCCTGCCAGCGACGCGCCGGTCCAACCGCGCGACGTGTTCGTCTACTTCATCACCGAGGGCAAGGTGCGGGCGCCGTTCGGGGCGATGGCATTGATGAGGCGCGTAGCCGACTGAAAAGGCATCAGTCGGTTTCCAGCTACACACAATAGGCGCATAGCCTGTGCGTATTAGCGTAGCAAAGCGCCTGTTCCTGGGCATCTTCGCCACGATCGTAACCTTATCGACACTTCCTTGCCGCATGAATGCGCCGACGCCAAGCCGCAGAGCTGGGACCGCCGCCGGCAGGGAAAGAGGGCATGTCGCTCGACTACACTTCACTTCTGCTGGCCGTCGGTTTCTCGGCCGCTTGCCTCAGCCTGACATTGTTCGGCATGTGGCTGACCGCCCGCTCGGAAAAATTCCTGCTGACATGGGCGATCAGCCTGGTGTTCGTGGTCGGCGATATTTTTATCTATGACGCCTATATCGAGATGCCGGGACGCCTGCTCGGCATCGCCACCTCCGCGTTTCTGCTGATCGGCTTTTCGGCCATGCTGGGTGCGGCCTATCAGTTCCGAACCGGCGGCTCGCCACTGCCGCGGACCCTGTGGGGTTGCTATTCCCTGGCGATAGCGTTGCCCCCCATGGCTCTGGGCTACGATGGCCTCGGCTTCGTGGCGGAGAACATGTTTGCCGCCGTGCTCCTGTTCGCCACGGCTTTCGAATACTGGAAGGGCCGTGATGAGGCACCCGCCCTGACGATCGGCATCACCGCGCTCTATTCGGCCACGGCCACCTCCTTCGGGCTCTGCGCCATGGTTCTCGCCTGGGAAGGAAAACTGGTGCTCGGACATGCACCAAGCAACTGGGCCGAGGAGCTCAGTCTCATCGTGGTTATCGCCAGCATGACAGGTATTGGCGCGCTGTCGCTTGCCCTCAATCAGGGGCGTCTGGCGAGGCATCACCATCGCAACGCCCAGACGGATTCCCTGACCGGCCTGCTCAACCGGCGCGCGCTGTTCGACATGCATGGCCATGTCCCGGTCGGCGCCTTTACCGCGGTGGTCGTCTTCGACCTCGACAACTTCAAAACCATCAACGACGAATTCGGCCATGCGGCGGGCGATGAAGTGCTGAGGGTGTTCGCCAACGAGTTGGCAGCCAACCTTCGACCGGCCGACGTCGCCGCGCGCATGGGCGGCGAGGAATTCGCGCTGGTACTGAAGCGCACGCTGCCGGAGGCGGTCGAGGAAGCAGCCGAGCGTATCCGGGCGGCTTTCGCGACGCGACTGATAGAAACCGAAACCGGTTCCCTCACCTGTACGGTCAGCGCCGGATTTGCGTTTGGCAGCAAAGAGGGCATCAGCCTGGACAAGGTGCTCAGCGCCGCCGACAAGGCGCTCTATGACGCCAAGCGGGGAGGTCGCAACCGCGTCACGGCCTCGCCATTCCGACGCGCGAGCTAAACGCGCGTATCATGCCAAGCCCGCCGGGCGACATGCATTAGGCCGCCATGACGATTTCATTGAAGGTATCGAGGTCGACATAGAAGACCTTGGTGATCTCCTCGATCAGGTCGTCGTAGTCACAGCCCTGTGACCTCAGAATGTTGATGGCGGCGATGATGTCGACGCGTTCGGTAAGCCGCCGCTTCTGGTAGTCCTCGACGTAACGTTCCATGGCTGTCCCTTAGCCTGTGTGCCCAAACGCGTTTGAACGACAATCAGATCGGGAAGCTAGGAAGCCTTGCTTGCGTGGAACTTGCAGGGCCTTTGCCGCGCCGCGATCTGCGATAACCAGACTGATACGGAAACGGCCGACTCACAAAGCCACGGAAAGACTAGCATGCGATATTGCATGTGCCAGAGACGCAGATGATGGATGTAGGAAATATTGGACTTGCCAATAACTTCAAATCTTCAATGAAGTCTGGCACCGATTCTAGACCGTGAGGAATTTGCGGACATCGGCCCGGTCTAAATCTTCCGCCGGGCCGGTGTGGACGATCTGGCCGCGATCCATGATGTTGACCTCGTCGGCGAGTTCGCGGCAGAAATCGAGATACTGTTCGACCAGCAGCACCGCAATGCCGGCCTGGTCGCGCAGATAGCGTATGGCGCGGCCGATATCCTTGATGACAGAGGGCTGGATGCCTTCGGTCGGCTCGTCGAGCACCAGCAGCTTCGGCCGCATCACGAGTGCCCTGCCGATGGCGAGCTGCTGTTGCTGGCCGCCGGAAAGATCGCCGCCACGGCGGCCAAGCATCTGCTTCAGCACCGGAAACAGCTCGAAGACGTGCGCCGGCACGTTGCGGTCGGCGCGCTTCAAGGGCGCGAAGCCGGATTCGAGATTTTCCCGCACGCTGAGCAGCGGAAAGATCTCCCTGCCCTGCGGAACGAATGCGATGCCCGACCGGGCGCGGTCATACGCCGCGCTCCGGTCGAGCGCCTTCCCCTCGAAGGCAACGCTTCCGCTCGTCAGCCTGTGGTGGCCGACGATCGATCTCATCAAACTGGTCTTGCCGACGCCGTTGCGGCCGAGCACGCAGGTGATCTTGCCGGCGCCCGCCTTCAGCGATACGCCGCGCAACGCCTGGGCGGCGCCGTAGTGCAGCGTGGCATTGGAAACCTCGAGCATGTCAGCGCCTTCTCCAGAACCTCAGCAAAGACAGATCGAAGCGATGGAATTGAACCCGCCAATGCATGCTCATCTCCCCAGATAGACTTCGACGACGCGCTCGTCGGCCGAAACGAAATCGAGCGTCCCTTCCGAGAGCACCGAGCCTTCATGCAGGCAGGTAACCTTGACGCCGAGTTCGCGGACGAAATGCATGTCGTGTTCGACGACAATGACCGAGTGGTCACGGGCGATATCCCTGAGCAGCCGCGCGGTTTCCTCGGTCTCGGCATCGGTCATGCCGGCCACCGGCTCGTCGACCAGAAGCAGCTTCGGGTCCTGCGCCAGCAGCATGCCGATCTCGAGCCATTGTTTCTGGCCGTGGCTAAGATTGGCGGCGAGTTCGCGGCGCTTGTCGCCCAACCGGATGATGCCAAGGATGTCATCGATCTGCCGCGCCTCGGCGGGCGATTGGCGATGGAACAGCGCCGGGAAGATCGAACGCGGTCCCTTCAGCGCCAGCATCAGGTTTTCTTCGATCGTGTGGCTTTCGAAAACGGTCGGCTTCTGGAATTTGCGGCCGATGCCCATCATGGCGATCTCGGCTTCGTCATGCCTGGTCAGGTCCACCTGGCCGTCGAAGAACACTTCGCCTTCATCCGGCCTCGTCTTGCCGGTGACGATGTCCATCATCGTCGTCTTGCCGGCGCCGTTGGGGCCGATGATGGCGCGCATCTCGCCCTTGTCGAGCACCAGGGACAGATTGTTGATGGCGCGAAAGCCGTCGAAGGACACCGAGACGCCGTCGAGATAGAGGATAGTGTTGGATTTGCTCATGGTCGCTTACTCCGCCGCCTGCGGTTCGGGGTCGGACCAGGACCACTCGCCTGGGTTTCTCGCCGGCGAGCGAGCGGGCTTCGAGGTCGCGGACGCGATGCCAACCTCGGCGCCGGCTTCTTCAGCCAGGGACGCCAAGCGCAGCGCCCTGGCATTGCCGCGCCAGCTGTCCCACATGCCGATGATGCCCTTGGGCAGGAGCAAGGTGACGGCGACGAACAGGCCCCCGAGCGCGAACAGCCAGAATTCCGGCAGCACGCCGGTGAACCAGGATTTGCCGGCATTGACCAGCAACGCGCCGATGATCGGCCCGACAATGGTGCCGCGGCCGCCGACCGCCGCCCAAATCACCACCTCGATCGAATTGGCCGGCTCGAATTCGCCTGGATTGATGATGCCGACCTGCGGCACGTAGAGCGCGCCGGCAATGCCTGCCATGACGGCCGAAACGGTAAAAGCGAACAGCTTTACGTTCTCGGCCCGCCAGCCGAGGAAACGCGTGCGGCTCTCGGCGTCGCGCACGGCCATCAGCAGCTTGCCGTATTTGGAGCCGACGATCGCCCAGGTGATGAAAACGGCGAGTGCCAGCATCACCGCGCTGGCCGCGAACAGTGCCGAACGGGTCGTATCGGCCTGCACGTTGAAGCCCAGAATATCCTTGAAATCGGTCAGGCCGTTATTGCCTCCGAAACCCATATCGTTGCGGAAGAAGGCAAGCAGCAGCGCATAGGTCATCGCCTGGGTGATGATGGAGAGGTAGACACCGGTGACGCGGCTGCGGAAGGCGAACCAGCCGAAGATGAAGGCAAGCAGGCCGGGCACCGCCAGCACCATGATGGCGGCGAACCAGAAATGGTCGAAACCGGTCCAGAACCAGGGCAATTCCTTGTAGTTCAGGAACACCATGAAATCGGGCAGGATCGGGTTGCCGTAGACGCCGCGCGAGCCGATCTGGCGCATCAGATACATTCCCATCGCATAGCCGCCGAGCGCGAAGAAGGCGCCGTGGCCGAGCGAGAGGATACCGCAATAGCCCCAGACCAGATCGAGCGAGAGCGCCAGCAGTGCATAGCAGAGATATTTGCCGGTCAGCGCCACGATGTAGGACGGAATGTAAAAGGCGCTTGTCGGCGAGACGGCCAGGTTAAGCACCGGCACGATTATAGCCACCGCCAGCAGGATGAAGATGGTGATGGCGATGCGGCGATCCGCGCCGGCGGCAAAGAAGCGTCCCGATATCATGCTTCCACCGCTCTGCCCTTGAGCGCGAACAGGCCTCGCGGGCGCTTCTGGATGAAGAGGATGATCAGCACCAGCACGACGATCTTGCCGAGCACCGCGCCGGCATAGGGCTCGAGAACCTTGTTGACGATGCCGAGCGAAAAGGCGCCGACCAATGTACCCCAGAGATTGCCGACACCGCCGAAGACGACCACCATGAAGCTGTCGATGATGTAGCCGCGACCAAGATTGGGCGAGACATTGTCGATCTGGCTGAGCGCGACGCCGGCGATACCGGCAATGCCGGATCCCAGCGCGAAGGTCAGCGCGTCGACCCAGGGGGTCCTGATGCCCATCGAGGCGGCCATGCGCCGGTTGGCGGTGACGGCGCGCATCTGCAGCCCCCAAGGCGTGCGCTTCATCACATAGAGCAACATGCCGAATACCGTGAGCGCGAACACCAGAATCCACAGCCGGTTCCAGGTGATGGCCAGTTGTCCGACGTCGAAGGAGCCGGACATCCAGGACGGATTGCCGACCTCCTGGTTGGTCGGTCCGAAGATCGAGCGCACCGCCTGCTGCAGGATGAGCGAGACGCCCCAGGTTGCCAGCAGCGTCTCCAGCGGCCGGCCGTAGAGGAACCGGATCACGCCGCGCTCGATGACGAGACCGACGAATGCCGCGACCAAGAAGGCGAGCGGCAGCGCGATCACCAGCGACCAGTCGAACAAGCCGGGAAAGGACGTCCGGATCACCTGCTGGACGACGAAGGTCGTATAGGCGCCAAGCATCACCATCTCGCCATGCGCCATGTTGATGACGCCCATGACGCCGAAGGTGATGGCAAGCCCGATCGCTGCCAGCAGCAGCACCGAACCCAGCGAAATCCCGTACCAGATGTTCTGTCCGGCATCCCACAAGGCCAGCGTCGAATTGATGTTGGCGATCGCTGCGGTCGCCGCGTCCTTAACCGCGCCGGAGGCACTGGCCTCGACCGAAGTGAGCAGCGAAACCGCGTCGCGGTCGCCACGCGCGCCGATCAGGGCGACCGCGGCGAGTTTGTCGGCCTCGGGCCTGTCGGAAACAAGCACCGAGGCCGCGCGGGCCTGTTCGAGCAGAGCCTTGACGCTGGCCACGGTCTCGCCGGCGATCGCCGTGTCGAGTGGCTCGATGTTGGCTGCGTCGGGCGTCTTGAACATGGTGCGGGCGGCGGCCAGCCGCACGGCCGGATCCTTGGCGCCAAGCGTCAGCGTGCCGAGCGCATCGCGGATGACGCGGCGCAGCGTGTTGTTGACCTTGATCTTGGCGACGTCGCCCTTGGCCGCCTCGCCGGATGCTTCGCTGCTGAGCGGATCGAAAAGCTGGACGCTTTCGCCGGTTTCCTTGCCGACGAAGACCAGGGAATCCGCTTTGCGGATATAGAGATTGCCGTCGGCGAGTGCCGAAAGCGGGTGTTCGACCAAGGGATCGCCGGTGGCGGCGAGGTCATGCACGACGGCTCCGGTCTCGGAAAAGCCCTTGGCGGTCGCGAACTTGGCGATGATGGCGCGCAGATCGGCTTCGCCTGCGCCCGACGACGACAGTGTCGCCAGCAGGAACAACAGCGTCAGGCCAATTGTGCGGATCAAGGTCATCGGCTTGTGTTAACCCTTGAAGGTTTGAAATGGGCGCGTCCGGACGGTGGAGGAAACCGTCCGGACGCGTGCGGTCTTGGGCGTGGCATGAAGGCCCTGCTCGGGGAGGATCAGTTTGTGCCCTTGCCGCCGCACTTGCCGGTGGCAACGTTGAAGTTGCCGCACGACAGCGGCTTGCGCCAATCGGAGATCAAATCCTTGGAGTCCGGCAGGTAGTCGGACCATTCGTCGCCCATCACCAGGCCGGGCGTGCGCGAAACCGTTTCGAATTGGCCGTCGGCCTGGATTTCGCCGATCAGCACCGGCTTGGTGATGTGATGGTTCGGCATCATCGTCGAGTAGCCGCCGGTCAGGTTTGGCACAGAAACGCCGATCATGGCGTCGATGACCTTGTCCGGATCGGTGGTGCCGGCCTTCTCAACCGCCTTCACCCACATGTTGAAGCCGATATAATGAGCTTCCATCGGGTCGTTTGTGGTGCGCTTGTCGCTCTTGATGAACTTGTGCCAGTCGGCGATGAACTTCTTGTTCTCGGGCGTATCGACGCTCTCGAAATAGTTCCAGGCCGCGAGATGGCCGACCAGCGGCGCGGTGTCGAGACCGGCCAGCTCTTCCTCGCCGACCGAGAAGGCCATGACCGGGATGTCCTCGGCCTTGATGCCCTGGTTGCCGAGTTCCTTGTAGAACGGCACGTTGGCATCGCCATTGACGGTCGAGACGACGGCGGTCTTCTTGCCGGCCGAGCCGAATTTCTTGATCGCCGAGACTTCGGTCTGCCAGTCGGAGAAGCCGAATGGCGTATAGTTGACCATGATGTCTTCGGCCGCGACGCCCTTGGCCTTCAGATAGGCTTCGAGGATCTTGTTGGTGGTGCGCGGATAGACGTAGTCGGTGCCTTCGAGCACCCAGCGCTTCACCGAACCGCCGTCCTCGCTCATCAGGTAATCGACGGCCGGAATGGCCTGCTGGTTCGGCGCGGCACCCGTGTAGAAGACGTTGCGCTCGCTTTCCTCGCCCTCATACTGGACCGGATAGAACAGGATATTGTCGAGTTCGGAAAACACCGGCAGCACCGACTTGCGCGACACCGAGGTCCAGCAGCCGAACACCGCGGCGACCTTGTCCTTCGAGATCAGCTCACGCGCCTTTTCGGCGAACAGCGGCCAGTTGGAAGCCGGGTCGACGACGACCGCTTCGAGCTTCTTGCCGAGCAGGCCGCCCTTGGCGTTCTGCTCGTCGATGAGCATCAGCATGGCGTCCTTCAGCGTCGTCTCTGAAATCGCCATCGTGCCCGACAGCGAATGAAGAATGCCGACCTTGATCGTATCATCGGCGGCCCTGGCCGGAGCAGACATCACCAGGCCGGCGGCAACTACGCTCGCCGAGAACATTTTTGCTATTGTCGAGAAATTACCCCTCATGCGGAAGACTCCCAAGCTGGTTTGATTGCACCGCAACTATGCAATGCAACCCCCGTGCCAACCGCTGAAGGCATGCGGAAAAGCGCAAAATAGACACATGTTATCAGTGCGTTGCTACATTAGATTGAACGAAACAAAGAGAGCCGGTTAAAAATTGATTGAGGGAAATTTGCGCAATGCACAAGGCATATGCCTAAGCTTTGCCCATTTTCTCTAGATGCCTATATTTTGATCTTGGAGGCAGATCGCCGACGGCAAATGTTGCGGCGCGGCGCAAAAATAGGGCAAGCTTGGTCGTTCAAGCGGACGGCATCATGACATCAGCCATTTCACGCATATTCATCGGCATAGTGGCTCTGGCGGCGGCAACCGGAGCGGCCCGAGCCGACTTCAGCGACGGCAGGATGCCCGACGGCATCTATCACTGCGAGGCCTACCTGCTCGGCATGTTCCTCAACCTCGGCGACATCACCATCAAGGGAAACGTCTATAGCGGCCCGGTCACGTTCGGGACCGCGCAGCAGGGCTACAACTACCAGATGGATGCAAACGGCGTGATCTCCTGGCTGGGACCAGTTGGCGGTTACACCACCGGCGGCAACTCGCTCTCGCTCACCCAGGCAACGCTGGACGGCCAGAGTCCGCCCTCCTTCGACATCATCATGAAGCAGCCCGACGGCACCTTCACCGCCACGACCTGCACCAGGGGAAGCAATCAATAGATCTTCCCTGGCAATGACACCGCCTCGGTCTGCAACCCTGCCCGTCTTCTCATCTCATCTGGATGTTGCCGAAGGACCGCCAGCCGGTCGGCGCCTGAGGCCATGAAAAAAGGGCGCGGAACTGGTCAAGTTCCGCGCCAGCAGGCAGTCGGGAGGTCAGATGGTTTTCGCCGACATCTGCGCGGCGATATAGTCGGCCTGGCGGATCGCCAGCGAGACGATGGTCAGGGTCGGGTTTTCGGCCGCACCCGTCGTGAACTGGCTGCCGTCCGACACGAACAGGTTCTTGATGTCGTGTGCCTGGCCATGCTTGTTGACGACGCCGTCTGCGGCCTTCTCGCTCATCCGGTTGGTGCCGAGATTGTGCGTCGAGGGATAGGGTGGCGTCGGGAAAGTGCGTGTGGCGCCGACCGCATCGTAAAGCGCCGTGGCCTGCTTGTAGGCATGATTGCGCATTGCCGTGTCGTTGGCATGGTCGTCGAAATGCACATCGGCGATCGGCATGCCGTGCTCGTCCTTCTCGTCGCCATGCAGCGTGATGCGGTTCTCCTCGCGCGGCATATCCTCACCGACGATCCACAGGCCGGCCATGTGGTCGTAGTGGTCGAGCGCGGTGGTGAAGGAACGCCCCCAGCCGCCAGGGTTCAGGAAGGCAGCCATGAAGGGCAGGCCGAGCGACAGCGTCTCGAACTCGTAACCGCCGACAAAACCGCGTGACGGATCATGGCGCGCCTCATCACGGATGATGCCGGCCATGGTGGTGCCGCGATACATGTGCACTGGCTTGTCGAAGATGGCATAGACTGATCCCGTGGTATGCCGCATGTAGTTCTTGCCCACCTGCCCCGACGAGTTGGCAAGGCCGTGCGGGAACTTGGCTGATTCGGAATTGAGCAGCAGGCGCGGGCTCTCGATCGAATTGCCGGCGACCGCCACGATGCGGGCCTTCTGCTCCTGCAGCTTGCCGTCCTTGTCGGCATAGACGACGCCGGTGACCTTTCCAGAGGCGTCATGGTTGATCTTGATCGCCATGGCGTTCGGCCGGACCTCGAGGTGGCCGGTCGCCTCGCCCTTCGGGATTTCGGTATAGAGCGTCGACCATTTGGCGCCCCATTTGCAGCCCTGGAAGCAGAAGCCGGTCTGCTGGCAGGAATTGCGGTCGTCGCGCTCCACCGAGTTGATCGCCATGTTGCCGGTATGGCATTCCTTGTAGCCGAGCTTGTCGGCGCCGGCCTTCAGCACCTTGAAATTGTTGTTGCCCGGCAGGCGCGGCCAGCCATTGGTGCCGGTGACGCCCATCTTGGCTTCCGCCTTGGCGTAGTAGGGCTCCATCTCGGCCAGCGTCACCGGCCAATCCAAAAGGTTGGCGCCTTCCAGCTTGCCGTAGGTCGACAGCGTCTTGAACTCATGCTCCTGGAAGCGCAGCGATGCGCCCGCCCAGTGCGTGGTCGAGCCGCCGACCGACTTGACGATCCAGGCAGGAAGGTTGGGAAAATCCTTGGCCACGCGCCAATCGCCGGATGTGGTGCGCTTGTCCGTCCAGGCGAGCTGAGCGAACGAATCCCACTCGTCGTTGATGAAGTCCTCATATTCGTGGCGGGCACCGGCCTCGAGGATGACGACATCGATGCCCTTCTGCGCCAGTTCGTTGCCGAGCGTGCCGCCGCCGGCGCCGGAGCCGATGATGACGACCACGCCGTCGTTTTTCAGATCAAATGCTGCTGCCATGGTTTCCTCCCATGAAATCAACTGAATGCGGTTGAGGCGAAGCGGGTCAGAGCCACTCGATGTCGCTGAATCCCCGCGCGATGTAGCCGCCCTTGGAATAGGATTCGCCCTCGTAGCCGAAGATCGGCCAGACCTCCTTCTGGTTGTAGAGGCTGACGACAAGACCGCCGCGAACCGCCTGGAAGAAGGCCGTACCCTCAATGTCCCTGAGCAACGCGACCCGCTGCTCTTCCCAGCCGAGCCCGCGATAACCGCCCTCGCCGGCTCTCTTGTCGAGATCGGCGATCCCGTTTTCGATAAGCTCCTTGTGAGCCTTGTCCTTGGCGGCCATCTCATCATGGCCCTTGACCGCGACGGCGTAATATTTGTCAGGGACTTGGTCATGCGGGTAGATATCGCGCGCCAGCTGGATCAGCGTCGCCATTGTCTCGGGCTTCAGAGCCGAGGTTTCCAGCCCCCAGGCATGTTGCGGACTGATGACGGCGCTGCCGGAAATGACGAGCAGCGCGCCGACGCCGCCGCGTTTGAGAAGTTCGCGCCGTGAAAGCCCGGGCTTCCCCTCGTGGATCGTGACCATGTTTTTCCTCCCTGCTTGCTGTTCGCACTCGAAAGAGTGCCGTTGCTGGCGCCGCGCCGGTCCGCGCGGCCGGTTGTCCCTATTGGAAGCGCCCTCCGCGCTGCAGGACCTCGACCTTGTAGCCGTCGGGGTCCTCGATGAAGAAGAAGCGGGCGATGAGCGACCCGTCGCGGCTGAATTCGACAATCTTCTTCGGATTGAGGCCGAGTGCGCCGAGCCGATCATGTTCGCTGTCGAGATCGGCGACCGAGACCGCGAGGTGACCATAGCCGTCGCCCAGCGCATAGGGCTCCGCGCGCCCCTTGTTGACGGTCAACTCAACCTCGAAAGGCGCATCGGCATTGCTGAGGTAGACCAGCGTGAAGGTCTCGAAGTCCAGTCGTTGGGCGACCTCAAGGCCGAATGCCTTGGTGTAGAAATCGATGGAGCGGGCTTCGTCGAGAACCCGGATCATGGTGTGGATTGCCTTCGCCAAATCAGACTCCGCAGCTTCATGCTTTCGAAGGTGATTATGCGCGCCGGTGAAGAAAGGTGGTGGCAGCCGACTACCACGCATGGGGTTGGAAAAACGGATATGCCCATCCCAAGGACGTAAGTCTGCCAAGGACGAAAGTCTGATTGCCGTTGACGACCTTCCGGTCGATGATGAAACCGCAGGCAGTGTTCAAAAGGCACCGACCGCCCCGTCGGCGCCCAAGACCAACAAAAACGGGAGGTAACGATGTGCAGAGTCTTTGCCGCACAGGATCCGGAAGGCTATCGTCAGATCAACCGGTCGATCCGCATTGACGGACATTCGACGAGCATCCAGCTCGAGGTCACGTTCTGGGCCTTGCTCGACGAAATCGCCGAAAGCCAGAACCTGACGACGCCGAAATTCATCTCGAAGCTCTACGACGAAGCCATCGAGATCAACGGCGAGATCCCTAATTTCGCGTCGATGCTGCGCACCACTTGCGCACTCTATCTACGCGGCCACCGACCATCCATGGAGGAGGTGTTGAAGCGAGAGGCCGCCTAGCGCCCTTCCGTGGCGACTTCGAGCGCGAGCCGGCTCATGTCGGTGAAAAGCGCCTGGCGTTCGGAATAGTCGGTCTGTTCGCCGGTAAGCAGATTGTCGACGACGGTCAGCAGCGACAACGCCCTCGCGCCGAAATGGGCCGATATGCGATAGAGAGCGCTGGTTTCCATGTCTACCGCCAGCGCCCCGAGCGCCCTTGCGTCGGCATAACGGGCACGCGCTTCAGGATGGTAGAATATATCGGTGCAGGCTGTCAGGCCGGCGTGGTGGTCGATGCCAAGTGCGGCTGCCTTGCTCAATGCGCTAGCCAGCAGCGCCGGATCCGGGCCAACATCGGCTACGTAAAGGCCAAAAACTCGACCGCTCTCGGTATTTTCAGGCCGTGCCGATTGCGAGATCACAAGGCTGCGCAGCTTTGCCTCGGCGCTCAGGCTGCCGCAGGTACCGGTGCGGATCAGTGTTCGGACGCCATAAAAGTCAAGCAGTTCATGGGCGTAGATCAGGAAGGATGAAACGCCGATGCCCGTCGCCTGAATGCTGACGGGCTTGCCGCGAAACAAGCCGGTAAAGCCGAGAGCGCCGCGTCGGCGATTGACGCAGCGCGGCGCGTCCAGGAATGTCTGCGCCATCCACTCCACGCGCTGCGGGTCGCCCGGCAACAAAACCGTGTCGGCGTAATCGCCCTTGCCTGCCTCGATGTGTGGCGTCAACAGCCGCTCCCCCAAGCCCGCCTGCTGTATTTTCAACAATCATGGCGTTGTTACGGCGTTGTGCAAGAGCGCGGCATTGGAAGCACCTAGGATTCAAGGACATCCTTGACGATCGTGGCCAGTTGCTTGAGCGAGAACGGCTTTGGCAGGAAGCCGAAATGCGCCTCCGCCGGCAGGTTCCTGGCGAAAGCGTCCTCGGCATAGCCGGAGACGAAAACGAACTTGATGTCCGGCTGGCGTTTGCGCAACTCACCGAGCAGGGTCGGCCCGTCCATTTCCGGCATCACCACGTCGGAAACGACGATGTCGACCTTGCCGCCCAGCGCTTCGAACACTTCCAGCGCCTCGACGCCCGAGGATGCCTCGTGAACGGTATAGCCGCGCGAGGTCAGTGCCCGCATGCCGCCCATGCGCACGGCATCCTCATCCTCGACCAGCAGGACCGTCGCCGACCCGGACAGATCCTTGGTGCTATCGGCCAGTTTGACTGCCGCTGCCGCCGGCGCTTCACCGGCTTCGGCTGCCGTTTTCGCTTCCACGATGTGACGCGGCAGGAAGATGCGGAAGGTGGACCCCTTGCCGACTTCGGAATCGCAGAAAATGAAACCGCCGGTCTGCTTGATGATGCCGTAGACCATGGACAGGCCAAGGCCCGTGCCCTTGCCGACCTCCTTGGTGGTGAAGAACGGCTCGAAGATCTTCTTCAGCACGTCGGGCGCGATGCCTGAGCCAGTATCCTCGACTTCGACCACCACATAGTCGGCGGCCGCGAGTTCGCGGTAGGGAAAGCTCTTGCATTCCTCGGCGGTCACGTTGCGGGTGCGCACGGTGAGATCGCCGCCCGCCGGCATCGCGTCGCGCGCGTTGACCGCCAGGTTGACCACCACTTGCTCGAACTGCCCGATATCGACCTTGACCGGCCACAGGTCGCGGCCGTGATCGACCTTGAGCTTGATGTCGTTGCCGACCAGGCGGGCAAGCAGCATCCTGAGATCGGCGAGCACGTCGGTGAGGTTCAGCACTTCCGGCCGCAGCGTCTGCTTACGCGAGAAGGCCAGCAACTGCCTGACCAGGGAGGCCGCGCGATTGGCGTTCTGCTTGATGTTCATGATGTCGGGGAAGGACGGATCCGACGGCCGGTGATTGGTCAAAAGCAGGTCGGACGCCATGATGATGGCGGTCAGCACATTGTTGAAGTCGTGCGCGATGCCACCGGCGAGCTGGCCGACGGCCTGCATCTTCTGGCTTTGCGCCATCTGCCCTTCGAGCGCCTTCTGCTCGGTCGTCTCGACGGCGTAGACGATGGCCGCTTCCTCGGCTCCTTCGCCGCCGGTGCCATCGGCCACGGCGTTGACGTAGAAACGGATATGCCGCTCATCATTGCCGGGCAGCACGGTCTCAATCGGATCAATGTCGGCCTGCCGCTGCCGGGCTTTCTCGAAAGCCGCGGCAAAGGCCGGCCGGTCGCGGTCATGGATCACCGTGTCGAGCCGCACGCGGCGATCCACGGCATCGCGGTCGACGACCGAGGAAAACAGCGACAGGAACGGTGCGTTGGTGCGCAGGATGCGCCCGCTGGCATCGACACCGGCAATCGCCATCGGCGTCGAATTGAAGAAGCGGGTGAAGCGCACTTCCGAGGCGCGCAGGTCGGCCGAGGCATCCTCGCCCTGTGTGCGGTTGAGCACGATGGTGCGGGTTGGCCCGCCGACGCCCTCACGGCTGGCCGAAACGCGATGCATGAAGCGCACCGGCAGCGCCTCGCCGGTCATCGTCGTCAAGTCGAGATCGATGACCGCATTGCGCGTCGTGCCGGGGTCCGCCTTGACGGAGCGCACCAGCGCCATGCCGTCGCCGGCAACAATATCGGGCAAGGCGACGGCACCGGGGGTGAAGCTGGCGAGATCGATGCCCAGCCATCCGGCGAGCGTGGCGTTGATGTAGGTGACGCGGCCGTCCTGGTCGGCCGAAAAGAAGCCGGCCGGCGCGTGGTCGAGGTGGTCGATTGCCTTCTGCAGATCGAGGAAGAAACGCTCCTGCTCGGCCCGCTCTTGCGAAATGTCGGCGAGCTGCCAGGCCAGCATCGGCAGCCGCTGGCCCGGGACGCTGAACGCGCGGGCGCGTGCCCGGTACCAGCGCGCGCCCGGTTCGGCGCCGGGCCGGATCGATTGCGCGAGCCGGAACTCGCCGTCGCCCGGCTGCCCGTCACGCAAGCCGGACGCCAGCCGGTAAATGGTCACCGAGGCTTCGGGGACATCGGAGAGCAATCCTTCGACCGTCTTCAGGTCAGCGGCCGATGAGGCGCCGGTCATATCGGCATAGGCGCGGTTGGCGTAGACGACGCGACCCTTGGTGTCCGTGACCAGCAGGCCCTGCGACATCGAATCGACGAAGGCCTTGGACAGTTCGTCGCCCGTGGAGCGCGGTGTGATCTGCACGAAGCCGATCGCGGTCGCGAACAGGAAGCCGACACCGATCATCGCCAGCACGCCGAGCATGCCGAGCAGGAACGGATCGCCGAGGCGCTCGCGGAAAAGGCCGAAGACGATTGCGGCGCCCGTCAGGACGACGATGAAGATGATAAGCCGGGTGACCGCGCCCGGTCGCGTATTCTGGTCGACGATCGGTGCCGGATAGAAATCGCCGCGCGCTTCCTTGGCCATATGCCCCCTGCTCATGAAATCCGATGTTCCGACACCCGCCCCCAATGCATGTCGCCCAAAAATGGCTTCGGTTTTGGGAAAACGACATGCATGAAAAACACGGACCTGAAACGCGTCGCATGAATCCGTTTCAGCGCGACGCGCTTTAGCCGGTTGAATCACATTCTCCTGGTCTGGAAAAGGCCCGGGCCGCAAATGTCGGATAAAAATGCTGTCGGCTGGCCTTCCCTGTGTTTCAAGCTGTTCACGATGCGTGAAAGGCAACTTGCGGTAGCCAGTCGCAACGGTCTAGTGTCGCGTCACTTTCCAAACCGTTCGGGGGAAACCAATGCAGTGGCTGGATAGCGTGGCGGGTCCCGGTTATGCGGCGGCACTCCTGTGGACCTTCGCCGCGCTGATCCTGCTGGTCATCGTTCTCGTCATCGTCAGGCTCGTGCGCAACCTGACCTTCGGCACGTTTGTCGCCGGCGGCCGCAACCGCAAGACGCGGCTCGCCGTCATGGACGCAACCGCCGTCGACAGCCATCGCCGACTGGTGCTGGTGCGACGCGACGACATCGAACATCTGCTTCTGATCGGCGGCCCGACCGACGTCGTTGTCGAACGCGACATCCGCCTCGCCGCGCCGCGCCGTCCGGCGTTGACTGGAGATGGCGGCCTGCAGCCTGTCCCGGCGGCCGCCGCCCCGGCTGCGAAGCCTCGGTCGCCGCAGCCCGCTCCCGTGCCTCCGAGACAAGCACCCGCTCCGCAGCCGGTGGCCATGGCACAGCCTGCCCGCCAGCGTCCGGCGGCGCCACCACCGGCTCCGGCGCCCGCACCGAAACCAGCGGCGCAAACCTATCAATCGACCAATGTCACGCCGCTGCCTGCCTATGGCTCCGCCAACGTCAATGCCGCCAGGCACACGCCGCCACCGCCGACGCAGGACAGCATCGACGACACGCTGATGAAAGAACTCGAGGTTTCGCTCGACCAGCCCCGCTCCGGCGGCCCGGTGGGCAAACCGGCAGCCAAGGCGCCGCCCTCGCTCGACGATGAAATGACCAGGCTGTTGGGCGAACTTTCAAGCCAAAAGAGATGAACTGCCTAGGTCAAGAGATGAACTGTCGCCTGCCAGTGACTAGGCTGGCCGGCGTTCAAGCGTGTTCAAATCTATTGAAGGTGGCACGCATCGAACAGAAATGGCCGGATAACCGGCCATTTGGAAATCAATGCAAAGGCGGTCCATCAGTCGTCGCGATAGACTTTTTCACGGCGCTCATGCCGTTCTTGCGCTTCGATCGACAAGGTGGCGATCGGGCGCGCGTCGAGCCGCTTCAAGGCGATCGGCTCACCGGTTTCTTCGCAATAGCCGTAAGTGCCTTCATCGATGCGCTGCAGCGCCGAATCGATCTTTGAGATGAGTTTCCGCTGACGGTCGCGGGCCCTGAGCTCGATGGCGCGGTCGGTTTCCGAAGAGGCGCGGTCGGCGAGGTCGGGATGGTTGGCGTTTTCCTGCTGCAGGATTTCGAGGGTTTCGCGCGCCTCGCGCAAGATGTCATTTTTCCAGGTGACGAGCTTCTGGCGGAAGTAGGATTTCTGCCGTTCGTTCATGAACGGCTCGTCTTCGGAGGGTACGTAATCGGCGGTAACGATGTCGTTCATTCGACTCACCCAACAGCCCCAAATTTGGCGCCTATATATTCGCCACCAGACGCCTGCACAAGCGCAATCAGCCACCGACTCACGCAATTGTTAAAGTGCGTCTCCAGCCTTCTCCGGAGCGGCATAAATCTGTTTTGATGGCGAAAGTACGACGATCCTCGCCCATCGCCCTGCAAGTGATTCGCCGCGCTGAAGCACGCGCACCATTGTGCGTGCGGCTTTTCTCGTGGCTAATCGCGGCAGGACTTCAGCTCTCGGGCACCGTTGGAGGTTGGGTGAGCAGGCTTTATCTGTTGCGACACGCCAAGGCCGGTTGGGCCTTGCCGGGCATGCGTGATTTCGATCGTCCGTTGGACGCATCCGGCCGCGCCGATGCCGAAAAAATGGGGACCGCGATGCGTTCCCGCTCCTATGTGCCGGACCTGACGCTGTGCTCCAACGCCAAACGCGCCAGGGAAACGCTCGAGGGTCTGGCCGGCCAGACCGACACAGGCAAGGTGCTGTTTTTCGATGCGCTCTACAGCGAGGACGCGGCCAGCTATCTCCGCCTCGTCCGGGATCATGGCGGGCCCGGTTCATTGCTGGTCATAGGGCACAACCCGATGACGGAGGATCTCGCCATGGCGGTTTCGGGCGATGGCGGCGAGGCGGAGCGGGCAATGCTCAATCACGGCTTTCCAACCTCGGGCCTTGCGGTCGTCCGTTTCCCCGGCGATCTGGCGAAAGCGACCCAGGGAGCGGGCTATCTCGAAGCGTTCCTGACACCGGCCGATCCCTGATGCCGATTTCCAGCGCCATTTCAAAGCCGGGTTCCAGCGCCTATATCGGGCGGACGCAAGCCCGAGAGATCATATTTTGGCATCATCGCTGACCACCTTCACCGACGAGGCAAGAATTGCCCTCGACACATTGTCGGGACGTGCCACCGGACTTTTTTCTCCATCGCTGCGTCTGGGTGTCACGGGTCTCTCCCGCGCCGGCAAGACCGTCTTCATCTCGGCCTTCGTCCACAATCTGATCCACGGTGGACGTCTGCCGCTGTTCGAGGCGCAGAAATCGGGGCGTATCGCGCGCGCCTTCCTCGAACAGCAGCCCGACGACGCCGTGCCGCGTTTTCAATACGAGGACCACATCGCCGCTTTGGTCAACGATCGCGTCTGGCCGGACTCGACCCGCGCCATTTCGGAACTGCGGCTGACGATCGAATATGAATCGGCCTCCGGCTGGAACCGCATGTTCTCGTCGGGCAAGCTGTCGGTCGACATCGTCGATTACCCCGGCGAATGGCTGCTCGACCTGCCGCTGCTCGGCAAATCCTTCGCCGATTTTTCGCGCGAAGCCCTCGAAATGGCCACGCTGCCGGTGCGCGAGGATCTTTCGCTGGCCTGGCGAGCGATCTCGGCGGAAATCGACCCGAATGCCGACGCCGAGGAAATGACGGCGCGCCGGCTGGCTGAAAGCTTCGCCGCCTATCTCAAGGCATGCAAGCTCGACGAACGGGCGCTTTCGACCTTGCCGCCCGGCCGTTTCCTGATGCCCGGCGATCTCGAAGGCTCGCCCGCGCTGACTTTCGCGCCGCTGGCCGGCCTGGGCGACAGGCGCGCGCGCAACGGCTCGTTGCACGCCATGATGGAACGGCGCTACGAGGCCTACAAGACGCATGTCGTCAAACCGTTCTTCCGCGAGCACGTCACGCGCCTGGACCGCCAGATCGTGCTCATCGACGCCATGCAGGCGCTGAACGCCGGGCCTGGTGCCATGGCCGACCTGGAGCGGGCCGTCACCGAGATCCTCAGCTGTTTTCGCCCCGGCCGGGGCAGCTTCATAACCGACCTGTTCTCCCGGCGTATCGACCGCATCCTGGTCGCGGCGACCAAGGCCGATCATCTGCACCACGAAAGCCACGACCGGTTGCAGGCGATCGTGCGGCGCCTTGCCGACCGCGCCGTGGCGCGGGCGAATTTCACCGGCGCCGATGTCGATGTCGTCGCCATGGCGGCGGTGCGCGCCACCCGCGAAGGCACCGTCAAACAGGGCCGCGAGACATTGCCTGTTATCATCGGCACGCCGATCGCCGGCGAGAAGATCGATGGTGAAACATTCGACGGAAAGACGGAAACAGCTATATTTCCTGGTGATTTGCCGGAGAACATTGATGCTGTTTTCGACCTTTCGGGGCCGGATCACAGGCAGGACTCCACGGACCCGGCAATCCGCTTCGTCCGGTTCCGTCCGCCGAAACTCGAACGCACGGCCGAAGGTGTCACGCTGCCGCTGCCCCATATCAGGCTAGACCGCGCCTTGCAGTTCCTGATCGGAGACTATCTGGCATGACCGCGCCCCGCAAACCGGCGGCATTCCGCATCGAGCCGGAAGCCGCGCCGAAACAAGACGCGCCACAAGCACGCCAGACCGAACCGTCGCGCAGACCGCGCTCCATGAAGGCCGATGTGGCGCTGGTCATCCCGGCGGAGGTCGACGTTTTCGACGAACCGGACGTTATTGCCGCCGAGCCGCCGCCATCGGTCGCCCCCAGAAGGCGCTCGGTTCTCGGCAGCATCTTCTTCGGCGCCTTCGGCGTGCTGGTTTCGCTGGCTGTCGGCCTGTGGACCGACCAGTTGATACGCGATCTCTTTGCCCGCGCCGAATGGCTGGGCTGGCTGGCCGCCGGGACAGCGGCGATTGCGCTGCTGGCGCTGCTGGTAATCCTGATTCGCGAGTTCCTGGCCATCGCCCGCCTCGCCGAGGTCGAAAAGCTGCAGAAGCGCGCGCTCGATGCCATCGCGCGCGACGATCCGAAGGCGGCACGCGCGGTGGTCGACGAGTTGTCGGCCTTTGTCGCGGCCAAACCCGAGACCGCTGCCGGCCGGCGCGCGCTGGCTGAATTGCGCGGCGAGATTATCGACGGCGCCAATCTGGTGCGCCTGGCGGAGGCGGAAATCCTCGGCCCCCTTGATGTCAGGGCCAAGGTGATGATTCTCGAGGCCGCGAAGCGGGTCTCGCTGGTGACGGCGGTGAGCCCGCGCGCGCTGGTCGATGTCGCTTATGTCGTGTTCGAGGCCGGGCGCCTCATCCGCCGGCTGTCGGAACTCTATGGCGGACGGCCCGGAACGCTGGGTTTCTTCCGCCTGGCGCGCAGCGTACTGGCGCATCTGGCGGTCACCGGTTCGATCGCCATCGGCGACAGTTTCGTCCAGCAGATCGTCGGCCACGGCCTGGCGGCCCGCCTCTCGGCAAAGCTGGGCGAAGGCGTCGTCAACGGCATGATGACGGCGCGCATCGGCATCGCCGCGATGGAGACGGCGCGCCCCCTGCCCTTCAGCGCGGCCAGGCGCCCGGGACTGGGGGATTTCCTCGCAGCATTGACTTCGTTCGCAGCCAAGAAAGACGCCGAAACAGCCGGCTCCGGCAAATAGCGTCCAGCTCTTCGGGACGATGATCGGACTGCTGTTTCGAGGGCCCGCGGTGACGAAGCATTAACCAATCTTCTTCATGGTCGAACCGGTTTCAAACAGCCTCGTTGTTGCCGGGTGTCGTCGATGAAAAGCGTAATTCTGTCCAGCGTCCTGCCCCTGGCGGCGGTGATCACAGCTGTCGTCGGCATTGCCTCGGCGGCCTCTGCCACGGAACCGGACAAGCAGTTTTTCCAGTCGGCCGAAGGCAAATGGGTTGGCCCGGGCGAAATCGTCGCCGGCAAATACAAGGGCACGAAATTCAACTGCAGCTTCACCGGCTCCACGCCGGACGGCAAGATGGGCATGACACTGGACGGCGGGTGCCGGGTCGGCATGTTCACCCAGCCCATGTCGGCCAAGATCGAGCGCAAGGGCCGCGACTACAAGGGTTCCTTCATGGGTGGCGCTGCCGGCGCCGGCCTCGATATCATCGGCGGCAACGTCGTCGACGCCCACAAGGTGGTCTTCACCATCAACCGCAACCAATTGCGCGGTGTCATGCAGGCCCGCATTCCCGACGACAATTCCATGACCGTAACGGTTGCCGTGCGCGTTCAGGACCAGTTGGTGCCCGTCATCGGCATGAGCCTGAAGCGCGTCGATGCCGTCGAAGTCGGCTCCATCGCGCCGAACTGAGCACACCCTCGCCTACGCTATTCCGGACGGAAAAACACTTTCCTGGGATTTTCGAACCCCACAAAACAAAGAGGCGGCGGCCCATCGCCACCGCCTCCTTGGAAACGGACGAACCAGGCGTCAGCCCTTGATCGCCTTGGTCAGCTCGTCATACGCCTTGCAGGCATCGGCCAGGGTCGTGGAACCCTGGTACTTGGTCGTCACCGCCTGAACCTTGGCGGTCAGGTCAGCCGCCTTGGACGGATCCTTGGTGATCGCCTCCTGCAGCGCGGCGGCCATGTCCTGCGCCTTCTTGGTCGCGATCTCGGTCGTGCATTCCGGCGCCTTCGAACAGGCCGAGCCGGCAAGCACCGCCAGCCCGACGGCAACGAGCAAAAACTTCTTCATGTCAGTCATCTCCTCAAAAGGGTGCGACTTGATCGCCGCTCACCCCCAGTGGCCGAAGCCGAGCGTGCTTAACCTTCGATTGCGGCAACAAGCAACGCGTGCATGGCGTAAACTTGTGTAAAGAGCCTGCAACATTGCGGCGGGTCGAGTTCAGCCCTTCCATGGAGCAAAGTTCAGCCGCGAGGCTGCAGCAGAGCGAGCACAGCTGTCGATGCAGCAAGGACGGCCGTAACGGTCAATGGCGCCGTGGCACCATAGGTATCCACGACATAGCCACCCACAACCGCGCCGATCGTGATGGCAACCTGGAAAGAGACGACCATCAGGCTGCCCGCTGCTTCCAGCGCGTCAGGTGCCGCACGCGAGAGATTGGTTGGCAGCACCACCGGCCCCATGCCGAAGGCGAAGCCCCAAAGCGTGACGAATCCGAAGGCAACGCCAATGTGCACGCCCCAAAGCACCAAGGCCAGCGCCGCAACCGCCATTAACGCCGCGGTGACCACGAGAGCCATGTGAATATTGGCATCGGCCATGCGGCCGCCGGCAATGTTGCCGATCACAGCGGCGATGCCAAACCCAAGCAGAGCCAGGGCGATTGGACCGGTTGCAAGCAGCGTGACGTGTTCGAGGAAGGGGCGCACATAGACAGAACCAGCAAAATGCCCCGTCATCAGCAAGACAATGGCCAGCATGCCGATTTGAATGCCGCGCCGCCGTGTAAGCCGAAACACGTCTGCAAGACTGTTGCTTGTTGTCGCCGGCAAGGTCGGCAGGCTGAGCAACTGCGCCAACATGGCCAATACGGCCAGCCCCGCTGTCATGGCCATGGCGCTGCGCCATCCCAGCCAGTCGCTGATCAACGCCCCCAAGGACGGCGCGGCAATGGTGGCGAGCGAGACGCCGAGGGTAACGATAGCCATACCCCGGCCTGTCGCGTTGGCGCCAACCAGCCTCGCCACGACGGCGACCGAAAGTGCCCAGAAAGCGCTGAGAGCGATCCCCAGCCCGGCCCGGCCCAACAACAACAGCCAGAAATTGGGTGCCAGCGCCGCAAGAATATTGGAAGCCACCGCCAAGGCCATGAGACCGACCAGCACCGTCTTGCGGTTCAGTCGGCCGATAAGAACATTGCTCAACATGGCCGTCACGGCGCCGACGGAAGCGGTAGCGGTGACGACCTGTCCGGCCGTTCCCTCACTGATACCGAGATCGCGCGCCATTGGCGTCAGCAGGCCTGCCGGCAGGAATTCGGCTGACACCAGGGCAAAGCTGGTGGCCGCCAGTGAAATGACCGCAAACCAGGTGGCTGCACTCCACGCGGCCGGCGTATCGGCATCAAGGCCAATCGCGGTGTCTTCAAGCTGTAATGTTGTGTCTGTCACGGAAAGATCTCCAAAGTTTGGAGATCTTGATAGACGACTCCTCTCGGATGATATGTATCTTAAAATCCGAAATTCATGTCTATTCGTCCGGGATTTGTGCGACGCACAATGCCCGGCGAGACATTGGTGATGCGCTTGAACGCGCGAGCGAAGGATGCCTCGGAATCATAGCCCAAACGGGTAGCGACCTCGGCAACCGACAAGCCGCTCTGCCCCAACAACTCGCGGGCAAGCTGCATGCGCAGGCGGGCGAGATAGCGCGCGGCACCCTCGCCCAATACAGCGCTGAAACGCGCGGCGAAAATCGATCGCGATTGGCCTGCCACGCTTGCAAGGCTTCCCAGCGTCCAGTCGTGGCCGGGGTCTCGATGCATGGCTGCCAGGGCGCGGCCGATATGGGGATCGCGGATGGCTGCGAGCCAACCTGTGGTCGAGGCTCCGTTGCAATTGACCCAACAGCGGATGAGCCGGGCTGTCAGCAAATCCGCCATACGCGACAAGATGGTGGCGCTGCCCATCTGCGGTTGCGCGGCCTCCGTCGTCATGGCCGCCAGCAAAGGACCAACGACCGGGTCATTGCCGGCCACGTCGCAACCCTTGATGACAGGCGGCATCAACGTGATCAATGGATTGAGCGCACAGGAGTCCAAGGCCATGGAGCCGCAGAAAAGGGTGCTTGTCGCGCCCGTTCCTTCCCGCACCACTTCGCAGACATTGCCCCCTAACTTGATCACCTGGCAGCCCTCGAGCGAGTCGCCCACCACGTCCGGCGCACTCGCCAGCCGATGGGCGATGCCCTGCGGCAGCAGCACCAGATCGCCATCGCGCAACTCTTGCCAGCCCTGCGCTTCGGTGTGAATCCAGCACGGACCCTGGCCGACAAAGTGAAAACGAAGCAGCGATTGTCGCGGAAATTCTATGCTCCATGGATGTCGGAGCTCGCAGCGGCCATAGTTGACGCCACTCAGGCGAAAATCTTGCAGGACCTCGCTGAGCGCATCCATCGGAATATGAGGCGGCGAAGACGGCTGGGACGAACGGTCAAGCATGCAGCTGATATAGATGCCGAACGTCCCGCAGACAAGCGGAGACCGTTGTTCCACCGGGGGATTCGCACCGACAGCACCCTACCTTTCCTGGCAGGCTTCCCGCCCTTGCCTCCCGCTCCCACTGCATGCAAGGAGTGCTATACGACAAAGGGACGGATCATGGCGGCAGAGGCAGCGGGCAGCGATCTCATTCAGGTGGTGGCATTGCTGGCGGCGGGCGTGGTGGCCGTCCCGATCTTCAAGCGCATGGGTCTCGGTTCGATTCTCGGTTACCTGGCCGCCGGCGTGGTGATCGGTCCGTTCGGCCTCGGCGTCTTTTCCGAATCGGGAGCCATCCTCCATGTCGCCGAACTCGGCGTGGTCATGTTCCTGTTCATCATCGGCCTGGAAATGCAGCCGTCTCGGCTCTGGGGCCTGCGCCGCGAGATCTTTGGGCTTGGCGCGCTTCAAGTCGGCGTCTGCGCGGTGCTCTTGACTGGTGTCGGCATGGCCGGAGGGTTTTCGATTGCGCAATCTTTCGTCGCCGGCGCCGGTTTCGTGCTGACCTCGACGGCCATCGTCATGCAGCTTCTGGAAGAACGCGGCGAAATCGCCGCGCCCAAGGGCCAGCGCATCGTCTCCATCCTGCTGCTGGAGGACCTGGCCATCGTGCCGCTGCTCGCCTTGATCGCCTTCCTGGCGCCGGGCGGTGCCGGTACCAGCCTGTCGGAGCGGCTGACCGAGGTCGGCATCGGCCTCGCCGCGATCATCGGCCTGGTGGTGGCGGGACGCTACCTCCTCAACCCCTTCTTCCGCATCCTGGCGGATGCCCGTGCGCGCGAAGTGATGACGGCTGCGGCTCTGCTGGTCGTGCTCGGATCGGCGCTTGCCATGCAGCTCAGCGGCCTGTCGATGGCGATGGGCGCGTTCCTGGCCGGCGTGCTGCTCTCGGAATCGACCTTCCGCCATCAGCTTGAAGCCGACATCGAGCCGTTCCGCGGCATCCTGCTCGGCCTGTTCTTCCTGGCGGTCGGCATGTCGCTCGATCTGCATGTGGTGGCCGCGAACTGGAAGCTGATCGCCGTCTACGTCGTGGCCTACATGGTGATGAAGGCTTTCGGCATCTACATTGTCGCCCGCATCCTGAAATCAGGCCACCGCGAGGCACTGGAGCGCGCGGTCTTCATGGCGCAAGGCGGTGAATTCGCCTTTGTGCTCTATTCCGCGGCCGCCGCCGTCGGCATCATCGACGGCCAGGCAAACGCAACGCTGACCGCGATAGTCATCATCTCCATGGTGCTGACGCCGCTGGCGATCATCGCCTTGCGCTATTTCACGCCACGGGACGAGCAGTCGCTGGACGGCGTCGAAGTCGCCGACGGCCTGTCCGGCAGCGTGCTGATCATCGGCTTTGGCCGCTTCGGCCAGATCGCCAGCCAACCCCTGCTCTTGCGCGGCATCGACGTCTCGATCATCGACAACGATGTCGAGATGATCCAGGCGGCCGCCGATTTCGGCTTCAAGGTCTATTATGGCGACGGCACGCGGCTGGATATCCTGCACGCGGCCGGGGCCGGCCGGGCGCGGGCCGTGCTCATTTGTGTCGACAAGCCCGACGCCGCCATCCGCATCGCCGAACTTGTCAAGGCTGAGTTCCCCTTGCTTACGGTGCTGGCCCGTGCGTTCGACCGCGGCACGGCGCTGCAGCTCATCCGCGCCGGCGTCGATTATCAGCTGCGCGAAACCTTCGAATCGGCGCTCGTCTTTGGTGGCTCGACCCTCGAGGCGCTGGGCGTCGATCCCGAGGACGTCGCCGAAACGATCGAGGACGTCAGGCGCCGCGACACGGCCCGGTTCGAGACCCAGCTCGCCGAAGGCATCCGCTCGGGACAGCGTTTCCTGAAAGGCAATATCGGTACGCCGATCCCGACCCCACTCTCCACGCCCCGCCGTCCTGGCCAGGCGCTCAACGAGGAAACGGCCGGCGTCCTGCATAAATCCGAATCGGCGGATTGAGGGAGTTAGGCATGGAATTGGACAGCAGAGCCCTGTCGATCACCAAGTTCTGGCGCGACGCCGGCGAGGATGCCTGGTTCGAGAAGAACGACGCTTTCGATGCCGATTTCCGCGACCGCTTCCTCGATCTCCACTACGCCGCAGCGCGCCGTGAATGCGATGTCTGGTCAAGCCATGCCGAGGGCTCGCTGGCGCTGATGATCCTGCTCGACCAGTTCCCGCGCAATTGCTTTCGCGGCACCGGCCACATGTTTGCGACCGACCCACTGGCAAAGCATTTTGCGCAAAAAGCGGTCGATGCCGGCCACGATCTGGCACTGGAGCCGGAGGTCCGTGTGTTCCTCTATTTGCCGTTCGAACATTCGGAAAACCTTGCGGACCAGGAACGGTCGGTCGAACTTCATACCGCGAGGGCCGCGTTCAATCTGAAATACGCGCTGGAGCACCGCGACATTATCCAGCGCTTCGGCCGCTTTCCGCACCGCAACCGGATGCTTGGCCGCGAGACCACGGCTGAGGAAAAAGCATTCCTGGATGACGGTGGTTTCTCCGGCTGATCCGCGATTTAGCGCCGCCACCAGTCGCGGCCTGATGGCAGCCGCTCGATGCCGGCCGCATCGACCGCGCTCAGGCGATCGGCCACGCGTTTGCCGCCGACGGCAAGATCCGGCGCGATTTCGGCCAGCGGCGCCAGCACGAAGGCGCGCTCCAGCATGCGCGGGTGCGGCACTTCCAGGCCCATTTCATGGATGATGCGGTCGCCGAACACCAGGATGTCGATGTCGATGAGGCGCGGCCCCCACCTCTCCTCGCGCACGCGTTTGAGCTTTCGCTCGGCATCGAGGCAGAGGTCGAGCAATGCCCGCGGCGACAGCCGCGTCGACAATTCGGCGGCCGCGTTGAGGAAATCCGGCTGGTCGAGCTTGCCCCAGGGCGGTGTCCGGTAGAGCGAGGAGACGGCGGCCATGTCGGTATCGGGATCGGCGTCGAGGAGGCGCAACGCCGCTCCCATCGACGCCGCCGGATCGCCCAGATTGCCGCCGAGGCTCAGATAGACGGTGTTACTCGGGCCAGACAACGGTCACCTCGACGTAATCGAGCACGCCAGGCACCGGCGCATTGGGCTTGCGAACGGTGACCTCGGCTTTCCGGATCTGGGGAAAGCGCCCGGTGAGAGCCTTCGCGACTTCCAGGGCCAGCGCCTCGATCAGGCAGCGCCGGTGTCCCGTGATGATCTCCTCGATGACGGTGAAGGCGACGCCGTAATTGACGGTTTCCCCGATGGCGTCATCGACGAGCGCGCGTCCCGGCTCGACGGTGAGCGAGGCATCGACGTAGAAGCGCTGCCCCAGCGCTTCTTCCTCGTCCAGCACGCCGTGCCGGGCAAAGAAGGCGCAATTCTTCATGCGGATGACATACATGGCTCAGCGTTCCGATCCGGTTTCCCGCGCCAGCATAGCATCCGCCACCGCCAGCGCGTCCACGTTGATTGCGATATCATGGACGCGAAACAGATGCGCGCCCTTGAGCCGGAGAATGACGCTGGTCGCCGCCGTGCCGGCCGCCCGATCAGCGGCGTCGCGGCCGGTGACGGTGCCGATGAAACGCTTTCGCGACGTACCGGCCATCAGCGGGAAGCCGAGCGCGCCAAGCTCGGCAAACCGTGCCATCAGATCGAGGTTTTCCTCCGCCGTCTCCTTGGCGAAGCCGAAGCCGGGATCGAGCACGATATGGCCGTCGGCGACACCTTGCCCGCGCCCGATTTCAAGCGATTTTCCCAGGAACGCCAGCTGGTCGGCGATCACATCGGGCAGCTTGTCGCGATCCCGTCCGGTATGCATGATGACGAGCCCGGCGCCGGTTTCGGCCGCCACTCGCGCAATGTCGGGCTCACGCTGCAGACCCCAGACGTCGTTGACGATATGCGCACCGGCCTTGACGGCGAGCCGCGCGGTGTCGGCACGATAGGTGTCGACCGAAATCAGCACGTCGCCGACCTGCGCCAACGCCTCGATCACGGGCAGGATACGGGCCTGCTCCTCGCTGGCCGATATCGCGGCCGCGCCCGGGCGGGTCGATTCTCCGCCGACATCGATGACGGCGGCTCCTTCCCCGATCATGCGGCGCGCCTGGGCGAGCGCGGGTTCAGGAGCATCAAACAAGCCACCATCGGAGAAGCTGTCGGGTGTGACATTGAGGATGCCGACGACCACGGCCTTGCCGCCAAGCTCGAGATGGCGCCCATGCGCCAATTGCCATCGCCCCGCCGTCATTGCGCTTCAACCATGGGCTCATCAACCAAGATGTCATCAACGATGTGTGATCCGCATTGGATCAATTCCGTTGCGCCGGCGAAGGCCGTAAAGCAAGGTGATTGAAGAGGCAACATGATGATACGATCCCTGCTCTGCGCACTGCTGCTTACCGCCGCCGTTCCGGCGAATGCGGCCAATCTGGTGAAGACATACAGCTATTTCGCCATTGGCGGCAGGACGCTGGAGGATATCGAGCAGCAACTTGCCAAACACGGGCCCCAGGTCAAAAGCACGGGGTCGCGCCACCCTGGCGCCACCCAGATGGCTTTCACGACACGCATCAGCTACGCCAGCCAGCCGGGCTCCTGCCGGATCGCCGACGCGATCGTCACCGTCAAGGTCAAGGTGATCCTTCCGGAATGGCGCCGCCCGCGCAAAGCCGACGCCGATGTGCGGCTGTTCTGGGATACCTTGTCCGCCGACATCAAGCGCCATGAAGACCGCCATGTCGAGATCGCCCAGAACCACGGCCGCGCGCTGGAAGACGCCCTGAAGGCAGCTTATCCGCAGAAGGATTGCGATGCCGCAAAGGCCAAGGCCGCCGCGATCACTGCGGCCGAGCTTGCCAAACACGACAGGGACCAGGTGCGGTTCGACCGTGTCGAAGGCGCCAATTTCGAAAGCCGCATCCTGCGGCTGCTGCGTTACCGGATGGAGCGCATCGAGAGCGGCCAGTTGCGGCCGCCGGCCTGAATCTCCCCGCCGCCTCCGTTCGCCTGGATGCAAGCCAGCCGGGCGGAAGCGTAGTGCCAGCTTGGAATTTTTTTTCGAGCAACCGTCGAAATCGGCCTATACGGAACGACATATCCAGGGTTGCCAAGGGCACAATCCAGAAGCACGGGCATCACGATCGATCACGCCGCGGATGCACCAGACAAGCCCAATGGTGATGCGGCAGCGCAAAGCGCATGGACGAGAAGATTTATGGACCAAGCTGTCGACAAGCAGGCCGTGGCGGCCGTGAGCGCGCCGCTGAGCGAAAGCGAAAAGAACGCCATTATTGGCGGCGTTCTCCTGTCGATGCTGCTGGCAGCCCTCGACCAGACCATCGTCGCGCCCGCCATGCCGACCATCGGGCGCTTGCTCGGCCGTGCCGAATACCTGCCATGGATCGTCACCGGCTACCTCTTGACCGCAACCGCCGTGGCACCGCTCTACGGCAAGATTTCCGACGTCTATGGGCGTCGGCCAACCGTCTACGCGGCAATCCTCATCTTCCTTGCTGGATCGCTGGTCAGCGCACTGGCCCCCAACATGTTCGTCCTCATCCTGGGTCGCGCGATCCAGGGGGCCGGTGGCGGCGGTCTTTTCGCGCTGACGCAGACCGTGGTCGGAGACCTCGTCCCGCCGCGCGAGCGGGCGCGCTATGCGGCGTGGTTTTCCGGTACCTGGGCCGTTGCCAGCGTCGCCGGGCCGCTGCTGGGCGGCACCTTCGCTGAGCATCTGCACTGGTCTCTCATTTTCTGGATCAATATCCCGCTGGGCTTTCTTGCCATGGCGATCATCAACAAGCCGCTCAAGAAGCTGCCCATCGCGGCCAAGAACCACAGCATCGATGGCCTCGGCGCATTGCTGCTGATCGTGGCAACGGCGCTGTTGCTGCTGGCACTGAACTGGGGCGGCAGTGCCTATCCCTGGTTATCGCCGGAAGTCATCGGCGTCCTGGCGTGCTCCGCGCTGTTCTGGGGCGCCTTTGCCTTGCGGCTGATGCGGGCGGCCGAACCGCTCATCTCGCTCGAGGTGCTGGGCAACCCGATCGTCCTGGCCGGCACCCTGTCGATGTTCCTGCTCCAGGCCTCCAGCGTCGGCCTTGCCGTGTATCTGCCGGTCTATCTGCAGTCGATACTCGGCCTCACGGCCAGCGAGTCGGGCATTGCAATGCTTGGTCTTCTGCTTGGAACCGTGGGCGGCGCCGCTTCCAGCGGCCGCCTGATACCACGCTTCACCCACTACAAGCGCATCGCCATGGTCGGCGTCGTCTTCGCCATCCTGTGCACGGGCCTGCTGGCTTTTGTCGCCGGCCATGCATCGCTGCTTGTCGTCGAAGCCCTGACCATCTGTATCGGGCTGGGAACCGGCACGACATTTCCGGTAACCACCGTGTCCGTGCAGAACGCCGTCGACCGCATGCATCTTGGCGTAGCGACGGGGGTGCTTACCTTTCTGCGTTCGCTGGGCAGTGCATTGGGGGTGGCGATGCTCGGCGCGGTCGCCCTTGGCTTTGGGTTGCCGCTGGCCGGCGAAGGCGTTCAGGTGGCTGGACATGTCGTATCGGCCCAACCCTTCGTGATGATCTTTCTCGTCGCGGCCGGCACTCTGGGATTAGGCCTCGTCACGCTGACGCTGATGCCCGAGAAAGAACTTCGGGGCCACGTCGATGATCCGGCGCCGATCCTGGCGGAATAACTAGCCGGAAACGCCGAGCTTCTTTTGCAGGCTGGTGGACGAGGTCGTGTACTGGAACACGATACGCTCGCCGGGGCTGACGATGCGCTTGGCGGCCTGCGCCATCAGCGCCACCTCGTGAAAGCCCGATAGGATCAGCTTCAGCTTGCCCGGGTACCAGTTGATGTCGCCCACCGCGAAGATGCCGGGCACCGAGGTCTGGAACTTCTCGGTATCGACCGGGATCAGGTTCTCGTGGAGATTGAGCCCCCATTCCGCGATCGGGCCGAGCTTCATGGTCAGTCCGAAGAACGGCAGCATGCGGGTGCAAGGCACCTCGATGTCGCCATCCGGGCCGCCCTTGATGGTGGCCGATGACAACTGGCCATCGGCTCCGGTGAGCCCGGTCACCTGACCGACCCTGAATTCCAGCTGCTTCATCTCCTGCATGGCGTACATCTTGTTGACGCTGTCGGGCGCCGCGCGAAACTCGGCCCGCCGGTGAACCAGTGTCACGCTCTTTGCCATCGACTGCAGGTTCAGCGTCCAGTCGAGCGCCGAGTCGCCGCCGCCGACGATGACAAGGTCATGGCCGCGGAAGTCCTCCATCCGGCGCACCGAATAGAAGACGCTCTTGCCCTCATAGGGTTCGATGCCCGGGATCGGCGGGCGCTTCGGCTGGAATGAGCCGCCGCCGGCGGCGATGACCACCACCTTGGCCTCGAATACCTCGTTCTCGTCCGTGGTGACGCGAAAGCCGCCGTCTTCCAGCTTCTCAAGGCTGGAGACCATGCGGTTATAGGTGAATTCAGGCTGGAACGGCGCGACCTGCTCAAGCAGCTTGTCGACGAGCCCTTGCGCCGAGATCGAGGGCCAGCCGGGAATGTCGTAGATCGGCTTTTCCGGATAAAGTTCCGCGCATTGGCCGCCGGGCTTGTCGAGGATGTCGATCAGGTGGCATTTCAGGTCCAGCAGGCCGAGTTCGAACACGGCGAACAGGCCGACCGGCCCTGCCCCGACAATGAGGACGTCTGTGCTGATGATGCCGGTCATGATGCGCCTCGCTGCGAAAGTCCGGGCGAGACTGCATGACCAGCGGCCCGCTGCCAAGCGTCAGCGGCAAAAATCGCCCGTGCTGGCTTCAGCCCTGACGCTCGGGCACCCGGACGATCAGGCCGTCGAGCGCGTCGCGTACCTTGATCTGGCAGGACAGGCGCGAGTTCGGCTGGACGTCGTAGGCGAAGTCCAGCATGTCTTCCTCCATCGCCTCGGGCTCGCCGACTTCGGCCGTCCATGCCTCATCGACATAGACATGGCAGGTCGCGCAGGCGCAGGCGCCGCCGCACTCCGCCTCGATGCCCGGGACAGCGTTGCGGATGGCGTTCTCCATGACCGTCGAGCCGTTTTCGGCGTCCACGTCGAAATGTGTGCCGTCATGGGCGATGAAGGTCAATTTGGTCATTTGTCACCTGAAGGGAGTTTCGCCCCGGACGAAGGGAGTTCGCCCGAGGGGAAAGCGAGTTTCGCCCGAGATAATCACTCCGGCAAACAAGTCAACTGCCGTGCGAAAGCGGCGCTCCGTGACGTTTTTGTCGCAAACCTGGATCAGCGATTGATGGCGGCGATGAAGTCGCGCACTTCGTCGATCAGCCTGCCGAGCCGCTTGAGCGTCTGGGCGTCCTCCGGGCGATGCTCGATATCGGTGACGCAATCGGCGATGGCGAAGGCACCCACGCCACGGGCCGACCCTTTCAAACCATGAGCCAGCAGGAGCCGGTCCTTGATGTCGGCATCGACTATTTTGTCGCGTACCGACAGTGCCTGCTGTACAAACAGCGCCAGCACCTCTTGCTCGAGGGCGCGGTCGCCCATCGTTTGCCGGGCAAGGTGTGCCAAATCGACCGGTCGGGACTGCCTCGTTCCCGATACGTCGCCCCCCGGCATTGAGAAGGCAATGCCGCTTTCGCCACGCATGAACTCGAACTCCATTTTCTTCGGTCGCCTGAAAACCTAGGCGAATCCAGTGGACAACGGGTTAATGGATGGCCCGGAAAAATGTTGCGAAAGCGGCGCCCAAATCACGCTTCCGTTAACCTTATATTTAAAGTTTTACGTATCCCGCGGAATGCATGTTTTCTTTACCCCCCTGTGTCATTACGATACGAGGGTCCATTTTCAGCCTCCTGCGCGGGGGTAAGACAAGCACAATTATAAGCCCCCGCGGCAGCTAGTACAGGGTAGCGAAGGCATGGCGAAGAAACCAACAACGACCAGAACTCTCGACAGCGACGTAGCCAGGGAACTCGAAAAAGCGCTCGATCTCGACCTGAGCGGCGATACCGATAGCGGCGACCTCGATATCGCGGCCTCGATGGAAGATCTGGAAGCGCAGATATCACAGGCCGCCGACGAACTGGCACGCGAGGGACGCAATCAGCAGCCTGCGCCCGTCGTCAATCAGCCCCAGGCCGCGAAGCCCGCGCCAAACGCCAAGCCGGCCGAACTTCGCCCGGTCGAGACGCGCAATGGTGGCCAGCCCGCCGGCTTCGCGCCAGCCAACGACGATCGTCAGAAAGATTACAAGACCCTTCTGCACAGCCTGAACAGGCGCGCCTCCAACACCATTTACTGGGTCATCGCCTTTGTCTCGCTTGCCTGGATCGCGGGCGCCGGCGGACTGGCGAACCTGCTTTTTGGACCGGGCATCTGGCGGATCCGCACGCTGGACCAGTTCTTTGCCCGCCCCGAACTGATCGGCCTTGCCGTCGCGGCTATCGTGCCTGTCATCCTGTTCTGGGCCTTCGCGACGATGATTCGCCGCGCTCAGGACATGCGCATCGCCGCGCAATCGATGACGGAAGTGGCCTTCCGCCTGACCGAGCCGGAAAACATGGCCCAGGATCGCGTCATGATGATCGGCCAGGCCGTCCGCCGCGAGGTGGCTGCCATGGGCGAAGGCATCGAACGCACCCTTGCCCGTGCCGTCGAACTGGAGACGCTGGTCCACAGCGAGGTCAACCAGATCGAGCGCTCCTATTCGGAAAACGAAACCCGCATCAGGTCGCTGGTCGACGGATTGGGCAGCGAACGCGAAGCAGTGGTCACCCATGCCGAACGCGTCCGCGCCTCGATCTCCGGCGCGCACGAGACGCTGCGCGATGAAATCGGCGCGGCAAGCGACATCATTCGTGACAGCATCCTCAACGCGTCGACCAAACTGTCGATGACGATCACCAATTCCGGCGACACGCTGATCGACCGCATCAACGAAAGCTCGATGTCGATCTTCGATTCGGTGGAAGGCCGCCTCGACAACATCACCAACCGGCTTTCGACCTCCGGCGAGGCTTTCGCCAGCCTGCTCGACACCCGTATCGCCAAGCTGACGGACACCACGGACGGTTTGACCCGTTCGTTGACGGACCTGCTCGACGATCGCACCACCGGCATGGTGTCGCTGCTCGGCGGCGCCGCGCGCACCCTCAATTCCGAGTTCGAGGCCAGCCTCAACGGCATCGAACGCACCTTGGCCGAACGCGGCCAGGCGCTGATCAGCGAATTTCAGACCCGCGCCGAAGCGCTGGACACCGGCACCCAGAAGCTCAATGCCGCGCTGGAAGCCCGCGCCCGCCAGATCAACGAAACGCTGGTCGAGCGCGCGCGCGAAATCGCCCACACCTTCGCCGAGAGCAAGGACACGCTGTCGGCCATGATCGATCAGGGCAAGACCCAGATCGGCGCCGACATGGCCGACATCGTCACCTCGACCTCTTCCATGCTCGAAGCGCGCGCCAGCGATTTCGCCGGCCGCATGGAGGCAGCCCGCCACGTCGTGTCGCGCTCCTTCGATGCCGACATCCAGCGGCTCGCCGACGCGCGCGTCGGTATCGAAGAAGCCGTCGAAAACCATAGCCGCAAGCTCTCCGAGAGCCGCGAGCGCATGGCGGCAGCCATGCAGGCGGACCTGGAGAAATTCGACGAAGGCCGCGCCGGCATCGATGCGGCGGTGACCAACCAGGTGCAGAGGCTGGCCGAAGGCCGCAGCCTGATAGCGCGTGCGCTCGAAGAAGACCTGCGCAAGGTCAACGAATCGCGTGCCGCCATCGATGCGTCGCTCGGCAGCCACCTCGAAAGGCTGGAAGAAGGCCGCAACCGGCTCTCACTGGCTCTCAACGAAGACTCCGGAAAATTGGTGCAAGCTCGTACCATCATTGATGAAATGGTGGCCGGGCATGTTGGAAAACTGGCCGAAGGCCGCAACATTTTGTCGCGCGCCTTGGAGGCCGATCTCGGCAAATTGTCCGAGAGCCGCGCCGACATTGACGGCCTTGTCGCCGGCCAGGTCGAGAAAATCGCCGAGGGCCGCGCGGTGCTCGCCAAGGCGCTGGAAAACGACATTGCTGGTATCAAGAACCTCATCGAGGCGCATTCGGCGAAACTGGCCGAGGACCGCACGCAGCTTGGCCGTTCGCTCGAAAGCGACCTGTCGGGGATACGCGGGCTGATCGACAGCCATTCGGGACGCCTGGCGGAAGACCGCAGCCTGCTGTCGCAGACGCTCGAAGCCGACCTCGCCAAGCTGGCCGAAAGCCGCTCCAGCATCGACGGTCTGGTCGCCGGCCAGGTCGAGAAGCTCGCCGAGGGCCGCGACATCCTCAAGCGTGCGCTGGAATCCGACCTCAATACGATCAAGAACGTCATATCGAGCCAGTCGGACAGGCTGGCCGAGGATCGCGGGCAGCTCTCACGTGTTCTGGAAGCCGATCTGCAGAATGTGAACAGCGTCATCGCCGACCACATGAACAGGCTGGTTCAGGATCGCTCGACCTTGTCGAAGGCGCTGGAGGACGATCTCGCCAAGCTGGCCGAAAGCCGCTCCGGCATCGACGGTCTGGTCGCCGGCCAGGTCGAGAAGCTCGCCGAAGGGCGCGATATCCTGCGCCGCGCATTGGAAGCCGACCTCAGCACGGTCAGAAACACCGTTGCCGATCAGTCCCAGAAGCTGGTCGACGACCGCGCCCAGTTCGCCCGCGCGCTGGAGGCCGATCTCGAAACCGTCAACAGCCTTGTCAACAGCCACTCGGACCGACTTGCCCAAGAGCGATCGACACTGTCAAAGGCGCTTGAGGCCGATCTCGAGGCTGTCGGCAGCCACGTCAGCAGTCACGCGGAACGGCTTGTGCAGGAGCGTTCGACCTTGTCGAAGGCACTTGAGGCCGACCTTGAGACTGTCGGCACCCACGTCAACAATCACGCGGAACGGCTTGTGCAGGAGCGTTCGACCTTGTCGAAGGCTCTCGAGGACGATCTTGCCAAGCTGGCCGAAAGCCGCTCCAGCATCGACGGTCTGGTCGCCGGCCAGGTCGAGAAGCTTGCCGAAGGCCGCGATGTCCTCAAGCGTGCGCTGGAGGCAGACCTTGCCAAGCTGGCCGAAAGCCGCTCCAGCATCGACGGTCTGGTCGCCGGCCAGGTCGAGAAGCTCGCCGAAGGCCGCGACATTCTCAAGCGCGCCCTCGAAGCCGACCTGCAGAAGCTTTCCGAAAGCCGCGGCGATATCGACGATATCATCGCCGGACATGTCGGCAAGTTGTCCGAAGGCCGCAACATGCTCAGCCGCGCGCTGGAAGATGACCTCGGCAAGCTCGCCGAGAGCCGCAAGGAGGTCGATCGTTCGCTGTCCGGCCACATCGACCAGATCGCGGCCAGGAGCACGGACATTTCCGCCGCCATCGCCGCCGATGTCGACAAGATCGAGCAGGCGTTCAGCCGCCAGACCGGCATCATCGAGGAACGCGCCGGCACCATGGAGCGGGCGCTCTCTACCGGCGTCGACAACGTCCGCAACGTGCTCGAGAAGAGCGCTGTCTTCGTCGCCGGCGCATTGCGCGAAAAGGTGCTGGAAGTCACCAGCACGCTGCACGAACAGGCCGGTGCGGCCTTCAGCGACGCCGATCGCAAGATCGCCGAGCGCGCCGAGCAGACGTCCGCCGCGCTGCTGGCCCGGGCCGAAGACATCGCCCGCACCTTCGAGGAGGCCGATCGTCGCCTCCACGCCCGTGCGGAGGATACGTCGAACGCCCTGCTCGCCCGCGCCGATGACACCTCCAGCTCGCTGCTGGCCCGTGCCCACGAAACCGCCGATCAACTCGCTGCCCGCGCCGGCGAGATCGCCGGCACCTTCGACATGGCCGACCAGAAGCTCGCCGCCCGTGCCCAGGAAACCGCCGATCAGCTGGCCGCCCGCGCAAGCGAGATTGCCGGCACGTTTGACGCGGCCGACCAGAAGCTGGTCGCCCGTGCCGTGGAAACGGCGCAGTCGCTGGCCGCTCGCGCCGGCGACATCCTGCGGAACTTCGAAAGCGCCGACCAGCGGCTCGGCATGCGCATCGGCGAATCCGCCGAGGCGCTCGCCGCCCGCGCGTCGGACCTCGGTCGTATCTTCGATGCCGCCGACCAGCATTTGGTCTCGCGCATCGCCGAGGGTTCGGACGCGCTGTCCAGCCGGGCATCCGAAATCGCCCGCATCTTCGACGACGCCGACCAGCGCCTGGTTTCGCGCATCGCCGACAGCACCTCGACGATCGGCGAGCATGCGCAGACCATTGTCGGCGCCTTTGCAAGCACCGAGCAGCGGGTCGCCGATCGCGCCCGCCAGACCGGTCAGGAGCTGGCCGTGCACGCCCGCGAAATCGAGCAGGCACTTGCTGGCGCCGACGAGCGTCTTGCATCGAGCGCGGCGGCAGCGGCAGCCCGTGTCGAAGAACAGATCGCTGGGGTCGAAAACCGGCTCGCCTACACCACCGAGACGATGGGCCAGAAGCTCAACGAGCAGGTGTCGAGTGCCGAGGCACAACTCGTATCGCGTGCCAATGTGATCGCGGAAACCTTTACCGCGGTCGGACAACATATCGGCCAGAGCACCAATGACGCGGCCAAGACGATCGGCGCCAACACCCGCGAGCTCAACACCATGCTCGCGGCGCGGTCGGCCGAGATGTCGAAGATCCTCGACGAAACCGCGCGGCCTTTGGTCGAGCGCTTCGCCCAGGGCGGCTCGGAACTGCAAAAGAGTATGGAAGAGGTCACCGAACGCGCGACCGAGAAGCTGCGCAGCGAGAATGCAGCCCTGGTCAACGCACTGGCCAGCCGCACCGCCGAGACCTTGTCGGCGGTCGAAGGCGCCCGCTCGTCGCTGTCCGACAGCGTCGCCGATCTGATCGGCCGCATGACCGAGTCCAGCTCGCAGCTCGGTCAGTTGATCGAGCAGGCCGCGGTCAACCTCGGCGAGGTCGACGAACGTCTGACCGGCAGCACGCAAAGCTTCGCGGCGACCACCGAAAAGGCGGCGCAGACCTTTGCCAGCTCGGCGCGTCTGGTCGATTCGAACACGACGAGGCTGACGGAACTGTCGTCGTCGACCTTGCGCGAAGTCGCCTCGATCGCCACCAAGTTCGATGAACACAGCCGCTTGCTGGCCAGCGCCTCGGACCTGTTGAGCTCGGCCCAGAGCAACCTCGAACACACGCTGGAAAGGCAGTCCTCACTTGAGGACCTCGCCGTCGGCCTGGTCAAGAAGTCGGAAGATCTCGAAAGGGTCATGCGCTCGTTCGAAAATCTCGTCGGCCAGACCCTGCAGAACGCCGAGGGCAAGACAATGGAGTCCGCCGACAAGATCCGCAACGCCATCACCGACGTCGTCGATTCGGCAACCAAGCGCTTCGCCGATGCGACCGAGGAGATGCGGCGCACCGCGGGCTCGATCAAAAGCGAGCTCGACCTCACCCGCGCCGAGCTCAAGAAGGGCGTCATCGAGATGCCGGAAGAGGCAAAGGAGTCGACATCGGCCATCCGCCGCGCGGTTTCCGAGCAGATCAACGCCTTGAAGGAGCTTTCGGACATCGTGGCGAAGTCCGGTCGTGGCGGCGACACTTCAGAACCGCGGCCCTTGCGCCCTGCGCCGCAGGCACCGGCGGCACGCGCCGCCGAGCCACCCCGTCGCGCTCCAGCACCGCAGGCGGATCTGCGCCCGCCACAGGCGCCACTGGGCGGCGCGGGACTGCGCGGCACGCTCGATCTGGAGCGCCCGGCTGAGGCAGCACCGCGCCAGCGTGCCACCGACGCCACTGCCCGCGCGCCGCAAGGCGGCTGGGTGCGCGATCTCTTGACCGCCGCGTCGAACGATGCCGAGCTCAGGCCGGCGGCTCCCCAGGCGCCAGCGGAAGCCCCGCGCGCGGCCCCTGCCCAGCGTTCGCCGGCACATGTCGTGGAATCGCTGAACTCGCTGTCCGTCGATATCGCGCGGGCCATCGACCACGATGCCTCGATCGAGCTGTGGAACCGCTACCGGCGTGGCGAGCGTGACGTGTTCACGCGCAGGCTCTACACGCTCAAGGGCCAGCAGACGTTCGATGAAATCCGCCGCAAGTACCAGGCGGAGGCCGAATTCCGCACCGCCGTCGACCGCTATTGCGACGATTTCGAGAAGCTGCTGAAGGATGTCTCGCGCAACGACCGCGACAACATCATGGCGCAGACCTATCTCACGTCGGACACCGGCAAGGTCTACACCATGCTGGCCCATGCCAGCGGCCGCCTGCATTAGGCGGTCGACAAGCCAAACCGAAAGAGGCGGGGGATTGTCTCCCGCCTTTTTCGTGAAGGAACTGACTCGCCACCCGGAGACGGATCCGGGTTTGATCTCGCTTTCCGGAACCGGATCCTGAGTTGTGAAGACGGCAATCATCTTCGACTGCGAATTTCTCTGCCTTGAGGGATCACAACGCCGATTCTGGTGCGCGGCCCATGATCTCGATCCGATCATTGCGCAGATCGGCGCGGCAGGCTCGGCCTCGAAGGTGATTCCCCGTGCTGGGCACGCACAAGGCCTATATCAGACCGGTCGACCGGTTTGGCGAGCGGTACACGCTCGATCCGTTCTTCACTGGACTGACCGGCATCACCGAAGAAATCATCGAGGCCGAGGGCGTCGTGCTGGAAGATGCTCTTGCGGGCGTCGATCGTTTCTCCGATGGGGCTCGGTTCTGGTCCTGGGGCAAGGACAAACTGAACATGATCGCCATCAGTTGCTATGTCGCGGGCATCAGGCCGCCTATCCCGGCCACCCGGTTCGACAATGCGGTCAAGCTGCTGGTCGCGGCCGGCATGCCGATCGAGGACCTGGCAAGGACGCCGAGCAACAAGCTTGCGGATTATTACGGCGTCGAACATCCGCCACTGCAGGGGCATGACGCGCTCGACGATGCGCTGTCCGTAACCTACACCCTGCAGCACCTGATGAAGACTGGAAAGCTGCGGCCGGACACCTTCGACCGTCCGTAACCCGGAAGCGTTGGTGGAATCCCGGCGCGCCTGGCGCTCAGATTAACGAATCGGTCCAGCGAACGACCTGCTTGGCCGCATCACCGAAGGCGGCGTCGAGCGCGCCGACATAGGCCGGGTTGCCGCTGCCTGAAACGGGTGCCGATGCGGTGAAGCTCTTGGAAGCCTTCACTTCCCCGTTGCGGTCGTTGAGCAAGCGCACGAACAGGTTGACCTCGGCATGTTCGCCGCCATTGACGCGCACTTCGAAGGAGCGAACCTCGACGATCACCTGATAGTCGATCGCCAGCCCCTCGCCCGGCTTGCCGACGCCGGCAAAGCTGCCCGAGCGCTGGAACGTCTCGGCCAGCCGCGCCTGCACGATCAGCGGCAGGCGGTCGGCCCATTGCGCGCCCTTCAGATACTGGATCGAGCCGTCGGAGGGTTTGATGACGATGTTCTGGCTGTCCAGTGCCTTCAGCGCCGAAGGCTGGGCGATCAGGATTTGCTTGCGGCTGTGGCCATGCGCGTCGACCGAGGGCGCCGACAATTCGAACGTGTCGAGCGGTGCCGGCTTGCCGCCGAGCGCCGCGCAGCCGGCAACCGCCAGGACAAGCAGCGCCGCAGCCGATTTCAACCCGCCCGTTCCAAGCCTACTCAATCTCACGCGTGATCCCCGTTATCCCCTGATCGCAAGATCAACCCGCATTTCACGAGCACTGTTCTTGCGGCGGGCCGATGCCGAAGTCAACGCCGCGCCCTGCCGTCGAACTGCCGAACCTCGCCGTCGCCGCCCGAAAGGATGCGCTGCGGATTGCGGCTGAGATCGGTCACCGCCTCCTCGATGCGGTTGATCGAGCGGCGGCTATCCTGCACCAGCGCCTCGACATTCTGCAGTCCCTGGCCCGAGAAGCGCGCCAGATTGTCGGTGATGACCCCAAGCCGGGCATTCAGCGTATCGGCGACCTGCTTGAACGATTTCAGCGTATCCCTGGCGTCGGCCATCACGCCGTCGGCCTGGCCCGAGCCGAGCAGCTTGTCGACCTTGGCGAGAATGCCGTCGACCCGCACCGAGGCGTCGTTGAGCCGTTGCGCCAGCTGCCTGGCGTCCTTGATCGTCTGGTCGATGTCGTCAGCCCGATTGGCGATCTTGCCGGTCACCTCCGCGATATCGGCAGCCGCCTTGTTGGCGCTGTCGCTGGCCTTCTGGATGTTGGCGAGCGCTTGGCGCACCTGCGCCGGATCGATGCCGTCGAGCACGCCGTCCACCTTGGCCAGCGTGCCTTGCGTCTGCTTGGCGAAATCGTTGACCGATCCCACCGCCGTATCGACATTCCTGATCACACCGTCCAGCTGCTGCGAGGTTTCCTTGAGGTTCCCCGTTACCGCATCGACATTGGCAACGATGCTCTTGATCTTGTCCTTGTCGACGGCATTGAGCAGGCCTTCCGCTGCCTTCAACGTGCCGTCGAGCTTGCCTGAAACGCCTTTCAGCTCATCGGACAGCGCGCTGACGGCGGACAGGAATTTGTCGATGCCGTCGGAATTCCTGGCCAATGCATCGGAAAACGTCTGCACGTTCTGCACGGTCTGCGTCAGCGGCCCCCGCACATCCTTGGTGAAGCCTTCCAGCTCCGTCAGCACCTTGTCGGCACGGGTGAAGATGTTTTGCGCCGTCTGCAGCAGATTGGTCACGGCAGAAGGATTGGCGACGATCTCGGCGACCTTGCCTTCCTTCTCGGCCTGGTCGAGCAGCTTGACTTCCTTGGGGTCGGCGCCCTTGAGCTCGATATTGGCCTGCCCGGTGAGGCCGGCGAGGCCGATGTCGGCCTGCGTCGACTTGGTGATCGGCGTCATCCGGTCGATCTCGGTGTCGGCGATGGCGACAGTCGGATTGTCGACGTCGATGTAGACGCGCTTGACGTCGCCGACCTTGACGCCGTTGAACAGCACGAAGCTGCCGCGGCCGAGACCTGAGGCCGAGCCCGGAATGCGCACCCGCAGCAGCGTCGTCTCGCCCCTGTCGCCGATCGCCGCCGTCCAATAGACGAAGCCGAACGCCGCCAGGATCGCAACCAGCGTGAAAATGCCGACAATGACGTAGTTGGCTCTGGTTTCCATTGCTTCACTTATGGCTATGCACGTGCGGCAAGATCAAGTTGCCGTGCGCGTTTTCCGCGGAAATAGGATTTTACCCACGGCTCCTCGCTCTTCAGCATGTCGTCGATCGTGCCTTCGACCAGCACCTTTTTCTTGCCGAGCACCGCCACGTGGTCGCAGGCGGTAAACAGCGTGTCGAGGTCGTGGGTCACCATGTAGACGGTCAGGTCCATGGTGTCGCGCAGCTTGACCACCAGTTCGTCGAACTCGGCCGCGCTGATCGGATCGAGGCCGGACGTCGGCTCGTCGAGAAAAACGATGTCGGGGTCGAGCGCCAGGGCGCGGGCAAGTGCCGCGCGCTTGATCATGCCGCCGGAGAGTTCGGAGGGAAACTTCTGCGCCGCATCCGGCGGCAGTCCGACCAGCTCGATTTTCAGCAGCGCCAACTCGTCCATCAGCTTTCTTGGCAGATCGAGATATTCGCGCATCGGCACCTGCACGTTCTCCATCACGGTCAGCGCCGAAAACAGCGCCCCATGCTGGAACAGAACGCCAAGACGCATGTCGATGCGCAGCCGCTCGAGATCGCTTGCCTTGTCGACGTCGACGCCAAACAGTTTGATTGTTCCCGACTGCTTGGGCATCAGTCCGAGAATGGTTCGCAACAGCACGGACTTGCCGGCGCCCGAGGCACCGACGAACCCCAGTATCTCGCCGCGCTTGATGTCGAGCGACAGTTTGTCGAGGATCAGCTTGTCGTCGATGGCAACGGTCACGTCGTGCACCGAAAGCACGATTTCGCTCTCGTCCGGCGCCTCAGTCGTGATTCCGTTTCCCTTTGCCATGTTACTAGAACTGGATCGCTGCGTAGAACATGGCGAAAAGTCCGTCGAGAATGATGACGACGAAGATCGACTTCACCACCGAAGCGGTCACGTGCTGCCCGAGCGATTCGGCACTGCCGCCGACCTTCATGCCCTCGACTGAAGCGATCGTGCCGATGATCATGGCCATGAACGGCGCCTTGATCAGCCCGGCGAAAATCGTGCTGAGATCGATTGCGACACGCAACCGGTCGATGAAGGCAGCGGGGGGGATATCGGAGTAGAGCCATGCGGCGACAATGCCGCCGCCGAGCGCGGCGAAATTGGCGATGATCGTCAGGCAGGGCAAGGCGATCACCAGGGCAACCAGACGTGGAAAGACCAGGACGCCGATCGGATTGAGGCCGATGACCTTCAGCGCGTCGACCTCCTCGCGCATCTTCATCGAGCCGATTTCGGCGGTGATCGCGCTGCCGGAGCGGCCGGCGATCATGATCGCCGTCATCAGCACGCCGAGTTCGCGCAGGATCAGCACGCCGACCAGGTCGACGACGAAGATGTCGGCGCCGAAATAGCTGAGCTGATAGGCACCCTGCTGGGCGACGATGGCGCCGACGATCGCCGACATCAGCACCACCACGGGGATAGCGCCGACGCCCATGCGATCGATCTGGTTGAAGATCGCCGCCGGATTCACGGCATGGCCACGGCCGAGCTTCATCTGCGCGCCGCGGATGGTGGCGCCCAATATGTTCATCGAGGCGAGGAAATCGTCGCGCATCTCGTAGACGCGCCGGCCCACCGCCTCCAGTGCCCGAATGACAATGTTGGGTGGTCCCGCCGGTCCGGCTTCGGGTTCGCGCCGGACGGCCTCGCTCACTGCTTCGAGCAGGATGGAAGCGACGTCACTTTGGCCTTGCAGCCTTACCTCGACATTCTTCTTCTCGAAGACGCTGACCAAGCGATCGATCAGCCAGGCGCCGGCGGTGTCGATCTTCTCGATTTTCGAAAGATCGAGCGCCAACATCTTGAAACCGCTTCGTTTCTCGATCTTGCGCATCTCGGCGTCGATCAGCGCCACCGTCCGCGTCGTCCAGATGCCGGAGAACGCACAGCCGAGGACCCCATCCTCCTCGCCGACCGCGACGCGCGGGTCGTGGTCAGCCCCCGAGGCGGTCGTGCCACTTGCGTCGCGTTTGCCGATGGTCAACATGGCGTCCTGTTTAGCCTGATGGGTCCGACCTTGTCGATTTGCCGACAACCCTTCTCGCATAGCCGGAGCAGAAAAATATGGCGCGTGTCATTTCGGTCGAGGCCGAGCGTTTTCCGATCGCCGGGACCTTCACCATTTCGCGCGGCTCCAAGACAGAGGCTGAGGTCATCACCTGCACGATCAGCGACAACGGCCATGTCGGTCGCGGCGAATGCGTTCCCTACAACCGCTATGGCGAGACCATGGACGGCGTGAGCGGCGCGATCGCGGCGATGCGCGACCGGATCGCCGGCGGGATGGACCGTGCCGCCCTGCTCGACGCAATGCCTGCCGGAGCGGCGCGTAACGCTGTAGACTGTGCCCTGTGGGACCTTGAAGCCAAGATCAGCGGCAATCCGGTGGCGAACGCAATCTGGCCGGCCCCTTTGCATCACCTCGAAACCGCCTACACGCTGTCGCTCGGCGAACCGGAGGCGATGGCTGCGCAGGCCCGCGCCAATGCCGGCAGGCCGCTGCTGAAGGTCAAGATCGGCGGCGACAACGACGCCGCCCGCATCCAGGCGGTGAGGCAGGCGGCGCCCGGGAGCCGATTGATCCTCGACGCGAATGAAGGCTGGACCGACGACAACATCGTCGCGAATCTCGCTTTTGCCGCGAAGCAAGATATCGCCTTGATCGAGCAGCCGCTGCCGGCGGGCCGTGACGGCATCCTGCGCCACATAGCCCATCCGGTGCCGATCTGCGCTGACGAGAGCGTCCATGAAGCAGGAAACCTCGAGGCGCTTGTCGGCCTCTACGACGCCGTCAACATCAAGCTCGACAAGTCCGGCGGGCTGACAGCGGCGCTCACCTTGCGCGACCGCGCCCGTGAGCTGGGTTTTGGCATCATGGTCGGCTGCATGGTCGGCACGTCGCTGGCAATGGCGCCGGCGGTGCTGCTGGCGCAAGGAGCGGATTTCGTCGACCTCGACGGCCCGCTGCTGCTTGCCCGGGATCGTGTGCCGGGTCTCGTTTACCAGGGATCGCTCGTCTCACCCCCGGACCGGGCTCTGTGGGGCTGAGCGCGCGGCAAACCCGATCAGCATAAGGCCGACGATCGCGATCGGGATCATCGCCAGGAATCCATCGACACCGAGACGGTCATAGAGCGGGCCGGAAACAAGCGTAACGGCGGCCATGAAGAAGCCGTTGAAGAAATAGGCGATGCCTTGCGCGGCACCCGTGCGCTCTTCGGAGACGGTCTCGCCGATCATTTTCTGCAGGCCGATCAGCACCATTGCGACAGACACCGAATGCAGCGACTGCACGGCAAAGAAGCCGGCGATGCCGAGGCCGAGCGGCCATATCAGTGGAAAGATGATCCAGCGCACAACGGATCCAATGCCGGCAATCACCATCACCTTGACGACAGACACGGAGGCGAAAATGCGATTGAAAAACACAAACATGCAGACTTCCGACACCACGCCCCACGCCCACAGCAGGCCGACAACGGAATCGCTGATGCCGATCGATTTCCAGTAAATGGAAACGAAACCGTAGAGGAAGGCGTGGCTGGCTGTAATGATGCCGACGCCAAGGGTGAAGGAGAGGAAATAAGCGTTGAACAGGCTTGGCGCCGCGTGCTGGATTTCCACTGCCGACAGCGGCGAGGCCTTTCGCGGCCGTCCCATGCGCGGTGCCAGCAGGCCTGCGATGAGTGCCGCGCCAAGGGCAAGGAATATGATCACCGGGACGGCTCCAGGGCCACTGGCCGCCAGGATGAAACCGCCGGCGACATTGGCCAGGAGATAACAGATCGACCCCCATTTGCGCATGCTCGCGTAATTGGCCCCGAAGCGGCGCACGCCCGAGAGCGCCAGCGAATCGGCGATCGGCGAATGTGGCGTCCAGACGATAGTCAGCACCAGCGACACCGCCAGCACCGTCGCGTATGTCGGGGTCAGGAAGTATCCCGCGGACAGCAGCAGCGATGCGGCGACGAGCACGACATAGACATCGGCGCGGTCCCTGGCTCGATCGGCAAGTGTGGTCAGCAGCGGCGTCGTTACGACGCGCAGGAACATCGGCGCCGCCAGAATGACGGCGATCTGCTCGGCATGAAACCCCTTGGCCTGCAACCAAAGCGGGAAATAGGGCAAATGGGTGCCAAGCGATATGAACAACGTGCCGAAGATCAGGCTCATGCGCAGTTCAAAACGGCTCGGCTTCACGAGTTGTTCGGGCAAAAGCGGTGGCAGCGGCATGAATCGATCCAATGACGCTGCGCTCAACGACCGGCGAGCAGCGCAAGCCGATCCTTAACATGAGGAAAAACCGGACGAAACCGGCTGGACCAGTCGATTAACACCAGAAATTGCAGGGCCCGCTTCCGCCTCAGGCCGCCTGCACCACCCTGTCCTCGATCAGCAGCGGGATGAAGGGCTCGTCAAGCGCTTCAGGCAATACATGCGCCCAGGTCAGGATTTCCATGCGGCCGTCGAAATGCTCGACCACGGCGGTGCAGCTCTCCACCCAGTCGCCGGTGTTGATATATTGTACGTCCCCATAGCTTTCGATGGCGGCATGGTGGATATGCCCGCAGATGACGCCGTCGACATGCGAGCGTCGCGCTTCCTCGCTGAGCACTGTCTGGAACGAGCCGATGAAGTTCACCGCCTTCTTGACCTTGACCTTGGCCCAGGACGAAAACGACCAGTAAGGCAGGCCGAGCAGCTGGCGCAACCGCGTGATCACCCGGTTGACTTGCATGGCGGCGTCATAGGCATGGTCGCCGAGATAAGCGAGCCAGCGCTGGTTGTGGACTACGGTGTCGAACTGGTCGCCATGGATGACCAGCAGCCGCCGGCCATCGGCGGTTTCATGGATGGCGCGGTCGGCAACGACGATGCCGCCGAAATGCACGCCCTGGAACTGGCGGGCGAATTCGTCGTGATTGCCGGCGATATAGGTGATCGAGGCGCCTTTGCGCGCCTTGCGCAGCAGTTTCTGCACGACGTCATTGTGGCTTTGCGGCCAATGCCAGCTGCGCCTCAGGCGCCAGCCGTCGACGATATCGCCGACCAGATAGATGATGTCGGCATCGTGGTAGCGCAGGAAGTCGATCAGGAAATCGGCCTTCGCCGCCTTCGAGCCCAGATGGACATCGGAAATGAACATGCTGCGGAAAGTGCGGGGCTCTTGGCCTGACATCGCGGATTCACCCTTGCTTTCGAGCAGCCTATGCCCCGATTCATGCAACAACCGTATGACGGTTGCGATTGGTCCAGCGCTGGCGCTAGCCTGCCGGGCAAATCAAAGGAGAAAATCGTCATGGATCTCGGTATCCGCGGAAAGAAGGCCATCGTCTGCGCTTCGAGCAAGGGGCTTGGCCGGGGCTGCGCCATGGCGCTGGCCGAGGCGGGCTGCGACATCGTCGTCAATGGGCGCAATGCGGAGGTGGTCGCGAAAACCGCCGCGGAACTGCGCCAGCGCCATGGCGTGACGGTGACGGAAGTGGTCGGCGACGTTTCTAAGCCGGAGATACAGAAAGCGCTGCTCGCCGCCTGTCCGGAACCCGACATCCTCGTCAACAACAATGGCGGACCGCCATTGCGCGATTTCCGCGAACTCGATCGCGGAAAAATCCTCGAAGGCGTGACCCAGAACATGGTGACGCCGATCGAACTGGTTCAGGCGGTCATTGACGGCATGGCTGCGCGCGGCTTCGGCCGCATCGTCAACATCACCTCGCTATCGGTCTACGTCCCCATACCCGGCCTCGACCTGTCGTCGGGCGCGCGCGCCGGCCTGACCTCGTTTCTCGCCGGCGTGGCGCGCACGGTGATCGAGCGCAACGTGACCATCAACAGTCTCTTGCCCGGCAAGCTCGACACTGACCGACTGCGCGGCCCGCATGAGGCTGGCACGCCGGAGGATCCCAAGGCGGCCGCGGCGCGCAAGACCCGCATCAGTGCCGACGTGCCGGCCAAACGGCTCGGCACGCCGGAGGAATTCGGCCAGATCTGCGCCTTCCTCTGCTCGGTCCATGCCGGCTACCTGACCGGGCAGAATATACCCGTCGATGGCGGTCTCTACGTCAGCGCTTTCTGACCGAAATGTCGGCAAAGCGGCGCGAAACATCCGGCATGTAACAGCCGTAAGTGTCTGACATCTAGAGATTTTCGATGCGCTGGCGCTTAAAGATGCCGGCGCGTCAATTAGCGTCGCGAAAAACCTTGGCCTCATGCTAAAAGGACTCCCGAAGCAGGTTTCGAGGAGCGGCCGCATGGAAGGCGAGAACAAGAAAACGGCACGTTCGGACCTCGACGAAGCCGCGCTCTATTTCCACAAGCACCCGACGCCGGGAAAGCTCGAGATCCAGGCGACCAAGCCGCTCGGCAACCAGCGCGACCTGGCGCTCGCTTATTCGCCCGGCGTGGCGGCGCCTTGTCTTGAGATCCGCGACAATCCGGCAACCGCCGCCGACTACACGGCGCGCGCCAACCTCGTCGGTGTCGTATCGAACGGCTCGGCCGTGCTCGGCCTCGGCAATATCGGGCCCCTCGCCTCCAAGCCGGTGATGGAGGGCAAGGCGGTCCTGTTCAAGAAGTTCGCCGGCATCGACGTCTTCGACATCGAGATCGACGCGCCGGAAATCGAGCGCATGGTCGAAACCGTTGCCGCTCTGGAGCCGACCTTCGGCGGCATCAACCTCGAGGACATCAAGGCGCCGGAGTGTTTCGAGGTCGAGGAACGCCTGAAGGCTCGCATGAGCATACCGGTGTTCCATGACGATCAGCACGGGACCGCCATCATCGTCGCTGCCGCCGTGCTCAACGGGCTGGAATTCGCCGGCAAGACCATTTCGGACATCAAGGTCGTCACCTCCGGCGCGGGTGCTGCCGCACTAGCCTGTCTCAATCTTCTCGTTTCCCTCGGCGTGCGCGTCGAAAACATCTGGGTCACCGACCGGTTCGGCGTCGCTTACAAGGGCCGTGTCGACGAGATGGACCGTTGGAAAGACCCTTATGTGAAGGACACCGACGCGCGCACCCTGGCCGACGTCATAACGGGCGCCGATGTTTTCCTCGGTCTCTCCGCCGCCGGCGTGCTGAAGCCGGAACTGCTGCAACACATGGCACCGAAGCCGCTGATCCTGGCGCTGGCCAATCCCAATCCGGAGATCATGCCGGAAGTGGCGCGCGCGGCCCGTCCGGACGCTATGATCTGCACCGGACGGTCCGATTTTCCCAATCAGGTCAACAACGTGCTTTGCTTCCCCTACATCTTCAGGGGTGCGCTCGACTGCGGCGCCAGCGCCATCAACGAGGAGATGAAGATGGCGGCGGTGCGGGCCATCGCCGCCCTTGCCCGCGAAGAGCCTTCCGATGTCGCCGCGCGCGCCTATTCCAGCGAGACGCCGGTCTTCGGACCCGAATTCCTGATCCCCTCGCCCTTCGATCCGCGCCTCATCCTGCGCATTGCGCCGGCGGTGGCCAAGGCAGCCTGCGACACCGGTGTGGCGACACGGCCGATCACCGACTTCGCCGCCTATATCGACAAGCTCAACCGCTTCGTCTTCCGCTCCGGCCTGGTGATGAAGCCGGTGTTCTCTTCCGCCAAGGCCTCCAGCGCCAAGCGCGTCATCTACGCCGACGGCGAGGACGAGCGCGTACTGCGTGCCGCCCAGGTTGTGCTTGAGGAAGGCATCGCCGAGCCGATCCTGATCGGCCGGCCGCACGTCATCGAGGTCAGGCTGAAGCGCTATGGCCTGCGTATCAAGCCCGGGGTCGATTTCGGCCTGATCAACCCGGAGGACGATCCGCGCTACCGCCACTATGTCGACCTCCTGATCGAACTCGCCGGCCGCCGCGGCGTGACGACGGAGGCCGCACGCACCATGGTGCGCACCGACAACACGGTGATCGCCGCACTTGCGCTGAAGCGCGGCGATGCCGACGCCATGGTCTGCGGCCTCGAAGGCCGTTTCGAGCGGCATCTGCGCAATGTGACGCTGATCATTGGGCCGCGCACCGGCATCAAGGACCGAGACCTGTCGACGCTATCCATGCTGATCTCGCAACGCGGCATCATCTTCCTCACCGACACCCACGTCTCCGTCGACCCGACGGCCGACGAGATCGCCGAGATGACCGTGCTGGCGGCGGAAGAAATCCAGCGTTTCGGCATCGAGCCGAAGGCGGCGCTCTTGTCGCATTCGGATTTCGGCTCGCGCGATTCGCCGAGCGCCCTGAAGATGCGTCAGGCCGCGGCGATCCTGGCGCGCATCGCGCCGGAGCTGCAATGCGACGGCGAAATGCACGCCGATTCCGCTTTGTCGGAGCATCTGCGCCAGCGCGTCTATCCGCATTCGCGCCTGAAGGGCGAAGCCAATCTCCTGGTGTTCCCGAACCTCGATTCGGCCAACATCACGCTGACGGCGCTGCGGGCCATGATGGATGCCTTGCATGTCGGCCCCATCCTGCTCGGCACCGACAAGCCGGCGCACATATTGACTCCCTCGGTGACCTCGCGCGGTGTGGTCAACATGACGGCGCTGGCGGTGGTCGAAGCCGCGCATAAGGCCCAGGCGATCGCCAATCTGGACTGAACCGGCGGTCGCGATCGGATTGATCCGGCCCCGATTGAGGTGTGGTGGCGACGCGCCACGGACCGCATTGGCGGGATCGAGTGTTGCGAACCGACAACTCTTAACCGAGTAATCCGGCATCGGACGAATGCGGATTTCTCGGACCGGGTCAATTTGATATGGTCACACCGTCTGATCGGGCGGTGAAAATGTCATGAGAGCCCTGTTGCTCGCTTCGGCAATGCTGACTGTGATTGGCGGACAGGCGTTCGCCGCCGACGCCGTCGGGCTGGAGTCGGCCGCGCATGACTGGTCCGGCGTGTATGTCGGCGGGCATCTTGGCTATGGTTTTGGCAGCACCGACGCGACTTACAACGTGCCAAACACGCCAGCGATCCGGGGCACGCAGGACTACGACGTCGACGGCTTTCTGGGTGGTGTCCAGATCGGCTACGATTACCAGGTCAATTCCGCGGTTCTGGGGATCGAGGCCGATATTTCGGGCGCAGACATCAAGGGGCATTCCGACGAGGTCAATGTCGGCGGAGGCGATGTCTACGACACCAAGGTGGATTGGTTCGGATCGATGCGCGCCAGGGCAGGCTATGCGTTCGGCAGCACCCTTGTCTACGGGACCGGGGGCCTCGCTATCGGAGGTGTCGAGAACCAGTATCTCGATGGCCCGGCCGACAGCTATTCCGAAAAGAACACCAAAATTGGCTGGACGATTGGCGCCGGGCTGGAGCAGGCAATCACCGATCATTGGTCGGCAAATGCCGAATACCGATATGTCGACCTGCGGGATCAGACGATCAATTACGCGCCCAACTCCAATACGACTTTCGACAACACGTTCAGTACGGTCAGGATCGGGATGAACTACAAGTTCTGATGGCCCACCCTGCCATTGCCGGACTGATTGGCACATAGAATGCGCGCGGCTTTCAGCCGGCAACTAAGCAACTTCCGAAATGGACGATTAACCGCGAACGGGGTAGCCTTGGCGACCACAGGCAAGCGGGATCGAGGCGGATGGCGAGCGGAGGTTTGAAGCAGGCGCATGCTGCCGTGCTGCTTGGCCTTCTGCTGTCCGGCGCCGTGGTCAGCGAGCCGCAGGCCGCTTCGCGGGTCTGCCGTCAACTGGAGGCCGAGCTCGCCGCGGCTTCGCGTGGCGGCGGCGGTCCGGCAATGATCCGCAAATACGATGCGGCCATCGACCGGCAGCGCGAACAGATCTCCAAGGCCCGCAGCCAGGCGGACAATGCCGGTTGCGGGTTTTCACTATTTTCCCGCAACATCAACCGGTGTGCCGGGCTCAACGCCACCATCGAGCGCATGAGCGCCAATCTCAACAGTCTGCAGGCCAAGCGCGCCCAACTCGCCGGCGGCAGTTCACGCCGCGACCGGGGCCGTATCCTGGCGGCGCTCGATGCCAATGACTGTCGTGACGATGCGGTTGCGCCGCGCCGCGAGCCTCCGCTGGAAGCGAATCGTGAAGATGGAGGCAATGCCAATCTCTTCGACCAGCTTTTCGGCGGCGACGACCGCCAGATCGATACATTGGACCAGCCTGACGATTCCGGGGAGGAACGCGATGTCGGCCGCGTCCTGAACCAGCCCGGCAGTCCGGACGTTGCGAGCAGCGGCGGCGAGTTCCACACCAGTTGCGTGCGCACTTGCGACGGCTATTTCTTCCCCATGTCGAATGCCGCCTCGGCCGGCGATTTCGAGCGCGACCAGAAGAATTGCGAATCGGCCTGCCCCGGCACCGAGATGCAGGTCTTCTATTCGCGCGGCATGGACGATGATTCGGCATCGATGATGTCATCGGCCACCGGCAGGCCCTACGGCGAATTGCCGACCGCCTATCTCTACAAGCAGCCCGACATGTCGCGGCCGCCCGCGTGCGGCTGCAACGCCGCGCAGAATTTCCAGATCATTGGCGGCAACTCGCCAAGCCCCCAACAGTCACAGCCCGAACCGGAAGCGGCACCGCTCGTTCCGGTGCCGGCCTTAAAGCCCGATCCGGGTGCCGACCCGGAGACCCTGGCCAACAGGGACGGCGGGCTCGACCGTGAGGCCATCAAGCGCCTCTCGGCCAAGCCTGTGACATCGCCGGTTTCTGCCGTGCCTCCGGACCAGCGCAAGGTCAGGGTCGTCGGGCCAACGTTCCTTCCCGACCCATCAGGGGCAATAGATCTGCAAGCTCCGGCCCCGAAGGCAGTCCAGTAAGGGCAAGCCTGAGCGGCATGAACAGCGCCTTGCCCTTGCGGCCGGTCGCTTCCCTGATCTTGCCGGTCCAATCCTTCCAGATCGTCCCGTTCCACGGCTCCTCAGGCAGGAGATCGAGCGCCTGGTGCAGAAAATCGCGGTCGTCGTCGGAAAAGTCGGGCTTCTCCCGCGGCCCTTCGCGCAGAACGCGCCACCAGGCAACCGCATCCGCCAGCCGGTCAAGATTGCCGCGCACCGCCAGCCAGAATGGTTCGGCCTGTTCGCCGGAAATACCCAGCACCATCAGCCGGTCCCGCGCCTCGTCGAACGGCATGTGATGCAGCAGCACCCGGTTGAGCACGAACAATTCGGCCGGATCGAACTTGGAGGACGATTTCGAGGTCGCGGCCGGGTCGAAATGGCCGGCGAGTTCGGTCAGGTCATGCGCGGCCGCGACATTCTCCGACGTGCCGACCAGTACGGCCAGCGAAGCGACGGCCATCGGCTCGATGCCGTCTTCACGCAGGCTCTCGATGGAAAGTGCGCCGGTGCGCTTCGACAGCCCCTCGCCCGAGACGGTGGTCAGGAGATTGTGGTGGCCGAAGACGGGCGGCTCGGCACCCAGCGCCTTGAACAGGGCGATTTGCACGCCGGTGTTCGTGACATGATCGTCGCCGCGGATGACATGGCTGACACCCATCTCCATGTCATCGACGACGGAGGGCAGCGTGTAGAGATAGGTGCCGTCCTCACGCACCAGCACCGGATCGGACAGCGAGGCCAGATCCACCATCTCCTCGCCACGCACCAAATCGTCCCAGCTGATCTCGGTGCGCTCCGGCTGCAGCGGATCGCCGGAGAAATTGGGCAGCAGGAAACGCCAGTGGGGCCGGCGTCCATCGGCCTGATATTCGGCCACCTGCTCTGTCGTCAGCGCCAATGCCTCGCGGCCATAGACCGGCGGCAGGCCCCGCGTGCGGCGCACCTTGCGCCTGAGATCGAGTTCTTCCGGCGTTTCGTAGCAGGCGTAAAGAACGCCCGCCGTCTTCAGCCGCTCCACCGCCGCGTCATAGATTTCGAAGCGCCGCGACTGATACTCGGTGGCATCCGGGAAAATGCCCAGCCAGTGCAGGTCGTAAAGGATGGCGTCGGCGAATTCCTGCTTCGAGCGGGCGATGTCGGTGTCGTCGAAGCGCTGGATGAAGCGGCCCTTGTTGTTGAGGGCAAACAGCCAGTTGAACAGAGCGGTGCGCGCATTGCCGATGTGGATGCGGCCGGTCGGTGACGGGGCGAAACGAACGGTAACTGTCATGAGCGGGGCGTACCGGATGCCTTTATGATTGACAAGATGCGCCCCCGCGCTGTGCCGCAGACATAGAACATGGCGGCTGGAATGAAAAGACCGGGGCGGCACGCCTCAGCTGGCGCAAGACCCCGCCGTGAGAGGGCAAGCGGCCAGCGGAGCCGACGAACAGGTGGTTGACGACGATCAGCGGCCGAAGTCGTCTGAACTCAGGCGGGTCCAGCGGTCGCCCATCAAGCCGCCGATAGCGATGTCGCCGGAGCGGACCGCTTGCGTGACCTCGGCGATTCGCGAGCGGACCATCGTTCCGCCAGCATAGCGGAAGAAGACATTCCTGTAGCCGAAGAGGTGAGGCATGAACTTGTCCTGGGTCTGCCCGGTGATGCCTGCGCAGCCCATATCCCGCGCTGCCGCGACGAGGCCGTCCAGCGTCGCGCCCCAGTGGTGTCCGGAAGCCTGGATTTGCAGCAGGACCGCCATGTCTCCGACTCGGCCGTAAAAGGCATAGCAACCGAGCATTTTGCCTGTCTCATCGTAAGTCCCGCCGAAATGAAGTGGTCCGTCGGCCCGCTTCTCGGCCGCCAGCGCGAGCAGCCGCGGCAGTTCGCCGTCCTTCCAACTCGGCCGAAGAGCGTAATCGGAGAGAAGGGTCGGCAGCCGCTCGGCAAACTGCGCGGCATTGATCGGCTCGGCATGGACCCGATGCGACGATGAAGGCTGGAAAGGCGATCCGAACCTTCGCTTCGCGACAGCGTCGAATGCTCTCGCGCAGGGATCGAGTGCCAAGCGAGGCAGGCCGGGCCATTTACGGTGCAGCGCGGCGGCGGCCATCGCGGCTGGCCGCAAGATGCAGGTCCATCCCAGGCAGTGGACCGGCAGGAGCTGGTATTTCATCGGTCGCGCGAAGGCCAGGGAGACCCGGTTGGCCGAATCCGTCAGTTGCAGATCGAATTCGCCTTGGTGCAAGGCGCGCAGCAATTGCGGTCCTGCCGAGCCATCGTCGGCGCCGGTGTCGGCCATGAACGGACCGATGATCGCCGCATTCAATCCAGCGCCGTTGAACTCGTAACGGGCTTTCAGGACGCCGAGGAACCCGCCCAGATCCCCCTGCCGGTTGATCTGGACAAGAGCGCTGCTCGCACCGGACAGGCCGGCGGGGTCAAGATAGATCTTTCTCATGTATTCGGCCGTCTCCTCGATAGCGCGATCGAGGAGGTGACGGCGGCGGCGGCGAAACTTCGTCAGGAAGAGTGCCGCGACGCGCTCGAGATCTTCGGCGGCGAGTGGCCGAACCGAGCCGTGCTGGGAGTCCAGCACCGACGGGGCCGTCACCTTTTGCGCGCCGGCATTTGCGGAAACGAGATGCATCGTAAACACCGAACAGGTTGCTTTTACAGAGTACAGCAACCAAAAGTGGAAACAACGAATCTCGGCCGGTAACGTAAACAGACGTCCGCACTTGGGACTTTGGCTTCGCGCTGCGATTGCGAGCGCCACATGGCTCGCCGGCTTATGGCAACCGATAGAGGTGGCCCCCGGCAGCCGGAGGCCACCTCGGATCACATCACGAGGCCCTTGGTAAGTTCCAGCGCCTGGCGCTCGAACAGGCGGCGGTAGATGCCGCCCTTCAGCCGGATCAACTCGTCATGCGAGCCTTCCTCGACGATCTTGCCGCGATCGAAGACCAGCAGTCTGTCGAGCGCCCGCACCGTCGAAAGCCGATGCGCGATGACCAGTGTCGTGCGGCCGACCATCAGCCGTTCCATCGCCTGCTGGATGAGCACCTCCGATTCCGAATCGAGGCTCGACGTCGCCTCGTCCAGGATCAGGATGCGCGCATCGGCCAGGAAAGCGCGGGCGATCGCCACGCGCTGGCGCTCGCCGCCCGACAGTTTCACGCCACGTTCGCCGACCAGCGTCCCATAGCCCTTCGGCAGGCTGGTGATGAAGTCATGCGCGCTCGCCAGCCTGGCGGCATGCTCGATCTCCCCCTGCGTCGCGCTTGGCCTGGCATAGGCGATATTTTCGGCCAGCGACCGGTGGAACAGGATCGGTTCCTGCTGAACGATGGCGATCTGGCCGCGCAGCGACGCCTGGGCGACCTGTGAGATATCCTGGCCATCGATCACGATCTTTCCCGCATTCACGTCATAGAGCCGCTGGATGAGCTTGACGAATGTGGTCTTGCCCGAACCCGAGTGACCGACGAGCCCGACACGCTCGCCCGGCGCGATATCCACCGAAAAGTCACGGTAGAGCGGCGACCGGTGATTGCCGTAGTGAAAGGTGACGTTGTCGAAGGCGATGTGGCCCTGCGTGATGGCAATCGGTTCGGCGCCGGGCCTGTCTTCGATGCCGAGCGGTTCGGACTGGAAATCGACCAGTTCCTCCATGTCGTTGATCGAACGCTGCAAATTGCGGATATGCGTGCCGATATCGCGCAAATAGCCTTGCAGCACGAAGAACGAGGTCAGCACGAAAGCGACATCGCCGGCGCTCGCCTGCCCCCACGACCACAGCATCAGCGCCAGGCCGATCACGGCGGCCCGCATGACCAGCAGCAGCGCCCCTTGGGTGGTGCCGTTGATGGTGCCGCGCACCCAGGTGCGCCGCGTGCGCTCGCGCCATTTGGCGACCACCCTGGCGAGGCGGCGCTCTTCGCGCGTCTCGGCGCCAAAGCCCTTGACCACGGCATTGCAGCTGACCGCGTCGGCCAGCGAGCCGCCGAGGCGCGTGTCCCAGGTGTTTGCAAGCCTTGCCGCGGGCGCGACATAGCCAAGCGACAACATGGCCGTCACCGTGATGAACAGCAGGGAGCCGGCCGCGACGACCACGCCCATCAGCGGCCAGAACCAGCCGAGCAGCAGCGTCGAGCCGGCGAGCATGACCACCGACGGCAGCAGCGCGATCAGGATCGTGTCGTTGAGCAGGTCGAGCGCCCACATGCCGCGCGTCACCTTGCGCACCGTCGAGCCGGCAAACGAGTTGGCATGCCAGTCGGTCGAAAAGCGCTGAACGCGATGGAAGGCGTCGGCCGCGATGTCGGCCATCATCTTGAGTGTCAGCTCCACGATGCCCATGAAGGCAAGATTGCGCAACACGACGCCAGTCAGCGCCAGCGCCATCAAGAAGAAAAATGCCGTCATCGCGGCGTTCCAGGCAATGGCATCCGCTCCGGCGCTGCTGGCGACAGCATCGACCAGCCGACCGGAGTAGAGCGGCGTCAGCACGTCGGCCAGCGTCGACAGCAGGAAACCGCCCATGATGAGCGAGAGCCGCCAAGGCTGACGCCGCCAATGGGTAAGTGTGAAGCCAAGAACGCTGCGAAAGGCGCTCGCGCGCAAATCGATCTTGAAACGAGCCATGATGTCATTCGGGCGCAAAACGAGCCCGATCCCAAATAAAGGTCGAAGGTTGAAAAACCGCGCGGGGGCGAATTGCCCATGAATGCGGAGGTTCGGCTATGGTTGGTCGCCTGCCCATGGGCGGCGACCGGCAGCGGCAAATGCCTTTTCTACGCCCGGTATGGTTCCGATACTTCGGAACACCGGCGCAGACCTAGGCCTCGCGGCCTCGCATAACGATGTCAAATCCTGGCATTCGGTCCTCCCTGAAGGGAATCGCGGAAAGGCTCTTATAGGGGTGCTTCGATTGCGCGCCAAGGCAAGCCATGGCCAAAAGCATCTCTGGCCCAGCCGATGAGGCGATTTTGCAACAGTCGCTATCCCCGCCTATCGCCGTCGCACGTCGTTCACCCGGCATGCGGCGCACGATCGAGGCGCATGTATCGCCCATCCATCGATGCCTTGAAACCCAGCTTTTCATAGACCCCATGCGCGTCGCTGGTCGACAGGCTCCAATGCGAGACGGTGCTGAGTTCAGGATGGTCGATGAGTGCCCGCACCAGCCGCAAGCCGACGCCCTGCCCGCGATGCACGGGCCAGACGATGATATCCGCGAGATAGGCGAATACCGTGCGGTCGGTGATCGCCCTGCCGAAACCGACCTGTTTGCCAGCGATGTAGGCGGCGGCGCAGAACGAGTTGGCAAAGGCCCGGCGATGGAACTCGTCGCTGCGTCCAGCTCCCCAGTAGCTTTCCATCAACAGGTCGGAGGTCGCACGAAAGTCGATCCGTGAGAGGTCGAAGCTGATTTCACAGTCAGGCATGCTGGTATCCCTATCCCGCCATGCCGCGTATTTTCGCCCAGCAGACGAACTGCGCTTCAGCCACGATCCCTGAAACGACTGGTGATGGGATAGCGGCGGTCGCGGCCAAAATTCTTCCTGGTGATCTTCACACCCGGTGCCGCCTGCCTGCGCTTGTACTCGGCGATGTAGAGCAGGTGTTCGATGCGCGCCACCGTCGCCCGGTCATGGCCGCGCGAGACGATGTCGTCGACGCCCATCTCGTTCTCGACCAGGCATTCGAGGATGTCGTCCAGCACCGGATAGGGCGGCAGCGAATCCTGGTCGGTCTGGTTCTCGCGCAATTCGGCCGATGGCGCCTTGTCGATGATGTTCTTCGGGATCACCTCGCCCGAAGGCCCGAGCGCACCCGGCGGCACATGGCTGTTGCGCCAGCGCGAGAGCGCGTAGACCTGCATCTTGTAAAGGTCCTTGATCGGATTGAAGCCGCCATTCATGTCGCCGTAGAGGGTGGCGTAGCCGACCGACATCTCGCTCTTGTTGCCCGTAGTGACGACCATCGAGCCGAATTTGTTGGAGATTGCCATCAAGATGGTGCCGCGCGCGCGGCTCTGCAAATTCTCCTCGGTGATGCCTTCCTTGGTGCCTTCGAACAATTGCGTCAGCGCATGCAAAAAGCCTTCGACGGGCTCGAAGATCGGGACGATGTCATAGCGGCAGCCGAGGGCGCGGGCGCAGTCCTCGGCGTCCTTGAGGGAATCCTTCGAAGTGTAGCGATAAGGCATCATGACGGCACGCAGCCGTTCCTCGCCCAGCGCATCGACGGCCAATGCGGCACAGATCGCGGAGTCGATGCCGCCGGAAAGGCCAAGCACCACATTCTTGAAGCCGTTCTTGTTGACGTAATCGCGCAGGCCGAGCATGCAGGCGCGGTAGTCGGCCTCCTCCTTGTCCGGGATTTTCGACATCGGTCCTTCCGCACAGACCCAGCCATCATCGGTACGTTTCCAGGTGGTGACGTCCACCGCATCCTCGAACTGACTCATCTGGAAGGCGAGCGTCTTGTCCGCCCCGATAGCGAACGAGGCGCCGTCGAAGATCAGCTCGTCCTGGCCGCCGAGCTGGTTGGCATAGATCATCGGCAGGCCGCATTCGATGACTTGCTTGATCACGACCTGGTGGCGAACGTCGATCTTGGCGCGATAATAGGGCGACCCGTTCGGCACCAGCAGGATTTCCGCGCCGCTTTCGGCCAGCGTCTCGCAGACCGCGACGTCGCCCCAGATGTCCTCGCAGATCGGTATGCCGATGCGCACGCCGCGGAAGTTGACCGGTCCCTGGATCTCGGGCCCGGCCTGGAAGACGCGCTTCTCGTCGAATTCGCCGTAATTGGGCAGGTCGAGCTTGTAGCGTTCGGCGATGATCTTGCCGCCATCGGCGAAGACGATGGAATTATGCGTGCCGCTCTTGCGCTTCAGCGGCGTGCCGATGATGACGCCGGGACCGCCATCGGCGGTGTCCGCGGCAAAATCCTGTGCTGCCCGCTCGCATGCCTTGAGGAAGGCCGGCTTGAGCACCAGATCCTCCGGCGGATAGCCGGCGAGGAAAAGCTCGGTATAGAGCACGAGATCGGCGCCCTGGCGGGCGGCATCCGCCCTCGCCTCGCGCGCCTTGGCGAGGTTGCCGGCGACGTCGCCGACGGTCGGGTTGAGCTGGGCGATGGCGATACGCAGTATGTCGAGCTTCTTGGTCATGCTGCTGACTTAGCGCGGCGGAATTCACCTCGCAATGGCGTTCGTTTGGACCAATTCAGCCCGTCAATCGTCGCCCATAGACGCGCGCAGCGATTGCGGAGAGTGGTTTTCGCCGATCGACATGGCCAGGATGCGCGAGAGATGCCGGCGCGGCAGCCCTGTCTCGTCGGCCCATCGGTTGATCTGGACCTGGATCTTGTCGAGGTCCTTCTTCGATGTCGGGTTGTCCGCGATGTCGAGGCCCGCGTCGCGAAGGGCTGCCGCCATGTCGGCCGAAATGACGAAAGCATCCCAGCCCAGCCAGCGCAAGAAATACTGGCCGGTGTTGCCGCCGAGCCGGCTGCCATGCTTGCCGAGATAGGCCATCAGCCCGACCTGGTCATCGGCGGGCCATTCGGCGAGAAAATTGCCGAAGCCGCCATGTTCCCGGGACACGCGCTCGACGAAGGCGGCGTTGTCGCGAACGGACCTGATCTTCTGCGGATTGCGCACGATGCGCTGGTCCGAGGCCAGATCGTGCCAGAAATCGTCGGGCTGGAACAAAAGCCGCTTCGGCTCGAAGCGCAGGAACGCTTCCTCGAAACCGGGCCATTTCTGCTCGATGACGCGCCAGACGAAACCGGCGGCGAAGACGCGCTCGGCCATGGTCGAAAGGATGCGGGCGTCGGCAATGTCGGCCACCGCCGCATTGTCGGGTATCGGACCCAACAGCGAGGTCAGTTCCGCCTCGCCGCCCTTGCGATTTGCCGCGCGAACGCGAATTTTCTTGAAGTCGGCCATCGGTCCCCCTCGGTTCGCCTCAATCTAGCACTTCCCGCCCGGGCCGGCAGCCTCTACCTCTAATGCATGTCGCCCAAAAGTGACCTCGGTTTTGGGAAGACGACATGCATAAAAGCAAAAACCTAAAGCGCGTCGCCTCAATCCGCTTCGACGCGACGCGCTTTAGCGCAGCAAAGCGCTTGGAGACGGCCATGAACAAGACCATCGACGACCTGGCGAACCGTTGGCTGAAGCGGAAGCCGGATGGGCTGAGCCAGTTGGAAAACCGGGTGCTGCAAAGCACCATCGAGCGTACCACCATCACCAGGGACACCAACAAGGCCGTCGCTTTCCACCAGACTTTTGGCGACCGCCTTGCCGATACGATCGCCCGCATCGGCGGCTCCTGGTCGTTCATCCTGACCTTCATCGCCTTCCTGATCGTGTGGACATCAGCCAATGTCTGGCTGTTGTCGCGCGATGCATTCGACCCCTACCCCTTCATCTTCCTCAACCTCGTCCTGTCGATGGTCGCCGCATTGCAGGCGCCGGTGATCATGATGGCGCAGAACCGCCAGACCGAACGCGACCGCATCGATGCCGCCCATGATTACGAGGTCAATCTGAAGGCCGAGATCGAGATCATGGCGCTGCATGAGAAGCTGGACGAACTGCGCCACAGCCAGATCATCGGCATGCGCGACGAAATCGTGCGGCTGGCCGAACTGGTCAAGCGGATCGACGAAAGACTGTCACAGCAGTCGGCCTCATGACCGAAGCGATCCACCATTTCATCGAGCAATACGGGTTGCTGGCGGTTTTTCTCGGCTGCGTGGCCGAAGGCGAAAGTGCCGCGATCCTGGGAGGTTTCTTCGCCCACCAGCATGTTTTCGTGCTGTGGCATGTCTTCGTCGCGGCAGCGCTGGGCGCCTTCACTGGCGACACCTTTTTCTTCATCCTCGGCAGAAGTTTCGCCGATAATCGCCATGTCGTCAGGCTGCGCCGGCGGCCCGGCTTTCGCCGCGCCTACCGCCTGCTCAACACCCATCCCAACATCTTCGTGCTGTCGAACCGCTATGTCTACGGCATGCGCCTGGTCGGCGGCATCGCGGCCGGCCTTTCGACCATAGCGGCGCCGCGCTTCGTCATCCTCAACGCCATTTCCTCGGTCATCTGGGCGGTCCTGTTCAGCACGATCGGCTATGTCTTCGGATTGGGAGCCGAGCAGTTGATTGGCCAGGCGGTGATCCAGCACGAGCGGCTGTTCGTCGGGCTCGGCATCGGCCTTGCCGTGGCCGTGCTTGCCTGGTTTGTCGCCCGCCATGTCGCCAAGCGGGAGCGCGACAAGGAGTTTTGACCGTCAGTCGATGCCGAGCGCCTGGTCCCCCCGATCGAGGATGAGCGGGATGATCAGGTCCTCCTCATCGGCCAAATGCCGGGTCAGCATCGCGATCAGACGGTTGTTTTCGTCGGCATAGGCATCGGCGGCGAAGCGCTGCTTGTCCTCACTCTCCTGAAGTGTGCGGATGAAGGCGTTCGCCGCCTCGGCGTTGCGCTCCAATCCTTCATGGATGGTGTGGTGGTCGGCATCGAGAATCTCGAAACCGCGCTTCAGACGGGGCTCCGCCTTGGTGAAGGCCGGGAAATACTGGTAGTCCTCGACATTGTGGTGGCCGTCGAGATGCCCGAGAAAATGGTTGAGGCGCGGCGCGAACCAGCGCGCGAAATCGGGGGCCGTCAGTCTGCCTTCGCGATAGTTGCCAATGCCGCCGGCGAGCATGCCGCCGAGTTCGCGGAACATGTCGTGCCGCTGCAGCCACATATTGGCCATGCCGTGAATGTTGGCGTTAGCCTGCCAGTTTTCGCGAGGATATTTGTCGGCCAGCCAGCGCAGGTCGTCCGGCAGGCCCAGGCGTTCGAGAAGCGATGAATTCGTGACCTCTGCCATGACGGTCTCCTTTGGTGACCGTCATATAGGCATCAAAGCTTCAGATCGGCACCCCCGTTATGCGCTCGATGAGAGCGATGCCCCAGACGCCGCCGGCAATCACCACAGAAATCAGCACCGCCAGCGAGCCGCAATCCTTGGCGAGCTGGATATCGATATGGAATTCACGAGAAATTGCGTCGCACGCCGCCTCGATGCCCGTGTTCAGCACTTCGACCATGATCAAGAGGAGCACCGCGCCGATCAGCAGCGCGTAACCGCGCCAAGACACCGAAACGAACCAGCCAGCGGGCAAGGCCAGCACCAGCAGCATCAGTTCCTGCTGGAAAGCCTTCTCGCTAACCGCAAGCTTGCGAAATGCCCGCACCGAATTGATAAAAGCATCGATCAGCCGCTGCATGCCAAGGCCCCTCTCGGAATCACCGGCCCGGGATAAAGCAATGCCCCGATCAATGGAATAAGGCGGATCGTCCAAATTTCATTCGGCTACCGGTATGGCCGGTGTCGACTTTTCAAACTGCGGCAGCCCATCGTCGATCGAATAATAGTCGCCCTTGTCGCCGACGAAGATATGACATTCGCCCTCGAGCGCAGTCGGCTTGTCGAACGATCCCGCCATGACCGAGATATGGTCTTGGTCCATTGCCTTCCAGAACAGCAGCGACCCGCATGTCTTGCAAAAGCCGCGCCTGGCGAAGCCGGACGCTTCATACCAGGTGATGCTTTCGGCGCCTTCGATCACGATGTCGGTATCGGCAACATTGGTCGCGGCATAGAAATGCCCGCTTTGTTTGCGGCATTGCGAACAATGGCAGTAGACGACGCCACGCAGTGCCCCACTTGTCCGGAAGCGGACCGCTCCGCACAGGCATGATCCCTGGTGACTCTCCCGCACTGGGTTTCTCCCCTAAACTGTAGTCTGACGAAGGCACCAGCATTCCAGCTTTGCGGCCGTCATGCGTAAGCAATTGCGACATCTGTTGTTGTGGAAAATCCGAAGTTCAGTTTCGCTCAGCCAGATCGGTACGCGAATTTGCATGCAACGCCGCCAATCAGCGCTGCCTGGAGGTTGATAGTCTGGTTGGACGCATGCAGCCTGATGTAGCGAAAAGGCGTGAGTTCTGCCGATTAAGGAAACTTTAGCGCTACTGCATCTATGGTGATCTCCATCGAAGGTCGCGTGTGGGGACGCGCCTTTTCGTGTGTCGGCTTCGAATGGGTGGCGTCCCCGCGTCAGCGATGATGGATATGCGCCAAGTTCAGGCGCGTTCCCAAGGGAAGAGCGAACAACCATGCAGCCGGCGGCCACCCTGACCGAACGAAACACTGAGATCGCAAGCACCGTCGTGGCCACCATGCGCCAGCTTGGCGTGCTCGGCCTGCCGCGCAACTACGAGATCTTCTATGAGGCCCTGAGCGGCACCAACCGCGAGCTCGGTCTTGCCGTCCTGTCGCTGAGCAGCCGGCCGACGCAGGATGAGCTGGATCAGATCGGGCGCGCTTTCTTTGCCCATAATCATGGCCCCGGCATCATCGAGCATGCCCGGGACGTCATCGCCAAGGAGCTTGAGGAGGTCGCGTCGCTTCTGCGCAGCGAGCGCAGCCATATCGAAAAATACGGCAGGATCCTCGACGAGACATCCAGTGGCCTGAGCAACCGCAGCCTTCTCTCCCAGGATCTTCTGCAAAAGATCGCCAACGCAATGACGATCGCGACCAATTCGACGATCGATCACGGCCGGCAGGTCGCCTCGACGCTTAGCGACAAGACGGCGGAGCTTGAGAGCGTCAAGTCGAAGCTCGAGGAATACAAGCGGCTGGCCGATACGGATCCGTTGACCCAGATCTGGAATCGTCGCGCTTTCGACAAGGAAATCACCAGGATCTACAACAGCAACAAGGGTATTCTGTTCAATGCCCTTGTCCTTGTCGACATCGACCGGTTCAAGGACATCAATGACCGCTATGGCCATCCTGTCGGCGACAAGATCATCCAGATCATCGCCGAGATTTTCCAGACCAGCATTCGCGGCGACATGTTCGTCGCCCGAACCGGCGGCGAGGAGTTCGCGCTGATCATCGAGGGCGCCAGCGAGGACGCAACCTACGAGATCGCGGAACGCATTCGCGCCCTGATCGAGCAGACGCCGTTCACCAGCAGCCAGACCGGCATGAATTACGGCACCGTGACGGTATCGATGGGCATCTGCATGGCATCAGAGGCCGAAGGCCCCGAAGACCTCTACACCAAGGCGGATCGGGCGCTCTACCGCTCCAAGGTCAGCGGGCGCAACCGCGTCACCAGGCATTCAGCCATGGCAGGGCGCGCCAGCAAAAGCTGGCTGCTTTACAAGAAAGACTGAGGCTTTCGCTTTTGCCGGTTGCGCCGACACGGTCGGAAGCACAAACCGAAGTTGCAATAAAAAAGGCGCCGGTTTCCCAGGCGCCTTTCCTTTATCGGTTCCAATTGGCCGAGATCAGCCGTTGACCGCTTGCTTGTGCTGCACCGGATGGCTCTTCTTCAAGAGGTCCGAGACCAGGAAGGCCAGTTCGATCGCCTGGTCGGCGTTGAGACGCGGATCGCAATGGGTGTGATAGCGGTCCTGCAACTCCTCGGCGGTGATGGCACGGGCGCCACCGGTGCATTCGGTGACGTTCTTGCCGGTCATCTCGACATGGATGCCGCCCGGATGCGTGCCTTCGGCGCGGTGCACCTCGAAGAAGGTCTGCACCTCCTTCAGGATGCGGTCGAAGGGCCGTGTCTTGTAGCCGGCCGCCTCGATCGTGTTGCCATGCATCGGATCCGACGACCAGACCACGCTGCGGCCCTCCTTCTGCACAGCGCGCACCAGCTTCGGCAAATGGTCGGCAACCTTGTCCGAACCGAAGCGGGCGATCAGCGTCAGCCGCCCCGGCTCGTTCTCGGGGTTCAGCAGGTCGATCAGTTCCAGGAGGCCGTCCGGCGTCAGCGACGGACCGCATTTCAGGCCGAGCGGGTTCTTGATGCCGCGGCAATATTCGACATGGGCGTGGTCGGGTTGACGCGTGCGGTCGCCGATCCAGATCATGTGACCCGACGTGGCGTACCAGTCGCCCGAGGTCGAATCGACACGCGTCAGCGCCTCCTCGTAGCCGAGCAGCAGGGCCTCGTGGCTGGTGTAGAAGTCGGTTTCGCGCAGCGCGAAATTGGTTTCGGACGTAATGCCGACCGCGCGCATGAAATCCATCGTCTCGGTGATGCGATTGGCAAGCGACTCGTATTTCTCGCCCTGCGGGCTGTCGGAGACGAAGCCGAGCATCCAGCGATGCACATTCTCCAGGCTGGCGTAACCGCCCTGCGCGAAGGCACGCAGGAGGTTGAGCGTGGCCGCCGACTGGCGGTAGGCCATTTCCTGGCGGGCGGGATCGGGAATGCGCGACTTCTGGTCGAACTCGATGCCGTTGATGATGTCGCCGCGATAGCTCGGCAGCGTCACTTCGCCCTTGGTCTCGTTGTCGGACGAGCGCGGCTTGGCGAACTGGCCGGCGACACGGCCAACCTTCACCACCGGCTGCGCACCGGCGAAGGTCAGCACCACGGACATCTGCAGGAAGACGCGGAAGAAGTCGCGGATGTTGTCGGCGCCATGCTCGGCAAAACTCTCCGCGCAATCACCACCCTGGAGCAGGAAGGCTTCGCCGGCGGCAACCGCTGCCAACTGCTTCTTCAGCTTGCGCGCTTCGCCGGCAAAGACCAGCGGCGGGAAGGTGGCGAGTTGGGCTTCCGTGTTCTTCAGCGCGGCAAGGTCCGGATAGGCGGGAACTTGCTTGATCGGCTTTGCTCTCCACGAATTCGGCGACCATTTCGTCATCGCTGCACCCAACGCTCTTTCCGGCGGACACCCTCGCCCGCCATTTCCCGCCCCAAACTGGGGTGGCGGCTCCATACACGAAGCCGATTTCCTATTCTAGACCGGAATTTCGGTGCTGGCGAATGGCTGACGCGCCCAGGACGGCCCGAAAGGCGAGATCAGGCTGCCTTATCCACCAGTCGCGCCAGTTGCGTCATGACCACAGCCGAGCCCGCCAGACGCTTCTCCGCCGTCGGCCAGTCGCGGATGAAGACCACGCTATGGTCGGCCCTGATCTTGGCCAGCGAACCCTGCTCGCCAATATACTTGACCAGCCCGACCGGGTTCGAGAACTCGCGCTTGCGGAAATGGATGACGATACCCTTCGGCCCGGCATCGAGCTTCTCGACATTGGCCTTGCGGCACAGCGCCTTGATGAAGACGATCTTGAGGAGATGTTTCACTTCCTCCGGCAACGGGCCGAAACGGTCGATCAGTTCGGCGCCGAAGGCGTCGATCTCCTCGGTATTTTCGAGATCGCCGAGACGGCGGTACAGCGCCAGCCTGAGCTGCAGGTCCGGCACGTAGCCTTCCGGGATCATCACCGCCGTGCCGACGGCGATCTGCGGCGACCATCCGCCATCCTGCGCCTCGCCGGAATCCTTCACCTCGGCGACCGCTTCCTCCAGCATCTGCTGGTAGAGCTCGAAACCGACCTCCTTGATGTGCCCGGACTGTTCCTCCCCAAGCAGATTGCCTGCGCCCCTGATATCCAGGTCATGGCTGGCGAGCTGGAAGCCGGCGCCGAGCGTGTCGAGCGACTGCAGTACCTTCAGACGGCGCTCGGCAGTGTCGGTGAGCTTGCGGTTGGCCGGCAGGGTGAACAGCGCATAGGCGCGCACCTTCGAGCGCCCGACGCGGCCGCGCAACTGGTAGAGCTGTGACAGGCCGAACATGTCGGCGCGATGGATGATCAGCGTGTTTGCGGTCGGAATATCGAGCCCGGATTCGACGATGGTGGTCGACAAAAGCACATCGTACTGGCCGTCGTAGAAGGCGTTCATGATGTCGTCGAGTTCGCCCGGTGGCATCTGGCCATGCGCCACCGCTACCTTCAGCTCAGGAACTGATTCCTTCAGGAAATCATGGATTTCCGCCAGATCGCTGATACGCGGAACGACATAGAAGGAATGGCCCCCTCGGTAGCGCTCGCGCAACAACGTCTCGCGAATGACCAGCGGGTCGAAGGGCGAGATGAAGGTGCGCACCGCCATGCGGTCGACCGGTGGCGTGGCGATCAGCGACAGTTCGCGCACGCCCGTCAGCGCCAGTTGCAGCGTGCGCGGGATCGGCGTCGCCGACAGGGTCAGAACATGGACGTCGGTCTTCAGGTCCTTCAGCCGTTCCTTATGCTTGACGCCAAAATGCTGCTCCTCGTCGATGATCAGCAGGCCGAGATTCTTGAACGAAATCGCGGAGCCCAGCAGCGCATGGGTGCCGATAACGATATCGACCTGCCCTTCGGCAATGCCCTTCTTGGTCTCGGCTAATTCCTTTGAGCCCACCAGCCGCGACGCCTGTGCGACACGGATCGGCAGTCCGGAAAAGCGCTGCGAGAATGTCTTGAAATGCTGGCGCGACAACAGTGTCGTCGGCACCACCACCGCGACCTGAAACCCTTCCATCGCCGCGATAAAGGCGGCGCGCAGCGCCACTTCGGTCTTGCCGAAGCCGACATCGCCGCAGATCAGCCGGTCCATCGGCCTGCCCGCGCCGAGATCGTCACGTACCGAGTCGATGGCCGTCTGCTGGTCGTCGGTTTCCTCGTAAGGGAACCGGGCTGCGAACTCGTCATAGAGGCCTTCGGCCGGCACCAGGGCCGGTGCGGCCCGCATCTGCCGCTCGGCGGCGATGCGGATCAGTTGTCCGGCCATATCGAGCAGGCGCCGCTTCAGCTTCGCCTTGCGCGACTGCCAGGCGCCGCCGCCGAGCTTGTCGAGCGTCGCCTCGGCCGTGTCGGAGCCGTAGCGCGACAGCAGCTCGATGTTTTCCACCGGCAGGAACAGCCGGTCGTCGCCGGCATAGTGGATTTCCAGGCAGTCATGCGGCGCGCCGACCGCCTCAATGGTGCGCAGGCCGATGAAACGGCCAATGCCATGGTCGGCATGGACGACAATATCGCCGGCCGACAAGGCCGAGGCTTCGGCAATGAAGTCGGACGCGCGCTTCTTGCGCTTCGAACGCCGGATCAGCCGGTCGCCCAGAATGTCCTGTTCGGCGACGACAACCAGCTTTTCAGTCTCGAAGCCGGATTCCAGTGGCAAAACCGCCAATGCGGCCTGTCCCGGCTCGAGCTGTTCGGCCTCCGCTAGCGTCTCGACCTGCTTGAGATTGCCGAGATGGTGCTCGGCCAGGATCTGGCCAAGCCGGTCGAGCGAGCCTTCGGTCCAGCCCGCAATAATGACGCGGCGGCGCGCCGCGCGCTCGTCGGCTATGTGCCGGACGACGACGTCGAAGACATTGACGTTCGGATCGGCTCGCTCCTCGACGAAGCTGCGGCCATGGCGCGAGCCGGCGTGGAAGACTTTCTTGCTCCCCAGGTCCGGCGCGTCGAACACGCTAAAGTCGATGTCTTCGCGCTCGCCAAGCGAAGCCTTCAAATTCTCCGGCGAGAGATAGAGCAGATCCGGCGCCACCGGCTTGTAGGGGACCGCATCCTTGAGCGCCGCGTCAGCCTGCTTTTTGCGCGCCTCGTAGTGATCGAGGATCAGCGTATGGCGCTCGGCCAGCGCCTCATGTGCCAGATGGTCGAAAACCACGGGTGCGTCGGGCAGGTAATCGAACACCGTCTCCAGTCGCTCGTAGAAGAACGGCAGCCAATGCTCCATGCCCGCGAAGCGCCGGCCCTCGCTGACCGCCGCATAGAGGCCGTCGTCACGCTGGGGCGCGCCGAAAGCCTCGATATAGGAGCGGCGGAAGCGGCTGATGGTTTCGGGCGTCAGCGCCACCTCGCTCATCGCCTGAAGCGCCATCGACTTGCGCTGGCCGGTGGTGCGCTGCGTGGCGGCATCGAAGACGCGGATCGATTCCAGCGTGTCACCGAAGAAATCAAGCCTCAGCGCCTCGCTCCAGCCGGGCGCAAAGAGGTCGAGAATGCCGCCGCGCACCGCGAATTCGCCGATGCCGCGCACGGTCGGCACCCGCTCGAATCCCGACGTCTCCAGCCGGGCGATCAGCGCATTCATGTCGATCTGGTTGCCGGGCCTGGCGTGGAAGGTTTGGGCCTCGATAAGCTCCGCGGGCGGAATGCGCTGCAGCAGCGCATTTGCGGTGGTGAGAATTACGGCACGGTGCGGCTTCTTCGCCAGTGCGATCATGGCGGTCAGCGCATCGAGGCGCTTGGCGGCGGCATCCGAACCGGGCGACACACGGTCGTATGGCAGGCAGTCCCAGGCAGGCAGTTCCAGCACAGGCAGGCCCGGCGCGACGAAGGACAGCGCCTCGATGATCGAAGGCAGGCGCTGGCCGTCGCGGGCCACGAACAGCACCGGCTTGTCGGGCGCGATCTCGAGCGCCGTCTGCACCAGCGCGAAAGCCTCGTAGCCGTCCGCGACACCGTCGACGATGAACTGGCCGGCGCGGCCCTTCGGCAAGCCAATGGTGGGAATGAGAGCCATCAAATCACGGTCTTGTTTGTCGCAATTCCCATGGGAAAACCGCTGCGCACTTTTCCTGGAATTGCTTGTGTTCAGAAAGTCATGGTCCGGCGGGACGCCAGGATTTTTTGCAGGACGGCACAGTCGATCTCCGCCGGCACCGGGCGTTCGCCCGTAACCAGCGGCAGGAATTCCGTGTCGGCAATATCGAGGAGCCTCTCATATTGGTCGATTTCCTCGGTGGTCAAGGTGCCGATCTCGGCATCGGCGAAGGTGCCGAGGATGAGGTCCATCTCGCGCATGCCGCGATGCCAGGAACGGAACAACAGCTTGCGGCGATGGGCGTCCAGCCCCTCGCTTGATCGTTTCGTTCCGGTCATTGTGCCGCATCCTCGCTTCAAGCGGCGCATATAGCGTGGATAGTGGGCGCTGTCAGCCTTGCGCTGCGGCCGTCGCGACATAAGCTGACATCATGCGTCCTTCCATCCTCGATCCCCTGTTTGTCCCGATCACCTCGCTTGCCGGCGTCGGGCCGAAGGTTGGCGCGCTGATCGAGAAGGTCGTTGCCGCCGATCTCGGCGACCGCGCCGCACGCGCCGGCGACCTCCTGTTCGTGCTGCCGCACACCGTCATCGACCGCCGAAACCGGCCGGGCATCGCACTCGCGGCCGAAGGCGCCATCGTCACGCTTGAGCTGCGCATAGACCGTCACCAGCCGCCACCGCGCGGCAACAGGTCGGTGCCCTACCGGGTCTACGCCCATGACGACACGGGCGAAATCGGCCTGACCTTCTTCCATGCCCATGCCGCCTATCTCGAAAAGGCAATGCCTGTGGGCGAGCATGTCGTGGTGTCAGGCCGGATGGAATGGTTCAACGGCCGCCCGACCATGATCCACCCCGACCATATCGCGCTCGCCAGCGAAGCGGAAAACCTGCCGCTGGTCGAACCGGTCTATCCGCTGACCGCCGGCCTCTCGGGCAAGGTGCTGCGCCGGGCGATCGGCCAGGCGCTCGGCCGCCTGCCGGAGCTGCCGGAATGGCAGGATGATGCCTTCATGCGCCGCCAGAGCTTTGCGTCCTTCGGCGACGCGCTGACCCGCATCCATTATCCCGCTGATCCGATCGATGTCGCGGTCGAAGGGGCTGCATGGCGCCGCCTCGCCTATGATGAATTGCTCGCCGGCCAGGTCTCGCTGGCCCTGGTGCGGGCAAAGGTGCGGCGCCTGTCAGGCCGCCCTCTCGTTGGCGATGGGCGCATCGTCGAGAAGCTGCGTACAGCCCTTCCCTATTCGCTTACGCCCTCGCAGGAATTCGCGCTCGCCGAAATCAACGCTGATCTCGCCGATCCGGAGCGCATGCTGCGGCTGCTGCAAGGTGACGTCGGCTCGGGCAAGACGGTGGTGGCGCTGCTTGCCATGGCACGCGCTGTCGAGGCCGGCGGCCAGGCGGCGCTGATGGCGCCGACCGAAATCCTCGCGCGCCAGCATCTGGCGACGATCATCCCGCTTGCCGCCGAGGTCGGCTTGCGCATCGCCATCCTGACCGGCCGTGAAAAGGGCCGCGAGCGAGCCGAAACGCTGGCGGGTCTTGCCAGCGGCGAGATCGACATCGTCGTCGGCACCCATGCGCTGTTTCAGGAAACGGTCAGCTTCCACGACCTGGTCCTGGCCGTTATCGATGAGCAGCATCGCTTCGGCGTCCACCAGCGGCTTGCCATCACCGCCAAGGGCGACGCCCCCGACATGCTGGTCATGACCGCGACCCCCATCCCGCGCACGCTGGTGCTGACCGCCTTCGGCGACATGGACGTGTCGAAGCTGACGGAAAAACCCGCCGGCCGCCAGCCGATCCGCACCGTCACGCTGCCGCTGGAGCGGCTCGACGAGCTGGTCGGCCGCATGCTCGATGCCGTCGCGGATGGTCAGAAGATCTACTGGATTTGCCCGCTGGTCGAGGAATCCGAAGAGATCAAGCTGATGTCGGCCGAGGATCGTTTTGCCTCGCTGAAGCCGCTGTTCGGCGATCGCATCGGCCTTGTCCACGGCCGCATGAAGGGTGTCGAGAAGGACGAGGCGATGCGCGCCTTCAAGCAAGGCGAGACGCGCATCCTGATCGCCACCACGGTCATCGAGGTCGGCGTCGACGTTCCTGACGCCACGATCATGGTCATCGAGCATGCCGAGCGCTTCGGCCTCGCGCAGTTGCACCAGCTGCGCGGCCGGGTCGGACGCGGCGACAAGCCCTCGTCCTGCGTGCTGTTGTACAAGGATCCGCTTGGCGAGACCGCAAAACGCCGGCTGTCGGTGATGCGCGAGACCGAGGACGGTTTCCTGATCGCCGAGGAGGACCTGAAATTGCGTGGCGAAGGCGAATTGCTGGGCACCCGCCAGTCCGGCACGCCGGGTTTCCAGGTGGCGCGCATCGAGGTGCATGCCGACCTGCTGGAGGCCGCCCGTGACGACGCCAGGTTGATCCTGTCGCGCGACCCAGAACTGCAATCGGACCGCGGCGAGGCGCTGCGGCTCCTGCTCTACTTGTTCGGCCGCGACGAGGCCGTGCGGCTCCTGCGCGCCGGATGAGGCCCTAGCGGCGGATTGGCCAGGGTTCCATTGATCGGCTCGCCGTTCAGCGTCACCAGTTTCGTCTTCACCTCGGGAGCCACCAACCCGGCTGATACAATCAGCTTGGCGCCGTCCTCGATCGTCATGTCGAGCGGCACGATGTCCGACTTCAGCACATACATCAGGAAACCGGTCGTCGGGTTCGGCGTGCACGGCATGAACACGGCAATCAGCGGATCACCTTCCTGGTCGAGCTTCTGGTTGATCTCGGTTTCCTTTTCGCTGGCGACGAACACCAGCGACCACACGCCCTTGCGTGGATATTCGACCAGCCCAACCTGGCGGAACATGTCGCCCTTGTTCGACAGCACGGTCTCGAAAATCTGCTTCAGCGAGCCGTATATGCCGCGCACCAGCGGCATGCGGCCAAGCAAGCGCTCGCCAAAGCCGACTATGGCGCGGCCGACAATGTTGGCGGTCAGAAAACCGATCAGCGTGATCAGGATGAGCGCAACGATGAGCCCGAACCCTGGAACCGGAAACGGCAGATAGGTGTCGGGGCTGTAGCGCGCCGGAATATACGGTTTCACCCAGGAATCGACCCAGCCGATGAACGACCAGGCGATATAGGCGGTGATCGCCAGCGGCGCGCAGACGATGAAGCCCGTGAGGAAATAGTTCCTCAGCCGTGTCATGCCGGAAGTCTTGGGAGCGTCTGACATGGTTCACCGGAGGCGCTATTGCGACGCGACATTAGTGAACCGGAAGGCGCTTTGGAACTGCGAAGTTTTTAAAGGCGCCTGTTTACAAGCGCCTCTATTCCACCGTCACCGACTTCGCCAGATTGCGCGGCTGGTCGACGTCGGTGCCCATGAACACGGCAGCGAAGTAGGCGAGCATCTGGATCGGTAGCGCATAAATGATGGGCGAGATGATTTCCGGCACATCCGGAAGCACGATCGTCTCCATCGTCTTCAGGCTCACCTGTGCCGCGCCCTTGGCGTCGGTGATCAGGATGATCTTGCCGCCACGCGCCGCCACTTCCTGCATGTTGGACACGGTCTTTTCGAAGATGCGGTCGTGCGGCGCGATCACGATCACCGGCATGTTCTCGTCGATCAGCGCGATCGGCCCATGCTTCAGCTCGCCGGCGGCATAGCCTTCGGCGTGGATGTAGGAAATCTCCTTGAGCTTCAGCGCGCCTTCCATGGCGAGCGGGAAATTGGTGTCCCGTCCGAGATAGAGCACGTCCTTGTAACGCGACAGTTCCCGCGCGATCCGTTCGATCTGCTCTTCGAGCTTCAGCACCTGGTTGGCATAGCGCGGCGCTTCCGAAAGCGCTCGCACCAGCGTTTTCTCTTGCTCATTCGAGATCGCTCCGCGCGCCACGCCAGCGCGCACGGCAAGCGACGCGAGCACGGACAGCTGGCAGGTGAAAGCCTTGGTCGAAGCGACGCCAATCTCTGGCCCGGCCAGCGTCGGCAGCACGACGTCGGATTCGCGCGCCATGGTCGATTCCCGCACGTTGACGACGGCGCCGATCTTCATCCCGGCCTTGCGGCAATAGCGCAACGAGGCCAGTGTATCGGCGGTCTCGCCCGATTGCGAGATGAAGAAGGCGGCGTCGTTGGCCGACAACGGCATCTCGCGATAACGGAATTCCGACGCGACATCGATATCGACCGGGAGCCGCGCATAGCGCTCGAACCAGTATTTGCCGATCAGGCCGGCGAGATAGGCGGTGCCACAGGCGGAGATCGCCAGCCGGCCGATCTTGGCAAAGTCGAATGGCAGATCGAGCGGCTTGGAGACGCCGGAGACGAAATCCACATAATGAGCCAGCGTGTGCGAGATCACCTCGGGCTGCTCATGGATCTCCTTCTCCATGAAATGGCGGCGGTTGCCCTTGTCGACCATGAAGCTGGTCGAGAGCGACTGCTGGCGCTTGCGGTCGACTTTTTTGCCGTCGATGTCGAAGATGGCGACGCCGTCGCGACGCACCACCGCCCAGTCGCCGTCCTCGAGATAGGTGATCGAATTGGTGAACGGAGCGAGCGCGATGGCGTCGGACCCCAAAAACATCTCGCCGTCGCCATGGCCAACGGCCAAAGGCGGGCCATTGCGCGCGCCGACGATCAGGTCCTCGTCACCCTTGAACATGATGGCTAGCGCAAAGGCGCCTTCCAGCCGCTTCAGCGCCTTATGCGCGGCTTCGACCGGCTTTAGCCCCCTGGCGAGTTCGCGCGCCACCAGGTGTGCCACGACCTCGGTGTCGGTCTGCGACGAGAAGGAATAGCCGTCGCGGATCAGCTCCTCGCGCAGTTCGGCGAAATTCTCGATGATGCCGTTGTGGACGATGGCGACGCCGTCCGAAAAATGCGGGTGCGCATTGGTCTCGTTGGGCACGCCGTGGGTTGCCCAGCGCGTATGGCCGATACCGATCCTGCCGTCGAGCGGCTCATCCTTGAGCCGGCGTTCGAGGTTGACCAGCTTGCCCTCGGCACGGCGGCGGCCCAGCTCGCCCTTCTCAATGGTGGCGACGCCGGCGGAATCATAGCCGCGATATTCGAGCCGCTTCAGTGCGTCGACGATGAGCGGCGCAACCTGCGAGTGGCCGACGATTCCAACGATACCGCACATGCAGACAGTCCCCGATTGCCCACGGAAAACCAGCGATATTTAGGCGTGGCCGGCCTGCCGCGAAAGTCACATTGCATTTCGTCCGCTGTAACGGACGCTTCAGCAGGCATGCACCATGACAGCCCGCTCTTGCAATCCGGTTACGGCAATCGTTCGGCTTTTTCGATTGCTTCGGCGAGAAAGCAGACCGTCGACCAATCGCTAGTGGTCGGCGCCAGCCGCTTTCTTCTTCGCGGCCGCCGCGGAAGCAAAGCGTTCGCGCAATTCCTTGCCCTTGCCGGGGATCGTCTTCTGGCGAGCCCGGCCGAAGGCCAGCGCATCGTCGGGCACGCTTTCGGTGATGACACTGCCCGAGGCGATATAGCCGCCATTGCCGATGGTGACCGGCGCCACGAGCGAGGAATTGGAGCCGATGAAGGCACCCTCGCCGATGTCCGTGAAGAACTTTGAGTAGCCGTCGTAGTTGCAGGTGATGGTGCCCGCCCCGATATTGGCGCCCGCGCCGACACGCGCGTCGCCAATATAGGTCAAATGGTTGACCTTGGCGCCGTCCTCGATAACGGCTTGCTTGACCTCGCAGAAATTGCCGACCTTGGCCTTGTTCCTGAGATCGGCGCCTGGCCGGAGCCGGGCGAACGGCCCGACATCGCAATTGGAAGCGATGGTGGCGCCCTCGACGTGGCTGAAGGCGTGGATTTTGGCGCCGCTGGCGATCCTCACGCCCGGACCAAACCAGACGTTGGGTTCGACGATGGTGTCGGCGCCAATTTCGGTGTCGTGCGAGAAAAACACGGTTTCCGGGGCGATCAGAGTCACGCCCGACAGCATCGCGTCATGGCGCCGGCGCTGTTGCCAGATGGCTTCGGCTTGCGCCAATTCGGCGCGATTGTTGATGCCGAGCGCGCTTTCGAAGCTGGCTTCGGTGGCAACGACATCGAGATTTTGTGCACTGGCGATCTCGACGATATCGGTCAGATAATACTCGCCCTTGGCATTCTCGTTGCCGACCGCGTCGAGCAGTTTCATCGCGTGCGCGCCGGCCACCGCCATCATGCCGGCATTGCAGAAGCCGATTTTCTTCTCCTCTTCGGAGCAGTCTTTTTCCTCGCGGATAGCTGTGAGCTTGCCATCCTTTTCGATCAACCGGCCATAGCCGGTCGGATTGGGTGGGCGGAATCCGATCACCACGACGGCAGCACCTTCCGCCAATCTCCGCCGCGCCAGCGTGAGCGCATCCGCATCGATCAGTGGCGTGTCGCCAAACATCACAAGGACGTCGTCATAACCCTTTGATATTGCTGCGCGGGCAGCGATAACGGCATGCGCCGTACCCAAGCGCTTTTCCTGCTCGAAGGTTTCCGCCTTCGGTGCAAACTTCGCCGCCGCCTTGCGCATCTCGTCGGCGCCATGGCCAATCACCAGCGCCAGCCCGCTCGCACCCGCGGCTTCGGCCGCCTTGACCACATGGGCCACCATCGGCAACCCGGCGATCTGATGCAGCACCTTCGGCTGCGCGCTCTTCATGCGCGTGCCTTCGCCGGCTGCGAGGATGACGGACAGGCAGGATCTCTGGCTCATGGACGGGCAACCGTATGAAAGGGTTGGGAATCGATACAGGATAGCAGTGGCGCCATGCTGCACCAATGCGGTTAAATTCCGGTGAGATGGCAGAGCAGCTGACTCTTAATCAGCGGGTCCACAGTTCAATCCCTTGCCTCACCCCAAGTTGACAAGCGTCAGCCCAGCCGCCCCAGCACCGGAAAATTCTCCAGCAGCCAGTAGGACACCGTCTGCACGCCACCGGTGAGGAAAAACACGCCGGCGACCACCAGCAGCGCGCCGATCGCCTTTTCGACGCGGCCGAGATGGACGCGGAATTTGCCGAGGAAGCGCATGAAAGCGCCGGAGAACAGCGCCGCGATCAGGAACGGGATACCGAGGCCGAGCGAATAGGCGGCGAGCAGAAGGGCCCCCTCGCCGACCGTCTCGCGGCCACCGGCCAGCGTCAGGATCGGCCCCAGCACCGGGCCGATGCAGGGCGTCCAGCCGAAGGCGAAGGCAAGGCCCATGACATAGGCGGCGACGGCACTGGCTGGCTTGCCCTGCGACTGGAAGCGCGCCTCGCGTGACAGGAGCGGGATGCGCAGGATGCCCAAAAAGTTCAGGCCCATCAGGATGATCAGCACGCCGGCGCCCATCGCCAGCGGCTCCTGCCAGACGCGCAGCAGCCGGCCGATGGTCGACGCGCCGGCGCCCAGCGCGACGAACACGGTGGAAAAACCGAGCACGAAGGCGATCGAGGAATAGAGCAGCGCGCCGCGCGCGCCCTCGCGTGCCGTCGCACCCGCGTTGCCGCGGAAATCGTCGACGGAGACGCCGGCCATGTAGCAGAGATAAGGCGGCACCAGCGGCAGCACGCATGGCGACAGGAAGGAGATGGCCCCCGCCCCGACCGCGCTGACATAGCCGATATCCAATGCCATTCCAAAACTCCGACTGTTTGGCGACGATATAGCGGCACGGCGGTTCGTCCGCCAATCACCATCGTGTGGCAAGTCATCGCGGGCGGGGAAGAAAGCATCGGCGCAAGGCGTTGACACGACGAGGCCGCGATTTGTCGCGCGCCTTCGAATATCAGCCACGGAGATTTCCATGAAAACGATAACCGCGGCGCTGGCCGCGCTCCTGCTCAGCACCGCCGCATCCTTTGCCGCCGAAGCGTGGAAGGAAGCCGAGGTCAATGGCACCAAGATCTACACCGACGCCAATGGCATGACGCTCTATACCTATGACAAGGACGAGAAGGGCAAGACCAACTGCTACGACAAGTGCGCCACCAACTGGCCGCCGCTGAAGGCCAAGGCCGGCGCCAAGGCGGACGATGAATGGAGCGTCATCGACCGTACCGACGGCACCAAGATGTGGGCCTATGACGGCAAGCCGGTTTACACCTTCATCAAGGACAAGAAGGCCGGCGACGTGACCGGTGATGGCGTCGCCGGCGTCTGGCACGTCGTCAAGGCGGACTGATTTCCCCATCGGGAGTTCCGCCAAACGGGACTTCTCACCGGCCGCCGGGCATCCCTCCAAGTCCGGCGGCCGGGCCGTCACGGACTCGACTTGACCCATTCCAGGCCGATTGGACCAGCAACAAATTGAACCTCTCCCAATCTTCCGAGGCTTGCGCCCACTCATTCTAAAATATGTGATGTTCTCCATACACTCTTAGAGTGTATTGCTGTCGGCGGCCCCGCAATTTGGGCGCTTGCCCTTGACCGGATGCAAAAGCGCGGCCATGTGAGCGACGAACAGAACCGAGATTTCGTCGCGCGCAGCGGAATTCTTCTGCCGCATCACAGCTGATATGAGACCTCATGGACGTCGTCGTCGTCGAATCGCCGGCCAAGGCAAAAACAATCAACAAATATCTGGGCAGGAACTACAAGGTTCTGGCCTCGTTCGGCCATGTCCGCGATTTGCCGGCCAAGGATGGCTCGGTGCGCCCGGATGAGGATTTTGCCATGTCCTGGGCGGTCGACACCGCCTCTGGCAAGCGGCTCGCCGACATCGCCAAGGCAGTCAAGGACGCCGACGGCCTGATCCTCGCCACCGACCCGGATCGTGAAGGTGAAGCCATCTCCTGGCACGTTCTGGAAGTGCTCAAGCAGAAGCGCGCGCTGAAGGACAAGCCGGTCAGCCGCGTCGTCTTCAACGCCATCACCAAATCGTCGGTGCTGGAGGCGATGGCCAATCCGCGCCAGATCGATGCGCCGCTGGTCGACGCTTATCTGGCCCGCCGCGCGCTCGACTATCTCGTCGGCTTCACCCTGTCGCCTGTCCTGTGGCGCAAATTGCCGGGCGCCCGCTCCGCCGGCCGCGTCCAGTCGGTAGCGCTGCGCCTGGTCTGCGACCGCGAATCCGAGATCGAGCGCTTCATCCGCGAGGAATACTGGCAGATATCAGCTCTCCTCGGCACGCCGCGCAACGAGACCTTCGAAGCCCGCCTCACCGCTTTCGAGCGCAAGAAGCTGCAAAAGCTCGACATTGCCAACAAGGCACAGGCCGACGACATCAAGGCGATGCTCGAGGGCGCCACCTTCAAGGCGCTGTCCGTCGAAGCCAAGCCGACCAAGCGCAACCCCGGTCCGCCCTTCACCACCTCGACATTGCAGCAGGCTGCCTCATCGGGCCTCGGCTTCTCGGCCACGCGCACCATGCAGGTGGCCCAGCGGCTCTATGAGGGCATGGAGATCGGCGGCGAAACCACTGGCCTGATCACCTATATGCGAACCGACGGCGTGCAGATGGCCCCCGAGGCGATCGACGCCGCGCGCGATGCCATCGCCAAGGAATTCGGCCCGAAATACCTGCCGGAGAAGCCGCGCCAATACACCGCCAAGGCCAAGAACGCGCAGGAAGCGCACGAGGCCATCCGGCCGACGGATTTCATGCGCACCCCGGCGTCGGTCAGGCAATATCTCGATTCCGACCAGATGCGGCTTTATGAACTGATCTGGAAGCGCGCCATCGCAAGCCAGATGCAGTCGGCCGAGATCGAACGCACCACTGTCGAGATCGAGGCGCTGAATGGCGCCCGCACCGCGGAACTTCGCGCTGTCGGCTCGGTCGTTCGCTTCGACGGCTTCATCGCCGCCTACACCGATCAGAAGGAGGACGACGCCGAAGACGAGGAAAACCGCCGTCTGCCGGAGATCCGCTCCGGCGAGCAGCTTGCCCGCCGCGCGATCAATGCCACCCAGCACACGACCGAGCCGCCGCCGCGCTATTCCGAGGCGTCGCTGATCAAGAAGCTGGAAGAACTCGGCATCGGCCGCCCCTCGACCTACACCGCGATCCTGAAGACGCTCGAGGACCGAGACTACGTCACCATCGACAAGCGCCGGCTGGTGCCGCAGGCCAAGGGCCGCCTGCTGTCGGCCTTCCTGGAAAGCTTCTTCGAGCGCTATGTAGAGTATGACTTCACCGCATCGCTGGAAGAAAAGCTCGACGAGATCTCCGACGGCAAGCTCGCCTGGAAGGACGTGCTGCGCGATTTCTGGAAGGATTTTTCGGGCGCCGTCGCCGACATCAAGGAGCTGCGCGTCACCGATGTGCTCGATGCGCTGAACGAGGAACTGGCGCCGCTGGTATTTCCCGCCCGCGAGGACGGTTCCAACCCGCGCATCTGCCCGAAATGCGGCACCGGTAATCTGTCGCTGAAGCTCGGCAAGTTCGGCGCTTTCGTCGGCTGCTCGAATTATCCCGAATGCTCCTTCACCCGCCAGCTCGGCGACGCCGCCAATCCCAATGGCGAGAATGGCGGCGGCGAGGACGGTACCAAGGTGCTGGGCAAGGATCCTTATACGGCCGAGGAAATCACGCTGCGCTCCGGCCGCTTCGGTCCGTATATCCAGCGCGGCGACGGCAAGGAGGCAAAGCGTTCGAGCCTGCCCAAGGGCTGGACGCCTGATTCCATCGACCATGAGAAGGCGCTGGCCTTGCTGGGGCTGCCGCGCGACGTGGGCAAACATCCCGAATCCGGCAAGATGATCTCGGCCGGCCTCGGCCGTTACGGGCCGTTCGTGCTGCACGATGGCACCTACGCCAATCTCGACAGCATCGAGGATGTGTTTTCCATTGGCCTCAACCGTGCCGTCACGGTGATTGCCGAGAAGCAGTCCAAGGGCAAGGGTGGCCGCAATGGTGGCACGGCTGCGGCTCTGAAGGAGCTTGGCGACCATCCGGATGGCGGCGGCAAGATCGTCGTGCGCGACGGCAAGTACGGCCCCTACGTCAATTTCGGCAAGGTCAACGCCACGCTGCCCAAGGGCAAGGATCCGCAATCGGTGACGATCGAGGATGCGCTGGCGCTGATCGCCGAAAAGGAAGCTAAGGGCGGCGGTGGCAAGAAGCCGTTCCGCAAGGCGGCGGCAACCAAAGCCCCCGCCGCCAAGAAAACAGCGGCCAAGAAGCCGGCCGCGAAGAAAAAAGGTTAGAACGGCGTGGCGCGCAGGATCACCGGAAGAAGTCACGGCGATCCCCGCACCGCCGACACCCGGGCCAAGGTCAAGGACGATTATCGGCCCTCGCGCGACGAAATCCTGCGCTATATCGCCGAAAACCCAGATCGCGCCGGAAAGCGCGACATCGCCAAGGCGTTCGCGCTGCGCGGCGACGACCGCATCTGGCTGAAGGATCTCCTGCGCGACCTGCAGGACGAAGGCGTTCTGACCAAGGAGCGCAAGCGGTTGGCCCGGGTCGGCGCCCTACCCCATGTCGCCGTGCTTGACATCTTTGGCCGCGACGGCGATGGCATCTTGCTGGCGCACCCGGCCGAGGCAGTCGGTCCGGGCGAGCCTCCCGTGGTCTCGATCCGCGTTTCGCGCAGCGGCAACGGTCCCGCGCCAGGCATCGGCGACCGCGTGCTGGCCAAAACCTTCCCGACCGACGATCCGTCAGGGCCTGCCTATACCGGCCGGGTGATCAAGATCTTCGAGAAGCGCACGGACGCTGTCCTCGGCGTCTTTCGCGTGCTTCAGGACGGCAGCTTCCGCATCGAGCCGGTGGAACGGCGCCAGCCCGAGCTGATCGTCGACAAGGAATTCCAGAACGGCGCCAAAAACGGCGATCTTGTCGAAGTCGAGCCAGCGCGAGCCTCCCGCTTTGGGTTGCCCCGCGCCAAGGTGCTGAATGTGCTGGGTTCGCTGACCAGCGAAAAGGCGGTTTCGATGATCGCCATCCACGCGCACGACATTCCCCACATTTTCCCGGCCGACGTCATTGCCGAATCCGAGGCGGTGAAGCCCGCGACGCTTGACCATCGCGAGGACTGGCGCGACCTGCCGCTGGTTACCATCGATCCGGCCGACGCCAAGGACCATGACGACGCGGTCTTCGCCACCCCTGATCTCGACGAGAAGAACCCCGGCGGCGTCATCGCCACGGTCGCCATCGCGGATGTCGCGGCCTATGTCCGCCATGGCACGGCGCTCGACCGCGAAGCGCTGAAGCGCGGCAATTCGGTTTATTTCCCAGATCGCGTCGTGCCGATGCTGCCCGAGCGCATCTCCAACGATCTCTGTTCGCTGCGCGAGGGTCAGGATCGCCCGGCACTCGCGGTGCGCATGACTTTCTCCGCCGAGGGCAGAAAGATCAGGCACTCCTTCCACCGCGTCATGATGAAGTCGGCGGCCAAGCTGGCCTATAGCCAGGCCCAGGCCGCGATCGACGGTGTTCCGGACGACAAGACCGGCCCGATCCTCGACACTGTGCTGAGGCCGCTGTGGGAGGCCTATGCGATCCTCAAGCGCGGCCGCGACGGCCGCCAGCCGCTGGAACTCGACCTGCCGGAGCGCAAGATCCTGCTCAAGCCGGATGGCACGGTCGACCGCGTCATCGTGCCGGAGCGGCTCGACGCCCACAAGTTGATCGAAGAGTTCATGATCCAGGCCAATGTCGCCGCGGCCGAAACGCTGGAAGGCAAGAAGCAGGCGCTGGTCTATCGCGTCCATGACGCGCCGTCGCTGGCCAAGCAGGAATCGCTGCGCGAATTCCTGCAGACGCTTAGCCTGTCATTGGCACGCGGCGCCCAGATGCGGCCCAGCCAGTTCAACGGCATTCTTGAGCGTGTGCGCGGCGCCGACAACGAGGCGCTGGTCAACGAAGTGGTGCTGCGCTCGCAGAGCCAGGCCGAATATTCACCCAAGAACATCGGCCATTTCGGCCTCAACCTCAGCCGTTACGCTCATTTCACCTCGCCGATCCGCCGCTACGCCGACCTGATCGTGCATCGCGGACTTATTGCCGCGCTCGGTCTCGGCCCCGGCGGGCTGACGCAGGATGAGGAGGCCCGCCTCGAAGATGTTGCGGTGCTGATCTCCGGCACCGAGCGGCGCGCCATGGCTGCCGAGCGCGACACGGTCGACCGGCTGATCTCGGCCTACCTCGCCGAGCGCATCGACGACCGCTTCGACGCCCGCATCTCCGGCGTCACCAAATCAGGACTTTTTGTCCAATTGCCGCAATATGGCGCCGATGGTTTCATCCCGGTGTCAACTTTGGGCGGCGATTACTATATATACGATGAAATGGCCCGCTCCCTGTTCGGAGAACGCTCGGGCAAAGGCTACCAGCTCGCGGACCACGTCGAGGTCCGGCTCGTGGAGGTGGCGCCAATGGCCGGCGCGATGCGCTTCGAAATGTTGACCGACCCAAAGCCCCTGCCAGGCTCCAGCAGGTCGTTTCACAAGGCTAAGGGCCGCGCCCGTGCGTCGCAAACGCGACCGGGGCCGCGCGGCAGGAGACGATGATGGAACAACAAGTTTTTGGTGGCGAACATCACTCTGGCCGGGTTGCCCGCCCCTTGTGGACGGCGATGAAGCGGGGCTTCTTGGGCCGCTGCCCGAACTGTGGCGAAGGCAAGCTGTTCCGCGGCTTCACCAAGACTGTCGAAACCTGCAGCGTCTGCGGCGAGGAGATCCATCACCATCGCGCCGACGATCTGCCGGCCTACCTGGTCATCGTCATCGTCGGCCATATCGTTCTCGGTGCCTTCATGGGCGTGGAAGCGACCTCGACGCTCTCCACCTGGCAGCACATTGCAATATGGGTGCCCTTGACCATCCTGCTCTCCATCGCGCTGCTGCAACCGGTCAAGGGTGCCGTCATCGGACTGCAATGGGCGTTCTATATGCACGGGTTCGGTGGCCAAAAGGATGGGACGGAGTCCCACCACGGCGCCTGAGGCGCCGCTGGCGCAACACGCCAATCGTCAAGGCCACTTTCGCATGCAAGAAGTTTCCGCTAGGTCCCTGCGCATGGAAGCACTGACCAAGGCGGATGCCGACAAGCTCGACAAGGGTCTTGCCACGCATGGCGGCGGGCGCCTGCGTCCGCGTGACGCCGCGACGCTCATCCTGCTCGACCGCAAGGGCGGCGACGTCCTGGTGTTGATGGGGCGCCGCCACGCCGCACACGCTTTCATGCCAGGCAAGTTCGTGTTCCCCGGCGGCCGAACCGACCCTGCCGACAGCCGCATACCGACAGCGACGGCACTTGACCAGCACGAAGAAGCCAAGCTGACGGCCGGCCCCGGCCGCACCAGCCGCGCCCGCGCCCGCGCCATTGCCTTGTCGGCGGTCCGCGAGACCTACGAGGAAGCCGGCCTGCTGATCGGCCGCAAAGGCGCCTTTGCCACGACCAGGCGCGATTGGCAGGGTTTCGTCGAACATGGCGTGGCACCGTCGCTGGAAGCATTGCGCTTCGTCGCGCGCGCCATCACGCCGCCGAACCGGGTACGCCGCTTCGATACCCGCTTCTTCAGCGCCTGGCGTGGCGATGTCGCCGTCGAACTGCCCGATGGCGGCCCGACCAATGAATTGGAGGAACTGGTCTGGCTGCCGCTCGCCAAGGCCAAGCAGGCCGACATACCCGACATCACCCGAATGATCCTGGACGAGCTGGAAAAGCGGCTCGCCGACGATCCGCTGCTGCGTCCGGGCGGACCTGTCCCTTTCTACCGGCTTGTCCGCAACCACTTCACCCGCGAACTTCTCTAAGCAATTCCAGGAACACTGTGCCGCGGTTTTCCCACGGGAATTGCGCAAGATCAAAAAGACAGAGTATTCAGCATCCCATGACGGTCGATACCCAACCACAGGGCGACGAACGCGTACACTGGCTGCCGATGGTGGCGGCGATTTCGTCGATCAGCGTCGTCGGCATCGCCATTGGCCTCGGCATGCCCTTGCTCAGCGTCATCCTGGAAACACGCGGTCATTCGGCCTCGATGATCGGCCTGAACACGGCTGTCGCCGGCCTGGCCTCGATCGCCGGGGCGCCGCTGGCCACGCCGCTCGCCATGCGCTTCGGCGTCGCCTGGACCATGATCGCCATGATTGCCACCGGCGCGCTCGCCTTCGTCGGTTTCCATTTCGCGCCCGATTTCTGGATGTGGTTTCCGCTGCGCGTCGTTCTGCACATCGCGCTGACCGTGCTGTTCATCCTGTCGGAATTCTGGATCAGCACGTCGGCGCCGCCACACCGGCGCGGCCTTGTGCTTGGCATCTATGCCACCGTCCTGTCGCTCGGCTTTGCCGCCGGGCCGTGGCTGTTCGCCCATCTCGGCAGCTCCGGCTTCAGGCCGTTCGGCGTCATCATTGCCCTGGTGACGCTGGCTGCCATACCGGTGCTCGCTGCGCGCAACGAAAGCCCGACCATCGTGGCCGACAGCGAAACCAGCCACTTCCTGCGTTATATCTGGCTGGTGCCGACCGCGACTTTCGCCGTGCTCGTGTTCGGCGCGGTTGAGACAGGCGGCTTCGCGCTGTTCCCGGTCTACGGCAACCGCATCGGTTATTCCGAGGCCGACGCGGCGCTGCTGCTGACCATGATCGGCCTCGGCAATGTGCTGTTGCAGATTCCGATCGGCATGATCAGCGACCGCGTCTCCGACCGGCGTTATCTCTTGCTCGCCTGCGCCACGGTCGGCCTCGTCGGCACGATATTCATGCCGTTCTTTGCCGCGAACTGGCATTTGATGGCCGCGCTACTCTTCGTCTGGGGCGGTGTCGTCGCCGCCATGTACACGATCGGCCTCGCCCATCTCGGCTCGCAGCTCTCCGGCCACGAACTGGCCTCCGCCAACGCCGCCTTCGTGCTCTGCTACGGCGTCGGCATGGTGCTTGGCCCGCAGGCGATCGGCATCGGAATGGACAGTTTCGGGCCTTCCGGATTCGGCTGGTCACTCGGCCTGTTCTTCGGCGCCTACATCGCCCTGGTCTGCTTCAGGCTCGTGCGCAAGCTCCTGCTGTAACACTGCGCCGTCGAGTGCCCTTATCCGCCGCGCCGCGGCGGATGCTGACAGAACCGTGTCAGGAGCGTCCGGTTAAAAGAGTGTCCCCTGATACCCGAAGTTGAGGACACTGCCATGATCGACAGCGGCTTTGAGACCACATCACTGCGAATGACGCTTCTGCTGCTTGTAACCTTCCAGGCTCCAGCTGCCGATGTTGACCGCATCATGGACGCGGTTGTCGCGATCGCACCGCTCGCCATGGGCAAGTATGACCGCAACGCGTATCAGTCGGCACACGGCATCGAGCGCTACAGGCCGCTTGAAGGGGCCGCGGCCGGCGCCGAGACCGAATTGCGCCACCGCCCGGGCACGGTCGAGGTTTCCTTCGAACTGCCCGACGACCAGGCGCTGGCGGCCCGCGTCGTCGAGGCGATTTTCCAGGCGCATTCCTATCAGGAGCCGGTGATCCGCATCCAGCCGATCCTTGCCAGCCGCTCCAAGGGGCTGGACGACCGTGCCAATCCGAATCGCTGGTGGAACACGACCGGAGACTGGAAGAGGGGTGCGGTATCCGAGGCGGAAACCGCCTGATTTATGCATTCTGGGCAGCTTGGGCGAGCCACATCAGGCCAGCCGGGCTTGACTTTCCAGGCACGTTCTTTATGTGTCGCGCCAAGTTTCCCGCGTCCGGGTGTTTTCCCGTGCTCCAGCGGCCAAAACCCCACGAACATAACGGACTGAGATCATGGCCAAAGCCGCAAACATCAAGATCAAGCTTCTGTCGACCGCCGACACCGGTTTCTTCTACGTCACCAGCAAGAACAGCCGTACCAAGACCGACAAGCTGTCGTTCCGCAAGTACGACCCGGTCGCCAAGAAGCACGTCGAATTCAAGGAAACCAAGATCAAGTAATCTGGTTTTTCCTCTGGAATGCCAAACGCCGCCCATCGGGCGGCGTTTTCGTTCGGCCCGGGCGGCTGAAGTCCGTCAGCCCGGCTCAGCGCCTTAGAGCCGGATGATTTCAGGTCGAGTCGACCTGAACTCTGAATCCGTCTCTAAATCAAAGAGATAGAGCATGATGTCGTCCGAAAACCGCTTCACACTTTTCGGCATCATGCTCTAGCCGATGCGGTCGCCGCTCTTCCCGTCGAACAAATGCAGCGATGCCGGATCGGCCGACAGGCGCACCATGTCGCCAGGCTTCACGGCCGCGCGCCCCATCGCAAAGACGCAAAGCTGCTGGCCGGCCAGCTTGACGTAGAACTGCGTCGACAGGCCGAGCGGCTCCACCACTCCCACTTCGCCTTGCAGCGCGCCGTCATCAGCCAACCGGATATGCTCGGGCCGCAGACCGACGGTGATGACGTCACCGTCCCTGAGCGGCAGGCCGTCCGGCAGCCGAAGCTTCTGGCCATCGGACAACACGGCGTCCACCTTGCCGCCCTTCTCCACCGTCGCCGACAGGAAATTCATCCCAGGCGAGCCAATGAAGCCGGCGACGAACATATTGGCCGGCCGGTCATAGAGATCGAGCGGCGCCCCCACCTGCTGGATCAGCCCGTCATGCATGACGACGATGCGGTCGGCCATGGTCATGGCCTCGATCTGGTCGTGGGTGACGTAGACCGAAGTGGTCTTCAACTGCTGGTGCAGCGCCTTGATCTCGGCGCGCATATGAACGCGCAGCTTGGCATCGAGGTTCGACAGCGGCTCGTCGAAAAGAAAGACCTTGGGATCGCGCACGATGGCGCGGCCCATGGCGACACGCTGGCGCTGGCCACCAGACAATTGCCTGGGCAGGCGTTGCAGGAACGTATCGAGCCCCAGCCGCTTGGCGGCACCATCGACGCGGGCATCGATCGCCGGCTTCTCGGCCTTTCGCAGCATCAGGCTGAAGCCCATGTTCTTCGAGACGTCCATATGCGGATAGAGCGCATAGGACTGGAACACCATGGCGATATCGCGGTCCTTGGGCGCAACATCGTTGACCAGCCGTTCGCCGATACGGATCTCGCCGCCCGAGGCTTCCTCGAGCCCGGCGATCATGCGCAACAGCGTGGACTTGCCGCAGCCGGACGGACCGACCAGCACGACGAACTCGCCATCGGCGATTTCAAGATCGACCGCGTGGAGGACGCGCACGGCGCCGTAATCCTTGCGGACTTTTTCGAGCGTGACAGAGGCCATCGGTCTATCCTTTGACGGCGCCGGCGGTAAGGCCGGTGACGAGATAGCGTTGCAGGAAAGCGAAGAAGATGCAGACCGGGATCAGCGCCAGGATCGACGCCGCCATCATCTGTCCCCAGTCGACGGCGAACTTGCCGATGAAGGTGAGCAGGCCGACGGCGAAGGTCTTCTGGTCGTCGCTGGAAATCAGCATCAGCGCGAACAGCAGCTCGCTCCAGGCGGCGGTAAAGACGAAGCCCAGCGTCGCGCCCATGCCGGGCAGCGTCAGCGGCACGATCACCTTGCGCATCGCCTGCGCGCGCGCGCAGCCGTCGATCATCGCCGCCTCCTCCAGGTCCTTGGGGATGCCGTCGAAGAAGGACTGCATCAGGAAGGTGGCGAAGGCGGTGTTGAAGGCGGTGTAGATGATGATCAGCCCGGTCAGGCTGTTGATCAGGCCGATCTGCCCCATCACGCGGTAGATAGGCGGAATGACCATCACCAGCGGAAAGGTCTGGGTCAGCAGCAACATGAGAGCCAGTGCGGCCTTGCCGCGAAAGGTGAAACGCGACATGGCGTAACCGGCAAGCGTGGCGATAACCGTGACCAGTGCCGCAGTGGACACCGAGACGATGACGCTGTTGAGGAAATAGCGCGGAAAATCGGTGGCTTCGAGCACGGTCACGAAATTCTGCAATGTCATGTGCGACGGCCAGAAGGTGATGCCTTCGGAATAGAGCAGCCGCTCCGGCGTGACCGAGATCTTCAGCGTCCAGTAGATCGGGAACAGAGCGAAGACGACGTAGGCGGCGATCGCGGCGTAAAGGCCGATGCCACCGAAGAAGCGCTGTGAAGCTGAGCGTCCGGCAATCATCAGACGTGCCTCACCAGCGAGCGGCGGATGGCGATGAGCACGATCGCGTAGGCGATGAGCAGCACCAGCAGCAGCACGGCCACAGCCGAGGCATAGCCTTTGTCCAGCGACTTGAAGGCGCTGACATAGATGTAGACCGGCACCGTGTTGGTCGACCCGGCCGGCCCGCCCTCGGTCATGACGAAGATCAGGTCGGCGAAGGTGGCGATCCAGATCGTGCGCAACATCACCGTGATGGCGATGGTCGGGGCCAGGAAAGGCAGCGTCACCTTGGTGAAACGTTGCCACGGCGAAGCGCCGTCGATCGCCGCCGCTTCATGCAGTTCCGAGGGTATAGACTTCAGCGCCGCCAGCAGCGTTATGGCGAAGAACGGAATGCCGAACCAGACATTGGCGATGATCGGCCCCCACATGGCGGTGGAGGGATCGGACAGAACGTTGGTCGGTTCGGCTTTCAGCCCCAAGGCGAACAGCCAGTGCGGCAGCGGACCGACGATCGGATTGAACAGCCAGGCCCAAGTCAGGCCCGACAGGAAGGAGGGCACCGCCCAGGGCAGGAAGACCAGCGCCTGCACCGCCTTGCGGCCTGAGAAAGGCCTGTCGAGCAGCAGTGCCAGGCCAAGGCCGAGGAAGAACTGGAAGAACAGGCTGGCCACCGTCCACCACAACGTGTTGATCAGCGCCTGGCCCAGCACCTGGTCCGACAGCATCGCCTGATACTGCCCGAGCCCGACATACTCGGACTTGAAGGCCGAAAATTTGCGGAAGGAATAGCTGATGCCGATGACCAGCGGCACGAGCAGCACCACGACCAGCAGGATGATCGCCGGGCTGAGGTAGAGCCAAGGCTCGATCGTCGCGTAGGAGAGCCGCTTTTTTCGCGGCGCCGCTTCGGACCGAATTTCGGATACGGCATAGGTCATTTGGCTGAGAAATGGCTCCCTGGAGCGGCGGGATGGACAATGAGCGTCCTTCTCCCCGTTCACGGGGAGAAGGGAAGAAAAGCTACTTCTTGTTCTTCGCCAGCCAGTCCTGCTGTTCCTTGGTCAGGAAGGCAGCCCACTGGTCGGCGACCTCCTTGGCCGTCTTCTGGCCGAGCAGCACTTCCTGGAAGTTCTTGATCGCGACCTGGTCGACGAAATTGCCGAGGTTTTCCAGATGCGTCGGCGGCGTCACCATTTCATATTTGGAGCTGTCGCTGAGTTCCGTGAACCAGCCCTTGAACTGCTCGGTCTTGAAATGGGGATCCTGGTCGGCACCGTTGTGGATCGGCACGACGCCGACTTCCTTGGCCCATTCCAGATTGTCCTTCGGCGACAGAAGCGTCGCCATCAGCTTCCAGGCATCATCCTTGTGCTGCGAGTTGGCGAACATCGCCCAGCCGGCATAGCCGAGCGTCGGATAGGACTTTCCGCTTGGTCCGACCGGCAGCGGCGCCACGGCGAAGTCGTCGGCGCTCATCTTGTCGGCGATGCCGAGAAGCGCGTCCGGATCCTGATTGAGCATGGCGCAAGTGCCGGAGTAGAAACCGGTGACGGTTTCGTTGAAGCCCCAGCTTACGGAATCCTTCGGCGCGAGACCATTCTTGTACATGTCGGCCAGCATCTGCAGGCCCTTGACCGAGCCCTCTTCATTGATGGTCGAGGTGCCGTCCTCGTTGAAATAGCCGCCCTTGCCCTGAGCGATGTTCATGAACATGTGCATGCCGTTGAAGGCGCCCGGCCCGCCGCGCAGGCAGTAGCCGTATTTTCCGGGAATGGCCGAGATCTTCTTGGAATCGGCGACAAACTCGTCGAGCGTCGCTGGCGGGCCGTCAAGACCAGCCTCCTTGAACAGCTTCTTGTTCCAGAACAGCGCGTTCACATAGTAGCCATAGGGGATCATGAACTGGGTGTTGTTGACCGTCGAGCCGAACTGTTTGGCGCGGTCGCCGAGCGTCTTGGCGTCGTCCCACTTGGTCATATAGGGGCCGAGATCCTCGAGCTGGGCATTGTTGGCGTAAAGCCCCATCCAGCGTTCCGGCATCTCGACCACATCGGGCGTGTCGCCGGCCTGCACCATGGTCAGGAATTTCTCGAAAGCCTGGCCCCAGGGCAGCGAGACCAGTTCGACCTTGACGCCTGGATTGGCCGCCTCGAACTCGGCGATCTGCTTCTTGAGGAATTCGGTGCGGGGCGGACTGGTGATCACCTCGACCATTTTCAGGGTTGAATCGGCGAGCGCGCCACCGGCGGAAATCGCCAGCCCCGCGACGGTGGCAAGCATGACGGTCAGTTTTTTCATGTTCAAGACTCCCATTTTGAACCCGCTTGTTATTTTCTGGCTTTTTCGAGGGCCTGGGCGACATCCGCCCAGAGATCCTCGACACTTTCCAATCCGACATTGAAGCGGATGGTTCGGGGGCTGACGCCGAAGCGCGCCATCGAATTCAGTCCTGGCGTCTGCTCCAGCGACGCCTTGGCCGGTACGACCAGGCTCTCATGCCCACCCCAGCTGACGCCGATGCGGAAATATTTCAGCGCGTCGACGAAGACGGGAATGTCGATGTCCTCGGTAACCTCGAACGAGAACAACCCGCCATAGCCGGCAAGCGTCGCCTTGCCCGGATGGTTCGAATAGGCCGGATGGTTCACCCGCTCGACATCGCCATGCGCCTTCAGCCGCTCGGCGATGGCAAGCCCGCTCTTCATATGGTGCGGCAGGCGCAGCGGCAGCGTGCGCAGGCCGCGCAGCAAAAGCCAGGCCTCGAACGGCGACAGCTTGCCGCCGAGATAGGAATAGGTCTGCTCGTTGATCTGCTTGATATGCGCTGCCGAGCCAGCCACCACGCCGGCGACCGTGTCGCTGTGGCCGCCGAGATATTTCGAGGCCGAGTGCAGCACGAGGTCGACGCCGTGCGAGATCGGCTTCTGGAACACCGGCGTGGCCCAGGAATTGTCGATGGTGGTGACGATGCCCTGCTCTTTTGCCAGCCGGGTCAGATGCGGCAGGTCCTGGAGCTCGAACACCATCGAGGTCGGGCTTTCCAGATAGAGCAGCTTGGCGCCGGGAAGCGCCGCCGCGACCGCGTCCGGGTCGGAACCGTCGACATAGTCGACCTTGATGTTGAGCCGCGGCAGGAGCCGCTCGAACAGCCGGTAGGCATCGCCATAGCAGTTGCGTACAGCAACGATGCGCTCACCCGCCCCGACGAAGGCAAGCACGGTGGCGCTGATCGCCGCCATGCCGCTGGAGAAGCCGCGTGCGGCCTCTGCACCCTCGAGCGCGGCGACACGAGCCTCGAACTCCATGACCGTCGGATTGTCGCCGCGGGAATAGATCGGCTGCTTTCGTTTGCCGGCAAAGGTATCGGCCATTTCCGCATAATTGGCGAAAGTGAACAACGAGGTCTGGTAGATCGGCGGCACGACGGCGCCGCCGGGAAACGGTTCGTCATGCGCCAAAAGCGTCGCCGCCTCGGCGAGATAATCGTGGTCGAAACCGTCTGGATGCCCGTTCATTTCAGGTCCGAAAGTTTGAGTTTGGCCGCACCGCGCTTGAGGTCGTCCTCGACGGTGGCGATGAGCTTGAGCGCCTCGTCGCGGGCGCCCTGCGGATCCCGCGCGGCGATACGTTCGTAGATGGTGCGGTGATAGGGAAAGCTGGCATGGCCGAAATCGCGCACACCGAGCGGATGCTCCCAGAAGCGATGGAACAGTTCGTGCATGGCCGCGATGATCTGTTCGAACAGTGGATTGCCGGAGACCCGGTAGATCGCCTGGTGGAATTCCCAGTCCTCTTCCGACGACATGCCATCAAGGGTGCGAAACGCCTGCTCCATGATATCGAGCTTGCCCTCGATCTCGGCAATGTCGGCCGGGCTTGCCCGCTCGGCGCACAGTGCCGCTGCTTCCGCCTCCAGCGCGCGGCGTATTTCCAGCGTCTGCATCAGGCTGGTGAAGTCATTGCCGCCCGCCAGCGTCAGCGGCAAATGCAGCATGTCGGGCGAGACGGCCGCCTTGAGAAACGTGCCGCTGCCTTGCCGGCGTTCGACCAGGCCCAATCCTTCCCACCGCGTCAGCGCCTCGCGCACCGTGTTGCGGCTGACCTTGAGCCGTTCGGCTAGAATGCGCTCGGTCGGCAGTCGCTCGCCAGGCCGCAAGGCCTCGGCGCGGACGAAGCCCACCAATGCCTTCAGCACGGCGTCGTCACGCGCCGTCGTCTGAATTGGTGGCAGGCTGTTCTGGTCCACATTTCCTCCAAGTGGTCCAATGGTCCAACCAATTTCTGCACGGATGGAGCCTCCTGTCAATTGCTTGTCAGGAGACAGCTGGCCATCAGCCTGTGGAAGGTGACGCGCTGCGTTCGGAGGGGCGCCCGGCTCCGGCATCCGGTCCGAACCATCTGGTCAGCGCATCGGCCAATCCCTGTCCATCCTCAACGCCAACCCAGGCCACGTATCCATCGGGCCGGATCAAGACCGCGTCGGGTGCGGCGACCGTTCCGAGTACGGGAAGCTCCCAGGCACCGGCATACGATGCGTCGATCTGCCGGATCCGGTCGGCCCAAGGCGCCATGTCCAGCCTGCCTGGCTCACCGAAATTGAGGAGCAGCGGCCGCGCGTCGTGGAGCAACGTGAACAGTCGCAACGGCCCATCAGCGGTGGAGAGATCGAGGTCGGGTATTCGTCGCCCAAGCAGCGCGTGCCCCTCCCCGAGATCGTAGTGGACACCCAGGCCAGACATCTCCGCGGCGATCCGTTTGCGTGGCCCATCCATGGCGAGCAGTTCGGCGAATGTGTCGCTCAAGGCCTTGGTGCGAGCATCCATCCGGCGAAGCGCGACCTGCGCCATCGCGTTGCGCAGCACGCGGGCGGCGACCGGATGGCGTTCGGCATGGTAGCTGTCGAGCAGGCCTTCCAGTGACATCCGCTTGACCACCAGGGCTAGCTTCCACCCCAGGTTCACCGCGTCCTGCACGCCGATATTGAGGCCCTGTCCGCCCATTGGGGGATGGATATGCGCGGCGTCACCGGCCAGCAGAACACGTCTGTCGCGGTAAGCGGCAGCCTGCCGCGTCATGTCGGTGAACCGGGAAATCCAGGTCGGACTGTGGACTCCGTAATCGGTGCCGTAGACACCGACAAGCGCCTCGCTGAGATCGCGCAGTGTCGGTTCGCCACCAATGGTCAGTTGTCGCTCGGTCAGCACGATACCCACCCGGCCGTCTTCCTCAATCTTGCCGATCGCATGGATACCATGGGCGTCACTGCGAAAGCCCAATGCTGGTTCCTCCGCCGTCTCGACCTCGGCGATTATCCAGCTCATCGTCGGATCCCATCCATCGAACGCGATCCCTGCGGCCTTGCGGATCATGCTGCGTCCTCCGTCGCAGCCGACGAGATACTGCGTCCGCAACCGCTGGCCGCCAGACAGATCGATGTCGACGCCACCATTATCCTGTGCGAAGCCCGTGACGTCCTGCCGGCGATAGATCGGCACGCCGAACTCGCTGATCCAGTCGGCCAATATCCGCTCTATGTGGTTTTGCCGCAACGCCAGCAGATAGTTGTGCCGCGTGGGAAAGTCGCTGATGTCCAATCGGGTCATGTGGAAGCCCACCGACGGCGATGTCTGTCCCTGCGAGAGGAACCGGTCGGCAATTCCGCGCTGGTCGAGCACCTCGATGGTGCGTGCGTGCAGGCCGCCCGCGCGCAAACCGACGAGTTCCTGGTTTGGCCGCCGCTCGACAACGGCCACATCGACGCCCGCCAATGCGAGTTCGCCAGCCAGCATCAACCCGGTCGGACCGCCTCCGGCGATCACCACCGCATGATCCCGACGCACTCGGCCACCTGGCAACAATTCCGGCATTTCGCCACTCCCGTTTCCGTTAACCTGGGTCGTGGTTCTACGGGAACAGCCGGGTCTTGCCGCAAGCCCCTTGCGCGCCATATGTATGAAATGGAGGGGGCTGGCTCCTCTTCTTCCCCTTATGCATATGGCGGCGAAAAAGTCGCGGTGTTGTCAAGCAATAGCACGCGAGGGTGCAACCGAAGCCGTTACAGTCCAGAAAAGCGGACCTGCCGCAAAAAGCCCCGTTTCTTCCGGGGCTTGACGCAGATTCCTGATGTCATATCGGGCAAAGGGGGCCGGTCGGCGTTTGGCAGCGGTACGAGGAGGCCACTATGTGCCAGCGCCGGCCGGCCGACCCCACGGACCCAGGAGATGCGGCGGACCTGAGCATCATGGGGTATTCGAGGATCGAGCCGGCTGTCTACCTCGTGCCGGCTTCGTCTTGGCCTTCACATTTGCGCAAGAGCTTATGGAAATCAACAGTTTCTTAACCAAGGCTCGCGAATCGCTTGGATTAAGGTAAATGGGTAACCCTGTTGGGGTTGACCGGATTATCGCGGCCGGAGCGTCAAGCTGCCTTGGCAACGACGCGGTTGCGGCCGCCGCTCTTGGCTTCGTAGAGCGCGAGATCGGCGCGTTTCATCAATGCCGCCACCGTGTCCACGCCCTTCAGCACCGATGACACGCCAACACTGACGGTGACCTCGATCGTCTTGCCCTCGGCGCCGATGGCGAACGGCATCTGGGCGATTTCGGCACGAATGCGCTCGGCCACCTTCTCGGCCACTGCGCCGTCGGTATCGGGCATTACCACCACGAACTCCTCGCCGCCGAACCGGCAGGCAAGGTCGATACCCCGGACGTTCTTGCGCAGCCGCCGCGCGAATTCGCGCAGCACCTCGTCGCCGCCGTCATGCCCATGCGCATCATTGATGGACTTGAAGCGGTCGAGATCGGTGATCATCACCGACAGCGGCCGGCGCCGCGCCACGGCGCGATCGAACAGCGTCTGCAGATGGCTGTCTAGATAGCGGCGATTGTGCAGCCCGGTGAGGCCGTCGGTCACGGCCATTTCGATGGTCTGGGTGACACTGGCGCGCAATTGGTCATTGTAGCGCTTGCGGCGCACCTGGGTACGCAGCCGCGCCGTCAGTTCCTGCTGGTCGATCGGCCGCATCAGATAGTCGTTGATGCCGAGTTCGAGCCCTCGGATGATGCGCTCCTCCTCGCCCTCCTCCGCCAGCAGGATGATCGGCACGAAACGGGTGCGGTCGAGCGAGCGCAGTTGCGAGCAGAGCCTGAGCGGATCGAAATCGGCGAAGGCCGTCGAGATCATCACGCATTCATAGGGCGTCTCCGCGGCCTGGAAGAACCCGGCATGCGGATCGCCCGTGACGTCGAGGTCGGCACGATCGCGCAGCATCTTCTGGATGCGCTCGACCGACGATTTGCGCTCGTCGATCAAAAGCACCTTCGGCGTCGTGTCCTCGGACGCGAAATTGCGGCTCAAAAGTTCTTCGATGCCGATGTTGCGCGTGGTCGAGGCGCGCAGCCGAAGCTCGTCGGTCAACGACTTCAGGCGGACCAGGCTCTTGACGCGCGTCATCAGCTGCAAGTCGTTGACCGGCTTGGTCAGGAAATCGTCGGCACCGGCCTCGAGCCCGCGCACGCGGTCGGTGACCTGATCGAGCGCGGTGATCATCACCACCGGAATGTGCGACGTCGCCGGATCGCTCTTCAATCGCCGGCAGACCTCGAACCCGTCCATGTCGGGCATCATTACGTCGAGCAGCACGACATCCACCTTGCCGTTCTCGCAGGTCTCGATCGCATCGGCCCCATTGGTGGCGGTCAGAACCTCGAAATACTCGGCCAGCAGCCGGACTTCCAGCAGCCTCACATTGGCAGGGATGTCGTCGACGACGAGGATCCGCGCAGTCATTTCACAACGCTCCGGCTCGGCTGGAAGGGTACATCAGGCATCGCCCAGATAAGATTTGATGGTTTCGATGAAACGCGGCACCGAGATCGGCTTCGAAATATACGCCTCGCAGCCGCCTTGGCGGATGCGTTCCTCGTCGCCTTTCATCGCGAAGGCAGTCACCGCAATCACCGGGATGACGTGCAGATCGTCGTCCTCTTTCAGCCATTTGGTCACTTCCAGTCCCGACACTTCGGGCAGTTGGATGTCCATCAGGATGAGGTCCGGCCGGTGCTGGCGCGCAAGGTCGAGCGCCTCCAGACCGTTGCGGGTGCGCACCGTCTCGTAACCGCTTGCTTCGATGAGGTCCCGAAAGAGCTTCATATTGAGCTCATTGTCCTCGACGATCATCACCTTCTTAGTCATCGACATCCCGTCCCGGCCGTCCTCCGCCCGGAGGTGGCCGTCATGCGCTCTTTCCTTGAACGCACCAAACCCTGCTGCACTATACGGCAATATGATTGACGAAACGGAAACCCGAAGCCTGCAAAGCAGCACGAATTCCGCCTCGCCTCCCTGCGCGTCCAAAAGGCGCGCCACACGCTAATGGCTTGCCGCAAGCAATTCTTGCCATTACTGCGGGAGAGACTCATTCCACGCACCGAAGGTAGTGATGGCAAACGCAGCGTCAATGCGCGAAGAGGCGGAAACCATTGCCGTCAAGGCACTGGGCTTCGTTGCCGCCGATCCGGAGCTTTTACCGCGCTTTCTGGCAATCACGGGAATAGAGGCGCATTCGATCCGCCGGGCGGCCGGCGAGCCGGGTTTCATGGCCGGCGTCCTGCAGTTCATTCTCGCCCACGAGCCGACCTTAATGCGCTTCGCCGAGGAAACCGGCACGCCACCAGCGGCTGTCGGCAAGGCGTTGCGCGTCTTGCCGCTCGGCGATGACAATCACGAGCACTCCACATGAGCGATGATCCCGAAACCGCGCGCCAGATCGAGGAACTGGCGGCTGACGACCGACCGCTGCTGGTGCTCGATGTCGACGACGTGGTGCTCGAATTCATCCGGCCCTTCCCGCATTTCCTCAAGGCGCGCGGCTATGGCCTGACGCTGGCGTCCTTCCGGCTGACCGGCAACATTGCCGAGACAGCCAGCGGCCGCCTGATCGAACAACCCGAAGTCACCGCACTCCTCGGCGATTTCTTCGACGCGCAAGCCGATTGGCAAAGCATCACCGATGGCGCCGCGGAAGCCCTGACCGGGCTTGGAGACCGTGCCGAAATCATATTGCTGACAGCCATGCCGCACCGGCATCGCGCCGTGCGACGCGCCCATCTCGATGCACTGGGGCTAGCCTATCCGCTGCTGACCACCGAAATGGCCAAGGGCCCGGCGGTAGCCAAACTGCGCGGCAAGAGCGGCAGGCCGGTGGTCTTCGTCGACGATCAGCCAGCCAATCTGGCGTCGGTGCGTGACTCGGTCGCCGACGCAAACCTATTCCATCTGATGGCCGACAATTCGCTGCGTACGTTCCTGCCATCGGTCCCGGACGATGTCATCGTCGTCCAGGATTGGCACGAAGCCGCGCCTAAGATCGCTGGCGCGCTGGGGTTCTAATCCAGGCGTTTTGGTGCGATCCCGGACGAAAAAACCGGTTCGCACTGTTCCGGATTTGCTCAAGGGCAGAACACTCAAGGATTGAGCTTCGCCCCTGCCCCGCCGTTAGCGCCGCCGCCATTATCGCTACCGCCATTATCGCCGCCGCTCTCATCGTCCGAACCGTCACCGTCGTCGACGCTATCGTCCACCGCCGGGTCGGCGGGCTTCAGCATGACGCCGTTGACGGTGACCGAGCCGTCGGCCTTGGTGTTGATAGCCCATTCCAGCTTGCCGTCCGGCAGCGTCTTGGCAAAACCCTTCGCCATGAGAGCGACAGGCACGTACTGCCCGACTTCCGGCTCCGCCTTCGCCGCTTCCTGCAGATGCTCCATGATCTTGTCGAAGCCAGCGACGTCGACAGTGAGATTTGCGTCGGGTTTCTGGCCGAAGCTTGTCATCTCGCCTTCCAGTGCGATCTCCATGTCCTTGTTCTTCACGGTACTGTGGCCGATGACGACCTTCGGCGTCTTGGCCAGGAATTCGGCTTTGAGCTGGTCGCCGAACTCGGCCGGCAGCGGCGGATCCTGGTTGAGATCAAAGGCTTCGATGGCCTTCTTTGCCATGCTGTCGAGATCGATGTTGGCGCCGCCGAAATTCAGGTCGATATCGGTGGGCAGCAGCGCCACGCTCCAGCTCGGCAAAAGCTGCTGCGGCACGGTCAGCCCCGAAGCCTTGATGCCATAGCTGACCTTTCCGTTCTGGGCGACGCCGTCGGAACCGAACGCTATGCCGAACTGGGTTGCTCCGAACGTGCCGATAGGGCTGTCGACCGCGAAGTCCTTGAAGCCATAGGTTCCGTCGATACGCTCCCACACCGGAAGCGCTGCAAGCAGAAGCGACTTGAGCTGCGCCTGGTTTGCCTTCAGCGTCTTCTCGTCCTCATTGGCCACGGCAAACGCCAGGAGATCGAGCAGAGGCTTGGTCTGCACGCCCTTGCCGCTGGCCTCCACGGAAAATTCCGGCGACTTCACGGTGACGGGAAAATTCAGCCCGCTCTCGGCGTCGTTGAATTTTATCGCTTCGACGAAGTTCGAAATCTTTTGCGACGTCGTGAAATCAACGCCGCCATTGGTCGCCTTGGTCGCGGAAAGCGTCACGGTGCCGGCACCGGCGGTCACATCCATCTTTTGCTTGGCGTCCTGCGACGACATCGTCATCCCGGCCATCGAGCTCGTGGCGCTGGTGAAGGCCGCCAACTTGGGGTCGTAGACGCCGTTGCCCTTGCCATCCTTGATCGAGAACTGCGTGCTCTGCTTTCCCTGAGGGCCGTTGAATTCAAAGGAGGCGCTCTGCGAAAAATCCATCGAGACATCCCAGGACCCGTCGCTGCGCGGCTTGACCAGCAGGGCGTAGGGCGCAAGGTCGAATTTCACCAGTTTCTGGTCGGGAAAGCTGCTGGCCAGCGCCTTGAAATCAACCACGATCTTGTAGGCGTCGCCCTCGGCCGAAACCTTCAGGATGCCCTTGTCGAGCGCCTGTTTGCCGACATAGCGCGACAGGTCATCGGACAATTGCTTGGCGCCCTGACTGTCGACGGTCTGGCCGAAAGCAGGCGCGCTCAGCAGGAACGCGGTAAAGGCAATAGGCAGCATACGGTTCACGGGAATTCTCCGTTCGGTCGAAAAGGCAAATGGTCTCGTATCTCTGGTAGGGAAATACCATCGCGACTGCAAGACGATGACAGTCAGGCAATCGGCTTCAACACCAGCCGCATCAGCGGTCGACCGGCCTTGCGCTCCACAAGCCTTTCGAACCCGGCTTTCTCGAACACTCCCGATGACCCGACAAACAGGCCGATCGAACGCGAATCGCGCGACAGGTCGATCGGGCAGGCCTCGACGAGCCGCGCCCCGTTCCTGCGGGCGAACTCGATGCCGCCTTCGACGAGGCGGTGGGTGATGCCCCTGCCGCGCGCCTTGGCGCGGATGAAAAAGCATGAGATCGCCCAAACGGCCGGATCGGACGCGTCGGCGGGATCGATCGGCGCCGAGCCCCTGCCCTTGTTATTCCATTCGGGCACGTCGGCGCGTGGCCCGATCTGCATCCAGCCGACCGCCTTGCCGTCCTCGAAAGCCAGCAGGCCGGGCGGCGGGCCGGCTTCGATGCGCGCCTTGATGTGATCCTTGTTGCGTTCACGACTGCTCTCGCGCCGCGCCGCCGGCGCCAGCCGGAAATGGGTACACCAGCAGCCGTAGCAGGCGCCCTGCTTGCCGAAAAGGTCCTCGAATTCAGGCCAGAGCTCTGGCGCCAGCGGCACTACGGTCGTGCTCATGCGTTCTCCCCAGGCCAGGCTTGTCGCTGGCCTTGCGCTGTCGTACCATTGGTTTTGTTCTCTTTATGTTCGCAGCGATGGCGACCCCTGTCAACAATCCCGACCACGGTTTTTGTCGTGACTGCCTGACCTTTCAGCGCAGTGAAACGCGCCGTTGCGAACGCTGCGGCAGCCCTCGCCTTGCCCGCCATCCCGAGCTTTACCGGCTGCACCTCGCCCATATCGATTGCGACGCCTTCTACGCGGCCATCGAGAAGCGCGACAACCCTGCGCTCAAGGACAAGCCGCTGATCATCGGCGGCGGCAAGCGCGGTGTCGTCTCCACCGCCTGCTACATCGCTCGCATCCGCGGCGTGCGCTCCGCCATGCCGATGTTCAAGGCGCTCGAGGCCTGCCCGGAGGCGGTCGTGATCGCGCCCAACATGGAAAAGTACGTGGCCGTCGGCCGCGAGGTGCGCGCCATGATGCAGGCTTTGACACCGCTGGTCGAGCCGTTGTCGATCGATGAGGCCTTCCTCGACCTCGCCGGCACCGAGCGCCTGCACGGACTGCCACCGGCCGTGGTGCTGGCGCGCTTTTCGCTGGCGGTGGAGAAGGAGATCGGCATCACCGTTTCATCAGGCCTGTCCTATTGCAAATTCCTCGCCAAGATAGCGTCCGATTTCCGCAAACCGCGCGGCTTTTCCGTCATCGGCGAGGCGGAGGCGGTCGGCTTTCTGGCCACGCAGCCGGTGACCATGATCTGGGGCGTCGGCAAGGCGTTCAACGCCACGCTGGAACAGGATGGCATCCGCACGATCGGCCAGCTCCAGAAGATGGAGCGTGGCGACCTGATGCGCCGCTATGGGGTGATGGGCGAACGGCTCTACCGGCTTTCGCGCGGTGAGGATGTCCGCCGCGTCGACCCAGACCAGGACGCCAAGAGCGTATCGGCCGAAACCACTTTCGACACCGATATCGCCTCACTGGACGAGCTTGTCTCGGTGCTGAGGGGCCTTTCGGAAAAAGTCTCGGCGAGGCTGAAGAAATCAGGCATTGCGGGGCGCACCGTGGTGCTGAAGCTGAAGACCCAGGACTTCAGGCTCCGCACGCGCAACCGTCAGCTCGGCGACCCGACCCGCCTCGCCGACCGCATCTTTTCGACCGGCGTGGAACTTCTTCGCAAGGAGACCGACGGAACGAAATTCCGATTGCTCGGCATCGGCGTCAGCGACCTCTCCGACGATGATAAGGCCGATCCGCCGGATTTGGTCGATGTGCAGTCGCGCAAGCGCGCCATGGCCGAAGGCGCCATCGATGCACTACGCGACAAGTTCGGCCGCAAGGCGGTGCAAACCGGCTACACCTTCGGCAAGGGCCGCGACGCCCATCCGCCGGAGCCGCTGGAAGATTGAACCCGATCAGCTGCGTCGAAGATCGATGCGGCTGGTCACCACGCTCTTGCCGGTCTTGGGATCGCGGTCGACCACGGTCAAGACTATGCCGTCCGCACCGTTTTTCTGCACGGTAAGCTGCGCGGCGCGGTCGCCATTGACCTCCTTGGCCCAGCGGATGGCGAGGTTTATCGCATTGCCGGAACGGCTTCCGTTCAACTGCGCCGGTCCGGTGCGCGATCCCACATAGACACCGCTGTATTTGGCGCCGCTGGTCTTCAGGCGAGCACTGATGGCGCGTGTCACCAGGATCAGGCCGCGGCAGTTGCCGTCGAGGGACAGCGAAGACGATGTCGCATTCGATTTGAACGTGCAGGAAACGCTGACCGTTGGCGCCTGCGTCGTCACCTGAACGGTTCCCTTGCCGGCGAAATTGCCCTTGAAGGATTGGAGAAATTTGCTCTCGTCCGCATGCGCGGCTGTGGCCGCGACGGCCAGGCACCCGGCAAGCACAAACCGCGTGAGTAATGTCATCGAAGGTCTCCTTGTGACGGGTGGAACGGCGATCGGTGATGCTCAAGCGGACATCGCGACTCAACGCGGCTTGCCATGTCAGGTTCCGCCCGCGACAGGGCTGTTTTGCAACGTCGCGCCAATATCTCTGGCCCAGTCAAATGCGGCGGCTAGTGGTTGCGGCAAAAACCCCGGCTTGCGAGATAGCTGACATGGCACCTACCCCCTCGATCCCCAAGGCCGCTTTCTGGATGGCGCTGTCGATCGCCTCGTTCCTGGCGATGTCGGTCGCCGGCCGCGCCACGACCGCCGAGCTCAACGTCTTCCAGGTGCTGGAACTGCGCTCGGTCATCGGGTTCTTCATTCTGCTGCCGCTGGTGATGATGAGCGGCGGCTTCGCGGCGATGCGCACGCAGCGGCCCGTCGCTCATATCGCCAGAAACGTCATCCACTATACCGGGCAGGCGGCATGGCTCTACGCATTGACCTTGATTCCGTTGGCCGTGCTGATTTCGATCGAATTCACCACACCGATCTGGACGGCTATCCTGGCGGTGACCTTTCTTGGTGAAAGGTTGTCCCGGCCAAAGCTTGCCGCGATCGTGCTGGGCCTGATCGGGGTGGTAATCATCGTTCGCCCCGGTGTGGGCTCGGTCGATCCGGGCCATCTCATCGTGCTCGGCGCCGCGGTTTGCTTCGGCATCTCGGTGGTCCTGGTCAAGTCGCTGACGCGGACGGACAGCGTCGTGCGCATTATCTTCTGGATGCTGATCATCCAGTCGGTGGTCGGCCTCGTTCCAGCCCTTTACGAGTGGCGCAACCCGCCGCTGGAACTGTGGCCATGGATCGTGCTGATCGCCTTCACCGGCATGTCGTCGCATTTTTGCATGGCCCGTGCGCTTGGCTATGCCGACGCCACCGTCATTTCGCCGATGGATTTCCTGCGTGTACCGTTGTCGGCGCTCATCGGCTGGCTGCTTTACAGCGAGCAGATCGACGCCTTCACCGCTGGCGGTGCATTGCTGATCCTGATGGGCAATCTGCTCAACTTGCAGCGCAAGGCAGTCAAGCCGGCAGAAGTCGCGGCGTCATAGCGTTGCCAGTCAGTTCCCTTCGTCTGGAATGTTGAGCACGTGTCCGCACGCCTTGCAGTGTACGGCGTCCGGCTCGTGACGCTGCAACCCGCATTGCGGACAGGGAAAGAACACCTTGGCCGGCCGAAAGATCGCCTGCGCCAGCCTGACGAACAGCGATATGCCGATGATCATGGTTACGATCGCCGTCAGCTTGCCGGCGATGCCCGGCAGCACGATGTCGCCGAAGCCTGTCGTCGTCACGGTCGCGACGGTGAAGTAAAGCGCGTCGATGTAGTTTTCCAGTCCGGCTCCGTTGCGAAAAAAGAACGTGTAGACGAAGCCCGTGATGACAAAGAGAAAGGTCAAAAGGTTGATCACCGCGTGGCTTGCCTCGCGCCAGGGCCGCAGGCCACGCATCTCGAAATGCCGCCAGATCGAACCGCTGCGCGACAGCGACCATAGCCGCAGGATGCGCAGAAAGCCGAGGCTCGCGAGAGCCGTCGGCATCAGCAGCGTCAGAAGGATGAAGGCATCCACCCAAAAGGTCGGCTGCTTCGTCAGGCGCAGCATGTCGTTGGAGGCGAGCAGCCTGGCAATCAGATCGGCGGCGACGAGAGCCGCCACGGCATAGTCTAGCCACAGAAACGAGGGCGACTGCTGGATGACCGGGGTGGCGATGAAAAAAGCGATGATGGCGAGGTCGATGATGACAGCCACCAGTTGGAACCGGAACGCGGCCGGCGAGCGTCCGTGATAGAGCCTGCGCAGCCTGTCGCGTAATCGCGCCGTCGCGGAAAGGTTCTGCGATGGACGCCTCTCCTTGGCCTTCATGCTGGCATGAGCAGCCGGTGCCGGCCCGCGGAGTGCCGCCTGGTAAGCGCGCAGATCACACCAGTTCCACTTCAATCACGCCCGGCACGGCGCGCATTGCCGAGGCGATCTGTGGCGAGACGCGATAGCCGCCTTGCAGAGCGATCTCGACCTCGCCCTGCGCCTCTTCCTTGATCACGATGATGCTCACCTGGCTTTCACCCCGCTGCGTGAGTTGGGATTGGATCATCGAGGCAGGTCCATCGTTCCTGACGAAGATGCGCAGCGCCTTCTGGATGCGGCTTGCCTCGTCCTCCAGCGATTGCACGGAGTTGATGCGCAGGTTGACGCCCTCGGGCCTGTCCTCCGCCGCGACAGTGATGACAACCGAGCGGCCGGCTTCGAGGAGGTCGCGATACTGGGCCAAACCTTCTGAAAACAATACGGCCTCGTATTGGCCGGAGGTGTCCGAAAAGGCCACCACGCCCATCTTGTTGCCGGTGCGCGTCTTGCGCTCCTGCTTGCTGGTAACGGTGCCGGCAAGCCGGCCGGCGGAAGCACCGCGCTTGACGGCGGCGGAGAACTCCGCCCAGTTCTGCACCCGCATCTTCTGCAGCGCCGCCTTGTACTCGTCGAGCGGATGCGCCGAGAGATAGAAGCCGACGACCTGGAACTCGCGGTGCAGGCGGTCGGCAGCGAGCCACGGATCGGTCGCCGGCAGATTGAGCGCCTGCGACTGTGCGCCGAGCGAGGCGCCGAAGATGTCGGCCTGACCCGAAACGGCGTTCTGCTGGGCGAGCGACGCCAGCCCCATCATCCGCTCGACGCCGGCCAACATCTGGGCGCGGTCGTGGCCGAAGCAGTCGAGCGCGCCGGCCATGATCAGGCTTTCGAAAACCCGTTTGCCGACGATCTTCGGGTCGACCCTCTCGCAGAAATCGGCCAGGCTCTTGAACGGCTTTTCGCCGCGAACGGCGACGATGTGCTCCACCGCGGCATCGCCGACGCCCTTCAGCGCGGCCATCGAATAATAGATCCGGTTCTCCCCGACCTCGAAGGCACGGAAACTCGTCATCACTGACGGCGCCAGGACTTCGATGCCAAGGCGCAGCGCATCCTGGCGGAAGTCGGCGAGCTTGTCGGTGTTACCCATGTCTAGCGTCATCGACGCTGCCAGGAACTCGACCGGATAATGCGCCTTGAGATAGGCGGTCTGGTAGGAGACGACAGCGTAGGCGGCCGCATGAGACTTGTTGAAACCGTAGTCGGCGAACTTTGCCAGCAGGTCGAAAATGAAGTCGGCTTGCGGCTTTGCGACGCCGCGCTCGACCGCGCCGGAGACAAAGCGTTCGCGCTGCTTGTCCATCTCGGCGCGGATCTTCTTGCCCATGGCGCGCCGCAGAAGGTCGGCTTCGCCAAGCGAATAGCCGGACAGCTCCTGCGCGATCTGCATCACCTGTTCCTGGTAGACGATGACGCCTTGCGTCTCCTTCACCAGATGGTCGATCTTGGGATGGATCGAGGCCATCTCCTCCTCGCCATGCTTTCTGGCGTTGTAGGTCGGGATGTTCTCCATCGGTCCCGGCCGGTAGAGGGCAACCAGCGCGATGATGTCCTCGATGCAGTCGGGCCGCATACCGATCAGCGCCTTGCGCATGCCGGCACTTTCCACCTGGAACACGCCGACCACCTCGCCGCGCGACAGCATCGCATAGGTCTCGGGATCGTCGAGCGGGATGGTCGCCAGGTCGATATCGATGCCGCGCCGGCGGATCAACTTGACGGCCGTCTCCAGCACCGTCAGCGTCTTCAGGCCGAGGAAGTCGAACTTCACCAACCCCGCCTGCTCGACATATTTCATGTTGAACTGGGTGACAGGCATGTCCGAGCGCGGATCGCGGTACATCGGCACCAGTTCCGACAACGGTCGGTCGCCAATGACGATGCCGGCGGCGTGCGTCGAGGCGTGGCGGTAGAGGCCCTCCAGCTTCTGCGCCATGTCGAGCAGCGTCTGCACGATCGGCTCTTTCTCGGCCTCCTCCGCAAAGCGCGGCTCGTTGGCGATGGCGTCGGCGAGCTTGACCGGATTGGCCGGGTTCTGCGGCACCATTTTCGAAAGCTTGTCGACCTGGCCGTACGGCATCTGCAGCACGCGGCCGACGTCGCGCAGCACGGCGCGCGCCTGCAGCGTACCGAAAGTGATGATCTGGCCGACCTGGTCGCGGCCGTATTTCTGCTGGACGTACCGGATCACCTCTTCGCGGCGATCCTGGCAGAAATCGATGTCGAAATCGGGCATCGAAACGCGGTCCGGATTGAGGAAGCGTTCGAACAGCAGCGAGAAACGCAGCGGATCGATGTCGGTGATGGTGGTCGAATAGGCAACCAGCGAACCAGCGCCCGAACCACGCCCCGGCCCGACCGGAATGCCTTGCGCCTTGGCCCATTTGATGAAGTCGGCAACGATCAGGAAGTAGCCGGGGAATTTCATCTTCTCGATGATGCCAAGCTCGAATTCGAGCCGCTCTCGATACTGCTCGACCGTGTAGCCCGGTGTCGGTCCGTGCAAGGCGAGCCGTGCATCGAGCCCCTCGCGCGCCTGACGGGCCAGTTCCTCGGCCTCGGCCTTTTCGGCCGCGTCCTTGTCGGAGGCATCGCCGCCCGTGAAACGCGGCAGGATCGGACTGCGGGTTTTTGGATAGTAGGAGCAGCGCAGCGCGATCTCGACAGTGTTGTCGATGGCTTCAGGCAGGTCGGCGAACAATTTCGCCATATCGGCCTGACTGCGCAGGAAATTGTCCGGCGACAGCCGGCGGCGGGTGTCGACGGCGACAACCGACCCCTCGGCGATGGCGATCAACGCATCATGCGCCTCATACTCGTCGCGCGACGAGAAGAACGCCTCGTTGGTGGCAACCAGCGGCAATTCATGGGCATAAGCGAGATCGATCGAGGATTTCTCGATCATCCGGTCGTAGCCCGAAACCCGGTCCAGCTCGACATAGAGCCGGTCGCCGAATATCCCCTTGAGCGTTATCAGCCGCGCTTCGGCAAGATCGCGGCGATCTTCCTTCAGGGCCATGCCGATCGGGCCGCGCGGCCCGCCACTGAGACAAATCAGGCCGTCACATTGGCCGTCCATCATTTCGGTGGTCAGGTGCACGGCTTCGCCGGGCGGTGTTTCAAGGTAAACACGGCTGACCAGCCGGACCAGATTGGAATAGCCGGTTTCGGTCGCCGCGATCAGCACGACCGGCCGCATATCGGGACCTTGCCGACGACGGTCACGCTGGCCGTCGCTGTTTTCGCCGGAAAACGCGAGCGCGATCTGGCAGCCGATGATCGGCTGGATGCCGTCCTTCACCGCCTTCTGGGCGAACTCCAAGGCGCCGAACAAATTGTTGGTGTCGGTCACCGCGATCGCCGGCGCTTCGTCCTTGACGGCATGGCCAACGATCTTGCCTAGTTGCAGCGCGCCTTCCAGCAGCGAATAGGCCGAGTGCACGCGCAGATGGACGAACGGCCGCGCCGGCACCTCCGGCCGCGCGGCCGCGATCGCGGCCTCGCGCTTCAGGGGATCGCGTGGAAGTCTCTCATCCGCCATGGTTTCTCGCGCTGTCCGTAAGATTTGAGTCGATGGAGATGTATTGTCCGGGACCGGGCGATACCAGTCCAGCACAAAACGACTACCGACCCACAGGCTTCCAGCCGTTCAGGCGAATTCCATGATCACCGCGTCGACGGCAAGGCTGTCGCCCGGCTTGGCGTTGAGTTTCGAGACGACGAGGTCGCGCTCGGCGCGCAGAACGTTTTCCATCTTCATCGCCTCGACCACGGCCAGCGTCTCGCCCGCCTTGACCTCCTGGCCTTCGACAACGGCGATCGACACGACGAGGCCCGGCATCGGGCAGAGCAGCAGTTTCGACGTGTCCGGCGCTATTTTCTCCGGCATCAGCCGTTCCAATTCGGCGGTGCGCGGCAGCATGGCGCGCGCGGTCACCGACATGCCTTTCCAGGCGATGCGGAGGCCATTGGCGACAGGACGGATCTGGGCGGCAACCCTGCGCTTGCCGACCGTGCCGCGCCAGATGAGATCGCCGGGCCGCCAATCGGACGAAACTGTCAGCGCCTTCCCGCCATCGATGGACAGGTCCATTTCCATCGGGATGGAAATCATGCCTTCGAGGATCGACGCCGACAAATACTCTTCGCCGATCTTCACCACCCAGTCGCGCTTGAGCGCTCCCGAATGCGGCGCCAGCCGCCCGCCCAGCCGGTCGAGACGGTCGCGGCGCAGCAGTTCCACGGCCGTGACGATCGATGCCAGAACGGCTTTTTCCTCGCTGTTCGGCACGACGGGGGCAAAACCGTCGGGATATTCCTCCGCGATGAAGCCGGTCGATATCGCCCCTTCCCGCCAGCGTGGATGCTGCATCAGCGCCGCCAGGAACGGTATGTTGTGCTCGATGCCGTCGACGACAAAGCTGTCCAGCGCTTCCGACATGGCGTCGATGGCCTCGAGCCGCGTCGGCGCCCAGGTGCACAGCTTGGCCAGCATCGGATCGTAGAACATGGAGATTTCCGAGCCTTCGGTGACGCCGGTGTCGTTGCGGATGACGACCTCGCCGAAGCGGCCTTCCTCGGGTGGCCGGTAGCGTGTCAGCCGGCCGATCGACGGCAGGAAATTGCGATAGGGGTCCTCGGCGTAGAGCCGGCTTTCCACCGCCCAGCCGTTCAGCTTGATGTCGCTCTGCTTCAAGGCGAGCTTTTCGCCGGCGGCGACGCGGATCATCTGCTCGACCAGATCGATGCCGGTGACGAGTTCGGTCACCGGATGCTCGACCTGCAATCGTGTATTCATTTCAAGGAAATAGAAGTTCTTGTCCTTGTCGACGATGAACTCGACGGTGCCGGCGCTCTGGTAGTCGACAGCCCTGGCCAACGCCACCGACTGCTCGCCCATCGCCTTGCGCGTCCTGGCATCGAGGAAGGGCGATGGCGCCTCTTCCGCCACCTTCTGGTTACGGCGCTGGATCGAGCATTCGCGTTCGCCAAGATAGAGCGCGTTGCCATGCCCGTCGGCCAGCACCTGGATTTCGATGTGACGCGGGTCGACCACGAACTTTTCGATGAAGACACGGTCGTCGCCGAACGAACTCTTGGCTTCCGAGCGCGCCCGGTCAAATCCGTCGCGTACTTCCGACTGGTCCCAGGCGATGCGCATGCCTTTGCCACCGCCACCGGCCGAGGCCTTGATCATCACGGGATAGCCGATCTCGCCGGCGATCTTTTCGGCGTGATCGGCATTCTCGATGACGCCGAGCCAACCCGGAACCGTCGAAACCTCGGCGGCGTTGGCGAATTTCTTCGACTCGATCTTGTCGCCCATCGCCTTGATGGCCTTGGGCTTCGGCCCGATGAAGACGATGCCTTCCGCTTCCAGGGCTTCGCAGAACGCGGCTCGCTCGGACAGGAAGCCATAGCCGGGGTGCACGGCCTGAGCGCCCGTCGCCTTGCAGGCCGCGATGATCTTTTCAGGAACGAGGTAGCTCTGCGCGGCAGGCGACGGCCCGATATGCACCGCCTCGTCGGCCATTTCGACATGCACGGCATCGCGATCGGCGTCGGAATAGACGGCGACCGTGGCAATGCCCATCTTGCGCGCCGTCCTGATGACGCGGCAGGCGATCTCGCCACGATTGGCGATCAGGATCTTGGTGAACATGCGGGCAGAATTCCCCTCCGGCAGATGGTTCAGTTCTATGGACTATGTCGCCAGGTCTCAAGTGCCGCAGCGGACGACATGACGGGCGTCCCTCCCAATGCTTCCGTCGCACTCCCCTGCCGAGCCGGGCTGGTTGTCGACGGTGTGCTATCTGCGTCAAGAAAGCCAAGATTTCGTCTCATCTGAGAGTTGATGAGCAGCTCAAAACCTGAAACCTTGGCTCAAAATCGCCTTTGGAGGAATTGCCCGATGAAAACCCGCGCCGCTGTCGCTGTCGCCGCCGGAAAGCCGCTGGAGATCATGGAGGTCGACCTTGATGGACCGCGCGATGGCGAGGTGCTGGTCGAGATCAAGGCGACCGGCATCTGCCACACCGACGAATTCACGCTGTCGGGCGCCGATCCCGAAGGCCTGTTTCCCGCCATCCTCGGCCATGAGGGCGCCGGCATCGTCGTCGATGTCGGGAAGGGCGTCACCTCGGTCAGGAAGGGCGACCATGTCATCCCGCTCTATACGCCCGAATGCCGTCAGTGCCCGTCGTGTTTGTCGAGGAAGACCAATCTGTGCACCGCCATCCGTGCCACCCAGGGGCAAGGGTTGATGCCGGACGGCTCGTCGCGCTTCTCGATCGGCAAGGACAAGATCTTCCACTACATGGGCTGCTCGACCTTCTCCAACTTCACCGTGCTGCCGGAGATCGCGGTGGCCAAGGTCAACCCCGACGCCCCCTTCGACAAGATCTGCTACATCGGCTGCGGCGTCACCACCGGCATTGGTGCGGTCATCAACACCGCCAAGGTCGAGCAAGGCGCCACCGCCGTCGTCTTCGGCCTCGGCGGCATCGGCCTCAACGTCATCCAGGGCCTGAAGCTTGCCGGCGCCGACATGATCATCGGTGTCGACCTGAACAACGACAAGAAGGAATGGGGCGAGCGATTCGGCATGACGCATTTCGTCAATCCGAAGGAGATCGACGGCGACATCGTGCCTTATCTCGTCAACATGACCAAGCGCGGAGCCGACCAGATCGGCGGCGCCGACTACACATTCGACTGCACCGGCAACACCAAGGTCATGCGCCAGGCACTCGAGGCCTCACATCGCGGCTGGGGCAAGTCGGTCGTCATCGGCGTCGCCGGTGCTGGCCAGGAGATTTCGACCCGGCCGTTCCAACTGGTCACCGGGCGCAGCTGGATGGGCACCGCCTTCGGCGGCGCGCGCGGCCGCACCGACGTGCCGAAGATCGTCGACTGGTACATGGACGGCAAGATCCAGATCGACCCGATGATCACCCACACGCTGAAGCTCGAGGACATCAACAGGGGATTCGACCTCATGCATGAGGGCAAATCGATCCGGAGTGTCGTGGTTTACTAAAAGACAGCCACACGCCGCCGGCCATCCGGCCAGCGACCCCTGTGGTGAAACATGGGAGGAGAGAAAAAATGGCGGAGAAACTGCATCCAAAGATCGACAATGGGCTGCCCAGGGAGAGCGCCAGCTTTGCCGGCGGCACGCTGGTCTGCGCCTGCACCAGCAAGCCGGTCAAGGTGAAGGTCAAGGGCCAGATCGCCCACAACCATGCCTGCGGCTGCACCAAATGCTGGAAGCCGGACGGTGCTGTATTCTCGGTGGTCGCCGTCGCCGGCACCGGCGATGTCACCGTCACCGAGAACGGCGACAAGCTCAAGGTGGTCGACCCCTCGGCGCTGATCCAGCGTCATGCCTGCACCGGCTGCGGCGTCCACATGCACGGACCGGTCGAGCGCGACCATCCGTTCAAGGGCCTGTCCTTCATCCATCCCGAGCGCTTCGAGGAAGACGGCTGGTCGCCTCCGGGCTTCACCGCCTTCGTCTCCTCGATCATTGAATCCGGTGTCGACCCAAGCCGCATGGACGGTATTCGCACCCAGCTGAAGACAATCGGGCTGGAACCCTATGACTGCCTCAATCCGGGCCTGATGGATTATATCGCCACCTGGACGGCCAAGAAGTCCGGCGCCCTGCCGGCCTGACGACCGAGAGATTTCAGGCAGGGGCCGGATATGTTTCCGGCCCCTGCTCGTTTCCGGAGAGACAATGCCCGCACCCGCCATCTACGTCGACGCCGACGCCTGCCCGGTCAAGGCGGAGGTAGAAAAGGTCGCCGAGCGCCATGGCGTCGTCGTCACCTATGTTTCCAATGGCGGTCTGCGCCCCTCCCGCGACCCGATGATCCGCAATGTCGTGGTCTCCAAGAGTGCCGATGCCGCCGACGACTGGATCGTCGAGAACACCAAGCCCAACGACATCGTGGTGACGGCGGACATTCCGCTCGCCGCCCGCACGGTGGCGCTCGGCGCGCATGTGCTGGGACCGACCGGGCGGCCGTTCACGCTCGAGACGATCGGCATGGCGGTGGCGATGCGGGACCTCAAACAGCATTTGCGCGAAACCGGCGAGAGCAAGGGCTACAATGCCAGCTTCGCGCCGCAGGATCGTTCCCGGTTCCTGGGTGAACTTGACCGCATCTTGCGGCGCGCGCTGAAATCCGCCACACCGGGCTAGCAACAAAGCGCCATCCAGGTGGAGACCGCCATGGCCGCCGAAACCCCGATCGAGAAACCGATGCAGCGCCACATGCTGTTCGCGGTGTCGGCCTGTATCGGTGCGTTTGCGCTGCTTGTGGCGCTGCTGCTGCACGCCCCACTCGCCTATTCGATCGGCGCCAACATATTTTTTGCCGCTTACGTCCTTCTTGTCGTCAGCCAGATGCCCAAATTCACCGGCAAGTACCTGAGCAAGAATGCACGCGCCACCGATCAGCCGGTGCTGGTGATCTTCGCGGTCACGCTCGTTGTCGTCGGCGTTGCCCTTGTCTCCCTGTTCCTGCTGATCAATCGCAAGGATGGGGATCACCCGATCGAACTCGGCTTCGCACTGCTGTCGATCCCGCTCGGCTGGTTCACCATCCATGCCATGGCAGCGCTCCACTATGCCCATGTCTACTGGATGGACGGCGACGCGGTCGACGCCGGCACCGATAAGAAGATCCCCGTCGGCGGCCTGCTGTTCCCGGGCGACAAACGCCCCGAGGGCTGGGATTTCCTCTATTTCTCGACCGTCATCGGCATGACGGCGCAGACCGCCGACACCAACATCTCGACGACGCACATGCGCTGTGTCGTGCTTGTCCACTCGGTTCTGTCGTTCTTCTTCAACACGGTCATCGTCGCCGCCGCCGTCAATCTCGCCGTCAGCTTGGGCGGTCCGTAATAAATCCGTGATCGCATGAAACATCGGTTTGGATCGCGACGTATCAAGAGGACAATGAACGCTTAGGACAAGCCGCAAGGCCGGGAGACCAGACAACATGGAATCGGTTGCCAGAAGCCAATCCGAAATTGGACCGGGCGCCCCCGCGTCAAAAGAGAAAACGTTGATCTACCGGCAGTCGCGCTGGACGCGGCTGACACACTGGCTCTGGGCCATCTCGTTGTTTTTCATGCTGCTGTCCGGCCTGCAGATCTTCAATGCCCGCCCGCAGCTCTACATCGGCAAGCAATCCGGCTTCGACTACAACAACACCATTTTCGCCATAGGCGCCGAAAACACCAATGCCGGGCCGCGCGGCTACACCGAAATCTTCGGCCACCGCTTTGACACGACAGGCGTCCTCGGCTGGTCGGGCCCGGCCGGTAACGAGACGGCGCGCGGTTTCCCGTCCTGGGCGACGATCCCGTCCTACTATGACCTCGGCACCGCCCGCGTGATCCATTTCTTCTTCGCCTGGATACTGACGACGACCTTGATCGTCTGGCTCGTCGCCAGCCTGATCAACGGCCACATCCGCCGCGATCTGGCGCCTCGCCTGGATGACCTCAGACGCTTGCCCCGGGACATCGCCAACCACGCCAGGCTGAAATTCCACCACACGCGCGAATACAACACGCTGCAGAAGATGGCCTATGGCGGCGTGCTGTTCGTGCTCTTGCCACTGATGATCATCACCGGCCTTGCAATGTCGCCGAGCATGAATTCGGTGCTGCCCTTCCTCAATGAATTGACCGGTGGCCGGCAGACGGCACGCACCATCCATTTCACCGTCATGCTGCTGCTGGTCGCCTTCTTCGTCATTCACATCCTGATGATCCTCGCCGCCGGCCCGATCAACGAGCTGCGCTCGATCATTACCGGCTGGTACCGCACTGATCCTCCCGTGCATGACGACAAAACGTCCGAGAGGAGTGCCTGAGATGGCGAAATTTGAGATAAGCCGCCGAAAGTTCCTCACCGCCGCCGGCCTCGGCGCGTCCGGCATCATGCTGTCGGGCTGCGACGCCTTCGACAGCCAGCTCAGGATCGGCAGCGGCCTGCGCAGCTTCCTCGAAAACGCCAATGGCCTGACCCACAAGGCACAACGGTTGCTCGGCGGCGGCAATTCGCTGGCGCCCGAATTCACCGAGGCTGATATCCGTCAGCCAATGCGGCCGAACGGCGTGACCGCGCCGGACGACGACGCTTACAAGGCCCTGCTCGCCAACAACTTCGCCGATTGGCGACTGGAGGTGTCAGGCCTCGTGGAAAAGCCGCTGTCACTCACCCGCGAGCAGCTCATGAACATGCCGAGCCGCACCCAGATCACCCGACACGATTGCGTCGAAGGCTGGAGTTGCATCGCCAAATGGACCGGCACGCCACTGGCGCTGCTGCTCGACCAGGCGGTGGTCAAGCCACAGGCCCGCTATGTCATGTTCCATTGCCTCGACACGATCGACCGCAGCCTGTCAGGCGACATCAAATATTACGGCACGATCGACCTCATCGATGCCCGCCATCCGCAAACGATCCTTGCCTACGGCCTGAACGGCAAGCCGCTGCCGGTCGAGAACGGCGCGCCGCTGCGTGTCCGCGTCGAGCGCCAGCTCGGCTACAAAATGCCGAAATATCTCTACAAGATCGAACTGGTCGATGGCTTCGCCACTATCGGCGGCGGCCGGGGCGGCTATTGGGAAGACAACGGCTATGACTGGTATGGCGGGATTTGACGGTCCCTCGCATACGGGCCGAGCACGACTTGTCCCCCATGGAATTGAGTTCGCTCGAGGATCGTCTCAACCGCGATAACCGACGTATGATCGACCGCGACGATGACCGAGGGCTGACCTTTGTCATCCGCGATGGTGCGGGACACGCGGTCGGAGTAGCCGCCGGCTATTCCTGGGCGGGCACGTCCGAACTGACCTTGATGTGGATAGACGAGGCTCACCGAGGTCGCGGCTACGCAAGGCAGTTGCTAGACGCCTTTGTCGCGGAGGCCGCCGATCGCGGTGTCAGGAAAATCTGGGTCTCCAGCCACGACTTCCAGGCACCAGGTCTCTATGAAAAGGCTGGCTTCGAGCGTATGGCCGAATTCTCGGGATGGCCCGAAGGCCATTCCAATATCATTCTTTGCAAAACGATAGCAGCGGACGGCGGGGCTTAGGCAACCTTGTCGAGCAACGGCTTCAGCGCCGGATGAATTTCCGGCGAGGCATGCTTGATCAGGGTCAGCAGCGCACGCTCATTCTCGTACAGGGGCCGGTTCACCCCGATATGTCCGACCAGCCACTTTGCCTCACAGGCATCGATCGTCTCGGCACGGCGGGCCAGCGCCTCGGCGGCCCTGTTCTTGGCCTCCCATTCGGTCTCTATGTCGTCAGGAGAGCGGTAGGCCTCGATGACACCGGCAAGACCGCCGGAGACCATGCGGCTGAAGAAGCCGCCGATTTCCGGATCGGTATGATCGAGGAAAGTTTCCTGGCGCAGCGCCACCTCGCGGGTGGGCGCCTCATAACCGGCCGAGCACATGACGAAATTGGCGATCGCCTTGACGAACAGGTCGTTCCACGACGGATCGTTATTGGCCTGGGCGGTCCGCTCGTTGATCCTGAACAGCACCTCGGCCTCGGCCTGGGTGATGGCGATGTTGCCGTCGCCACCATGGGCATGGAGGATGCGGCGCAAAAGCTCGACTTCGGCCCCGGCGATCAGTCCGGGCACCAGCGCGCCGCCGAGCATCAGCGGTCCCTTACCGTCGACGACGGCGTGGGCGACCTGCTCCAGCGCGTAGACGCAAAGCCGGCTCGGCGAGGATTTCGCCTCTTCCAGCACATGGACCAGCAATTCGAGTTCGGTCCGGCTGTCGACCATGCCGTCGCGCGAAATCGTGCGGACCAGCCAGTCGGCATTCTCCCCCGAAATGTAGCCCAAGGGCTTTTCCTGATGAACGATGTAGTCGGTGACCGCCTCGACGAAGAACGGCGCCCATTCCGCGCATTTGTCCCGCGCCGTCTGGTTGAGCGCGAACAAGGCCTCGGCTTCGCCCCGGCTCACCACGCCGTCGGCGAACACGTCGCGGCGCAGCATCACGACGTCCTCTGAAGCAATGCGGTTCTTCGAAGTCAGCCCCGCCACCGGAGCACTCATGATCAACTCGCCCATCTGTCGTCCCCGTCCGCCCCAACGCGTCACATCGGTCAGCTTTATCAGGAGTGTCTTGAAAAACCGGCAAACGGCGTGGTTAGCGAAGACTTGTCAGAACAATGTCGCTGGGAGGTGACAAGGTGTCGTCGACGGGCTATGGATGGCGCGTCGAGGGCTCAGGGTTCTGAGTCCTACCTGTTTGCGGGAGAGAGCAGCGAGAGCTGCCGCCGAAGGGGAAATCGCCCGAAATCTCTCAGGCAAAAGAACCGTGGACGGGAAAGACACTCTGGAAAGTCGGGGCTTGCCCCCGCGCCGAAGGTGTAAGCGCCGCTGACAGAGTTCCGGCTGCGCGAGTCTCTCAGGCTTCAGACAGAGGGGCACGGACTGGTCGCCATCAGCGGCCGATTGCGTGCGACTCTGGAGGCGACATGACGGGCGACGACGACAAACACCTTCCCCTCGAAGATATTCATGCGGCTGCCGGAGCGCGCTTCGGCGCCTTTGCCGGCTGGTCGATGCCACTGACCTATCCGGCCGGCGTCATGAAAGAGCATCTTCACACCCGCGAGCATGCGGGGTTGTTCGACATCTCGCATATGAAACTGTTCGAGGTCAGTGGCCCGGAAGCGGTTGCGCTGTTGAACCGCGCCTGCCCGCTGGACGCCGGCGCGCTCGAAATCTCGCAGTCAAAGCTATCCTTTTTCCTGAACGAAGCAGGCGGCATTCTCGACGACCTGATCGTCACCCGACTCGGCGACACCAGGTTCATGGTGGTCGCCAATGCCGGCAATGCCGTCGCCGACGAAAAGCATTTGCGCGCCCTGGCGACCGATTTCGAGGTGAAGGTCGAGCCGCTCGACCGCGTCTTCCTGGCGATCCAGGGTCCCGAAGCCTGGGTTGCACTCTCCCGCGCCGGCATCGAGACCGGCTCGCTGCTGTTCATGCATGGGGTCGAGCCGCGAAAAAACTGGTTCATGAGCCGGTCCGGCTACACCGGCGAGGACGGTTTCGAGATCGGCCTGCCGGAAGCCGATGCGCGTGACCTTGTCACCAAGCTGCTGGAGGATGAACGCGTGCTTTGGATCGGCCTTGCCGCGCGCGACAGCCTGCGGCTGGAGGCCGGCCTCTGCCTGCATGGCCAGGACATCACGCCCGAGACCGACCCGGCCGCGGCGGCGCTGATGTGGGCGATCCCGAAAGAAATCCGTGCCTCCGGCACCTTCATTGGCGCCGACGCCTTGCGCGCCGCGGTGGAACGTGGTCCGGCGCAGAAGCGCGTCGGGCTGAAACCGGAGGGTCGCCAGCCGGTGCGCGCCGGTGCCGCGCTGTTCGAAGCCGACGGCAATCCTGCCGGCCATGTCACATCGGGCGGCTTCGGCCCTTCCGCCGGCCATCCGGTCGCCATGGGTTATGTCTCCACGCCGCTGGCAAAGCCCGGAACGCGGATTTTCGCCGACGTGCGCGGCACGAAGATCCCAGTCGATGTCAGTTCTCTGCCCTTCACCCCTCATCGCTACCGCAAAGGATGAATTCCATGGCAACAACCTATTTCACATCGGATCACGAGTGGCTCAGCGTCGAGGGCGGCATCGCCACCGTCGGCATCACCGATTACGCGCAGGAGCAGCTCGGCGACCTCGTCTTCGTGGAACTGCCGGAAACGGGAAAGAAGCTCGCCAAGGGCGACACCGCCGTCGTGGTCGAGTCCGTCAAGGCAGCCTCGGACGTTTATGCGCCGGTCGATGGCGAAATCACCGAAGCCAATGGCACGCTGTCGTCCGACCCCTCGCTGGTCAACTCGGCGGCAACCGGGGCCGGATGGCTGTGGAAGATGAAGCTCGTCGACGAAAGTCAGCTCGCCAGCCTCATGGATGAGGCCGCCTACAAAGCCCATATCGCCTGACATCGGGACGTATTGACATGACCGCCGCTCCCTACCCCTTCTCGGCCCGCCACATTGGACCCGGCCTTGCCGACGTCAGAGCCATGCTCGCCGTCATCGGTGTTCCCTCGGTCGAGACACTGATCAGCCAGGCCGTGCCGAGATCGATCCGCCTCGACCAGCCGCTGGACCTCCCCGCGCCGGCCAGCGAAGCCGAAGCTCTCGCCGAATTGTCGGTGATCATGGCAAGAAATACGGTGCTGAAAAGCTTTATCGGCGCCGGTTACCACGGCGTCCACGTGCCGCCGGTCATCCAGCGCAATCTGTTCGAGAATCCGGCCTGGTACACCGCCTACACGCCCTATCAGGCCGAGATCAGCCAGGGCCGGCTCGAAATGCTGTTCAACTTCCAGACGCTGGTCACCGAACTGACCGGCCTGCCGGTGGCATCGGCTTCACTGCTCGACGAGGCGACCGCCGTCGCCGAAGCGGTTGGCATTGCGCTGCGCCACCACCGCGACAAGCGCACCAAGGTGGCGCTTGCGGGCACGCCGCACCCGCAGACGCTGGACGTCGTGCGCACCCGCGCCGAGCCGCTCGGCATCGAGATCGACGGCGAGACGATCGACGACAACACCGCCGCCCTGCTCGTCTCCTGGCCTGACACCTTTGGCGTCTATGGCGACCACAAGGCGGCGATCGAAAAAGCGCGCGCCACTGGCGCCATTGTCGTCTTCATCGCCGACCCGCTTGGTCTGACGCTGACCGACGCGCCGGCGAAACTCGGCGCCGACATCGCGGTCGGCCCGATGCAGCGCTTTGGAGTGCCGATGGGCTTTGGCGGCCCGCATGCGGCCTATTGCGCGGTCTCCGACAAGCTGACGCGGCTGATGCCCGGCCGCCTGGTCGGTCAGTCGACCGACAGCAAGGGCCGTCCCGGCTACCGCCTCGCCTTGCAGACGCGCGAGCAGCATATCCGCCGCGACAAGGCGACGTCCAACATCTGCACCGCACAGGCCCTGCTTGCCAATATGGCCACCGCCTACGCCATCTGGCACGGCCCGGTCGGCCTGCAGGCGATCGCCGGGCGCATACACGCGCTGGCCAACCGCTTGGCAAGCGGCCTCGAGGCGGCGGGCGTATCGGTGCTCGGCTCCAGCCGCTTCGACACGGTGACGGTGGAGACCAACGGCAAGGCCGCCCAGATCGCGGTCGCCGCCGAAAAGACCGGCCGGCTGCTGCGTGTGCTCGATGCCGACCATGTCGGCATCAGTTTCGACGAGACCTCGACCGACACCGATCTCGACGCGATCGCGGCCTTGTTCGATGCCAAGGCTGCCGCTTCCGCCGACAGCACGTTGCCCGGCAAGCCGCGTGGCAAGGAGTTTTTGACCCAGCCGGTCTTTCACGAGAACAAGTCGGAAACCGAGATGATGCGCTTTCTGCGCCGGCTGGCCGACAAGGACCTGGCGCTCGACCGCGCCATGATCCCGCTGGGCTCCTGTACCATGAAGCTCAACGCCGCGGCGGAAATGATGCCGGTGAGTTGGCCAAGCATCGCCAATTTGCATCCCTTCGCGCCGGCAAGCCATTCGGCCGGCTACCGCGCCATGATCGGCGAACTGGAAGGCTGGCTGTCGGAGATCACCGGCTTCGACGCCGTGACCTTGCAGCCCAATGCCGGCAGCCAGGGCGAATATGCCGGGCTGCTCGCCATTCGCGCCTATCACCGTTCGCGCGGCGAGGGCCATCGTACCGTCTGCCTGATCCCGTCTTCCGCGCATGGCACCAATCCGGCGAGTGCCGCGATGGCCGGTATGAGCGTCGTCGTCGTGCGCTGCCTGGAAGACGGCAACATCGACATGGACGATATGCGCGCCAAGGCCAACGAGCATTCCAAGAATCTCGCGGCGCTGATGTTCACCTATCCCTCTACCCACGGCGTCTACGAGGAAGGCGCCCGCCACCTCTGCGCCCTCATCCATGAGCATGGCGGCCAGGTCTATTTCGATGGCGCCAACCTCAACGCGCTGGTCGGCCTTGCTCGGCCAGGCGACATCGGCGCCGACGTCTGTCACATGAACCTGCACAAGACCTTCTGCATCCCGCATGGCGGCGGTGGCCCGGGTGTCGGTCCGATCGGTGTCAGGGCGCATCTGAAGCCCTATCTGCCCGGCCATGTCAGCGAAGGCTCGGCTCATGCCGTGGCCGCCGCTCCCTTCGGCAGCGCTTCCATCCTGCCGATCACCTGGATGTACATCCGCATGATGGGCGCTTCCGGCCTGAAGCAGGCGACCGAGACAGCGATCGTTTCGGCCAACTATGTGGCGACGCGGCTCGCCCCGCATTTCCCGCTGCTTTACAAGGGCAGGAGCGATCGCGTCGCCCACGAATGCATCCTCGACACCCGCGTGCTCAAGGAGAGCGCCGGCATCAGTGTCGAGGACATCGCCAAGCGCCTGATCGATTATGGTTTCCACGCGCCGACGATGTCGTTTCCGGTCGCCGGCACGCTGATGGTGGAGCCGACCGAGTCCGAACCCAAGCGCGAGTTGGATCGCTTCTGCGAGGCCATGATCGCCATTGCCGGCGAAGCGGCGAAAGTGGCCAAAGGCGAATGGCCCTTGGCCGACAATCCGCTGGTCAACGCACCGCACACATCGGCCGAGGCGCTGGCCGGTCAATGGACCCATCCGTATTCGCGTCTGGAGGCGGCCTATCCCGCCGGCGATGCCGACACGGCGACGAAGTACTGGCCGCCGGTGTCGCGCATCGACAATGTCGCCGGCGACCGTAATCTGGTCTGCTCCTGCCCGCCGCTGTCGGATTACCTCGGCGCGGCCGAATAGCTACGCGGAACGCAAGGCCGGCTCGACCACGTCGGCCCTGCCCGTCTTTTTGCGGCCGATGACGCAATTTCGCCCCGCACGCTTGGCGGCATAGAGCGTGGCGTCGGCCCTGGCCAGCACCTCATCGAGGGTGCTGCCGTCGGCCTCGCCGAAGCCAATCCCGCCGCAGACCGTGCTGCGCAAGGGCCCGAGCGCGGTGGGCACGACTTCCGTGCCGAAAGCGACGCCGATCTTGCTGGCGAGGTCATAGGCCCGCTCTTCCGTCACGCGCGACATGACGATTGCGAACTCCTCGCCGCCCAGGCGAAAGGCGTCGACCCCGGTTCTGGCATATCTCCTGATGACGGCGGCGAAGCGGCACAGGACCTGGTCCCCGACCGGGTGTCCATAGATGTCGTTCGTCCGCTTGAAATGATCGAGATCGAACATGACGATCGCCATGAACGGGCCGAAGGTGCGCTCGCCATAAAGCGACGCCAGCCCCCGACGGTTCATCAGTCCGGTCAACGGGTCGGTCATGGTCTCGGCCTTGAGCTCGATCTGCGCCTGCAGATGGTGGAGCGAAAGCGTCAACGCGCCAAGGCCTGTCATACAGGCCACCGCCACGACCGAGTTAAGGCGTTCGGCCCAATTGTCGGGCGCGACGCCGAGCGTCCACTGGCCTTTGGCCATCAGAACCACGCCGCAAAGGGCAAACGACAGCGCACAGGTGCCGCTCAGGAACGATACCACCAGGAGAATACGGCGATCGTGACTGCCATTGATCCAGAACATGGCCCCGATCGTCGAGAGCAGCGCGGTAACCGTCGCGTAGGTGATCACGAAGCCGACCCCGTCAAGGCCCATGAAAGTCACGGCCGCGCAGACAGCCATGGCGGCAAATGTCGGCGCGATCGCACGCCTGTGCTCGCGCACGCCGAGATACTGCATGGCCGAAATGCAGATGATGAGAAAACCCAGGCTGAGTAGCGCCAGCGCGATCTGGCAAAGCAGCGGATCGGGCTCCCTGGTATAGCGCCAGAACAGGATCACATGCGCGACGAGCACGATAATGCCGCACGCCACTGTCAGCACGAAGCCCGCCCGCGGCGCCGTGAGCCAGATCGCAACCATGGTAGCGGCTAGACAGGTACCCGACAGCGCGGCTGCGAGCAGGAGCGAACTGAAATCCAGCATATCGGGCGGAGGCCTCTCGAGCGTCGGCGGTTGCGCCGCATTCTAGGTCAGCGGCAGCCCTCGGATATGATTTTCGGGCGATCTCTCGGCCCAAGCTGCGAATAGGGTTTACAAAGCGTCGATGCCACCTGTGCCAAAATCGCCCCCCTGGACGGCGCGACCATCAACCGGCATCAGCCCTTGTTCAGCAAGGCGAGGTTGGCGTCGACAACGGTGGGATCGGTCATGCCGGCCTTCGCCTCGAGCAGCAGCGCCCGGGCCTTCTTCTTGTTGCCGCGCAACAGTTGCGAATAACCCATATTGTTGACGATCTGCGGCTTGCGGCCGGCAACCTTCAGGAGCTGGCCGTAGGCGCGGTCGGCGAAGTCGAAGCGGCCAAGTTCGTCATAGGAAGCCGCGAGCCCCATCCAGGCCTCGGCATTGTCGGCCTTCAGCTCGACGGCCTTGCGGAAATGCGCTTCGGCAAGACCATAATTGGCATCGCGAAACTGTGCCTTGCCTTCCGCCAGGTCGGATGTGGCGACATCCTTCCCTTCAGGCTGGATCGCAGTGGTCTTGGTCGTGTCGACGTTATTGTTCGTCGTACACCCGCTGATCATTAGGACGGCTGCCATCATGGCCATCGCCGCAAATTTTATCTGACGCATGCCCTGCCCCGTCGCCCGATTTGCCGGGTCGTTCTTCGGGAAAGAGACTACAGAAGAGCGATTAAGCTTCGGTGCCGAAATGCAGCTAACTTTCAGTTTCCGGAATACCGATCATTAACCACCGGCGCGCCATCTCACTCCAATGTAGAGCTAATGGGCCGTCATTTTGACGATGATGGGAATGACCGCGATCATCAGCACCACCGGCAGGATGCAGACCACGACCGGCACGGACATCTTGGCCGGCAAGGCATGGGCCTTCTCCTCGGCCAGCGACATGCGCTTGTGGCGCATTTCGTCTGAAAACACCCTGAGCGCGCCCGACAGGCTGGTGCCGAGTTCCTTCGACTGCTGCAGGAGCGTGGCGAAGGAGCGTACCTCGTCCAGGCTGAGACGATCGGCGAGCGCCTTCAGCGCGTCGTCCAGGCTGCGCCCCGCCCGAAGTTCCAAGCACACGAGCTGCAGGTTCTGGCTGAGCGACGGATAGCTCTTGGCGAGTTCTTTCGAAACGCGCTCGACGCCGGCTTCCATACTCATGCCGGCGTCCGAACAGACGATCATCAGGTCCATGAAATCGGGGAAGCCGTTGCGGTATTCGCGCATCTTCTCGCGCACCTTCTGGGTCAGCACGAGACCCGGCAAAAAATAGCCGGCGGCCCCCGACAGGATGATGAAGGTCCACCGGCTGGTCATGGTCGCGTCGGGACTGGCCATCCACCGGTTGAGCACGAAGACCGCGAACGTCGTGCCGATCATTGCCGTGAACCGGATGAGGAAGAACATGCCGACGGCGCGCGGCTCCATGTAGCCCGCCTGGATGAGCTTCAGGCGCAGGCGAGCGACATTTTCCGGGTCGCTCTTGGCATAGAATTCCTGCGCCCTCTTCACCGCTTGCTCGCGCACGACGCCGCTATTCTTCTTCTGCACAGGTTCGGGTCTGGCGGCCACCGGACCCTGGTCGACCTTGAGCCGGCGCTTGACGTCGTTGCGGTCGCCCTTCGCCACCACCATCGGCCAGGCGACAGCGGCCGCTCCCGCGGCAAGCAGGAGGACGGCCACCGGCATCAGCGAGGTCGGCGCGAGGGAAGCGAGGAATTCAATGACGCTTTGCATGTCAGAACTTGAAATTCGACATTTTGAACATGATCAGATTGCCCAGCATCAGCCAGCTGACCGAGCCGCCGATCATGTACCATGTCTTCGGCACGCCCCAGACGTCGCTGTAATATCCCGGCATCATGGCCATGATGGCGGTGAACAGCAGCGCCGGTACGGCCGTCAAAATGTAGGCCGAGAGGCGCCCTTCCGTCGAAATGGCGCGCACCTTGCGTCGCAGCTTGCCGCGTTCGCGGATCGTCGTCGACAACCCATCAAGGATCTCGCGCAGATTGCCGCCCGAACTGGTCTGGATCGACACGGCGGTGATGAACAGCGGCAGATCCTCGTGGCCGACCCGGTCGAACAGTGCATTCAGCGCCGTGACCAGGTCGGAACCATAAGTGACTTCGTCGGCAATGACGCCGAATTCCGTGCCGATCGGATCGGGCATCTCCCGCGACACCATGGCGATGGCCACCGGCACCGGATGACCGGCCTTCAGACCGCGCGTGATCAGCTCCAGCGCTTCCGGCAGTTGCATGCCGAAACGCTTCAGCCGGCGCTTGCGCATGGAGCGCATCGCCATGACCGGCAGCAACGGCACCAGCACGACGAACAGGATGAGCCCCATCAGCAGCGGCAGCCCGCGCCAGATCGCGGCCAGGGCAACGGCCGTCGCCACACCGCAGGTGATCGTCAGGAATTTCGAAAGCGGCATCACCATGCCCGACTGCGTGCGCAGGGCACGGAACCGGTCGGGCGAAAACAGCGACGTTCCCGCGTCGAGACCGCGCTCCTTGCGCAGCTGGATCAGCACCTGTTCCTGGCTGATCTTGTTTTCCTGCAGTTTCATGCGCCGGTTGATGGCGGTGCGCTTGTCGCTGCGTCCGGCATAGAGCAGGTAAATCGCCTCGGCCACCATGATGCCGGTCAGTGCGGCTCCGGCATAGACCACATATATCGCGCTGAACCCGTCGAACACGCCGGCTACTCCTGCGGCCGGCCGGGTTCGAAATAACGTCCGGGAAAGTCGATGCCCATGGCGCGCAGGTCTTCCAGGAAACGCGGTCGAATGCCGGTCGCCTCGTAGTAGCCAAGGATCTTGCCATCGGCCTCCATGCCGGTGCGCACGAAGCGGAAGATCTCCTGCATCTGGATGACATCGCCTTCCATGCCGGTCACCTCGGCGACGCTCGTCACCTTGCGCTTGCCGTCGGAAAGTCGGGTCAGCTGGACGATGATGTCGATGGCGCTGGCGATCTGGCTGCGGATCGACTGCACCGTCATCGGCATGCCGGTCATGCCCAGCATCTGCTCGAGGCGCGAAATGCAGTCGCGCGGCGTATTGGCGTGGATGGTCGCCATCGAGCCTTCGTGGCCGGTGTTCATGGCCTGCAGCATGTCGAAGGCTTCCTCGCCGCGGCACTCGCCGAGGATGACGCGGTCGGGACGCATGCGCAGCGCGTTCTTGACCAGGTCGCGCTGTTTGAGCTCGCCATGGCCTTCGATGTTGGCGGGACGCGTCTCCATGCGTGCGACATGCGGCTGCTGCAATTGAAGTTCCGCCGCGTCCTCGATGGTGATCAGCCGCTCGTCTTCCGGAATGAACGCCGACAGCGCGTTGAGCATCGTCGTCTTGCCTGTGCCGGTGCCGCCCGAAATGATCGTCGTCTTGCGGGCGTGGACGGCCGCGGCCAGCACTTCGGCCATGTTCTGTGTGATGGCGCCGAATTCGACCAGCCTGTGCAGGCCAAGCTTGTTCTTGGAGAACTTGCGGATCGACACCAGCGGGCCGTCGACGGCCACCGGGCGGATGGCTGCGTTGAACCGCGAGCCGTCCAGCATGCGAGCGTCGACCATCGGTTGCGATTCATCGACGCGGCGGCCGACGGCGGCCACGATCTTGTTGACGATTCTGAGCAGATGCGCCTCGTCCTTGAACGGGATATGGACCTGCTGCAGCTTGCCTTTCTTTTCGACGAAGCAGTTCTGATGGCCGTTGATCAGGATATCGTTGATATCGGGATCCTTGAGCAGCGGCTCGAGCGGGCCGAGGCCGACCATCTCGTCGACGATGTCGTCAACCAGCGCGTCGAGTTCGGCGGTGTTGATCGCCATCCGCTCCTGGCGGGTCTTTTCCGATACGAAATCGTGCACTTGCCGGCGCATCTCCTCCTTGGGCAAGCGCTCCAGCGCGACGAGATTGATCTCCTCGAGCAGCATCCGGTGGATGCGCACGCGGGCATCGAGCACCTTGTTGGCATTCTTTGCCGGCGCCGCCTCCGCCTTCGCCGGCAAAGCCTTCCGGCTGGTCGGGATGACGACTTCATGATGCGCGACCGGCGTCGATTCAGCCGGACGCGGACGCGCGTCACGGTTCTGCAGGGTGGAAAAACGGCTGGTCATCCAGCTTTCCTTTTCAAGAGGCCCCTGCCGAAGCCGAACAGCGACTTCGACTTGCTCGCGGTTGCCACCGCCTCTTCCGGAAGAATGATCTTCTTCAGGTCGTTGACGACATTGGCGTTGGGATCGATCTCGTGCAGCGGCACGCCGCGGTCGACCGCCTCGCGCACCAGCCGGTAGTTGTTGGCGATGCCGCCGACAAAATGCTCGCCAAGGATTTCCTGGACGTCCGCCTGCTTGATGCCGTTGTCGAACATCTTCTGCTCGAAACGGTTGACGATCACGTTCGGCTTCACTTCCTTGCCGGCGGTCTCGTAGACGGCCTGGATCAGCCGCTGCGTATGGCGCAGGCACGGCACCGTCATTTCGGCAACGATGTAAAGCTTGTTGGAACCGAGCAGCACAGTTTCCGTCCACGGAAACCAGGTGCGCGGCATGTCGATGACGACATTGTCGAAATAGGCCGAAACGAGGTCCAGCATGCGCACCACGACATCGGTCTTGAATGAGCGCATTTCGGACGGATGCGTCGGCGCCGCCAGCACACACAGTCCGCTGGCGTGCTTGGACAGCATCACATCGAGCAGTTGCCGGTCGAGGCGCTCAGGCTGGTTCTCGATTTCGGTGATGTCGAAACGCGGCTCGAGATCGAGATATTCGGCGCAGGCACCTTGCTGGAAATTGAGGTCGACCACGCAGGTCGAGGCGCCGCGCGTCACCGAATGATGCAGCTGGAACGCGGTCTGCAGTGCCAGTGTAGTGGTGCCGACGCCGCCGGCGGCGGGCATGAAGGTATAGATCTGCGACTCGGTGTTTTCCTCGCGCCCGGGTCCCTGCAGAGCCCGCACGACCGAACGCACGAGGTCTGCCGTGGTGATCGGCTTGACCAGGAAATCGGCGACCTTGAGCTGCACCAGGATGCGCACGGCCGCGGCGTTGAACTCCTGGGTGACCACGACCACCGGTGCCTTGCCCTCGAGCCGGCGCATGACGCGCTGCAGGGACTCGATCTCCTCGAGTTTCGCTGCATCCATGTCGACGATGACAACGCCGAACTCAGCCTCCTGGACCTCGCCGCGCAGCTCGGTGACGTTCTTCTCCACCGTCATGAGCTGGATGATCTCGGAGGCGGCGAAGGCCGTCTTCGTGTCCTGCGCGAAGGTCCGGTCTGTCGATACGAGCAGGATTTTCTTGGTGCTGTTTGCCATTCTCGCCGCCTGTGAGGTCGATCGCCGTCTGGATCAGTTGTCGGTGGTCGTTTGCGCTGCCTTGGCACCGGCCGCCTGATCGGGCGTGACGGGTCCGGCACTGCCGCGCTTGGCAGGCACGAGAAGTTTCGTGTTCTGGACGCCGTACTTCCACGGGTCGACCATCTGCATGACGGTGTTGGCGGCCTGCGCCTCGCCGGCGCCGGACGTCACCCCCTCGCTGCGCACGTAGTCGTCGCTGGTGCAGCCGCTTGCCAGGCCGGCAAGAAGCAGGCCGATGCACGATCTCAGGATCAGACGCATGGCTCAGTCCTTCGGCAGGTCGAGGAAATGACCGACTTTGGTGGCAGGAGCGGCCCGTGCGGCACTGCCGTCGGCCAGCGCCAGCGCGCGGCCCGTATCCGGCGCCTTCACCTCCTCGGTGTTGTTGAGGAAATAGTCGACATTGCTGGCTGGCTCCGTGCCATCGGTCGGCTCAGCCATTTTCTTCGACGGATCGACCGGCTTGACCAGATAGGGCGTGACGATGATGACCAGGTCGGTCTCGCGCCGCTGATAGGATTTCGACGAAAACAGCGCTCCAAGCACCGGCATCTTGCCAAGGCCGGGAATGCGAGACGTGGTAATGTCGTTCTGGGACTGCAAAAGCCCGGCGATCATGAAGCTCTGGCCGTTCTTCAGGTCGACCGAGGTCTTGGCGCGGCGCACGATGAAGCCGGGCACGGAAATGTTGCCGATATTGTAGGACGCCGACGCATCGATCGAGGAGACTTCCGGCGCGATGTCGAGGCTGACCAACCCGTCCTTGAGTACGGTCGGCTTGAAATCCAGGCTAACGCCATATTTCTTGTAGCTGACCGAAATCTTGCCGTTGTCCTCCGAAACCGGGATCGGAAATTCGCCGCCGGCCAGGAAGCTCGCTGTCTCCCCTGAACGCGCGATCAGGTTCGGCTCAGCCAGCCGACGGGCAAGGCCGCGCTCTTCCAGCGCCTTAATGGCAATGTCGATCGAGACGCCGTTCGACAGCAGTCGGCCGATGATCTCGCCGGTCCCCGCCGCTGGGACCGTGCCCGGATCCAGTGAAATGTCGCGACCGCCGAAGCCGTAGGCGAAATTGGCGCTGTATTTCGCGCCCAGGTCCTGCCCTGCCTGGCGGTTGATCTCGACGAACCGGACATTGAGCTGAACCTGCTGCGACGAAGAGATATTGACCGAGTTGATCACTTCCTCATTGCCGGAAAAGCGGCTGGCGATCTTGCTTGCCTTATCCGCTGCAACCGCGTCATCCGCCTCACCCGACAGCACGACACGGCCGTTGGCCGAGCCGACCTTGATCTTGGCGTCCGGCACACTGGCACGGATAGTGTTCGCCAATTGGTCGGTGTCGAGCGTCACCTCGATGTCCACGGTGCCGACGAGCTGCTTGTTCTGGTCGAACAGCGCAATGCCGGTGGTGCCGAGATTGTTGCCCAGCACATAGAAGGATTTGTCGGTCAGCGGGTTGACGTTGGCGATCTCCGGATCACCGATGACGATCTGGTAGAAGGCCGCGCTCGTCATGATCGTCTTGGGCTTGCCCTTGGCAACCTTGATCGACGCATTCTTGGTCGACGAGACATAAACGATGTCGTTGTCCGCCTTCGCCGCTCCGGGCAAGGCAAGCACGCCGCTCGCAGCCAGGGTAAACGCCATCGCCAGGGCGCGCACCAAGCGCGACCGAGCCGTCATTCGATATAGGGTACGCATCAACATTGTCCCGTCCCGCCCGGTCCCCACCGGTCTTTACTTCTGGTCCCGCGTTGGAACCTGATATTCCTCGGCCTGCGTGCCGCGCGTCACGATGATCGTCTTGAATTTCGGCTTCTCCGGCTCCTTCGCTATGGCATCGAACAAGGAGCCGGCCACGGCCTGCGTCTTGGAAGCGACGGATCCGCCGAAGGAAGAGATGGTGGTGACGCCGTTCTTGCCATCGCCGCCTTCGCTGGCGGAGCGAAGCGACAGCGACAGCGTTCCGACGGTGCGGGCAAGCGCCACTTTCTGCGCGCCGTCGCTCGTCACCTCGAGGGTCACGGAATTGGCCACCTGCGGCGTCGTCTGGCGCTCGTCGGCGCCCTGCCCGACGCTGAGCACCTTGGCGTCGGCAACGACGATCTCCGAGGTGATGGTCGAACCGGCAGCCCCTTGCGCGTTCTTGGCGACTTCCTGGATTTCGCCGGCATCGCGCGTCAGCACGACATCGACCCGGTCGCCCGGCGTGACGAAGCCACCGACGCCGGCGATCTCGTCGGTGCGGATGGTGACCGCCCGCATTCCGGGCGTCAGCATATTGGACAGCGTCGCGCGGCCGTTCGGTCCCGACAGCTTTGCGAGCAGCACCGGCTCGTTGATCTCGATCGGCGACAGCGCAACCCGGCCGCCTTCGCCGAGCAATCCATCGATGGTGGCAAAGGCGCCCTGCGGAAGGGAATCCTGCGGCCACGGGATTTCGCTGAGCTTGGCGCGGTCGAGCTCCATGCCATAGCGCAACGGCGCGTTCGCCACCACGATGGTCTTGAACTCGATCCTGGGCGCGGCCGGAGCGGCGATCGAGGCCGTTTTCTCCTGGGCATCGGCCTTCGCTTGGCTCTTGACCCAGAAATCCGCGGCAAAGATCGAGATCGCGCCGAAAACGGCGGCGATGCCGATCATCGTTATGGCCTTGCCCCTCACGCCGAAAACCCCTGATGCCCGTCGTTTCTTGTTATGTTGGGCTCACGCTAGGCGGCATTGTTAAAGAATCAGGAATATTGCGCGGCGGCATTTGACCTATTTCCGCCCGCTTGGTTATCGAATGGTTTTAGGATAAGAGCAGTTAAATCCCCGAACGTAACAGGAACCTCCGTCGCTTGGCGCTGAAAAGCGTGGCAGTATCGACGGGGTGATTCGCAGCTTGGACTCTATGGCAGGCATGGACGACAACAACGATCTTTTCGGCAATCTGGAGAAACAGCCGCAGCCGGTTCGCACGCCGGCGCGCCCGGCGGATCCGCTGGTGCAGGCGGCCGCCAGGCGCCCAGCCGCAACCAAGGATGGCAGCGAGGGCTACAGCGCCGCCGACATCGAGGTGCTTGAGGGCCTTGAGCCGGTGCGCCGCCGGCCAGGCATGTATATTGGCGGCACCGATGACAAGGCGATGCACCATCTGTTCGCCGAGGTCATCGACAATTCGATGGACGAAGCGGTTGCCGGCCACGCCACCTTCATCGATGTCGAACTCTCCGCCGACGGCCATCTCACGGTCACCGACAATGGCCGCGGCATTCCGGTCGACATGCACCCAAAATTCAAGAAGCCGGCGCTCGAAGTCATCATGACGACGCTGCATTCGGGCGGCAAGTTCGACTCCAAGGTCTACGAAACATCCGGCGGCCTGCACGGCGTTGGCGTCTCCGTCGTCAACGCCCTGTCGGATCATCTCGAGGTCGAGGTGGCACGTGGGCGCCAGCTCTATCGCCAGCGCTTTTCGCGCGGCGTCCCGGTGACCGGACTGGAGCAGCTCGGCGAAGTCCACAACCGGCGCGGCACAAAAATCCGCTTCCATCCCGACGAGCAGATTTTCGGCAAGGGCGCGGCCTTCGAGCCGGCGCGTCTCTACCGCATGACGCGTTCGAAGGCGTACCTGTTTGGCGGCGTCGAGATCCGCTGGACCTGCGATCCCTCCCTCATCAAGGAAAAGGATCAGACACCGGCCAAGGCGGAATTCCATTTCCCAGGCGGCCTCAAGGATTATCTGAAGGCGTCGCTCGGCGATGAATTCCAGGTGACGCGCGAAATCTTCGCCGGCAAGAGCGACAAGCAAGGCGGCCATGGCTCGCTCGAATGGGCGGTGACCTGGTTCGGTGGCGACGGCTTCATCAATTCCTACTGCAACACCATCCCGACCGGTGAAGGCGGCACCCACGAAGCCGGCTTCCGAAACGTGCTGACGCGCGGCCTGCGCGCCTATGCCGACCTCGTCGGCAACAAGCGCGCCTCGATCGTCACCTCGGAAGACGTCATGATTTCGGCCGCCGGCATGCTGTCGGTGTTCATCCGCGAGCCGGAATTCGTCGGCCAGACCAAGGACAGGCTGGCGACGATCGAAGCGATACGCATCGTCGAGACCGCGATCCGCGACCCATTCGACCATTGGCTGGCCGACAATCCGCAGGAAGCCTCGAAGCTGCTCGACTGGGTGATCGCGCGCGCCGACGAACGGGTGCGCCGCCGCCAGGAAAAGGAAGTCTCGCGCAAGAGCGCAGTGCGCAAGCTGCGCTTGCCGGGCAAGCTCGCCGACTGCACGCAGAACGCGGCGGCGGGTGCCGAACTCTTCATCGTCGAAGGCGATTCCGCCGGCGGCTCGGCCAAGCAGGCACGCGATCGTGCCAGCCAGGCCGTCTTGCCGCTGCGCGGAAAAATCCTCAACGTCGCCAGCGCCGGCAATGACAAGCTGGCCGCCAACCAGCAGATATCGGACCTGATCCAGGCGCTCGGCTGCGGCACGCGGTCAAAATACCGTGACGAGGATTTGCGCTACGACCGCGTCATCATCATGACCGACGCCGACGTCGACGGCGCACACATCGCTTCGCTGCTGATCACCTTCTTCTACCAGGAGATGCCGGCGCTGGTGCGCGGCGGCCATCTCTATCTGGCGGTGCCGCCGCTTTACTCGATCAGGCAAGGCGGCAAGGTCGCCTATGCCCGCGACGACGCCCACAAGGACGAGCTTCTGCGCACCGAATTCACCGGGCGCGGCAAGGTCGAGCTTGGCCGCTTCAAGGGCCTGGGCGAAATGATGGCCGCGCAGCTCAAGGAAACCACCATGGATCCAAGGAAGCGCACCTTGCTCAGGGTCGATGTGAACGAAGTCGATTCCGCCACCAAGGACAGGGTCGACGAGCTGATGGGCACCAAACCCGAAGCCCGCTTCCGCTTCATCCAGGAACGCGCCGAATTCGCCGAGACGGAAGTGCTGGATATCTAGCCGCTGGCGCGTTTAGCTTGCGTTCCTGACATGGAGACCAGCATGTGACCTGGGCGCGGCTGAAAACCTATTTCGAGTCGAGCCTGGCCGGGCTGACGCAACCGACACGCTCGGACTGGATTTTCGCGCTGCGCACCGTTTCGGCCGGCATGATCGCATTGCTGGCCGCTTACGCGCTGAAGCTCGACCATCCGCAATGGGCGATGATGACGGTGTTCATCGTCGCCCAGCCGGTTGCCGGCATGGTGCTGGCGAAAGGCTTCTACCGCCTGCTCGGCACGCTGGCCGGCGGTGTCGCGGCAATTGGCATCACCACGGCATTCGGCACCGGCCCCTGGATTCTGGTGACGGTGCTTGCTGTCTGGATTGGCATTTGCACCTTCGTCTCGTCGCTGCTGCGCAATCCCGAAGCCTACGGCGCGGCTCTTGCAGGCTACACCGCAATGATCATCGGCCTGCCCGCTTTCGGACAACCGCATCTGGTCGTAGACCTCGCGGTCGCGCGTTGTGCCGAGATCGTGCTCGGCATCGTCTGCGCCGGCCTGACCAGCCGACTGATCCTGCCAAAACTGGCCAGCGACGCCATCGTCTCGCGGCTGAAACGCTGCATTCTCGACCTCGCCACCTATGCCGGCGGTGCGTTTTCAGGCGGCGACCGGGCAACGCTGATCGGCCTGCACCGGAAGCTTGTCGCCGATACCCAGACGCTTGGCGAGATGCGCGCCTATGCCAGGCTCGAAGCGCCGAGCTTCGCGCCGCGCGCGCATCCGGTGCGGCGCACCATCGGACAACTGCTTTCGGCACTTTCGGCGGCGCGCGCGCTCTATTCGCATGCCGCTCCCAAAAACGCCGCCCTCATCCCGGTACGCTCGGAACTGCAGGCCCTTGTCAGCGAACTGGCAGCCAAGCCGGGAGCGCTGGACGATACCTCATCCTGGGTGGCGCGGCTCGACGCGATCTCGATCAGGGCCAGGCAAATGCCCGACGCCTCGATCGAGCCGGGTGAGGACAGGGTCGGCACCATTACCCGCCTTACCATAGCGGCCGATTTCGCCGAGGCGCTGAAACAGGTGCTGCGTGGCCTCGATGCCTTGCGCGCGCCGGTCACGCGCCGTCCAGGTCCCGGCAGCCAGCAGCCGGCCCTGGTGGTGCATCGCGACTATCCCGGTGCTGCGCGCAACGCCATTCGCGCGGCCGTTGCCACGCTGCTGGTGGCGGCTTTCTGGCTGACGACGAAGTGGTCGGAGGCGGCCGGCACCGTCATCCTCGTTGCCGTCGTGTCGAGCCTGTTTGCCGCTCGCCCCGACCCCGTGCAAGTATCCTGGGGATTCTTCAAGGGAACGCTGCTCGCTTTGCCTTTTGCCTTTCTCGTCGGGCAGGTTGCGCTCCCTGCTCTGCCCGGCTTCGGCTGGTTCATGCTGTTCGTCGTGCCGATCATGGTGCCGGCGGCACTCGCCATGGCCAATCCGCGCTATGTCGGCGTGGCGACGGCCTTCGCCATCAACTTCCTGGCCTTCCTCAGCCCACATCAGGCGATGACCTATGATCCCGGCCCCTTCTTCGCCGGCTCGGCATCGATCCTGGTCGGCATCCTCTTGGCCATCGGCGTCTTCATCGTCGTATTGCCGGCCGATCCATGGCTCGCGGCCGACCGCATCGTGCGGGCCATGCGGGAGGATCTGGCGCGGCTTTGCCTGCATGAGCGCGTGCCGAGGCGCTCAGCCTTCGAGAGCCTCGCTTACGACCGGGTCAATCAGTTGATGCCGCTGGTGCAGAATTCCGGCAGGAAGGGCGAGGCGGTGCTGGGCGGCGGCGTCGCTTCCGTCACGGTCGGCCTGGAAATCCTGCGGCTGCGCACGGCCAGCCAAAACCATGCCCTCCCATCGGAAACGACGCTTTCAATCGCCACCTTCCTGAGGGGACTGGCGCGCGAGCTGCTTTTCCGAGCCCCTGGGGATCCGCAAACAGCGACCATTGCCGTCGCCCGGCAGTATGCGGCAGGCATCGCCCAGCGAAACGCCACCGGCGACATGCTGCAGATCGCGGCGTCCCTGCGCATCATCGCCGCGGCGATGGAAGATTTCCCGGATTTCTTCGCAAGGGAGAAAACCTAGGCAGCGGCGATCGCCAGTGCATGGCCGCGTGCGTTCTCACGCAGGGCGTCTAGGTGGATCGATTTGACCAATGCGGCAAGATCGCCTTCGGCGGATTGCCCGCCTAATTCCTTGAGCATCAGCCAACTGACTTCCTGCACGCCAGCAACGCGCTTGCCGTTGGCGACCTCGCGCCAGATCTTCAGGGCGCGCAGGATGACGGCATGCGTGGCGGCAGCCATGCCGGCACTGCGGAACAGCGCCTGCAGGGCCACGTCGTGCCCGCCGGCCAGCAGCGCCCTCACCCGTGGTTCGGACTGCTGGCTGAGCGCGACCAGCGCCGAACCGAAGAAATCGACCTTGCCGTGCGCGATGGTGCGGATCAGGAAGCTCGCGGTCAGATCGCCGCGCAGCCTGAGATGCTCGATCAGCGCCGCGTGCTCTTCTTGGCGCGTGCCCTCGATCAGCGTCACCGAGGCCTTGACGCAAGCATCGCGCATGACCCGGTCGGCACGCGCGGCTCCCATCAATGCCATGACCAACGGCGATGTCTTCAATGTCTCGCCGAGCTTGACGAGCAGCATATGCCGGCAATCGGCAGGCAGCCTGATATCCGATATCAGCGCCTCGCGCACCAGAGGCAGATGCCCGTGGCGTTGCGCCATGCGCCGGAAGCTGAGTGACGCGATGTCGGCGCCGCTATTGGCCAAAAGCACGGCGCATGCCTCCGCCTCCCCGACCTCGGCGATAGCCGCCGAAAGCGCCATCGAGACTACAGGCCGGTCGGCGATCAGCTTCTGCGTTGCCTTCTGGCTCGCCGCCACGCGATTGATCAGGTCGGCGTCGGTGAGCAGCGGCGAGCGCGCCAGCACGACCCCGGCGACCTCCGGCTGGTCGGCGGCAAGCGCACTGATGATCTGCAACGGTGCGTGATGGCTCATCGAGAACGCTTCCGCCATCGCCAGCCGCACTTTCGACGAGGCGTCGTCGAGCAGCAGCGTCAGCGCGGCCTCGGCGGCGCAGCGATCCTCGAACGGCAATTCGCAATTGACATAGGCTCGGGCCAGCGCATGAGCGGCGGCGGCGCGCTCCGAAACCCTGGCCGTGTAGATCCATTTCAGGAAATGCGAAACAACTACCATGCCCGTCTGCTTACGCCCCATGCCGGAAGGTTTCCGGCCCCGTGAGAAGGGTAGGCAGAAATGGTTTACGAACGGTTCACCATGTTCATTAACTGGCTTGCGAGCGCCTGAAGCAGCGCCTATCAACCGTCAGACAGCGCAGGAGGCGGAAGATGGCCGGGCTATATCTGGAGGAGTTTGTTGTCGGCCATGTCTTCCAGCACACGCTGCGCAAGACTGTCACCGAGAGCGACAACATGCTGTTTTCGGTGATGACGCTGAACCCGCAGCCGCTGCATATCGACTTCGATTTCGCCGCCAAGAGCGAATGGGGCAAGCCGCTGGTCAACTCGCTGTTCACGCTCGGCCTGATGATCGGCATTTCGGTCAACGACATCACGGTCGGCACGACGGTCGCCAATCTTGGCATGAAGGAAACCGTGTTTCCTCACCCGGTCTTCCACGGCGACACCATCCGCGTCGAAACATCTGTCGTCTCGGTGCGCGAATCCAGGTCGAAGCCCGACCGCGGCATCGTCGAATTTGAGCACCGCGCCTACAATCAGCATGGCGATCTGGTCGCGAAATGCATCAGGCAAGCGATGATGCTGAAGAAGGCAGACTGATGCGCTCGCTGCTGTTCGTTCCAGGCGATTCCGAACGGAAGCTGGAGAAGGGATTTGGCGCCGGCGCCGACGTGGTCATCGTCGATCTCGAGGACTCCGTGGCGCCGCAGAACAAGGCGCGGGCGCGCGAGATCGCGGCGCGCTTTATCCTCGAACGCAGGGGGCAAACCAACTCGGCGCTTTATGTCAGGGTCAACGACCTCTCGACCGGAATGACGGACGATGATCTTGCCAAGCTCGTTCCGGCAAGACCGGACGGCATCATGCTGCCTAAATCGAACAGCGGCCAGGATGTGCAGCAGCTCGCGGCCAAGCTCAGGGTTTGGGAAGCCGAAAACGGCCTGCCCGACGGGTCGATAAAAATCCTGCCGATCATCACCGAAACTCCGGCGGGCGTGCTCGCCGCCGCCACCTATGCGGGGACAAGCGCACGGCTCGCCGGTCTCACCTGGGGCGCGGAAGACCTTTCGGCCGCGATCGGCGCACGCTCTGCCCGCGACGAGCACGGCCGCTACACCGATCTCTTCCGTCACGCCCGCCTGACGACCATTCTCGCGGCCGGAGCCGCGGAAGTCGCCGCGATCGACACCGTATTTCCCGGCTTTCGCGACATGGTGGCCTTCGCCGCGGAATGTGCCGACGCCGAGCGTGACGGTTTCACCGGGAAAATGGCGATCCACCCCGATCAGGTGCCCGTCATCAACACCGCCTTCACGCCCTCTGCCGAGGCGGTGAGACAATCGGCGGCTATCGTGGCGGCCTTCGAGGCGGCCGGAAATCCGGGCGTCGTCGGCATCGACGGCAAGATGTTCGACCGTCCGCATCTGCGGCTGGCCGAACGCCTTCTGGCCCGCGCGAAAGCGGCCGGGATATCCGCCTGACGGCTACTCCTTGCCCCAGCGTGGCCGCCGCATCGAAAAGACCTCGTCGACGCTGGCGTAATCCATGTAACCGAGACGCGCGACATTGCCGGCCTTGGTGATGTCGAACAGGCCGTCTTTCAGGAAAGCATCGTCGATGTGAACGCCGATCACCTCACCGGCGACGACAAAGGCACTCGTCGGTGATCCGTCCAGCGCCTTCGGGCGAAACACTTCCGTCACCCGGCATTCGAGCGCCGCGGGTGCAGCCGCCACGCGCGGCGGCTTGACGAGACGCGAGGGCGCCATGGCGAGATCGGCATAGATGAACTCGTTGACGCCACGTGGTGCGTCGACGGATGTGTAGTTCATCTTGTCCGCAAGATCGCGGCTGACCAGATTGGCGACGAACTCGCCGGTTTCCTGGGCAAACGAGGCGCTGTCCTTCTCACCCTCCGAGGAAAACCAGACAATGAAAGGTCGCGTCGAAAAGGCGTTGAAGAAGGAGTATGGCGCCAGATTGACCTCGCCGGCCTGGTTCAGCGTCGATATCCAGCCGATCGGGCGCGGCGCGACGATCGCCTTCGAAGGATCGTGCGGCAGGCCATGCCCCTTGGACGGCTCGTAGAACATTCAGCCCGCCCAAGGTCCGGCATAATCGGTGTAGAGCTTGGCCGGATCAGGCCGTGGCCGCTCCGGCGCCGGACCGGCGTAGGAGCCGATATGGATGAACCCGACGACGCGCTCCTGCGGCGCCAGTCCGAGAATCGCCCTGCCCTCCGGCACGTCGGAATACCAGTTGCTGATCATGTTCGTGCCATAGCCCAGCGCAGTGGCCGCGATCATCAGGTTCATCGCCGCCATGCCTCCGGACAGGAACATCTCCCATTGCGGGATTTTTGGGTTCTCCCTCGGAATAGATACGACACCGATCACCAGCGGCGCGCGCGAGAACCGCGCCAGTTCCTGGTTGCGACGGCCTTCCGGCAACGGCCCCTCGCGCTGTTCGGCCAAGGCCGCTAGTTTTTTGCCGATCTCGATGCGGGCTTCGCCGCGATAAAGGATGAAGCGCCACGGTTCGAGCCGTCCATGGTCGGGCACGCGCGTGGCGGCGGTGATCATCGTGGCGATATCGGCGTCGCTGGGCGCCGGTTCCCTGAGGTCGGGTATCGGCGCTGAATTTCGGGTCAATAGAAAGTCGATGATCGGCGACGCCATGGGCGCAAGTCTCCTGAAACACTCTGTTTTGAGCTGAAGCGCACCATCGGGAATTCGGGCGGCTCGGGCAAAGGCGCGCAAACGCCGGGCTGAAGAGTCCCGGATCGGACTCTTAAGCCTTGAAATTGCCACCGCCATGGGCTTCAACGCAAGGCATGTTTGAGGGGCGACTGCGTCTTTTCCTGGTTCGGCTCTGCGCCGCGCTGTTCCTGCTGCCGGTCTCCATGGCTGTCGCGCAGGAAAAGGACGGCGTCGGCGACCTGAAACTTCCCGGAATTTCGAGCTATGCAACGCCGAAGAGCGAGACCCCGCTGGCGCTTGGCGGCGGTGGCGCCATCACGCTCTCGGCCCAGTTGACCGACAAGGGCACCGACATCACCCGTGGACTCGTCTGGCGTGTCTTCAAGCCCGAAGCGGTGAACGGCAAATTGCCGATGGTCGCCTCCTCCCATGGCGGCAGCGCCGTCTTCCAGCTCGAGCCCGGCAGTTACCTGGTCCACGCTTCCTATGGCCGCGCCGGCGCCACCAAGCGCATCACCGTCGGCAAGGAAGCCAAGCGAGAAAGCCTCGTGCTCGATGCCGGCGGCCTGAAGCTGGACGCGGTTCTGTCCGGCGGCGTGCGCATACCGCCGAAGAAACTGCGCTTTTCGATCTATGAGGGCACCGCCGAGGCCAATGGCGACCGCGCGCTGATCATTCCCGATGTCGAACCCAACAGCGTCGTGCGGCTCAATGCCGGCATCTATCATGTCGTCTCGACTTACGGCGCGGTCAACGCCGTCATCCGATCCGACATCCGCGTCGAGGCGGGCAAGCTGACGGAAGCCACCGTCGAGCATCACGCCGCTGAAATCACCATGAAGCTGGTACGCGAGACGGGCGGCGAAGCGATTGCCGACACCTCGTGGTCGCTGCTCAACGAATCCGGCGATCCGATCAAGGAAACCGTCGGCGCCTTCGCCTCGATGGTGCTGGCCGAAGGCGACTACACCATCATCGCCAAGAACCGCGATCGCATCTACCAGAAGGATTTCACGGTCGTTGGCGGGCAGAACCAGGAAATCGAGGTTCTCGCCACCGAAGCAGCGGCGATGGATCCCGAGGAAGGCGCCGATTAGCCTTCAGGCGGCGAGCTTGGTTCGCGCCGGGAGGAACGGAATGCGACGGCGCGGCAGGCTCGGCGCCAGGTCGAATACACCGCGATAGAGGCGGTCGAGCAACGTTTTGCGATCGCGCAGCGGCTCCAGTTCGCTCCAGCTCAGCACGTTACCGACGCGCACGTCGATCGCCCTGCCGGACAGCCGCGCGAATTCACGAATGAGCAGCGAGGTGCGCAAGGTCAGCGAGGCCTTGCCGACGAATTTGGCCACCCGCCCGTCGCGCTCGGCCATGTTCATCGGCCCGCTGACCAGATGGAAAAGCCTGCCGTTCTGGCCGGAGAAATGCATGGGGATGACCGATGCCTTGGCCTCTTGGACGAGACGGGCCGGAAACATCTTCCACGGCAGGTCGCGCGCGCGGCCAAAACCCTTGGGCGCAGTGGCCACGCCGCCGGCCGGAAACACCACGATGGTGACACCTTCCCTGAGCAGCCGGACCGCCTCATGGCGCACCGCCATGTTGTTCTTCACCGCGTCCTTGGTCTCGGAAAAGTCGATCGGCAGCGAATAGGGCTCCATCTCGCGGATCCTGAGCAGGTCCTTGTGGATCATCACCCGGAAAGGCCGACCGAGTTGCTCTGCCAGCGATAGCACGGCAATGCCGTCGCCGATGCCGAAGGGATGGTTGGCGACGATCACCAGTGGCGTGTCGGGCAATTGCGCGGGCGGCCATTGGTCGGGAATTCGCACGCGCACGTCAATGAGGTCCAGCATGCGGCTGAACACACGCTCGCCCGTCGGCACCACCTGGCGGCGCCAGAAATCATAAAGCGCGGCAAAGCGATCGCGGCCCGACAGGCCTTCGACCGAATGGATGAACCAGCGCGCCAGCGCCGGCTGGTGCGGATTGGCGTAGGAAAGCTCTGGGAACGGTCGTTCGCGCGATTTCAGCTTGAGCATAGGGGCTCGTTACAACGTTGCCGTGACAGGGATATGAAAATGGCGGTGGATCGCTCCACCGCCATTCGATCGAAAAACACTCCGATTCAAGCAGCGCGCTTGCGTCGGCGATCAGGCGTGATCGCTTCTTCGGTCAGCCGTTCGATTGCTTCGGCAAGACCAAGCGATTCCTGATCGCGCGAGCCGAGCCGGCGGATGTTGACCGTCTGCTCCTCCGCCTCGCGCTTGCCGCAGACGAGGATGACCGGCACCTTGGCCAGGCTGTGCTCACGGACCTTGTAGTTGATCTTCTCGTTGCGCAGATCGGCTTCCGCCAACAGCCCGGCGGCCTTCAGCTTTGCCACGACCTCGGTCGCATAGCTGTCGGCGTCTGACGTGATCGTCGCCACCACCACCTGCAGCGGCGCGAACCATAGCGGGAAGTGGCCGGAATAGTTCTCGATCAGGATCCCGAGGAAACGCTCCATCGAACCGCAGATGGCGCGGTGCACCATGACCGGCTGCTTCTTCTCCGAATCCGAGCCGATGTAGAAGGCGCCAAAACGCTCCGGCAGGTTGAAGTCGACCTGCGTCGTCCCGCATTGCCATTCGCGGCCGATGGCATCCTTCAACACGTATTCGAACTTCGGCCCGTAGAAGGCGCCCTCACCCGGATTGATCGAGGTCTTGATGCGGTTGCCGGACCTTGTCCTGATCGTCTCCAGCACGCCGCCCATGATCGCCTCGGCATGATCCCAGGCCTCGTCCGTGCCGACACGCTTTTCGGGCCGTGTCGACAGTTTGACGCTGATTTCGTCGAAGCCGAAATCGGCATAGGTCGACAGGATCAGGTCGTTGATGCGCAGGCACTCGGAAGCCAGCTGTTCCTCGGTGCAGAAGATGTGCGCATCGTCTTGCGTGAAGCCGCGCACGCGCATCAGCCCGTGCAGCGCGCCCGACGGCTCATAGCGATGCACATTGCCGAACTCCGCCAGCTTCACCGGCAGATCGCGATAGGATTTCAGCCCATGCTTGAAAATCTGCACGTGGCCCGGGCAGTTCATCGGCTTCAGCGCAAAGATGCGGTCATCGTCGGTTTCATCGCCGGCGACCGTCACCTTGAACATGGCGTCGCGGTACCAGCCCCAGTGGCCTGACGTCTCCCACAGGCTCTTGTCGAGCACCTGCGGGGCGTTGACCTCCTGGTAGCCCTGCTCGTCGAGCCGGCGCCGCATGTAGTTGACCAGGTTCTGGAACATCTTCCAGCCCTTGGCGTGCCAGAAGACCACGCCCGGCCCCTCTTCCTGGAAATGGAAAAGGTCCATTTCGCGGCCGAGCTTGCGGTGGTCGCGCTTCTCGGCCTCTTCCAGCATCGTTTGGTAGGCTTCGAGCTGCGCCTGGTCGGCCCAGGCCGTGCCGTAGATGCGCGTCAGCATCGGATTGTTGGAATCGCCGCGCCAATAGGCGCCGGCCACCTTCATCAGCTTGAAGGCGTTGCCGATCTGGCCGGTCGAGGCCATGTGCGGACCGCGGCAGAGATCGAACCAGTCGCCCTGCGCATAAATCTTGAGATCCTGGTCCTCGGGAATGGCATCGATCAGTTCGAGCTTGTAGCGCTCGCCCTTGTCGGCAAAGACCTTTTTTGCCTTGTCGCGCGACCAGACCTCCTTGGTGAACGGCTTGTTGCGCGCGATGATCTCGCGCATTTTCTTCTCGATCACCGGGAAATCGTCCGGGGTGAACGGCTCGTTGCGGGCAAAGTCGTAATAAAATCCGTTCTCGATCACCGGTCCGATGGTCACCTGCGTTCCCGGCCATATCTCTTGCACGGCTTCCGCCAGCACGTGCGCGGTGTCATGGCGGATGAGTTCCAGCGCGCGCGGATCGTCGCGGGTGATGATCTCCACCTTGCCGGATTTGCCCAGGGGATCACTGAGGTCGCGCACCGTGCCATCAATGGCATAGGCCACGGCCTTCTTGGCCAGCGACTTCGAGATCGATTCGGCGAGACCCGCACCGGTCATCGCCGCGTCGTAGTCGCGGACGGAGCCATCGGGAAATGTCAGGGAAACGGAATTCAGCATATGGTTCTCCTATCCAGTCCCGCAAACGAGCGCGGGTGGTAAATGCAGATCATCAGCGGTTCGGGGCTGCGACCTGCCAGGGTGCCGGATGTGTCGGCGGCGGCAGTCTTTTATGAGCAGATGCCGCCGCCGTAAAGCCCGGCTCACTTAATCAGCTGTGGCAGATCCTTCAGGAACGCGGCCCGTGTCGCCAACCCCTTCGGCAAGTCGGTGCGTTTCGTATCGACGACGAGCCGGGCGAACACGATCTGGCGGCCGTCTTTCCCAGCCCAGCCGACAAACCATCCGAGCGAGCGCTTGTCCTTGCCGCCCGCGCCGACTCCGGTCGTGCCGGTCTTGCCCTGAACGGCCCAGTCCCCAGCCTTGAAGTTCGGCATGATGGCGCGTGTCATTTCATGCGCCTTGGCCGACACCGGCATTGTGCCGGCCAGCAGTTGCCGCAGGAAGGCAACCTGTTCGACTGGCGTGATCTTGAGCGAGGAGTTAACCCAGGAATGGGTGAGCCCGTCATCCCTGCCAGGATTGCCGGAAACGTCACCATTGCCATAGTTGAACTTCGATACATAGCCGGCAAATTTCTGAGGTCCGAGCCTGCGGGTGATCTCGCGCGAGAACCAGATGATGGAATCACGTTCCCAGATCGTCGGATCGACGGTTTTCTGGTCGCGTTTCACCGCGTTGAACTCAGGCTTGTAGTCCCATGCCGGGGTATGTTCATCGGCAAGGATGCCTGCGTCGTAGCCGATCAGCGAAAGCGGCACCTTGAACGTGGAGGCCGGGCTGAAGCGCTGGTCGCAGATACCGTCCTGGTAAAGCGTCTTGCCGCTCTGGGCATCGGCGATCAGCGTGCACTGCACGTCCGCGAGCGGCGCGGACTGCGCGCGCATCGGAAATCCCAGCAGCCAGGCGAGCAGGAACAGGACACCAGCCATGATAAAGGGAAGACGATCGACATTGCGCATTTTCTGCTCGCTCCAGAAGGGGGTTCGCGAGCGGGCTTAGCGAGGTCTCTTGTCTCGATTTTGTCTCAAATGCGCAGTTGTTGTGCAGGCTTGCGTTAACCCTACCGGAGCGTAAACGGCGCGACGCGACCAGCCACCCTAGCCCTGCGCTCCGCCGCGCTTGCGACCAATCCGCCAGTACCGCCATGGCATGAACCAGACGTAGCGGGATGCCAGCGCCTGCGGCACGAGATCGACGCCGTGCGTGCCGAACGGACCGCAGCGCAGCACGCGGAACAACCCCATCCAGCCGCCGGCCCAAAGGCCATGGCGGGCGATCGCCTCATGCGCGTATTCCGAACAGGTCGGCAGATGGCGGCAGGAATTGCCGACAAAGCCGGACAGCGTCAGCTGGTAAAACCGCACGAGCGAGGTGCCGAGCAAGCGGCCCGGCGTCTTGCGCCAGGGGCCGGGCCAGTTGCGGCCGCGCCTCGACGCTCCGGCTGTATGCGCATGCCTGTGCTGGTCGCCCACTGCGATCTCCGCGTTTCCAGCTGATAGATGTGCGCTTGCACCGGAGAACGCAATCCCGATCGCCGTGCGGTCACGGGCGGGAACGGCGAAATGGCCCTCGGTCGGCTGGCGGCGCCCAGCGGCCAGGATGAGACCATTCTTCGTGATGCCTTGTAGCGCGTCTTTCGTCGCGCCATTGGAACGTCGCGATCCGTATGACGTCGCCAAGGATCTCAAGCAACTGCATCATGGCGGCATCTCCTTGAAGACGATTAGACCGCCGCTGGCCTTCGCCTTCAAACGAGTATAATTTCCGCTTCGGATAATCCTGGGTTATGCGAAATGAAGCGTGGACGCTTGCCCCTGACGGCGTTGAGGAGCTTCGAGGCGGCGGGGCGGCATTTGAGCTTCAGCAACGCCGCCGAGGAGCTTTTCGTCTCGCAGGCGGCGATCAGCCGGCAGATCCGCGAACTCGAAACCTTCCTGCGCCAACCGCTTTTCGAACGGCACCATCGCCGCGTCGAACTGACGGATGCAGGCCGTCGGCTGCTTGCTCAACTGGTCAGAAGTTTCGACGACATCGACAAACTACTCTCGGAACTGGTCGCGGTTCCCGCGCAGGCCGTGGTTCGTGTCAGCGTCGAGCCGTCGATTGCATCCGTCTGGCTGGTACCCCGGCTCAACCGGTTTCGCCAGTTGCGGCCCGATATCGACGTCTCCCTCGAAGTGGACCCAAGGCTGATCGAGTTCCGCAGCGACCAGCCCGAACTTGCCTTACGTTTCAGCTCGAACGCGACGTCATGGCCCCGCAGCGAAGCCGAGCGGCTGGCCTCGACAGTCGATTCGCCGGTTCTGTCGCCGGCGCTGCTTTCATCGGGCCCAGCCCTCGGGAAGCCGGCCGATCTTGCTCGCTTCACGCTTTTGCACGAGGAAAACCGCCAGGGTTGGACGCGCTGGTTCGAGGCGGCGGGCGTACCCGCCAACGCCATGCCCACGCGCGGGCCGATGCTTGCGGACGCCTCACTCTCCAAGCAGGCCGCGCTGCTCGGCCACGGCGTGGCGCTGGGCGATCTCCTGCAGATTGGAGAAGAATTGGAGACCGGAGCACTGGTCAAACCGTTCGACATCGATGTCGCATCCGGGGCCTATTGGCTGGTGGCCAGGAGTTTGCACAGTCTCTCCGAACCGGCCGCGGCCTTCGCCGACTGGCTAAGAAGCGAATTCATCGAAAGCAGGCGAGCGCTGAAAGCTCCGGCCTGAGCCATGCGCTGGCCGGAGCCGGCTACTTTACCTTCTTGTATTTTCCGAGAAGTTTATCGAGGTCGTTGATGTCCATGGACGGATGTCCCGCCGCCGGGTCGACTGCTGGGTAGAATGTGACGACGATGTCGCGCCACAAATCATAGTCGGCGCCGTAGGACGCCAGCCCGGGAAACGGCGCGCAACGCGTGATCGCGCGAATGGCGGCTTCGGCAACCTTATGCCTTGCCGATGTCACGGGGCCGACGATTTTTGGCGGCCCGGCGAGCGATCCGTCCTTGTTCAGGCTGATCCGGACGCGTGCAGTACTTGTGGCATTTGCGGGCACGTTCCAGCAGGGCTGGACGGCCCTCATGAGATAGTCGCCGATATCGCGCTGGACTGCTGGTTCCGCCCCGCTTGAGCCACCGGCCGACACAAGTGAAGCGGCAAGAGTACCGGCGAACACCAAGCCATGGCATGAACGACCGCTCTGGCGGGATCCGCTCACCGTAAGGTCGAAGACCACTCTCAGGCCGCTTCGTCGGCGCGCTTCTTCTCGATCTGGCCGATGGCGTCGACCACGGCGTCGAAAGTCAGCATGGTCGACGCATGACGCGCCTTGTAGTCGCGCACCGGCTCCAGATAGCCGAGGTCGGCGAAGCGGCCTTCCGGCGGCGCGCCGTTCTCCTTCAGCATCTTCAGCATGGTCTCGCGCACCGCGCGCAATTCCTCGGCGCTGGCGCCGACGACATGTTGCGCCATGATCGAGGACGATGCCTGGCCGAGCGCGCAGGCCTTCACGTCGTGGGCGAAGTCGGTGACCACGCCGTCCTCCATCTTGAGGTCGACGGTAACGGTCGACCCGCACAGCTTGGAATGCGCCTTCGCGGTCGCGTCGGGATGATCGAGCCGGCCGATGCGGGCGATATTTCCGGCAAAACCGAGAATTTTCGCGTTGTAGACGTCGTTGATCATTATTTTCCAATCCGTCGCCGCCAAGCGAACAGCGATTGCCGTTGTTGCGTCTTTCATTCGCTCGGCACGACCATATATAATGCTGGCAGTCCGGTATCGACAAGGCGGCGAACGCCACTGTCCTTGCCGGGAAGTTCACGCCGCTTACGGGGCTGGAAACGGGGCGAGTTTCCGACACCGAAAGGTCGTGGTCCGTTCAACTCGTTCCTCCTCAGAGAGGAACTACGGGAGACGCCTTTTATGGATGCCGTCATCAAGAAACTAATGCCCCAGTCCGCCTATATGGAAAAGCCGGTCACCGACCGCCCGAGCGAGGCCGAAGTCGAGGCCGCCGTACGCACCTTGCTGCGCTGGACCGGCGACAATCCGGATCGCGAGGGTTTGATCGACACGCCCAAGCGCGTGACCAAGGCCTATCGCGAAATGTTCGGCGGCTACGACATGTGCCCGGCCGAGGAGCTTGGCCGTACTTTCGAGGAGGTCGCCGGCTACGACGACCTGGTCATCGTCAAGGACATCCAGTTCCATTCGCATTGCGAACATCACATGGTGCCGATCATCGGCAAGGCGCATGTCGGCTACCTGCCCGACGGCAAGGTCGTCGGCCTGTCCAAGATCGCGCGCGTCGTCGATATCTTTGCCCATCGGCTGCAGACGCAGGAAGCCCTGACCGCCCAGATTGCCGGCGTCATCCAGGACGTGCTCAACCCGCGCGGCGTTGCCGTCATGATCGAGGCCGAGCACATGTGCATGGCCATGCGCGGCATCCGTAAGCAAGGTTCCACAACGCTGACCTCCACCTTCACGGGCGTCTTCAAGGATACGCCCGAAGAGCAGGTTCGTTTTGTCACCATGGTGCGCGGCGGCAGGGCGTAAGCCCTTTGCCGACGTCGCGGTCAATAGGAAGATAGACCGGCAATGTCGGCACTGGAATTTCCGGAAGCTCCCTCGGACAAGAAAGCCTTGGAGGAAGGCGCGGTGTTTTCGCCGCGCTTCGATGCCGCCGGTCTTGTCACCGTCGTCGTCACCGATGCCGCCGACGGCATGCTGCTGATGGTCGCGCATATGAATGCACGGGCGCTGGCTCTGACGCTGGAAACAGGCATTGCCCATTACTGGTCGCGCTCGCGCAACACGCTCTGGAAGAAGGGCGAAACCTCGGGCAATTTCCAGCATGTCGTCGAGATGCTCACGGATTGTGACCAGGATGCGGTGTGGCTTCGCGTGAAAGTGTTGGGCCACGACGCAACCTGTCACACCGGCCGGCGTTCATGCTTTTATCGGACGGTGGGGCTGATCGACGGCAAGGGGACGCTTGCCGACGACGGCAGCAAGCCGCTGTTCGATGCGGAAAACACGTATCGGAAGCCATCAGCTTGAACCTTCTGCCTGACACCGACCACATAGATTCATCATTTCGATACGGCCCGTCCGTATACTAGCCTGGGACAAGGGAGATCATGATGCTCGAATGGGCGTCATTGCGTAACAGACCAGATGTCAGGGAGGCCAACGGCCTGTCCTCGGCAGGCGGCGCATCCGAAACAACCTCCCCCAAGAAAACAGGTATTTCGCTCGCGCTCGGCGGCGGTTGCGCCAGAGGCTGGGCCCATATCGGCGTGCTGCGCGCGCTCGATGAAGCCGGCATCGAAGTTTCGATGATCGCCGGCACCTCGATCGGCGCCCTGGTCGGTGGCTGTTATCTCGCCGGCAAACTGGATGAGCTGGAAGAGTTCGCCCGCAGCCTCACCAGACGACGTATCTTCGGCCTGCTCGATCTCAACCTGCGCGGCAGCGGCCTCTTCGGCGGGATGAAGCTGGACGCGCGCCTGCGCGAGCACGTGGCCGGCATCCGCTTCGACGATCTGCCCAAGCCATTTGTCTGCGTCGCGTCGGAAATCCGCACCGGCCACGAGATCTGGCTGTCGAGCGGATCGCTGATCACCGCCATGCGCGCGTCCTACGCGCTGCCTGGCGTGTTCGAGCCTGTCGATTGCAACGGCCGCGTGCTGGTGGACGGAGCGCTGGTCAACCCGGTGCCCGTTTCGGTCTGCCGCGCCTACGAGCAGCCGCTCGTCGTGGCGGTCAACCTCCACTACGACCTGTTCGGCCGCGCCGCCGTGATCAAGCACAGCGCTGGCGAGCTGGTTATCGAAAAGGATGCGCCAAGGCCCGGCCAGGTCGACGCCCAACACCAATCGCACCAGACGCGTTTGGGCATCACCGGCGTGATGGTCGAAGCCTTCAACATCATCCAGGACCGTATTTCGCGGGCGAGACTTGCCGGCGATCCGCCCGACATGTCGCTGCAGCCCAAGCTCAGCCATATCGGCCTCACCGAATTTCACCGGGCCGACGAGGCGATCCAGCTCGGCTACCAGGCGACGATGGCGCAGATCGGCGAACTGACGCGGCTGCAGACGGTTCTCGCCTAGACCATTTCCTCAAGTTGTATTGGCCTCAGGACAAACCGATTGCAAAACGCAATTGGTTATGGTGATCTGCGTCAATCCAGGCGGAGGTGCCGATGGCCAGGATTGTCTATTCCATGCTGACGTCGTTGGACGGCTATATCGCCCGATCGAACGAGGACATCGGCTTGCCAGTGCCCGAGGCGGAACTGCACCAGCACTTCAACGACATGATGAGACAGGCTTCCGCCGTGCTCGCCGGACGGCGCATGTACGAAACCATGCGCTTCTGGGACAGCCCTGAACGCGAAACCGGCGCCACCGAGGTCGAGCGGGATTTTGCCCATGCATGGCGCGAAACGCCGAAGATCGTCTTCTCGACCACGCTTCGGCAAGTCGGGCTCAATGCCCGGCTGGTGGATGGCGATGCGGAGGATGCGGTACGATCTCTCAAGGCGCAGGCCGATGGCCTCGTCATCCTTGGCGGCGCCGACCTTGCCGCCTCTCTGGCACGAGCCGGCCTCATCGACGAATACCGGCTCTATATGCATCCCGTGGTGCTGGGTGGCGGCAAGCCATATTTTGAATCCGGCCTGTCGCTGGCGTTGACCCCGCTCGGCACGCAAAGTCTCCCCCAGGGCGTGACGTTGCTGCGTTATGCGCCGGCCGGCTGAATTGCGCGGGTTTCCGGCGCGCCCTACGCCCGCGCGGCGTCGATGATGCGAAACTGCACCGTACGGTTGCCGTTCCAGTAATTGCCCGACAGCGAGCCGGCGACATGCACCGTCTTGCCGCGGTTCTTGGAAAGGAACTCGCCAAGCACCGTATCGACGGCACGAAAGGCGATCGCCTGGATGCGGCCGCCGCTGCCCGACTGCAGGTCGGCGCGGATGTGGTTGGTGCCGACCAGCCTGGTATCGACCAGCCGATGGCGCGGCAGCACGAAAACAGGCGCGACATGCCCGGCACCGAAGGGCCCCGCCCTTTCCAACGCATCGAGCAGGCCGAGCGTCGCGCCTTCGGCGGCAAGCGCGCCGTCTATCGCCAGGCTTTCCTCATCCTGCAACCTGAAAACGTCGGCGGCTGCCCGCTCCTCGAAGAAGGCCCTGAGCTCACCCAGTCTTGCCCGCTCGACGGTGATGCCGGCAGCCATGCCATGGCCGCCGCCCTTGACGATGAGCCCGGCATTGGCGGCTTCGCGCACCAGCCGGCCAAGGTCGAAACCCGACACCGAACGGCCCGAGCCCGTGCCGGTGCCGTTGGCGTTGAAGGCGATGGCAAAGGCCGGCCGCCGTGCGTGATCCTTCAGTCGTGAGGCAAGCAGGCCTACGATGCCGGGGTGCCAGCTGTTGCTGGCGGTGACGACGATCGCCGGGCCGCTGCCGCCCGCGAGCTCGGCATCGGCTTCGGCGCGCGCGGCGGCGAGCATCTCCTGCTCCATCAGCTGCCGCTCCTGGTTCAGCCGGTCTAGCGTCTCTGCGATGGTCTGCGCCTCGACGGGATCGTCCGTTGCAAGCAGCCGGCTGCCGAGTGCCGCATCGCCAATGCGCCCGCCCGCATTGATGCGCGGACCGATCAGATAGGCGAGATGGAAGGTGCTGATCGGCTCGCCAACGCGCGACACTCGTGCCAGCGCGGCCATGCCTTCATTCTTCTGCTGTCGCGCCACTTGCAAACCCTTGACGACGAAGGCGCGATTGACGCCCGTGAGCGGCACCACGTCGCAAACGGTGGCAAGCGCCACGAGATCGAGCAGGGAAAGCAGGTCGGGCGGCGTGACATCGCTCAGGCCACGCAGCACCTTTGTGGTCTGGACCAAGGCGAGGAACACGACACCGGCGGCACAGAGATGGCCCTGTCCGGAAAGGTCGTCGTCGCGGTTTGGATTGACGACGGCAATTGCCGCAGGCAAGACGCCGCCGACCTGGTGGTGGTCGAGCACCACGACATCGGCGCCGGCGGCATTGGCCGCGTCGATCGAAACGGCGCTGTTGGTGCCGCAATCGACTGTGACGATCAGCGTCGCGCCGCGCGATACCAGTTCGCGCATGGCATCGGGATTGGGACCGTAGCCCTCGAAAATACGATCCGGGATATAGATTTCCGACGGCACCGAGAAATGCGTGAGAAACCGCTTCAGCAAGGCCGACGAGGCCGCGCCATCTACGTCGTAATCGCCGAAGATCGCAATTTTCTCCCGCGCCATGACGGCGGCGGCGATGCGGATGGCGGCCTTGTCCATATCGGTCAGCGAGGCCGGGTTCGGCAACAGGTCGCGGATCGTCGGGTCCAGAAACCGCTCGGTCTCATCGGCGGCCACGCCGCGTCCGGCAAGAACGCGCGCGACGATGTCGGGCACGCCATGACCCTGTGCGATGGCGAGCGCGATCATGTCCTGCCGTTCGGTCAGCCGGTGCTCCCAGGAGAGACCGGTTGCCGACTGCCTGACATCGAGGAAGAGGCGCCTTTCGCCCATCATGCGCTTTGCCAACTCATGGTTGGCGGCAGGATAAGCCAAAGGCCGCGGGAGACTTCAAGAAAAACTACGCTTTCCGCCTTTCAGCCGTGCACCCACCGTTCGCTGGCCGCCCGAGACATCAGAGGCCGCATGCCGATCGGGCGGTGTCATCGTTAAACCCTTGCCGCCATCGGAGGCAGCCAGATGGCTAACAACTGCGGCCCGGCTTCGCAAGCGGGTCTAGAACTTATCCATATCCTGGTGCCTGGCCTTGATCTCGCGCACGGTCCGCGATGACGATCGCAGTACGATCGTGTGGGTGGTGATGTATGTGCGGCCGAACTTGACGCCAGCCAGCATGTTGCCATCGGTGACACCGGTGGCCGCGAACAGCACGTCGCCGCGCGCCATGTCTTCCGCTTGATAGATCCGCTTCGGATTGGAAATGCCCATCTTTGCGGCACGTGCGACCTTTTCCGGCGTATCGAGGATCAGCCTGCCTTGCATCTGGCCGCCGGTGCAGCGCAACGCCGCCGCGGCCAGCACGCCTTCCGGCGCGCCCCCGGTGCCGAGATAGATATCGATGCCGGTTTCTTCCGCGTCCGTGGTGTGGATGACGCCGGCGACGTCGCCGTCGCCGATCAGCCGGATCGCGGCGCCCGTGGCACGCACGGCATCGATCAGCTTGGCGTGGCGCGGACGGTCGAGAATGCAGGCCGTTATGTCGGACACAGCAACGCCCTTCGCTCGCGCGAGGCTGGCGACGTTTTCGGCCGGCGAGGCGTCGATATCGATGACCCCGTCGGCGTAACCGGGACCGACCGCGATCTTGTCCATGTAGACGTCGGGCGCGAACAGCAGGCTGCCCTTCTCGGCGATCGCGATCACGGCGAGCGCATTCGGCAGGTTCTTGGCGCAGATCGTCGTGCCTTCGAGCGGATCAAGCGCGATATCGACCGCGGGCCCTTTGCCGGTCCCGACCTCCTCGCCGATATAGAGCATCGGCGCCTCGTCCCGCTCGCCCTCGCCGATCACCACCGTGCCCTTGATCGCGAGGCGGTTGAGCTCCTCACGCATGGCATCGACGGCGACCTGGTCGGCAGCCTTTTCGTCGCCGCGGCCGCGCAGCCTGGCGGCCGCGACCGCGGCCCGTTCGGTGACGCGCACCAGTTCCATGGTGAGTATCCGGTCAAGGCCGGCGACGATGTTCTGGGCCACATTCATTCGGCAAATCCTCGTTTGATGCCGCCTCCCGCCAGAGGCGTGCTTGTTTTGTCAAACGACCATGACAACGGCAAGACCTGCCCGGATGGTTTATCGAAAGGATAGCAATATCAATCGATTGAACCGAATTTTGAAAACAATGCCGGCCCGGTTTGGGATCAACCGGGCCGGCACGAAACAGAAATTGCCGTCTTCGTGGTCCTAGAAAACCGCGAGGTATTTGAGCAGCGAAATAATGCCGATGATGATGACGATGACCTGGACGATCTGCCTCATCCTGGCGTCGAGCGGCAGCCGCTGCACCAGGTAGAGAACGAGAATGATGACCAGAAATGTAATCAGGATGCCGATTAACACGGACGAAGCCATAATGCCCTCCTTAAATGACTTGCTGAAACGGAGAAATGAGCCGGCATTGCCGGCTCAATATCGGCGCGGTCAATACCAGCGGCGCGAGGTGTCGTTCATCGACTGGCCGACGGCAATCCCGGCCAGAAACCCGAGCAGGCCGATCACGCCAACCACGGCGGTCGTCGTGCCCGGATTTTCACGCGCGACTTCCGAAACGGACTGGGCCTGGCTGCGCAACTGCTGCGCCGTCCGCGAGGCGCGGGAAGCGGCTGTATCGTAGAAGTCCGATGCTTGCTCACTGGCATCATCGAGCATTTCCGCGCTGCGCTGCGAAATGCTCTTGTTGATCTTGGTGATCTCCTTGCGCAGGTCGGCGATCTGCTTTTCCAGCGTCTTCTGGATGTCGCCGATGTCAGGGGCGTCGGATTTGTTGGTATCGGCCATGAAGCGGCTCCCTTGGTTGCTGACCAAGAGAACGGTACCGACGCCAATTCGTTCCGGCGGCAGCGGGACGTCCTCACCGAACCGAGATACGCCGCCGGTGGTTATGCCCACGGCAACGAGGCTGCCTGCTACCCTGCCCGCTCGATGCGGATGACCTGTGGCTTGTCGGTCAGATGGCCGTCCTTGGTGATGCCGTCGACAGCCTTGCGCACGGCGGCCTCGGTAGTCTCGTGGGTGACGAGGATCACCGTCTTCTGCGCCGCCGCCTCGCCGCTGACCGCATGCTGGACGATCGATTCCAGCGAAATATCGTTGTCGGCCATGCGCTTGGCGATCGCCGCGAACACGCCGATGCGGTCGTGCACGGTCAGCCGGATGAAGTAGCCGCCGGCATGGCTGCGCATTTGCGCCTTCTTATACGGTCTCAGCTCCTTCGCCGGCCGGCCGAAGACGGGACCATGCTGGAAGCCGGGCCGGCTCTTGGCGATGTCGGCGATGTCGCCGATGACCGCCGAGGCGGTGGCATTGCCGCCGGCGCCGGGGCCCGAGAGCAGCAACTCGCCCAGGATATCGGTCTCGATCGCCACCGCGTTGGTGACACCATGCACCTGCGCGATGACCGAAGCAGTCGGCACCATGGTTGGGTGCACACGCTGCTCGATGCCGCTTTCGGTGCGCTGGGCGACACCGAGCAGCTTGATCCGGTAGCCGAGATCGCCGGCGGCACGGATGTCGGCCTGGGTAATGTTAGAAATGCCTTCCATGTAGATGTCGTTGGCGGCGATTTTGGTGCCGAAGGCAAGGCTGGTCAGGATCGACAGCTTGTGCGCCGTGTCATGGCCCTCGATGTCGAAGGTCGGGTCGGCTTCGGCATAACCCAGCCGCTGCGCGTCCTTCAGCACGACGTCGAAGGAGACGCCCTCGGCCTCCATGCGGGTCAGGATATAGTTGCAGGTGCCGTTGAGGATGCCGAAGACACGAGTGACGGAATTGCCGGCCATCGCCTCGCGCATCGTCTTGATGACCGGGATGCCGCCTGCCACCGCGGCCTCGTAATTGAGCAGCACGCCCTTCTTTTCAGCGATTTCGGCAAGCGCCACGCCATGCTTGGCAAGCAGCGCCTTGTTGGCGGTGACGACATGGCGGCCGGCTTCGAGCGCGGCCTTCACCGAGGCGCGCGCCGACCCCTCATCGCCGCCGATCAGCTCGACGAACACGTCGATCTCGGCGGTCTGCGCCATCTTGACCGGATCGTCGAACCAATTCGCGGAGCTCAGATCGATGCCACGCTCGCGTTTCCGGTCGCGTGCGGAAATCGCCGACACGATGATGTCGCGCCCGCATTGGCGGGTCAGTTCCGCCGCCTTGTCGCGCAACACGCGCGCCACCGATGCACCGACCGTGCCAAGTCCAGCAATTCCAACACGCAGTGCTTCAGCCATGGAAGGCGACGCCCCTCAAATAAGATCGAATTTGTATTTACCGGTGGGCGGACAGCGGCACCACATTGTTGGGCTGCTTGGCGCTGGCCGACAGGAAGCGCTTGATGTTGCGTGCCGCCTGGCGAATCCGGTGTTCGTTCTCGACCAGTGCTACGCGCACGAAATCGTCGCCATGTTCGCCGAAGCCGACACCGGGCGCCACCGCCACATCGGCGTGCTCGATGAGCAGCTTGGAGAATTCGAGCGAGCCCAGATGACGGAACGGCTCAGGGATCGGCGCCCAGGCGAACATCGAGGCCGCGGGGGCCGGAATGGTCCATCCCGCGCGGCCGAACGCATCGACCATCACGTCGCGGCGTTTGTGATAGATGTCGCGCACCTCGGCGATATCGGCGCCGTCGCCATTGAGCGCGTGCGCCGCCGCCACCTGGATCGGCGTGAAGGCACCGTAGTCGAGATAGGATTTGACCCGGGTCAGCGCCGAGATCAGCCGTTCGTTTCCGACGGCGAAGCCCATGCGCCAGCCGGGCATGGAGAAGGTCTTCGACATCGAGGTGAACTCGACGCAGACGTCGATGGCGCCCGGCACCTGCAGCACGGAAGGCGGCGGATTGCCGTCGAAGTAGATTTCCGAATAGGCGAGGTCGGACAGGATGATGATGTCGTTCTTCTTGGCGAAGGCCACCACGTCCTTGTAGAAATCGAGCGAGGCGACCAGTGCCGTCGGGTTCGATGGATAGTTGAGGATCAGCGCTAGCGGCTTCGGGATCGAATGGCGGACGCCGCGCTCGAGCGCCGGAATGAAGCCGTCATCGGGCTCGACTTGCAGCGAGCGGATGACCCCGCCCGACATGATGAAGCCGAAGGCATGGATCGGATAGGTCGGGTTGGGGCACAGGATCACGTCGCCGGGCGCGGTGATCGCCTGCGCCATGTTGGCGAAGCCTTCCTTCGAACCGAGCGTGGCCACCACCTGGGTGTCGGGGTTGAGCTTCACGCCGAAGCGGCGGGCATAGTAGTTTGCCTGGGCGCGGCGCAAACCGGGAATCCCGCGCGACGAGGAATAGCGGTGCGTGCGCGGATCGCGCACGACCTCGCACAATTTGTCGACGATGGCCTTGGGCGTCGGCAGGTCCGGGTTGCCCATGCCGAGGTCGACGATGTCGGCGCCCCGCGAACGGGCGCTCGCCTTGAGCCGGTTGACCTGCTCGAACACGTAAGGCGGAAGCCGGCGGACCTTGTGAAATTCTTCCATGGCAGTTCCAGACAGCAAGGGAGCGTTGGGCGCGCGCTATATACTCATTTGCAGGTAGGGTCGAGGGCGGGGTCGCATTTGCCTTCGATCTGCTTCAGGGTCTGCGGACCATGTTTCTTGGCGAGATCGGTCAGCGCCGCCTGGTTGGTGACGGCCGCGCCGCCGCCCTTGGCGCCCTGCCCGTTCTCGTCGGCCTTCAACTGGGCGAGCTTGGCTTTCTTCTCGGCCTCGGTGAATTGTTTCGCCGCCACCTGCGGCGGGATGTTGAGGTTCGGAAAGGTGCCGGTGTCCTTCGGGCCCGCGTCGGTGGCCATCGGCACCGGACCGCTGGTATTCGTGCTCGAGCATCCGGCAACGGCCAGGAGCATGAGGGCCGCGCTGATGCGGCAAAAGTGGCCGGCACCGAAAAAAACAGTCTCGCCAAACTTAATCGTCATATTGTTTCCTTGGCAGCCGGGGTAGAGCGAGATTGGACCCTGTCGGATGTCCCATGTTAATATGTCAAGAAAACGCTTCCGGAGGAACCCCGCGAACCATGTCCAAAACACCCGATTCGGGCAAAGCGGAAGATGGCGGACCTTCGACGGTCGAGCAATATCTGGTGAAGGACCCGGAACGCTTCGCGCTGAACATGGCGCGGATGATCGAGCAGGCTGGCAAGGCGGCTTCCGCATGGGCCGAACCGCGCGAAAAAGGTGAGGTGCGCGACCAGGTCGCCGAGCCGGTCGTCGACATGGTCAAGACCTTCTCCAAGCTCAGCGAATACTGGCTCGCCGATCCGCAGCGGGCGCTCGAAGCGCAGACGCGGCTGTTCGCTGGCTACATGACGGTTTGGGCGAACGCCATCCAGCGCGTCAGCCCCAATGCCGAAGGCGCCGACGATGCCGTCAAGCCGGAGCGCGGCGACAAGCGGTTCCAGGACCCGGAATGGGGCCGCAACGCCTTCTTCGACTTCTTGAAACAGGCCTATCTGGTCACCTCGCGCTGGGCGTCCGAACTGGTCGACCATGCCGAAGGCCTGGACGAGCATACCCGCCACAAGGCGAGCTTCTACGTCAAGCAAGTATCCAACGCCATCTCGCCGTCCAATTTCATCCTGACCAATCCCGAACTGTTTCGCGAAACCGTCGCCTCCAACGGCGAAAACCTGGTGCGCGGCATGAAGATGCTGGCTGAGGACATTGCCGCCGGCAAAGGCGACCTCAAACTGCGTCAGGCCGACTATTCACCCTTCGAGATCGGCAGGAACATCGCCACCACGCCCGGCAAGGTGGTCGGCCGCAGCGATGTCGCCGAGATCATCCAGTATGATGCGGCGACCGAGACGGTGCTGAAGCGCCCGCTGCTGATCTGCCCGCCTTGGATCAACAAGTTCTACATACTCGACCTCAACCCGCAGAAATCCTTCATCCGCTGGGCGATCGAGCAAGGCCACACCGTTTTCGTCATCTCCTGGATCAATCCGGATGAACGCCACGGCGCCAAGAACTGGGAAGCCTATATCAGGGAAGGCCTGCAATACGGCCTCGACACGATCGAGAAAGCGACCGGCGAGCGCGACGTCAATGCTATAGGCTACTGCGTCGGTGGCACGTTGCTGGCGGCGGCCTTGGCGCTGATGGCTGGGGAAGGCGACGACCGCATCAAGTCGGCGACCTTCTTCACCACACAGGTCGACTTCACCCATGCCGGCGATCTGAAAGTGTTCGTCGACGAGGAACAGGTCGCGGCGGTGGAAAAGTCGATGAACGAAAAAGGCTATCTCGACGGCACCAAGATGGCGACCGCCTTCAACATGCTGCGCTCGGGTGACCTGATCTGGCCCTATGTTGTCAACAACTACATGCGCGGCAAGGACCCTTTGCCCTTCGACCTGCTCTACTGGAACGCCGATTCGACCCGCATGGCGGCGGCCAACCACTCCTTCTACCTGCGCAACTGCTATCTCGAGAACAACCTCTCGCGCGGCACGATGGAACTGGCGGACCACACGATCTCGCTCGGCGATGTCACCATTCCGGTCTACAATCTCGCCTCCCGGGAAGATCACATCGCGCCGGCTCTGTCCGTCTTCCTTGGCTCGAAATATTTCGGCGGCCCGGTCGAGTACGTGATGGCGGGATCGGGCCATATAGCTGGCGTCGTCAATCCGCCCGCATCCAACAAATATCAGTACTGGACCGGCGGTCCGCCGAAGGGCGACTTCGACCAGTGGATAGCCTCCGCCACCGACCATCCGGGATCCTGGTGGCCGCACTGGCAAGGCTGGATAGAGGCCAAGGACAACACCCGTGTGCCTGCCCGCAAACCCGGCAAGCATATGAAAACCTTGGGCGATGCTCCCGGGACCTATGTCAAGGTGCGTGTGTAACGGACTGTAATGTCTGGTGAGTTGACGCCCCCGCAAAAGCGGGCGAAATGGTGTCGTCAACCATCAAGCGGCCGCAATTCGGCAATCGCTGCAAAAATACTTACAGGCTTGCTGATTTGACACAGGTCTCGTTTCCGGATCGGAGACAAAGGTCCACCTGACGCGGACATACCAGTCGGCGCCAGGTATATACCGATCGGACACCGAGGGGGAATTTGACTTTGAAATCAGCAGGATGGAGCCTCGCAAAGGGAGAACGCCGCGCCATTGTGGCAGCGCTCTGCTCCATACTTCTGGCCTCCTGCACATCGGCTGGCGATCCGACAATGTCGGTTGGAATGCCCGGCTATAATGCTTCCGAATCGGACCTCCACGCCGCCTCTGCGGGCAAGCCTCTCGCCGCTGATTCGTCGTCGCAAGTGGCGACAGAGCAGACGACCGTGATGAGCGAAAGCGACACGGCACTCCCCGAAAAGGTTGCATACGTACCGATTGCCAAGCCTGGGGCCACTTTCCCGCTCACCATACCGGCCGGCGCGGAAACGATCGCGGGACAGACACCGCAGTCCTTGCAGCAGCCGGTACAGACGGCGCGGCAGACAGACGCGGTCGCCCAGAAGATCGCCGCCGCCGATGCCGCCGCCACCGCGCCGACGCCAGCCGCGGCACCGGTGATGAACAATCCGGTATACGTGACCGCCGGCGAGGCACCGCAAGCCGACGCGCCGAAGAAAAAAGGCTTCCTGGCCTCGATGTTCGGCGCCACCCCGGCTTCGGCGACGCCTGCTCCGCTGGTCAACACCCGATCGGGCGAACAGCCTGCCGTGCAGCCCAAGCCTGCCCCGGCCGCGGCAAAACCGATCATCACATTTGCCTCTGCTGATTCCACGCAGAAGCCACTGCAACTGGCTTCACTCGGCGGCGATGCCGGTCACATCACCGGCAGTGACGCCTTGCCCGGCGTGCGCCAGACGGCCCTGTTCGAGATCAAGCGCAAATCCGGCCTCGACGATGAAAGCGACGTCGACCTCAACGAGGACGAAGGCTCGGGCGGCTCCTATCAGGTTGCCTCCGCCGCCGGCATGGCTCGGCTCGCGCCCAACGGTCTCTTGAAGCAGAATGAGAGCGTCGACGTGGCCTGCTTGAAGCCGTCCCTTGTGCGCGTGCTGAAGACGATCGAAGGCCATTACGGCCGCAAGATGATGGTGACCTCGGGCTATCGCGATCCGGCCCGCAACCGTCGCGCCAACGGCGCCAAGAATTCGCTGCACATGTATTGCGCCGCCGCCGACATCCAGGTGCCCGGCGTCTCCAAGTGGGAGCTTGCGAATTACATCAGGACCATGCCCGGCCGCGGCGGCGTCGGCACCTACTGCCACACCGAATCGGTTCATGTCGACGTCGGCCCCGAGCGTGACTGGAACTGGCGCTGCCGCCGGCGCAGCGGCGGTGACGACGGCTAGCGGCGATTTGTCGGCCGGAGCCTGTCAGCGGCGAAGGCCGCGACTTCGTCACCCACGGGCAGAGCAGGAGCGAAGCTCCGTCGCGAACACCCGAGGATGCCGGGGCGCCTGACGTCACTGCAATTGCAAGCTCTTCCGCCCCCGCGAAAACGCTGATTTGGCAGGTCGGAAAAAAGTTGTCCAAGGCGGCACCTAACGGGTTGCCGGTTGCGCACAACGCCAGTATAAGCCGCTTCGTCTGAGCGCGCCCATCGTCTAGCGGTTAGGACACCGCCCTTTCACGGCGGTAACAGGGGTTCGATTCCCCTTGGGCGTACCAGATATTTCAGGCACTTAGCACCTGCTCCCTTGAACTAGTCGAACATGCACCGAATAAACGTCTGCGGACTTTTGCGAACGGTACTCTGTTGTTCCGTCTCGTTTCCTGCGACTATCGGCAACTCCACGCGACATGAACGCGACACGGAGGGCACTCGTGGAACGGATTTTCGACGATCTGATTGACGTGATCAGTCGCGACCCGAACAGCGTTGGCGCTCCGTTACGGCCTGGGCGATGCGCCTCGCCGGAAACCTTGCGACAGGCGTCGCGATCGGCATAGGGATCACGGTCGGAAGGGTTCTCGCGGGCTAGGTTGCGATTCCCCCAATTTTCTCGGACCGTCCCCTTCCTTGCGACACGCCGACTCGGCCATGAAGGGTCAGGGTACCGGCAGGTAGGGATCGAGCAATGGCAGCGCCAGGCCTCAAACAGGTATCCGCAAAGCTATGGGAGATGAGATGCCCCAGCCGCTTGGGGATTTCGCAGGTGAATTGCTGAAGCGAGGCCAGTCCTACTATCGGGCGTTCCAGATCGTTGCTGAGCGCGACGAACCTGGTCTGAGCTATCCGGCCTATTTCCTTCTCGCGCACGCCGTTGAGCTCATACTCAAATCGTCCCTAGCCGCCGACGGCGTCTCAAAGCTGGCCTTGCGCCAAAAGCCGTATGGCCACGACGTCGCCTACATATTCTCCGAGTGCGAGCGGCGGGGTCTTGTCGTTCCGGAGCAGTTGATGAAGCCTCTGGCAAAGCAGCTCGCGCACATAAACCAAGACTTCGATTTGCGCTATCCCACTGGGTTCAACCTCTCGATCGCTGGACCTTCGAGTTGCATCCCGGCCATTGACGCGTTGATCACCGCGATCGTGCCAGACGTGGAACAGGCGGCCATCATGGCGCAGCTGCAATTTGCGTCTGACACCCGGCACATTCGGGGTAGCAAGGTGCGCTGGAGCGACTAGGAGGAGCCTAAACTCATGAGTGCCGAGCTCGCCGTGTCCGTTGTTGCGTTGGTTGTTTCCGCGTTGGCGCTTGGGCTGTCCGTCTTCTTTTGGAGGCGCCAATTCCGGCCGATCGTAACAGCGATGGTCCAGACGCATCATGGTGGGAGTGACGGATAGCCTATAACTTGGTCGTGTTGAATTCAGGGTCGATTCCGGCCAGGAACATCAGACTGGTAGTGCGCGACCGTGCTGCGCTGGAAGCCGCCCTTGGTGCTGGGGCCGATACGGAATCTCAAGGGCTTTGGCTGTCCTGCTTCGATCCGTCCAAGGTGATCCGGCTTCTTCAGAATGGTGCACAGACGACGTGCTCATTTGGCCTGACACACAGAAGTTTGAAAAAGAGCTTTTGGAAGGCTGATGCCCAATTTCCTATCCACGTCGAATATGAAGGGTGGTTTGGCGAGAGATACCGCTACGATCCGCCGAATATCTTGCAGATTGCCGATAGCGACAGTTTTACCGGCGGCATGTGGGGACCAGTATAGGGTTGGGGGAGGTCGGATCGAGCACGAGTGACAGCCGCCGCCTTGCGACGGCGGAATGCTCCTACCAAAGCCCGCCACCGTGAGGCAGCGGGCCACAGTTCGCAAAGTTTGCGGAACGGGTCAGGCGGCCCGTACAGGCGGTAGGAAGGATCTCAAGAGCGCTTCCGAGCGTCCTGCAGCAATTCCGTGAAGCGGCCTCCAGTCACGGTCAGCAAATATTCCGCCTTGGTGCAACATTCCTCAAGAGACGTGCACCGGTAGGCGCAGACGTCAGTCAGGGCATGCATGTCCGCCGCCGACGAGGCGTCGAGCTCGACCACTGCCTGCTCAAAGCCAAAGGCGACTCGCCTAGCGTGCTCCTCCTTGACTATCTTTTTGACGCTGCGAAGGTCCGCTTTTTCGGCTTTGTGCAGAGCCGCACACGCAACCTCCAGACCAGTCATAAAGCTTCTGGCGTTCGCATAGCGCTTGCTGATTGCGATCTGGCAGTCGCTACTGCACTCCTCCAGATCATGGGCAGTCACGTAAAGGGACTGTGCTCCACCAATTTGAAGCGGGACAAGCAGCTCTTTCCTGTTCACAGCGAAATATGCCTCTTCCATCTCATTGTGACGATCTATCGCCGCATCGAAACGGGCATATGCGGCATCTTTCGCAGCCATCAGCGATGTCAACGCCCCGATGGGCGTTTCGCCTGCCCGGGCGTCGCGATCGGTGGCGACTGCGGCTAAGGCAGCCGCCGCGGCAACTGCTGACGATGAGAGAAGGGCGCGACGATCGACGTGCTGGTTCATGAATGATCTCCCTGTTTCGATTGTGGACGGCGCGGCATGCCTGACTATGGTCTCCGAGTCGGGGCACTGAAACGACCCCATGAGCCGGCGAAGCTGGGGGAATCCTGGTGAGTTGGGCATCATGGTTTCTCACTGGTAAAGGGCTATCACGGCCCTGCATGGCGATCGGCGCCAAAGCCGGGGGGTGATAACCTGCCAGTGAGACAGGCCGGTGGCTTTTAACCGCGAGGGTCTGGACAGCACCACCGCCCCCGGCCTATAGAGAGGCCGTTCGCGGCAGCCGCCAAGCTGCGCGTCATCCCCAAAGGGGATAAACGACTTGAGATCGCGCCAACGATTTTAGGTCGTCACTGGTCCGGGTTATCACGCCCACGGACATGCTGCTCTTATTCGGTTAATTTTTCAAACACGCCCTGTTGCGGGGGTGAAGCTTGTCATGGGCAGGTCGTGACCAGCGGGCTAGCGACTGGGAAGTTGTCCTCATGGATCGGTTTGGTTGTCGACCAATCGCGAGATGTGAAGTGTGCCGAGACATAGCACGCCACGCTCGCCTCTATGTCGTCCAGGCTTAACCGACCCTCAAGCAGTGCTATTTGTCAGGTCGGACGTCACATCATCCCGGATATCGCGCCAGTATCTTGAGGGCACGGCACGGCGAATACGACGTAACATCCCTTCCGGATCTTTGTAGAACGCCATGGTGTTCTTCTGTTTAAACTCGGCGCGGCGAGCTGCAGCATGCAGCTCCTCAAGCGCGAGGCGCTCGGCGCGATTGGTCTCCTCCGCGGCTTTCAGCGAAAGGCGCTCGATGCGAGCGAAGGCGCTTCGAAATCGTTTCCAGTCAGTAGTCGTGCGTGATGGCGGGACCGCTGCTCGGCGGACATTGCCGCCCTTCTGAGTTTGCCTTCCTGGATCCACTCTGTTTGATGGCAAATCTTGAACCGATCCCTCCAACGCAATGCGGCCCAAGTTTCATCGTCAATCCCTTATGCGGCGCCGGCACCCAAGCGAATGGAAGTCTTTGGAAATCGAGCCTTCGTTTTGCAGATTCCCATTCCTAAGCACCGACGGTAAAGCGCTGCGGCGCTTCGGTGAGGCAGAGCCTGCGCCATGGTGGCATAATCAGGATAATAGCGAACACAGACCTCGTCTTCGCTAGGGCACCACAACTTTTTGGCTCGGCGGACAACGGGTAAATGAAACAATCGCCAGTCCGCCTTGGCCGCCATCGAACGGATGTCTCCCATCGCCGCGTTATCGAGCCGATGGTTAGCGCTCAGTCGCTTTTGCGCCAGAGATAGACGGCTGTTTGTACCCGCTAATCTCGCAATTATCCCGCCTTTAGATGATCTTCCGCTGCTCTGATAAAATAGAGGCTCGCCAGCGGGCGTTTTTGTCGGCCGGCGCACCTCTCATGCCTTGGCGCCCGCTTGTGCCGAAGGCAGATGATGTAATTGCTGCCATCCGCTCAAACAGAAGAGGTGCCTCCGCATCATCTACGGAATGAGATAGATGCCGAGCGCGCCGCTATTGCGGCTTGCAAGGAAGTCGCGGCTCAACGCTTTCCTCGACGTGATGGTTGCGCGCGCTTAGATAGGGCGCTACGGGGGAAGCGACCTAAAATCAAACCAAAGAACGGCCTGTGGATTTGACTTCGGAAAGCCCGTCGAAAGAATATCTGAATTTCCTTGACGGTCTGCGAGCTGTGGCTGTTCTGTCGGTGGTCTCCTACCATCTCTTTGGCAGCGGCGTTCCGAACGGCTTCTTGGGTGTCGATGTTTTCTTCGTCATTTCCGGCTTTGTCGTCAGCTATGTAGTGTCCAGCCGATACAGTGGGGAATCGGCATTCCATTATGTCATGGACTTCTATGCTCGACGGTTCACGAGGATCATGCCAGCACTGCTGGTGTGCTTGTTGGTCAGCGCACTCGCGACTTACCTGTTCGTCCCCGATGCATGGCTCAGCACATCGATCAGCGATACGGCCTACTTTGCCTTCTTCGGCATGAGCAACATCTTCCTTGCCAGCGGCACTGACTACTTCTCACCGGTAACCGAGTTCAACCCGTTCACCCATACCTGGTCGCTCGGGGTCGAGGAGCAATTCTATCTCGTTTTCCCACTCCTATTTCTCCCTTGGGTGCTGGGTGGTCCTCGCGGGAGGAAGTTTTCAACATTGGTCTACGGTGCGCTCGCCGTCGCCTCGCTAGCGGCTTGGGTTTATCTCCTTGCAGCACAGCCGCTTCATGCTTTCTACATGCCATGGGCGCGCTTCTGGCAACTGGCTTGCGGCATCCTTTGCTTCCAGTTGGTCAGTCGGCTCAGGCGCTCCCAGACTGATCGAGGCAAGGTGTCAAGCAATGCTATCGCCACGGTTGCACTGCTTGGGCTGTTGACGACGTTGCTGATTGGACCCGCTGGCTGGGCAAACGCCGCTGCCGTGGCTTGCGCTACCTGTTTGATCGGTAGCCTGTACTACCTTGGACCGGACCGGGCATCGCACCTGGCTGTGCTGGAAATCCCGGCCGTCAGGTTCATTGGCTGGATATCCTATTCTCTCTATCTTTGGCATTGGCCGGTCTTTGTCATTGCGCGATGGACGATTGGCATGGAAACAACCATCACGAAGCTGGTAGCCTTGCTAGTTGCGGTAGCGCTCAGCCTTGCCTCATATTTCTGGGTCGAGTTGCCGACACGCCGGTCGCTGGCACTCAAAGCCCTCCCCGACTTTGCTATCGTCACTATCTTCTTGGCTGTCATCTGCGGCGCGTTCTACAGCTTTACAGTGATGCGCGATGACCGCTTCGAGATTGCGCTCAGCACAGTCATGCAGAACAGAGCCGAATGGTATGCGACTGCTCCGGACAGATTCCCAGACTTTCCTAACTGTATCGTCATGGCGAAGAGTGACAAGCAATCGCTGTCCTTCGCCAAGGGCGGCTGTCCATTTGGAGAGCGGAAAGAGACCCTGTTCGTGCTCGGCGACTCCCATGCAGGAGCGTACCTCCCACTGCTGAAGCGCTTCACGCTCGTAACCGGCATCCGGACGGTCATAGTGTGGACTGCTGGGTGTCCATTCATCAGCCTGGACCTAAGCCGCGATACCGGGCGAGTGTGCGCTTCTGCCGCTACTGCTGGCGTTGGCTACATAGTCAAAGTGGCAAAGCCGGGCGACTTGTTGTTCCTATCTTCGCTCAGACTTCCTCGCTTCTCGATGCAATGGTCCGCCACCGGGGACGACCCCGCTGCCAACGACAAGGACCGGGGACGGGCCGTCAAGAGCGCGATCGATATACTCCGCCCCCTAACCCGTGCGGGTCTGTCGGTTGTGTTTGAGGCTCCCAAGCCCGTTTTTAGATCCCCGGCCTTTCGGTGCAGCGATTGGTTCAATTCCATGAACCCTGCCTGCGCAGGCGGGACAGAAATAGACCGACAGCTTATCGAAACCCTTCGCGCACCTGTTTTGAGTGGCTTCGCCGAGATATCGGCCGCCCTGCCAAACATCAGTGTTTGGGACCCGTTGCCGAAGCTTTGCCCCTTAGCAACGTGTTCAGTCTTCCAAAATGGACAGCCGCTGTACTTCGACGGCGACCACATTACCGCCTACGCCAATGCAATCTTGGTGGATGACTTCGCTGCGTCGATGGAAAACGTGATAAGGGCCAGCCATGCCGGCTAAGACAACGGGCCCAGCGTGGTCAGCGAGTTCGGCCCAATCGGCCTGCACTTGAAGAACGAGTTGCGCTTGATCGTTGGTGCGCCACCGGGAGCCGCCGAGTACTGGAACTGTGGGATCACCGTGCCAGCGGTGTTAATACGCATCTGACCGCGAAGCTTGACGACGATGTACTCAGTGGCGGACGTATTGGCCGCAGTGACGTGGAGCCCCTGCACGTTGGCCAGCACGTTGCCTGTCGGGTTCATGACCTCGGCGAAGTAGTCAATCGACGTGAACGTGGCGGTGCCACCAAAGAGCGTCGCGAAGGTATGCGAAGTCGTTCCGGCCGCGCGGGAAAGCTCGTACTGGGCCTCAAAGTCGTAAGTCGTCGCACCGTCGAGGGTGAACTCATCGGCGCTTGTTCCGAACACGGCTTGGACGGTGGACACATCAGCCCCAGTCCGATCCGACGCAAGAGAGATGTGGCTATCCCCATTCGGGGTCGTGGCCAGCGGGTCGATGATGATATTTGATGGTGTGCCGCCGACGAATGCCTTGGCCGTGATGGATGCCCCTGCCTTCGCCCTGTTGTTCCTGGCTTCACCATTCGTGGGGCTGGAGAACGACCCCCATGTGGTGGCGGTCCGCCGAAGAAATTGTCATTAACCGTGAAGTTGGAGCAGTTGTTCATGATGATGGGGACGATCAGCCCACTCGTGGTGATGTCCAAGTTCATGCCGCTTGCCTGAACTTCCGTGCAACTGCTGAGGGACACCACGCCGCGAGCAAAGTCACCCTTGTCGATGGCGTTGCCTGCACGAAAGCCGTTCAGGTTGAGCCCGTTGACGTTGGCCGCCTGGATGGCAGACCCCACGCTGCGGAACGAGCGGCACCGGGAGAAATTTAGGTTTTTCAGGTTCCCGGCCGCTGGCGCTATCAGAATAGCGTGGTTGCCCGACGAGACATCGGTTGACGTGCCGAACTGGGTAAAGCCGAAGTCGATCTCTTGCGGCGCACCAGTGACACTAAGCGGCAAGTCGCAGCCTTCAAATCCGCACATGCCGAAAGAGGCACCGCTGGCAGCTGCGTTGCCTCTGTTCGACAGCAGCAAGCCGGTCTTGCCGCCATAGCAGAACACGCGGTCCAAATACGCTTGGTCGGCCTTCGCCAGTTCCATGAACACGGCATTGTTGGCGAACTGCGCGGTGCGGACGCCATTGGCCGCCCACTCAGCCACATAGGCAGCGTTCGGGTTGAAATGGATGTCAAGCAGCCGGTCGATATCGTAGGACTGATCGATGATGAAGCCGCTTAGTAGGAAGGTCCCCACGACATTCTTGACGTTGCAGAGACCGTGCCGGCCCGACCATGAAAGGAAGCTATACGGGTTGGTGGCATAGCAGTCCTCCACGAAGGCGCTAGTGACCGTGCCGAGATATCCCTGTGCGTCTGCCGTCATGCCGATGGTAGGCGCGTATTGGACAGTGGTCACGATGTTGACGACCGGCTGGTTTGGATACCAGAAGCAGACGCCCTTGAGGCCGCTGCCGGTGGTCAGGAGGAAGGTTGAGTTAGCCTCGGTTTTCGTAGCGGGATTGTGGGTAATGGCGAAGTTTGCCCCCTTGCCGTGGACCCATACGGCGTTGGCCGCGTCCCAGCGGGTGCCGATCGAAAAGCTGGGGCCGTAGATACCGATATTCCTGGGATTACGATCTGCGAGCCGATGCCATAGGTGCCGATACCAAGATTGACACCACGCGCGCCGAGAGTGCTTGCCATGTTGAGTGCGGCTTGGAGCGCAGAAGCGTCGTCGTGCGCATCAACAAGGTAGGTGCCGAGAATACCGAACCACTCACCAGCGACGTTGCCATCAGCATGCCAGCCACCCTGCCTTGTGGCAGTGTAGGCGCCGCTCGTGAAGTAGACGCCTTCTGAAGTATCAGCAACCGTCATCGCCTGCTCTGAGGCGGAGAGTGAGGAAGCGAGGCGGTACGAGAACTGCCCGTTCCTCCCGCCTTCGTTGTAGATGACAAACACTTTGTCCTTGGCCCCATCAAGCGCCTTGGCGGCTGAACGGTCGGCGACATAGACAGGCACGTCAATGTAGTCTCGGATGACGCTGGGAGGCGCGCCCAGCAAGATTTCGGTGATGACAATGGCACTATCCCCGATAACGGGTTCCAATGTCTGAAACGCGAAAGTCTTGCCGGCATTGGCCGTGCCGTCCTGCACCGTAACGGTGGTGCCCTTCTGCATGGTGCGGGCCGTGCGAGCATCGGCCGCCCCATACCATTGCCCTTCCGAAGCCGTGCGGATGCCGTTCTCGGAGCCGTCGGCCTGGTCCTTGACCAAAATCCGATCACCGACGGAGGTCTGCACGCTGTCGATCACCAGCAGGCCGCCGGCGTCGACGTCGATCGGGCCGGTTGTGGCCAGCCTGACGGGCTCGCGTGCACTGGTGAGCAGCCTTACAGCTGGGGTTGCGGGTCTAGCCATTGAAATGGGCTCCATCTGAGGGACGGGACGTCATCCGACGTTCCATTGCGCGCTTGCCGAAGGCGCGGATCGGCGTGACAGCAGACCATGGCCCGCATGTCATTTCTTGCTCTTGTCAGGCAGGCCGAGCGCCGAGCCGGTCGCCTTTTCCACACGATCGAACAGGGTGCGGACGAAGAAAAGATTCTGGGCCGGCAGCAGCTTGCGCACGGTATGAAGGTCGCTCTGCTTGAAGTCGTCGGTAGCGATGGCGCCGGAAATCTGGAAGGCATCGCCGGCCATGTCGAGCGTGGGCCCCAGGAGGGCGCCAGCGGTGTTCCTGGAGGCGTAGCGCGATATCTGCTTGCCGGTGAACATTGATAGCCCGTACTTGCCCCTGGTGGCCTTCTCCAGCACGCCGTTGGCGTCCATGGCCCAGCCGGTCAGCCCCGACCAATCGAGTGCCTCCACAGCCCACACGTTCGGATCTTCTGATGTGGGTTCGTTGGCGATCGTCTTGCGCGCCCAATAGGTCATGGCGCCAAGCCCGAGGGAGAGCAGCACCCCGTTGAGGGTCGCGGCGTCTCTCTGCTGGAGTCCAGCCAGCATGGTCTTCTGCATGGACGAGACCGCAAAACTTTTGAATTGACCGACGGTCTTGCCGAGTTCGGTTGACATCCAGAGCGGTTTATCCTGGCCGGGAGTGACGATAATCCGGTCGACCTCGCGAACGACCGCCGTGCGAAACGCGTCGCGCGCCTCCTGGTCGGCCCAATCACCGGCCTTGGCGAAAAGAATGCCGTTCTGTTCGTCGCCGTACTCGGCGTATTGCTTCACGATCCGGCCGGCCAGGTCCGCGTCGATGCCGGACGACGCCAGGTTGCGGATGTCCCGAGCTGTGCCCTTGCCTTCGGTGACACGCTGCGCAGCAGGCATAATATTCGTCATCGTGACGAGCCCTGAAAACTGCTTCAGACAAGCATTCCAGGGAGCCATCAGCGAGACCACGCCGAAGCGCGACGTGAGGGCCGTCAGGCCGCGTTCAAAGACCGTGTGGCGCCCGAACTCGTCGGTGATATCCTGCATGGCCATGACCCGGCTATCCAAGACCATATCGAGGGCCGTTCTCGGCCGCGGCCGCCTCCACGGCTGCCACGGTTGTGATGCTGATCAATCGCTGGACCAGGAATGGCGGCAGCCTGCCATATAACGGCATCATCGCCTACAGCGCGTCGCTATATCTTTGGATTCTGATCGTAAGGACAAATCCGCTCTGGCTGCTCGTAGTGCCGGCGCTCCATTCCTTGCAGTACCTGGCGGTGGTCTGGCGCTATCAGAGCAATGTCGAGCGTGATGCGCGCGATGCCGAAAAAATTCCGCAATCCAGAATCCTGTCGATTCTTGGTCCGGCCTACAGAGTGCGGCTCCTGGAGTTCATCAGTGCTGGCCTCCTCCTTGGCGGTCTGGGCTTCTGGCTGATTCCGACCGCGCTGACCGCCATTGTCCCCTATGACCGGGAGGTCCTTGGATCGTCGCTGTTCTTCTTCATCGTGTTGATTTTCATCAACGTACACCACTACTTCCTCGATAACGTGATGTGGCGCCGCGGCAACCCCGAGGTGTCGAGATATCTGTTCCGTTGAGCTTTTTGCACCCAAGCGGAACCGCTGGCGTAATGCGGAATGGACCACGGATGGGCTCCAATCCCGTCCCGGTCCGACAATCCATCCGCATCGGGATTTTGGAGGCCTCGCCTCGGAATCGAACCGAGGCTTCCGAGATTTGCAGTCTCTAGCGTAGCCGCTCCGCCACGAGGCCATACGTGCTTTCGTAAAGGGCACACGTTTAGAGATTCTTGATATCTTGGGTAAAAATTTCGGCAATCCCGCCCTGGCAAAAGAGCCTGTTACTGGGCGGAATGGAACCGTTCCAAACGTCCTCCGCCGACATGGCAGGGACAGCCCACGCCTAGCTGCCGACCAGCGGCACGGTAACGGTCGTCGCATAATTGATCGGAAAGGCACTGAAGTACGGGAAGTCTATGACGAACGCATAGGCAGCGGTCAGGTGCGCCATGCGAAAGCCGCCGCTCACGGGATCGATGGCGATCGTGACGTTGACATCCTTCAGACCCAGCGCAAGCAGTTTCTGCGTCGCGATCGCCTGGATGTCGGCCTGAGTCAGCGTGTTGTTAAGCTGCAGGGACCGTGCGGACGCCTCCAGCGTGTACCGAACGCTTGAGGCCGAATTCATCGACCAGCCGAAGGCGAAGATTCCGAATAGCAGCATGATGAGGAACGGTGCGATCAGCGCGAATTCGAGCGCGGCTCCGCCCGATCGATCGGCCCTGAAGCCCCTCGCATTACCGAACACGGATCAACTCCTGGTGGCCGATCGTGCTGGGGGCGGAAAAGACGCCGAAGGTGAAGGGCGGGGTCCAGGTGGCCGATGCCTGGATCTGAACAAAGACCGCCGACAACTTCGGTCCGCTGCACAGCGTCGAGGCGTCGACCACCGTCGTCCCGCATTTGTGGATCCGGCTCAGCGTGACCTGTCCGTCGTCCGGCCGCTTCTCCCAGCTCGAAAGGGCAACGGCCTGCGTTGCCGCATCGTCAGTCGACCCAGCCAGCACCAGGTTTGCCGCTGTCTTGACGCCGGCGCGCATCGACAGTGAGCTCGTGACGTATGACCAGCCGTCGACGATGCCGAGCAGCGCCAGGCACAGGAAGGGCAGCACCATCGCGAACTCAACGGCCGCAGCGCCTACCTCATCTTTAAGAACTGAGTACGATCGGCGATCCACGGAAGGTTACTCGACCAGCATCACGGACTGCGCGGCGAAAATATCGCCCATTCCAAGGCGCGTGCAATCCTGATTGATGGTCGCGTTGCCGGACCATTGGATCATGTCGGCGACAACCTGCGTGCACCCGCTTTTGCCGGAGAAATTCCCGAGATAGTTTACCTGCTGCCTGGGGAAGTAGAGCGCGCCGGTCAGCAGCGAGGTTGCCGTGCCGTTAAAGGTACTCTGTCCGCCGGTGGCCGTTCTGTCGCCATACATCAGCACGCCCGAGTAACTGCCGGACGTCGGCGCGCTCAGATTGACCGTGGCGTTGCCGTTCATCGACACACGCGAGGCGCCGGCGAGGTAGATGGTGACGCCGTCACCGAAGACGTTGGCGTTCGCATTCACTTTGAAATCGCCCCCCTGGACGACGTAGACCCCAGGCGAAAGGGTGACATCGCCGCTGAGGCTGAGTCCACTGCAGTAGGTCCCCGGCTGGATCGTTTGCGTCGTCTTGTTGCCATTGATATTCTTGCAGGGGTTCGAGGCCGCCGGGGCCGGCAGGCCGGCAAATGGATCCGCGGCAGGCAGCGCCTGGGTGATCGGGGCCGCGCAAACGGTGGTGACGGGATTGCTGAGAGAGACGCCGCCCGCCGTTATCAGACAATCGGCCTGGAGACCCGCCGATCCCTGAAGCTTGATGGCATCCGAGGCGATCGAATTGGCCATCACCGAGCAGCCGGTGAACTTCACGCCGGTGTTGCCTGAAAACAGGGCAGCCTGCGAGGCGGTCGGATCGAGCGCCAGTATGCAGGCCTTCGAAGCATTGGTGATGAGGGCCACGGCCCTCGCTTGTTCTGGAACCTGGGTCTGAGTGAAGATCAGGGTGAACATCCGATCGAGCTTTTGGCCGACGATCACCTCAACCGCTTTCTTGGCCGTGTTCGGTCCGGACGCGGGCGGCGTATTGACGACGATCGTGCCTGCGCCAAGCCCATTCGTCGCGGCCGACTGGGTCGCCGCCGCGACGATCGTCGGCGTATCGGAACCCGAGATCTGCTCCAGCGCGCCGGCATAGGCCGCGGCATCCGCCGTGGCCTGCAGTCTCAAGCTGTTATAGTACCAATAGGAGGTTTCCACGCCAAAACCCGCCGCACCGACAACGATCGGCAGGGTGAGGGCAAAGATGGTGGCGACGTTTGCGGCTCTGCTGCGGCCTATGCCGGCCGCCGTCAGCCGTATCCGGGTGAAGCAGTTGAATACCATGATCAATTAGAAAGCACGCATATATGAACGAATGGCTAAAAACTTAGGCTCATTTTCGATCAGGGGTGCCATTGTTTGATCGGAGATGCCATCGTCTGATCGGCGTCCGCCGCTTCAGGCAGAAAGAACTGGCACGGACTCACCGTTCGACTCAGCCAACAATTCTCTTTGCACGGCCAGGAAGAACCTGCGCACTTCGTCGCTGGCTGCCGTTCTGTCCCTGCCCGTCCCGACAACGAGATCGAGCAACTCCGTCGCTTTTGCCTTCCAGAACGAGGTGGCGGTCTCGCCATGCAGATTGCCGAGCTTGGCGGCAACTTCCCTGACCAAGAATAGCTGACGATCGATCGGGAACGCACGGACTTTTTCTGGGTACATCTTCCGAACCATGAAACTGACGCAACGAATCAACCATTGCCGAACAAGCAATGGCTAACAGCGAAGGTGGAAACGGAAGCTTAACGGTGACCGGCCGATGCGTCGCGCACGCGAATTGTCATGTACTTTCGAACCCGAACTGGTTCACCCGGCGGCCCTCAGGCCGGCAGTGCTCTCGCCTCGCCGCCGCGCTTGCGCGGCACCATCATGTCGCCGGCCATCAGTCCGGTGACACGGCAGAACGCCATGAACGCCCGGCAGGCGTCTTCGGTCTCGACCACATCCACCGTGGCACCGAAACAGGCATTGAAGGCTTTCTGATACACCGGCCCCTGCCGGCGTGCCGGCCAATCCTGCAGAAAATCGAGCGCCTGCTCGACGCTGTAGATTTCCTCGACGGGCAAGCCGGGGCCTGGTGCGATGCGCACCGGCACCTCGAATTGCAATCTGTCCATTCGACATCTCCCGAACCGGCATCGCCCAAGCAACGCCGTTCGTCGTCAAAAGTTGCTTCGTTCGTTTTGTGCCACGGAAATGTGTCGTCACTGCGGAAACCCGCCGCTTTGCTGCAGCGGCAAAGGCAAAGCCTGCCGGCACCAGGCGGCCCGGCAGTGGAAAGCAACGCCGCGAAAAACGGGAAAGCATTGCCTCGGCAAGCGAATATCCGGGCGGCTGAGACCGCATCAGGCAGTTCTTCCTTGAACCTTTCGCCCCCAAGTGCCAAATCTGGTGGCACTTACGCGTCTCACTCCTGCCGCGCGCCACCTTCTATATGGACAAAATGGTCACCTATCTCGACGCCGCCACTGCACCGCTCAGAAACACCGGCCAGATCCGCCTCTATGGCGAGGAAGGCTTTGCCGGCATGCGCAAGGCATGCGACCTCACCGCGCGCTGCCTGGACGAGCTGGTGCCAATGGTCGGTCCCGGCGTCACCACGGACACGATCGACCGTTTCGTCTTCGAGTTCGGCATGGACAACGGCGCGCTGCCGGCCACACTCAACTATCGCGGTTACACGAAATCGTCCTGCACCTCGATCAACCATGTCGTCTGTCACGGCATTCCCGACAACAAGCCGCTGAAGGATGGCGATATCGTTAACATCGACGTGACCTACATCCTCGATGGCTGGCACGGCGATTCCTCGCGCATGTATCCGGTCGGCACGATCAAGCGCGCCGCCGAACGCCTGCTCGAGGTCACCCATGAGTGCCTGATGCGCGGCATCGCCGCGGTCAGGCCGGGCGCGCGCACCGGCGCCATCGGCGCCGCCATCCAGACCTACGCCGAAGCGGAGCGCTGCTCCGTGGTGCGCGATTTCTGCGGCCACGGCGTCGGCCAGCTGTTCCATGATGCCCCAAACATCCTGCATTATGGCAGCGCCAATGAAGGCGTGGAAATGCGCGCCGGCATGATCTTCACCATCGAACCGATGATCAATCTTGGCCGGCCGCATGTGAAAGTCCTGTCGGACGGCTGGACGGCGGTGACGCGCGATCGCTCGCTGTCGGCGCAGTATGAGCACACGATCGGCGTGACCGATACCGGCTGCGAGATTTTCACGCTGTCGCCCAAAAAGCTCGACCGCCCCGGCCTGCCGGTTTAGGACGCCGTGGCGAGGGTCTTGAATAGCGGCCTATTTCCAGTGTTTGCGCGGCCGCCAGTCTTCGTCCTCATTCATATCTCGTAGCCAGCGCATTATTTCCCGGCAACTGCGCGGACGGCCATCGCTAACCCTGCCATTGATGCAGGGATCGTAGCGTTCGCGCCGGTAATTGTCGTGCCGTTCCCGATAACGCTCCCGGCGGTCCAGCATGCGCAGGAGCTCCCGGCAGTTAACGGCTGGCCGTCGCTGTAACGGCCGTCTGTGCAGGGATCATCGTATTGGATGAAATGGATCGGGAGGTTCTGATCAGAGCGGCTACCGGCGGGTACGGCATCGATCACCAGGGCAGCCATTGCAGGGCTGAAGCTCAGAAGCAGCCCGGCAGACAGCAGGATACGAACGAGGCTGGGCATCTTGGTTCTCCGATGCGGGGCCATCAATGGCGATGCCGTGAGCTTGCGCGACCCCCATTGCCGCAACATTGCGTCGAGGTCGGTGGCTAACTTATTCCTTGCCGCCGAAAAGACCTCGACCGCCCCCGCCCGCCGTCCTAGTGTTTCGCGGGGATCAGCGATCATTGCTCGGGCTGGATGGGCGGCACATGGCGACACAGGGCGATGACGACGAGCGGAGTTTCTTCTCCGAGGTGCCAGTGCGGCAAGCCACGAAGGCCAGACAGGCTCCCGCCGAAAAGCCTCACTATCTCGGCCACCGTGATCGTCTGCGCGAGCGCTTTGCCTCGGCCGGCCCGGATGCCTTGCCCGACTATGAACTGCTGGAACTCCTGCTTTTCCGCCTGATCCCGCGCGCCGACACCAAGCCGGTCGCGAAGGCGCTGCTGGCCCGCTTCGGCACGTTGGCCGAAGTGCTCGGCGCGCCCGTCGGCCTATTGCAGGAGGTCACGGGCATCGGCCCGACCGTGGCGCTCGAGCTGAAGGTCATCGCGGCGACCGCCCAGCGCATGGCGCGCGGCGAGGTTCAGGGCCGCGAAATCCTCTCGTCATGGCAGCAGCTCCTCGACTATTGCCGCTCGGCCATGGCGTTCGAGGCGCGCGAGCAGTTCCGCATCCTTTTCCTCGACAAGAAGAACGCGCTGATATCAGACGAGGTGCAGCAGACAGGCACGGTCGACCACACGCCCGTCTATCCCAGGGAAGTGGTCAAGCGCGCGCTCGAACTGTCGGCCACCGCGATCATCCTGGTCCACAATCACCCCTCCGGCGACCCGACGCCGTCGCGTGCCGATATCGAGATGACGAAAGAGATCATCGAAGCCGCCAAGCGGCTGGGCATTTCCGTGCATGACCACATCATCATCGGGCGAAAGGGCTATTCCAGCATGAAGGGCCTGCTGCTGATCTAGGTCTTGTATTCGCGAGACGGCAACGCCACGGCGCTGGCGATTATCCTGGCCGGAATTTGAAATCATTCAATTGTGGAAAGAACGATGCTGATGCCGCGCACTCGCGGATCAATCTTCCAGTGGCAACAGCCCAAAAGATCGCCACTCTTCTAAAATCAAGGCCGATCGGTCTTGCAGCTGCCGGCAATCTGGCTGACCGCCTCGTCGAAGCCGGCGAGGTCGAAATCGGCTTGGCCACGCCCCGACAACAATCCGAAGCGCCATGACAGCAGCAGGCGGTTTGCCGGAACGAGGCGCTTGATGCCATCGGCGCCGTCGCGCATCAGCTGCCTGCCGCGCGTGCCGACGGACCAGCTCTCGTCAAATTTGCCGGCGCCGTCGATGGTCACCGACATGGTGATTTTCCGGCTTGCGGAGACCGCGTCGTTCAATTGCAGCCATTCGGTCCAGGCCGGCTCGCCGTCAGCCCGGCAAGCGATGGTCAGCACCGGGCTGTAGCTCAGCGCGCCGCCTCCGGTGATCAGTTTGTTGGTGGCATAGACCGACGCCGTGACGAGGCCGTCATTGGCCGTGTCAAAACGCCAATTGTCCGTACCGGCCCCGGCAGCGCCGCAGGCCAAGGCAAGGAAAAGCACCGTGGCGGCAGCGCGCCTCATTCCCACGAACACCCCCAACGACATCACCAATTACCTCTGGTCTTCCAACCAACCAGATAATGATCAAGGCTTCGTATCGCCACCGGTGCCCATCAGGAACGAATCCGATGTTGCAGTTTGGCAACGAAAAAGGCCGCCCGGAGGCGGCCTTTCGGAATTCACTGCAATGGGTGGCCTATTCGGCGTCCTTGGCGGCCTTCTTTTTCGGCGCGGCCTTTTTCTTCGGCTCTTCCGTCTCGTCAGCGGCATCGCTTGCCTTGGCTTCGGCCTTCTTCGACGCGGCTTTCTTGGCCGGCTTCGCCTTGGCCTTGGTCTCGTCTTCCTCGTCGTCGGCCATCAGCTCTTCCTTGCTGACCTTGACGTCGGTGACCGAGATCTGTTCGAGCAGGTGGTCGACAACCTTCTCCTCGAACATCGGCGCCCTGAGCGCGTTGAGCGCCTCGGGATTGCTGCGATAGAACTCGAAGGCTTCCTGCTGCTGGTTGGCCGGGAAGCGGCGAACCTGCTCGAACAGGCCGCGTTGCAGTTCCTCGTCCGAAACCGTGACGCCGGCCTTCTCGCCGATCTCGGCCAGCACCAGGCCAAGGCGCACGCGGCGCTCGGCAAGGCGCATGTATTCGGCGCGCGCATCTTCCTCGGTCGTCTCTTCGTCGGCGAAGGTGCGGCCGGCGGCTTCCAGGTCGCGGTTGACCTGCGCCCAGATGTTGTTGAACTCGGCTTCGACGAGCTTCGACGGCGCTTCGAACGAATAGGCCGCATCGAGCTGATCGAGCAGCTGGCGCTTGACCTTCTGGCGCGTCATCGAACCGAACTGGTTCTCGATCTGGCCGCGCACGATGTCACGCAGGCGCTCGAGCGATTCCAGGCCAAGGTTCTTGGCGGTCTCGTCGTTGATTTCGAGCTCGCCGGGCTTCGACACTTCCTTGACGGTGACCTCGAAGGTCGCTTCCTTGCCGGCCAGATGCGCCGCCTGGTAGTTTTCCGGGAAGGTCACGGTGATCTGCTTCTCGTCACCGGCCTTGGCGCCGATCAGTTGATCCTCGAAGCCCGGAATGAACTCCTTGGAGCCCAGCACCAGCGGCTGGTCGTTGCCGGCGCCGCCAGCGAAAGCCTCGCCGTCGATCTTGCCGACATAGTCGATCGTGACGCGGTCGCCTTCGGCGGCCTTGCCGGTCTTCGGCTCGTAGCTGCGCGCCGATTCGGCGACGCGCTTGACCTGGTCGTCGATTTCCGAATCCGGAACGTCGAACACCTGGCGCGTCACCTTGATGTCGGAGAAATCCTTGATCTCGATCGCCGGAATGACCTCATAGTTGAGGCGGAACTCGAAGTCGGCGCCGCCGGCCAGGATCTTCTCGGCTTCTTTCTCGTCCTCGGTCATGATGACCTCAGGCTGCATGGCGGCCTTTTCGCCGCGCCCGGTGATGATCGAGCGGGTCGAGTCGTTGAGGATCTCGTTGACCACTTCGGCCATGAACGACTTGCCATAGACCTTGCGCAGGTGCTGCACCGGCACCTTGCCCGGACGGAAGCCGTTGATGCGGACCTTGTTGCGGGCGTCCGACAGCCGCGCCATCAGCTTGGCTTCCATATCACCGGCCGGCACGGTGATCTTGATCTCGCGCTTGAGACCGGAATTGAGAGTTTCGGTGACCTGCATCGTAAAACCTTTGTTTTCACCAATGAGGCTGCCAAACGGCTCCCTGCCGTTCACAGCCTGCCGGTAATTCTTGCCGGGAATGGCTTTTGGTACGGAACCTGGCGATTTGACCGGAAATACGGCTCAAACTCTCCCAAACTGCGTTCCAAAATGTGAATAAGTTCTTGTTTTTCCTACTTCTTATCACATCTTGTAGAAGCGGATCGTCGCGTTCCGTCACATTTGACACGCCTTTTGTCACAGGCGAGCCTAATTTTCAACAGTCTTCGCGTTTAGGCGAATAACCAACATTCCGGCCCTGAGCCGACATCTTGTCTCCGACATTGACAGAATGATGGCTACATGGGATTGCCGGGCCACGCGGGTATGGCGGAACTGGTAGACGCACCAGATTTAGGTTCTGGCGAGAGATCGTGGGGGTTCGAGTCCCTCTACCCGCACCACTTTTTCGCGCTTTGAGCGTCGGGTGGCAGGCCACCCGACGCTCGCTAGACGAAGGAGCGTCCTGCGAAACCTGGCGAAGAGGACCGGCGTCGTTATCGCGCGTCCCACGGTCTAATAAAGCGGCTCCTCGAAAAGCGTCTTGTCGCCATCCATCAGCGCCTTGATCTGCGCCGTGCCGTCGGCGGCGAGCGCCAGCTTGATCCCGAACGGGCGCACCCGCATGTCGCTCTGGATCGCCATCCCCTCGCCTTCGGGCAGATAGAAGCGCTCGATGCCGTAATCCGGCGCGATCGTCATGCCTTCGCCGCGAAGATCCCAACCTGCGGCGACATGGCCCGAAATGTCGGCTTCGTCCGCGGCGGCCGGCGTCGGTGCCGTGCCGAACCAGGCGGCGGTCGGCGTCCAGTAGCCGTCGGCGCCCTTCTTCAGCCGGACCACGATCGAGGTGTCGTCGCTGGACTGTTTGTCGGACGCAATGTTGGCGATCATTTTCACCGGTATGCGCGAGATGTCATAGCCGAGGACGATATAGTCGCCGCGCAGCAAGTCGCGCGGATCGACTGGTTGGATCTTCAGCAGCACTTCCTTGCCGTTACGCAGGATCGCCGCACGGCTGGCAATGATCCAACTGAGAAAACCGAGTTGGACGAGCGCCAGCACCAGCGCCGAGATGACAAGCCTCTTCCCGGTCATCATGCCGTGGCTCCCCCAATGGCCGGACCCTTCATGCGTTTTTCGACGCGGATGATGACGATCGCAAGCACGCCCAGCAGCAGCGCGGCGGCGAGGAAGAAGCCGGCGGTGTCGAGCATCGACTGAAGCGTCACGACATAAATGATGGCGAGTTCGAAGGCGAAGCCGAGATAGGCCAGCCAGCGCAGCCCGCGGCTCTCACGGCCTGCGAACACGACAGCCGCGACGATGCCGGCCAATGCGACGACCGAAGCGATGACGAAACCGCTGTTGTAGGTGCTCTCGTCAGCCAGTTCGAACTGGATGATGGCCAGGCCGGTGAGGAAGCCGAGCAGCGCGTGTAGGGGCAAACGACCGCCGAGTTGCACGATCCTGTCGACCGGTTCCGGCGCAAGAACGGCAGCTGCGAAAAGCGCGACGGAGACGATGACCAGAGGGATCGCTACCGGCAGTGTCGCGTGATCCATGGCCAGGAGCACCAAATAGAAAAGCAGCGACAGGATGATCAGATGCCGCGCCGGCTGGCTGCGGGTCCAGAACGATACGGCAAACAGCACCACCGCCATGACGATGAAGGCGTGCGGAAACTCGCTACGGCTGTAATAGTCGAACCCTTTCAGGAACAGCCAGGCATCGGCGATACCGATCGCTGTCACGGTCAGCGCGTTGGAGCGCAGCGCCACCGCCGCCAATGCCGTGCCGGCGCCCCAGGTGACCAGGGCGGAAGCCTCGTCGCCGGACAAATGGTACATCTGCCCGATCAGCGCGATCGAAGCGCCGAACGCGGCCGCCGCCACGACCCACAGGGCTTCGCCGATCGCCGCATGGTCGCGCGTCTTCAGCACCGCCCCGCCGACATAGCCGCCAAGGATAACGGCGAACAGCGCGGCCACCCGTGCCAGCCGCGGGATCGCTTCCCAATTGGCGGCGACGAAGATCAGGATGGCCGCTCCAAAGAGCAGGGCTGCCATCATCGCGAGGATCGAGCCGAAGCTGAGCGACTGGCGGCCGTTGGCGTCGACGTCACGGGTCAGGGAATCGGCTGTGGCGGCGTCGATCAGGCCTGCCTGCCGCCACCGCGCGATATCGGACCTTAGTCGTGATGAATAGCCCGCCATTCCCCTTCTCCCCCAGTTGGTCTTTTTTCAGCCGATCAGCCCAAACCGTTGACGTCACGGCACTTTCTGATTCTGGCTTCTTTGTGTCGGGTCGGTGAAACCGCGTTAATGTTGCATTGCACAATTTGCATTGCTGCCATGCAGCCATAGCGCTTTTAAATCGATATGGGTCCCCCTACTTATGGTTCGTACACAAACGGAATGATCCGCAAGAAAGACGAAACGAGAACTACCATGAACCTGATCCGCAACTACCGCAACTGGCGCCGCTACCGGGACACCGTCTCCGAGCTGAGCCGCCTGAGCAACCGTGAACTGACCGACCTCGGCATCAGCCGCAGCGACATCCCTTACGTCGCTCGCAAGGCGGTCTAATCCTTCGGGCCGCGAATGGTCCGAACCAGTTTTGAAAAAGAGAACGACAATGAACTTGATCCGCAACTATCGTAACTGGCGCGTTTATCGCGAGACGGTTACCGAGCTGGGTCGCCTTTCGAACCGCCAGCTGCATGATCTCGGCATCGTCCGCGACGAAATCAAGATCATCGCCCGCCAGGCGATGTAACCAAGGAATTTCGCTGGGGTCGACCTCCTCCCCGACCCAAGCGAATTCGGTCCGCCCTTACCTCCTCCCAAGGGTTGACCATCAAAACGGCGCCCGCCGCACCTCCTCCCGCGGCGGGCGTTGTTTCCCCGGGGCAAAAGGATTTTGCCCCAGAGGTTTCGCCCTCTGTAAAAATGCGAAGAGAATTTCGTCTGAGCCGACCTCCTCCCCGGCGATGATGAATAGGCCCAACCTTCACCTCCTCCCGAAGGTTGGCCACCCAAACGGCGCCCGCCGCACCTCCTCCCGCGGCGGGCGCTGTTTCCCCGGGACAAACGAATTTTGCCCCAGAGGTTTCGCCCTCTCTAAAAATGCGAAGAGAATTTCGTCTGAGCCGATCTCCTCCCCGGCGATGACGAATACGGTCGGCCTTCACCTCCTCCCGAGGGTCGACCCCCAAAACGACACCCGCCGGACCTCCTCCCCCGGCGGGTGTTGTTGTATTCAGGGGCAGGTGTTCCCGACCAGGCGTTTCGCGTTACCGCCACGCGACAATTGCAATCGCCGCGGCAAGCGATTATTCCGGCGGCCATGAGCAAAAATCCAATCCATATCATCGGCGGCGGCCTCGCCGGTTCCGAAGCGGCATGGCAGGCGGCCGAGGCCGGTGTTCCCGTCATCCTGCATGAAATGCGCCCGGTTCGCGGCACCGATGCCCACAAGACCGATGGCCTGGCCGAACTCGTCTGTTCCAATTCCTTCCGCTCCGACGACGCCGAAAACAACGCCGTCGGCCTGCTGCATGCCGAAATGCGGCTGGCCGGCTCGCTGATCATGAGCGCCGGCGACGCCAACCAGGTGCCGGCAGGCGGCGCGCTGGCCGTCGACCGCGATGGTTTTTCCGACGCGGTGACGAAAAAGCTCGAGGCACATCCGCTGATCACCATCGAGCGCGAGGAAGTTCCCGGCCTGCCGCCGGCGGAGTGGGACCAGGCGATCATCGCCACCGGGCCGCTGACCGCGCCATCGCTTGCCCAGTCGATCGCCGAAGCGACCGGCGCCGATGCGCTCGCTTTCTTCGATGCCATCGCGCCGATCATCCATTTCGACACGATCGACATGGATACCTGCTGGTTCCAGTCGCGCTACGACAAGGTCGGGCCTGGCGGCACCGGCAAGGATTATATCAACTGTCCCATGGACAAGGATCAGTACCTCGCCTTCGTGCAGGCGCTGGTCGACGGCCAGAAGACCGAGTTCAAGCAATGGGAAGGCACGCCCTATTTCGACGGTTGCCTGCCGATCGAGATCATGGCCGAACGCGGCGTCGAGACGCTGCGCTACGGACCGATGAAGCCGATGGGCCTCACCAATGCGCACAATCCGACGGTGAAGGCCTATGCGGTCGTCCAGTTGCGGCAGGACAATGCGCTGGGCACGCTCTACAACATGGTCGGCTTCCAGACCAAGCTGAAGCACGCCGAACAGGTGCGCGTGTTCCGCACCATTCCGGGCCTCGAAAACGCCGACTTCGCCCGCCTTGGCGGCCTGCACCGCAACACCTACATCAACTCGCCGACCTTGCTGGACGCCTCGCTGCAGCTGAAGTCGCGACCCGGCCTGCGCTTTGCCGGCCAGATCACCGGCTGCGAAGGCTATGTCGAGAGCGCCGCCATCGGCCTGCTCGCCGGGCGCTTCGCCGCGGCCGAGCGGCTCGGCCATGCACCATCGCTACCGCCGCTTACCACCGCCTTCGGCGCGCTGCTCAACCACATCACCGGTGGCCACATCGTTTCCGACGACGAGCCGGGCAAACGCTCTTTCCAGCCGATGAACGTCAATTTCGGCCTGTTCCCGCCGGTCGAGGCGCCGAAGAGCGAGGGCAAGCGCATGCGCGGCAAGGACAAGACCGTCGCCAAGCGCCACGCCATCACCTCGCGTGCCCTGCAAGACTGCCGTGAATGGCTGGGTCTGCCGGCGCAGACGGCTGAGGCTGCCGAATAAGCTCGCGGCCTGATTGGACGCTCGGCGTAAAGTAGGATACTATCCTACTTTACGCCGAGCGGAGCCGTTCCATGGAAGCAGCCGAGAAACTATCCGTCACCGTCACACCCGCGATGGCACGCATGATCCGCGAAAGAGTCGAGGACGGTTCGTTCGGCTCGGCCAGCGAGGTTATCCGCGCAGCTCTTCGCGCTTTCCAACGCGAAGAAGAGGAACACGCGGAGCGCATGGCCTCGATCAGGGCGCGTGTGAAGGCGTCGATCGAGGATACGAGACCCGCCGTTCCGCTCAATGAGGCAATCGACAGAGTAAAGAACCGCATTTCGCAACTGGCGCGAGACAATGATGATTCAGCGTCTCGCCGTCGTTCTTAGCGAAGGAGCTATATCCGACCTTGAGGCTATCGCCGCCTATGTGCTTGAGAGCAGCGGAAGCGAAAGCATCACCAACGGTTTCGTCGACCGGATCAAGGAACGCTGCCTGGGCGTTGTAAACGTCCCTCGTGGCGGTCGCCCGCGTGATGACATCGCGCCGGGACTGAGGACGGTTCCTTTCGAACACTCCGCTGTTATAGCCTACGTGGTCGAAAGCGATGTCGTTCACATCGTCAACATCTTCTACGGCGGCCCCGACTACGAAGCGCTGATGCGCGATAGCGACAAGCCCTCTTGATCGGACAGCTACTCGGCCGGCTCGGCGGTCGCTGACGGCAAGCCTGGCTTGCCCGCCTCCGCAGGATTTCTCCTGACATAAGCAGCCTTCAGCGTCTCCGAAGTTTCGCGTGAGCCGTCATGGCTCCAGCCTGGCGGCTTGATCAGGTAGTTCACGCGCTCGCGCGGCGTCAGACCGGGTGCGAACGCATCCGTGAACATGCCGATCCATTCGTGAAATGCCACCTTCAGCGGGTTGAAAGTGCCGAGATTTTTCACGATGCCGTAGCGCGGCCGGTCCTCTTCCAACTCCTCGACGAAGGTGCCGAACATGCGGTCCCATATGATCAGCGTGCCCGCATAGTTGGCGTCGAGATAGCGCGGGTTGGTGGCGTGGTGGACGCGGTGGTGCGAGGGCGTGTTGAAGATGAACTCGAACCAGTTCCACATCTTGCCGATCGTCTCGGTGTGGATCCAGAACTGCCAGACCAGGTTGAAACCGAAGGTGAAGGCAATCACCGCCGGATGGAAGCCGAGCAGCACCAGCGGCGCCTGCAGCACGAACATGAAGGTGAACAGGCCGGTCCAGCTTTGCCTGAGCGCCGTCGACAAATTGTAGTGCTGGCTGGAATGGTGGTTGACGTGCTCCGCCCACACCCAGCGCACCCGGTGCGCGATGCGGTGGTAGACGTAGTAGCGCAGATCATCGAGAAGGAAGGCCGCCAGGAACACCCAAACCGACAGGCCGAGATTGAAGACTCGGAACTGCCATAGCCACAACAGCGCCCAGTAGGACACGACGCCGAGCAGCAGCCCGGCGACGACGTTGCCGGTGCCCATCATCAGGCTGGTCAGCGTGTCGCGGGTCTCGAACGAGCCCTTGGCGCGACCGGTCCGCACCAGCCAGAGCTCGATCAGGATCGCGGCGACGAAAAACGGAATGGCCAGTTGGGTGACCTGCGGAAACTCATAGCTGTCCATCACGCTGCCTCCTTCGGGGAACTCGTGTCTCGCGGCCCAAGAGCGTTCAGCAAGGCCTGCACGTCGGCGGCGTTGGCGAAGCGGAAGCGGCCGCCCTTCCAGGTGAAGTCCGTCAGCCGCAGCTGGATCGTGTCCGTCTCGTCGGCATGGGACACAACGACGTCCCGAGGCGTCACGACGCGGGTCAGAAAGCAGTCGCCGATACCGTGGACGATGCCCGTGCGGCCATGGCCAAGATCGAGAAAAGCGGACCGGCTGTCCGCGGTTAGTCGAACCGCGGTCGCGATCTCGTCGGGAAAGTCCTGTGCGAAACGGCCCGCGGCTTGATCCGCGCCGGTCAGAGTGACCATATTGCTGCCGCCGGTGAAATGCACGGCGGCTACCGACAGCGCGATGCCCAGAACGACGATCACGACCAGCACGGGCAAGCTCATGAACGGGAATCTCCTCCGGGCCAGCCTGTCGTCTTAGGCGACAGTTCTCGGCAGGCGGACTTCTTAACACGATTGACGTTTACGTCAATGTGTCGGCCAGCCCTTGCCCGCATGGCGCAGCAACAGCCAGTGCCGGCGCAACGCCGACAGCTGTGCCACGCCCCCGAGCGGGGTCCGGCGCGAGCCTTCCATCTTGTCGAGATAAGCGCGTGACAGCGCCAGCGGCAGGAATGCCGGACGCAACGACCCCGGCAGCGCGGCAGCACCCCGTTCGAAGGCGGAAAGATGTTCGCGCGCCAGCGAGATCATCGCGGCCACGGCGCGCTGGGCACCAGGACCGCCATCGCCGGCAATAAATTCTTCCGGCGACGAGCCCGCCGCCGCCAGGATGTCAGCCGGGACAAAACACTGCCCGCGCCCGCGGTGCAGCGGCAACAGAAGCAAAAGGCCCGTCATTGCCTGCGCGCAGCCCGCCCTGCCGGCCAGTTCGGCGAACCTTGGCGCCTCGACAGGATCGAGCACCATTGCCGCAAGCTGGATCAGCGCGGCTGCCGTCTCGCCGCAATAGCCTTCCAGATCGGTGCGCGACGGCATCGGATCGTCGTAGAGATCGAAGATGCGTGCTTCGAGCATGTTCTCAAAGGCCAGTTTCGGCAGCTTGAACGCCGCAATGGTGGCGTTCAAGGCTTCGGCAACAGGATGGCCCGCGGCCGCCTCGCCGCCGGCGGCGATGACATCGCGCCACCATTGCAGCCGGACCTCCCCGGGCAAAGGCTCATGGATGCGGTCACGAATGCCTGATATCTCGGCATTGAATGCGTACAGCGAAAACAGCGGCTTGCGCTTGTCGGCCGGCGCGTAGAGCGCGGTGAGATACCGATCATGGTCGGCGACGCGCACCGCATCCATGACGATTTCAGTATTCTGCGACATATCAATCGACGGCGATGAGCGCGGCCGCCACGGCGCGGTTTTCAGCCAGAAGGACATTGTAGGTCCGCACTGCTGCCCCAGTCGACATCGGGTCGGACGCTATGCCGGCATCCTTCAGCGCGGCCCGCAGCGCCGCCGGCAACGGCCTGAGATCCCGACCCATGCCAACCAGCAGGATCTCGACCTTGTCGGCCTCGGCGAGCAGCCTGTCGAAATCCGCCACGGTCAACGCTTGGGGATTTGCCGGCTCCCAGCCATGGATGCCTGTAGGCAGGCACATGAGAGAGCCGCGATGCGACATGTCGGCAAAGCGGAAGCCGCCATTGCCATAGGCCTCGATCGGCGCGCGGCCGGGGAAATGCGCCTCGCGGATAATGATGCCTTTGCCGGCCATCACTCTATCACCCCTCGGGGCCGCGCGTCAGGTCGCGACGGCCTTGCCGCCGCTGACCGGCTTTTCCTCGTCGGCCGAAGCCTGCGGCCGCAGCTTGAACAGGATGAGCAACGGCGCCGCGATGAAGATCGACGAATACGTGCCGAACACGACGCCGAACAACATCGCCAGCGTGAAGGAGCGGATCACTTCGCCGCCGAACAGCACCAGCGCCAGCAGCGCCAAGCTGGTCGTCACGGACGTCAGCGTCGTTCTCGACAACGTCTCGTTGATGGCGTTGTTCAACAGCTGTGGCAACGGCATTCGCTTGTATTTTCGCAGATCCTCGCGGACGCGGTCATAGACCACGATCGTGTCGTTCAGCGAATAACCGATAATGGTCAGGATCGCCGCCAGTGACGACTGGTTGAACTCGAGCCCGGTGATGACGAAGAAACCGAGCGTCATGACCACATCGTGCACTGTCGCGACAATGGCGCCGACCGCGAACTGCCATTCGAAGCGGAACCAGACATAGATCAGGATGCCGGCCAGCGCGACGATCATGGCGATCGTGCCTTGCTTGGCCAGTTCGCCGGAAACCGTCGGGCCCACCACTTCGACGCGACGGAAATTATACTGATCCTGCAGCTCGCCGCGCACCTTGTCGATCACGGTCTGCTCGGCATTTTCACCGGCATCCTGCGTGCCGACGCGGATCAACACGTCGTTGGGTGCACCGAACTGCTGCACCTGCACTTCGCCGATGTTCAGTTCCGTCAATCGGCTACGGATGTCACCAATATTGGCATCGCCGCTCTTTGACTGCACCTCGATCAGGGAACCGCCCTTGAAGTCGATGCCATAATTGATGCCGACGCTCATGAACAACACGACGGACAGTATCGACAATGTGCTCGACAGCGCGAACGTCCACCGGCGAATACCCATGAACGGAATTTTCGTGCCGGGCGGAACGAAGGTCACCGGTGCGCGCGGCAGTTCCTTCGGACGTGCGCGGCGCAGCCAGATCGACACCAGCAGGCGGGTGAAGGTGAAAGCGGTGAAGACCGTGGTCAGGATGCCGATGGCATAGGTGATGGCAAAGCCCTTCACGGGTCCGGTACCGAGATAGAACAGCACCACTGTCGCAATCAGCGAGGTGACATTGGAATCGACGATGGTCGCCAGCGCCTTCGAGAAGCCGGTGTCGATCGCCTGGATCACCGAGCGACCGGCGCGTCGCTCCTCGCGGATACGCTCGTAGATCAGCACGTTGGAATCGACCGCCATGCCGATGGTCAGCACGATACCGGCAATACCGGGCAAGGTCAGCGTCGCGCCGAGCAGCGACAGCAGCCCGACGATCATCGCCACGTGGACCGCCAGCGCGATATTGGCGAGGAAGCCGAGGAAACCGTAGGCGACGAACATGAATGCCACGACGAGGATCGAACCGATGATGCCCGCGACCTTGCCCGCATGGATCGAATCCTGGCCCAGGCCCGGACCCACGGTACGCTCCTCGATGACCGTCAATGTCGCGGGCAGCGCGCCGGCGCGCAGCAGCACGGCGAGGTCATTGGCGCTTTGGGCTGTGAAATTGCCGGAAATCTGGCCGGTGCCGCCAAGGATCGGTTCACGGATCTGCGGCGCCGAAATCACCTGGTTGTCGAGGATGATGGCGAACAGCTTGCCGACGTTCTGCGCGGTGGCCTGGCCGAAGCGGGCGGCACCCTTGGAATCGAAGCGGAACGAAACCACCGGCTCGTTGTTCTGCGAATTGTACGTCGCCTGTGCGTCGACGAGGTTTTCACCCGACACGATAACGCGGTTCTCGATCAGGTACGGAACTGGCGGATCGTCCTGGGAATAGAGCACCGACGAACCGGCTGGCGGGCGCCCCTTGAGCGCGTCCTGCACCGGCATAGACTGGTCGACCATCTGGAAGGTCAGCTTCGCGGTCTGGCCGAGAATTTCCTTCAGCCGCTGCGGATCCTGCAGGCCAGGCACCTGGACGAGGATACGGTCCTCGCCTTGCCGCTGCACGATAGGCTCGGTCGTGCCGAGTTCGTTGACGCGGCGCTCGACCACCTCGATCGATTGTGCCAACGCGGTCGACGTGCGGTATTTGATGCCGGCGTCGGTGACGGTGAACTTAAGCAGGCCCGGCTCGGAATCATCGAGCGCCATTTCCTGGATGGAACCGCCGGTGAACAAGCCGGCGGCGACAGGATCGGTCAAACTCTTCAATGCCTTCTTGGCGGCATCGAGCTGGGCAGGATCGGTGATGCGGACCTGCAGGGTCTTGCCGGTGCCGGCAAGACCGGTATAGCCGATCTTGGCATCGCGCAGCAGTGTGCGGATTTCGTCGCGGGTCGTCTCCAACCGATCCTTGATCAGATCGTTCTGGTTCATCTCCAGCAGGATGTGCGAACCGCCCTGCAGGTCGAGGCCGAGCGTCATCTGCCGCTTCGGCACCCAACCGGGCAGCTGAGCCAGCGTGCTGGCGGGGAACAGGTTGGGCGCGGCGAGGATCACTGTGGCGGCCACGGCCAGCCAGATCAGGATCATCTTGAAGCGCGAGAAATAAAGCATAGGGCGTCGTCCGTCAGAGCGTGTCCGCGGATCGCTCCGCCTTGAATCTGGTTATTTCTTGGCGTTCTGGTTGGCGACCGGTTCGCCCTTGACTCGCACATCGGCGATCGTCGAGCGCAGCGCCGTCACCTTGGTGCCGCCGCCAAGATCGATCTCCAGCTCGTTGTCGTCGATCACCTTCGTCACCTTGCCGACAAAGCCGCCGCCGGTGACGACAGTGTCGCCGCGACGAACCGCCGCCAGCATCTCGCCGCGCTTCTTCAGCTGCGTGCGCTGCGGGCGGATGATCAGAAAATACATGATCACGAAAATCAGGACAAACGGCAAAATGCTGATGAACATATCGGGAGAGGCGCCGCCGATGCCTTGGGCGTATGCCGGTGTCACGAACATCGAGGTACTCCTGAATTTTGAAAAACAGCCACCAAACGATCAAGCGGGATTTGGCGGCCCCTAGAAATTTGGCCGGAATATAGTCGGTAAAGTTGTCAATGCAACTGCGCGGCCGGGCAAATCGGCTGCTTTTCCGGCCTGTTTAGCCGTGTTAGAGCAGGATCGCGAAAACCGCGAGCCGGTTTTCGGAAAAGATCACGCTCGAACAAATGGTTGCAACCGGTTTCGAAACCGCCGGAATCGAACCGGACCTACCTGCCACCGCAAAAACCGAAGCAAAAAAGACCCGACATGACCGATACCAGCATCGACGCCCTGAACCAGAAACTCGACCGCCTGATCGAGGCGGTCAGCCGCCTCGCGCCGCCGCCGGCGCCTGAAACCGACCTCAACGTGGCCGACTGCTTCGCCTGGCAGGCCGATCCCGGATATCTGGAGCCGGTGCGCAAGGTCAACCGCGTGGATATCGGCCTGATCCGCGGTGTCGACCGCGTCCGCGACATCCTCGTCGACAACACTGAGCGCTTCGCCGCCGGTTTCGCCGCCAACAACGTCCTGTTGTGGGGTGCCCGCGGCATGGGCAAATCGTCGCTGGTCAAAGCCGTACACGCGCGGATCAATGCCAAGGCGAAGCCCGGCCTGCCACTCAAGCTGATAGAAATCCACCGCGAGGACATCGACACGCTGCCGAAGCTGATGGGCCTGCTGAAGGCGGCCCCCTTCCGCGTCATCCTGTTTTGCGACGATCTGTCCTTTGACCATGACGATACGTCCTACAAGTCGCTCAAGGCAGCACTCGAAGGCGGCGTCGAGGGCCGTCCGGCCAACGTCATCTTCTACGCGACCTCGAACCGCCGCCACCTGTTGCCGCGCGACATGATCGACAATGAGCGCTCGACCGCCATCAACCCATCGGAAGCGGTCGAGGAAAAGGTCTCGCTATCCGACCGTTTCGGGCTGTGGCTCGGCTTCCATAAATGCTCGCAGGACGAATATCTCGACATGGTCAACGGCTATGCCAGCCATCATGGCCTCGACATCGACCCCGAGCAGTTGCGCGCCGAAGCGCTGGAATGGGCCACCACACGCGGCAGCCGCTCAGGCCGCGTCGCCTGGCAATTCACCCAGGATCTGGCCGGCAGGCTCGGCAAGCCATTGAAGGATTGAGGCGTTGGATCGCGTCGCCAACCCGATCAACCGACAGCGTCATTTGGGCGGCGTCCGTCGCAAATCGCGCGGCGTTTGACCGATCTCGCGGCGCATCCAATGCGCCAGGTGTGACTGGTGCGCGAAGCCCGTCATTTCAGCTACTTCGCTTGTGCTGAGGTCGCCTCGCTGCAGCAGAACGCGTGCGCGTTCAACGCGACGCCGTAACACATAGCGGTGCAAGGTGACGCCCGTCGCCACTTTGAACCATGTCCGCAAATGCGAGCTGCTCGCGCCGGCAACGCGGCTTAGTCGATGAATCGAAAGCGGCTCGTGAAGAGCCGCCTCGATGTGCTCCAGCACGCGTTTGAGCTGGGTATCCGACAACCGGTTCGTTCGACCGATATCAGGTTCACCAAGGCCAAGCAGCCTCACCGCCAGTGCGGCGCCAATGCTGTCGGCAAACAAAGGGCCGCTCGGCGAATCTGCATTCAGTTCGCTCCCGAGCGCCCGGGCGAGATGTTCGATGCGCTGGTCGCGAAGCAGGTGGCGCGTGTCGAGCCGCAATGCTTGCCCCTTGCCGCCAAGCTCCGCCACCACCCTTTCCATCAGCGCTGGCTGCAACGCAATCTCGATCGTGTCGAACGGGGTTTCGGCCTCGAAGCCGCCCTCCTGGCCGGCTGGCACCAGGTCGATATCCCCGGCGCGCCTGACGAAATATCGCCCAACCTGATCGCAGTAGGAGCGTGTCGCCGCGCTGGCATGCACCATGATGCGATGGTGTGGAGCCCGGGACAGGCGGTGGACTCCGGCTTCGATATGCCGGGAGGCCATTGTTACATCGGACACGGCTTGAGCCGGAGCGTATTGCGACTGCATGCTCTCTCTCGATTCATGGCAAAACCTGTCCGAGATTTGGCAATTCCCGCGCGATTTTCAATGCCGTCGACCTGTACTCACGCCTCTCCATCAAACTTGGACGAGAGGTTACACCATGAGTTTCTATGTTGTTGTCGGAGCGGGCCCGGTCGGTCGCGAAACCGCTCGCCTTCTTGGCGAGGAAGGACATGATGTCGTTCTCACCAGCCGAAGCGTCGGCTCCAACGCATTGCGGAACGTGCGGCCCATGCAGGCCGATGCTACCGATGCGTCGGAACTCGCGCGTGTCTGCCAAGGCGCCGATGCCATCTTCATGTGCGCCATGGCCACCTATCACAGGTGGCCAACCGATTTTTTCCCCATCATCGACGGCACCGTGCGCGCGGCCGAAGCGGTCGGCGCGAAACTCATCGTGTTGGGCAACCTCTATGGCTATGGGGAAAATGCCGATAGCCCGCTTCGTTCCGACCTGTCCCTGGATCCTACTTCGAAGAAGGGAACGGCCAGGGCGATCATGTGGCAGCGAGCCGCCCGTGCCGACGTGCCGGCAATCGAAGTGCGGTCCAGCGACTATCTCGGCCACGGCGCGATCAGCTACTTCTCGCTGGTCGCCCTGCCCTCCATCATCGAAGGGAAGCCTACCGCTTTCATTGGAAACCTCGATGCGACGCATGCCTGGGCCTTCACCAAGGACGTCGCCAGGACGCTGGTCGCGGCTTCCCGCTACACGGGCAAATGGGGACGGGCGTTTCACGTCCCCTCGCAATACGCCTCACCCCGGGAGCTCATCCAGAAAACCGCTGCGATGCTTCGACAGGAGGTTTCAGAAATCCGTTCTTATTCGATTGCCGAGATGGAAGCATTGGGTATGCATGAGCTCATCGAGATGAGCTATCTTTTCGAGAACCCCTTGCTGGTGGATTCTTCCGACGCCGGGGTGCTTCTCGGTATCAAGGCCAGCAGCCTTGAGGTCATGATCGCCGACACGCTGCGTGATCATCTCCGCGCTTGAGGGCCGGCCTTCGGCAGAACTGAAAAAGCCCGCTCCTTGCGGAACGGGCTGAGCCGGCGGGCTGGACTGGAGGTCAGGCGGCCCGCATATCGCTTTTTTTCTTCTATTCGAGATAGCCTGACGGATCGACCGGGGCGGAGTTCTTGCGCACTTCGAAGTGCAGCTTCGGCGAATCCGTCGTGCCGCTCATGCCCGAGAGCGCGATTTCCTGGCCGCGCTTGACCTTCTGGCCGCGCTGGACCTCGATCGAGCTGGCATGGCCATAGACGGTGACCAGGCCGTTCTCGTGGCGCACCAGCACCGTGTTGCCGAATTCCTTGAGGCCGTCGCCGGCATAAATGACGACGCCGTTCTCGGCCGCCTTGACCGGCGTGCCCGTGGGCACGGCGATATCGACGCCGTCCTTGCCGGATCCGAAACCGGAGATCACCCGGCCGCGCACCGGCCAGCGCATCTTGCCGATGCCGGTGGCATCGGGTGCCACCGCGTCGTCGTCCTCGGCCTGCTGGATGACCTTGGCGTCCTTCTTCGGCGGCGTGTAGGAGGCCAGCGTTTCCGAAGGCGTGGCCTTTGCCGGGGCTTGCGTTGTCGCGGTGGTCACCGGATCGACCTTGGCCGGCTTGGCGCTGGCGACTGTCGCCGTTCCGCCGCCCGGCACCTTCAAGGTCTGGCCGATTTTCAATATGCCGTCCTTCATGCCGTTGGCCTGCTTCAGCGCGACCACGCCGACGCCGGTCTTTCTGGCAATCGAGGACATCGTGTCACCCGACTGGACCGTATACGTACCGGCGGCGCCGGTTGCCTTGGCCATCTGCGCCGGCTTGGGTTCCTTGGGCTGGTTCGCCGTGGCCGACGCATCGACCTGGGCGGCGGACTTGCCCTCCTTCAGCTTAGGCTGCTGCGGCAGCACCGCCACCTTGTCCGGCGCGCTGGCCGGCAGGTCATGCTTGCCGTCCTTTGCCGGCTTTGCGTCGGCGACCTTCGGCTCGGCCTTGCTCGAATAGGCATAGGCCGGGATGACGATCTTCTGGCCGGTCTTCAGCCCCTTGGTCGGGCTCAGGCCATTCACCTTCATGATGACATCGGCCGGCACCTTGTAATGCGCCGCCAGGCCGGAAATGGTCTCGCCGTCCCTGACGGTGATTTCGGTCGCGTGCGGCGTGCCTGCCTGGGCCATCCTCGGCTCGTCGGGCTGGGCATTCTTGAAAGGCTTGGCGGCCGGCGCGACAGTGCCGGTCGTCGTCCTGTCGACATGAGGACCGGGCCGAACCAAGGCCGGCGCCGATGCGACACGCACCGGATTGGCGGCAGGCGCGAGCGCTGGAGCCGGCTGCGCTTGCGCGGAAGCCGGCGGCGGCAAAGGCCGGCTCGAAACCGGATCGAGGCTGGAACGGCTCACCGACTGCGTGTGGCTGCCATCAAGCGGAGCAGCCGAGACGTCGTCCGGATAAGGCTGCACCGCATCCTGCTTGTTGATGATGGCACGTTGATTGTTGGTCGAGGACGTGAAGACGTCGTCGACACTGTTGAACCGCGAAGCCTGGGAACTGCACCCGGCCGCCGCGCCTGCAATCATCAGAACAGCGCAGCCCCGCGCCAGATTGCGACTATTTGTCTTCAAAACACTGAGTTGCATCGCACTAACCCGCACAAACGCTGCACCAACTGGACAGGATTAAAGCGCGTTAATGTTACTGGCCGGTTAACCCATTAGAATCCGACGAAAATTTTCTTAAAACATTCGGGGATGATCAGCGGCACGATGGCGAGCCCGAAAGAGATCCGGCGGCCGGCCGGAAACTAGATAACCGCTGCAATGCTTCGCAGGATCGGCTGCAGCCGCACGAGGCCGATATCCTCGCGCTCGAAACGGCTGCCGACCTTGGTGAGCTTGGCCAGCACCTGCTCGCCCTCCTCCGGTCCGATCGGCGCGATGACGATGCCGCCGCTCGACAATTGGTCGAGCAGGAAGCGCGGCAAACTATCGAATGCAGCCCAGGCGACGATGCGGTCAAACGGCCCTTCATTGGGCAATCCGTTGGAACCATCGGCCTGCCGCACGATGGCATTGCCTATGCCGAGTGCCTCGAAACGCTGCCTGGCTTGCTCGACCAGCGTCTTGTACCGATCCACGGTCACGATCCGCGCCGCCAGCCGCGACATGACAGCCGATGTGTAGCCGGAACCGGTGCCGATCTCGAGCACGCGGTTTCCCGTTTCAATGGCCAATGCGGCGACCACCGCCGCCTGCAGATCCGCCCCTTCGATCGCTTCGCCGCATTCGATCGGCAGCATGCGGTCCGACCAGGCGATCTGATGGTATTGCGCTGCCAGGAAGCCGCGTCGCGGCGTCGCCTCGAAAGCCGCGATCAGCGCCTTCGGCACCGTTCCTCTGCCGCGCAGGCGCAGCAGGAAAGCGGCAAATCCTTCGCGATCATCGATTGGAAAGCCCTGATTCATGCAAGCGCCTTGCTCAGTTGGTCACGGATCTCATGCGCGGTAAGGTCAAGCTGCAGCGGCGTCACCGACACCAGCCTGTTGCGCAGGGCAAAGAGATCGGTGCCCTGCTTGCCTTCGACCGGCTCGCGGCCGAAGCGCAGCCAGTAATAAGGCAGGCCGCGCCCGTCGCGGCGCTCGTCGACCCACAGGCTATGCACCAGCTTGCCCTGCGTGGTGACCACCGTGCCGGCCACTTCCCCCGGAAGGCAGTTGGGAAAATTGACGTTGAGCAGGACGCCGTCCGGCAGCGGCGTCGCGACGAGCTTCTTCAGCAGTGCCGGCGCCAGCGCTTCGGTGGTCTCATAGGGGACGACGCGATCCTCGCCGACAGTGCTGTAGCCCTGGCTGAGCGCTATCGACCGGATACCGAGCAGCGCGCCTTCCATGGCGCCGGCGACGGTACCGGAATAGGTCACGTCGTCGGCGATGTTGGCGCCCGAATTGATGCCGGACAGGATCAGGTCGGGTGCACCAGGCAGGATCTTCTTGACGCCCATGATGACGCAATCGGTTGGCGTGCCGCGCACGGCAAAATGCCTTTCGCCGATTTTCCGCAACCGCAGCGGCTCCGAAATCGACAGCGAATGCGCATAGCCCGACTGGTCCTGTTCCGGCGCCACCACCCAGACATCGTCGGATAGGGTGCGGGCGACGCGCTCGAGCGACGCCAGGCCCTCGGCATGAATGCCGTCGTCATTGGTCAGAAGAATGCGCATTATTTCGATTCGATCTTTTCCAGCCCGCCCATGTAAGGCCGCAGCAATTCAGGAATGGTTACGCTGCCATCCTCATTCTGGTAGTTTTCGATGACAGCTATGAGCGCGCGGCCGACAGCGGTGCCCGAACCGTTCAGCGTATGGACGAAGCGGTTGCCCTTGCCATCCTTGTCCTTGTAACGGGCATCCATGCGGCGCGCCTGGAAATCGCCGCAGACAGAGCAGGACGAGATTTCGCGATAGGCGTTCTGGCCGGGCAGCCAGACCTCGATGTCATAGGTCTTGCGCGCGCCAAAACCCATGTCGCCGGTGCACAGCACCATGGTCCGGAACGGCAGCTCAAGCAGCTTCAAGACTTCCTCGGCGCATTGTGTCATCCGCTCATGCTCGGAGAGTGAGGATTCCTGGTCGGTGATCGAGACCAGCTCGACCTTGTAGAATTGATGCTGGCGCAGCATGCCGCGCGTATCGCGTCCCGCCGAGCCTGCCTCCGAACGAAAGCAGGGCGTCAGCGCCGTGAAGCGCAGTGGCAGCTTTTCATGCGCAGTGATTTCTTCGCGCACGAGGTTGGTGAGCGGCACCTCGGCGGTCGGGATCAGGCCAAGCCTGCCCTCCCCATGTGGTGTGAAGAACAGATCCTCCTCGAATTTCGGCAACTGGTTGGTGCCGAACAGAACGTCGTCCTTCACCATCAGCGGCGGGATCACTTCCTCATAGCCATGCTCCGTCGTGTGCAGGTCGAGCATGAACTGGCCGATGGCGCGTTCCATGCGCGCCAGGCCACTCCTGAGCACGGTGAAGCGCGAGCCCGACAGCTTTGCCGCGCGCTCGAAATCCATCATGCCCAGCGCTTCGCCGATCTCGAAATGCTCCTTCACCCAGTTGGGACGCGTCGGCACCTTGCCGACGATGTGCTTGACGACATTGTCATGCTCGTCCTTGCCGACCGGCACGTCGTCGAGCGGCACGTTGGGCAGCACCGCCAGCGCATCGTTCAGCGCCTTGTCGAGCTCGCGCTCGCGCGCCTCGCCGTTCTGGATGAAGGTCTTGATCTCGCCGACTTCGGCCTTGAGTTTCTCAGCAAGGGCGGCATCGCCCGAACGCATGGCGTTGCCGATCTCCTTCGAGGCGGCGTTGCGGCGCTCCTGCCTGGTCTGCAGCTCGGTAACATGTTCGCGCCGCGCCTCATCCTTGGCGATCAGCCCGTCGACCGTGGACCGCGCCTCATCCGCCGGCCACGAGCGCTTGGTGAGCGCCTCGACAAGAGCCTTCGGGTTGTCGCGAATCCATTTGATGTCAAGCATGGTTATCCGTCCTCAAGCTAGGTTTGAGGGGCGTAAACCGCATCCTTGATCGATGCAAGATGGGCCGGGCGGCGGTTGTCGTTTTCCGCCGCCGCCGATGCCTTACGAGGCCGCCGGCGCTGGCGGCTCGTCCGGGACCTTGTCGGCCACGGTCTCGCCGGCTTCCTGCTTCTCGCGCGCAAGCCGCTGTTTCTCCTGGTCGCGCTCGATCCACCGCGCGGCCCAGATGGAAACCTCGTAGAGAAGGATGGTCGGAATGGCCAAGCCGATCTGGCTCATCGGATCCGGAGGTGTCAGCACCGCGGCAACGATGAAGGCGATGACGATCGCCCATTTGCGTTTCTCGGCCAGCGCCTTGGACGACAGCATGCCGACGCGCGTCATCAGGCTGGTTACCACCGGCAGCTGGAACACCAGGCCGAAGGAGAAGATCAGCGTCATGATCAGGCTGAGATATTCCGACACTTTCGGCAGCAGCGAAATCTGTACCTGGTCGTCGGTGCCGACCTGCTGCATGGCGAGGAAGAACCACATCACCATCGGCGTGAAGAAGAAATAGACCAGCGAGGCGCCCATCAGGAACAGGATGGGTGATGCGATCAGGAACGGCAGGAAGGCATTGCGCTCGTTCTTGTAGAGGCCGGGCGCAATGAATTTGTAGATCTGCGTGGCGATCAGCGGAAAGGCGATGACCATGCCGCCGAACATGGCGAGCTTGACTTGCGTAAAGAAGAATTCCTGCGGCGCGGTATAGATCAGCTCGACCTTGTGCGGGTCGAGCCCTGCCCATTTCGTCGCCCATTTGAAGGGGACAACCAGAAGGTTGAACAGCCTCTTGGCAAAGAAGAAGCAAACCAGGAAGGCAACGAAGAAGCCACCGAGAGACCAGATCAGCCGTCTGCGCAGCTCGATCAGATGTTCCATCAGAGGCGCCGACGATTTTTCGATCTCGTCCTTTTCCTTGTCCGAAACGCTCACTTTGCGGCTCCAGCCGTCTTTTTGACTGCCGGCTTATTGGCCGGGGCAGCAGGTTTCGGTTCGGTTTTCGCGGACGCCTTGGCTACAGGCGCCTTGGCCACGGCAGGCTTCGTCACAGCCGCGGTTTCAGGCGCTGCGGCTGTCGTGGCCTTTGTCGACGCCTTGGGCGTGGGTGCGGTTTTTGCCACCCCCCCGGATAAGGCTTTTGCCGCCACCGCCTTCATGGATGTCGAGACCTTGGATGGCGCTTTTGCAGCCGGTACCGCCTTGGCGGTTTTCTTGGATGCCTTCGGTTCCGTGGAAGCCGCCACCACCGATTCATCGGTCATCGCTGGGAACATCGATGCTGGTGTCGTGACTTCCGGGCCATTGACGCCAGGCATGGTCGTTGCACCGTTCTTCAACGGCTCGGCCGCCTGTGGCGTCGCCGCGGCAGGGGCCGATGGATCGGCGGCGGCCGGCTTCGGCTTCATCGCCGCGTCGACGCCGGCGCGCACATCGGCTGCCGCCTGCTCGAACGGATTGAGCTGCTTCTTGATCTCGGCGACTGGGCTGAGACCCCGGAGTTCGTCGACCGACTTCTTGACGTCGTCGAGCTCGGCTTCCTTCAAGGCCTCGTTGAATTGCTTCTGGAAATCGGCGGCCATGGCGCGCAACTTCGCCGTCGTGCGGCCGAATGTGCGCAGCATGTTGGGCAAATCCTTCGGCCCGACGACCACGATCATGACGATCGCGATCACCAGCATTTCGGTCCAGCCGACTTCAAACATGGCAATCTGTTCCGACTAGAACTTTTGGCTCAGCTCTTGCTGGCCTTTTCCTTCGCGGCCGAAACGGTCTCATCGGCACGGTGTTCGACGGTGCGCTTGTCGTCGGCAACGTCGTCGTCGGCCATGCCCTTCTTGAAGCTCTTGATGCCCTTGGCCATGTCACCCATCAGCTCGGGAATCTTGCCGCGGCCGAACACCAGCAGCACGATCACCAGCACGATCATCCAGTGCCAAATCGAAAATGAACCCATAACCAAATCTCTCTCGAATGTTTTCCCTGGCGATGATCTATGCGTTTTCGCTTTGGGATTCAAACACAACCGCGACAGAGTTTATGAAAGGCCGACGGATGTCACGCATTTTCGGCGATGCGGCCCGCTACCAAACGGCGCATGTAAAGCCGGAAAGCAGCTTTTGAAAGGCGCTCGTGGTCAATCTTCCGTGACGCGCGGCGTCAGCAGACCGAGCTCCTCGAGGTCGATGTCGGTCAGCGGATCCTCTTCCTCGGTCAGCGCGTCGGGATCGGCCGGCGGTTGCGGGATGGAGAAATTCGACGGCATGCGGCCCGATAGCAGGCCGGCGCCCTTCAGTTCCTCCATGCCTGGAAGATCACGGATTTCCTCGAGTGCGAAATGGTCAAGGAAGGTTTCGGTGGTCCCATAGGTGACGGGGCGGCCGGGCGTTTTGCGGCGGCCGCGCATGCGCACCCATTCCGTTTCGAGCAGCGTGTCGAGCGTGCCCTTCGACGTCTCGACACCTCTGATGTCCTCGATCTCGGCGCGCGTCACCGGCTGGTGGTAGGCTATGATCGCCAGCACCTCGAGCGCCGCTCGTGACAGCTTGCGCTGCTGCACCGTATCGCGGCTCATCAGGAAGGCCAGGTCGCCGGCGGTTCGGAAGGCCCAGGCATCGCCGACCCGCACCAGATTGACGCCGCGCCGGGCGTAGATCTGCTGCAGCTCCCTCATGGCTAGCGCGACATTGATGCCATCGGGAAGGCGTGCGGCAAGCTGCTTTTCGCTGACGGGTTCGGCGCTGGCGAACACGATCGCCTCCGCCATGCGCACGGCTTCCGCCATATGCAGACGCTCGGCCGGGTTCTGCACCTGCTCGGCCACATCCTCGGAGAACAACTCCTGCCCAGGCTCGTCCTCGACCTTGAACGGGATAACCGAAGCGTTGGCGCGTTCGCTCATGTTGCCACCTCGACTGCCTTGATTGCTTGCGTGCGGCCGCGCAAATAGATCGGGGCAAATGTCTGATCCTGCCGCACGTCCATCGTGCCGTCGCGCACCAGTTCCAACGTTGCCGCGAAGGAACTGGCGATCGCCGTGCGCCTTTCCTCGGGGCTGGTCATGTACACGATCAGGAAACTTTCCAGTGTCGTCCAGTCGCTTACAGCCCCGACAAGGCGGGTCAGGATGTCGCGCGCGTCCTTGAGCGACCAGACACCGCGCCTGGCGATCGTCACGTTGTTGATCGCCTGCTTCTGCCGCTGCTGGGCATAGGCCGTCAGCAAGTCGTAGAGCGACGCCGAATAGGCGTTGCGCTTCTCGATGATCACCATTTCCGGCATGCCGCGCGCGAACACGTCGCGACCGAGCCGGTTGCGGTTGACCAGACGCGCAGACGCGTCGCGCATGGCTTCGAGCCGCTTCAGCCGGAACTGCAGCACCGCCGCCAGTTCCTCACCGCTTTCGCCCTCCTCGCCCGGCTGCTTGGGAATCAGCAGCTTCGACTTGAGGAAGGCCAGCCAAGCCGCCATCACCAGATAGTCGGCGGCAAGTTCGAGCCGCAGCGCCCTCGCCGTCTCGACAAAGGTCAGATATTGCTCGACCAGTGCCAGGATCGAAATGCGCGCCAGATCGACCTTCTGGGTACGGGCAAGATGCAGGAGAAGGTCGAGCGGGCCCTCGAAGCCGGCCACGTCGACCACCAGCGACGGATCGCCGGTGACGCGTGAATCGTCATTCTCGGCCCACAGGCGATCCATCGGTGCGGCCTTCGGAGCCTTGCTTTCCAATGCTTCCGCCACTGCCCTGTCACTTCCCTTGGCTATGCCACCGCGTCGAAATAGGTGGCGAATTCAGCGCGTATCTCGGTTTCTTCTACCGTGTCGCTTTTCTTTATATAGGTCATTGCCCGCTTGGCGCGCTCCAGCGACTTGCCTTCAAGCCCTTTGGTGCGCGATGCGATCCCCGCCATCTCCTCGAAAACGCCGTTGCAGTGAAGGACCAGATCACAGCCGGCCGCAAGGATCGAGGCGGCCTTTGTCGGGAAATCCCCAGAAAGTGCCTTCATCGAGGTGTCGTCGCTCATCAAGAGCCCGTCGAAGCCGATCTCGCGGCGGATGATCTCGTCGATGACCTTGCCGGAAGTCGTCGCCGGATTCTTGGGATCGATGGCGCTGTAGACGACATGCGCGGTCATCGCCATCGGCAGATGGTTGAGTTCGCGGAACGGGGCAAAGTCGTGCCGTTGCAGATCGCTGAGCGAGGCGTCGACGACAGGCAGCTCGAAATGCGTGTCGGCAAACGCCCGGCCGTGCCCCGGAACATGCTTCATCACGGGCAGCACGCCGCCCGCCATCAGGCCTTCGGCCGCGGCGCGGCCGAGTTCGATGACCGGACGCGGATCCTTGCCATAGGCGCGCGCGCCGATGACATCGCTGGCCCCTTCGATCGGGACGTCGAGCACCGGCAGGCAATCCGCCGATATACCATAGCGCAGGAGGTCGAAGGCATGCAGCCGCGCCATCAGCCAGGCGGCGCGCACGCCAGCGTCGTGATCGTCGCGCCAAAGCGCCCCCAGCGCGCCACCGGCCGGATAGTTCGGCGCCAGCGGCGGTCGCAGGCGCTGCACCCTGCCGCCTTCCTGGTCGATGAACACCAGCGCGTCCGGGCGCCCGATGCAATCGCGCATCTCGGCGACGAGATCGCGGATCTGCTCGGCCTCGCCGATGTTGCGGGCGAACAGGATGAAGGCCCACGGGCACTCATTGCGATAGAAACGGATCTCTTCGCGGGTGAGCGTTTTCCCGGCACAGCCGAGGATCATGGATTTTGATTCGGTCATTTCAGGAGTCTAGGGCTTCGCGCGGTCAAAGGGAATCATCCCTGACCGCATAGGACGGGCTGCAAAACAGGCTTCCACATGAAAAAGTCGGCGCGGCCTTGGGCCGCGCCGACTTTGAGAGATTGGATCAACGTCTAGAGCATGATGCCGAAAAGTGTGAAGCTGTTTTCGGACGACATCATGCTCTATCTCTTTGACTTAGAGACGGATTCAGATTTCAGGTCGACTCGACCTGAAATCATCCGGCTCTAGCGCGATACGAAGCAGTTGCCGCCCGCGGTCTTGTAGCTGGTGCACAAATTGATCGCATCGTTGCGCGACTGAGCCGGAACGCGCACGCGGTAGAACGTGCCCTTGCCGGCGATCTCGGCCTTGACGATGTTGGCCGTGCGGCCGGAGAGCACGCTGCCGTAGCGGCGCTGCAGGTCCTGGTAGGTCGACTGGGCACTCTCTACCGTCGGCTGAGAAGCGATCTGCATCGACCACGAACCGCTGCCGGTCGCGGTCGAGGCGGGATCGATGGAAGCGACCTGATCTGGCTTGACCTCGCCGACCACGTCGACCGGCTGGTCGGACGGACGCTGCGGCGCGATCGCAACCTTGGCCGGCGTGTTGGCCGACTGCGCCTTGGCAGGCTTGGCCGCGGGCTTCAGAGCCGGCTCATCGTCGGCCTGCGCGGCGGCGGGCGCCACGGTTCCAGTCTGGTCGGTGCCAGTCTGGGCGGTACCGGTCTGGGCGGCGCCAGTCTGGGCGGCGCCAGTCTGGTCGGCCCCAGTCTGGTCGGCCCCAGTCTGGTCGGCATTGGCCAGCGCGGCAGGCGCCACATGCTGTGGTGCCGGATCGGTCGGCTCCGCCGCGGCGACCTGGGGTGTCGCCGGTGCCGGATCCTCACGCGCCACCAGCGAGCCGTCGGACTTGACCACCATGGTCCTGACCTTGCGCGGCGCAACGGCAACGACATCGTTGCTGGTGCCCTTGTCGGCTTCCTGCAGGACCTGCGCGATGCGATCCTCCGACTTCGGCGTGGGCGCCGCTATGTTGGCGGGGGCCGCACCAGCGGTCGAGACGTCGCCTGCGCCATCCGTGCCGGCGGCGGCGTTATGGTCGGGAGAAAGATCGACGGCGCGGGCCGGGTCCTTCGCCTGCACGTCCACCGGCTCCTCGGCGTTGGTGACGAGCTTCTGCTGGACCGGCTCGGCCGGCTTCGCGCCCTTGACCACCGCGTCATAGACCTTGTTGTCCTGGTTCGGCACCACGGTGCCGCCCGGATTTTCCGGCTTGATCTTGATCGGTGAATTATCGGCCTTGACGATCACCGGAGCCTCACTGCCGCCCTTGCCGCCGAAAGACAGCGCAAAGGCGCCAAGACCGCCCGCGACCGCCACGGCACCGACAATCGCCGCGATGAAGAGGCCGCGCCGGCCGGACGACCGGGCGGCTTCCCGCTCGCCGAGACCCGGAACCGACATCGCTTCGTCCAGTTCGGGATCGTAGTCGAGTTCATCGACGGTGAAATCGTCCGCCTGCGAGATCGGCTGGCTGCCGGGCAGATCATCGAAGCCTTCAGCAGCATCGGCATAGGTCGAGGCCGCCGCCGCCGCGCGGGCAGGCATTTCCGCCGGCCGTGCCGCATAGGTCCGCGCTTCCGGCTGATAGGCCGGCCTGGATTCTTCACCCGGATTGACCGCGTCATATCCCGGATTGGCGTTGCCATATCCCGGATTGGCGTTGCCATATCCCGGATTGACCGCGTCATATCCCGGATTGGCGTCGCCATATCCCGGATTGGCCGCGCCGTATCCCGGATTGAACCCGGCATTGTAGGATTCGTCCGCATAGGCGGCGCTAGTGGCAGAAGCAGGCGCGACCTCCACCGAATTCATTTCAGTCAGAAGGCTGGCGAATTCGGCGTCGAGATCGTCATAACCGGATGCTACCGGCTCATCGTCCTCGAAATGCAACTCTGGAATGTCGAGATCGTCGGCCAGCGCCACGACGCGCTCCGGCACATCGACCGTCTCGACATCGGGCATCTCTTCATAACGCGAGGACTGCTGCGCCTGCGGTGCCGATGGAGCCACGTAGGGAGCGGCTGCAACCGGCTCGGCCGGCCGGTAGGACGGCACGGCGGCCGTTTCCGGTGCTGCCGTCCAGGCCGCCATCGAGGCGGCAGACTGCGCGGCAAATGCCGGCTGTTGGGGAACCGGTGTCACGCGGCTCCACGAACGGGCCGGCTCCGACGGCGCGGGGCGTTCCGCCAGCCAATCGAGCGAATCGGCTTGATCCTGCAGGGAAGCTGTTTCCTCATGCGGGTCAACGCCCTCGGCCCGGGTGGCGTCGAAGGCGCCATTGTCGAAATCGACCTCGCCCTGCTCAGCGGTCTCCGAGCCGAAATCATGGTCCTGAAGCTCGTCGAGCAGCAGGTCGTCGAGGTCAACGTCGGCGGCCTGGTCGGAACCGGACTGATGCACATCCTGGGACGCTGCTTCATCGAGATCCCAGTCGAGATCACCAACAAGATCGACAGGTTCCTCCGCGGCCTTTGCAGTCGAGACGAGTGGCGGCTGAACAGGCGCGGCGGCCGGCTGGGGCACGACCGGCTGAGCCATGGCCGGCTCCCTGGCCGACGGCAGCGTGCGCGCGGTCATGGCGCCAAGAAGCGCGTTCAACTCGTCTTCGAGGCTTCGTTCGTCCGTGATGGGCGCCTGCACTGGGGGCGCGATGGCTGCCGCCATCGGCTGCGCGGGAGCCGCGGCAATTTCGGCGGCTGGCTCTTCGGCGGGCTCGGCAAACGCCTCGTCCAAATCCAGGTCGAAAGCGTCATCCGAAATGGCTTCAGCGCCTGGAACCTCGTCCTTCGTGCCGATGACATCGGCAAGCAACTCATGTGCTCGCGGCTCCTCAAAAGCTTGTGGCTCATCGGCCTGAACGTCAAAATCCACGTCGACATCGGCCATGGCATCGTCGAACTGACCAACGAAATCCTCGCCGGAGATCGACTGGGTCTCATCCGCGGTGGCCGGCGCCGGCTCTGGATATTCGGCAGCAGCCACTTGGCGCTGATCCGCCGAATGGTCGTCGAGCATCAGCTCGTCCTCGAGCGAGATCGCAACGGCATCGTCGAATTCTTGATCGGAAGCCGGCTCGGCCGTTGCCGCCACTTCTGCAACCGGCGTTTCAACGGCATACCGGGGCTCGGCGGCCTCGTCCTCGATATGGAAATCCCGGTCGAGGGAAGCGGCAAGCTCGTCTTCCATCGGCAGATCGTCGTCGAAGGCCGAAACGTCTTCGAGCGAGCTGGCCACGGTAGTGTCGAAATCGATGTCGACGGCAGGCTCGACGGACGGCACAGCTTCCGCGGCGCCGGCATGGCTGGCGGCCACCGTCCGGTCATCGACCTCAGCCATGTCCAGGTGAAAATCGTCATCAAGCGACAGCGCGAGATCGTCATCCGACACATCGATTGCCACCGGCTCGAATGCCGGCTCATGAGCCTCGACAAGCGGAGCGGCGACGCTGTCGACAGCGTCGAATTCGCCCATCAGTTCCTTCTCGAGATCGATGTCGAAATCGCCCTCTTCCGCAGCCTGATCGGCGACCATGGCTTTCGGCTCGGCCGGCGCATGCGGCTTGACCGGCTGGCGGGGGTCGAATCCCATGATCCTGGTCAGTTCCGCGAACGGATCATCGGCGGCGATGTCGTTGTTGTCGGCTACTCTCAGCTGGGTTCTGTCTGCCATTATTGTTCCCGAACTCGCACTCATTCGGACGCCATGGACGTCGCGCAGGGTTGGCCCTTACCAGCGCAATGTGGGCAAAAGGTGACAGGTTTTTTAGTCAAACCTAACGCATTTCGGTGGGCGCGGCGGCCCCGATCAACGTCAGGCCGGACGTCAGAACATCCGAAACAGCCTGCACCAGCCCTAGTCTGGCATGCGTCAATTGTCGGTCGTTAACCTTAACAAAACGTAAGTCCGGATTATCCGTACCCCGGTTCCAGTGTCCATGGAAACTGGAAGCCAGATCATAAAGATAAAATGCCAGCCGATGCGGCTCGAGCGCAAGAGCGGCGGACTCGATCAGGCGCGGATATTCCGCAAGCTTTCTAATCAAGCCGATTTCACCTTCGTCGGTCAACGACGTTGACGCTGCCGCCAGGCTGTTGCGGTCGAAATTCGCCTCGCCCAATTGTTCGCTCGCCTGCCGGAACACCGAATGGCAGCGCGCCGAGGCGTACTGCACGTAAAACACCGGATTGTCCTTGGACTGTTCGGTCACCTTGGCGAAATCGAAATCGAGCGGCGCATCGTTCTTGCGATAAAGCATCATGAAGCGGATCGGATCGCGTCCGACTTCTTCCACCACCTCGCGCAGCGTCACGAAGTCACCGGACCGCTTCGACATCCGCACCGGCTCGCCATCGCGAAACAGCTTCACGAGATTGCACAGCAGAACGGTGAGCTTGACGTCGTCGCCGGCAATGGCCCGTGCCAGGGCTTCCAGGCGCTTGACGTAGCCGCCATGGTCGGCGCCGAGAACATAGATCAGGTCGACGAAGCCGCGGTCGACCTTGTCCTTGAGATAAGCCACGTCGGCCGCGAAATAGGTGAACGAGCCGTCGGACTTGACCAGCGCCCGATCCATGTCGTCGCCGACGGCGGTCGAACGGAACAGCGTCTGTTCGCGGTCTTCCCAGTCGTCCGGCTTCTCGCCCTTGGGCGGCGGCAGCTTGCCCTTGTAGATATGGCCCTTCAGCGTCAGGTCGTTGATCGCCGAGCGGATCTTCCTGGCATTGTCGGCATGCAGCGTGCGTTCGGAGAAGAACACGTCGTGATGCACGTTGAGCAGTGCAAGGTCCTCGCGGATCATCACCATCATCGCATCTATGGTGCGATCCTTGACGATGGCCAATGCCTCGTCATCAGGCATCTGCAGCAAGGAACGGCCAAACTCCCTGACCAGAGCCTCGCCGACGGAGACCAGATAGTCGCCGGGATAAAGTCCTGCCGGAATCTCACCAACATCGTCGCCAAGCGCCTCGCGATAGCGCAACATCGCCGAGCGCCCTAGCACGTCGATCTGCGAGCCGGCGTCGTTGATGACATATTCCTTGGTCACGTCGTAACCGGCGAACGCCATCAGGTTGGCGAGCGCATCCCCGACGACGGCGCCCCGGCAATGGCCGACATGCATCGGCCCGGTCGGATTGGCCGAGACATATTCGACATTGGTTTTGCGGCCGGCGCCGATCGTCGAGCGGCCGTAGTTGGGACCCTCGCCCAAAAGCGCCGATAGATGCGCCTGCCAGAAACCGTCCTGGAGCCTGAGATTGACGAAGCCGGGACCGGCGACCTCGGCGGCGGCGACATCCTGGTCGGCCCGCAGGGCGTCCGCCAATCTCTCGGCCAGCGCGCGCGGGTTCTGTCCGGTTGGCTTGGCCAGCACCATCGCCGCATTGGTCGCGAGATCGCCATGGCTGGCGTCGCGCGGCGGCTCGACGGCGATGCGCGACAGATCAGGCGAAACGCCGTCCTGGTCCTTCAGGTCTAGCGCTTCGACAGCCTTTGTGACTCGCGCGGTGAAATCGGCGAAGATGTTCATGGTGTATGCTCGGTGGCTTTATGACGAATCCGGCCCTTTGGCCGGCAAATCGAGCCCGCCCTAGCTCAAATCCGGGGTGCGGTCAAACAAACGCCTGTGTTCCTTGAGCGCGTAGGTGTCGGTCATGCCGGCCAGGAAATCGGCGACGCTGCGCGCTTTGATGCGATCCTCGGCGCGGTCCAGCCCTTCGCGCCAGCCGTCCGGCATGGCGCGCGGGTTGGCGAAATAGACGTCGAACAGGTCCCGGACGATCTGCTCGGCGTCCGCACGCACCCGCATGACCTCCTCGTGCCGGTAGAGGTGCTTGTAGAGGAAGGCCTTCAGTTCCTTCTCGGCTTCCGCCATCTCGATCGAAAATGTTACCATCGTTTCGCCCGCGGCCCTGACCGCGTCAGCGCTCAGCGGCCTGATCCGCTCCAGATTGGCGGTGGTCGACTTGATCACATCCTCGACCATGGCCGTGATCTGGCGCCGCATCAATTCGTGGCCGGTGCGCACGTCATCAAGCCTGGGATAGCGCTCGCGCACAGCTTTCAGGATCGTTCCAGGCAGCGAAACGGCCTTCAGCATGTCAAGCGTCAGCAGCCCTGACCTCAGCCCATCATCGATATCATGCGTGTTGTAGGCAATGTCGTCGGCAATCGCCGCGCACTGCGCTTCGATGCCGGCGAACCGGTCTAGCTCGAGATCCTGTAGTTGCGAGTAGTCGCGGATCGCCTGCGGTACCGGCCCTTTCAGGCCTTGGCCGCTACTGTCGGTGAGCGGACCATTGTGCTTGACCAGGCCTTCCAGCGTTTCCCAGCTCAGATTGAGCCCGTCAAATTCAGCGTAGCGCGCCTCCAGCCTGGTCACGATGCGCAGCGATTGTGCGTTGTGGTCGAAGCCGCCCCACGCCGCCATCTTTTCGTTCAGCGCGTCCTCGCCTGTGTGGCCAAAAGGCGTGTGGCCGAAATCATGCACCAGCGCCACCGCTTCGGCGAGATCCTCGTCGCCGCGCAGCGCCCGGGCCAAGGCACGTGCGATCTGCGCCACCTCGATCGAATGGGTCAGCCTTGTGCGGTAGTGGTCGCCTTCGTGCGCGATGAAGACCTGCGTCTTGTGCTTGAGCCGCCGAAACGCCGTCGAATGGATGATCCGGTCGCGGTCACGCTGGAACGGTGTGCGGGTCGGACTTTCCACCTCGTCGAACAGACGGCCCCGCGAACGTGCGGGATCCGTGGCGTAGGCCGCGCGCGGCCGATAGCCAAAACCGATGTCGCCAAGCTCATTTGTCATGGCTGATGCTGCCGCAGTTGACTTGCCCCGTCGCGCTTCATACCTATCATGTGAAACCGAAAGCAAGGTGACGCCCATGGGCGCGGATGCCAAGACTGCCATGAAAGTCGATATGACCGAGGCCGCGGCCAAGCGGATCGCCAGGATTGTTTCGGCCGAAGCCGGCAAGACGGCGCTGCGTGTGTCCGTCGAAGGTGGCGGCTGCTCCGGCTTTTCCTACAAATTCGATCTGGTCGACACACGCAATGACGACGACGTCGCCATCGAGAAGGATGGCGCCACGGTGCTGATCGACGACATGTCGCTGGTCTATATGGGTGGCTCGGTGATCGATTTCGTCGACGATCTGATGGGACAGTCGTTCCAGATCAGGAACCCGAATGCGGTCGCCTCCTGCGGCTGCGGCACCAGCTTCTCCATCTAGGACCGAGATGCCCGCAACTGGCGCGGTTCGTCAGGTTGCGCTCTCAGCCGGTCGCGACCTCGACGCGACGCTGGCCTTTTGGCGCGACGTCCTCGGCATGAGCATTCATGCCCGCTACGATCCGCCCGGCATCGCCTTCATCATGGCAGGCAATGTCAGGCTGTTGTTCACCGACGGCATCCCGGCCGGCACCCTCTATCTCGACATGTCAGGCCTCGAAGCCTTTTATGCCGAGGCCAAGGCAGCCGGCATTCCCTTCACCGCGCCGCCGGCGCTCGTCCATCGCGACACCGAGGGCCGGTTCGGCCCGGCGGGGGAAAGCGAATGGATGGCCTTTATAAAGGACCCGGCAGGCAATACGATCGGACTCGTTGAACGCCGCCCGCCGCAGGAACAATGAGACCGTCATGAAAATCGTCACCTGGAACATCAACGGCGTGCGCGCCCGCATCGGCAACCTGACCCATTGGCTGACCGAGAGCGCGCCCGACATCGTCTGCCTGCAGGAGATCAAGACGGTCGACGAGCAGTTCCCGCGTGCCGAGATCGAGGCGCTTGGCTATAATGTCGAAACCCATGGCCAGAAGGGCTTCAACGGTGTCGCCCTGCTGTCGAAGCTTCCTTTCGACGAGGTCATCAGGGGCCTGCCGGGCGACGACATCGACGAGCAGGCCCGTTTCATCGAGGGTGTTTTTTCCACCGACAAGGGCGCGCTTCGTGTCGCCTCGCTCTATCTGCCCAACGGCAACCCGATCGATGACGAGAAGAAGTTCCCCTACAAGCTGTCGTGGATGGCGCGGCTGGAGCGGTGGGCGCAGGAGCGCCTGAGGCTGGAAGAGGCGCTGGTGCTGGCCGGCGACTACAATGTCATCCCCGAGCCCATCGACGCGCGGTTTCCGGAGAACTGGCTGGACGACGCGCTGTTCCAGCCGCGGACGCGGCAGGCCTTCCGCCGGCTGCTGAACCTCGGCTTCACCGAAGCGGTGCGCGCGGTCACCGATGCGCCTGATACCTACACGTTCTGGGATTATCAGGCCGGCGCCTGGCAGAAGAACAACGGCATCCGCATCGACCATCTGCTGTTGTCGCCGGAAGCCGCAAACCGGTTCTCATCGGCTTCGATCGAAAAACATGTGCGCGCCTGGGAAAAACCGTCCGATCACGTCCCGGTAGCGATCAACCTCGCGCTGCAGCCGGCCGGATAACCAGAGAAACCCTCATATCGCCACATTCCGACGCATGATGGGAGATCATCATGGCGGCCGGGGTTCCCATGACCATTCGATTTGCTCTTTGTCCGATCGGCTTGGCACTCGCCACGGCCGCGATCGTGCCGGCCTTCGCCGCGCAGGAATGTCTTGCCAATGGAAAATCCTATCCGGTCGGCCAGGTCGCCTGCCTGACGGTCGCCGATCAGAGTCATTTGGCTCGCTGCGACATGGTGCTCAACAACACGTCGTGGACAAAGGTCGGCGATAGCTGCCCCGCAAACACGATGGCGCCGTACCTGCACGTCACGCCGATCTCCACACCCGCGCCAAGCATGGTGCCGACGGAGCCAACCGAAAACTGATTTTCCGGTTCCTCGAAAGAACCTTACTGATCGACGTTGCTGCCCTTGGTCAGGATATCGTCGGCCAGTGAGATCGCGGTGCGACGGTCGGCTTCGCCGGCAGCGGCGAAGGCCTCTTCCTGCATGCCGCGAATCCAGGGCTGATCGGCCGGGGAAGCACGCTCGAGGGCCGCTGTCATCATCGCCAGACCGCGCACGACCTTGCCGCTCTGGAACAACAGATGGCCAAGCGTCGCCTGCGCGCCGGCATGGCCCTTCTCGGCGGCGAGTTGGAACCAGCGCCCGGCCTGCTTGACGCTGGCTTTCACGCCGCCTTCACCCTTCAGGAACATCTGCCCCATCTCGAACTGGGCGTTCGGATTGCGGTAATTGGCGGCGGCGCGCATGTAATATTCCTGCGCCGCCACCTCGTTCTCGCTGACCGGGCTGCCGGGAATGCCCTTGCGCAGATAGTCGCCCAGCGCCACCAGCGCGTCGGAGACGTAGCTTTCTTCCGGAGAGCCGGGCTCGACGTCCTGGTCGACGATCTCCGAGAAGAACTTGAATGCCTCATAATCGTCGCGGGCCACGCCGTCGCCTTCGGCATACATGCGCGCAAGTTTCCAGGTGGCGCCGATCTGGCCGTTTTCGGCGGCGTATTTATAGGCCTCGGCCGCCTGTTCCTTGTGGCCGTTCTTGTAGGCGGAGAAGCCGAACTGGAACACCGCCCAGGGGCTCGACTGCGGCTTCACTCCGGTCTTGTCGTCGAACACCTTGTCGTCGAAAGCCATGGCCTGGCCCACGGCACCAAAGATCGCAACCGCGACCAGTACCGGAAGGACAGATGACCTCAGCAACTCTGGTGTTGTCAACAACTCAGATATCCGCATAGCAGTGTGTTTCTTTCGCACCGCCCGGATGGGTGACCGCGCCATCCCGGGCGGACCCTACCGTCTGTGCGTATTTCCATATCGCGCCCGACTGATAGTCGGTCGTACGCGCCTTCCATGTCTTCGCCCGAGCCGCCAGCTCGCTATCGGACAGCGCCACCTCTATCGTGCCGTTCACCGCGTCGATCGTGATCACGTCGCCATCCCTGACGAGACCAATCGGACCGCCAACGGCCGCTTCTGGCCCGACATGGCCGATGCAGAAGCCGCGTGTGGCGCCCGAGAAGCGACCGTCCGTGATCAGTGCCACCTTGCCGCCCATGCCCTGGCCGTAGAGCGCCGCCGTCGTGGACAGCATCTCGCGCATGCCAGGACCGCCGCGCGGTCCCTCATAGCGGATGACCAGTACCTCGCCTTCCCGGTAGTTGCGATGCGTCACCGCTTCGAAACATTCCTCTTCCGAATCGAAGCAGCGCGCCGGACCGGAGAATTTCAACTCCGCCATGCCCGCGACCTTCACGATCGCGCCTTCGGGGGCAAGGTTTCCCTTCAAGCCCACGACACCGCCGGTTTGGGTAATAGGTCTGTCGGCCGGGCGGACCACATCCTGGTGTTCATTCCAGGCAACGTGCTCCATATTTTCGGCCAAAGTGCGGCCAGTGACCGTCAGGCAATCGCCATGCAGATAGCCATGGTCGAGCAGCGTCTTCATCAGCAGCGGAATGCCGCCAGCCTCGAACATGTCCTTGGCGACATATTTGCCGCCCGGCTTGAGGTCGGCGATGTAAGGCGTCTTCTCGAAGATGCGCGCCACGTCGAACAGGTCGAACTTGATCCCCGCCTCATGCGCGATCGCCGGCAGGTGCAGTGCCGCATTGGTCGAGCCGCCGGTGGCCGAGACCACGGTCGCTGCGTTTTCCAGCGCCTTCAGCGTGACGATGTCGCGCGGGCGGATGTTTTTGGCGATCAGCTCCATGATTTTTTCGCCGGAAGCGAAATTGAAGCGGTCGCGCATTTCGTAGGGCGCGGGCGCGCCGCAGGAATAGGGCAGCGCGAGGCCGATCGCCTCCGCGACCGTGGCCATCGTGTTGGCGGTGAACTGGGCACCGCAGGAGCCGGCCGAGGGACAGGCGGCCTGCTCGATTTCGAGCAGCTCGGCATCGCCGATCGTGCCAACCGAGTGCTGGCCGACAGCCTCGAACACATCCTGCACGGTGATCTGGCGGCCGCGATAGCTGCCGGGCAGGATCGAACCGCCATAGATGAAAATCGACGGCACATTGAGCCGCACCATGGCCATCATCATGCCGGGCAGCGACTTGTCGCAGCCGGCGAGACCGACCAGCGCGTCGTAGCAATGGCCGCGCATGGTGAGCTCGACCGAATCGGCGATGACCTCGCGCGACACCAGCGACGACTTCATGCCCTGGTGGCCCATGGCGATGCCGTCCGTGACGGTGATGGTGCAGAATTCGCGCGGCGTGCCATTGGCGGCGGCCACCCCTTTCTTGACCACCTGCGCCTGGCGCATCAGCGAAATGTTGCAGGGTGCCGCTTCGTTCCAGCAGGAGGCGACGCCGACCAGCGGCTGCGCGATCTCTGCCGCCGAGAGGCCCATGGCATACAGATAGGACCGGTGCGGCGCACGCGCCGGACCGACAGTCACATGGCGGCTAGGGAGCTTAGCCTTTGAGATGACCTTGGCGTCCATTCTCTTCCTTGCCGCGGGCGGTGCGGCCCGTCCCATCGCCGAGCCTTTTGGCGCCGGTCCCGAGACAAGATCGAGGTGCGCCGGGTTTATGGCGGGAAATGGGCAATTTCCTCGACCTGACTTCCAGCGCAGGGGTTGTTCAGAAAGTGTTGCCAAAACGTCACAATCGCACGAGGCGGCCACAGTGCGGCTTATATACAACGCAGCTTGGATGACGGCGCCGCCGATAAACCCGGCTCAAACGAAAAGGCCGGGCAATGCCCGGCCTTTTATTATAGTTTTCAGAGATTTAGAACTTGATCTTGATTCCACCCGATAGCGCCGTGACCAGATCGTTGCCGAAGTCGTAGCTGGCGTCTTCGCCAGCAACGTAGCCGTTCTCTCCAGCCAACGTGCCGGAATGGCCGCTGGTCAGGACGCCAACCGCACCCGCCAGACGTACTTCGACATTAGGCCGAGGCGTATAAGCAACGCCGCCGCCCAGCGTCCAAGTATCGGTCTGCGCGCCGTAACCATGCGAGGTGCCACGATCCCAGGAAAGCTGACCGGCAGCGCTCCACTGATCGTTAAACTTGTGACCGACACCGCCGGTGACGGTCCAGCCGTCGCGATACATCAGGTCGAGTGAGGTGACTGCACCCGGGGAACCGGTAAAGCAAGACGCGGATGGAACAAAACGAGTCGGGCAGATCGGAACGCTTTGCAGCACACTCCAATTGACCCACTTGATCGAGCCGAAGGCAAGCCAGCCGGGTGCGATGCCAGACTGAAGTTTCAACTCCAACGAGTCTGGCATGTATTGCGTCGAGCCATAAATCGGCTCAGACCCAAGTGGCGTCGTGAGTGTGCCGGTGATGTTGTCAAGTTTGACCTGGGAATTGTAGACCAAGCTCGCGCGAAGAGCGATATCGGGGATTTCGTATGCAACGCCGGCTCGCCAGCCCCATCCATTGGCCTCCAGGTCGACGCGGCCAATCGGTGACGGCCCAATTGGATTGAAACCAACCAGGCTCTCCTTGAAGCCTGAAATATCCTGGTAGAACACGCCGCCGATAAAACGGAGTTGGCCCTTGCCGACATCGAACTTGTAGGAGCAGGTACCAGCGTAGTTATTGCTCTTGATATCCGTTTCGACGTTGGAAAACGCGCCATTCCAAGACGTACCAGGCGCTGTGTGGGCACCCCACGGCTGTGAATAGTCGACCATGCAGTCGACTCCCTGCACGACCTGCACCTTCGCCCCGATACGGGGTACCCAATAGCCCTCGGCGCCATCCGCCGTCGAACCGAGAAAATTGAAGCCACCCGGACCCGTCGCATTCTTGTACTTGCGATCCGGCATCACATAGGTCGCTTCGGCTTCAGTCGCGAACGGCGCCGGATCGAACAACAGGTCGATGTCGTAGCCGCCGCGCTCCAGGCCGCCCGCATGCGCCGGATGGATAACCGAGCCCGCCAAAGCCAGCGAAAAGCATCCTGCTCCCAGCAGTGCTTTCAGACGCAAATTGTTCATGGATGTCCTCCCCGAATAACCAGTGCATCAAGCTAGAACCAATTCAGGTTAACGGTGCAACAACGAATTGATGGGCGTACATGTACATGTTCCCGCAACGTATTTTGGACAAAATGCGAGCGGATGCCGCGGCGCCAAAAAAGGGCCTTTGGCGAGGTTTGCCTTTCCCAAAAAAGGAAAAAAACGGCCAGAAAGGCCCAAAAAAAGCCGATTTAAGGGGTCTTCGGCCCCATTGTTACATTATGGCAACAATGGGGCAAAAACTTCCGTTTACGTCAACATTAACGCAACGGAATGCCGATTTTCGAGGCAAAAGACTACCCATTTTAGAGGGTGCTAAAGTCTCGCGAATCTGCCTTTCAGCCGGCGTCACGAACCCTGGTCAACGCCACCGAAAGCTTGTCCTGCGCGGCGCGATATTCGGCGAGCTTTTCCCGCTCGCCTTCGACGATCTCGGCCGGCGCGCTGGCGACGAACTTCTCGTTCGACAGTTTCTTGTGCAGGCGCGCGATTTCCTCGGTGACCTTGGCCAGTTCCTTCTGCAGCCGCGCGGCCTCCGCGGCGAGGTCGATCAGGCTGCCCAGCGGCAGGCAGATCGTCGCCTCGTTGAGCACGATCTGTGCCGACCCCTTGGGTGCCGCATCGGCGAGCGAGATGTCGCCGACACGCGCCAGCCGTTTGATCGCTGACTCCTCGCGAACCAGCCGCTCACGCGTCACATCGTTGGCGCCGACGACCACCAGTGGTGCAATGGCTGCCGGCGGCACGTTCATCTCCGAGCGCACCGAGCGGATGCCGGAGACGAGATCGACCAGCCAGTTGATGTCGCCAGCCGCTTCATGGTCCTCGAAATCCGGCGACGGCCATGCGGCATGGCACAGCAGCGAGCCCCGCTCCCTGCCCTCGCCCGCCGTCTGCGCCCAGAGCTCCTCGGTCATGAACGGCATCATCGGATGCAGGAGCTTGTAGATCTCGTCGAGCACGAAGGCGACGCAGGCGCGGCTTTCGGCCTTGGCGGCCCCGTCCGAGCCCATGAACACCGGCTTCAAGAGTTCCAGATACCAGTCGCAGAACAGGTTCCAGACGAAGCGGTAGGCGGCTCCAGCCGCCTCGTTGAAGCGATACGAGGTGATGCCGTCGGTGACCTCGCGCGCGGCGCGTGTCAGTTCGGTCAGGATCCAGCGGTTGACCGCCAGCTTGGCGTCGTTCAGCCAAAAATCGTCGTTGCGGGCGACCTCATTCATCTCGGCGAAGCGCGTCGCGTTCCACAGCTTGGTACCGAAATTGCGGTAGCCGGCGATACGCGCCGGATCGAGCTTCACGTCGCGCCCCTGTGCCGCCATCACCGTCAGCGTGAAGCGCAGCGCATCGGCGCCATATTCGTCGATCAGGTCGAGCGGATCGATGACGTTGCCTTTCGACTTCGACATCTTGGCCCCGTTCTTGTCGCGCACCAGCGCATGCATATAAACGGTGTGGAACGGCTCCTCGCCCATGAAGTGGAGGCCCATCATCATCATGCGGGCGACCCAGAAGAAGATAAGATCGAAGCCGGTCACCAGCACATCGGTCTGGTAATAAGTCTTCAGCTCCGGCGTCTGCTCCGGCCAGCCTAGCGTCGAGAAAGGCCACAGCGCCGACGAGAACCAGGTGTCGAGCACATCCTCGTCGCGGGTCAGGATCTCGCCCGGCTTGAAGTTCTCGAGCTTGTCCTCGACCCAGGCCTTCCATGGCCCTTCGAGCGCCAGATAATATTCGATGGCGGCGCTCAGCGCCTCTTCCTCGGTCTTCTCGACGAAGACACGTCCATCTGGCCCGTACCAGGCCGGAATCTGGTGACCCCACCAGAGCTGGCGCGAAATACACCAGGGTTCGATCTTCTCCATCCACTGGAAGTAGGTCTTGTCCCAGCTGTTGGGGATTATTTTGGTGCGCCCCTCGCGCACCGAGGCGATCGCCGGCTTGGCGAGTTCCGCCGCGTTGGCGTACCACTGTTCGGTCAGGAACGGTTCGATCGGCACGCCGCCGCGGTCGCCATGCGGCACCGCGTGGCGGTGCGGCTCGACCTTGTCGAGAAAGCCGCCGGCCTCCATCAGGTCGACGATCTTCTTGCGCGCAACGAAACGGTCGAGGCCGTCGAGTTCGTCCCAGACGGCCTGGCGCTCCGGCGTCACCTCGACGCCGGCGAGGAAGTCCTCATTATCCCTGAGCTTGATGGCGGCTTCGACGGTCAGGATGTTGATCGCCGGCAGCTTGTGGCGCTTGCCGACCTCGAAGTCGTTGAAATCATGCGCCGGCGTGATTTTGACCGCTCCGGACCCCTTTTCCGGATCGGAATACTCGTCGGCGACGACAGGAATCTTGCGCCCGACGATCGGCAGGACGACATTCCTGCCGACGAGATGCTGGAACCGGTCGTCCTCTGGATTCACCGCGACAGCCGTGTCGCCCAGCATTGTCTCGGGACGAGTCGTCGCCACGATAACGAAGGTTTTTGGATTCTCGGGATCGAACGTCACGCCTTCGACCGGATAGCGGAAGTGCCAGAGATTGCCGTTGACCTCCTGCTGCTCGACCTCGAGATCGGAGATCGCGGTCAGCAGTTTCGGGTCCCAGTTCACAAGGCGCTTGTCCTTGTAGATCAGCCCTTCCTTGTAGAGCGTGACGAAGACTTCGAGCACGGCCCTGGACAGGCCCTCGTCCATGGTGAAGCGTTCGCGCGACCAGTCGGCGGAAGCGCCGAGACGTTTCAGCTGGTTGAAGATCGCGCCGCCCGATTCGGCCTTCCACTCCCACACTTTCTCGATGAATTCTTCGCGGGTCAGGTCACGGCGGTGGATCTGCTTCTCCATCAATTGCCGCTCGACCACCATCTGCGTGGCGATGCCGGCATGGTCCATGCCGGGCTGCCACAAGACGTTCTTGCCACGCATGCGCTCGAAGCGGACCAGAATGTCCTGCAGCGTGTTGTTGAGCGCATGGCCCATGTGCAGCGAGCCGGTGACGTTGGGCGGCGGAATGACGATGGTGAAGGCCTCGGCCCCCTCCTCCGCCCCAGCGCCGGCGCGAAACGCGTCGGCTTCCTCCCACACCTTGGCGATCTTCGGCTCGACGGTTTTTGCGTCGTAGGTCTTTTCAAGCATGGGAAAACGGTCCGCGCTGTCGGGAATTTTGCTGGTTCGGTGTAAATCGGAAGGTCTTGGCCAAGTCAACCGCGAGGGATGTCCTGAGGCTTCACAAGCAGATAGGCGTCGGCCTATTCATTTCAACGGACGGGCCGTGGGCGTCTTGACGCCAATGGATCGCTGGACCCAGACCCTGGGGCTCGCGCACCTTCATTGTCAGCGACTCCGACGGCAACCTGCTCGCCTTCGCCAGTTCGGCAACCAGTGACTGATCCAGCCACAAAGGAAACGCCGCCTCGGCGGCGGCGTTTCTTCGGGATGCAAGCCTGGACGCTATTGGGCTCCGCGTGCCACGCGCTCGATCTCTTCGCGCACCAGCCTCTCGACCAGCGTCGGCAGATTGTTGTCCAGCCAATCCTGCAGCATCGGCCGCAGCATTTCTTCGGCCATCTCGTCGAATGTCTTCTTGCTGCGGCTGGCAAAGGCGTCGGACAATTCGCCGAAGGCGGCCGCGACCTGGCGGCCGGTATGTTCGGATAGAATCGCGGGACGCACCGCCGGCGTTTCGTTCGCCGCCGCGCGCGCCTCAGCCGTACCCGTTAGAGCATCGCTTGAAGGAGCCCGGTCGATCGCAGGTTCCGCCACCACTGATTTGCTTGCCGAAACCTCCGGCTGTGCCGCTGGCTTGCGGACGCTCCGGTCCGGCATCGCCTTGGCTTGCTCGCCAACCGCCGCGATCTCGCGCCGCCAATCGGCGACGATGGCTTCACTTGTCGCAACCTCCGCGGGAGCCGCTGGCGCGTCGCCGGCAGGCTCGGCGGCAACCCGGGCGCTGACCTCGGCCAGGGTCATCGGCGTCCTGCCCGGAGCCGGATCGGCACGCGGCGGCGCGTCCATGCGCGCAATCGCCGGCTGCGCCTGGATTGTTTCGGTCACAGCGACCGGCTTCCTGACCTCGGGAGCGGCATGCAGTTCGGCGCGGAACGCATCGATGTCGGCGGCCGCGACGGCGCTCGCTGCCGGCTCCAGGTCCTGCTGCAATTCGTCGGCCTCGCCGGGCTGCTTGCGGCCATTGTCGCTGTCTTCGATGATCCTCCTGATGGAAGCCAGTATCTCTTCCATGGAAGGTTCGCGCTGTGCGCTGCTTGCCGTTGCCATCGTCACATCCGCCGCCCTTGTGACCCGTTGCAGATTTTCCGCTCCGGCAAAAGCCGGATTCGAATCATGGCGACAGCGTAACCGACGGATCGCCGCACGAGAATCCCCAATCTGGGGACATGTGGGATTTCAACAGATTAGAGCAAATCCGCCAAAGCCGTGTGACGGTCCCGTCAGCCACCGACCAAGGGACAACGATGGTCCAACGGTGTCGATCGAATCCTAGCCAGAAAACGCCGATCGAGCGAACGGCCTAGCGGCCGTCCGGCGTACGCAGGCCGATCCACTTGTCCTTGACGGCATTGTAGTGCTCTTCGGGCCTGTACTTCGTCACCTGCAGCGCAAGCCGGTCGACAGACAGGCGGCCAATCGCCTGAAGGATGGCATAGCTCGCCACGACAACGTCGTGTTCGGAATTGGCCTGGTTGATCTTGGCGGTAATCACGGTGGCCTGCGCATTGAGTACGTCAAGCGTCGTGCGCTGGCCGACATTGCGTTCCTCGATGACGCCGTTCAGCGCCAATTGTGCGGCGTCGATAACCTGCCTGTTGGCGGATACGCTTTGCTGCGCGGCGGTGTATTGCGACCATGCCGTGGCGATGGCCTGGCGCACCTGGTCGCGGGTAACGTCAACCTGGATGCGTGCTTGCCCCAGCGATTCCTTGTTCTGCCGCACGACCGCCGACGTCCGGCCGCCGGAGTAGATTGGAATGGTCAGCGTCGCGCCGATATTGGCCGAGGTCGAATTGCCGTTGGAACCGGTGATGTCGGGAATGGACTTGCGGTAATCTTCCGAAACGCCGGCCGAAGCTGACAGCTGCGGCAACAGCGCGCCTTCAGCCGATTTGACTGAAAACGCTGCGGCGTCGACCAGATGCTGAGTGGCAAGGATGGCCGGGTGTTCGGCCGAGCCGACGGCGATCGCCGCGTCGAGGCTCGACGGCAGCAACCGGCCCAATGGCGAAGCGGGCCTGAGCTTGCCAGGCTCGTCACCGACGACCTGGTGATAGGTCGCAGCGCTGGCCAGCGCCTGTGCGCGGGCCGCGCTCAGCGATGCCACCGCGGACGCTCGTGAGGCATCGGCCTGCGCGACATCGGTGCGCGTGCCTTCGCCGACTTCGAAGCGCGAGCGCGCGGCGCGCGCCTGCTCGCTCAGGAACTGCAGGTTCTGCTCGGTCAGCACCGCGATCTGCCGGTCGCGAATCACGTCCATATAGGCCATGGCCGCGTTGAACAGCGTGTTTTCCTCGGTATTGCGCAGGCTTTCCACCGACGCCTTGACCTGGGATTCGGCGGCCGCGACATTATTCCTCGTCTGAAACCCGTCGAACAGCGATTGATTGATCTGAATGCCGTAGCTGCCGCTTGTCAGTTTCGAACTGCCGCCGCCATTTGCCCGGCGCGTGTTCGTATAATCAATGTTGGCTGAACCTGTAACCGTCGGGCGCCAGCCCGACTTGGCGATGGCCACACTCTCGTCGGTGACACGCACGCCGGCGCGCGATGCATTCAGCGTGGAATTGTACTGATAGGCTTTTGAAAGCGCGCCGGTGATGGTTTCAGCCGAAGCAGCCAGTGGGGATAGCGCGGTCGCCGAAACAAGGACGGCGGTGAAAAGTGACTTGCGTACTGACGGCACGGTGTATCCCTCATTCGTTTTCCATGGGAACCGCGCCGCGCCGGCTTCTCCTTCCAGAGCAGGCGACGTGGCGTGTTTATGTTCCCTGTCGCTCAGCCCAAAGTGCCCCCAGTCTGGGATCAGCAACGATCGTTCAAATGCAAGCGACCATGACAAGGTCTTTGCTGCAAGGCAAATCATTCAGAATTCGAAAGCATGCTCACGTTCGAACCCGGGTAGTGGCTTAATTGCCGCATTAAACGCCCTTCTCCCGGTTACAACCCCCCCGGCTTTGACAAAAAGTCGCGCCACGCCTGAATTGCCCTGGCCCTCGACCGCCACCAGGCGGCCGCCTTCGGCGAGTTGGTCGAGCAGCGCCGACGGTACTTTACTGACACTGCCGCCGATGAAGATGACCTCGTAAGGCGCCTTCGCGGCATGGCCTTGCGCCAGGGCGCCCTGAACCACGGTCACATTGCCGCAGCCAAGCCCGGACAGGGTCGACGCGGCAGTTTGCGCCAGTGCCGAATCGCTTTCGAGCGCCACGACGGATCTCGCCAGGCGCGACAGGATGGCCGAGGCATAACCGGTGCCGCAACCGACATCGAGCGCCGAGTCGGTCGGGTTGATCTCGGCCAGTTGCATCAGCTTGGCCAGTGGCGAAGCTTCCATCAGGTAACGCGGGCCATCGGCGCTGTCGGCGATGCGGATGTCCTCGTCGATATAGGCCAGATCGCGCTGGCGATCGCCGACGAAGACCTCGCGCGGCACCGAAAGCATCGCGTCGAGCAGCGGCGCGCTGGTCACGTCGGTGGTGCGAATCTGACCATCGACCATCTTGACGCGAAGTTCGGAAAAATCAGCGCTCATGCTCCAACCAATCTGCTTGCCGCGCCAGAATCGCGGTTCATTTCGACCGGAACTTCAGGCTCCGGCGCTGACGCGCTGGAGCCCGGGTATTGGAGGCCTCGCCCGGAATCGAACCGGGGTGCAAGGATTTGCAGTCCTCTGCGTAACCACTCCGCCACGAGGCCTCATTGCTCCCGGCGTTCCACCCGGTTCCAATAGGTTGCGGCGAAAATGCCGTCAAGCGGCCACGCGCATTCCGAAACGGTTTCCTTGCGCCGGCTCCGCGCCCTGTTAGATCGCCGTCAGAGCCGCCCACTCACATTGGCAATTCCGTTAAGCATGGCAAATGATCGAGCGAAACTCCGCGCACCGGCTTGCGTTGAGAAACAGGGAGGACTGCATCATGGCCCTGGCCAAACCGAAGGACGAAACGCACGAAACCGAAAGCGTGCCGCTACTGGGATGCGAGGAATTGGTGCGCTATGCCATCGAGTGCCTGAGAATAGAAGGCACCGGCAGGCTTTCACCCCGCGACCGGGCGCGCCTGGCCTCGGCTTCAGCAGTCCTGAAGGAGATCAGCGAAGATCTGAAGGCAGGCCAGCAACCGAATTCGGAGGAATCCGGCACCAGCACGGAGAAACAGCGCGACGATTGATTCTCGTCGAAGGCGACCGCCATGCGACATGCATCGGTATCGGCCGCTCAATTCGGCCGGCGTCGCCGCTCCCACCAGACGACCAGGCGGCGCCGGTGGCGGCGCACCATGGCAATTTCGTAGGAGAGCACTAGCAATCCGAGCGGCACCATCCAGAAGCCGAGGATCGGCAAGAACCCGAGGATGCCGCCAAGGGTCAATAGCACGCCGATCGTGATTCTGAGGCCGCGCGACTGCGGCATGGTGAATTCACGCCCGAACACCGAGATCTTTCTTGCGGGTATCGGGTTTTCGTCCGCTGCCGTCATCGTGAAGAACTGCCTGTGTTAGGGCTCGACAATCTCATTTTACGAAAGCCGCGACCGCCCTTTCGGTTCCGCGCTCGTCGCCAAGACGGCTAATATGAGGGTGGGCAAGGCCGATTGCGAGAAACGCCTGAGCGAAAAAGTCTCGGAAAAATGCGAAATGCTTCTTTGCAAAGCCGAAACGGGTTTGCTATAGGCTGCGCCACTTGCTCAAAGAGCCTCCGTTCCCCGGTAGCTCAGTGGTAGAGCAACCGGCTGTTAACCGGTTGGTCGCTGGTTCGAATCCGGCCCGGGGAGCCAATTTCTCAAAAGACCTCTCTGCCTGCCATCGTCGGCACCACGCGACATAGTGGGGTTTGCCGTGGCTGTGACCCGTCCTGCTCACCCGTATGGGACTGCGGGCAGCGACACCTCTAGGCAGTGCCGCTGCCGTTGTCGCAGCTAGGCGGCCACCCCACCGCGGCCAGATTTGGTGCCGCTCATCCAGGGCAGCGGAGCAAGCGGCTCCTGCAGCATCTTGACGGATCTCGCGAACCCAGCGACGGCATCGCGCGCGACCGACAGTGGTATCTGGCCATCGTAAGCACGCTGGCAAGCCCGGAACGCCGTTTCGAAAATCGGGCCTCGACGCTCCCGCGGCCACTCATCCAGGAAATCGAACGCATCCTCAAGGCTTCCTATTTCTTGGATGAACTGGCCATCCTTGACCAGCACCGGTCGATCGAACGTCCTGTCGCTCATATAGTCCTCCATTCGGTCGGGCGAGTTGGTTTGCTTCAGCTTTTTACGCGACGGCATGCTCAGGCTCCGCGAACATGCCGCCATCCCCGCATCTGGGTGGGACTCCGGCGTATGCCGGAACCGGCGGCGGATCATCGTCATCGTCATCTCGCCAGGGGTATCGCAGCCAGCTGCGCCTGGTTTTGTTGCGATGCCGGTTCGAGGATGGACCGCGATCAAACGGCGCTCTGGCCGGCGGCTTGCGCGCAATCTCGTCCAAGGTGTGGAGCGCACGAAGAATCTCGCTGACCTGCGCCATCGCACCGTTGTCCAATTGACGCAGGGTTGGATTGTCAGGAACCGCATGGGCGTCCGAGGCCCAGAAGGCGAGCAGAGCCCTCTTCTCGCCGATCGTCATGTTCTCGTTCAGGACGTCCTCGGGCGTACGCAGCGCAGCGAATTCCGCTGCGTAATCCGTCGGTTTGGATTCATGAAAACTGTAAGCTTGGGATCTCATCTCCGTTCTCCGCGATCTGTGCCTCCCGGCCGAGCCGGGAGGCGGACCACAGACTGAGGTTTCCTGTATCAGGCCACCTTGCGTTGCGGCTCGGCATCCACATCTATGGACTGCTTGTTGCCGCCATCCTGAAGCGGAACCGCTGCGGCGTTGGAACCGATCTCGATGCGCCGGGGCTTGAGTTCCTCGGGCACTTCGCGGACCAGGTCCACCGACAGCAGGCCATTATGAATATTGGCCGCCTTGACCTTGACGTGGTCTGCAAGTTTGAACACCTGCTTGAAGTTACCTATCGCCAGGCCCCGGTGGAGGATCTCCCGATGTTGCTGATCGGGCTTTCTCTGTCCGATGACGGACAATTCAGGGCCGTTCTGCACAAGTTCCACTTCGTCGAGACCGAAGCCGGCGACGGCCATCGTGATACGATAGTCGTTGTCGCCATTCTTCTCGATGTTGTAGGGCGGCCAGTCGGAGCGCACGCTGTTTTCGAGCATGTCGAAGAGCCGGTCGAAGCCGACCGTGGTGCGGTAAAGAGGCGAATAATCAAAGCTTCTCATAGCCATATCCTCCGTGAAGCAACATGGTTTACGGGTCGCCGCAGCGCCGCCGCGACGCGGTATGTCGAGCCGAAGCCTCGACAGAAAACGATCTGGGAATCACGATTTTTTTATTCAAGAGGTCGCCCGAAATTTTTTTGAAGCGGCACTACGGCCATTCCTGACCGGGCATGCATCAAGCCTTGCGGCGACAGCCTTCCGGTTGGAAGCGGGTGAGGAATATGGCCCGGGTGGTGGATCAACCGCCCGTGCAAATGCGCGCCAGGTTCGGCCTCTGGTCACGAGCGACCTTGCACGCTGCCGCCGCCGCGCGATAGATGCGTCGGTCAAGGGAGGACATCATGCGGAAAATCCTGGCATCGGTATTGCTGCTCACGGCAGCATCGTTCGCGACCGGCGCTCATGCACTGGACAGCAGCGGAACCCCGGTCGTCGTGACGCCACTCGCATCACGTACCACCACTGCATCCGGGCAGCCGATCACGCTGCCGCGGAAGAACGTGCAGGTGCTGGTCTCGACCTATGACATCGCGCCCGGCGCGACCTTGCCGGTCCATCGCCATCCTTTCCCGCGCTACGCCTATGTCCAGGCTGGAACGCTGAAGGTCACCAACGTCGAAACCGGCAACAGCAACACCTACAAGACTGGCGATTTCATCATCGAAATGATCGGGCAGTGGCACCAGGCCACCAACATTGGCGACGGACCGGTCAAGCTCCTGGTGATCGATCAGGTCGAGGAAGGCGCCAAGAATACCGAATTGCGACAGTAGCCACCAGGTTACATAGGTGCTCCCGGCGGGGCGGGAAGGCAATTCGCCGCCCGCCCCCTCGCCTCGTGGATCCAGCCCCCCATGCGAACCCGGCGCTCAGCCCCAGGCGCCAACCGGCTGCCGGGTCGTCGCGTTCAGCCTATTGAAGGCGTTGATCAGGGCGATCTGGATGATCAGTGCGGCAAGGGCCTTCTCGTCATAATGCCGGGCCGCCTCCTCCCAGACATCGTCCGGCACCGCGTCCGGCCGGTCGGCGAGCCTTGTGCCGGCTTCTGCCAGCGCCAATGCCGCGCGTTCGGCGTCGGTGAAATAAGGCGTTTCCCTCCAGGCCGCGAGGGCAAAGATGCGCTCTTCCTTCTCGCCGGCTTTCTTGAGCTCGCGCGCGTGCATGTCGACGCAGACGCTGCAGCTGTTGATCTGACTGGCGCGCAGATGCACGAGCTTGCGTGTCACATAGGGCAGGTCCGCTGCCTCGGTCGACTTGTCCAGCGCCAGAAACGCCTGCAGGGCGCCTGGGATGAGCGTCACCGGGCTCTTGATTCTCGCTTGCATGTGTCTTCTCCTTTTGAACTGTTCTCCGGGCGTGCTTTCCCGGCCCGGACGCCTCGCATCCAGGGTTTCGACTTGATGGAACTGTTAGCTGCCTGCCGGGTGTCAGGCCTGTTTTGAGGTAACCTGTTCGAGCCGTTCGAGAATGCGCGGCCAGCCGCTTCCCATGCCGATATAGCCACGCTCGTCGGCGGGCCGAAATCCCGACTGCTCCATTCGCACCCGGGTCGCCATCCCCTCGGGTGTCAGTAACCACGTCACCACGGTTTTCAACCCGCTGTCCGATTCCGTCCCATCGCCCCAGCTATAAGCCAGCAGCCGCGGCGCCTCGACTTTCAGCACCATGCAGTTCGTCACCCCGGACCACCCGGGAACTGGTGTCGCACGGAATGTGAAGCGATGCCCCTCTTGGGCAGCGAAATCATTCTGCATGAGCCATTCGCCGACGAGTGCCGGCACGGTCAGTGCTCGCCATATCTTTTCCGCCGAATATGGAATCAGCCTTTCGACGACGATCGATTTGGTTTCCGTCATGCCTTGCTCCTCTCGTTGCTGTCGTGGTGCCACGGGCAAAATCATAACCCATCAGCTATGTATAACCCATAACCCTGCAGTTATGTGACTGTCAAGAATGGAATCTGCCGTCTGGTCCAAGTGGCGGCGTAGCGTTCACGCTTCCGCGCCAGGCGCCCGGGTGCTAGGGCTTGCGCAACACCATGGATTGGATCGCCCCTTGACCCCAAAAATTCGCCCGCCGCTTATAGAAATCTGTGTCGAAGGCATTGATGGCCTGCTCGCCGCGCAGGCCGCCGGCGCCGACCGGATCGAACTCTGCGCCAGCCTTGTCGAAGGCGGCACCACGCCGAGCCTCGGCACCGTGCGCGCCGCTCTCGACCAGGCGACCGTGCCCTTTCATGTCATGGTGCGGCCGCGCGGCGGGGATTTTCTCTACAGCGAGACCGAATACCGCTCGATGCTTGCCGACGTCGCCGCGCTTCGCGAGCTCGGCGTGCCCGGCGTGGTGTTCGGCTGCCTGAACGCCGACGGCGCCATCGACGAGCAGCGCATGCGCGAATTGACAGAGGCGGCGGGCCCCTTGAACGTCACCTGCCACCGCGCCTTCGATATGACTCGCGATCCGGCCGAAGCCCTGGAAGCGCTCATCCGCTGCAGGGTTGGCCGCGTGCTGACCAGCGGCCAGCGCGACACGGCGATCGAAGGCCTGGCATTGCTGCAAGAGCTGGTCCGGCTGGCCGGCGAGCGCATCATCATCCTCGGTTGCGGCGGGCTCGATCTCGGCAATATCGCCGAGGTGCGCGCAAGGACTGGCCTGGCCGAAATGCACTTCGCCGCCCTCAAGGACGTGTCGAGCGCCATGCGCTACCGCAATCCGAAGGTCGGCATGGGCGGCTCCGATCTCGACCGCGAATATCGCAACACGCTGACCGATACAGCGCTGGTGGCGGCGACAATCGCGGCGGCCAAGGCATGACCTCGCCCATAGACCGCATTGCGCAGGCCGACGAAGCGGCAATACTGGCGCTCAACAACGAGCACGCCGCCGAATTGTCGTGGCTTGAAGCCGAACGGCTGTCGTTCCTGCTCGCCGAGGCCTTTTACGCGCGCCGCATCGGCGATCTCGAAGCCTTCATCATGACCTTCGACCAGGATGCCAACTACGACAGCCCGAACTTCGTCTGGTTTCGCGAGCGTTACATCAGCTTCATCTATGTCGACCGCGTCGTCGTGGCGGCGCACGCAAGAGGCCGCGGCCATGCTCGCCGGCTCTATCGGGACCTGTTCGACCATGCGCGGAGCGCCGGTCACGCGCTGGTCACCTGCGAGGTCAACACCGACCCGCCCAACCCCGCCTCGGATGCCTTCCACGCCGCACTCGGCTTCGCCGAAGTCGGCGACGCGGTGATCCACGGCGGCAAGAAAGCGGTGCGCTATTACGTCAGGCAGATCGCCGCCTGATCGGTGGCACCCGCCGACTCACCTGGACGCTGCGCCACCCCGGAAAACAGCTAAGCGCTATCTGACGAAAAGGGACCTCGCGGTCGTACGGCTATCGTCTGGCCACCATCAAAACAATCGGGCGGCTCACCAATTGCGGTTGAGCCATTCGCGTGCTGGGCGCTCGATCAGGTAGTAGCTGCAGAGCGCGCAGGCAAATCCCCGGCCAGCATCGGCCATGGATTGCTGCCCTGCTCGTAGACGAATTTGTAGAAGGGCTGCTGCCACAGATAGAGCGAATATGACCATAGACCCAGCGTCGTCATCGGCAGGGACGACAGCCATCCGGACAAGAACCGCGTGCTGAAATCCAGCGCGTTGACGGCAATCGCCAGCAATGGCACCGCGGCCAGGTAGTGGATCGGTGTCGGTACCGAGTCCATGAACAGGCAAACCGCGCCGACGGCCGCCGCAACGGCGACATAAGGCCCCTTCAGCAAGGTCGGCAGCTTGCCGTCCGCTTTGAGCAGGCAGATCGCGGCCGACAGCAGGATCGAGGCGATGTGCACGTCGGTGCGCCAGTACGTGGCTTCATAATCCAGGTGCAGGAACCAGTAGGAAACCGCGCCATTGACCATGGCCAGCAGAGCCAGGACCAGCAGCAGCGGGATGACACGGCTGCGGCTGGCAACGACCGCGCTGATCGCCGCCAGGATGATATAGGCATGCTCTTCGATGCAGAGCGACCAGATGTGGTCGAGCGCGCCGGCCCGATTCAGGAGAATTCCGGCATAGTTGTAGGTGAAGGTCAGCGCCGTCAGGGCCGCCTTCCATTTGAAGGCGATGAACGTGCCTGAGAGCGCGATCATGGCGACGACGACAAAGACCAGAAGCGCCGGATAGATGCGCGAGAACCGGCGTTTGAAAAATTTCTTCAGCGGATAGCGTTCGATGAACAGGATTTCGGCCATCAGCCGGCCGCTCAGCACGAAGAAGAATTCGACGCCCAGCACGCCCAGATTGATCCCGGGAACGGGAAAAAAATGCCCGATCAGCACGAGCGCGATCGACAGACCGCGCCAGCCATCGAGATAGGCCAGTCTTGTCCTGGCCGGTCGCTCGACGATCGCTCGGGGCGGAGCCAGATGGGTCGCGGAAATTTCGGACATGCCGATCCCTTCGCATTGTAATGCGAAAGGCACGGCTATTCCCGAACCCGGCTCGCATTCCCGCCCTGATCTATACTGCAGCGCAATATAAGTTTGTGCAAGTGCGAGATTGCCGCCGATGCATGTCCCCCGCAGCATGGGCCGGAATTGCTTCAAGCAAGGATGGGGACGTGGCCGACGGGAACTAGGCCTACGGTCGCCGGGAATGAAAACGGGCCGTGACAGCCCGTTCCCCCGTCCGTAATCGATCTTGCGTCAGGCGTTGGCTGCCGCCACCGCGCGCTTGGCCATGACTGTGATCAGATTGGCACGGTAGTCTGATGAAGCGTGAATGTCGCTCATCAGGTTCTTCGCCGGAACTTTCACACCATTGAGCGAAGCGACATCGAAGCTCTTGGCAAGTGCTGCCTCGATCTCCTTCGAGCGGAAGACGCCGTCGTCGCCGGCGCCGGTGACGGCAACACTGACGCCGTCCTTGCCCTTGGCCACGAACACGCCGACGATCGCGTAGCGCGAGGCCGGATTGCGGAATTTTTCGTACGCAGCCTTCGCCGGTGCCGTAAAGGAGACCGCCGTGACGATCTCGCCGTCCTTCAAGGAGGTTTCGAACAGCCCCTTGAAGAACTTGTCGGCTGACATCTCGCGCTTGTTGGTGATGATGGTGGCGCCGAGCGCCAGAAGTGCGGCCGGATAGTCCGCCGCCGGATCGTTATTGGCGATCGAACCGCCGATCGTGCCCTTGTGGCGTACCGCCGGATCGCCGATCAGCGACGCCAGATGGGCAAGTGCCGGGCAGGCCTTGCGCAGCTTCTCGTCATTGGCGACGTCGAAATGCGTGGTGGCAGCGCCGATCGTGACCGTCTTGCCCGACACCTTGACCCCCTGCAGTTCCTTGATGCGGGACAGGTCGACCAGATCGGACGGCGCCGCCAGCCGCGTCTTCATGGCGGGGATCAAGGTCATGCCGCCAGAAAGCAGCTTGGCGTCGCCGCTCTTCACGAGCTTGGCGGCTTCAGTGACCGAGGCGGCACGGTGATAGTTGACTGCGTACATGGGATCCTCCCCCTAAGTGGTTAGTCAGCAGTGAGTAGTCAGTAGGGAGCAGGGAATGGCCGCCGCCGGAGATGGCACGCTGCCCTATCCGCAACTCACTACTTCCCTACTCACTCATTTCGCGGCGCGGATCGCGGCCCACACGGTGGACGGTGTGGCCGGCATGGCTATATCGACGATGCCGATGGCGTCGGTGATGGCATTGATCACTGCTGGCGGCGAGCCGATGGCACCGGCCTCGCCGCAGCCCTTGATCCCGAGCGGGTTGCTCGGACATGGCGTGTTCGACGTCGAGACCTTGAACGACGGCAGGTCGCCGGCACGTGGCATGGTGTAGTCCATGTAGCTTGCCGTCAGCAGTTGCCCGCTGGCGTCGTAGTGAGCGCCTTCCAGCAGCGCCTGGCCGATGCCCTGGGCGATGCCGCCATGCACCTGTCCTTCGACGATCATCGGATTGATGATGTTGCCGAAATCGTCCGCAGCCACGAACTGGACGATCTCGGTCGTTCCGGTTTCCGGATCGATCTCGACCTCGCAGATATAGCAGCCCGCCGGGAAGGTGAAGTTCGCGGGATCGTAGAACGCCGTTTCCTTCAGGCCTGGCTCCATGCCGGCCGGCAAATTGTGCGCGGTATAGGCGGCCAAAGCCACCTGGAACCACGGCAGGCTCTTGTCGGTGCCGGCGACCTTGACCTCGCCGTTCTCGATGACGATGTCGCCCTCGTCGGCTTCGAGCAGGTGGGCGGCGATCTTCTTGGCCTTGGCCTCGACCTTGTCGAGCGCCTTGGCGATCGCCGACATTCCGACCGCGCCCGAGCGCGAGCCGTAGGTGCCCATGCCCATCTGCACCTTGTCGGTGTCACCGTGGACGATCGACACCGAATCGATTGGCACCCCGAAACGCTGGTTGACCAGTTGCGCGAAGGTCGTCTCGTGCCCCTGCCCATGGCTGTGCGAGCCGGTCAGCACCTCGATCGTGCCGACGGCGTTGACCCTTACCTCAGCCGATTCCCACAGGCCGACGCCGGCGCCGAGCGAGCCGACCGCCGCCGACGGCGCGATGCCGCAGGCCTCGATGTAGCAGCTCATGCCGATGCCGCGCAGCTTGCCATTCCTGACCGAATCCGCCTTGCGCCTGGCAAAGCCGGTATAGTCGGCGGTCTTCATCGCCGCATCGAGCGAAGCGCCATAGTCCCCGGCGTCATAGTTCATGATCACCGGTGTCTGGTGCGGAAACGTGGTGATGAAATTCTTGCGCCTAAGGTCTGCCGGCGAGACGCCGAGCTCGCGTGCCGCCGCTTCCATGGTGCGTTCCAGAAGATAAGTGGCTTCCGGCCGCCCTGCCCCGCGATAGGCATCGACGGGTGCAGTGTTGGTATAGACAGTGCGCACATTGGCGTGGATGGCCGGGATGTCATATTGGCCCGACAGCAGCGTTGCATAGAGATAGGTTGGCACGCAGGACGAGAACAGCGACATATAGGCGCCCAGATTGGCGATCGTATCGACCTTGAAGCCGGTAATCCTGTTGTTCTTGTCGAACGCCATTTCCACCGTCGAGACGTGGTCGCGGCCATGCGCGTCGGTGAGGAAGCTCTCGGTGCGATCGGCGACCCATTTCACCGGCACGCCGGTCTTCTTGGAGGCCCACAGGCAGACGATCTCTTCCGGGTAGATATAGATCTTGGAACCAAAGCCGCCGCCGACATCCGGCGCGATCACGCGCAGCTTGTTTTCGGGCGCGACATTGTAGAAGGCGCTCATCACCAGCCGCGCGACATGCGGGTTTTGCGATGTCGTCCAGCAGGTATAATGATCCTCGGCCTTGTCGTAATGGCCAAGTGCGGCGCGCGGCTCCATGGCGTTCGGCACCAGCCGGTTGTTGACGATCTTCATGCGCGTGACATGGGCCGCCGCCTTGATGGCGGCGTCGGTGGCCATGGCATCGCCGATTTCCCAATCGAAGATCAGGTTGTTCTCGGCCTCGGCATGGACCTGCGGCGCGCCCTTTTCGAGTGCCTTTGTCGCATCGACGACCGCCTTCAATTCCTTATAGGTGATCTCGACCGCCTCGGCCGCATCGCGTGCCTGGCCCTTGGTTTCCGCCACCACCACCACGACCGCATCGCCGACATAACGGACCTTGTCGACGGCCAGCGGCGACCATGCGCCCATCTTCATGGGCGTGCCGTCCTTGGAATGGATCATCCAGCCGCAGATGAGGTTTCCGATGCCGTCGGCCTTCAGTTCCTTGCCGGTCAAGACGCCGATGACGCCCGGCATGCCTTGAGCCGCTTTCACGTCGATCTTCTTGATCTGCGCATGGGCGTGCGGGCTGCGCACGAAGGCCGCATGCTTCATGCCGGGCACCACCATGTCGTCGACATAGCGGCCGGCGCCGGTGATGAATCTTTTGTCTTCCTTGCGCGCGACCCGAGCGCCGACACCTTCGATACCCATGCAGAGATTCCTCCCGAAAAGTGAATAGGAAGTGTGAATAGGAAGTAGTAGTGAGGACAGCCGCCGGTTCAGACCGATTACTGACTATCGACTACTCCACTCCTCTTTCCCTCATGCCGCTTGCTTCGCCTTGCCCTTGGCCCCCTTCGACATCGTCGTCGATGCGGCGAGGATGGCTTTCACGATGTTGTGGTAACCTGTGCAGCGGCAGATATTGCCTTCGAGTTCTGCCCGCACCGTGGCCTCGTCGAGGCCTTCGGGGTGGCGGTTGATCATGTCGGTCGCGGCCATGATCATGCCCGGCGTGCAAAAGCCGCATTGCAGACCATGATGTTCCTTGAAGGCTGCCTGGACGGGATGCAAGTCGGCGCCACTGGCCAGGCCTTCGATGGTAATCACGCTCGACCCCGAGGCCTGGACCGCGAGCATGGTGCAGGACTTCACCGCCTTGCCATCGACATGCACGACGCAGGCGCCGCATTGCGAGGTGTCGCAACCGACATGAGTGCCGGTCAGGCCGAGGTTCTCCCGCAGGAAATGGACGAGCAGCGTTCGATCCTCGACGGCACCGCCGACCCGCTTGCCGTTCACCATCAACGAAACGTCCGACATAGCCCCTCCCTGGGTGTCAACCTTGGTCATCACGCTGCCGACGCGCCGCTGGCACTTCGGCCACGTGCTAGTCGTACACCGCACAACGCACAAAAAACAGCACGACGGAAAAGGCGGATCATTGTACTTTCGGTCATGGCCAGGGCACCAAAGTGCATTCCTCCGGCCCCATTGCCAAAACGCCTTCTGGCGGCAACAATGCCCTCGTCGCCCGCGCGCCAGAAGCACTTGAAAAGCCGCGCACAAGAAGGCGTCGGAGGAAATGCGGGAGGACCGCCGCTGACAAGTTCACGGACGCGCTACGCATGCGGCTTGTCGGCGCTGACCACGGACCAGCCCGACCCGGATGTCTTCGCACGAGCGGTAGCCGCCGAGGCCGCCGCCATCAATGCCGGCTTTGCCCTCGTGTTCTTTTCCCAGAGCCTGATCGAGGCCGGCGCCCTGTCACGGGCACTCTCGGCCCACGCGCCGTGTCTCCACCATGCTGGCTGTTCCACCGCCGGCGAGATCACGCCGCAGGGGCTCGAGGAAGGCCATATGCTGGCGATGCTGCTGCCCTCGGCGTCCTTCACGGCGGTCAGCACGATGATCGACAATCTGTCGACATCGGGCATGGACAGGATCACCGAAGAGGTCGAGGCCCTGCGGCGCACGCTGCGCGCCCGGCTCGGCGGCGAGCAGACCAGCAACACCTTCGCGCTCTGCTTCATCGACGGGCTGTCCTATGCCGAGGAAGCGGTGAGTTCGGCCATCCACTGGGGTCTCGACGACATACCGCTCCTCGGCGGCTCGGCTGGCGACGATTTGAAATTCGAGACGACGCGTCTGATCTCGAACGGCAGGGTCACCTCCGACAGCGCCATCATCGTGCTGGTCGCCACGGAAATTCCGTTCCACGTCTTCAAGACCGACAATTTCGTTCCCACCGACGAAAAGCTTGTGGTGACCGCGTCCGATCCGGATCACCGCGTCGTGCGGGAATTCAACGCCACCAATGCGGCGGAGGAATATGCCGCTTCGGTCGGGATCCTCCCACAGACCTTGACACCGTTGAGCTTCGCCTCGCATCCAGTGGTGGTGAAGGTGGGCGGAGAATATTACTGCCGCTCGATCCAGAAGATGCACGCGGATGGCTCGCTGTCGTTCTTCTGTGCCATCGACGACGGTGTCGTGCTGTCGATCGCCCAGCCCAAGGACATGGTGGACGCGACACGAGCGGCATTGCGCGAGGTCGAGGAAAGGCTGGGCGGCATCGATATGATCCTTGGCTTCGACTGCGTGCTGCGCCGGCTGGATGCGCGCAACCGCCAGGTCTTTCGTGACATTTCGGAACTCTACCGGGTCAACAATGTCATCGGCTTCGGCACCTATGGCGAACAATACCGGTCGATGCACCTCAACCAGACTTTCACCGGCATCGCTTTCGGCGACCGCCAGGCGGCTGAATAGGGCGGCGCAACAGCATGCCGCTCAGGAACATAAACGATCTCGACAGGCTGAAGAAGATCAACGCCGCCCTGGTCAGCCGCGTCGAGCGCTCGATGGACCAGCAAGGCAATGCCTTTTCGCTGTTCCAGACGGCGATCTCGTTGGAAAGCCGGGTGCGTACGCGCACCGAGGAACTGCATTCGACGTTGCGGCGGCTGGAGCAGTCGAACATCGATCTCAGCGCCGCCAAGGAAAACGCCGAACAGGCGAACCTGTCCAAGACACGGTTTCTGGCTGCGGCCAGCCACGACGTGCTGCAGCCGCTGAACGCCGCCCATCTCTCCGTCTCAGCCCTTGCCGAGGTGCAGACCAGCGAAGAGGGAAAGAAGCTCGTGCGGCAGGTCGAGCGCTCGCTGGAAACGATGGAAGACCTGCTACGCACCTTGCTCGACATCTCCAAGCTCGACGCCGGCGTGGTTCAGCCCGACATTGGCGACGTCAGCCTGGAGGCGCTGTTCTCGTCGCTGCGCTCGGATTTCCAGCCTGTGGCGGAATTGAAGGCGCTGTCGCTGAAATTCCGGCCGGTCAATGCCGTGGTCCGCTCGGACAGGACGCTGCTGCGCCGCATCCTGCAGAACATCCTTTCCAACGCGCTGGGCTATACGCGCTCGGGCGGCGTCCTTGTCGGCACACGCCATCGCGGCGATACCATCCGCATCGATGTCGCCGACACGGGCTGCGGCATCCCCGAGGATCAGCGCGAAGCGGTGTTCGAGGAGTTCCATCGCGGCACCTTGCCGGCTACCGCCGAACTCGACGGCGGCGGTCTTGGGCTGGGGCTCGCCATCGTGCGCCGCATGGCCGGCGCGCTCGGCCATCCCGTCACGTTTTCATCCAGGGTCGGCCGCGGTACCATCTTCCACATCGATGTCCCCGTCGGCCTCGGCGCGCCGGCCGACGCCATCGCCAGCGCCGCCAGCATGGAGCGGCCGCGCGGCTACGGCCTGTTCGGCACCAAGGTGCTGCTGGTCGAAAACGACGCCGAAGTGCTGGAAGCCATGACCTTCCTGCTCGAACGCTGGCAGTGCCTGGTACGCGCGGCGACCTCCACCGCCGATGCGCTGGACATGCTTGGCGACACCGACTGGCTGCCCGACATCGTCATTGCCGACCAGCATCTCGACGGCGGCGATCTCGGCACCACCACCATATCGGAGGTCCGCGACTATCTCGGCCGCGCCGTGCCGGCGCTGATTGTCACCGCCGACAGCTCCGAAGCCGTGGCCAAGGCAGCACGGGCCGGCGGCATCGAACTGATGCGCAAGCCGGTGAAGCCGGCGCAGCTAAGGGCACTGCTGGCGCATCTGCTGGCATAGCGGGAGGGTTGGTTCAAAACCCTACCTGATCCCGGAACAGCTCGGCGCTGTCCAGCTTCGACACCTCGATCACCGCTTGCGTGCGGCTATACACATTGAGCTTGCGCAGGATCTCCGACACATGCGCCTTCACCGTGGTCTCGCCGACCTGCAGCTCGTAGGCGATCTGCTTGTTGAGCAGGCCCTGGCGCAGCATCTGCAGCACGCGCAATTGCTGCGGCGTCAGCTTGGAAAGCCGCTGCACCATATCGGCGCGATCGGTGCTGTCCGCGCCCGGCGGCAGGCCCTCATAGGTTTCAGGCACATAGATCGCGCCGTCCATCACCGAGCGAATGGCGGCGGCGAGATCGCTCTTGCGCGCCGATTTCGGAATGAAGCCGGCAGCGCCGTAGGACAAGGCCTCGGAAATGATGCGAGGCTCCTCATAACCCGACACGATCACCACTGGCAGGCGCGGATAGCGGGTCCTGAGCTGCAACAACCCCTCGAAGCCGTGCACGTCGGGCATGCTGAGGTCCAGAAGCGCAAGGTCGAAAGGCTTTGCGTCGGCCAGCAAGTCCAGCGCCTCGGCGATCGAGCGCGCTTCGACTGTGTCGACCTCGGGATAAGCCATTTGAACGGCGCTGTGCAGCGCCTCGCGAAACAGCGGATGATCGTCGATGATAAGGAACCGGACGCGATCGGTAGGGGCTGTCATAGGGCTCGTTCCGGTTTACCGGGCACACCATAGTCTCCTGACCATGGCCGGATTATTGGCAAATAGTCTATCGCCGTCGAACAGGATTCATCGCTGCAAAAAATGATCGGAAGCCTGAATTCCTTGTACAGCCTAGGCGAAGCCCATGCTTTATCAAAAGCGACGCCTTGCCCGCCCCTGGAAATCGGCCGAATGTGCCGCCGACTCCCCGCCAAACGCAGAGACCGCCATGACCGCCTTTGTCCTTCCCGCCCCGCCAACGCCTTCCGTCGCCATTGCGGGTTCCGGCGAACGCTTTGCCGTGCGGCGCATTTTCTGCGTCGGCCGCAACTATGCGGCGCATGCGCGCGAGTTCGGCAATGACGATCGCGATCCGCCCTTCTTCTTCACCAAGCCGGCCGACGCGGTGGTCGATTCCGGCACTGATATCCCCTACCCGCCCCTGACGGAAAACCTCCACTTCGAGATCGAACTGGTGGTGGCGATCGGCACCTCAGGCTTTCGCATTTCCCGCGACAAAGCGCTGGACCATGTCTGGGGCTATGGCGTCGGCATCGATCTCACCCGCCGCGATCTCCAGGATGCCGCCAAGAAGGCGGCGCGGCCCTGGGACTGGTCGAAGGCCTTCGACCGTTCCGCGCCCTGCGGCCCGCTGGTTGCCGCGCGGAAATCCGGGCACCCGGCCAAGGGACGCATCTGGCTGGCCGTTGACGGCGCGGTGAAACAGGATGCCGACCTCGCCGAACTGATCTGGCCGGTATCGGACATCGTCTCGATCTGCAGCGAAGGCGTGGAATTGCAGGCTGGCGACCTGATCTTCACCGGCACGCCCGCCGGTGTCGGCGCGATCAAGCCGGGTGAAACGATATCAGGCGGTGTCGACGGCATCGGCACGATCGAACTGACCATCGGCCAGCGGAAGTGACGCATGAGCGACATTGTCCTGCACAACTACTTCCGCTCCTCCACCTCGCACCGGGTGCGGATTGCCCTGGAGATGAAAGGGGTGGGCTATGACTACATCCCGCATCACCTGCGCCATGGCGAGCATCTGGAGGCGGCCTATCTCGCGGTCAATCCGCAGGGGCTGGTGCCGGCACTGATCTGGAGCGACGGCATGCTCCTGACGCAATCGCTGGCGATCATCGAGTTTCTCGACGAGACCATACCTGAACCCCCGCTATTGCCGAAGGATCCGCCGAGCCGGGCACGAGTGAGAATGCTGGCGCAGATGATCGCCTGCGACATCCACCCGGTGAACAATCTGCGCGTGCTGACTTCGCTGCGCACCCTGTTCGGCGCCGGCGACCAGGATGTCGCCAACTGGTTCCGGCATTGGGTCAATGAAGGATTTGGACCGCTCGAAAAATTGCTCACCGCGTCGCCCGAAACCGGCACATTCTGCCATGGCGAGGCGGCGGGGCTGGCCGACATCTGCCTTGCCGCGCAAGTCACCAGCAACGCCCGCTTCGGCGTCGACATGACGCCCTATCCGACAATCGCGCGCATCAACGCCGCCTGCGTGGCGCTACCCGCCTTCCAGAAAGCCGCGCCACAGAACCAGATCGACGCGGAGTAAGGCTCACCGGCCAACGCGCAGTGTCAGCGCCCAGAACAGCAGCGCCATCAAGCCGATGCTCGCCCCCAGCAACGAGACCCCGCTCCAGCCGGCCGCGGCATAGGCCATGGTCGAGGCGATCGAGCCGAGCGCACTGCCGACCGAGTAGAAGATCATGTAGCCGCCGACCAGCCGGCTGCGCGCATCCGGCCGACGGGAGAAAATCAGGCTCTGATTGGTGACGTGGACGGCCTGGATTGCCAGATCCAGCATGACGATGCCGGCGACAAGCAACCATAGTGACATGCCCATGAAGGCGATAGGCAGCCAGGCCGTCGTCATCATAAGCAGGCTGAGGCCAGTGACCAGTTGACCATGCCCGCGATCCACCAGACCACCGGTCCATCGCGCCCCCAGCGCGCCGGCGACACCGGCAAGGCCGAACAGCCCGATCGCGGTGTGCGGCAGTGAAAATGGCGGCGCGCTGAGCGGCAGCACCAGCGGTGCCCACAGCACGTTGAAGCTGGCGAAGATCAGCAAGGCGAGCACCGCGCGCACGCGCAGCAGCGGTTCCCGCACGAACAGCAGCACCATCGAGCCCAACAGCCTGATGTAGGACGTGCGCGGCCGCTCTGCCTCATGGCGCGGCAGGATGGTGTGGAGAACAACCGCCATGACAAGTGTAAGGCCGGCCGAGACAAGATAGACCCAGCGCCAGCCGGCGAGATCGGCGACGACGCCGGCGACGAAGCGGGCAAGCAGGATGCCTGTTATGACGCCGCTGGTGACGGTGCCGACCGCCCGCCCCCGTTGCGACGGCGCGGCGAGGTCGGCCGCGTAGGCAACCAGTACCTGCACCATCACGGCAAGCAGCCCGACCGCCGCGAGGCTCGCCAGCAGCATCGCCGCGTTCGGTGCAAGTCCAACGGCTATCAGCGCCACGGCCGAAAGGATCGCCTGGCCGGCAATCAGCTTGCGGCGATCGAACAGGTCGCCCAGCGGCACGATGAAGAACAGGCCAAGCGCATAGCCGACCTGCGTGATTGTCACCACGATGCCGATCGAGGCCGGCGCAATGGCAAAATCATGCGCCATGGCGTCGAGCAGCGGATGGGCGAAATAGACATTGGCGACGCTCAGGCCACACGCGATGGCGAAGACCAGCGCGGTCATTCCGGACAATCCCGGTGATGATTCTGGCGTAACCTGCCCCGGCTCTTCGCGCTGCTCCACCTTCGTTGGCGCGCCGTTCACCACCTGTATATTCATGCTGCTCTCCACAAAAGGTTTCAAATTGAAACCACTTGTGGAATAAACAGAACAGTTTTATCTTGCAACCGAAATGAAGAAGCTGGACCAACGAAAGCCATGGTGAAACGAACGAGCCACCAGAGTGCGGATTGCCTGATCGCGCGACCGTTGGATGCGATCGGCGACTGGTGGTCGCTTCTCATCGTGCGCGACGCGTTCGACGGGCTGCGACGCTTCGGCGAGTTCCAAAAGAGCCTCGGCGTTGCCAAGAACATCCTGTCGGCGCGGCTCCGAAATCTGGTTACGCACGGCATCCTCGAAACCGTCCCGGCTCCCGACGGCAGCGCGCATCATGAATATGTGCTGACGCAAAAAGGACGCGGCCTGTTCTACGTGCTGGTCGCCTTGCGGCAGTGGGGCGAGACCTATTTCTCCGGTCCGGGCGAGCCCTACACCTTCATGGTCGACACGGAGAGTGGCCGGCCGATAAGGCGTCTTGAAGTGCACGCAGAAGACGGCCGCCTGCTTGCCCCCGGTGACACCCGGCTTGCCGATTTCCGCAACCAGGAAAACGGCTGACCGCAGGGTCCGCAGGCTGGCCAGCTTGGCGGAATCGATTTCCGCTTGACCGAACAGGGAATCGGCTATCGTTTCCCGCAGTGAGTGTCGTCTCAAGGGTGGAATGAACGATGAAAGCCGTCGTCTTCGAGAAATTCGGCGAAGCGCCGACGATCCAGACCGTGCCAGACCCCAAGCCGGCGGCCGATGGCGTCGTCATCAAGGTCGAGGCGACCGGGCTTTGCCGCAGCGACTGGCACGGCTGGATGGGCCACGACGCCGATATCCGCCTGCCGCATGTGCCGGGCCACGAACTGGCCGGCGTCGTGGTTGCCGCCGGCAAGCACGTCACCCGCTGGAAGGCGGGCGAACGCGTCACCGTGCCGTTTGCCGTCGGCTGCGGCCACTGCTTCGAATGCACATCAGGCAATCACCAGGTCTGCGAACACCAGTCCCAGCCTGGCTTCAACACCTGGGGCTCATTCGCCGAATATGTCGCTATCGAACACGCCGATACCAATCTCGTGCGCCTGCCCGACGAAATGGAATTCGCCACCGCCGCCAGCCTCGGCTGCCGCTTCGTCACATCGTTCCGCGCCATTGTCGATCAGGGCCGGGTAAAGCCCGGCGAATGGGTGGCGGTGCATGGCTGCGGCGGCGTCGGCCTGTCGGCAATCATGATCGCCAGTTCGATGGGCGCCAACGTCATCGCCATCGACCTCACCGAGGAAAAGCTGGACTTCGCCAAACAGATCGGCGCCGTGGCGACCATCAACGCTTCGACGACGCCGAACGTCGTCAAGGCCGTCAAGCAGATCACCAATGGTGGCGCTCACATGTCGATGGACGCGCTCGGCCATCCGACGACGTCCTTCAACTCGATCGCCAACCTGCGCCGGCGCGGCCGTCACGTGCAGGTCGGCTTGATGCTGGGCGAACACGCCCGCCCGCAGGTGCCGATGGACAAGGTGATCGCCTTCGAACTCGAAATCCTCGGCAGTCACGGCATGCAGGCCTATCGCTACCCCGCGATGATGGAGATGATCCGCCACGGCAAGCTCAAACCCGAACTGCTGGTCGGCAAGAAAATCAGCCTCGACGAAGCGCCAGCAGCCTTGATGGCGATGGGCGGCTTCGAGGGTATCGGCATTGGGGTGGTGACGAAGTTCTCGTGAGGGTAGGCATCGCTATGCAGCCGCACGACGCGGCAAATCCTGCTTGGCAAACTTCTTCGCGCCGAAAACGCAAAGCACCACGCCAAGCGTGACGACGATCATCATCGGGCTGACCTGTTCATGCAGCAGCGTCGCCGCCAGTGCGAGCCCGAAGAACGGTTGCAGAAGCTGCAACTGCCCCACCGCCGCAATGCCGCCTTGCGCCAGGCCTCGATACCAGAACACGAAGCCGATCAGCATGCTGAACAGCGAGACATAGCCAAGGCCAATCCAGGCATTGGAGCCTACGCTGGCGAAGGATAGCGGCAGGGTCGCAAAGGTCAGCACCAGCATGACCGGCAGGGACAGCACCAGCGCCCAGCAGATCACTTGCCAGCCCCCGAGCTTGCGCGACAGCGCGGCACCCTCGGCGTAGCCAAGGCCGCAGGCGACGATGGCCGCAAGCATCAGTCCATCGCCGACCGGCGAAGCCGTCACGCCTTGCGCAAGCGCGAAGCCCGCCACCAGCGCACTGCCCAGGCATGAGAACAGCCAGAAGGCCGGCCGAGGCCGTTCACCGCCGCGCAGCACGCCGAAGATCGCGGTCGCCAGCGGCAGCAGGCCGACGAAGATGATGGAGTGGGCCGAGGTGACATGCTTCAGCGCCAATGCCGTCAGCAAGGGAAAGCCGACGACCACGCCAAGCGCAACGATGACGAGCGACAGCAAGTCATGACGCCCGGGGCGCTTCTCGCGGAACACAAGCAGCAGCGCGAGACCGAGCAGGCCGGCAATGACCGCGCGGGCCGACGTCAGGAATATCGGGTCGAGATCCATCACCGCCACGCGCGTCGCCGGCAACGAACCGCTGAAAATCAGCACGCCGATAAATCCGCTCACCCAGCCGCTCGCCGTCTTGTCCATCGCAGGCTCCGTTTGTTTCGCCCCTCTATGGGGCCCGCGGCTATGGCGCCACCAGAGACAATGCAGTACAATTCGATAAAACTGTCATGGTTTTCTGGAAGGTACAGATGGACGAAGCAGTGAGGCTCGACAGCGGCGGAACTCTCGTCGAAGGGGTCATGGCCGCCATCCGGCAGCGGATTGCCGCGCGCAGCCTGACGCCTGGAGCAAGGTTGCCCTCGATCCGCGCTTTCGCCAAATCCATGCAGGTGTCGAAATCCACCGTGGTCGAGGCCTACGAACGGCTTGCCGCCGAAGGCGCGATCCGTTCGCGGCCCGGTTCCGGTTTCTATGCCGCCGGGTCGCTGGCACCGCTGTCGCTCGCCGAGATCGGTCCCCGGCTCGACCGTGCCGTCGATCCGCTCTGGGTCTCGCGCCAGTCCCTGGAGGCTGGCGACGAGGTCCTGAAACCCGGCTGCGGCTGGCTGCCGGCTTCATGGATGCCACAGGCCGGGCTGCGCCGGGCATTGCGCACTGTCGCGCGTGCCGACGATGTCGCTCTCGCAGATTACGGCACGCCGCTCGGGCTGCCGCCGCTGCGGCAATTGCTGGCGCGGCGCATGGCCGGGCACGGCATCGAAGCCTCCCCCGACCAGATCATGCTGACGGAATCGGGCACCCAGGCCATCGACCTCTTGTGCCGGTTCCTGATCGAGCCCGGCGACACCGTGCTGGTCGACGATCCCTGCTACTTCAACTTCCATGCTCTGCTGCGCGCCCACCGCGCCAAGGTCGTCAGCGTGCCCTACACGCCGTCGGGGCCGGACATCGAGCTGTTCGCCCAGGCGCTGGCCGAACACCGGCCGCGCCTCTACATCACCAACTCGGCCATCCACAACCCGACCGGCGCGATCCTGTCTCCGGTGACGGCCCATCGTTTGCTCAAACTGGCCGACCAGTCGGATCTGACCATCGTCGAGGATGATATCTTCGCCGATTTCGAGCACATTCCCGCCCCAAGGCTAGCGGCGTTCGACGGCCTTAGTCGCGTCGTCCAGATCGGCAGTTTTTCCAAGACGCTGTCGGCGTCGGTCCGCTGCGGTTTCATCGCCGCGCCCCGTGACTGGATCGAGGGCCTGACCGATCTCAAGATCGCCACGACTTTCGGCGGCGGACGGCTGGCGGCCGAACTTGTGCTGACGCTGCTGAAGGACGGCAGCTACCGAAAGCACATGGATTTGCTGCGCGCCCGCCTTTCGCGGGCCATGGGCGAGACCAGCGCCCGGCTGAAGGCGATCGGCATTACGCCCTGGATCGAGCAGCCGGCTGGGCTGTTCCTGTGGTGCACCCTGCCGGAAGGCGTGGACGCGGCCGAAATCGCCCGCAGTGCGCTCGCCGACAACATCGTGCTGGCGCCCGGCAATGCGTTTAGCCTGTCGCAGTCCGCCAGCCGCTTCCTGCGCTTCAACGTCGCCCAGTGCGCGGACGAGCGGATTTTCAAGGCGCTCGAAACGGCGATGACTCGCTGATATGGGAACCACCAAGTCAGCAGACAAATAAGCCGCGACAACACCTCGTTGTTGCGGCCTTCTGCTCCATCAAATCAGACCATCCATGAAACGGCACAACGCCGCCAAATCTCACCATTTGCGCGGATGCTCAATCATGCCTTTTCCGAAATGCCATACCCAGATCTGGGCCTATTCCTTGCCGCACAAGAACAGCTGAAGGAAACGACGCAAGGGGCCTGGCGGGTCGCCGTTCAGGCCCCTGCCCGTTTGCGGCGCTCGTAGAGCATGACGAGTGTTTCAGCCATCAGCGCCGGCTTTTCCTCGCCTTCGATCTCGACCGTGTTGGCTGCCTTCATCAGATATTGGCCCGGGCCTTTGTCTTCCATGGAAAGCAGCGTCGTGCGCAGGCGAATGCGTGCGCCGACCTTGACCGGCGCCAGGAAACGCACCTTGTCGAAACCATAGTTGAAGGCGGCCTGCGTATTCTCCGGCACGATACCCATTTCAAGGGCCAGCGCGCCGATGATCGACAGTGTCAGATAGCCATGCGCGATCGTGGTGCGGAACGGGCTTTGCCGCCGCGCCCGTTCAGGATCGACGTGGATCCATTGATGGTCGCCCGTGCATTCGGCGAACTGGTTGATACGGTTCTGGTCGACCGTGGTCCATTCCGAGACGCCGAGCTCCTGTCCGGACATCGTTCTCAGCTGCTCGTAGGTTGGCGGCGTTTTAGGCCGTACTTCCGTCATGCCTGCTTTCCCGATCGCTTCCAAAGCTTCCGGACCACGAACCGGCGGCCTCTGTCAATTCGTCCCTCGCAAATCCGTTCCGGCGGATTCGCGCTCACTCGTGCCACGTCTTGCCATGCGATGGCAGGCGAATTGGGACTTTTTCGACCTTTCAGACTGCCGGGAGCTTATGGCGTGGCGCTAATGCAACTGTGCGAAAGGTTACGGAATCGGGAACGGGGTGTGCCCGGCCGAGAGCGGAACGACAGCCCATGAGAACCTACTTCTGCTCGTAACCGGCGCGGACCTCCTCCATCGCTTCCTTGATGCGCGCGCGCAGGATGTCGATCGATTCGGTGCCTGATTTCCTGGCTAGCTCAGCCACTTCAGCGGCGTTCTTGAGCGCCGCCTCAAAGGATTTTCTGGCAAACTCGGTCTGCTTGGCCATCAACTCCTGCGGATTGCCCGGTGCGCGGTAGCTCTGAGCCATGTCAGCGATTTCACGCAGCGTGTCCTGCAGCATTTCTCGTTGCCTAGACAACAGCGAGGACGTCCCAGCCGCCCCGGCACGCGCGGATTTCTCCAAAGCTTCGAGATTCTTGCGGTGATGCGCAAGAATCGCTTCGACATCCACATTCGGCACCTTCAGGTCACGGCCGAACCTGCCGAACATTTCCATGAAGGAATCGGATTCCGATTGTCTGGCCATGATTGTCATCTCCCCTTTGCCGCGGTCGCGGACGCCCTCATCGAGAAGAATAGCACTCGAACGCCTCGTGTCCATTTCGAACACGGGCCTAGGCGATCGCTAGGGATCAATTGACCGGGAGCAGCAGCTCGATCGTGTAAAGCACGATGCCCGCCAGCCCACCGATGATCATGCCGTTGAAGCGGATATATTGCAGGTCCCTGCCAATGTTCATCTCGATCAGGCGTGTCAGTTGGGCAAGGTCCCAGCGCTTGACCTGGTCGGCGATGAATTTCGACACACCGCTCTTCTGGCTTTCGACGAAGGAGGCCAGCGCCACCACGAATCCTTGGTTCATGTCGGCCCGGATCTGCGCGTCTCCGGCCAGATGGCGGCCGACTTCGACAAACATGTTGGCCAGATGCTCCCTGATCAACGAATTCGGCGCCTTGGCGTCCTGCTCGATGAACAGGCTGAGGCTCTCCCACATGTCGCCGGCCAGCGCCCTGATTTCGGGTCTGGCGAGGAAGTCGCGCTTCATTTTCTCTGCTCGCCTGGCATATTGCTTGGACGTGCGCAGCCGCTCGACGAAACTTTGCGCGAAACGGTCGAATTCGGCGCGCATCGGGTGATCTGGATCGGCACGCACCTCGTCCAGCAAGGAGCCAGCCGAAGCGACGATCTTCTTCAGGAGATAGGCGTCGGCCCGGAACAGGTTGAATAGCGACGGGAGTTCCTCGCGGATCTTGTCGCGCATCGTCGCCAGCGCCTGTTCGTCGTTGAGGAACCGGCCGATGACCTTGATGAACTCGTCGAACAGCTTCTGGTGGCGGCGGTCGTCGGTGAGCGCGGACAGAAGTTCGGCCGCAAGTGGCGCCAGCGGCACCTTTTCGATCTGTTCGAGCATGCGGCTGGTGACGAAGCCGCGCAGACCGGATTGTTCGACGGCGGTAAGCGTCTGCGGCACCAGCCGCACGACGAAGCGCGACAGGCCGGCGGCGCGTTCGGCATCGGCCAGCCAGTCGGCCACGAGCGCCGAAAAATCGACCTCGGCGAGTTTTTCACGCACCGGTTCCGGCGCCAGGAAATTGGCCTCGATGAAACGGCCGAGATTGTCGGCGATACGGTCCTGGTTTTCCGGGATGATGGCGGTGTGCGGGATGGGCAACCCGAGCGGCCGTTTGAACAGCGCCACCACCGCATACCAGTCGGCAAGGCCGCCGATCGTTGCCGCCTCGGCGAAGGCGGCGACGAAGCCGAGCCATGGATAGCTGCTCTGGAAGGACTTGGCCAAGGCAAAGACCACCACGCAGAGTGCCAATGCTGCCGTGGCGACGAACTTTGTCCGCCGCAGCGCGGAAAGCTTGGCGCCCGCGTCGGCATCGAACCGCACTGGCGCCAGGGATTGGTCCGATTGAGCCATGCCGCTCCTCGTCTATTAGGCCTATCTAGTGCCGCGGCCGCCGGAATGCCCGTGGCAGCCGGTTTGTCTGTCCCGGCTTTTGCCCGGCGGCGCACATAAAGTTGACGAGTTTATTCATCTATGATGCCCGGCTAGTCTGGAATTATTCCAAGGTATAGGCCATATTCCGCCGAGACCAGTGCAGCGATCCGGATTCCGGACGAGGGCCGCGCCAGCAAAGTTTAGAATCTGGCGTGGTTGCATCATATCAGCGCCAAGTGAGGACAAGATGCGGCTTACGCGCCAAACCAACTATGCCATGCGCATTCTGATGTATTGCGCCGCCAACAATGACCGGTTGAGCCGCATCCCGGAGATCGCGGCCGCCTATTCGGTGTCGGAACTGTTCCTGTTCAAAATCCTGCAGCCTCTGGTCGAGAATGGCATGGTCGAGACTGTGCGCGGCCGGAACGGAGGGGTACGGCTCGGCCGTGCCGCCGAATCGATAAGCCTGTTCGACGTTGTGCGCGTGACCGAGGAAAGTTTTGCCATGGCGGAGTGCTTCGAGAACGATGCCGCCGAATGCCCGCTGGTCGACAGCTGCGCGCTGAACTCCGCATTGCGCGAAGCGCTCAACGCCTTCTTCGCCGTGCTTGCCCGCTACACGATCGCCGACCTCGTGGCGGCAAGGCCAAATGTACGCGCCCTGCTCGGCATCGACATGCTGATGGAGCGCCGCGCCCCAGCGGCCTGATCCCTGCCGCATCGTGCAGTGTCGGCTGAATATCAGCTGACCGACGATTGCGGGAGCACGAACGGCATGTTGCCGGCCGGCAGCACGCCGACCTTGAGCCGGCAATCGAACACCTTCTCGATCAGGTCGTCACTCAGCACGTCGCGGGGCAAGCCGCTGGCGGCCAGCCGGCCGCGATGCATCACGAAGATGCGGTCAGCGTACATGGCCGTCAGATTGAGGTCGTGCAGGATCGCTACCACGCCCCCGCCCCTTCTGGCGAAGTCGCGGGCGATGTTCATGATGATCAGCTGGTGCTTGATGTCGAGGCTGGACACCGGCTCGTCAAGGAACAGATAGCGCGGCTTGCCGTCGAGCACCGGCGCCCAGACCTGGCACAGCACGCGCGCAAGCTGGACACGCTGCTGCTCGCCACCGGAAAGCTCCTGATAGAAGCGGCCGGCAAAGCCGTCGAGATCGACCCGCGCCAGCGCCCGTTCCGGCAGGCGTCCGTCCTCGCCCGGCAGCGCGCCCGAACGGCCACCGACCAGGCCAAGCCTGACGACCTCCCGCACAGTGAAAGGAAACGACAGTGTCGTCGCCTGCGGCAACACAGCCCGCTGGACGGCGACCTCCACCGGCTTCATCGCTGCGAGGTCGCGGCCGTTGAGGACGACACTCCCGGTATAGCCGAGGTCCCCCGACAATGCCCTCAGGAAGGTCGTCTTGCCCGAACCATTGGGGCCGACGATTGCCGCCACCTCGCCCGGCCGCGCATCGAAATCGACACCGGCAACAATTCTCTTGCCGGCGATATCGACCGAAACATTCCTCGCCTCGATCATTCCAGCCTCACAAATCGATCACGCCGCGCCTGCGCAGCAATATCCACAGGAAGAACGGCGCGCCTGATATTGCGGTGACGATGCCGATCGGCAGCTCGGCCGGCGCCACGATGGTGCGGGCGACCGCATCGGCAAGCAGCAACGAGGAGGCGCCGAGCAGCCCCGAGGCCGGCAGCAGGTAACGATTGTCGGGTCCGATCAGCAGTCGCAGCAGATGCGGCACGACGATGCCGACGAAGCCGATGCCGCCGCTGACGGCGACGGAGGCGCCGACCGCCGCCGAAACGCCGATGATGGCAGTGTATTTCAGCCGCTGCACCGGAATGCCGAGATGGCCGGCGGTCGCTTCGCCCAGCGCCAGCGCGTTAAGGCCGCGGGCCAGGAACGGCATCGCCGCCAGTGCCAGGACGATTATGGGTCCTACGGAAGCGATCTTGGCCCATGTCGCACCGCCGAGCGATCCCAGTGACCAGAAGGTCAGGTCGCGCAGCTGGCGATCGTCGGCCATGAATATGAGGATTCCGGTCAGCGCCATGGCAAGTGCCGCCAGGGCTATGCCCGCGAGCAGCATGGTGGCGACCGAGGTTTGTCCACGTCGCGTGGCGACCTGATAGAGCGCCAATGTGGTGACGAGACCGCCGACGAACGCCGCAAGCGGCAGCGCCAGCGTTCCGAGCAAGGCGGTCACCGGCGCCAGCGCGGTCCCGCCAAGAACGATGATGATCACCGCGCCAAGGCTGGACCCTGCGGAAACGCCGATCAGACCGGGGTCGGCGAGCGGATTGCGGAACAGTCCTTGCATGACGGCGCCACAAACCGCGAGCGCCGCACCCACCAACATGCCGAGGATGACGCGTGGCATGCGGATGTCATGGACGATCAAGCTGTCGCGGGCGTTGAGCGCCGCATCGCCGGGGACGGAGCCAAAGAGCCAATCCCTGAAGACGGTCACGGCGGATGCATCCGATGCGCCGGATGTGAGCGAAAGCAAGATGGCGATCGCCAAGCCCAGGCACAGCAGAAGGATGACGGCACGGGCGCGGCCGGAACGATCCCCTTCGGATGCCCTAATCGCCTTCGCCGGACCTGCGATCGACTGGTCGGCCATGATGCTCAGTCCGTGACCTGTGCGCCATAAAGCGAAACGGCGAGATCATGGATCGCGTCGGCCGTGCGCGGCCCGAAGCCGAGTAGATAGGCGCCATCGATGCGGATCAGCTTGCGCGCCGTTCCGGCCGGCGTTGAGGCGATGGATGGATTGCCGAACACTTCGTCGTCCGAGACCGGCGGCCCGGCATTGCTCATCATCAGGATCACGTCCGGCCTTGCGGTGATGATCGCTTCGTCCGACATTTGCTTGTAGCCGGAAAAGCCTTCCACCGCATTGACCCCGCCCGCCAGCTTGACCATGCCGTCGGCCGCGGTTTCGCTGCCGGCCGCCAGGATCTTGCCACCCTGCGTCGAGAGAATGAACAGCACGCGCCTGCGCTCCTTGATCGAGGTTGTCCGCTTTTCGGCGGCTGTGAGTTTCGCATCGAGCGCCCTGGCCAGCACCTCGGCCTTGGCCTCGACCCCGATCGCCTTGCCGACAATGCGGACCTTCTGGAGGATGCCTTCGCGGTTGTACTGCTCGGGCACTTCGATGAACGGAATGCTCGTCTTCTTCAGCACGTCGACGGCTTCCCTGGGACCGCTGCCGTGCAATGCCAGTATGCCCGTCGGATTGACCGACAAGACGCCTTCCGGCGACAGCTGGCGCATGTAACCGACATCAGGCAGGTCGAGCGCGGCCTTTGGATAGAGGCTGGTGGAATCGCGCGCCACCAAATGTCTCTCCTCGCCAAGCGCATAGACGATCTCGGTGATGGAGCCGCCAATAGCGGCGATCTTCGAAGGATCGGCGAACACCGAAACGCCTTCGGTGGCGCCGGCTGGTTGCAGCGCGGCGAAAGCCATGGAAAGGCCGATTGCATAACCAACCCTCGATCCGCGCAGGGCGGACGGTCTCGAAACAAAACGCATCACACTTTCCTCAGGCTGCCGTCGGGTTCGGAATGCGCGGCAGGTGCTCGGCCAGAAAACGCCAGTCGTCGCGCTCGCTTTCGCCTTCATGGCGCTTGCCGAAGAACTGGATGATCATGTCGCCATTGGCGGCATAGACCTCGAGCGATGTGACATGGCCGTCATTGGTCGGCTTGCGCACCGCCCAGACTTCATGGATGTGGTCGGTGCGCAGGTGCAGGTGGAAGGTCTCGTCGAGCACGTTGATCCACGGCCCCATGGGCTTGATCGATTTGATCGGCCCGGAGTGGATCTGGATGCAGCCGCGGTTGCCCACGAAGCACATGATCGGCATCTCGCTTTCGGCGGCGTGATGGAACATGGCGCGCACCGCGTCATTGTCGAGCAGCCAGGCGTAGTCCTGGCCAACCATGCGCACTGCCTGGCGGCGGCTGAGCTTCAGCGTCTTCAGCATGCCGAAGAACTGGTGCACGTCCGTCAGCCGGCTCCAGCGGTCACGCAGGTCGTCCAGGCTCGCCGTCGATGCCCCGGCCTCGCTTTCCTCATCGAGAACCGGCCCCGAAATGTCGATCGTCGGCTCCTGGTTCGGTGATTCCAGCGAGGCGACCAGTTTCTGGTAGGCATGGAGGCTGGAGGCCGGGCGCAGATGCACCTTGTGCACCGCGTCGCCGGCCGCATCGAAGAACTGCAGGCTGCGGCGGATGTCGTCGCCGTCGCGCTTCTCCACGGCAAAGCCATGCGCCCAGATTTTCGGAAAAATGCGCAGGTCGATGTTCTCGCCGAGCACCATGGCATTGTGATTGCCGGTGACGACCTTGTCATAGACGCCGATCTTCTCGTGCACGGCGCTTTCGTTGCGGGTCAGCGCCATCACCTCGCCAACGGCCTCGAGACCGGTCAGAAGGTCGTTGACGCGCGGTTCGACGCGGACGACGCCGTCGCCGCAATGCGCGGCCACCAGCTCGGCCTCCGAAATGCCGAGCTGGGCGGCGAGGTCACGCTCGCGCGCTTTCGGATTGTCGGTCCGGGCCCGCCGGATTTCATGCGGAGCGGGTTTTACGCGCTGGTCCATGTCTTTACCCCTGATGCCTTGCCTTACTTGTTGAGAATGAGCTTGCCCTGGCGGGTGATCTTCAGCCGGTAGAGCGCGCCATGATGCTCGATTCCGATTTCGTGCTCGCCCTGGAACAGCGTGTTGCTGGACAGCGTCCGCACCGCCAGCGAGACCCGATCGAAACGGGTGGAGGTATCGTCGGAACGGCGGACGCGATAGCGAAACTCGTTGGGATTGTGCGTGTTCATCTGGGTCGATCCCTTTCCTGTGCCGGGCATCTGGCTAGGCGTTGCGAATTGCCGATTCATTCTTGACTTGAATAATCATGTTTACTAGTCAGTGCAATACCGGACTAAATGAGTCAACATTTAAGATGCCGGATACGATCAAAATGCCAGCAAGCCCCGGGCCAGCCAGCATGGAACCTGGGATTTGGAGTTGGGGCATGGGGTTGATAAGTTGGGAACGGCGCCGTCGGTGGGCGGCGAACGGTGCGGCGGCTTTGCTCGCAAGCGTGGCGGCGATCGCTCTATCCGCGCCATCGGCGCACGCGCAACCTGCGACGCAGGCGGCGAGCGAGCAGACGGATCAATCGAAGAAGACTGACCAGCAAAAGGCAGCCCCCGCGGGCGCTACGTTGCTCGACAGGATCCTGGTGCTCAGCCGCACCGGCGAAACGGCGATACAGTCGCTGGCCTCTGCCAGCCATGTCGACCAGGAACAGCTCGATCGCCGCATGGCGACAACGCCGAACGAGATGCTTTTCGGTGTGCCTGGCGTCGCTGCGCAGGCCGACGCCAGGCGCGTCAGCACCAGCATCAACATCCGCGGCCTGCAGGATTTCGGCCGCGTCGCGGTGATCGTCGATGGCGCGCGCCAGAATTTCCAGCGTTCCGACCACGGCACCCAGTCGACCTTCTACATCGATCCCGAGCTCGTCAAATCCGTCGACGTGATCCGTGGTCCCGTCGCCAACACCTATGGCTCGGGCGCTATTGGCGGCGTCGTCTTCTTCGATACCAAGGATGCGGTCGATTTCCTGAAGCCCGACGAGACCTGGGCCGGATCCGTCACCGGACGCTACGAGAGCAACGGCAAGGGCTGGACCACCAGCGCCACCGGTGCCTATCGCATCAATGAGAACTGGGACGTGTTGGGCAACATCGTTTACCGCGACTACGACAACTACAAGGACGGCGACGGCGACACCGTCAACGGCACCGGCTTCGACGTGCAGAGCGGCCTGTTCAAGACGACCATCCGGCCAACCGAGAACAGTGAGCTCAAGCTCGGCTGGGTCGGTTCGAGCGACGGCTGGGACGAGACCAGCGGCGGCGTGCCGGTCAACGATGTCGACCTGAAGTCGAACACCTTCACGGCCCGCTACAACATCACGGACGAAGACAAGAGCTGGCTCGATCTCCACATCAACACGTCCTACAACAAGACCAATCTCGACCTGACCAGTCTCGCGCCGCAGAATCGCTTCGATCCGGTGACCGGTCTTCCCGTGGTGCTGCCGGCAGGATCACTGTCGACATTCGATGTCGGCACGACCGGCATCGATATCTGGAACACGTCGCGGTTCGAAACGAACGGCATCGCGCATGAACTGACCTATGGCGGCGATTGGGTCGGCGACAACGTCAAGACGGGTGGCGCGGCCGGGGGCGACAGTTTCTACACGCCGTCGGGCAAGCGCAACGTGTCCGGCGCCTATGTCCAGGACAAGCTCACCTGGGACTGGCTCGAAGTCATCGCTGGCCTGCGCTACGACAGCTACAGCCTGAAGGATGACACGCATGATATTTCCGGCGACAGGCTATCCCCGCGCGTCACCGTCGGTGTCTCGCCGTTCGAGAGCGCCGGGCTTGCCGGTCTGCAATTCTACGGCACCTATGCGGAAGGCTACCGCTCGCCCTCCATCACGGAAACGCTGATCAGCGGCAATCATCCGGCCGGCGTCAGCTTCCCGTTCCTGCCCAATCCAAATCTGCGGCCTGAAACCGGCAAGACGACCGAGTTCGGCGTCAACTACAAGCAGAACGATATCTTCGAGCCGGGCGACGCCTTGCGCCTGAAAGCAGCCTATTTCAACAACGATGTCGACGACTATATCGACGGCGTAACGCTGTCGCCGTTCGCTCCAGGCAGTGGCTGCCCCTTCGGCCCCGGAATCCCGATCTGCTTCCAGTATCAAAATTTCGCCAAGGCCAAGATCAACGGCTTCGAGCTGGAAGGCGTCTATGACGCGGCATGGGGCTATGCCGGCTTCTCGGCCTCGATCACGGATGGCCACACCGTTTCCTACAAGGGTGTGGAAGCCGACCTCGCCACTATTCCCTCCTCTCAGGTCACCGCTCAGCTTGGCCTGCGTTTCCTCGAGGACAAGCTGACCGTCGGCGGTGAGGTGCAGTATAACGGCAAGCCGAAGGGCAATGCCGTTGCGACGGACTACACGCTGGTCAATGCCTTCGCCAGCTATCAGGCGACCGACAATCTGAAAGTCGATTTCCGCGCCGACAATCTGTTCGACGTCAAATACGCCAATCCGCTGAACGGCAGCACCACGGTTGCGGTCTACGAACCCGGTATCACGCTGAAGCTAGCGGCAACCATGCGCTTTGGAGGCTGACCATGACGCCCTTGACGGCATCCCTTCGTTTGCTGACCTCGACGCTGGCGATGTCGCTGACGACAATTCCGGCGTGGGCTGAGCAGTCCGCGCCGGTCCTGACCCTCGAACTCAATGCCGCGCAGCCTTCCGGCAAGGGCTGCCGGCTGACCTTCCTGATCAGCAACAATCTCGGCGCCGACCTGACCAAGGCGGCGTTCGAGATCGCTCTGTTCAACAAGGCCGGCATCGTCGACCGGCTGACCGTGCTCGACTTCAAGGACCTGCCGCACGGCAAGACCAAGGTGACACGCTTTGACCTGGCCGGCACCGACTGCACCAAGGTCAGCCGCGTGCTGGTCAACAGCGGAACGGATTGCGCTGGCACGGGCGTCGAACCAACTGCCTGCATGCGCAAGCTGAAGACGGACACCAGGACCGGCATCGCTTTCGGCGTCTGAAGTGGGACTGCATAAGAAAAGACCGTGGCAGGGCCGCTGGCCGGCTTCGATTGCTTACCGGTTGAGGCAGCCGATCTTGATTTGACAAGTCTGCGCGTATCGCTGCAATTTCGCGCCCGCGACATGCAGGAAATCAGTCCACTCCCCGACGCTGGCAGCGAGTTGGCAATAGCGCCGGCAGAGCGACTTGCCCAGGCACGACCGCAAGCCAGCAACGGCAAGTGGCAGGCTGCGATCGCCATCTCCTGCCTGGTCCATGCCGGCGTGGCGGCGGCTTTTCTGATCTCGTCCGCCGGCAAGTTCGATTCGAGGGAGGCAGAGCAGTCGGAAGGCGGCGATCACCAAGGTGACAAGGTCGCCGGCAGTGCATTGAACAAGGACCCGGCGGCAATGAATGTCACGCTGGTGCCACCCCCGCCGACGGCCAAGCCTCATCCGGCAAAGGCGGCCAGGCCGGCGCCGACTAAACCTTCACAGCCCGCGCAGGAACCGGTGACACACGCTCCCGAGCCTGCCCAGGCCGCGAAACAGGCTTCGGAGCCCTCGGCGGAACCTGTCAAACAGCCCGTGGCCACGCCGGACATACTGGTGGCGGCAACCCCGCGCCCGGATGACCAGAGCGTGGCTGCCAGGACAGAAACGCCGGCACAGCCGAACGCCCAGGCCGAAACCACCGAAATTCCTGTCACCGTTCCGGACCAACCGCCGATCCCCGTTGCAAGGCCAACTGCGGCGGCTGCCCCTGCCACTGCTGGAGCAGCGAATGAACGGAGCGGCACGGCCGATGGCCAGGACCGGCTGGCGGAAGCGGCCAGCAAGGGCAAAAGGCAAAAAGACCCAGGCAGCACTGCTGAAGACAGCTACCGCGGCAACGTCTTTCGAAAACTCGGCAGCGTCAATCGTACTCTCCCGCCTTCGCTGCAATTGGCCGCGCGTAACAATGCTGTTGTGGCGTTCGCCATAGGCAGGAAGGGCGACATAGACCAGTTGCGCATTCTGGAAAGCTCAGGATCGCCGATTTTCGACGAGGCCGCGCTTGGCATCGTGCGCAAGGCCGCTCCCTTCCCTCCAATTCCGTCACAGGCATCGAACCCGAGCTTGGAGTTCGAGGTCGGGATCGGCCCGTTTTGACTAGGCCCGGAACAAGCGGTGCGGCGCAACCATCAACATCCGCGTGAAAGGGACCCCATGTACATCGCCATGAACCGCTTCAAGGTCCAGACCGGCTCGGAGGGCAACTTCGAAGCCATGTGGAAGAACCGCGACTCCAGCCTGGCCAAGATGAAGGGTTTTCGCGAATTCCACCTGCTGCGCGGCCCGGTCAACGAGACCGAGGGCTACACGCTGTTTGCGTCGCACACGGTGTGGGCGACTCACGATGATTTCGTCGCCTGGACCAAGTCGGAGAACTTCCGCGCCGCCCACCGGAATGTCGGCACGACGAAAGTCCACTATCTCGGCCACCCGCAATTCGAGGGCTTTTCCGTCGTCGAGGGCGCGTAGATACCGACCTATGCGGCGGCCAAGAGGCTGGCATTGCCACCCGCGGCGGTCGTGTCGACGCAGACCGCCCGCTCATGCGCATAAGCCGCCGGATAAAGCACCTCGCTGACCAGCGGGACGATCGGCCCGCTGCGCTCGGCGATGACCTTGCGCACGATGCGCGCCGCCTCGGGCGTGCCTGAAAAAGCAACCACATCGACCCGCAGCGAGCGCGCCTCGACAGGATCGGGGCGGCCGTCGATGGCCGCCAGCGGCAGGCCTTTGCCGGTCAATGCCGAGAGCGCAGCCGGTGCGCCCGGCGCAACAGCCAGCACCGCATTGCCGGCGGCGAGCGCCTGGATGGTCTGCGCCAGCAGCGTGTCGCCGTCCGGCCCCAAGCACAGCACCCGGCCGCGCGGCGACAGCGACAGCGTGTTGGCCTCGCCGGTCGGCCCGGGCAGATCGACCTGGCCGAAATCAATGCTGGCGGCGGCACCGATCGCGGCCGCGCCCTTGCCGCGAAGATGCTTCCTGAGGATGGCGACCCGGTCCGGCCGCGTCGACCAGCCGCCGAGAGCGGGATCGGGCAGATTGTCGGCCAGTTCGGTCGCGGTCACCTTATGGCCTTCGCCGACTTCCGTGCCCGCTTCAGGCCCTTTCCGGAAACGCCTGAGATAGTGCGGCCCGCCGGCCTTTGGCCCGGTGCCGGACAGGCCCTCGCCGCCAAATGGCTGCGAACCGACGACAGCGCCGATCTGGTTGCGGTTGACATAGATGTTGCCGGCATGGATGCCGTCGACGAAATGCTGCACCCGGCCCTCGATACGGGTGTGCAGGCCGAAGGTCAGGCCGTAGCCCTTGCGGTTGATGGCGGCGATGACGCTGTCGATCTGGTCGGCGTCGAAGGTCGCGACGTGCAGCACCGGACCGAACACTTCGCGCTCCATCTCCTCGATGCCCTTGACCCGGAAGACATGCGGCGCGACGAAGCGGCCATCCTTGGGCGCCTCAAGTTTAGCGATCAGCCGGCCCTGCAGGCCCATCGTCGTGCAATAATCGCGGATCGAACTTTGCGCGTCATCGTCGATCACCGGACCGACATCGGTCGAAATCCGCCAGGGATCGCCGACATTGAGCGCCTCCATGGCGCCTTTCAGCATCTCCAGCATCTTCTTCTCGACGTCTTTCTGGACATAGAGCACGCGCAACGCCGAGCAGCGCTGGCCGGCACTCTGGAAGGCCGACGCGAGGATGTCACGCACCGCCTGCTCAGGAAGTGCCGTGGAATCGACGATCATGGCATTGAGGCCGCCGGTCTCGGCGATCAGCATGGCGTCCGGCGCCGCGGTCTCGGCCAATTGCTTTTCGATCAGCTTGGCGACCTCGGTCGAGCCGGTGAAGCAGACGCCGGCAATACGCGGGTCCGCTGTCAGCGGACCACCGACCGACGGGCCGTCCCCGGGCAGGAGTTGGATGACGTCTTCCGGCACGCCGGCCTCGCGCAGCATCTCGACGGCGCGGAAGGCGATCAGCGGGGTCTGCTCGGCTGGCTTGGCGATCACTGAATTGCCAGTGACAAGTGCTGCCGCGATCTGGCCGGTGAAGATGGCGAGCGGGAAATTCCACGGCGAGATGCAGACGATGGCGCCGCGCGCTTGCGTGCCCGTTTCGGCGTTCGCCGCCTCGGTGGCGTAATAGCGCAGGAAGTCGACCGCCTCGCGCACTTCGGCGACGCCGTCGGCCAGCGATTTGCCGGCCTCGCGCGTGGCGAGCGCGAAGAACTCGACGGCATTGGCCTCGTAAAGATCGGCGGCACGGTTGAGGATAGCGGCACGCTCGGCGACCGGGCGTTTTGCCCACGCCGGCTGCGCCTCGACAGCGATGCGCACGGCGGTTGCGACCTGCTTGGCGGCGGCCTCGTGAACCGTGCCGACCACCTCGGAAGGCTTTGCCGGATTGAGGATCGGGCGCTGCTTGCCGTAGCCGGCGGCGCGCGTGATCGGCTTGGCGTGCCAGCGATCGGGACCCGCAAATGCCGCTCTGGCCTGCTCGATCGCCGCCAGCGTCACCGTGTCGGTGATGTCGAATCCCTTCGAGTTGCGGCGCCCGATCCCAAAGATCTGGGAAGGCCGGGCAATCGCCGGATTGGCGGCGGGACCCTGGCTTTCAACCGTTTCCAGCGGATCGCGTGCGATATCCTCCGGCTCGACCTCCTCGTCGGTCAATTGGTGCACGAAGGAGGAGTTGGCGCCGTTTTCCAGGAGCCGGCGGACCAGATAGGCCAGCAGGTCCGAATGCGCGCCGACCGGCGCATAGATACGGCAACGCGTGCCTTCGGCCTTGCGCACCGTTTCGTGCAAAGCCTCGCCCATGCCATGCAGGCGCTGGAATTCGAAGGTGTCGCGACTGTCAGCCATCGACAGGATGGCGGCGACGGTGTGCGCGTTATGGGTGGCGAACTGCGGATAGATGCGGTCGGTCATGCCAAGCAGCTTTTTCGCGCAAGCCATGTAGGAGACGTCGGTGTTGGCCTTGCGCGTGAACACGGGATAACCGGCAAGCCCGAGTGTCTGCGCCCGCTTGATCTCCGTGTCCCAATAGGCACCCTTGACCAGCCGGACCATGATGTTGCGATTATGCTTGTTGGCCAGGGCATAGAGCCAATCGATGGTGAAAGCCGCGCGCGGACCATAGGCCTGCACGACGACGCCAAAGCCGTTCCAGCCGGCGAGTTCCGGCTCGGCCAGCACCCGCTCGATCACGTCGAGCGACAGGTCGAGACGATCCGCCTCCTCGGCGTCGATGTTGAGCCCCATCCGCGAATGCCGTGCGGCCAGGGCCAGCGACAACAGCCGCTCGGCCATCACAGGCAGCATCTCTTCCTTTTGCGCTTCTTCGTAGCGGGGATGCAGTGCCGAAAGCTTGACGGAGATGCCATGGTTCTGGCGGATATCTGGCCCGTTCGAGCCAGCATCGAGCGAGGAAATGGCGTCGGCATAGGCCTTGTGATAGCGCAGCGCGTCCGCCTCGGTGCGGGCCGCCTCGCCCAGCATGTCGAAGGAGTAGAGGTAACCCTTCTGCGTCATTGGCCGGCCGCGCTTGACGGCTTCCGCGATCGTGCGGCCAAGCACGAACTGCTCGCCCATCTCGCGCATGGCGGCGGCCACTGCCTTGCGGATGACCGGTTCGCCCAGCCGGCGCACCATCGAACGCAGCGTGCCTTCGATACCGCCCTCACCTTCATCGAGCACGCGGCCGGTTAGCATCAGCGCCCAGGTCGAGGCGTTGACGAAGATCGAACTCGAACCGCCCGAATGCGCCGACCAGTCGTGCGGCGCGATCTTATCGGCGATGAGATCGTCCATCGTCTCTGTGTCGGGTACGCGCAGCAGCGCCTCGGCCAGGCACATCAGCGCCACGCCTTCCTTGGTGGAGAGGCCGTAGGCCGAGAGGAAGACTTCCATCAGCCGGGGATCGGACGAACCGCGCACCGCCCGCACCAGGTCGGCCGCACGCGCCGAGATCGCCTTACGGTCTCCGGCCGAAAGCCCGGCCGCCTCGGCTAATCGCTTAACCGCTGCGTCTTCGTCGGGCAAATAATTGGCGCGGATCTGCTGGCGGATGGCGTCGAGCGGCATGGCGGTCCTATGAGCAAGCACAAGGGAACGGGCCGGCGGTCACCGGACCGAATGGCGCAAGCTAGCACAAGTGCCAGATTTCAGGCGGTCTGAAAAAATCGACAGGGCAGCTCAATTGATCTATCATGTTGCCGAAAAATTGCTCATTCGGGCTGCAGTTTCGATGACAGAAGATCAATTGGACCGCATCGACAGGAACATCCTGTCGGCACTGGCCGGCAATGGCCGGCTTTCCATGTCGGAACTGGCGGTCAAGGTCGGCCTGTCGAAGACACCGGTGCAGGCGCGGGTGAAGCGGCTGGAGAAGGACGGCTATATCAGGGGATACCAGGCGATCATCGACCGCGAACGCATGGGCGAAGGCCATGTCGCCTTCGTGCAGGTGAAATTATCGGACACCCGATCCGCCGCGCTCGATGCCTTCAACCGCTCCGTACAAGCCGTGCCGGAAATCGAGCAGTGCCACATGATGGCGTCGAGCTTCGACTATCTCCTTAAGGTCCGCACGAAGGACATCGCCGCCTATCGCCGCGTGCTCGGTGAGCGCATCTCCGCCCTGCCCCACGTCGCCCAGACCTCGACCTTCGTGGCGATGGAGACGGTCAAGGACAGGTAACCTATTCCGATAGCGTCTTCAGGAACGCCACCAGTGCGGCGCGCTCGCGGTCCGAGAGCTCCAGCGGGTGAATTTCAGAACTGCCCTCGACGCTTGGCGCAGCCTTGGCATAGTGAGCGACGACCTCGTCGAGCGATGAAAACTGCCCGGCGTGCATGTAAGGCGGCCGCGTCGCCGCACCGCGCAGCGACGGCGTCTTGTAGGCGCGCACAAGTTCCGGCGCATCCTTGACCATGAAGCGCAGCTCGCCGCAGGCACTGGCCTCGCCATCGCGATAGGCTCCGAAGCAGTTGAACGGGTCGGCCTCGACCTGGGCCACCGCATCGACGCGCCCACGATCCGCCGGCAGGCCGGCAGCAGGCGGTACACCCGTGTTGTGAAAACCGTTGTCGCTGAAGCGCGGGCCGTTGTGGCAGCTCACGCAATTGGCCTTGCCGACGAACAGTTTCAACCCAAGGATTTCCTCCGTGGAAAAGACGGCATCGCCTTTCGGCTCGGCGCCTGTCGCAAGGTCCAGCGCAAAGCGGTCGAAGCGTGTCGGTGCCGGCTCGATCGAGCGTTCGAAAGCGGCGATCGCCTTGCCGATATTGGCATAGACGCCGTTGATTGCGTCGCGCTGCGCATCGCTCATCGCGTTCCAGGCGGTTTTTTCGGCATCGCTTCCAAGCGGGCTGGCATTTGGCGGAATGCTGGACAAATCAGGCAATGGCCCGAAGATGCGCTCATAGCGTTCGCCGAAACGCGCCTTCATGTAATGCGCGTAGGCAGCACGGTTTCCCGCCTGTTCCAACGGGTTTTCGAGCGGTGTCAGCGCCTGCGCCCACAGGCTGTCGCGCCGTCCATCCCAGAAGAACCAGGGGTCGCGCGCCACGCCGGCCAGCGGCATGGTGCGCCGGTTGGTGTGGCCGACTCCGACCGCCTGCGGCAGGTCGTCCTGGAACTGCCGGTCGATCTTGTGGCAGGTCGAGCAGGACACCGTACCGTCGCGGCTCATCCCGACGTCGAAGAACAGCGTCGAGCCGAGCGCCGCCGCGGCCGGCTCATCGGCGAAGCGGTTGGTGGTATCAGGCTTCAGCGCCGGCAGCGTATTCAGCGCGAGCGATGCAATCGTCTTCTTCTCGGCATCGGAAAAATCCGGCTTGCCGCAACCGGCAAGGATGGCTGCCACCGTCAGTGCCAAAAAGCAGAAAAAGCGCCTCATCGACCGCTCACAGCACCACGTTGAACAGCACAGTGTCGGAGCCCGCGCCGGACGATATGGCGAAACGCAGTTGCCACCAGCCGCTCATGGTGAATTTCACCCCTTCGATGCGGTAGCGTCCCTCGCCTAGATAGTCGGTCGCCTGCGGGCTGGTCGGCAGACCGTGATTGTGTTGCGGCATGCCACCGGAGATGGCAATCGCGGCTCGCTCCACCGAGGCCCCCGTCTTTGTCTTCAGCGTCAGAAGCCAGGATTCCAGTTCGCCCTGCCGCACGACGCCCCGTTCCGGCACGAAACTCGCTACGTACAACCCGTTGTCGGTTTTTTTCGTCCGCGAGACATCCGGGCCGGCGGGCTGTGCCGAATGCGGCGCGGTCAGATAAACGGCCGCGAGAACGCCGACCAGCAAAGCAGCCAGACCAAGACCTGCCAGGAGATAACGCCATAACGATGCCAAACCGGTTCCTCTTTCGCAGATAACGTCCTGCCGGGCGGATCGCATCCCGCCAGCCTGTGGGAAAACGCTGTGGCGGAAAAAAGCCTGCTTGCCAAGCATGGCGCTGCGTTCGGCAAAAAGCTACAGCACCGAAAGCACTGGAGGATTGCAGATGGTGGGAAACGGCGTCGCCTCGATCGGCGAATGCATGCTGGAACTGTCGGGCCAGACCGGGCCGAACTGGCGCATGGGCTTTGCCGGCGACACGTTCAACACGCTGTGGGCGCTGCATGCGCTAAGCGCTGGCCGGCCGGCAACCTATGTCTCGGCTTTCGGCGACGACCCTTTCTCGCAGGGCCAGATCGACTTCTTAGCCGAAAACGGCATCGGCATCGGCTCCAGTCCGGTCATACCGGGCGCGCGCCCCGGCCTCTATGCCATCACGCTGACCGGCGCCGAGCGCTCCTTCACCTACTGGCGCGGTGACGCCGCCGCCAGGCAGCTCGCCTCGGACCCGGCAGCACTGGCGAAAAACCTGGAAGATCAGGCGCTTGTGTACTTTTCCGGAATCACTTTGGCAATTCTCGATGAGGCCGCGCGCAAGACGCTGCTGGCCGCTGTGGCAAAGGCGCGCGCGGCGGGCTCCCTGATTGCCTTCGACCCGAACTATCGGCCACGGCTCTGGCGCAACCGCGAGGACGCACAAGCAGCGATCGCCGGGGCGCTTGCGGTTACCGACATCGCGCTGCCAACGTTCCCGGACGAGCAGATGCTGTTCGGCGATGACACACCGCAGGCGACCGCCGAGCGCCTCGGGCAATTGGTCAAGGAGGTCGTGGTCAAGAACGGCGAGGCACCGGCGTTGATTGGCAAGGGTGGAGCGCCGCGGGAGGTCGCCGCAATCCACGTGCCTGCGCCCGTGGACACGACCGGTGCCGGCGATTCCTTCAACGGCGGCTATCTCGCCGCACGGCTTGGCGGGATTGCCCCGGCGGACGCTGTCCAGCGTGCGCACCGCGTCGCCGCCGCCGTCGTGCAGGTCCGCGGCGCATTGGCGCCGTTCGAGACGCTACGGGCGGCGTTCGGCCAGTCCTGAAAAAGTCAGCCCTGCCGGAACCGATATTCCGTCACGTGGTGGTAGATCGCGCCAGGCCATAGCGTCGCCTGCGGGAAATACGGCCGGTTCGGCGCGTCGGGCCATATCTGCGGCTCCAGACAGAAGCCGCTGAAGGCCTTGTAACCCCGCCCTTCCAGGCCGGTGCGTGGCGTCACATATTGCCCGGTATAAAGCTGGACGCCGGGCTCGGTGGTCCAGACTTCCATCTCGATGCCGGAACTCGCCCCTTGCACCCAAGCTGCCTGCTTGAGCGGACCGCGCGCCGCGGCCAGGCAGAAATTCTGGTCGTAGGGTAACTGTTCGCCCTCGGTCTCCATGCGCAGCGGCCGCGCCTGGCGAAAATCGAAGGGCGTGCCGTCGACCGGCTTGACCACGCCGGTCGGGATCATGTCGCCGTCGACAGGCAGATAGGCGCCGGCGTTCAGCATCATCCTATGGTCGAGAATGTCGCCGGCACCGCCATCGTCGAGGTTGAAATAGGAATGCTGGGTGAGATTGCACGGCGTCGGCTCCTCGCAGGTCGCCGTCAGTTCGACGCTGAGCGTGCCGGGAATTTTCAGCCGGTAGGTGCAGGTAACGTCGAGCGCTCCGGGAAAGCCCATCGCGCCATCGGGATCATGCAGCGTCAGCGTGACGAAGTCCCTGCCATGCAGCGAAACCGTCCATGGCCGGTGGGAATAGCCTTGCGAGCCGCCATGCAGCGTATGCTTGTCCAGGAAGTTGCGCTCGGTCTGATAGCGGTTGCCGCCAATTGTGAAACGAGCGTCGCCGATGCGGTTGGCATAGCGCCCAACCACCGCCCCGAAGAAGCCAGTATCGGTCTCATACGCTTCCAGAGTGCTGTAGCCGAGAACCAGCGGCGCGTCATGCCCGGCCAGGCGCAGGTCCTGGACGATAGCGCCGAGCCCGATGATGTTGGCGGTGAGGCCGCCGCCCCTGATCGTGAAGCGGCGGACCGGTTCGCCTGCCTGCGTCGTGCCGAAAACCTCGCCGTCCTTCATCATCATGCCCGCAAACGTCAGTGGATCCAAAGGACTTCGGCTGGTTCTTCAGCCTCGAGGCAGGTTTACGAACCTGCCTCGAGGACTAGCCTATCAGAGGCCGAGGCCGCCGATGCACACATATTTGGTATCGAGGTAATCCTCGATGCCCTGATGTCCGCCTTCCTTGCCAAGTCCGGATTCCTTGACGCCGCCGAACGGTGCTTCAGGTGTGGTGATCAGCCCTTCATTGACCCCAACCATGCCGTATTTCAGGCCTTCCATGACCCGGAAGGCGCGGCCGAGATCGCCGGTGTAGAAGTAGCAGGCAAGGCCGAACTCCGTGTCGTTGGCGAGCGCCACGGCCTCTTCCTCGGTCTCGAACTTGAACACGGGTGCGACCGGCCCGAAAATCTCTTCCTTCATGAAGCGCATTTTCGGCGTCGCGTTGGCGATGACCGTCGGCTGGAAGAACGAACCGCCGAGCGCGTGGCGCTTGCCCCCGGCGACGACCTTGCCGCCCTTGGCCGTGGCGTCGGCGATCAGCTCCTCGACCTTCTCGACCGCCTTCTCGTCGATTAGCGGCCCCTGCTGGACGCCCTCTTCCAGGCCGGAACCAACCTTCAGCCCGTTGCTGGCCGCGGCGAGTTTCTCGACGAACTTGTCATAGACGCCAGCCTGGACCAGGAAGCGGTTGGTGCAGACGCAGGTTTGGCCGGAATTGCGATATTTGGCGGTGATCGCGCCGGCCACCGCACGCTCGATATCGGCGTCGTCGAAAACGATGAACGGCGCGTTGCCGCCGAGTTCCATCGATACCTTCTTGACGGTCACCGACGATTTCTGGATCAGGATCTTGCCGACTTCGGTCGAGCCGGTGAAGGTGATCTTCTTGACCAGCGGATTGGCGCAAATCTCGTCGCCGATCTCGCCGGCGGCGCCGGTCAGGATGTTGACGACGCCCTTGGGAAAGCCGACTTCCTCGGCAAGCGCCCCCCAGGCAAGGCCGGAATACGGCGTCTGCGAGGCCGGCTTGACGACAGCGGTGCAGCCCGCGGCAAGTGCGGGACCGAGCTTGCGGGCCAGCATCGAGGAGGGGAAATTCCACGGCGTGATGGCGGCGATGACACCGACTGGTTCTTTCGTCACCAGGATGCGGCGGTCCGCCCATGGCGAGGGCACGACATCGCCATAAGTGCGGCGGCCTTCTTCGGCGAACCACAGGATGTAGGCGGCAGCCGAACCGATCTCGCCCTTGGATTCGAACAGCGACTTGCCCTGCTCTATGGTGAGCAGTTCGGCCAGCACGTCCTGATTGTCCATCATAGCGTCATGCAGCTTGCGCAGCAGCTTCGAGCGCTCGAGCGCGGTCGTCTTGCGCCAGGTTTTGAAAGCCTCATCGGCGGCCTCGATGGCGCGGCGAGTTTCTGCCTTGCCCGACTTCGGTACGGTGCCGATCTTGAGGCCTGTAGCCGGATTGTTCACGTCGACCGTCTGGCCGCTGTCGGCTTGCACCCATTCGCCGTTGATGAGATTGGCCTGCCGCATGAAATGGCTGGTTTTCTGAAGCATGGTCTAGCCTCCGTTCGGCGCTCACGGGCCGCTATCTGGATGTCTTCGGTAAAGCGCAGGCAGGCCCCGCGCTGGAGCCATTGCTCTTAACCTAGGGAAAGCCCCGCAAGCAATCGCAAGATGGCATATAGGGGTTGGACCAGCACAAGACGAGCGCGTTGGCGTACGGCGTCGCCACCTTACCCGAAAACATGCAGGACAACCGTCAGCCAGAAAGCGGTGGTGATCGCCGCGCAGGCCGTGGCGATGGTCATCTGGTTCGATGCCAGCGCCTGGCCGGTGTTGAACTGCACCGCGATGAGATAGGAATTGATGCCGGAGGGCAGCGCCGCCACCACGACCGCCACCTTGGCGGTCAGGGGCGGCAGGCCGAGCAGCCAGACGAAGGCAAGAACCAGTGCCGGCATCAGGAACAGTTTGAGCGCCGAAAGCGCCAGCGCCGGCCGGACATTGCCTGATATCCCGAAGCGGCGCAGGCTGAGCCCCATGGCAAACAGCGCCACCGGCCCGGCCGTATCGGCCAATGCATCCACCAGGCGCATGGCGAGACCAGGCAGCGGCACGCCGCTGAGCCGCCATGCCAGGCCCAGGACAATGCCGATGATCAGCGGATTCATGAACAGCCGCCTGAGGAAACTTCTGATAACGCGCAAGGGATGCACGTGTTCGCCGCTGCCGCGCCCGAACATCTCGAACAGCACGATCGAAGCCATCATCATGATCGGCAGATGCACCGAGACCAGCAGCGACAGCACTTCGAAGCCGCTCGGGCCGAATATGCCGAGGATGAAGGGGGCGCCGAGCAGCACGATGTTGGAGAAGGCCGACGAGACGCCTCCGACAACGCCGGCGCGGGCATCCCGCCCGAATATCCGCGTGATGACGAGATGGCCGGCGGCCCAGGTGATCGCCGCCGCCGTGAAATAAGCACCCCACAGCGGCCAGGGCGCCACGCCATGGAAATCCGCCGTCACCATGGTCTGGAACAGGAGCAGCGGCATTGCCACCGAGACCGCGAAGTCGGATATCCCCTCGCCGCTCGCCGGTCTCAAATAGCCCGTGAGCCCGGCGAGATAGCCGAGCGCGACAAGACTGAAGACGAACAGGACGGTTTCGGTAAGCGGAGACATTTTTCAGGGATAGGCGAGCCACGGTCGCTGCGCAATCGCACCCGGTCATGCTGCTCGATGCCTGCCGCACCAATCCGTTTCCTGCCGATGCCATGGGTGCGGCGTGCGCCAACCCACTCGGCCGAGCCGATCGGAGCTGGCGGGCTGGAACCGGTGCGCGGCGGCAAGCCCGAATACCTCAAGGCGATTGCCTTCTTCGATAATGCCAAACAGGGCTTTACCGAAGCCGGCTACACGATCCCCATCCCGCTCACCGATCAGAAGATCGATCTGGTGAAGCAGCAGCTCGCCAAAAGTGAGGCGTGAGACGCGGCTGACGCCCGGCTTGTCTTTGTGCCTGCTTTCCAATCCTTATATGCGAATGGTTGGAGCCCGACACGGGAGCATGGAAGGGTGGCGATGATCCGGTTAGCCTTGGCGTTGTTCCTGCTTGTCGTCCCCGCCGCCGCGCACGCGACGGACGCCGGCTGGGCGCTGCTGCGCGATGGCGGCCATGTCGTGCTGCTGCGCCACGCCATGGTCACCGGCACCACCGACCCGGCCAATTTCGACATCGGCAATTGCGCCACCCAGGTCAATCTGTCGGCGCGCGGCAAGCAGCAGGCAAGCAAGATCGGCGCCCTGTTTGCCGCCCGCGCGGCTCCCATCGAGCGCATTTTGTCCAGCCGCTATTGCCGCTGCCTCGACACCGCGCGCACCGCCTTCGAAGCCGAGCCGGAGCTGTTCGCACCGCTCGATCTCCTGAAGGGTGACGATGCGCAGAAAGCAGCGCAGATCGCCGCCATCATGAAGGAAATCCGCGCCTATTCCGGCTCCGACAATCTGGTCCTGGTCACCCATCTCGAAAACATCGTGGCGCTGACCGGCGTGTCGCCGCGCGAAGGCGAAGCAGTGGTGGTCGAGCCGCAAGGCGACGGCTTGCGCGTACTCGGCCGCGTCACCTTCTGAGAACCACTGCTCCCGAACGCGGGCGCGGCAATGAGTGTTGCCGAAATGCTACCGCCGAAAGAAGCCGCGAATTCGACACGACAATGTCGCTTGCGACAACCCGTCGCAGGGGCTATAGGCGCGCTCCCGGTCACGAAAACCGAAGCGAGCACACCGGTTGGAGCTTTCGTCTCCGCCCGTGCAGACGGCTTTGCCGCCCTGTATACGGCGCCGCTTTGGGGATTGGGATCGCGGATGTAGCTCAACTGGGAGAGCGCCGGACATAATCCGGAGGTTGTGGGTTCGAGTCCCGTCGTCTGCACCACGGATAGCTCAGTTGGTAGAGCATCAGACTCATAATCTGATTGTCGAAGGTTCGATTCCTTCTCCATTGGCTCGATAAGCCAGCACCCTGCCAGGTGTTATCTGAAACGGTCCGGGGACTGGAATGCTGAAGACGTGACGGACGGCCGAGGCCTTCGGGCCAGGACGTATCGAAAGGTCCGATGCCATCGGCTCGCGGCCAGGCTCGCGGTGATGGTCAAGGCGCAGTGTCGCCGGCAAGGGAGGCTCGCCTCCGGCGCCCGCTTCGCTGCCCCGTGATCCGCTCCCGCAGGCCCGCCGCGCATCGATGCCACCAGTCCCCGGATCATTCGTGTCCGGAATTGGAAGTGAAACGAGAAACGAAGGGAAGATCGACGCATGACGTGACGCCTCGCATGGGGCCATGCCCGACAGGAGTAAGACAATGACTATTCTCGATACAGTTCTTGGGCGCGAGCGCGTCCTCGTTAGGGAAAACGAACGTGCCCTCACTCTCTACAAGGGAGAGATCAAGGCTGTCCTGCTGCCGGGTGAGCACTGGCTCGCCAACCGGAACCAGAGCCTTGAGGTGTCCCGGCACGATCTGAAGAGCCCGGAATTCGTTTCGGCGTACGAGAAGGCGTTGTTCGACAAGCTCCCGGACGTGGCCGCGCGTCATTTCACCATCGTGCGCACCGGGCGCACGGAAGTTGCCGTCATCGAGCGTGACGGCAACCTGCATTCCGTGCAGGCCCCCGACCGTAAGCTGGTACTGTGGACCGATGCCGGACCGTGGAAGGTGACGGTGATCGACACCTCGGCCGATCTTGCCATCGATCCGGCTGTCATGCGCCGGCTCGGCCAGGCTCGGAAGGCGGAATTGATGTCCGTTCACCCGGTTGTCGACGGCCAGGCCGGGCTGCTGTTCATCGACGGTGTCCTTGTGCGGACGCTTGCCGCTGGCGTGCACGGCTTCTGGAACGTCGGACGGATGGTGCAGATCAAGGTCGTCGACCTCAAGCGCCAGTCGCTCGATGTCGCCGGGCAGGAAGTGCTGACCAGGGATCGCGTCACGGTCCGCGTCAACATCGCGGCCGAATACCGGGTCATCGACCCGGTCAAGGCGGTGAGTGCGGTGAAGGACTTCTCCGAGGCCCTCTACCGCGCCCTGCAGTACGCGTTCCGCAAGACGCTGGGCGCGCTCACGCTCGACCAGATCCTCGAAAAGAAGGTGACGGTCGACGAGGAAGCGGCGGCCAAGGTCCGTGCCGACATGGCCGAGATCGGGGTCGAGGTCAGCGATATCGCGCTCAAGGATGTCATCCTGCCGGGTGAGATGCGCGAGATCCTCAACCAGGTGGTTTCGGCCGAAAAGCAGGCCGAGGCCAACGTCATCCGCCGCCGCGAGGAGACGAACGCCACGCGTTCCCTTCTCAACACGGCCAAGGTGATGGCGGAGAACCCGGTGATGCTGCGGCTGAAGGAGCTCGAGGCTCTGGAAACCATCGCCGGCAAGGTCGAGCGGCTGACCGTCCACAACGGAACGGGCGGGCTGCTGAACGATCTGGTCAAGCTCCGCGACAGCTGAGCTTACGTAGCGTCAACGGAAGGGCCACCGGGTCGACCGGCGGCCCTTCTTGCGTTTCCTGGGCATCCTACCCATCTGCGCCCGGCTTAACAGGCCTTTTCCTGCCGGGAAAAACCGATTAGACAGCGCCCAAACGAATGCGGACAGATTCCGCCCGCAAAGAAGGAAAAGCCCCTTGTCTACAACGTTCGACAAAGTCGCCAAGATCATTGCCGACACCAGCGAGATCGATATCGACACCATCACGCCCGAGAGCCACACCATTGACGATCTCGGCATCGACAGCCTCGACTTCCTGGACATCGTGTTCGCCATCGACAAGGAATTCGGCATCAAGGTGCCGCTGGAAAAGTGGACCCAGGAAGTCAATGACGGCAAGGCTTCGACCGACGATTACTTCGTCATGAAGAACCTGTGCGCCAAGATCGACGCGCTGGTTGCCGCCAAGACCGCCTGAGGTCATCAGGGCGCGTGACTTGACGCGCTCCGTCACCTGACCCACAAAGCCGCTCATGAGCAGCCCCCACGACGTCGTCATCACAGGTATCGGCCTTGTTTCCTCGCTGGGGGAAGGTCCTGACGCCCATTGGCAAAAGCTGGCGCAACCGGGCCGGGAGCCGGTGCTCGAGGCCGGGCGCTTCGCGCCCTACACGGTTCATCCACTGCCCGAGATCGACTGGAACCTGCAGATCGCCAAGCGCGGCGATCAGCGGCAGATGGAGACATGGCAGAGGCTCGGCACCTATGCAGCGGGCCTCGCGCTCGACGACGCCGGCATCAAGGGCAATGACGAACTCTGCACCACCATGGACATGGTTGTGGCGGCCGGCGGCGGCGAGCGCGACGAAGCGGTCGACGCCGACATTCTAGCCGCTTCGGAAAACCGCAACGACCGCGACGTGCTGCTCAACGAGAAGCTGACCACCGAATTGCGACCGACGCTTTTCCTGGCGCAGCTTTCCAATCTGCTCGCCGGCAACATCTCCATCGTCCACAAGGTGACCGGCTCGTCCAGGACCTTCATGGGCGAGGAAGGCGCTGGCGTCGCCGCCGTCGAGACGGCAGCCGCGCGCATTCGCTCCGGCCAGTCGACGCACATCCTGGTCGGCGGCGCCTTCCAGACGGAACATTCCGACATGCTGCTCGGCTACGAGCTGGCCGGTTACCTGCATCGCGGCCCGTGGAAGCCCGTCTGGCAAAGGCAGGGCGCCGAGGGCGGCGGCGTGGTCTCAGGTTCCGGCGGTGCCTTCCTGGTGCTTGAGCAGCGCGAACACGCGGCAAGCCGCGGACGCAAGATCTACGCTGAACTCGGCCCCGTCGTCTCCGGCCGCGCCAGGCGCGCGCGCGGAGAACTCGACGCCGAGATCGCTCTCCTGCTCAAACAGGCGCTGCCGCTGAACGGCAAGCTGCTCGCCATGTCGGGAGCATCGGGCGCGCATGCGGCAACATCAGCCGAAAAGGCGGCGCTCGACGCCAATCCGGCGATATCGGCGCGCGGTTTTGCAACGTTGACCGGGCACATGAAGGAAGCGCAGTTTCCCTTCGCCGTGGCGCTGGCGGCACTCGCGGTCGACCGCAAGGCCGCCTACCCTGTCTTTGACGCCACGGCCGAAAAGCCGTTTGAAGGCATTCCCGCGAGCGTCCTTGCAACGGCGATCGGCTATCACCAATTCGAGGGCGTGGCGCTGGTCAACGCCGCTTGAGGCGGCGTCTGGCGAACGCACTGCAGAGATAAGAGGGCTCCCGGATGGCCAATTTCAGAGATCACATGGGCAGGCCCGTCGTTGCCGTCACCGGTATCGGGGTGGTGACCTCGCTCGGCGTCGGCAAATCAGACAATTGGGGCGCGCTGACCTCGGGCAAGTCGGGCATCCACCCGATCACCCGCTTCCCGGTCGATCACCTCAACACACGGATCTCCGGCATGGTCGATTTTCTGCCGTCGAGTTCCAGGGGGGCAAGCCTTCTCACCTATGAACTGGCGGAAACCGCGGCTCAGGAGGCTGTTGGCGAAGCCGGCCTGAATTCCGGCGATTTCGGAGGCCCTCTCTTCCTCGCCTCGCCGCCGGTCGAACTCGACTGGCACGATCGCTTTTCGCTCTACAATTCCGACAAGCAGGATTCCGGCGCCGAAAGGCTGCTGCGCGTGGCGCGCGGCCTGAAGGAACTCGATCTCTTCGAAACCACCCAGTTCGGCTCGATCGCCGACCGGCTCGCCGACCGGTTCGGCACGCGTGGCCTGCCGATCACGCTCTCGACGGCTTGCGCCTCCGGCGCCACCGCCATCCAGCTCGGCGTCGAGGCGATCCGCCGTGGCGAATGCGACCGGGCGCTGTCGATCGGCGCCGACGGCTCGGCAACCGCCGAGGCGCTGATCCGCTTCTCGCTGCTGTCGGCTCTCTCCACCCACAACGACAATCCGGAAAAGGCTTCCAAGCCGTTTTCCAAGGACCGTGACGGCTTCGTGTTGGCCGAGGGATCCGGCGCTCTGGTGCTGGAATCGCTGGAGGCGGCGCTTGCCCGTGGGGCCGCCGTTCTCGGCATCCTCAGCGGCTGTGGCGAAAAGGCCGACGATTTCCATCGCACGCGCTCCAAGCCGGATGGATCGCCGGCGATTGCCGCTGTCCGGGCCGCACTTGCGGATGCGGGTCTCGGCGAAGACGAGATCGACTATGTCAACGCACACGGCACCTCGACGCCGGAAAACGACAAGATGGAGCACCTGTCGCTGTCGACGGTGTTTGGCGAGCGCATCGGCTCTCTGCCGATCTCGTCCAACAAGTCGATGATCGGCCACACGCTGTCGGCGGCGGGCGCGGTCGAAGCGGCGTTTTCGCTGATGACGATGCGCGAAAGCGTCATTCCTCCGACCATCAACTATGACAATCCTGACCCGGCGATCGTGCTCGACGTCGTGCCGAACAAGAAGCGCGATGCGCAGGTTCGCTCCGTTCTGTCGAACTCCTTCGGCTTTGGCGGCCAGAACACTTGCCTTGTCATGGCGCGGGAACCGGTCTAAGCGAGCCCTTTCCGCTTAACAGAACCGACAGGCTCCATGCGCGCACTGCAACTTATCGAGGACCGCCGCCTTGAAACGGTGGACCTGCCACCCCCGCCGCCTCCCGCGCTTGGCGAAGTGACGCTGCGCATCAAGGCGGTGGCGCTGAACCACATCGACGTCTGGGGCTGGCGCGGCATGGCCTTCGCCAAGCGCAAGCTGCCGCTGGTCGTGGGTGCCGAGGCCTCCGGCGAGGTAGAGGCGGTCGGTCCCGGCGTTTCCAGCCTGCTGCCCGGACAATTGGTATCGATCTACGGCGCGCGCACCTGCGGCCTCTGTCGTGCCTGCCGCGAAGGCCGCGACAATCTGTGCGAGCATGTTTCGGGCGTTCACGGCTTCCATCTCGACGGTTTCGCGCAGGAGAAAATCAACCTGCCGGCGCGCCTGCTGGTCCCCGCCCCGCCCGGTGTGACCGACATCGGGGCCGCCGTGGCGCCCGTTACCTTCGGCACCGTCGAGCACATGCTGTTCGACAATGCCAGGCTGGAACCCGGTGAGACGATCCTCGTCCATGCCGGCGGATCCGGCATCGGCTCGGCGGCCATCCAGCTGGCCAAGCGGATGGGCTGCACGATCATCACCACGGTCGGCTCGAACGACAAGATCGACAAGGCCAAGGCGCTCGGCGCCGACCATGTCATCAACTACCGCGACGATCGTTTCGAGGGCGTCGTGCGCAAGCTGACGAAGAAGAAAGGCGTCGACGTGGTGTTCGAGCATGTGGGCACCGACACCTTTGCCGGTTCGATGCTGTGCCTGAAGCGCGGCGGTCGCCTTGTGACCTGCGGTTCGACCTCCGGCGTGTCGACTCAGATCAACCTGATGCAGCTCTTCCAGCAGCAGTTGAAACTGCTCGGATCCTTCGGTTGCCGGATGGAGAACATGGCCAACGCCATGCAGAAGATGGCCGCTGGACAGGTCGCTCCGGTGATCGACACCGAGGTCGGCTTCGACGATATCGATGCCGCGCTGAAGCGCATGGAAGGCCGCGACGTTTTCGGCAAGATCATCCTGCGCGTCGCCTAGAGTCGGATGATTTCAGGTCGAATTGACCTGAAATCTGAATCCGCCTCTAAATCAAGGAATAGAGCATGATGTCATCCGAAAACCGCTTCACACTTTTCGGCATCATGCTCTAGAGCCTCGATTTCCGTGCTCAAGAAGCTTCGCCGCGATCTGAAATTTCGCTATGGCAGACAATTGCGCCAGGTGAATTACTGGTTTGTTGCGCGTCTCGCGATGGTCATCATGTCGCTGCTGCGCCTGCTGCCGGTCGACAGCGCGCTGAATTTTGCCGACCGCACCGCACGCCTCATCGGTCCAAGGGTCGGACGCCACCAGGTCGCCCTCGACAATCTGCGCAAGGCCTATCCGGAAAAGAGCGAGGACGAAATCCGGGCCATCGCCTCCGACATGTGGGGCAACATGGCCCGCCTTGCCGCTGAATACATCTTCCTCGACGCCCTGTTCGACTATGATCCAGCGGCCGGAAAGTCCGGCCGTATCGAGGTCAAGGGAACAGAGCATTTCGTGGAGATCGCGGCCGAGAAGCAGCCGCACATCGTCTTCACCGGCCATCTCGGCAATTTCGAGCTGCTGCCGGTGGCGGCCGCGACCTTCGGCATGAACATCACGGCGCTGTTTCGGCCGCCCAACAACCCCTACCTCGCCGACTACATCCTTTCGACAAGGCGATCCACCATGGGAGGCTTGCTGCCTTCGATGGCCGGTGCCTCGTTCGCGCTGGCGGGGGTGTTGGAGAATGGCGGCAATATCGGCGTTCTCGTCGACCAGAAATTCTCCAACGGCCTGGACACGACCTTCTTCGGCCGTCCCTGTCAGAGCAACCGCGTGCTCGGCACCCTTGCCCGCCACTATGACTGCGACGTCTATCCGGCGCGTTGTATCAGGTTGCCGGGCAACCGCTTCCGGCTCGAGATCGAGGACAAGTTGGTGCTGCCGCGTACCGCCGACGGCAGCGTCGATGTCCACGCCACCACCCAGATGCTGAACGACGTCGTCGAGCGCTGGGTCCGAGAGGATCCAGGCCAATGGATGTGGTTCCACAAAAGGTGGGAGATCAGCAAGTGGCGGCGGAAAAACCGCACCAAGCCGGCTCCCGTCTCAAACACATGAGCAAGCCGCTGGCGGGAACGTGAGTTCCTCCGCCAGCAAACAAAGCCAGTACCAACAGTCTTCAAGTGTCTAATTGGTGACGACGATGCGCGTATTGCCGAAGCCCACTTCGCGGACCATCGAATAGAAGGCCGCGGCATTGGCCGTATGCAGCCTTACGCAGCCATGCGAAGCCGGACGGCCGAGCTGCCTGACGGCGCCCGTTCCATGGATGGCATAGCCGCCACGGAAGAACACCGAGTACGGCATCGGCGACATGTCGTACTTGCGCGAATACCACATCCGCGCCGTGCGCTGCGGCCGGTAGGTGCCGCGCGGCGTGAAATAGCCCGGACGGGCGGTCGAGACAGCCCACCGATAGACAGAATCGCCATAACGAACCGTCATTGTCTGCGACGACACGTCAATGTTCGCCACCAATGTGGCGGCCTGACTTGCGGCCGATGCGCCAAACAGCGCGACGACCAATACTGCTGCCTTGAGAAATGACATTTTCATGCGATCAAACCCCTTTGATTGCCCTTGCCTGCTCGCCATCACGTGTTTTTCACCTTTTTAATGGCGATGGACAGATAACACACAGTCTTTGACCAATTCGCCAATCCAAAGCAGTGAATTTGAACGATTTCCCGCGATAGTTGCCACAACGACACGTTGCACGGGTTTGATCGACGGGCTTGCAAAACCACTGGGATCGCTGCTCAACTCGCGGCATGAACGGGCGACTCCTCAAGGCAATCGACATCAGGCGCGACGAGTTGGTGGCGCTGACCGCCGACCTGATCCGCTTTCCGACCATAAATCCACCCGGCGAAGCCTACGGGCCATGTGCCGACTACATCGGTGCGCGGCTAAGGAAGAGCGGCTTCGAGACCGAGTTCATCCGCGCCGAAGGCACGCCCGGCGACACCGATCGCTATCCGCGCATCAATGTCGTTGCGCGGTTTGATGGACGGTCACCTGGTGCCTGCGTCCATTTCAATTCGCATATCGACGTTGTCGAAGCCGGCGACGGCTGGACCGTCGATCCGTTCGCCGGCATCGTCAGGGATGGCAAGGTCTATGGACGCGGCGCCTGCGACATGAAGGGCGGCCTCGCCGCATCCATCATCGCTGTCGAAGCCTTTTTGGAAGTCTTTCCCGACTTTCCCGGCGCCATCGAAATCTCGGGAACGGTCGATGAGGAATCCGGCGGCTTCGGCGGCGTCGCCCATCTGGCCGGGCTCGGCTATTTCTCGAAACCCAGGGTCGATCACGTCATCATTCCCGAGCCTCTCAACAAGGACCGCATCTGCCTCGGCCATCGCGGCGTCTGGTGGGCGGAGATCGAGACCAAGGGTGAAATCGCGCACGGCTCGATGCCGTTTCTCGGCGACAATGCGGTGCGCCATATGGGCGCGGTGCTGCAGGCATTCGAGGACGAACTGTTCCCGGCACTCGACCTCAAGGTCACGCGCATGCCGGTGGTGCCGGAAGGCGCCAGGCGCTCGACCATGAACATCAATTCCATTCATGGCGGCCAGACCGAGGATTTCCGCCCTGGCCTGCCCTCCCCCAACGTGCCCGATTCCTGCCGTCTGACCATCGACCGCCGCTTCCTTCTCGAGGAGGATCTGGCCACGGTCAAAGCCGAAGTGACCGGCATTCTCGACCGGCTGAAGCGCGAGCGCAAAAAATTCGACTACGAGATCCGCGATCTGATGGAAGTACTGCCGCTGATGACCGAGCGCGACGCGCCCGTCGTCAAGGCGGTGGCGCAAGGCATTCATGCAATCTTCGACCGCGAGCCCGACTACGTCATTTCGCCCGGCACCTACGACCAGAAGCACATCGCCCGCATCGGGCATATCTACGACTGCATCGCCTATGGCCCGGGCATTCTCGACCTCGCCCATCGGCCGGACGAGTGGGTCGGCATATCGGACATGGTGGAATCGGCCAAGGTGATGGCGATCGGGCTCAACGTGCTGCTGCGCGGCACGGCCACGGGATAACCCCTGCATCGCGATAAGCTTCGGCCCGCCGACAGGGCTGGCACGGCAAAAACATTCCCCGCCACCCCGCCTGGCAGCACGAAACGCAATTTACTCCCACGCGAAATCACGCTTCTATCGCCCGGCTTGAGCACGTGTCCTGAACGCATGGGGAGTTGCACGATGAGATTGTGGAAAACCATTCTGGCCGCCGCGGTTCTCGCATTGGCCGCTGGAACCTCCGCCTTTGCGGCCCGAACCGACCTGGTCATCGGCATTCCGCTCGAACCGCCGCATCTCGACCCAACCGCTGGTGCCGCTGCGGCGATCAAGGAAGTGCTCTACGCCAATGTCTTCGAGGGCCTGACCCGGATCGGACCCAATGGCGAAGTGCTGCCGGATCTGGCGGAAAGCTGGACCATTTCCGATGACGGCAAGGTCTACACCTTCAAGCTGCACACCGGCGTCAAATTCCACGACGGCGCCGATTTCAGCGCCGATGACGTGAAATTCTCGCTCGACCGTGCCCGCGCCGACAATTCGGTCAACGCGCAGAAGGGCCTGTTCGCGGCCATCGACAAGGTCGATGTCATCGATCCGGCGACGGTGAACGTCACGCTGAAAAACCCGCAAGGATCCTTCCTTTACAATATGGGCTGGGGCGACGCGGTGATGGTGTCGCCGAAATCCGCCGCCACCAACAAGGAAAACCCGGTTGGCACCGGCCCGTTCAAGTTCCAGAACTGGGCCAAGGGATCATCGATCACGCTGGTCAAATCTGGCCATTACTGGGGCGCTCCGGTGTTCCTCGACAAGATCGAGTTCCGCATCGTGCCCGATGCCGCGGCTTATGTGCCGGCCCTTTTGTCCGGCGACATCCAGGCCTTCCCCTTCTTCGATCCCGACAGCCTCGCACAGGTCAAGGACGATCCGCGTTTCAAGGTGGTGATCGGTTCGACCGAAGGCGAGACCATCCTCTCGATCAACAACAAGAAGCCACCTTTCGACAAGCTGCAGGTCAGGCAGGCGATCTCCTACGCGCTCGACCGCAAGGCGATCATCGACGGCGCCTCGGCCAGCCTTGGCCTGCCGATCGGCTCGCATATGTCGCCGGCCAACAAGGATTATGCCGACCTCACCGGCCTCTATCCGCACAATGTCGACAAGGCCAAGGAACTGCTGAAGGAGGCCGGGCTGGAGAACGGCTTCAAGGCAACGCTGAAACTGCCGCCGCCCAGCTATGCACGGCTCGGTGGCGAGATCATCGCCTCGCAACTTCGCGATGTCGGCATCAACCTGGAGATCATCCCGGTCGAATGGGCGCAGTGGCTGGACCAGGTGTTCACCAAGAAGGATTACGACCTGACCATCGTCTCCCACACCGAGCCCAACGACATCGATATCTATGCGCGCAAGGACTATTACTTCAACTACGACAATCCGACCTTCGACAAGGTGATCGCCGACCTCAACCTCACCTCCGACGAGGCCAAGCGCAAGGAACTGCTTGGCGAGGCGCAGAAGATCCTGGCCGACGACGCCGTGGTCGGCTTCCTCTACGAATTGCCCAAGGTCGGTGTCTGGGACGCCAAGCTGCAAGGCCTGTGGGAAAATGCGCCGATCCAGGCCAATGACCTGACCAAGGTGAAGTGGAGCGAGTGAGGTTCGTGGTGCGCGCGCCACTCCCTCGCCTTCCATGAGCGCCTACCTCCTCAAGCGCCTCGCCGTCGCTTTAGCCACGCTGGTGCTTGCCTCGATGGTGGTGTTCGCCGTGCTGGAGATCCTCCCCGGCGATCCGGCGCGGCTGATGCTGGGCATGAACGCCAGTGCCGACCAAGTGGAACTCTTGCGCAACCAGATGGGCCTCAACGCGCCGATCGTACTGCGCTACCTGCACTGGGCCGGCGGCTTGCTCACCCTCGATTTCGGCCGCTCCTATACCTACTCGGTCCCGGTCATCGATCTCGTGCGTGAACGGCTGGCCGTCTCGCTGCCGCTGGCGCTGATCGCGCTCGCGCTCTCCACCTTGATCGCCATTCCGGTCGGCCTGTTTTCGGCCAGCCGGCGCGGACGGGCCGGCGATACGATTTCAATGGGCGTCGCGCAGCTTGGCGTTGCCGTGCCCAATTTCTGGTTCGCGCTGATGCTGATCTATGTCTTCGCCGTCTGGCTGCGTCTGGTCCCGGCCGGTGGTTTTCCTGGTTGGGGCGCCGGCGCCTGGCCGGCACTGAAATCGCTGCTGTTGCCGGCGGTGGCGCTTGCCTTGCCGCAAGCGGCGATCCTGGCGCGCGTCACCCGCTCGGCGCTGATCGAGGTGCTCAACGAGGATTACATCCGCACCGCCCGCGCCAAGGGCCTGCCCTATCGAGCCGTGCTGTGGCGGCACGCGCTACGCAATGCCATGATCCCGGTGCTGACCATCCTTGGCCTGCAGTTCGCCTTCCTGCTCGCCGGCACCATCATCATCGAAAATGTCTTCTATTTGCCCGGACTCGGCCGGCTGGTGTTCCAGGCGATCACCCAGCGCGACCTGATCGTCGTCGAGAGCGTCGTCATGCTGCTGGTCGCCGCCGTCATTGCCGTCAACCTCGTCGTCGACCTTTCCTATGCGGTGGTCGATCCCCGCCTGAGGACCCGGCAATGACGCTGCGCATCGACATCCCCGACGAGACGTTCCGCGGCATCCTGGTCAAGGCGTTTGGGAACACCGCTTTCGTTACCGGTTTCGTCATCACCGTGCTGATCCTGGCGATGGCTGTCGTCTCCTATGTCTGGACACCCTTCGATGTGACGAGGCTCGTCATAGCGGACAAGACGCAAGGTCCCTCGCTGGCGCACTGGTTCGGCACCGACCATTTCGGCCGCGATATCCTGTCGATGATCATGGTTGGCGCCCGCAACTCGATCGCCGTGGCGCTGGTCGCCGTCGGGATCGGCATGGGTGTCGGCGTGCCGCTTGGCGCCTTCGCCGCCGCGCGCGGCGGCCTCGTCGACGAGGCGCTGATGCGCATCAACGACCTCGTCTTCGCGTTCCCCGCGCTGCTGTCGGCCATCATGATAACAGCCATCTTCGGGCCGGGCGCCGTCAACGCGATCATAGCCATCGGTATCTTCAACATTCCGGTGTTCGCCCGCGTCGCCCGCGCCGGCGCGCTGGCCGTCTGGCCGCGTGAATTCATCCTTGCCGCGCGCGCCGCCGGCAAGAGCAGCACGCAGATATCGATCGAACACGTGCTGCCCAACATCGCCACGCTGCTCCTAGTGCAAGGCACAATCCAGTTCGCGCTGGGCATCCTGGCCGAAGCCGGGCTTTCCTATCTCGGCCTCGGCGCTCAGCCGCCGATGCCGAGCTGGGGCCGCATGCTGTTCGACGCCCAGACGCGCATGGTGGTGGCGCCCTGGATGGCGATCTTCCCCGGCATGGCGATCGTCGTCACCGTGCTCGGCCTGAATCTTCTGGGCGACGGCATCGCCGACATCCTCGACCCGAAATCGCGGCGGCAGCGATGAGCCTGCTCGAAGTCGATAATCTGTCGCTGGTCATCGGCGACACACGGATCCTGAAAGACATGGAGCTCTCCGTCGCGCCCGGCGAAGTGATGGGGCTGGTCGGCGAATCCGGCTCCGGCAAATCGATGACCGCGCTGACGGTGATGCGGCTCCTGCCCCATGCCGCACGAGCCACCGGGCGCATCACATTCGACGGCATCGATATTCTCGGAGCGACCGAGGACCAGATGTGTGCCTTGCGCGGCGACGACATCGGCATGGTGTTCCAGGAGCCGATGACGGCGCTCAATCCGGTCAAGACGATCGGCGAACAGGTCGCCGAAGGCATACGCTGGCACACCGGGGCGAGCCGTGCCGACGCCGAGGAGCGGGCGCGAAAAATGCTCGACCGCGTCGGCCTGCCCGAAGCGAAATTCCCGCTGTCGCGCTATCCGCACGAATTGTCGGGCGGCCAGCGCCAGCGCGTCGTCATCGCCATCGCCTGCGCGCTGAAGCCGAAGCTGCTGATCGCCGACGAGCCGACGACAGCGCTCGACGTGGTGCTGCAGGCACAGATCCTCGACCTCCTGCGCGATCTCGTGGCGGAGAACCGCATGGGCCTGCTGCTCATCTCGCATGATCTCGCTGTCGTGACAGAGATGGCCGACCGCATCACCATCCTGCGCCATGGCGAGGTGATGGACGCCGGCGACACGGCCCGCACGCTCTCGGAACAGTTCCATCCCTATACGCGCCAGCTGGCGCAGGCCTCGATGCATGTTCCGGCGCGCGCCAAGCCTCATCGTGTCGGGATGGACCAACCCTTGCTGCAGGTTGAGGGCGTCAGCCGCGACTACCCCGGCCGCCGCATCGCGCTGTTCAGGCGCGCGCCCGACATACGTGCGGTCGACGATGTCTCCCTGTCGATGGCGCCGGGCCAGTCGGTGGCGCTGGTCGGCCGCTCCGGCTGCGGCAAGTCGACCCTTGCCCGCATGGTCCTGGCGTTGGACCGGCCGAGTTCGGGCGTGATCCGCTTTCGCGGCGAACCCATCACCGGCAGGAGCGAGGCCGAGCTGAAGCCGGCCAGGCGCGATATGCAGGTTGTCTTCCAGGACCCCTACGGCTCCTTCGATCCGCGCCAGAAGGTCGAAAAACTGGTCGCCGAACCCCTGCATGTCCTGGAGAAAAAACCGACGCGCGCCGAGCGCCGCGAGATGGTGGCGCATGCGCTGCACGAGGTTGGCCTCGACCAACGCGACATGGACAAATATCCGCACGAATTTTCCGGCGGCCAGCGCCAGCGCCTGTCGATCGCCCGCGCCATCATCACACGCCCCAAGCTCGTTGTCGCCGACGAGCCGGTCTCGGCGCTCGATGTTTCGATTCGTGCACAGATCCTGGACCTCTTCGCCGGACTCAACCAGAAACTCGGCATCGCCTATCTCTTCATCACTCACGACCTGGCCGTCGCCCGCGCCATCACGGATGAGGTGCTTGTCATGCATGACGGCAAGATCGTCGAGCGCGGCAGGACGAGCGAAGTGCTCGATCAGCCACAATCAGAGGCGGCCAAGGCGCTTGTCGCTGCGGCGCCGGATCTGCGCCGGGCGATCGCGAAACGGATGCAGGAACAAGGGTGAGTTGCCGATCCGCCCGCTACTCTTCCGGCTTCACCACATCGACCGGGCTGATGTCGAGCAAATCGAGCGTGCGGCGCAACAGGCGCACCTCGGTCTCGGCCAGTTGCGAATCCGCCTTGGCGATTTCCGCCATGTGCTGCGCCAATTGCTTGCGCCGCCCGACGTCGAGGTCGCGAAACAGCGCGATCGCCTGCGAGCCGTTGGTCTCGTAGCCGAATTCGTTGAGATATTCGATGACCGCGTCGATGCTGGTTTCCGGAATGCCGAAAGCATCCTTGCAGATGCGCCGGAAGGCGATCATCTCGCTCTCGCTCACCGTGCCATCGGCCAGGATCATCCGGAACAGCATCAGCAGTTCCGCCGACAGGACGGGATCGTCCGCGACCTTGCGCACGCCCGGGTCGCCGTCGAAGATCGAGCGTATCTGGTCCAGCAATGCGAATGCCATGAACGGCCCCTTTCCGATTCCTCGTCAACAGAATTAGCGCGGAATCGGCCTTGCGCAAACGGGGTGGCCGTGGTCGAACGCGCGCTGCAGCCGACGGACATCTCGACATATCAGATGATCGACCTCACCGCCCAGACCATCGCCATGCTCGCTTTCGCCGCCTTTGCCGCGGGCTTTGTCGATTCGATTGCCGGCGGCGGCGGGCTGATCACCATTCCGGCGCTGCTGCTCGCCGGTTTTTCGCCGGTCGAGGCGCTTGGAACCAACAAGCTGCAAGGCATGTTCGGCTCCGGGTCGGCGACGATCCACTATGCCTCGAAAGGCCATGTCGACCTGCGCCGGCAGTTGCCATCGGCGCTGCTTGCCCTCGCTGGCGGCGCCATCGGCGCACTGCTGGCCACGATCGTGCCCGGCGACCTGTTACGCGCGGCCCTGCCGCTGGTGCTGATTGCCATTGCGCTCTACTTCGCGCTCAAGCCCAACATGAACGATGTCGACCGGGCCGAGCGCCTGTCGCCCTTCCTGTTCGGCGTGACCGTGGTGCCGGCCATCGGCTTCTATGATGGCGTATTCGGGCCGGGCGCCGGTTCCTTCTACATGCTGGCCTTCGTGACGCTCGCCGGCTACGGCGTGCTCAAGGCAACGGCGCACACCAAACTGCTCAATTTCGCCTCCAACATCGGCGGCTTCATCATCTTCGCCGCCGTCGGCGTCATATCTTGGAAGATTGGCCTGATGATGGGCGTCGCCCAGTTCCTCGGTGCCCGCGTCGGCGCGAGCTTGGCCATGCGCATCGGCGCCAAGCTGATCAAGCCGCTGCTGGTCATCGTCTGCGTGGCTCTGGCGGTGAAGCTGCTTGCCGATCCGGCCAACCCGTTGCGCGTCATGATTGGTCTGTAATCACGCGCCTGTTACAATGCTGATGTTCGAATCATGTTGGAGGAGCCAGACATGAATCTCAGCGCGCCTACCCAGATTGTTTTCATCATCTCCGTTGTCATCGCCATCATCGGCATTCTTGCCGCGCTTGGCGTCCTTGCGTTCATTCCGATCGCATCGGTGTGGATTGTGCTTATCGCCTACATCGTGCTGGCCGCCGGCTGCCTGATGCGCGGCGCCTGACAAGTTTCCCTCGACAAGCGGGGACTGAGAGCGCCCGGCCAAGCCGGGCGTTTTTGATTCTAATGCGGGCTCTGCTAGATTCGCTTGGCGGAAGGATGGGCAATGCCAATCGAGATGTCTGGTCGTTCGGCACGTACTGGCCGAAGGCCAGCGAGAAGGCCTGACCTTCAACGCGCCAGCGAAAAAATCGCGTCGCAGTCGAGATGGGTCTCCAGCTCGGCCGCGACTTCGTCCAGCGCCCGCTCGACTTCGGCACGATAGTCGAGGCCACCGCCCTTGATGCCTAGGCTTTCGAGGAATTTCCCGCGAAAGCCGTCGGCGCCGAACAGGCCATGCATGTAAGTGCCGATCACCTTGCCGTCTGCCGAGATCGCGCCATCCTCGGCGCCATTGATGATCGCCGACGGCCGCCTGGTGTCGGGGCCCGTGGTGCTGCCGAGATGGATTTCGTAGCCTTCGAGCGGCAGGTCGAATTGGATCGAGCGCGCGCTGACATTGCGCACCGTCTTTTCGGGCTCCATCACCGTCTCGACATCGAGCAGGCCGAGCCCCTCGGCTTCCATGACGGAGCCTTCGATGCCGTCGGGATCGCGTACCATGCGGCCGAGCATCTGGAACCCGCCGCAGATGCCGACGACATGGCCGCCGCGCTTGCGGTGCGCCGCAAGATCCCGATCCCAACCATTCTCGCGAAACTTCAGGAGATCGCCGATCGTCGACTTGGAGCCGGGAATGACCACCAGCCCGGCATCGGGCGGCAGCTTCTTTCCCGGCGGCACGAACACCACTTCGACCTGCGGTTCGGCCTTGAGCGGGTCGAGATCGTCGAAATTCGCAATGCGGCCAAGCATCGGCACCGCCACCTTGAGCGCGCGCGCCTCGCCGGATGCCAGCCGCTCCAGCACCACGGAATCTTCCGAGGGTAGCCGTGCCGCAGCCTTCAGCCACGGCACGACGCCGAAACAGCGCCAGTCGGTGAACTTCTCGATCGCCTTGATGCCGTCATCGAACAGCGAGACATCGCCCCGGAACTTGTTGATGAGATAGCCGACGATCATGCGCCGGTCTTCTTGCGGCAGGATCAGATGCGTGCCCGCGACCGAGGCGATGACGCCACCGCGATCGATGTCGCCGACCAGCACCACCGGCACATCGGCGCGCGTGGCAAAGCCCATATTGGCGATATCGCGGCTGCGGAGGTTGATTTCGGCCGGCGAGCCGGCGCCCTCCACGATGACGAGGTCGGCGCCCTCGCCGACCTTGCCCCAGGACTCCAGCACTGCATCCATCAGCCGGCCCTTCAGCGCCTGGTAGTCGCGCGCCCGCGCCTCGCCGAACACCTTGCCCTGGACGATGACCTGCGCGCCGACATCGGTCTGCGGCTTGAGCAGCACCGGGTTCATATGCACCGATGGCGGCACGCCGCAGGCGATCGCCTGCAGCCATTGCGCGCGGCCGATCTCGCCGCCACCATGGTTGTTGTCGCCGGGGATATCGGCGACGGCGGCGTTGTTCGACATGTTCTGCGGCTTGAATGGCCGCACCTTCAGGCCACGCTTTTTCGCGGCGCGGCAAAGGCCTGCGACCAGCACCGTCTTGCCGACATCCGACCCTGTGCCTTGCAGCATGATTGCCCTGGCCATCAGCCTCTGACCTGCGTCGCGGTGCCGGTGATCGTGGATTTTTGCGCCAACGGCCCGCCGCGCCAGATATAGAGCGCCAGCAGCGGCTCCTTGCCCGTTCGCATGGCATGGTTGACGTTGGAGGCATGGTGGACGACCTCGCCGGCCTCCCGCCTGCGAAAACCGCTTTCGCCCATGCGCCATTCCGTACCGCCGGTCAGCGGAATATAGATTTCCTCGGCGACGTGATGATGGTCGGGGTAGACGATCCCGGGTCCAAGAATCAGCAGCCCGGCGGCAGCCTCTTCGTTGACGAAGTGCCCACGCGTGCCGAAGATTTCCAGCCAGCCGTAATTGTCGATGAAGGCCCTGCCGAAATCAGCCTCGGTGTAGGTCTGTCCCCAATGCAGTTCGTTGCGCTGCTCGGCCAGCAATCGCACCAGCGGCCTCGCATCCGGCGGTGCCAGTCCGGCCCCGCGATCAAGATGGCGCAGGCAGCCAAGCGCATGCGGCTCCAACTTTCGGGCCGGCATGTCCCAACCTGTGCGTGCCACGGCGTCGCGCACCAGAGCGTCATGGACGGAAGCGAGATAGGCGTGGAACTTTTCCAGCAGCTCATCGAATTTTGTCGTCACATCTTGCTCCGGGCATGCATTGGTGCACAGCCGCTCCGCGATAGGTCGGGTTGCGCGGCGGCATCATTGGTCTAGATTGATGCGCGCGCAAAGCCAAAAACGACAGGCCAGCGGGCTAGCTGGCCAGCCTACAGGGAGCACGCCATGGACGCCGCGGTCGATGCGAGCACCAGCCAGTTCGAACTCAATGAGGAACAGCGTGCCATCCAGGAGATGGCGCGGGCCTTCGCCGCCGATCGCGTGGCGCCCAATGCGCTCGACTGGGACCGCAGGCGACATTTCCCCGCCGATGTGATTCGCGAGACGGGGCCGCTCGGCCTCGGCGGCATCTATGTCAGGGACGATGTCGGCGGTTCCGCGCTCGGCCGGCTCGACGCCGTGCTGATCTTCGAGGCGCTGTCGCACGCCGACCCGGCCTTTTCCTCCTTCATCTCGATCCACAACATGGTGGCCTCGATGATCGACCGGTTCGGCAATGATGAGCAGCGCCAGCGCTTCCTGCCGAAGCTCACCTCCATGGAATGGCTGGCGAGCTATTGCCTGACCGAGCCTGGCTCGGGTTCGGATGCGGCGGCGCTGAAGACGCGCGCGGCGAAAAGCGGCGGCGATTACATCCTCAACGGCTCCAAGCAGTTCATCTCCGGCGCCGGCGACAGCGATGTCTATGCCGTCATGGTGCGCACCGGCGCCGACGGCCCGAAAGGCATCTCCACCATCGTCGTGCCCAAGGATGCGCCCGGCCTCTCCTTCGGCGCCAATGAGCACAAGATGGGCTGGCACATGCAATCGACCCGCCAGGTCATCTTCGAGGATTGCAAGGTGCCGGCGGAGAACCTCTTGTCGGGCGAAGGCGCCGGCTTCGGCATCGCCATGGCCGGGCTCGACGGCGGCCGGCTGAACATCGCCGCCTGTTCGCTGGGCGGCGCCCAGTCGGCGCTCGACAAGGCGCTGTCCTATACCGCCGAGCGCAAGGCATTCGGCTCGAAGATCAACCAGTTCCAGGCCCTGCAGTTCAGGCTGGCCGACATGGAGACAGAGTTGCAGGCGGCGCGCATCTTCCTCTATGCGGCGGCCTCCAAACTCGACCGCAAGGCGCCGGACGCCGGTAAATGGTCGGCAATGGCCAAGCGCTTCGTCACCGACACCGGCTTCAACGTCGCCAACGACGCGCTGCAACTGCTCGGCGGCTACGGCTACCTGCATGATTACGGCATCGAGAAGCTGGTGCGCGATCTCAGGGTGCACCAGATCCTCGAAGGCACCAATGAAATCATGCGCGTCATCATCGCGCGCGCCCTGATCGGCCGCTGACGCCAGCAAACTCCGGGAGAGAGACTATGACGACGATCGCCTTCATCGGCCTCGGCAATATGGGCAATCCGATGGCCGCAAACCTGGTCAAGGCTGGGCATGCCGTGCACGGTTTCGACCTGATGCCGGAAAACCTCGCGGTCGCGCGCGAACATGGCGTCGTCGTTATGGCCAATGCGCTCGCGGCGGTGAAGGATGCCGACGTGGTCATCACCATGCTGCCGGCCGGCAAGCACGTGCTGTCGGTCTATGGGGACATTGCTCCCAAGGCCAGGAACGGCGCGCTGTTCATCGATTCCTCGACGATCGACGTCGAATCGGCGCGCAAGGCGCATACGATTGCAGCAAAGCACGGCCTGCTGTCCATCGACGCGCCGGTTTCGGGCGGCACCGGTGGTGCCACGGCCGGTACATTGACCTTCATGGCTGGGGGAGCCGACGATGCTTTCTCGGCCGCCGAGCCGATCCTGAAGCCGATGGCCGGCCGCATCGTCCATTGCGGCGGTGACGGCGCCGGACAGGCGGCGAAGATCTGCAACAACATGATCCTCGGCATTTCGATGATCGGCGTCGCCGAGGCGTTCGTGCTGGCGGAAAAACTCGGCCTGTCGCATCAGGCGCTGTTCGACGTCGCCTCGACCTCGTCGGGCCAGTGCTGGTCGCTGACCACCTATTGCCCCGTGCCTGGCCCGGTTCCCACTTCGCCCGCCAACAGGGATTACAAGCCCGGATTTGCGGCGGCTCTTATGCTGAAAGACCTGAAATTGTCGCAGGAAGCAGCGCTTGGCGCGGGCGCGATGACACCGCTTGGCGCAGAAGCGGCGCAGCTCTATGCCCTTTTCAACGCCCAGGGCCATGGCGGCGCCGATTTCTCCGGCATAATAAATTTTCTGCGCGGCAACTCGGCGTAAGCAGCGGATTTGGTTTAGTTTTTTTCGGGTTCTTCGGACCAAGGGCCGCAAATTTAGATTTGCTTAAGCTCTCGATAACTCCGCGGTAACGATGTCCCTATAAAACAGATTGCGAGGCGGACATATCGCATCCGCCCGGCGCTCCGGATCAGGTCTCGCGTACCGGAGCCCGTAAGTTTCGCAAGTGTCTTGGTAGCGAAACGCCATGCGTATCTGGCAAAGCCGCGTTCCCGATGGGGCGCGGTTTTTGCATTTCCGGCCCCTTTATTACCGACGATCCGTCTATATTCCGATCGCCGCACCCGGGATCGGCACATGGTCTTCATTGGTCAGCACGATCGGTGCATCGACGCCGTCGACGCGGACCACGAGCAGGCGCGTGCTCCATGTGCCGGCATTGCGAACCAGATGGGAATATACGGTGCCCTTGCCCTTGGCGCCGTGGACGGGAATGCTGAACTGGGCGTCGCCCGCGCCATTTGCATTGACGTTGAGATGACCGCCGACCCAGAAATTGTCGGCCAAATCGTCGCCGATGGCGGCCTTGACCCGAACATCGGTGCGGACGGCGTCCATGGTCATGCGGTAGGCGTCGCTGCCTTTGAGCACGAAAGGGATGCTGCCGACCATCGTCGCACAACCGCCGATACTGACCACCCATACGGCAAGGCCGGCAATCGCCCAATTGCGCTGCGTCTTGCGGAACTGCTCGGCGTCGCGCCAAGCCCGGTTTTGCCAAGCCCAGCGGCTGCCGCGCGCGCCGAGCACGAAGATCATGATGAGGTTGACGACGGGGATCAGCGCCAGCAGCGCGATGAAGGTGCTGTTGCCGATGCCCCAAATCCAGTTGAGGAAGAAGGCGCCCCAGTTCCAGCGATCGAGTTCGGCTGGAATTTCAGCCGGTTGGTTGAGCGGTTGTCCGGCCATGTTGTTCCCCATCGGCGTGTATGCCGATTGGTTCTAGCGCAAGACTTCGACGATGCGCAAAAAAGTTCCGGGGCTTCCGCCTCAACCCTTTGTGGAAAGGCGGCGAAAATTTGCCCTCACCGCGCGGCCGGCCGGCTTCAGCGCTGCGCTGATCGACCGTTCGGCCGCGACGCCGTTGAACAGCGACGGCGTTCGACCCGAGAGAACCTCCGGCCAGAAACGTGACGCCGATTGCAGGAAAGACATTTGCGCCGCAAGCGCGCCCTCGGCCATGGCGACGGTCTTCTCGCTGACAGCCATTGCCGTCTCCGCGCTCCAGGGCTCGCCGCTTCGCGCCTCCATGGCCATCAGCGGCAGCCGCATCATCACCACCAGCGGCGCCAGCATCAGGTCCGCGCCAAGGCTGGCCGCCTCTTGCACGCGTCGGCTTTTGCCGGTCTTTCTCATGTGGGCAATCCCCTGTCGCGGCCGGATCGGCCGCCCCTTACATTACGCGCCGAAGGCGAAATTCGTTCCCGCTCATAGCGCATATTTCCGGGATTGGGCGTTTCTTCGCAAAAACGCCCAATCGAGGTTTGCTCCTATCGCTTGCGCAGGTCCGCCTGTGCCAGGTCGAGCGCCTTGCCGATGCGCTCGCAAGCCATGTCGATCGTATTACGGGTCCAGATCAGCGGCGGCGACAGGATCATCGTGTCGCCGGTGGCGCGCAGCATCATGCCGTTGGCGATCGCGTGGTCGCGCACCGTCACCGCGGCACTCCCCGACGGCAGGAAGCGCTCCTTCGTCGCCTTGTCCTTGACGATCTCGATCGCGCCCATCAGGCCGATCGAGCGCACCTCGCCGACCAGATCATGCCCGGCAATACGCTCCTGCAACGCGCTAGCGAAATAAGGTCCGGTGTCGTTCCTGACACGGTCGACCAGCCCTTCCCTCTCGATGATCTCCAGGTTCTTCAAGGCCACGGCGCAAGCCACCGGGTGCCCCGAATAGGTGTAGCCATGGTTGAACTCGCCGCCCTTCTCGACCAGCGTCGAGGCAATGCGGTCGCCAACCAGCAGCGCCGAAAGAGGCTGATAGCCCGAGGTCAGCGCCTTGGCCGTGGTGATGGTGTCCGCCTCGATGCCGAAGGTCTGCGCCGCGAACCACTCACCTGTGCGGCCATAGCCGGTAATGACCTCGTCCAGCATCAAAAGCACATCGTATTTGCGGCAGATGCGCTGCACTTCGGGCCAGTAGCTCGTCGGCGGTATCTTGACGCCGCCAGCGCCCATCACCGGCTCGCCGATGAAGGCCGCGACCTTGTCGGCACCGGCCTCGAGGATGGCGTCCTCGACGGACTTTGCCGCGCGCAGGCCGAAATCGTGGTCGCTTTCGCCCGGCAGAGCCAGCTCGTAGGCATAGGGCATCATCACATGGACGATGTTGGGCACCGCACCGTTGAGCTGCTTGTGCATGGCATCCATGCCACCGAGCGAAGTGCCGGCAATGGTCGAGCCGTGATAGGCCATCTTGCGCGAGATGACGCGGTTCTTCTCCGGCTTGCCCTCAAGCACCCAGTAATGGCGCACCAGGCGCAAGGCGGTGTCGTTGGCCTCCGAACCGGACGAGCCGTAAAACACCTGGTTCACGTTGCGTGGTGCGATCTCGGCCAGCTTCTTCGACAACAGCACCGGCGTCGGCGTGGAGCATTTGAAGAAGGAATTGTAGTAAGGCAGTTCCTTCATCTGTGCATAGGCGGCCTCGGCCAGCTCGTCGCGGCCGTAGCCGATATTGACGCACCACAGGCCGGCCATGCCGTCCAGCAGTTCCGTCCCTTCGGAATCGTAGATGAACGGGCCATTGGCGCGGGTGATGACGCGCGCGCCTGCCTCACGCAGCTCCTTATGATCGGTGAAGGGATGCAGGTGATGCGCGGCGTCGATCTGCTGAAGCTGCTTCAGCGAATAATTCTGATAGGTCATTGATCTGGTCTTTCCTCTGAAATCATTCCGGCGGTGCCGGGGCGAATTCGTCAGAGGACGGCAGGCGGCGAATAGCCGATGCGGGCGCACAGCCGCAAAAGCTCGGCGCGCAGCGTGCGTGACGACGGTGTCACCGCGACCCGGAATGCGCGAGCTGATAGTGTAGCGAGAGCCATGAAGGTACCTTAGAGCAAAGGGCGGTCGAGGTGAACCACCCTTTGCTCAGGGGTGCCATGGAATGAGGTCAGGCTTTTCCGCCCAGTGCCCGCTGCAGGAAGACATACTTCATCGCCGTCTGCGCCGCCTGCGGCCGGCGGTCGCCGCGCCCGCCATGTCCGCCCTCGGTCTCCTCGAAGAACAGCGTCCTGCCATGTCCTGCCTCGTGCAGGCGGGCCGCCATCTTGCGCGCATGGCCGGGATGGACCCGGTCGTCGGCGGTCGAGGTCGTCAAGAGCACCGGCGGATAGGCGGCATCGGCCTTGACATGTTGATAGGGTGAATAGGCGGAAAGCCACTTGGCGTCTTCCGGCTTTGACGGATCGCCATATTCGGCCATCCACGAAGCGCCCGGCGGCAATTCGGTGTAGCGCAGCATGTCGAGCAGCGGCACCTCGATGATGACGGCGCCGAAAAGCTCGGGATGCTGCGTCAGGGAAGCGCCGGTCAGCAGGCCGCCATTGGAGCCGCCCTGGATGCCGAGCGATTGAGCCGTTGCTATGCCGCGTTCGACGACGTCCTGCGCCACTGCCGCGAAATCATCAAACCCGTTCTGGCGCTTGCCTTTCAGCGCCGCCTGGTGCCAAGCCGGTCCGAACTCGCCGCCGCCGCGAATGCAGGCCTGCACATAGGCATTGCCTTTCTCCAGCCACAGCCTGCCGCGCACGCCGGCATAGCCGGGCAACAGCGGCACTTCGAAACCGCCATAGCCGTAGAGTAGCGTCGGCACCGGACCGTTCTGGTCGCGCCGCCTGACGACGAAATAAGGGATCATCGTGCCGTCCTTCGAGCGCGCCTCGAACTGCTCCGAGATCAGCGGCGAGGCATCGAAGCGGGCCGGCTGCGATTTCACGGTCGCCAGCGTCTCGCCATTGTCATCGGACCAGATGATCGAGCTTGGCGTCAGGAAATCGGTGAAGGAAAAGGAGACGGTGGAGCCGAAATGCTCGGCATGGCTGATGCCGACAGTGCCGTTTTCAGGCAGCACGACGGGTTTCAGCGACCAGGCGCCGCGCTCGCGGTCGCAGACGAGAACCTTGCCGCGCACATTGTCCATCAAGCTGATGAACAGGCGGTCCTGAGTTCTGGCGAGCCCGGCAATGGAAACCCGATGCGCCGGCGCCAATAAGGTTTCGATGGCGCCAAAACCGCCGGCTTCGATCCAATGCGCGAAGTCGAAGGAGTAAAGCCCGTCCGGCTGGCATGCGGTGCCGTCCGGCGCCGTCCATGGTGTGCGCACCCCGAACACCAGTTGATCCCTAAAGAGCGAGGTGTCGGTGACGTCGTCGGGCAGCGGGATACGGCGGTTCTCGCCCGAAGGCAGCCGCAGGAAACTGTGCGATGCAAAGAAATTGAGTGTCCGCGCCAGAAACAGGTGACGCTTCTCGCCGTCGAACTCGACACCGGCGCCAACGGCAAGATCCTCGATCTCTCCCTCGAAGATCGGGGTCGCCTCTTCCAGCCTGGTGCCCCGCTTCCAGAGCTTGACCACACGCGGATATCCGGACTCTGTCTTGTCGGCCTCTTCGAAAGCGGCCGAGACGATGACCGTATCCTCGTCCAGCCAGCCGAAGCCCGATTTCGAGGCCGGTGCCTGAAAACCGCCTTCCACGAAGGACTTGGCCGCGATGTCGAACTCGCGCATCGCGCTGGCGTCACCGCCATCGGGCGACATCGATACCAGGCAGCGGTTGAAATCGGGGTAGAGCCTGACCGCGCCGCCGAACACCCATTTTATCCCCTCCTTCCCAGCCAGCTGGTCGAAGTCGATGATCGTCTCCCAGTCGGGCTTGTCGGTCTTGTAGGAAGCGACCGTCGTGCGGCGCCACAGGCCGAGCGCATTGGTCTTGTCCTGCCAGAAATTGTAGACATGACCGGCGATCGCCGCGCCAACCGCGATATTGTCCTCGGCCGTCATCAGGTCGAGCGCCGTGTGGAACGACGCCTGGTAGGATGGGTCGCCCTGCAATTCCGCTACAGTGACCTCGTTCTGGCGATGCACCCAGTCGAGCGACTGTTTGCTGGTCCTGTCTTCCAGCCAGAGGAAGGGATCGCCGGTCTTCTGAAAGGGCTGGGCTCTGGTCGTCGAAGCGGTCATGCAGGTCTCCGGGATTTTGAACGGCTTCGCCTACATTGCGTTGGCGGCGCTGACATTCAAGGTGCGATACGGCCTTTCGCGGCCCTTGCGGCGTTGCTTCACCGCACCCGCCGACGGATAATCGTCGCCAACGCAAGCACGGCGCAGATCGCGCCGAGCGTCAGCGGCAGGCCGCTCGCACCGGTCACATCCATTATGCCGCCCGCTAGCGGCGGGACGACAATGCCGCCGACACCCCACATCAGGGAGAATGCCGCATTGCCGGCAACCAGCGCCGAACCGGTGAAGCGCTCGCCAAGTTCGATGATGGACATCGTGTAGATGCCGTAGGACACAGCTCCCCAGACGAAGACGCAAGGCCAGATCAGCGGCGTGTCGATCAGCATCGGCAAAAGCACGCAGCCAAACAGCGTCAGCAGGACGCAGATGAAGCGCACGAGACGGGCCGTCAGCCGCTCGGCCAGCAGGCCAAGCGGAACCTGCATGGCGATGTTGCCGGCGATCATGACCGACAGCAGCGCCGACATGCGAGCCTCCGCGATGCCATGATGCGTGCCGTAGACGGGCAGCAGCGCCAGCACCGCCTGCTCGAAGCCCGCGGCTACGACCACCGCCGACAGAAGCAGCCATGCGAGCGGCATGAAAGCCATCACCGAAACCTGATGCCCGGCCTCGTCTACTCTGGGCAGCCGTGGCAGAACCGACGCCAGGCAGATGCCGCAGAGCACGAAGGCGCCAATGCCAACAAGGAACGGCGGCCAGCCTTCTGTGCCAACGGCGAGCAGGCAGAGCGGGCCGGAGGCGAAGCCGGCCGAAATGATCGTCGAATAGAGGCCCATGATGCGGCCGCGCCGGGCCGGCGGCGCCAGCGCGATTACCCAGATTTCGCTGAGCACATAGAGCGGGTTGGTCACGGCGCCGATCAGCAAGCGCAGCGGAAACCAGAGATAGACGTTCTGCGTCCAGCCGATCAGCGCCAGCACGACAGCTGAAAGCGCCGCGCAAGTGAGGGCCGTGCGCCCTGCTCCGAACCGCCTCGCCAGCGCTGGAATAATTGGCGACGAGACGATGAACCCGATCGGCGTCATCGCCGCCGACAGGCCGATCATCGCGGGCGAGACACCCTGGCGCTGCAGGATGAAGCTCAGCAGCGGATAGGACAGGCCCTGCGCGATGGCGAAAACGGACACGGTCGCGATCACACCGGTGATCGCTGCCCATCGCATCGTCTCGTCGCTTCTCGTGTCCACCAGGTCCATGATCCATAACGCTGTCGCGGTTGCAGACTTAGCGGTTCGGCCCGGCGGCGGTAAGCCCCGCGGCCCGGACGGATGCCCGGCTCCAGCCAAACCCTGTCAGGAGCCTGCGCGGCTGGCCGATCTATAAAGCGCGAAGGCGACCAGCAAAGCGTCGAGGCCAATGATCACGGTTGGCAAACCCACCGGCCCGATCGCCTGCATCAGCAGGCCCGCGCCCGGCGGACCAACGATACCGCCGACACCCCATAGCAAGGCGAACGCCGCATTGCCGGTGACCAGCAGCGAACCTCTGAAGCGGCTGCCGAGTTCGACCAGCGCCATCGTATAGACACCGTAGCCCACCGCGCCCATCACCAGAAGCACGCCCCAGATCAGCTGTGTGGTAATCAGCAGCGGGAGCAGAACAGCGCAAACGGTCGTCGCCACCGCGCAGGCCAGGATCATCGGTCGGCCACCGAAGCGTTCGGCGAGCAGGCCGAGCGGGATCTGCAGAAGGATGTTGCCCAGCGACAGCGACATCACCAGCGCGGCGAGCACCGCCTCGGGCAAGCCATAGCCGGCCCCAAACACGGGAACCAGGGCATAGGTGCTTTGCTGGACGGCGGCCGAGACCAGCACCGCCAGCAGCAGCGCCGGCGCCAGCCGGGCAAAACCGACAAAGCTGCCGGCAGGCTGGCCGTCATCCTCGAAACCGGCGAGCTTCGAGGAGACAAGGCGCAAAATGACGGCACAGAGCAGGAAACCGACGATGCCGACGCTGAAGGGAGCCCAGCCCTCGATACCGACCAGAGTGAGCGTAAAGGGGCCGGCGGCATAGCCGGCGCCCATCAGTGTGTTGAACACGCCCATCACTCGCCCGCGCCGCGACGGCGGCGCCAGCGACAGCGCCCAGACTTCGCCCAGCACATAGAGCGGGTTGATGACGATGCCGATGATGAATCGGATGACGTACCAGGCAACCCAGTCTTGCAGACAGAAGATGGCCAGGAAGCACATCGCCCCAATCAGCGAGCAGCCAACCGCCAGGTTTCGCGCCCCGACCAGCCGCACGGCAGCCGGCACGAAAGAGGCCGACAGAATCAGGCCAACCGGCATCATCGCCGCCGACAAGCCGATCAGGGCGGGCGACATGCCTTGCTTCTGCATCAGGAGCGTAAACAGCGGCGAGCTCAACCCTTGCGCCGCTCCGAACATGGCTAATGCGGCGGTGACGCCCGCGAGCGCCGCCCATTGCGTTCCCGCTTCGCCTTCGCTCGAGCCGGTCGCGACCATGCCGTCATCCATGTCAATGCGGCCATCGGCCAGCAAGCACGACTAGCTACTGGTTCGACCAGAGGAAAGGAAGAGCCGAACCGGAGATCCGCTTGCACCAAGGAAATCGACCGACCGGCCGACGCCATCGGCCCGGATGAACGAACCTTGGATACAGAACGCGATGGCTACGGGAAGTAGCGGGCGATTGCGCCTTTCTTGCCGTCCGCATAGGGCTTCAGCCACTTGTCGTCGATGGCAATCCCGTCAGCATCGGAAGGGCCCTTGCCGATCGTCCTGCGCCAGGCCCGGAACTTATAGTGGTCGAAGACGTCGAGCATGTGCACGGCATAGGCCGCGGCAAAGGTCTTGTCGCCTTCCACGATGACCAGATTCTCGTCGTTTTCGTAGGAAGCCTTGTAACCGAGGTTATGGCTGCCGGTAATGACGGTGGCGTTGTCCTCCATCGGATCGATGATAACGATCTTATCGTGCACGATCGCGTGGCCGACGGTGAGCACTTCGGCCTGGAAATCCGTCGCGATCGTGGCCCCGGTCAGGTTCGCCGCCCGTACGATGGAGACATTCGGGGCCTCCCAGACTTTCTCCGGACAGACAAAGGGCGACTTGCCGTCCTTGTTCGACTTGTGGGTGACCGGATCCTTGGTGGGAGCGACATAGTTGGGCATGGCCGTCTCGTCGCTGATCGCGCCCTGCACGATGAGGTTCGGATCGGCTTTCGCCGCCGCAACCGCCTGGTCCACGATCGAATTTTCGCCGAGCAGCGAAGGGTTGAACACCAGGAACAGCACGGCCCGCTTCGCCGCTTTGATGCGGGCAAAGACGTCCTGGAGGTCGACCGGACGCACCGAAATGTCCTTCTTGTTGCGGTTCGGGTCGTTGGGCGAAAACCACACCGTCATGCCGTCCAACCCCACCGAGGCGCCGTTGAGGGGGTTTGGCATGTGGTTCTCCTTGCGGAACGGCACGCCCTGCGTCTGCGCGACGTGGCCGGCAGCACTTTCGGAAGCCGGTGGCGGAAACACATCGGCTTTCATGCGTTCCCAATAGGCGTCGAACACCTCCGCCATCGCCGGATCGTCGCGAACAAAAGCGTTGTTGGACTGGCCGCATATGCCAGTCGACGTCCAGTTGGTACTGCCGGTCATGACCGCTTGCGGATTGCCCTGGGTGTCGCGGTAGACGACGAACTTGTTGTGGCCGATATGGTTGTTGTTGAACAGGCGGTCCGTCACCACGACGCCCGCATCGTGCAAACGCTTCCTGTAGGGTGCGTTGCCGGCATCCCAGGCCTTGGTCTGGTCATCCCTGCCGGAATTGGAGAGGATGACTTCGACTACATCCCTGGCTGCGATGATGGCGTCGCACAATTCGTCGTCGCCGAGCTCATAGAGCGCAAGCCTGACCGTGCCGCCTTCGGCCTTGGCCCGTTTCAACAGGCTGGTCAGCACGTCAGGCACGTCGCCATGCAGATAGGCGCGGATCTTGCTGGTCGGGTCTTGCAGCAGCGCCCTGATCTTGTCGCGCTGGCCGACCTTGATGCCGGCTTCCGCCAGCGCATGCGACATCCATTGCGTCGAAAGCACGCCGTTAGTGAAGGCAACGCGTGCCTTGCCGAACATTTGGCCCAGGAAGATTGGCGGACTGACCGCGCCCTGCCCAAGATAGCCAAGGGGTCGCGCCGGTCCGGTATAGGCGGGTTTGCCGTCGACGACCTGATCGGGGCGCACCGGCACGGGATCGAGGCCCGCCTTCATGTCGCCAACGGGACGCACGCGGTAGGCGATCATTTCGCCGTCCGGCCTGACGTCTATGCTGTCGCGGCGGCGCCTGACAGTCAGATCGCGCCAGAATGTCTTCTGCACCGGCCAGACACCGGTATCCTGAGGAATCCATCGGGGATTGCGCTGACCCTTGAAGGGCACCCAGGACGCAAGGCAACGCTCCTCGCCTGTATCGGGATAGAGGCGCACGATCTCGAAACCGAGGCAGCCTGGGATCATCCCGTCAACATCCCAGGAAAGGAACGCGACTTCGTTGTTTGTCGCGGCACGCACTTTGACGACGTCAGGCATGGCGTCCCTCCAAAAGCAGTTCAACGCGCAAGTATGTCAGAAGTAAAAGACGGTACTGTAACGCCTCTTTAAATCTGCACCATCCGACAGCCTCACGCAGACCCTGCCGGCGCGCCGGTGTGGCCAGGGCGGAGTCGCGGCCACCTGGCTGCCGTTCCGGCATGTCGCTTCCCTCGCTCTAGTGGTCGCCGCCTCCGCAATGGCCGGAGGGGCGCCGGTCCATTATGCCGCCCGTTATCGCATCCTACGAGGACCATCATGACCGCCGTCCTACAACCCTCAGAACCGGCATTGGCGCCCGACCGTGCCCGCCGCGGCGGTCGCGCCGGCAAGCGCGCCGGTGGCTCGGCCGCGTTCGAGCAGCCGGCTTTCCGCCAACTGAAAAATCCGCTGACGCCGACCAAGCTGGTGTCCGAGGACGAGCTGGAATCGATCCACCTCGCCTCCTTGCGGGTGTTGCGCGAGATTGGCGTAGACGTCCTGCACGACGAAGCCCGCAGCATCATGAAGGCTCATGGCGCCGACGTACGCGAGGGCTCGGAGCGCGTGCGCTTCGACAGCGACATGATCCTGGAGCTGGTGTCGAACTGCCCGTCCGAATTCACCATCCATGCCCGCAACCCCGAGCACAATGTGCGCTTTGGCGGTGACAATCTGATCATCTCGATGATGGCCTCGGCGCCCAATTGCTCCGACATCGATCGTGGCCGCCGGCCCGGCAACCAGCAGGATTATCGCAATTTCCTGCGGCTGGCGCAGATGCACAACATCCTGAATTGCACGGGCGGCTATCCGGTCGAGCCGACTGACATCCACCCGTCGGTGCGCCATCTCGAATGCATCCGCGACCTCGCCACGCTGACGGACAAGGTGTTCCACATCTATTCGCTCGGCAAGGAGCGCAATGTCGACGGCATCGAGATCACCCGCATGGCGCGCGGCATCAGCCATGAGCAATTGCTCGCGGAACCGTCCGTCTTCACCATCATCAACACCAATTCGCCGCTCAAGCTCGACGTGCCGATGATGGAAGGCATCATCCAGATGTCGAGCAAGGGCCAGGTCGTCATCGTCACGCCCTTCACCCTCTCGGGCGCCATGGCGCCCGTCACCATCGCCGGCGCGCTGGTGCAGCAGAATGCCGAGGCGCTGTCCGGCATTGCCTTCGCCCAGATGGTCAGGAAGGGCGCGCCGGTCGGCTATGGCGGCTTCACCTCTAACGTCGACATGAAGTCCGGTTCGCCGGCCTTCGGCACGCCCGAATACATGAAGGCACAGCTCGTCGGGGGCCAGCTCGCCCGCCGCTACAATATCCCCTACCGCACCTCCAACACCTGCGCCGCCAACACCGTCGACGCGCAGGCAGCCTATGAAAGCGTGTTCTCTCTGTGGGGCGCGGTGCAGGGCGGCGGCAACCTGATGATGCATGCGGCCGGCTGGCTGGAAGGCGGCCTGCGCTGCTCCTACGAGAAGACCATTCTGGATATCGACCTGTTGCAGATGGTGGCCGAATTCCTGACCCCGCTTGACCTTTCCGATGAAGCGCTCGGCTTCGACGCCATCCAGTCGGTCGGCCCCGGCGGCCACTTCTTCGGCACCCAGCACACGCAGGACCGCTACAAGACCGCGTTTTATTCGCCCATCCTTTCGGACTGGCGCAATTTCGAGACCTGGGCGGAAGCCGGCTCGCCAACGGCAATGGAAAAGGCCAACAAGGTGTGGAAGGAGCGGCTGGCGTCCTATGACGAACCTTACATGGATCCCGCCATCCGTGAGGAGCTCAACGCCTTTGTTGCGAAGCGCACAGCCGAAGGCGGCGCGCCGACCGATTTTTGAGCGGCAGTGTTCGTTTTGATGAGCCGATCATTCGTATGGATTCGATGAATAGTCGACCCCCACTCCGTCGAGCTTCGCTCGACACCTCTCCCCCGATCGACGGGGGAGAGGAAAAGCGCGAGCCTAGCCCAGTTGGCTCCCTTCCTCTCCCTCCGGAGGGGGGAGAGGTGGCGCTGCGAAGCAGCGACGGAGTGGGGGAAGGCGCTCCTCAAACGCGCAGTCGCCGAAAAACAGGCACAACCCAAAGAGCCAGAAAACTCAGGCAAGGCGACAATCAAGCGGAAGCACTGCTTTGGCTCGAACTAAAAGCCCGCAAGCTTGGCGGCTACAAGTTCACGCGACAGTTCTCTATCGAACCCTACTACGCTGACTTCGCCTGCCGCGAAAAATGGCTTGTTGTCGAAGTCGACGGACACCAGCATGCGGACAGTCCCTATGACCGCCGCCGCGACGACTTCATGCGCGCTCAGGGCTATTCGATCCTGCGCCTTTGGAGCCATGACGTCGTGAAACATCGCACTTCCGTCTGTGAAACCATCCTTGCCGCGCTTGACGGCAAGCTGATCGAAAACATCGCTGTATCCGACCTCCGCTTTGTCTTCGTGTCCCATTCCTCCGATTCAATCTCTTCAAAAACGGAACTATCCTCATGAAATCCCATGCAAAAGCGGTTGTCATTGGCGGCGGTGTCGTCGGCTGCTCGGTGCTCTACCACCTGGCCAAGGCCGGCTGGACCGACATCATGCTGATCGAGCGCTCGGAGCTCACCTCCGGCTCGTCCTGGCATGCGGCCGGCGGCTTCCACACGCTGAACGGCGATCCGAACGTCGCCAAGCTGCAGGCCTATACGGTCCAGCTTTACAAGGAGATCGAGGAGATTTCGGGCCAGTCCTGCTCGCTGCACCTGACCGGCGGCGTGATGTTGGCCGATACGCCCGAGCGCATGGACTTCCTGCGCCTTGCCCACGCCAAGGGCCGCTATCTCGGCATGGACACCGAACTGATCACGCCGTCCGAGGCCAAGGCGATGTTCCCGCTGATGGACGAGACCAATTTCGTCGGCGCCATGTGGGATCCGGTCGAAGGCCATCTCGACCCCTCCGGGACCACCATTGCCTATTCCAAGGCGGCCAAAAAACTCGGCGCCGAAATCGTGCTGCGCAACCGCGTCGTCGACCTGACACAGCAGCCGGACGGCACCTGGAACGTCGTCACCGAACAAGGCACGGTTCACGCCGAACATGTCGTCAACTGCGGCGGCCTGTGGGCGCGCGAGATCGGCCGCATGGTCGGCGTCGAGCTGCCGGTGCTGGCCATGGAGCACATGTATCTCTTGACCGAGCCGATGCCGGAGGTCGAGGAGTTCAACAAGTCGACCGGCCGCGAAATGATCGGTGTGCTCGACTTCAAGGGCGAGATCTACACCCGCCAGGAGCGCAACGGCATCCTGCTCGGCACCTATGAAAAGGCCTGCAAGCCGTGGTCGCCGGTCAACACGCCGTGGGACTTCGGCCATGAACTGCTGCCGCCCGATCTCGACCGCATCGCGCCGTCGCTGGAAATCGGCTTCAAGCATTTCCCCGGCATCGAAAAGGCCGGCATCAAGCAGATCATCAACGGCCCCTTCACCTTCGCGCTCGACGGCAATCCGCTGGTCGGCCCGGTCCAGGGCCTGACCAATTTCTGGTGCGCCTGCGCCGTCATGGCCGGCTTCAGCCAGGGCGGCGGCGTCGGCCTGGCGTTGTCCAACTGGATGGTGCATGGCGATCCGGGCTTCGACGTCTGGGGCATGGATGTCGCCCGCTTCGGCGAATGGGCTGGGCTGCGCTACACCAACGCCAAGGTGCGCGAAAACTATTCGCGCCGCTTCTCGATCCGCTTCCCCAACGAGGAATTGCCGGCTGCCCGCCCGGCGCAGACGACGCCGCTCTACGACACCATGCTCGCCAACAATGCCGTGATGGGCGACTCTTGGGGTCTCGAAACCCCGCTCTGGTTCGCGCCTAAGGGCAGCGAGCCGAAAGACGTCGTCTCCTTCCACCGCTCCAACGACTTTGGACCGATCGGTGAGGAAGTGCGCGCCACGCGCGAGCGCGTCGGCGTCACCGAGATCGCCAACTTCGCCAAATACGAAGTGTCGGGGCCGGGCGCGGAAGAGTTCCTCAACCGGCTGATGACCAACCGCATGCCGAAGACCGGCCGCATCGTGCTGACACCGATGATCAACGAGTTCGGCAAGCTGATCGGCGACTTTACCATCGCCAAGGCCGGTGAAGACCGCTTCATGATCTGGGGCTCGTCGGCAGCGCAGAAATACCACATGCGCTGGTTCGAAAAGCACCTGCCCAAGGATGGTTCGGTGCGCATCCACCGTTTCGACCAGACACTTGTCGGCCTGTCGATCGCCGGACCGAGTTCGCGTGATTTGCTGCAGAAGCTGGTCGACGTCGACATCTCGACCAAGGCTTTCCGCTTTATGGATTTCCGCGAGATGGCGGTCGGCGGCGCGCCCTGCCTGGTCAACCGCATCACCTATACCGGTGACCTCGGCTACGAGATCTGGATGGCGCCAGCCTATGAGCGCCTAGTCTACAAGGCGATCAAGGACGCTGGCGAGGAATTCGGGATCGTCGATTTCGGCATGCGCGCCTTGCTGTCGATGCGCCTGGAAAAGAATTTCCCGACCTGGTTCCGCGAGTTGCGGCCGATCTACGGGCCGTTCGAAGGCTCCATGGACCGCTTCATCAAGCTCGAGAAGAACGACTTCATCGGCCGTGAAGCGGCCGCCAAGGAACAGGCGCAAGGGCCGAAACTGCGCCGCGTCTCCTTCATCGTCGACGCCGCCGATGCCGACGTGATGGGCGACGAGCCGATCTGGGCCAAGGTCGACAAGGATTATGGCACGGTTGAAAAGCCGCATGGCTACGGCGCGCCGCGCTTCGACACGTCAGGCAAGGAAATACGTGGCTCGAAGGCCGCCGAAGGTGCGTCGGCCGTGCGCGGCATCGTCGACGGCGACTGGCGCGTGGTCGGCTGGGTGACGTCGGGCGGCTATGCGCACTACGTGCAAAAGTCGATGGCGCAAGGCTATGTGCCGGCCGCCCTTGCCGAGGATGAAAGCGCGGGGCTGTTCGAGATCGAGATTCTTGGGTCTCGGCGTCCGGCCCGCATCAATGTCGAGGCACCCTTCGACCCAAGCGGCGAGAAGATGCGGACCTGAGGACGGGATGGACAGCGGGGCGCCAAAGGGAAGCTTCGGCCGACACCGCAAGATCATGCCGTTTGTATCAGGCTCGATCGAGGCGCTGCGCGACGCCTCCCGCGAGAAGGCGGCTTCGCTCAACCAGCATGTGCTGGGCTATGGCGCGCAAGCCGAAGCGGAATGGGCGGCGGCGGGTGTTAGCGCGCCCGACCTGCCGACAATGCGAAAATACCGGCTCGAGCGCATCCGCGCCGAGCTGAAGCGCCGCGGCTACGCCGGCGCCTTGCTCTATGATCCTGTCAACATCCGCTATGCGACCGACTCGACCAACATGCAGCTCTGGGTCGCGCACAATCCGACGCGGCATTGCTTCGTCGCCACCGAGGGTCCGGTGGTGCTGTTCGACTACTTTTCCTGCGAGCACCTGTCCGATCATTCCGGCATCGTCGACGAAGTTCGGCCGGCCGTGTCGTGGATGTATCTTTATGGCGGCGAGCTGACCAAGCAGAAAGTCCGCCGTTGGGCCGCCGGTATCGCCGATTTGATCAGGGAGCATGGCGGCGGCAACAACCGCATCGCCGTCGATCACATCAACCCGGAAGGCGTTGAAGAACTCCACCGCCTCGGCATTTCCATCGGCAATGGCGAGGCGGTTATGGAAAACGCGCGGCTGATCAAATCGCCGGATGAAATCCTTGCCATGCGCCGCGCCATCGTCGCTTGCGAGGCGGCGATGGGCGAGATGGAACAGGCGCTCAAGCCTGGTATCTCCGAAAACGAATTGTGGGCGCAACTCCATCGCGGCAACATCGCGCGCGGCGGCGAATGGATCGAGACGCGGCTGCTGACGTCGGGACCGCGCACCAATCCGTGGTTCCAGGAATGCTCGTCGCGGATCATGGAGGCGGGCGATCTCGTCGCCTTCGATACCGATTTGATCGGCCCCTACGGCTTCTGCGCCGATCTCTCGCGCACCTGGCTCTGTGGCGATACAAAGCCGACCAACGAACAGCGCGACCTGTTCCGCATCGCCGCCGACCAGATCCAGTACAACGCCGCTTTGATGCAGCCCGGCGTCTCGTTTCACGAACTGGTCGAACGCTCGGCTGTACCGCCCGGAGACTGCTTCCCAACTCGCTACGGCGTACTCTACCACGGCGTCGGCCTGGCCGACGAATATCCGACCTTGCCGCATGCCAGCGACTGGACGCCGGACACGCCCGACGGCATGCTCGAACCGGGCATGGTGCTGTGCGTCGAAAGCTATATCGGCCGGCTTGGCGGGCGTGAGGGTGTCAAGATCGAGGAACAGATCCTGATCACCGACACCGGCAACGAAAAGCTTTCAACCTACCCGTTGGATTCGAGGCTGCTCGGCTAGCCCGGCAAGCGCTTCGCGCATCGCGCGCACGGTCTTTTCCGGCGTCGTCCTGGCGGTGATGTAGGGCAAGCCTTTGCGTCGCGCCGTCCAGCCGACGATCACGATCTTGCGCGCCGCCGGCTCGAAACGCCGTGCCAGCGCCCAGCTTTCGCAATCGATCGCGGCGACATCCGCTTTGCCTTCCGCAACCGCCACGATCGAGTCGCGATGGCCGCCGCTTTCGCTGTACGATGAAAATATGTCCAGCTTTTCGCCGGCCGCTTTCAGGTCGCGTGTCAGCGCGATGATGCCCGACATGGAATCGAGGCTGTTGAAGGTGAAGCGCCTGCCCCGGATGAGATCGAGCGGCAGCAAGGCCTTGCCATCAGTGGGCGACCGAACCTCCGGCCCCTCGCCCGACCGCATCACCAGCGCGCTCGAATAAAGTTCGCCCTGCCCGCCTTCATAAGCGTCATAGCTTGGCTGACCGACCACCTGCACATGCCGGGACAGACCGAGTTCCATCGGCCCCCAGCAGGTCTGCGCGAACAGCAGCGCCGGATGCATCCAGAGCTTGTGGAAATCGAGTTCGTCCGGCGGCAGCGTCACCGGATCGGGCGCGACGAGTTTACCTTCACCGTCCCGAATGCCGCCCGGCACCGGCGGCAGGTCGCCATTGCGGCGCACGATGGATTGCGGCGCATCGATGCCCCTTCGCCGGAATGAATCGCGCAACGACGCCCATTGCGCGTCGACCTCGTCGCGCGCCTCCGGCCAGTCATACATCGGCAACGCCGCAATCAATTCGCTCATGCCGATATCAAACCACCATGCCGGGACAAAGGATCGCAAAAACGCGGCGCCCAATCAGAATTGGCCGACACGCTATCCACGCTACACGCGGATACTATTCCTTGGGCGGTTCGGCGGGAACCGGCGCGCTGCCAAGCCCACTGATGCTGCGCGCCCTGACGCGCGGCTTGAACGCCCTGCCCGGCTCGGGCGCGCGCCGCAGAACCGGATGCACGATCGGCTCCTTGGCCTTGAAGGCATAGGATCTGAGCAGCGCGAAATAGTTCGGATAGGCATAGCCATTGTTCATCCGCAGCCATTCCTCACGCCGGTCACGAAACAGCTTCGGCAGCCGGTACCAGGCGATGGTCGGGCTCTTGTGATGGACGAAGTGCAGATTGTTGTTGAGGAACAGGAACGACAGCGGTGAGCGCTCGACAATCACCGTGCGGCCTTCCGGATGCTCCGACCACTGGTGCTCGGCATAGGTGCGGATCGAGATCAGCGACTGGCCGAGCCAGACCGGCACCAGCACATAGAGCCAAACCGGCATGCCGAAGCCGAACTGCACGACCGGCAGCACCACGGCAAGGCCTATCGCATGCAGCAGCCAGGCCTTGCGGATCGCCTTGTCTCCGGCAATCACGTGCTTGGCGTCATCGATGAAGAAGCCGATGCAGGACAGCCATGGCCCCAGGACGAGGCGACCGGCCATGGTGTTGTTGACCTTCAGCACGAATTTCATCAGCGGCGGCATTTCTTCGTGCATCCAGAGCGCCTGGTAATAGCTCTCGGGATCGTCGAGCGGATCGGTCAGCCGCTCGTCCGCATGGTGGCGCAGGTGAATGGTCTTGAAACGGCGGAACGGCCAGGCAAGGCCGATCGGCAGGAAGACGAAAGCTTCATTGACGAGGCCGTTGCGGGTCGGGTGACCGTGCAGCACCTCGTGCATGATAGAGGATTGCAAAGCCAGCGTGACGGCCATGACGATCAGTGCAGCTATGGGATATGACGGCCAGAGGAAGAAGCCGGCGGCCAACCATGTGCCGTAGCAGAAGAAAGCGAGAACCACGGTCGGCCATTCGATGGCCGATCTGCTGCTTCGACGGATGCTCTTGCCAGTCATGCTATCGACCACTGTCCCTCAGTCGCCGGAACCCCAACTGGTTCCTGACAGCATTGTGTCAGGAGATATGATTCCACTCAACGCGACAAAGTGCACAAAATGTTGCGTCTGCGCATTCTTGGCTGCATATGTTATACATTGTAAACAGTCTTAGGGATTCGTTTACGCCTGAAGCGCTTCTTCGACCGCTTCGGCGAAAAATTTTCCTCCCGGTCCAAGGAGTGAGATGATGGACAAGCGCGACCTGTCGGCAATCTTCCGGGAGCGTCTGAAGCTCCTCCTGACACGCTCCGACCTCAACCAATCGGCTTTCGCGTCAGCAGTCGGCATCGACAGGTCGGCGCTGTCGCAACTGATGTCAGGTGCCTCGACCCGCCTGCCGCGCGCCGAAACCTTGCTCAACATCGCCGCCGAATTCAAAGTGTCGCTAGACTGGCTGCTTGGTCTTAGCCAGGACGAGGGCGTGACCGGCGAAATCCGCGAGAGCCTGGAGATCGAGGAAGCGCCCGACGGTTTCGACCGCACGCTGCTCGCCAAATGGTTCGCGGAAGCGGCGGGCACCAAGATCCGCTATGTGCCGGCTGGCATTCCCGATCTCCTGCGCACCCACGCGCTCGTCGACTACGAAGCCAACATCACCAACAGGAGCCGACTGGCGCAGGCCAGCGAAACGCAATACCGCATCGAGTACAACCGGCGGCCGGAAACCGACATGGAAGTCTGCATGCCGCGCCACACGCTGGAGATTTTCGCCCGCGGCCTCGGTGTGTGGGACCGTTTCCCGGCGGCCGACCGCCAGCAGCAGCTTGCCCATATGGCGACGCTGCTCGACGACCTCTACCCAACCTTCCGCCTGTTCCTTTATGATGGCCGCATGCGCTATTCGATCCCGCTGACCATATTCGGCCCCTATCGCGCGGCGATCTATGTCGGCGACATGTATGTGGTGCTGAACGCCACCCAGCCGGTCCAGGCCCTGACCCAACATTTCGACAATCTGATCCGCGCCGCCGACATCAATCCGCACGAAGCGGCCGCCTTCGCGCGCAACCTGGCCGGCATGTCGTTCGCATCAGGCTCTGCCTGAGCGCTCAGCACCGCATTTTCATTGACTGGACATAAAGACTTCTTTATATCCTTATTCGAATTCCCAGACATGTTCGAATTCCCAGACATGTTCGAATTCCAAGACACGGTTCGAATTCCAGGACACGAAAGCCAATCCGATGACGACGAGCAATCCGATCGACGCGCTGCTGGCTGAAAAGGGTGTGCTGCTGGCCGATGGCGCCACGGGCACCAATTTGTTCGCCATGGGTCTGGAGGCCGGCGAGGCGCCGGAACTGCTGAACGAAACCGCGCCCGACACCATCACCAGCCTGCACCAGAATTTCGTCGACGCCGGCGCCGATATCATCCTGACCAACTCGTTCGGCGGCACCCGCCACCGGCTGAAACTGCACCATGCGCAGGACCGCGTGCACGCGCTGAACAAGCGCGCGGCCGAGATCGCCCGCGCTGTCGCCGACAAGGCCGGCCGCAAGGTGATCGTCGCCGGCTCGGTCGGTCCGACAGGGGAATTGCTGGTGCCGCTTGGCGCCATGACCTATGACGAAGCGGTCGACGCCTTTGCCGAGCAGATCGAGGGTCTCAAGGAAGGTGGCGCCGAAGTCGCCTGGATCGAGACGATGTCGGCTCCCGACGAGATCCGCGCGGCGGCCGAAGCCGCCATCCGCGTTGGCCTGCCCTACACCTATACCGGCTCGTTCGACACCGCCGGCCGCACCATGATGGGCCTGCTGCCGAAAGACATCCACGGCGTCGCCGACGGCCTGTCGCAAGCGCCGCTCGGGGTTGGCGCCAATTGTGGCGTCGGCGCTTCCGACATCCTGGCCTCGCTGCTCGACATGACCGAGGCCAAGCCGGAGGCGACTGTCATCGTCAAGGGCAATTGCGGCATTCCCGAATTCCGTGGCACCGAGATCCACTATTCCGGCACGCCGGAACTGATGGCCGATTATGTCCGGCTCGCCGTGGATGGCGGAGCCAAGATCATCGGTGGCTGCTGCGGCACCTCGTTCCAGCATCTGGCCGCGATGCGCAAGGCGCTCGACGCCCACACCAGGGCGGATCGCCCGACCGTCGAAAAAATCGTTGAGCGCATTGGCCCGATGCGCAACAAAGTGGCGACGGCAAACACCGCCGAGACCAGCGAAGCCCGCCGCGAGCGGCGGCGCAGCCGCGCCTGAGGCGATTTCTTTTGTTATTCGCTGTTGTCGGCGTAGCTTGACTGCGCCGACTGGAAATCGACCACGTTGTCGCCGCGCATTGTTGCCAGCGCACCGGATGCGCTCGGATCGGAAATCTGCTCCAGCATGACGCGGAAGCGGTCATTGGTCAGCGCCGACATGGCGGTGTGGCGCGCCTGCGCGACATCGTCGCTCATGCGTCTGGATTCGGCTGACGGGGCTGATAAACTCGCCGAAGCGTCCCGTGCCGACGGAGTCGGGTTGGCGATGGTTGTGATTTTCAATTCCGGCTCCCTCAAGCCTTAGACATGACCGGTGTAGCGAGAGGAAATTGCGATCCGGTACCGGAAATGCCGAGCAATTTAACGATCCTGCGCGCTAAGTACGTGAGCACCGGAAGCGCAGGAAGCCACTGTTTGCAGGCCGGTCTCACCTGATTATCGACCGATCCGAAAAAAGGCCGGCAAGGGCAAAGATCCCTCGCCGGCCTGCCTCACCCGCCCGTCGGCCGGTTATCAGAACGATCCCATCATCTGAAAGAAACCGGCCGTCATCGCCACTACCGGTTGCCGCCCAGCGCCGAGGCAAGGCGCACAAGCGAAAGGAACTCGGACCTGTACCCAAACGGGTCGGCTCCTCGGGCGGCAGTGGCAATCTCCACGATCTTGTCGTAGCCGAACTTCGCGGTCGCATCCTCGTCGCGCAGCTTCTGGCCGAAGGCCGCGACGGCGACGGAGAAACGCTGGTCGGTACTCGCCTGATCGAAGGACCCGATCTCGTTGGCCGAGGTCACCGGCGTGGTGATCAGCTTCGAGACGTCCTCGTTGGGCAGCTTGTAGCGGATCTTGACGAAGGCATATTCGTCCGCATTGGCGACGCCGCCATTGTTGACTGTCGCCTGGCCGTAGCGCAGCGGATCGATCTGCTCGCCGCCACCGCCTTTGGGCGTGACCTCGTAGATCGCGGTGACCGAATGGCCCGAGCCGATATCGCCGGCATCGACGCGGTCATTGTTGAAATCCTCGCGGTTGAGCGCCCGGGTCTCGTAGCCGATCAGCCGGTATTCCGACACCTTGTCCGGGTTGAACTCGACCTGGATCTTGACGTCCTTGGCGATGGTGAACAGCGTCGAGGAGGCATCTTCGACCAGCACCTTCTCGGCCTCGGCCAGCGTGTCGATATAGGCGGCGGTGCCGTTGCCGTTCTGGGCAATGGTCTGCATCATTTCATCGTTCAGATTGCCGCGGCCGAAGCCGAACACCGACAGGAACACGCCGGTCTTGCGTTCGCTCTCGATCAGCCGCTTCAGGTCGTCATCATCGGTCTGGCCGACATTGAAGTCGCCGTCAGTGGCAAGCATCACTCGGTTGACGCCATCCTTGATGAAGGACTGCTGGGCAAGCTTGTAGGCTTCCCTGATGCCGGCCTCGCCTGCCGTCGAGCCACCGGGCTGCAGATTGTCGATGGCATTGAGGATCTTGTCCTTCTCGGCAACCTTTGTCGGCATCAGCACGGTGCCGGCATCGCCCGCATAGGTGACGATCGAGATGGTGTCGTCGGCCTTCAGCTTGCTGACCAGCAGCCGGAACGCCGACTTGAGCAGCGGCAGCTTGTCCGGTTCGTCCATCGAGCCCGACACGTCGATCAGGAAGACCAGATTGGCCTTCGGCTGCTCGGTCGGCTTGATGTCGAAACCCTTGATGGCGACGTGCATCAGCTTGGTGTGCGCGTTCCACGGCGTCGGCATGACGCTGACGGTCGAGTTGAACGGCGTTGAGGCCGATTCCGGCCCCTTCCAGTCATAAGGGAAGTAATTGATCATCTCCTCGACGCGGACCGCGTCGGCTTGCGGCAGGTAGCCCTGCTTCAGCGAGCCGCGCACGAAGGAATAGGACGCGGTGTCAACATCGATCGAGAAGGTCGAGACCGGGTCTTGCAGTGCCGCATGCACGGGATTGGTCTTGAAATCCTGGACGCGATCGCGGTTTTCCTCCTGCGGCGCGATCTGGTCGGCCGGGATGGCCGCCGGCTGCTGCGGGGCCATAAGCTTGGGCTCGGCTCCCTGGACGCGATTGGCCCGCGCGGCATTAGGCGCGTTTGGCATGAGGCCGGCACTCTCCCGTGAAACCTCGCCGCTGGGTGCGGGGGCCGGCCTGGAGGTTGGCAAAGTCCCATACTCCACCTCCTTGCCGCTGTAGGTCTTTAGGTCAAACCTCGACGATACAGTCGGGCTCACCGGCGCGCCCGGTTGTGCTGCGCCACCGGCGGCATCCGATTCGGAGTTCGGCGGTGCGGCCGGCGCAAGTGCATCGCTGGCGTCGCGGCTTTCCACATCCAAGTCTGCCTTCTTGTCCTTCTCTAGCGCCGTGGGAGCCTGTTTCGGCTCGGCGACGGTTGGCTTCTGCGTCGCCGGCTTGTCGGCCAGCGTCTCGGTGATCTTCTCGTCGCCGCCGAACGGCGACGGCTGTTCCCTCAGCAAATGGAAGGTGGCGTATCCAGCGATCGGCAGGGCGACGAGCCCGGCAAGGGCCGGCGTGGCAATGAGTTTCTTTTGCATGATCTCGCTCCAGAGCTTTTGTGCTCGCTCCGTGAGACGAAGGCCGCCAACCGATCCTTGGGTGACGGCGGAAATATTTTCCTGATCATAGGCGCGCAGGGCGGCTTCGAAGGCGCGTGCCTTCGCGCTCTCGTCCGGCGCCGGTACCGCTGCGTTGCGCAGCTTTCTGAGTTCGTTGTCGTCGACCATGGTCACACTTCCCCGGCTGAACGCATCAACGTCTTCAGCCGTTTCTTCGCTTCATGGATGTGCCAGGAAACCGTCGTCTCCGAGATCGCCATCGCCTCGGCGGCGGCCGCGTGGCTCAAGCCTTCGCCATGGACAAGCATCACGGCATCGCGCTGCTTGTCCGGCAATTGCCGCACCGCCGCCCACAACGCCTCGGTGGGGTCTTCACCCTCGGCCGGGCCTTCGCCCGAAATCAGCGCATGGACGCCATAGGCCTCGGTCTTGACCGTCTCGCGCTGGGTCTTGCGCATCGTGTCGCGCGCGGCGTTCATCGTCATGGTGTAGAGCCATGTCGTGAACGCGCCGCTGCCGCGATAATCCCGGATCGCCTTGCCCAGCCTGACACAGACTTCCTGGGCGATGTCTTCGGCATCGGCCTTCCTGCCGCACCAGCGATAGGCGGCGCGATAGACGAAGTCATAGTGACGCTCCAGCAATTTGCCGAAGGCCCCCCTGTCTCCGCCCTTCGCCCGCCCGATCAGTTCGACGTCGGAGGCTTCACTCTCATCCAGCATCATCGCCATCATTTGCCTGTTGGACGAAGGCTAATGGCTAATCCTTGGGGTGATCGAAAGATTTTTTCTCGATTTGGGCGTTTGCGTCCAGGGCTTACCGAGTGAGGTCAGGCCGGCCTCACCTGAATGTCAACACGCCTGGCCCGCCGCCCAGCCTGACGACCACGCCCATTGGAAATTATAGCCGCCGAGCCAGCCGGTGACGTCGACGACCTCGCCGATGAAGAACAGGCCCGGCACCAGCTTCGCCTGCATCGTCTTCTGGTCGAGGCCGTTGGTGTCTACCCCGCCGAGCGTCACTTCGGCCGTCCGGTAGCCCTCCGAACCGGCTGGCTTGATGCGCCAGTCGTTGACCGCGGCCTCGACGGTTTTGATCTGGGTCTCGGAAAGATCGGCGAGGTTGCCGTCGATCCCGGTCCGCTCGGCTATCGCCTGTGCCAGCCGTTTCGGCAAATGATTTGCCAGCACGGTCTGCACGGCTTGCCGGCCATTGCCACGCCTGGCGGTGCGGACGAGCTCAGCCACATCCGTGCCCGGCAGCATGGCGATGCGGATTTCATCGCCCTCGCGCCAATAGGAGGAGATCTGCAGGATGGATGGCCCGCTGACGCCGCGATGCGTGAACAGCATCGCCTCGGAAAACCGCGTCTTGCCGCAGGCAATCTCGGCGTCGACCGCGTTTCCGGCCAGGGGCGAAAGCCGCTCAAGCGTTTTTGCGTCGAAGGTCAACGGCACCAGGGCAGGCCGTGTTTCGACGACGGCAAGGCCATACCGTTCGGCAAGCTCGTAGCCGAAGCCCGTCGCGCCCATCTTGGGGATCGACTTGCCGCCACAGGCCACGACCAGGGACTGGCAGGAAACCGAGCCCGTGGAGAGAGCGAGTTCAAACCCTTCCTCGGTTCTGCCGATAGCCTCGACGCGGGTCGACAATACCAGCTCGGCGCCCCTGCCCCGCATTTCCGAGACCAGCATACCGATGATCTGGCGCGCCGAGCCGTCGCAGAACAGCTGCCCCAATGTCTTCTCGTGATAGGCAATGCCGTGGCGTTCGACCAGCGCAATGAAGTCGCGCTGCGTATAGCGGCTGAGCGCCGAGATGCAGAAATGCGGATTCCTCGATATGAAATTCTTCGGGCTCGCATGGATGTTGGTGAAATTGCACCGGCCGCCGCCGGAGATGCGGATCTTTTCGCCGGGTGCCGCCGCGTGATCGAGGATCAGCACCGAACGGCCGCGCTTGGCGGCTTCCACGGCGCACATCATTCCGGCGGCGCCGGCGCCGATGATCACGACATCATAGGATTGCATCAGGTTGATCGTTCCCGCGCGGCTCCCGCTCATTCAGCGAGACCGCCCTGATACCGCGAACGGATCGGGCAGCCAACAGGCGGGAATAGCCGCGCGAGACTCAGGTCAGTGTCTCGGCAAACAGCGCCGTCAGCCGTTTCCAGTGACGCTCGGCTCCCCCTTCGTCGTAGACACTGTGGTCGGGCACGCACCAGCCATGCGCCATGCCGACATAATTCTCCAGCAGATAGTCGACTCCCGCCGTCCTCAGCGCCTCGGCCAGCTTGGTCGACTGCTCCGGTGGGAAACTCCGGTCGACGCCCGCCATGCCGACATACACACGCGCCTTGATGGAGGCCGCCTTGCGATGCGGGCTGTCGGCGGCATCGCTGGCGAGGTTGCCGCCATGGAAACTGGCGGCGGCCTTGACCCTGTCGGGGTAGGTTGCAGCGGCGTTGAGCGCCCGCGCCCCGCCCATGCAATAGCCGACAGTGCCGATCGGTCCCGTGACGCCTTCGCCGGCGAGCGCGTCGACAAAGGCGGCGCTGTCGCTTAGGGTCATTTCCTGCGTCGTGCCGGTGACCAGCGCCATCAGCGGCGCCCTGGTCCTTTCTTCGACAAAAGCGGTCTTGGCGTCGAACGGGCCATAAGGAGCATTGCGGTAGAAGAGATCGGGCACCAGCACCGCATAGCCCTCGCCCGCCAGCCGTTCCGCCATCAGGTCAAGCGCCGGGCGCGGACCGAAGGCGTCCTGGTAGAGAATGACGCCAGCCTTGGCTGAAGAACCCTTGGCCGATCGGAACAGGCCTGCCTTCGCCACACCGTCACGGGTCTTGATGTGAAGGTCCTGCTTCATCATTGCGTGCTCCGTTTGCCAGATGCGCGATACATATCCGCGCAAACCGCCACGGCAAGGCGTTCCCTGAGCCCGGCGGTCAACATTTCGTGCGGGATCGCGTGATGCGCTAAGGACCAGCCAACGCAGCCATGTGGAAGGCCTGGACCTCCGGCGGATAGCGATACTGCGCGCCATAGGGGCAGGCATTGCGGTCAAGACAACCACCGGCCCGGCACGGCTCGCCATTCGCCCCCCTCACATGCGCGAGGCAGGCCTGGTAGGCGAAACCATCCGTCGAATAAGCGGCGACCGGACAGGATTTCAGACAAGGTTTGTCGACGCAGGTGTCGCAAAGATGGATCGTCTCCCGAAATTCCGGAAGCGTTATCTCGTCCTCGAACAGCAGCGCGCCGCGATAAGCATGCCAAAGCCCGTATTGCGGATGCATGAGGATGCCGAGCGGCGACGGCCTCAGCCCTTCCGCCCGAACAGCCCATTGCTGAAACGGCAGGTAAGGTTTGTCCGACGGCGAAACGACGCGGGCACCAAACTCTTGCGCCACCTCGCCGATGACCTGCCGCGACCAGGTGTCGAGCGGATCGGCGATCGCCTGTGGCTGCTGGTCCCGCCAGCGCAGGAAATGCGGCCAAGGCGCAGCGCCCGCCTGCCCTACCAGCAGGACAGACTTTGCCGGCGCGCCCGAGGCGCCATCAGGAGCACCCTCGTCATCGGGAAAAAGAAGACCGCCACGCAGGATGAGGCCGTTGGCGCCAAGCGCGGCCGTGATCTCCTCGATCATACCGCGCACGCAATCATCCCTTCTTGTCCGGATCGGAGAAGGCGCTCCGCCAGACTTCCTTGTGGATGATGTTGGCGACTTTAGCCCCGCCTGACTCGGGCTCCTTTCAGGTGAAGGCGTCGGGCATCGACCCCTTCTTCTTGGCGATGAAATCCTTCAAGGCTTCATCGATGCCTTCATCAAGGTGCGGCGCTTCATAAGCCTCCAGCCAGCGCCGCGCCAGATCGTTGGCGCGCTGCGGTGCGGTCTTCTGGCCCTCGGCCAGCCACTGCTCGTAGGAGTTGTTGTCGGCGATCGACGAGCGGTAGAAGGCGGTCTGGAAATTGGCCTGGGTATGGTCGCAGCCGAGATAGTGGCTGCCCGGGCCGACCTGGCGGATAGCGTCCATCGCCTGGCCGTTTTCCGACAGGTCGACGCCCTCGGAGAATTTCTGGGTCATACCGAGCTGGTCGATATCCATCATGAATTTTTCGTAGCAGGAGGCCAGCCCGCCTTCGAGCCAGCCTGCCGAATGCAGGACGAAATTGGTGCCGGCGAGAATGGTCGAGTTCAGCGTGTTGGCGCTCTCATAGGCTGCCTGTGCGTCCGGAACTTTCGAAGCACAGAGCGAGCCCCCGGTACGGAACGGCAAGCCGAGCCGGCGGGCGAGTTGGGCAGCGCCATAGGAGACCAGCGACGGCTCCGGTGTGCCGAAGGTCGGCGCGCCCGACTGCATCGAGATCGACGAGGCGAAGGTGCCGAACAGCACCGGCGCGCCCGGACGGATCAGCTGCGTGAACGAGGCGCCGGCCAGCACTTCGGCCAGGACCTGCGTCAGCGTGCCGGCGACCGTCACCGGGCTCATCGCGCCGGCCAGGATGAACGGCGTGACGATGCAGGCCTGGTTATGACGCGAATAGACCTTCAGGGCGCCAAGCATGGTCTCGTCGAACACCATCGGCGAGTTGGCGTTGATCAGGCTGGTCAGCACCGTGTTGTTCTCGACGAAGTCGTCGCCGAAGACGAGCTTGGCCATCGCCACCGTGTCCTCGGCGCGCTCCGGTGCGGTCACCGAACCCATGAACGGCTTGTCGGAATATTTGATGTGCGCGTAGACCATGTCGAGATGACGCTTGTTGACCGGCACGTCGACCGGCTCGCACACCGTGCCGCCCGAATGGTGGATCGACGGCGCCATATAGGCAAGCTTCACGAAATTCTGGAAATCCTCGATCGTCGCGTAGCGCCTGACGCCGTCGAGATCGCGCACGAAGGGCGGACCATAGACCGGCGCGAACACCGTCGCATTGCCGCCGATCTGCACCGAGCGTTCTGAATTGCGGGCATGCTGGGTGTAGATGGGCGGCGCGGTCTTCAAGAGCGAACGGCAGAGCCCCTTGGGAAAATGCACGCGCTCGCCCTTGACGTCGGCGCCGGCCTCTTTCCAGAGCTGCAGTGCTTCGGCGTCATCGCGAAAAATGATGCCGATCTCTTCCAGCACCGTATCGGTGTTCTTCTCGATCAGCGCCAGGCCTTCCTCGTTCAGCACCTCGTAGACGTTGATCTTGCGCTTGATATAGGTGAGCTGGGTGCCGGGGCCGCCGCCTGAGCGCGCCGCACGCCTGGCCGCCGCTCCGCCACTGGCGCCGCGCCCACGCCGCACGTTTGACGCTTCCTGGTCGACTGCCGCGTGTTCGCTCATGATCGCTCTTCCCTGAATATGGCCCGCCTGACTATGGCTGGTCCGTAACCGTTGCGGCCGCATGACGCGGCTTTGCCCGGATCGTAGCCATGCACCCTATTCGAAACGGCCCGTCCGCGCCAACGCCTGTCGCAAAATCGACAAGAAAACCGATAGATTTTCCAGTCGCTTTCCTTTTGCGGGAAGTCGCAAATCAGCTATGGATACCCGCCCGTTGCGGGTTAGGTATGAACACCATTATTTTGTGCCTTGCGACACAGTCGCGATGCCGTGAGGAGCTGGATAAAAATGTCCGACGACGAGATCATCCTTTCCGAGCTTTCCGACGACGAGCTGGTGCAGCAGATGCACGACGATCTCTATGACGGGCTGAAGGAAGAGATCGAGGAAGGCACCAACATCCTCCTCGAGCGCGGCTGGGCGCCCTACAAGGTGCTTACCGAAGCGCTGGTCGAAGGCATGCGTATCGTCGGCGAGGATTTTCGCGACGGCATCCTGTTCGTGCCGGAAGTGCTTTTGTCCGCCAACGCCATGAAGGCCGGCATGTTCATCCTGCGTCCGCTGCTCGCCGCCACCGGCGCGCCGAAACAGGGCAAGATGGTGATTGGCACCGTCAAGGGCGACATCCACGACATCGGCAAGAACCTCGTCGGCATGATGATGGAGGGTGCTGGCTTCGACGTCATCGATCTCGGCATCAACAACGCGGTCGAAAAGTATCTCGACGCGATTGAAAAGCACCAGCCCGACATCATCGGCATGTCGGCACTGCTCACCACCACCATGCCCTACATGAAGGTCGTCATCGACACGATGAAGGAAAAGGGCATTCGCGACGACTACGTCGTGCTGGTCGGCGGCGCGCCGCTCAACGAGGAATTCGGCAAGGCCGTCGGCGCCGACGCTTATTGCCGCGACGCGGCGGTGGCGGTCGAGACCGCCAAGGATTTCATGAAGCGCAAGCACAACGTGCGTGCTTCGGCCTGATCCAAGGCATCAGGGCGACGAAAAAAAGCCGCGCCTTGCAGCGCGGCTTTTTTGTCCCCAGATGAGGGACGGCCGCCGATCAATTGGCGACGGTGTCTTTGACCGCCCTCGCCGTCGATTTGACATCCTTGCCGACACCCCGAACGGTGTTGGCGCAGGCCGTAAGTGCCAGAGCGCAGGCAAGGATAGCCATCGGCGCTATGCGTAGCAGTTTCATGGACGGTGTCTCCCTCGACAGATAAATTAGCCCCGCAGCGAAAAGCCGGCTCGACTTGGTCAAGACGAAAAAAACAAAACCGAATCAGACAGACAGGCTGCTCATCATCGCCTGCGGGATGATTGCGCGCGAGGTGTTGGCCGTCAAGGAACAGCTCGGGCTGGATCACCTCGAATTGACGTGTTTGCCGGCGGAGTTTCATTTCCATCCCGACCGCATCGCGCCGGCCATGGAGAAGGCGATCGAAAAGGCCAGGGCGGAAGGCTATGAACATATCTTCGTCGGCTATGCCGATTGCGGCACTGGCGGCCTGCTTGACCGCGTGTTGGAGAAGCATGGCGTCGAACGCATGGCCGGCCCGCATTGCTTCGCGTTCTATCAAGGCATGGAAGCCTATGCGAAGGTCGCCGACGACGACATGATGTCCTTCTACATGACGGACTTCCTGTGCCGCCAGTTCGATGCCTTCTTCATGAAGCCGCTCGGGCTGGACAAGCACCCGGAGCTGATCAACGACTATTTCGGCAATTACGAGAAGCTGATCTATCTGGCGCAGACCGATGATCCGGAGCTCGACAAGGTCGCGGAAAAGGCCGCCGCCCTGCTCGGCCTCGCCTATGAGCGCCGCTCCACCGGTTTTGGCGACCTGACGCCAGGCCTGGAGCGGGCGGCCGCGAACGCCTGACGGCTTCAGGCCGGGTCTTCGGCTGCCAGCGCCGCCAGCACGTCGGCAAAGCTCGTCCTGCAAGCAAAACCCAGCCTGTCCCTCGCCCGCGACGCGTCATAGATTCGGTCGATCGAGGAAAACATCGTCCAGCCCTTCCTCGCGTAGAGAGCGGGAAATTCAGGAAAATACCGCGCCACCACGGACGGTGCGTCCTTGATCAACGCCTCGCAATCTTCGGGTTGGAACGGCGTCGGCGCACAGACGATGAAGATGTCGAAGCCGAGCTCCGGTGCCTTCTCCAAGGCCGCGACATGCGCCTGCGCGGCGTCCTCCACCGTCAGCCGCCGAAACAGCAGTTCGTTCGCCTTGGTGTTGGCGTCCGACTGCTCGATGGCATGCGCCATGTCGTCGGCCTCGGGGAAGAAACGTGCCGTGCGCAGCACCACCACCGGCAGCCCGTGCTGGAGGTGGTAGAGACGGCAGAGATGCTCGGCGGATAGCTTGGTGACGCCATAGATGTTGCGCGGCTCGGGCGACATCGCTTCCGTCAGCCACGCCGCCTTGCGCGCACCGCCCTTGAAGCCGTCGCGTATCGCCTGCGAGATCATCAGCGAGGTCGTTGACGTGAAGACGAAGCGTTGCACATTGGCCGCCACCGCCGCGTCGAGCAGGTTTAGCGTGCCTTGCACGTTGGCCGCGATGAAATCGCTGTTGGCGTGGCTGTCTATGTTGGGCTTGTGCAGCGCGCCGCTGTGAATAATGGCCTCTATCCGGTTTTCTCCGACGGCACTCATGACGAGGTCACGGTCGGCAATCGAACCGACGATCCGCGTTTCGGCCGATGGAACGGGATCGAGGCCGGTCACGTCATGTCCAAGCTCACGCAGGAGTGGCGCCAGCGCGCTGCCCAGCCAACCCGACGATCCCGTAAGCAAGATTCGCATGCGTCACACCATGAGTTTTGACCGAGACGCTGTTAAGCACGGATGACAGGCGCCAGCGACCCGGTAAGTTATGCGCCAGGCGGCGGCAGCGCCGTTCCAGACAAAACAGGGAATTCTTTGATGATCCTTCGCTCATTGATCGCCGCCCTTGGTCTCCTCTGCTGTACTTTGCCCGCCCTTGCCGACGGACAAGTGCAAAAACTGATCACGCCTGCCGATAAGGCGCGGCTCGACAAATATGGCGACACCCGCAAGGCGGCGCTCGCCGAAGCAAAGGCGGCCAACCCCGCCGAGCTCAAGCAGCTCGACACGCTGTTGGCCAAGCCGCTGGTCGCCTTCTCCGACAAGGATCTCACCGGCAACTGGCGGTGCCGCACGATCAAGGTCGGCGGACTGAGCCCGCTCGTTGTCTATGGCTGGTTCAAATGCAGGGTCACCGATGATGGCTCCGGCTGGCGGCTGGAAAAGATCAGCGGTTCTCAGCGCACCCAGGGCCGCTTCTTCGACGACGGCGACAAGCGCTCGATCTATCTTGGCTCCGGCTCCGTCAACGACGATCGGGCAAAGCCCTATGGCAGCGGCCCGCAGACCGACCAGGTTGGTTACGCCTTCCGAAACAGCGCCAAGGAATGGCGCATCGAGTTCCCCGCGCCCTACTATGAATCGAAGCTCGACATCATGGAGTTCAAGCGCTGACCAAGTCTTCATGCGCTGACCGGGGTCTTCATGGGTTGGTAAGGCTTCCGGCATACCAAGGATTAACCCGCCCGCCCTAAGGTCCGGCCACATCAGCCGGTCCTTGGAGCACGGAAAGATCAATGGCAGCGTCGCAACCAAATCCGCGACCTATTGTGGTCGTCACCGGTGGCGGCGCGCATGTCTGGGCCATGATCAACGACCTCGCCGACCGCGTCGGCCCTGTCAGCGTCGTCCTCGAAATCCCTGAATCTAAAAAGCAATTGCTGCGCGGCCGCGCCCGACGCCAGGGCTGGATCTCTGCCATCGGCCAGCTCGGCACGATGGTGCTGAGCAGGCTCGGCAAACGGCTTAATGTCAAACACGCCGCCCGGTTGATTGCCGAGGAGAAGCTTGAAACGGAACCGCGGCAAGGCCAGGTCATCATCCATGTGGCATCCGCCAACGGGCCGGAATGTCTGCAGGCAATCGAGACGATCAAGCCCGGCGTCGTGCTGCTGAACGGCTGCCGGCTGATTTCCAGGGAGATGCTGGCCAAAATGCCGTGTCCGGTGCTCAACTATCATGCCGGCATCACCCCGAAATATCGCGGCATGAATGGCGGCTATTGGGCGTTGACCTCAGGCGATCCGCAGAATTTCGGCACCACCGTCCATCTGGTCGATGCGGGCGTCGACACTGGTGGCGTGCTGAAGCAGGTGCGCGGCAAGCCGAAACAAGGTGACACCATCTCAAGCTATGCGCTGCGCCAGGCGGCGTTTTCGCGCGACATCTGCGTCGAGGCGGTCAGCGACGCGCTGGCCGGAAAACTTGCAACGTTCGATCCAGGGCTGCCATCGAAGCAGTGGTACCACCCGACGATCTGGTTCTACGTCTGGACAGGGCTGAGAACCGGCATTTGGTAACGCATCCAGTGTCCGGAACAGCGCAAATTCCGCCGCCATTACCGCTGCAGTGACCCCGTCGCGGCATGGGTCGCAAACGAATAAACGCACCTTTCATTTTACGACATCCAAATGCGTCGCTTTTGAATGCGCGCGCGTCGTCCCATAACAAGCGGGCCAACTGCGCTTGCGGCAATGCTCGGGGATCGAGGAGCGAGAATTCATGGCCGATCTTATCGTCGTCTACTGGCGCGACATTCCTGCCCAGGTCATCGTCAAGAAGGGCCGGCAGAACGCCAAGCGCGAACTGCCGTTGCGCTTCACCGAGGCGATCGATATGTGCGCCATGCGCACCGGCGCCGGCGGCACGGACGACTATCTGGCCGAATGGCGCAAGGCTGATCCAGTTCCGGTCGGTGACGATCTCGAAGCCGAGGTCGAAAAGGCCTTCAACGAGATCGACGCGAAATATGACCGCGAGCGGCTGGTCGCTCTGGTCAAGGCCGGCGGCAAAGAAAATGTCTGAAACCACTCCCGTCAGCAAGGAAGGCGTGGCCATTACGCAGGCCACTCAGGTCAAGAAGGCGGCGCCGAAGTCCGACTACAAGCCGGCCGATGTCTCGCCGCAGCGGCGCGTACAGCGCTCCTTCGCGATACGGCTGTGGTCCATCAGGCATTCGCGCTTGCTCGAATGGTTCTACGCCCGCTTCGCCGACACCTTCTTGCTGCTGCACCCGTTGTGGAAGGGTATCGGCTATGGCCGCGTCGAGGCTCCAATCAAGTTCGTCGAAAAGCGCGTAAAAGGCTTCATGTTCGACTGCCGCATGTGCGGTCAGTGCATCCTGTCCTCGACCGGCATGTCTTGCCCGATGAACTGCCCCAAGCAGTTGCGCAACGGCCCTTGCGGCGGCGTGCGCGCCAACGGCAATTGCGAGGTCGAACCCGACATGCCCTGCGTCTGGGTCAAGGCCTGGGAAGGTTCGCAGAACATGGTCAACTCCGACAGGATCCTCACCGTGCAGAAGCCGGTCGACCAGTCGTTGCGCGAAACCTCTGCCTGGCTGCGGGTGACCGCGCAGGCCGCGGCAGCCCGTGAAGCCGCCGCTGCCGCGAAGACCGGAGCCTCCGCGTGACCGGCCGCCAGCTCGACGAAAATCCGGCCGGCATCCATTTGCCGCTCGATCCCCTGCCCGGCCACACCTCGCGCGGCCGGCTGGAGCGCGTGCTCAGGCGCGGCGAGTTTGCGGTGACGACCGAACTGAACCCGCCCGACAGCGCCGATCCGGAGGATGTCTACAACCGTGCGAAGATCTTCGACGGCTGGGTCGACGCCATCAACGCCGTCGATGCGTCCGGCGCCAATTGCCATATGTCGTCGGTCGGCATCTGTGCGCTTCTGACCCGCATGGGCTACGCCCCGATCATGCAGATCGCCTGCCGCGACAAGAACCGCATCGCCATCCAGGGCGACGTGCTGGGCGGCGCCGCGATGGGCGTCGCCAACATGCTGTGCCTGACCGGCGACGGCGTGCAGGCCGGCGACCAGCCGGGCGCCAAGCCGGTGTTCGACCTCGATTCCATGTCGCTGTTGGAGACCTGCCGCATCATGCGAGACAACGGCAAGTTTCTGTCCGGCCGCAAGCTGACGACGCCACCGCAGCTGTTCCTGGGCGCTGCCGTCAATCCGTTCGCGCCGCCTTTCGACTTTCGCCCGATCCATCTCGGCAAGAAGATCGCCGCCGGCGCGCAATTCGTGCAGACGCAGTATTGCTTCGACGTGCCGATGTTCAAGACCTTCATGCAGAAGGCACGTGATCTCGGCCACACCGAGAAAGTGTTCATCCTGTGTGGCGTCGGCCCTCTCGCTTCCGCCAAGACGGCAAAATGGATCCGCTCCAACGTGCCGGGCATCCATATCCCTGACGCTATCATCAAGCGGCTGGAGGGTGCCCAGGACCAGAAGAAGGAGGGCAAGCAACTCTGCACCGACATCATCAACGAGGTGAAGGAAATTCCCGGTGTCTCCGGCATCCATGTGATGGCCTATCGCCAGGAGGAATATGTCGCCGAGATCGTCGATGAATCGGGCGTGCTGAAGGGCCGCCAGCCGTGGAAACGCGAGATCCGCCGCGACGACCAGATGGTCGCCGACCGGCTGGACCGCATCCTGCACGACGACATTACCGAAACCCAGGTGGACATGGTGAAGACCGCGCATTGACTTGCGCGGAGAGCGACCATTCGCTTGATCGACAAGAGATAACGATATAAAGAACTCTTTATATCACGACGGAGAGATTTCATGACCCGGACCATCGTCGCCTCGGCGACACGAGAAATCATCATCGGCTTCGACCAGCCTTTCTGCGTGATTGGCGAACGCATCAACCCGACCGGCCGCAAGAAGCTCGCCGCCGAAATGGTGGTTGGCAATTTCGAGACCGTCATCAAGGACGCGCTGGAGCAGGCCGCCTGCGGCGCCACCATGCTCGACGTCAATGCCGGCGTCACCTCGGTCAACCCGAACGAAACCGAACCTGGCCTTCTGGTGCAGACGCTGGAGATCGTCCAGAGCCTGGTCGATCTGCCGCTGTCGATCGACAGTTCCGTCACCGCCGCGATCGAAGCCGCGCTGAAAGTCGCCAAGGGCCGCCCGTTGGTCAATTCCGTCACCGGCGAGGAGGAAAAGCTCGAGGCCATCCTGCCGCTGATCAAGAAATACAATGTGCCGGTCGTCGCCATCTCCAACGACGAGACCGGCATTTCGATGGATCCGGACGTGCGCTTTGCCGTCGCCAAGAAGATCGTGCAGCGCTGCGCCGATTTCGGCATCCCGGCGCATGACGTCGTCGTCGATCCGCTGGTGATGCCGATCGGCGCGCTGGGCGATGCCGGCCGCCAGGTGTTCGCCCTGCTGCGTCGGCTCCGCGAAGAGCTCAAGGTCAACACCACCTGCGGCCTGTCCAACATCTCCTTCGGCCTGCCGCACCGCCATGGCATCAACGCCGCCTTCATCCCGATGGTGATCGGCGCCGGCATGACCTCGGCGATCATGAACCCGGTGCGCCCGCAGGAAATGGAAGCGGTGCGCGGCGCCAACGTGCTGAACGGCACCGACGAGAACTGCACCAAATGGATCAAGACCTACAAGGATTACAAGCCGGCCGAAGGCGGCCACGCGGTGGCGGCGCCGACAGCGGTCAATGCGCCGGGCGAAGGCGGCGGCAATGGCGGCCGCCGACGCGGTGGCCGTGAAGCCCGCATGGGCCGGGGATAAGCGCGCAATCGTGAATTCGCCTGCAAACATAACCGATCCGCTCGTGCTGTTCATGCCGTCAGGCAAGCGCGGGCGGTTCCCTGTCGGCACGCCCGTGCTCGACGCCGCGCGCCAGCTCGGCGTCTATGTCGAGAGCGTGTGCGGCGGACGCGCCACTTGCGGGCGCTGCCAGATCGAGGTGCAGGAAGGCAATTTCGCCAAGCACAAGATCACCTCCTCAAACGACCACATATCGCCCAAAGGCCCCAAGGAAGAGCGCTATGAACGTGTGCGCGGCCTGCCCGAACGGCGCCGCCTCTCCTGCTCCGCCCAGATACTCGGCGATCTCGTCATCGACGTGCCGCAGGACACTGTCATCAACGCCCAGACCATCCGCAAGGATGCCGACACCAGGGTCATCGCCCGCGATTCCGCGATCCGCATGTGCTACGTCGAGATCGAAGAACCAGACATGCACAAGCCGCTTGGCGATCTCGACCGCCTGAAGATCGCCCTGATGAAGGACTGGAACCTCAAAAGCCTGGACTTCGATTTTTATCTGCTGCCGCAGGTGCAAGGTATTTTGCGCAAGGGCAACTGGACGGCGACCGCCGCCATCTACAAGGATACGGACACCGAGACTGCGCGCGTCACCGCGCTGTGGCCGGGCCTCAAGAACGAGGCCTATGGCCTGGCCTGCGACATCGGCTCGACCACCATCGCCATGCATCTTGTGTCGCTGCTGTCGGGCCGCGTCGCCGCCTCGTCCGGAACGTCGAACCCGCAGATCCGCTTCGGCGAGGATCTGATGAGCCGCGTCTCCTATGTGATGATGAACCCGGATGGCCGCGAAGGCATGACGGTTGCTGTCCGCGAGGCAATCTCCGGCCTCGTCGACAAGGTTTGCGCGGAAGGCAATGTCCAGCGCAACGACATCCTGGATTCCGTCTTCGTCGGCAATCCGATCATGCATCACCTGTTCCTCGGCATCGATCCGACCGAACTCGGTGGCGCGCCCTTCGCGCTTGCCGTGTCGGGCGCCGTTCGCATCAAGGCCTCCGACATCGGGCTGAAGCTCAACCAGGGCGCACGGCTCTACATGTTGCCTTGCATCGCCGGTCATGTCGGCGCCGACGCGGCGGCCGTGACGCTCTCGGAAGGGCCGCATCGCCAGGACGAGATGATGCTGATCGTGGACGTCGGCACCAATGCCGAGATCGTACTCGGAAACCGTACACGGGTCGTCGCTGCTTCCTCGCCTACCGGTCCGGCTTTCGAAGGCGCCGAAATCTCCGGTGGCCAGCGGGCCGCGCCCGGCGCCATCGAGCGCGTGCGCATCGATCCAGACACGCTGGAGCCGAAATACCGCGTCATCGGCTCGGAACTGTGGTCCGACGAGCCCGGCTTCCTCGACAGCGTGCAGGCGACCGGCGTCACCGGCATTTGCGGCTCCGGCATCATCGAGATCGTCGCCGAAATGTATCTCGCCGGCGTCATCTCCGAGGATGGCGTCGTCGACGGATCGCTTGCCGCGCGCTCGCCGCGCGTCGTTGCCAACGGCCGCACCTTCTCCTACGTGCTGAAGGAAGGCGAACCCAAGATCACCATCACCCAGACAGACGTGCGTGCCATTCAGTTGGCCAAGGCGGCGCTCTATGCCGGCACCAAGCTGTTGATGGAAAAACAGAACACCGAGCATGTCGACCGCATCCACTTCGCCGGTGCCTTCGGCTCCTTCATCGATCCGAAATACGCCATGGTGCTAGGTCTCATCCCCGATTGCGACCTCGACAAGGTCTCGGCCGTGGGCAACGCCGCCGGCGCGGGTGCTCGCATGGCGCTGCTCAATCGCGGCTATCGCCGCGAGATCGAGGAGACGGTGAGCCAGATCGAAAAGATCGAGACGGCGCTCGAGCCGAAATTCCAGGAGCACTTCGTCTACGCCATGGCGCTGCCCAACAAGGTCGACCCGTTCCCGAAACTGGCGGCGGCGGTGAAGCTGCCGCCGCGCAAGACGGTGAGCGAGGATGGCATCGCCGGAGATGCAGCACCGCGCCGACGCTCCCGCGAAGGTCATGCTGCTCGGCGCAGCCGCGAATAGACGCGCCGGCCACTCCCTCGATTTATTTGTATGCAAATGTTTCCGGATCGTCAGATCCGGAAACCGAAACGCTGTTTTCGCGAAATCCAGCAGATACATGCACAGCGCATTTACCCGCACATCGAACGGCGGCTGAGGACAGTCCTTGGCCATCGCCGTTCTTCAGGGGAGATGAAAATGTCGATGTTCGAAAATTTCGGCCGCTTGGGTGTGGCCATCAGGCAAGCCCACGCCAGGAACAAATCGATCCGCGCGCTGAACAGCTTGCCGGCGCATGTCCAGAAGGACATCGGCTGGCCGGCATCGCCGCCGAACGATCCGCAGGCCACACTCGCCTCGCTGCTGCTAGGCTCCACGCGGTGACGACGTTCGCCGACAAATGCAAATTGCTCGGCGTCCACCGGGGATCCCACACATCCCCGATGGCCACCAGCAACCGATTGCGCACGGCACTTTTGCCGCGGCGCCGACGACGCGCGGATCACACCAGCGTGTGGGCACGCCGTAAATCTTGACATTCTCGGCCAAGGCACGATCTTCGTTACAAGGGGGAGTTCTCTTAGTCGGCTGCAGCCGAAGTTCGTGTATTCGCATGCCAAGTTTGAAAAGCCACGTTGTGTCCTTCGTGCTCAGGCACAGCCGCAAGCAAGCCTTTTCCAGCCCGGAAAACCTGCAGCGCTGGATCGTCGCCGCGCGCAAGACGGAGGATCACCATCCGCCGGCCGCGCTGCATCAGCGTTTCGAAATCCAGACGCGCAGCGTGGACGGTTTTCCGGTCTACGAAATCGCCCCCAAGGCCGGAGAGCACAAGCGGATACTCTACCTGCATGGCGGCGCTTATGTCTTTGAGATCACGCCCTATCACTGGTATCTGATCGCCGACATGGCCGACCGGCTGGGCTACGGCATCACCGTGCCGATCTACCCCATCGCCCCGGAACACGATTTCCACGCCATGTTCGGCATGGTCGGCGCTGTCTACCGCCAGATGCTCGATGAGACAGAGGCGGAAGATATCGTCTTCATGGGCGATTCCGCCGGCGGCAACATGGCCGTGGTGCTGACCATGATGGCGGCGGACGAGGGTTTGCCGGTGCCGTCGCGCCATGTGCTGATTTCACCCGGCCTCGACGTCTCGCTCGCGAACCCCGAAGTGTTTGAGGCGGAGCGGAATGATCCATGGTTGGGCATCGCCGGCGGGCGTGAGGCAATCCGGCTCTATAGTGCCGGGTTGGATCCGACAGACTGGCGTATCAGCCCGGTCTATGGCGATCTGTCGATATTGCCGAAGACACTGCTCCTGACGGGCTCCCGCGATCTTCTCACGCCCGACAATCTCATCTTTGCACAAAAAGCCAGCGCCGCCGGTGTCGAGGTGGAGCTGATCTACGAGGAAGGCATGTTCCACGTCTGGCCGCTGATTGACATGCCGGAAGCGCGGCGCGCGCGTCAGCACATCGTCGCGTTTCTCACGGACGACACCTACACCCGGGCTGAAAGGGAAACGGTCAAGTCGTCGACCAAAGCTTCATCCCAGCACACCAACCATTTCGGCCAGACGATCAATCGGCTCGGCGAACGTGACGAGATCGCCGAGCACTGAAACTCGGCCTCACGACATCGATCAGAACTTGCCGGTTTCCCTGAACACTTCGAAGGTCGCGCGGATGTGGTCGGCGACGGCCTTGACCGGCGCGCTGGCGTCCGGCGCCACCACCATGGCAAGATTGTAAGTGCCGATATCGGGCATTCCGTCCTTAGGGCAGAGTTCGACCATGTCGTTGCCCAGGAACGATCTCGGCAGCGGCGCGACCGCGAGGTCGGCCATGATCGCGGCGCGCTGGCCTGCGGTATGGGCACTCATATAAGCGACGCGATAGTTGCGGCCCTCGCGGCCCAATGCCTCGAGCGCGCCGGCCCGCCAGGCACAGCCCTCTTCCCAAAGCGAAACCGGCAGCGGTTCGCGCAGATGCGCGCAGCCGCCCTTGGCGCCGGCCCACACGATCGGCTCGGTCAACAGCACCTCGGCGCCGAGCGCGCTGGTCTTGTACGAATTGGTCAACAGCGTGATGTCGAGCGCCCGGTCATCCATGCGCCGGCGCAGATTGCTGCTCTGGTCGATGGTGACGTCGACGGCGATCGAGGGATGCGACTGCGCGAAACGCTTCAACACATGCGGCAGCACGCGCTCGCCATAGTCGTCAGGTGAGCCGAGCCGCACCACCCCGACAATATCGGGGATGATGAACTTCGACACCACCTCGCGGTTGATCGACAAAAGCCGCCGGGCATAGCCGAGCAGCATTTCGCCGTCCGTGGTCAGCGTCACCGAACGCGCGTCGCGCGCGAACACCGAGCGGCCGAGAATATCCTCCAGCTTCTTGATCTGCATGGAGACGGCCGACGGCGTCCGAAACACCGCATTGGCCGCGGTGGTGAAGCTGCCGGTCTCGGCAATCGCCACGAAGGTGCGCAAAACGTCGAGGTCGAGCAGCGGCAGCGGGTGATTGAGTGGGGCGTTCATGACGATCGACCTTCAATTTTTCTGATACAAAACATCATTCCATTTCGTTTGATTGAACATCAGACCGGGAGCATAGTCAACTCCATCGAAGCAGCATGCTGCCAAAAGCGGCCACGAAACGACCACGGCGCAGACCTGCATCGACGTGAAATGAAGCTGAAACAGACCTGACGTAACGCATTGCCGGCGCCTGCCGTGCCGTAGCAAAGGAGATCGAAATGTTTATCCTATCGTCCCTCGGCCGCATCGCGACCGAATTCAACGCGGCCCGCGCCCGCTACCAGACCGAACGCGCCATCCGTTCACTGCCGATCGAGCTGCAGAAGGATATCGGCTGGCCGGAAGCTTCCGACGCCAAGACCGGCATTCGCAGCGGCGTCGGATCCTGGGCTGGAGCAAAGTAAATCGTGTGTACCCCGTGCTGAAGGCCTGCCGCGCAGCCCGCCCGGCAGGCCTTCTCTATTTTATTTGTATTCAAACGAATTCATGAGCCATGCCGCCGCTGCATGGCGCATATGAGCAAGCCGCATAGCAGCTCGATTTTTTGATTAACTTCCTGTAAATATTCATAAATCCTAGGCATATTGCTCGTAGCTTGCCAAAATATGTCGCATCCGGTGTCGCTTTTCATATCAAGCGCTTCGCTTTTGCGATTTAGTTCCTGCTCACACAAGCCTATATCACCGTCAGCAAACGAGCTGCCCCACTCCATCAAGCGAAGGCGACCCGTTTAGAGCGACGTGCGTCCTATTGGACGCACAAAGTACGCTCTAACACTTTGAGTCTGCGCATCGTGCTTTCCGAAAATCAATTCGATTTTCGGGCCAATGCGCGAGCAACCGATTGGAGATGATCATGAAGCTTTTTGCCCGCCTCTTCGCCCGCCGCGAAATGAACCTGACCACCGCTCTCGAGCGTCAGCGTCTTGCCAACACCATGCCCGGCCAGACCGGCGCCATGGCCGCGGCACGTCTCGGCTTCGTCGCCTGAACGAGCGCGGTTCCAGGAAAACCGTATTTTCCCGGCCGGAACTGCGTAGAAATCGAAAATACAAGACACCTCCACAGCCGCGCCCCTGCCGCGGCTTCAGGGTTGACTGCCGCCGCCTCGGTCCGCCGAGGCGGCGTTTATTTTGTTGCGCTTCCATCGCCTTTCACAACCTGACGGTGGCCTGGTTCGAGCAGCACCGCGCGGCGATTGCCCATTTGCGACCCATGTCGCAAATTTAATCTTCCCAAAGCCGTCTAGACGATTGACAGGAATGGTTTTTCCTGATGACGCTATGCTATTCGCGACATCCTGTTCGCGTCATGGCCAGATGAGGTTCCCCGTGAACGCCGTCAAGCATCCGATCAAGCGATCGTTTGTGTTCTTCCTTATCCCCGATTTCACCATGATCGCTTTTGCGACAGCGCTCGACCCGCTGCGCTCGGCCAATCGGATGCTCGGCTACGAGGCCTATCGCTGGCGCCTCGCCAGCATCGACGGCAAGCCGGTGCGCGCCTCGAACGGCGTCGAGTGTGCGGTCAACACCTCGCTGGAGGAGGAACGCAAGAAGATGGCGGGGCCGGATCGCCCCAATATGGCCATCGTCTGCAGCGGCACCAATGTCGAGCGCTACCAGAACAAGTCCGCCTTTGCCTGGCTGCGCGAGGAATACAATCGCGGCGTCGCCGTCGGCGGCCTGTGCACCGGTGCACATATCCTCGCCGCCGCCGGGCTCCTGTCCAACAAGCGCTGTGCCATCCATTGGGAAAACCTGCCCGGTTTTTCCGAAGCGTTCCCGAAGGCCAATGTCTTTGCCGACCTGTTCGAGATCGACCAGAACATCTACACCTGCGCCGGCGGCACCGCCGCGCTCGACATGATGCTGAAGCTGATCGGCGACGATTTCGACGAGAACCTCGTCAACCGCGTGTGCGAGCAGGTGCTGACCGATCGTGTGCGCAGTCCGACCGACCGCCAGCGCCTGCCGCTGCGCGCCCGCCTCGGCGTGCAGAACTCGAAAGTGCTGACCATCATCGAGCTGATGGAGGCCAATCTGTCCGAGCCGCTGTCGCTGATCGAGATCGCCGACCATGTCGACCTGTCGCGCCGCCAGATCGAGCGCCTGTTCCGCACCGAGATGGGACGGTCGCCTGCCCGTTACTACCTCGAAATCCGCCTCGACCGCGCCCGGCATCTCTTGATCCAATCGTCGCTGCCGGTGGTCGAGGTGGCGGTCGCCTGCGGCTTCGTCTCGGCCTCGCATTTCTCGAAATGTTACCGCGAGCTCTACGCCCGCTCGCCGCAGCAGGAACGCGTCGACCGCAAGCAATTGCTGGCAGCCTGATCCCGATCAGGTCTCGGCCGACCGCACTTGCGCCGTCCGCATCGCCTCGACGCGGATGTCCTCGGTCAGCCGCGCCTTCAACGCCGAGAATTCGGGACTGGTCTTCAGCGTGTAGTGCCTGGGATGCGGCAGGTCGATGGAGACATCCGACTTGATGCGGCCGGGCCGCGCCGTCATCACGATCACGCGCGAGGCCATGAAGATCGCCTCCTCAATGTCGTGGGTGACGAACAGCACCGTTTTCTTGCGCCGTTCCCATATGCCGAGCAGCAATTCCTGCATCAGCCCGCGTGTCTGGTTGTCCAGCGCCCCGAACGGCTCGTCCAGCAACAGGATTTCGGGATCGTTGGCTAGCGCCCGGGCAATCGCCGTGCGCTGCTGCATGCCCCCTGAAAGCTGTTTCGGCCAATGGTTCTCGAACCCCTTCAGCCCGACGAGATCGACATAGGAAGCGACAATGTCGTCCCGCTCCTTTTCGGCCATCCCCCGTTCGCGCAGGCCGAAGCCGATGTTTTCGGCGACCGTCAGCCATGGAAACAGCGTGTAGGACTGGAAGACCATACCGCGGTCCGGCCCGGGCCGCGTCACCGTCTTGCCGTCCAGCAGAACGCGGCCTTCGCTTGGCGCCTCCAAGCCGGCGACGATCCTCAACAGTGTCGACTTTCCGCAACCTGACGGTCCCAAAACGGTGATGAAGTCGTTGGCCGCCACCGCCAGGTCGATTGGCATCAGCGCCTTGACGGGTTCTCCACCCCGCACGCCGGCAAAGGTTCGCGAGACACCCTCGATAAGAAGCTTGCTCACGCCAGGCTCCATGGAAAGAGCCAGCGGTTGAACGCCTTGAACGCAAAATCGGACAACAGCCCGATCAGGCCGATGACGATGATGCCGAAGATGATCTGCCCGGTCGCCAGCCGCGACTGGCTGTTGATGATCATGTAACCGATGCCCGACGATGAGCCGATCAATTCGGCCACGATGACATAGGTCCATGCCCAGCCGAGCACCAGCCGTAGCGTCTCGGCGATCTCGGGCGCATTGGCCGGCATGATGACCCGCCTGACGATGCCATTGTTGGTCGAGCCCAGCGTATAAGCGGCCTCGACCAGGTCGCGCCGCGTGGCCCCAACCTTGACGGCAATGATCAGGATGATCTGGAACACCGAGCCGACGAAGATGACGAGCAGTTTTTCCAGCTCGCCAATGCCGGCCCAAAGGATGAGCAGCGGAATGAAGGCCGACGCCGGCAGATAGCGGGCGAAGGAGACGAAGGGCTCCAGAAACGCTTCCACCGGCTTCCAGGCGCCCATGGCGATGCCGAGCGGCACCGCGACGACCGAGGCCAGTACAAAGCCGCCGAAGACCCGCCAGATGGTGATCAGTATGTCGAGCCAGAAACGATCCTCGACCAGCAGCCGCCAGCCATCCCGCAGCATCGACAGCGGATCGGCGAGGAAGATGCGGTTGACGTGGCCGCCAAGCGTGATCCAGGCCCAGAAGGCCACGAACAGCACGAAGAAGGAGATACCGAGCACTGTTCGCAGGCTCGGAGAGACAGGATGCAAGGGGCGCATCTTCGTCCTTTGTCAGCGGCAAGGCGGCGGCGCTCTGCGCCACCGCACGGTGCCCAAGGGTTGAACCGTCAATTCGCCACGGCGCTGGTGTCGGCCAGAGTGGCGACGTCGGGTGCCTCCTTGATCAGCCCCATCTGCAGCAGCAGATCGCCGGCGGTCTTGGAAAAGTCCTGGAATTCCTTGGTGAAGAACTGCTTGTTCTCGGCCTTGTCGGCCCATTTCAGGTACTTTGCCGAATCCTCGAATTCCTTGGCCGACTGTTTCACGTCGGCGCCCATGATCTCATAGGATTTCTGCGGCTCCTTCTTGATCATGTCGAGGGCGTCGAAATAGCTGTCGGCAAGCGCCTTGGCGGCGTCGGGATTGGCCTTGAGGAATTCGGGCGTGCAGCCGACCGTGTCGAGAACCATTGGATAGTCGAGCGTGGTCGCCAGGATATGGCCCTGGTCGGCCTTGTCGCGCACGGCCGAGATGAAGGGCTCGTAGGTGACGGCCGCATCGTTCTGGCCGGCGAGGAAGGCTTGCGCCGCCGCGTCGGGTTCGAGATTGACGACCGTGACATCCTTGGTCGACATGCCGTTCTTGTTCAGCACCCAAGCCAGCAGGAAGTAGGGCGACGTTCCAGGCGCCGAGGAAGCGACGGTCTTGCCCTTGAGATCGGCGACTGTCTTGATGTCGTTGCGCACCACAATGCCGTCGGCGCCATAGGATTTGTCGAGCTGGAAAATCTGCTTGGTGGTCACCCCGCTGGCGTTCCAGACCAGCCACGTCTCGACCGTGGTGGCGGCGCATTGTAGGTCGCCGCTGGCGATGGCGAGCGGACGGCTGGCCTGCGGCACCTTCTTCAAGGTCACATCGAGCCCATGCTTCTCGAACAGCCCTGCCTGCTTGGCGAGTGTCAGCGGCGCGAATCCGGTCCATCCGCTGATGCCGATGGTGAGCGATGTGGCGGCCATCGCCGGCGCGGACAAGCCTGTGGCAAGTGTCAATGTCGCGGCAAGGACGGTTATTCTGTTCATATCGGTTCCCCTTTTGTTTTTCTGCGGGAAATTGTTCACAGAGGCCGATGGGCTTGTCAATCAACAGGACCGTGTTTGCGCGCAAAGCAGCCGGCAATCCGGTTTGGGATAGCGCTACCTGGCGTCGGGCATCCAGTTGCGGTTGCGCCACATTTTCTCGCCGACCTGGCAGTCGGCGGCGGGTTTGTCCTGGGCCAGCACCACTGGCGGGTGATCCGCCTCCTCCGCCGCCCATTGCCGTGACGCCGGGCCGGCGAGCTCCAGCACCAGCTTGCGGCGGATGGCTTCGGGAAATTGCGTCCAGTCGTTGACCGGGATCATGAAGGCGCCGGGACCGCCGATGACGCAGTCGCTGTAGTAGCGATCGAGATCGTTGACGTCATAGACGCCGGAAAAGCCGCCTCGGGTCATCAGCGGCAGGCCGTTGATGACTATGCCTTGCCTGACCACCCCGTCGCGGGCGAGATTGACCGGCGCGCCCTGGTTGTTTGGCCCGTCGCCCGAAATGTCGATGACGCGCTTGGTTCCCTGGTAGCCGCTTTCGGCGAAAAGGTCGCTGCCGAACTCCAGCGCGCCGGAGATCGAGGTGCGCCGCGCGCTGTTGGGCGGCTGAGCCGACAATTGCGCCACCACCCGCTCCGCATCGGCCCGGGTCGCGATCGCTGTCCACGGCACGATGACGCGTTGCCAGTTGGTGCCGGCCCATTCGACATAGGTGACGGCGATCTTGCCATAGGCGCCATCGGTAATCGCCTGCAGCACATTGTCGTGCGTCAGCGCCGCCCCGTAGCCATGACGCTGGATCTCGAGCTCGTCGGCCGACATCGACAGCGACACGTCCACCGCCAGCACCAGTTCGACATCCACCGGCTCGTCTGCGCGAGACATTGTCGTCGGCCAGAGCGTCAGCGCCAGCGCGACGACGCTCGAAAGCAGATGTCTTGCAGTGCCAAAACCAGACATGCCGCGAGGGTAAGCCAGAATCGACAGCTGAAAAAGAGAAAAGCCCGACCTGGGCCGGGCTCATCCGAACACGCGCGAAATTCTTGGCGAAGGCTCAGCTCCGCGGCTTGAGATTCTCCGCGTCGTAAAGCGGCTTGTAGCCGACGCTGGCGACCTCGACCGGATAGGTCTCGCCGAAATACTCGACCTTGAGCCTGCGACCCTCCTGGGCATAGGCCCAGGGCAGATAGGCGAGCGCGATGTTCTTGCCGATGGTCGGACCATAGGCCACCGAGGTGGTGAACGACCGGCGGCCGAGTTCGTCGACCAGCGTCTCGCCGGTTGCCGGGTCCATGACCGGCATGGTGCCGACCGGATAACGGGCGACACCTCTGGAATCCTTGTTCTCGGTCATCACCAGCGTGCATAGCATCGCCGGCTGGTGCGCGCGCTCACGATACTCCAAGTGCTTGGCCTTGCCGCAGAAATCGTTCTCCTTGACCTTCGGGCGGGCGAGATCGGCTTCCAGCAGATTGTACTCGGTCAAGAGGTCGGCGTTCTGCAGCCGCAGGCTCTTCTCCATGCGGCGCGTATTGGCGTAGGTCTCGACGCCGAATGGCATGACACCGGTCGAGCGCAGCGCGTCCCAGACGGCGAGACCATCCTCGTAGCGCATATGCAGTTCCCAGCCCTGCTCGCCGACATAGGAAATACGGAACGCCGTAACGTCCTTGCCGCCGATCCGGACCGGCTTGATCGCCGCGAACGGAAAATTCTCCGGCGAAAGCCCATCCGGGTTCTCGACCACCTTTTGCAACGTCGTGCGGGCATTCGGCCCCCAGATGCCGATGGTGACGTACTTCTCGGTCACGTCGGTGATGGTGACGTCGAACCCTTTGTCCTGGGCCGTGCGGCGCATGTACTGGTAGTCGCGCGGCCCAGCGTCGGCGCCGTCGATCAGCCGACAGCGGTCGGCCATGCGGATCACCGTGAAGTCGGCGCGCACCATGCCTTGCTCATCGAGGAAGTGGGTGTAGATGCCCTTGCCGATGTTGTTGTCGCCGCCGATCTTGGCCGCGCACAGCCATTCCAGCAGCGCGACATGGTCGGGCCCTTCGATGTCATACATCGAGAAATGCGAGAGGTTGACGATGCCGCAATCCTCGCTCATCGCCAGATGCTCGGCGTTGGAGACGCGCCAGAAATGGCGGTTGTCCCATTCGTTCTCGCGCACCGGCACGCGGTTTCCATACTTTTCAAGCAGATGCTCGTTGGCGGCATAGCCATGCGCACGCTCCCAGCCGCCCAGCTCCATGAAATAGCCGCCGAGTTCCTTTTCACGCTCCCAGAACGGCGAGCGCCTGATGTTGCGGGCCTTGGAGAAGGGTTCGCGCGGATGCACCGCCGGGTTGTAGACCTTCATGGCCGTCTCGGTGCAGCGATCCCAGATGAATTGTTCCTTGGTCTGGTGCGGATAGAAGCGCGCATAGTCGATGGCGTGGTGGTCGATCGCGGTGCGGCCATCCGTCATCCAGTCGGCGATCAGCTTGCCCATGCCAGGGCCGTCCTTGACCCAGATGGCGACGGCGTACCACAGGCCCCTCACCTTCTGGCTCTCGCCCATGGACGGGCCGCCATCGGCCGTCACCTGCAGCAGCCCGTTGAAGGAATGGCTCTCGTTATAGCCGAGTTCGCCCAGGATCGGCGTCAGTTCCATGGCGCGCTCGAGCGGCGCCAGGATCTGCTCCATGTCGAGATCGCGCTGCGACGGCGACAGTCGTGCCTGCTCCTTCTCCAGCAGGTCGCGCGGATGGCAGAGGCGCGGATTGGTCTCTTCGTAGTAACCCCATTCGATCTGCCCGCCTTCGGCGGTCTTGGGGTCGCCGGTGTCGCGCATATAGGCCGAGTTGCCCTGGTCGCGCAGCAGTGGCCAACCGATCTCCTTGCCGGTGCCGGCGAACTCGGTATAGGGGCCGAAGAAGGTCAGCGGATGGTCGATCGGCATGACCGGCAGGTCCTCGCCGACCATCTCGGCGATCAGCCGGCCCCAGATGCCGGCGCAGACGATGACATAGTCGGCCTCGATCGTGCCGCGGTCGGTCACCACGGCACTGATGCGGCCGTCCTTGACGACGAGCGACTTCGCCGGCGTGTTGGCGAAGGATTTGAGCTTGCCTGACGCTTCCGCCTGGTCGACCAGCTTGCCGGCAACGGTCTGCGAGCGCGGAATAACGAGGCCGGCATCCGGATCCCATAGGCCGCCCTGCACCAGATCCTGTTCGATGAGCGGGAATTTTTCCTTGATCTCGGCGGGATCGATCAAACGGGCGCGCGTGCCGAAAGCCTTGGCCGAGGCGATCTTTCGCTTGATCTCATCCATGCGGCCGTCGTCGCCGACACGGGCGACCTCGAGGCCGCCGACACGCGCGTAATGACCCATCTTCTCGTAGAAATCGATGGAATAGAGCGTCGTCCAGCACGACAGGAAATCGTGGCTGGTGGTGTAGCAAAAGTCGGAAGCGTGCGCGGTCGAGCCGATATCGGTCGGGATGCCCGACTTGTCGATGCCGACAATGTCGTCCCAGCCGCGCTCGATCAGATGATGGGCGATCGATGCGCCGACAATGCCGCCGAGGCCAATGATGACGACCTTCGCCTTTTTCGGAAACTCTGCCATTGCCCGCGACTCCAGAATGCTGTTGCGGGCGGCGTCGGCGCCCGTCTGATCGGCGCACAATATGCAGGCGACGGGGACGGCGCTACCGCCTGTTTGCGACACGCCTCGGATGCCGCGCGACCCCTCCCCAAATCAGGAAAAACATCTACCCGTCAGGCGAAAGCCCAGACGTCCTCGGCCTGGAAGCCGACCTGATAGCCCGCCGTCTTCAGCTTGACCACCACCTGTCCGATCTCCGGCGCGGGCAGCGCACCAACCTCGACCTTGATCATGCCGGGACGATAGCGCTTGAGGTCGATCTGCTCGAACACGATCCAGTCGGCGCCTTCACAATCGACGAGGAAGGCGTCGATATGGGTGATGCCGTTGCGGTCGAGCAATGTCTGCAAGGTCTCCGACGGCACCTCGATGTCTTTCAGATGCGGCGCGAACTTGTTGAAATTGGCGTCGGCCTCGCCCCAGGCATTCTTGCCCGACATCAGGTTGGTGTCGGTCACCGACGAGCAGCCGATGAACTCGATCGGCAGGGTGCCGGCTTCGAGTGCGGCAGCGTCAAAGGTGTGGACCGTGATCGTGCCTTTAGTTCTCGTCACCGCGACGGGTTCGATGACGAAGCGGTCCGTGTCAGGGTAATTGGCGCGCAGCCGTTTCTGGTTGTACGGGATCGGCTCGACCAGCATGGCGCGGGCCTTTGGAATGCGGTGCAGCCAAGGCGTCACGTCATCGAACAGCGCGCCATCGCAGGCGCCGACATTGACCATCTGGAATGGCCGGCCGCTATCACCGAAGCGTGCCTTCAGCGCCGCCTTGGCGAGGAACTTGGTGCCGCGCAGCGACGGCCCGCGATCGAGCAGGCCGGCGGGAAGGCCGAGCGACAGGGCAATGCGCGCCAGGTTGGAAACTGAACTCATGATTTGTCTCCTGGTATGACGTGCAGGGCGGCGCGGTGCTGGCCGGTGACCGCCGCCCACAACGCCATGAAGGGCGGTGCCAGCAGCAGGAATGGCGGGATCAGATGCGGGAAATAGATGCGCGTGTCGTGGATCGGGAAGACGCTGAATTTGGCCAGCGCACCGAGCACCAGCGCAGCAAACAGAATGCCCGCGCGGCGGCCGAGCCTGAAGCCGGCGCAGTCGGCCGCAAACCACCCGGCCAGCGCCAGAACCGAGACCCCGACCCAGCTGTTCAGGTTGATGGCGCGCAGCAGCGAGGCGGCAAACGCCCGGAGATAGGCGATGACGGAAAAAGCCGGCTCGAACCCGTCCATATTGTAGTGCTGCCCGATGCTGGAAAACCACAGATGCGGCCACCACCCGGGATGATGGGCCCAGTGCGAAATGGCAAAATACGCGGCGAGCGAAGCGGCAAACCCGACCAGCACGCCCCAGGCCTTTTGCCGGAACAGGACCAGCAGCACAGCGAAAACGGCAAGGAAAACTATGTTGTCCGGCCGCACCATGAAGGCGAGGAAGAGCAGGATCGCCGTCGCCACCTCGCGGCCTCGGACATAAGCGAAGAGACCGCCTAGCAGCAGCGCCGAGGTAAGCAGGTCCGGTGTCGAAGCGCGCGCGGCGTCGCCGAAATCGGCCATGATCAGCACCGCGCCGACCACCGGTGCCAACGCCAGTGCCTTTTCCGCGCGCAGCCAGAGCAGCGTGATCGCGCCGAACAGCAGGACCGAAAACACCTGCACCAGCCGCATCGCCTCGACCGGCGACATGACGGAACTCAGCGTCGACAGGATTTCGGCATAGAGGAACTTGATCCGGTACATGCCGAGCAACGAATGGAAGTCGGCGGCGTTCTGCGCCATGTGGCTGCGGAAGGCACCGCCATCGTCGGTCAGCGCCTTGTAGTCGCCCGCCGAGACACTCGATTTGACGGTGTTGTAGGCATAGTCATGCAGTGCCTGCGCATCGGGGTAGGTGCCCTCCTCCGACATGGCGAGATAGGGCAGCATGTCCCAGTTGGCGTCGGGCATCACCCAGGCCGTGAACGCCGTCAAAAGCATATAGAGGGCGAAGGCAGCCGCACCGATCGGAGCCGCCAGCCGCGCATAGGTCCCCTCGCCCCAATCCAGACCAGCCTCGGCGAGCCGGTCGAGTGGACTTTGCGGAGCGGGCGACTTGGTCAGCATGTCTTCTCGGCGAACGTTCGTTTCAACGGACTTGGCTTTTGACGAAATCCTTCACGATCGCCACGATGCCGCGCGACAAGAGACTGTCGAAGGCATCGACGAAGCGGTCGACATGCTCGCGCTGGCAGATCAGCGGCGGCTCGAGCCGGATGACATTGCGGTTGTATTCGGTGAAGGCGACGAGCACGTCGTAGTCGCGCAGCAGCAGCGCGCCGACGAAACCGGACAGCGAGCCCTTCAGCTTGTCGTCGAGCACGCTGACGATGGGGCGCAGCACCATCGGCAAGGTCTGCGAGAAGTCGTGGAACTCCAGCCCCACCATGAAACCCTTGCCGCGCACGTCCTTGATGATCTTCGGGTATTTTTCCCTGAGTGCCTGCAGCCGCTGCAGCAGGTACTCGCCGGTGACGGCGGCGTTGTCGATCAGCCCCTCGTCGTAAAGCACGTTGATGCCTTCGATCGCCGTGGCACACGCCTCGCCCATGCCACCGAAAGTGGCCATGGCGTGGATCATCGCCGTCTTCGGCGTGCCGTAGGCCTTCATGTAGATTTCGCGGCGCGCAATCATCGCGCCGACAGCGGCCTTGCCGGCGCCCAGCGATTTGGCCAGTGCCGTCACGTCGGGCACGACGCCGTGATGCTCGAAGGCATAGAAGCGGCCCGAGCGGCCATAGCCGCACTGCACTTCGTCGGCGACCCACAGCACGCCATACTGGTCGCACAGCGCCCGCAGCTTCCGCCAGTATTCAGTCGGCGCCTGGATGATGCCACCGCCGCCCTGGATGGTTTCCAGCACGATGACGCCGATCTCCGGATCGGAGCGGAACAGGCGCTCGACGGCCTCGATATCGGCAAAGGGAATGCGGACGGTATTGTCGGCCATCCTGAAGTCGGCGCGGTAGAGCTGGCCGTCGGTGATGCCCAGCACACCCTTGGTCTTGCCGTGGAATGAATTCTCGGCATAGACGATTTTCGACCGCTTCGGGCCGGCGGCACGCTCGGCAAGCTTCACCGCCGCCTCCATCGCTTCCGAGCCCGACGAGCCCAAAAACACCATGTCGAGATCGCCAGGCGAACATTTGGCGATGTTGTGCGCCAACGCGGCGGCATATTGCGACATGAACGCGATGGCGATTTCCTGCCGCTTCTCCTCCTGGAATTTCTTGCGCACTTCCAGAATGCGCGGATGGTTGTGGCCGAAGGCCAGCGACCCGAAGCCGCCGAAGAAATCGAGGATCTTGCGGCCGTTCTGGTCGATGTAGAACATGCCCTCTGCACGTTCGATCTTGATCTTGTGGAAGCCGAGCAGCTTCATGAAATGCAGCTGGCCGGGGTTGAGATGCGCCTTGAACAGCTCGGTCATCCCCGCGATATCCATCGCCTTGGCCTGCTCGACGGCGATCAGGTCGGGCTTGGCGATGGTGGCGGGCGACAGTGTCGGCGCGCTGACCAGGGTGCGCGTATTCGTCTGTTCCGGCTTGGCCATGACGGTCATTTCAATCTCCTGTTCGCGCCCGCGACTGGCGTCGTGCGCAATAAACTGTTCGGCGCGCCCCTATTCGGCGGGCACATGTTTGGTGGCGACGGCTTGCCCGGCCTTCTTGGCGCGGTATTCGCTGTAGGCGGCGATCAGCATGTCCTCGTCGCGGTATTGCGGCACCCAGCCGAGCTGCCGCCCGGCCTTGGACACGTCGAGCACGCAGTCCTCGTCGGCGATCAGATATTGCTCCGGATCCATGATCGGCATGTTGAAGAGGTCGAGCAGGTCGAGCGTGCGCTTGACCGCCCAGCCGGGGGTAGGCAGCAGGATCGACTTCGAGCCGGCATGCCGGATCAGGTCGCCAAGCAATTTCTTCACCGGCGGCGGATTGAGCGACCCGAGATTATAAGCCTCGTTGGGCACACCGGCCTTCCACGCGGCGCGCGCCGCCTCCGCGCAGTCGAACACCGAGATGAACTGATAAGGGTTGCGGCCCGAACCGATCATCGGCACTGGAAAGTTCCATTCGATCAGCTTGAACAGCTTTTCGAGGATGCCGAGGCGGCCGGGCCCGATGATCAGGCGCGGGCGAAACAGCGAGATCGACATGCCGCGCTTGCGCCATTCGCCGGCCAGTTCCTCGGTCTTCTGCTTCGACCAGCCATATTCGCCGAGCGGCGCGACCGGGTGCTCCTCGGTCATCGGCTGGGTGACGGTGTGACCATAGATCATGTCGGTCGTATAATGGACGAGCCTGGGGGCACCAGCCTTGTCCATGGCCTCCAGGATGTGCTCGGTGCCGTGGAAATTGACCGGAAAGAAGAAGTCGTGCCGCTTCGCCCGCACCTGGATCGGCGACAGCATCTTGGCCGACAAATTGTAGACCATGTCGTCGGCCTTCAGCCCGACCGCGGCAACCGAGCCTTGGTCGGTGACGTCGCACTTGATGAAGCGGACAGTGCGGTAATGCGCAAGGTCGCTCCTGACGATGTCGGCGACGACAACCTCTTCACCGTCGGCCACAAGCTTCGGCGCCAGGTGACGGCCAACAAAGCCGTCACCCCCGAAAATCACATGTCTCATCGAACGATCTCGTTTGCTTGTATCTTGTCGGGCGTGATGGAAGCGCTCTGGTCTTCATGCCCTCGCCCACTTTGCGCGATCAGCACCGTGCCGACGCAGATGCAGGCAATGCCGGCGATGCGCCAGCCATTCAGGTCTTCTCGGAAGACGAAATAGGCAAAGATCGCGACCGCGACGTAAGCCAGGCTCAGAAACGGATAGGCGAAGGAAAGCTCGACCTTGGAAAGCACGTAGAGGTGCGAGGCCATCGAAATGACGAAGGTGCACAGGCCAAGGAAGACCCAGGGGCTGAAGACGATCTGCAACAGCTTGATCAGCGGATTGGTGCCCTCGAATGAAATCGGTCCGAGCGACATCATGCCTTGCTTCAGCATCAGCTGCGCAGCAGCATTTGTCATAACCGTAAACAAAATGAAGACGATATATTTCATGTAGCCCGCCACCCTGTGATATCAGCTAATACAAATCTGAAAAGATTTCGTGAACCCACAAGACATTTTTGGGTAAACCTGGATGTTAAACCTTCGTAAACCACGATTCATTCTAAGTTTACCTATTCGGCTGCCTCTGCATCGCGCCGCGGCAGGTCGACAATCCCGGCCGTGCGCGCCCAGAAGTCGGACATGAAGGCGGGATCGCGCAGCGCTTCCAGCCTCGGCCACTCCGGGAACGAAGCAACGAAGGTTGCAGCACTCATGCGCGCATCCTTGTAAGGGTTGACCGCCCCACCAGCCGCGATCGTCATGCGGTCGAGTTCGTCGAGCAGGGCAAGTGTCGCCGCTCCCCTGTTGGGGAAGTCCAGCGTCAGCGTGTAACCCGGACGAGGGAACGACAGCAGCGCCGGCGAGCGGACCCCACCGAAGCGCTTCAAGACGGTGAGGAACGACCCCTGCCCGGCCTGCCTGGCCGCCGCGAGCAGTGCCGGCACGATTGCGCGCGCGGCCCCTTCCGGGACCACGCTCTGATGCTGGAACAGCCCCTTCGGTCCATAGAGCCTGTTCCAGTCGCGCACACCGTCGAGAGGGAAGAAGAAGCCCTGGTATTCGACCTGGCGCGGCACCTTGGCCTGCCCCTTTTTCCACCTGTAGGCGGCGTTGAAAGCGGTCAGGAACGGCCGGCTGAGCACGTTGAAAGGCGGCTGGAGCGGAACGGAGAATTTCGCGCTCGCACGCGCGGCCGCGTGCGAGCCGTGCTCGGCGTGGTTGCCGGTAAACAGTAGCCCCCGTCCGCTGTTGCGGCCACCGGCGAGCTGGTCGATCCAGGCGACGGCATATTCATTGGCCTGGTCCGCCGCTTCGGCAAGGTCGAAATATTCGCGGAGGTCGCGAAACCGCGTCGTCTTTTCCACGATATCGAGCGACGGAACCCGCATCAGCCGGATCGAAGCCGAGAGGATCAGGCCGGTGAGCCCCATGCCGCCGATGGTCGCTCGAAACAGGCGCGGATTGTCGGTCGCAGAGCAGCGATAGCTGTGTCCATCCGACCGAAGCAGCGTGAAACTTTCCACATGGCAACCGAACGTACCGCGCCGGTGATGGTTCTTGCCATGGACATCGTTGGCAATGGCGCCGCCGAGCGTGACGAATTGTGTGCCGGGCACCACCGCCGGGAAGAAGCCGTGAGGCGCGGCATATGCAATGACATCCGCGAGCAGCACCCCGGCATCCGCTTCGAGCAGACCGCTCTCGGCGTTGAAGCCGCGAATGCGGTTCAGGGGCCGCATGTCGATGACGGTGCCGAGCTGGTTCTGGCAGGAATCGCCGTAGGATCGGCCGTTGCCATAGGCAAGCAGCGACGCTTGCCTGGCCTGGCCGCCCTTCAGCAGCGCAATGGCGTCATCGGCGTGGATCGCCCTTGCCGCTGGCGGCGTGGCAAGGCCAAAGCTCTGGAAGCGTTCCGCCATGCCTACCAGCCTCCGATGACCAGCAGCACCGCGCCGATCGCCACCACGATCTGGCTGCGCCAGTCGCGAATGATGAAGACGACCGGGTCGTCGTGCATTTCGTCGCGGCGCGCCAGGATCCAGACACGCATGGTGAGATAAAGCACGATCGGCGCCAGCGGCCAGATCAGCCAGGGATGCGGATAGAGTTCGCGCACCGCGACGCTGTCCATGTAGAGCGCCAGCACCAGCGCCGAGGAGAACGCCGAAGCCATGCCGGCCTGGGCGACAATCTCCTGGTCTTCGGTGCGATAGCCGCGGCCGGCAATGCGTTCGCCGGGCGGAATGGCCGTGGTGCGCAATTCGACAAAGCGCTTCACCAGTGCCAGCGACAGGAAGAAGAAGATCGAGAAGGCGAGCAGCCAGAACGAGACGTCGACGCCCGTGGCGGCCGCGCCGGCCAGCACACGAATGGTGTAGAGGCCGGCAAGCGTCAGCACGTCGACCAGAAGCATGCGCTTGAACGACAGCGAATAGGCCGTGGTAACGACCATGTAGCCGCCGAGCACAGCCAGGAATTCAGGCGACAGGAACAGCCCGGTGCCGACGCCGATCGCCAGCAGCACCGCGATTGCGCCAAGGCCGAACGGAATAGACAGCGCACCGCTGGCGAACGGCCTGTTGCGCTTGGTCAGATGCTTGCGGTCGAGCGCAAGGTCGAAGAAATCATTGAGGATATAGATCGCCGACGCCACCGCGCTGAACGCGATGAACGCCAGCAGGCATTCCCAGATCATGTTGGAATTGAAATATTCGTGCGACAGCATCATCGGCACGGCGATCAGCGAATTCTTCAGCCACTGGTGGACGCGCAGCATCTTGACGATGGTCCGCAACGTCGGCTTGGGCGCCGGCATCGTTTCGGCGCCATGCGCCGCCTGCCAGCGCGCGGCATGACGGTCCGGGGCCACTACGATCGCGCTGCGTGCCGCGTCGAAGACCTGGAGGTCGTGGCGGCTGTTGCCGGCATAGTCGAAACCGGCATCGCCATAGGCCGCAAGGAGCGAGGCTCGCTTCTTTCCCGAAGTGAGATTGTCGAGACCCTCGGTGGCCAGTACCCGGTCGAAAATGCCGAGATGGACAGCAATGGCGTCGGCGAACTTGCGCGGCGTGCCGGTGGCCAGCACGAGCTTGCGGCCTTCGGCGTGCTCGGTGCGGAGCCGGTCGAGCAGGGGCGCCCGATAGGGCAGCGTGGCGGGGTCGATGTCGATGCGTTGGGCGATCGCCTGCTTCAGCCGCGCCGGTCCGCCGGCCGCCCAGAAAGGCACCAGGAAGAAATAGAGCGGGTTCTTCTTGAGGAGGATGAACAATCCTTCCCACAAAAGGTCCGTCGCGATCAGCGTGCCGTCGAGATCGACCGCAAGCGGTATTGCGTTCCTGTCCGACCGCGCGTCCATGCCCGTCCTGCCCTGCCAGCGTCTGATCCGGAAACCCGAACCCGTTGAGCGCCGTGTTTCGGCGTCTTGATGCTGGTATAGCGGGGGATCGCCTAGCGAACATTAAAACGTACGGTTGCAAAGGGCTGCCGCCGCGGCATTTCGATCGTCATTGTTAAACAACAGCTACCGGAAACAATAAAAGGCCGAGCAAACGCCCGGCCTTTCCAATCATCACACCGAGATTACTTGATGCGGGCGACGCCGCCTGAAATCTCGACGGTTTCCGAACCGGTCAGGGCTTCAAGGTCGCCATTGGGCAAGGTGACAAAACAGCCGCTCTGGCAGAACTCGACGGTTTCACCGCCGGCCAGCGCAAGCTCGGTCTTGCTGCCGCCCTCGGTCACGACCAGCGTGCGCGTCTCGGCGTCCTTGTTGACCGCGCTGGCGGCATGGGCCGAGCCGCTCACGGCGAGCAAGGCCACGGCAGCGACGAGAGACTTCCACATTTGCAATATCGGTGTTCCCACCGCCTCTGTTGCATTTCCACAAGGCATTCTCGCCTTTGCATGGGAGCTTATATGAGATGGAAGCTGAACCGCAACTGAATGCCGCATTCATGCCGCAATTGGCATGCCGACATGCAATCTCCAATCTAATCCGGATCTGGCTTGCGTGTCTTGCGGCTTGATTTGGCCTGACGCTTTGCGTCCGCCTCGGCTTGTGCCTTGGCCTCTTCCCGTTCGGCGAAATCGACCTCGATCTTGTCGTCGTCGGTCGGCCATGCCACGTGCTTCTTGGCCTCGACGACCGCGCGCGGCGTGGACGGGATTTCGATGTGCTGGTCGTCGAATCTTTCCAGCACGGTGAAGCGGACGTCGTTCTGCACGATGTTGCCGTTCATCACATCGGCCAGGAACACGCGGATCTCGAATTCGAGCGCGGCGGGTCCAAAATTGGAAAACAAGACGAAAGGCTCGGGGTTCTTCAGCACCAGCGGATGGTTGCGCGCGATATCCAGCAGCACCGCGTGGACCTGCTTGACGTCGCTGCCATAGGCGACGCCCACCTTGATGTCGATGCGGCCGAGCTTGTTGCGGTGCGTCCAGTTGCCGACGGCGTTGTTGATCAGGTTCGAATTGGGCAGGATCACCGACTGCCGCTGAAAAGTCTCGATCTCCGTGGCACGCACGCTGATCTTCTTGACCGTGCCGCTGACGTCGCCGGCCACAATCCAGTCGCCGACCTTGAACGGCCGCTCGGCCAGAAGGATCAGGCCGGAGACGAAATTCGACACCACATTCTGCAGGCCAAAGCCGATACCGAGGGAAAGCGCACCCGCGACCAGCGCCAGGCTGGAGAGGTCGATGCCGGCCGCAGAGATGCCGACCAGCGCGGCGAGCGCAACGCCGGCATAGCCGACCGCCAGCCGGATCGAGTTGCGCACTCCGGTGTCGACCTTGCCGCGCGCCATGACCGAGCCGTCGAGCCAGCCCTGGAACCAGCGCGTCAGGAAATAGCCGATAACGAAGACGACGATGCCCGACAGGATGCCAGTGACCGAAATGGTCACCGAACCGATATTGATTCCGGTTGCGAGCTTGTACGCCCACGCCTCGATATCGCCGAGCTGGAAGCCCCACATCAAAAGGATCAACGGCAGAAACACCAGCACGATCATCACGTTGATGGCGATGCTGACGACAAGACCGAGCTGGTCGAGTGCGGTATCTTCATAGCTGGAATTGGCCGATAGCCAACGCCCGACCGAGGTGTTGGCGAAAGCGCCCTCCTCGCCGATCGCCTGCGCCGACAGGAAACCGATATAGGCCGTTATCAGCGCGGTGCCGGTGACCACGACCTGCAGCGAGACGAACAGGGCAAGGCCGATATAACCGAGCAGCGCCGCGATGATGGTGAAAAGCCCCAGCCCGAGCGAGGTGTAGCGCAGCCAGGCCGGCCACGGGCGCCAGCTTCCGTCACGCGCCCTGAACGGCCTCAGCATCGCCATCAGGATCAGGATGACGCCGACGATGATGGTGGCGACGAAACTGCGCGCGATGGTCAGCGACAGCGGCGACCCCATCTTGTCGTTGACGACCGACAGGAAGGTGTTGAAGCTGATGACCACGGCCATGGCGGTGGTCAGGCGGACCAGCCAGCGCGCCGGCACGGTTTCGACGGGGATGAGTCGCCAGTTGGGCAAACGCGGCTCGAGTGCCGCGTTGGTCAGCCGATTGACACAGAACACCACGCCGATGACGGTGGCCAACGCATTGAGGAAGAGGCCGATATCGCCGCGCAACACGTTGTAATAATTGAAAAAGAAGATCGTCGAGCCGAGAAAGGCGGCGACCGCCAGCGTCGGCAGCAAGGTCGACCAGAAGGCCACCGACAGGCGGCTGAGATAGGATGGGTCCTCATTGGTTGGATCGGCCTCGAACACCCGTCCGAACAGGCGCCTCCCGCCGACCAGCAGCACCAGCGCCAGGCCGAGCGCCACGAAGGTCGCCGCCAGGATAGCCTGGAACTTGAACTTGATGGCGAAGCTCAGCCAGGACGACACCGCCTTGTAGAAATTGCCGAACTCGTCGCGCGCATCGGAAAACACCTGCGGGCTCAACGCGTCCGAGAGCACGTAGCGCTTGGTGAGGAGATTGCGGAACAGCGCGCTGCGCATGTTGCCGATCTTGTCGATCAGCCCGCTGATGCGGATCGACAAGGATTGAGCTTGCGCGATGACCGCGTTGATCTCGGCCTTTTCGGACGTCAGCCCCTCGCGTTCGGCGCTGACGATGTCGGGCTCAGCCGGTTGGCCGGCGGCGGGTGGCGGCCCGAGCTGTTCGAGCCTGCTGTTGATTTCGCCCAGGCGTGTGCGGAACGCCAGCGCGCTGGTCAGCGATTGCCGTGACAATTCCTCGAGTTGCAGGCGGATGTCGACAAGGTTGCTGTCGTCCTCGCCATCCTGCTGTATCTGCTTCTCGAAATTATCGGTCTTGATCGTCAGGCCTTGAATGATCTTTTGCTGATCGGCGACCAGTCCGGCGGGCGCCTGGCCAACGCCTTGCGCCGCCGCCTCGAACGACAGCGGCGCCGAAACGACAAGCGCCAGGACCAGGATGAGGCGAAGCAATCGAAAAAACATGATGGATTGGCGACTCGCGGGCGGCAAAGGCATTCAAAAAGCCTGTCCTTGATAAAGACGGCCATATCATGGGGCAAGTCACCGCGACGATCGCGCTCATCGAGCGTCGGCCAGTCGAAAGGCGATGGCGCAATATTGGCTTTGTATCAGCCCCCTGCTCTATAGTCTGCCCCATCGCCCGCAACGGACATCATACACATGGCAGAGTACTCGGCCCTTTCGCTGCTCGCGAACGCGCTCAAGGGAAACAAGGACTGGAAGCCGGCCTGGCGCAAGCCGGATCCGAAGGCATCCTACGACGTCATCATCATCGGCGGCGGCGGGCATGGACTGGCGACCGCATACTATCTAGCCAAGGAACACGGCATCACCAATGTCGCGGTGCTGGAGAAAGGCTGGCTGGGCTCCGGCAATGTCGGCCGCAACACAACGGCCGTTCGTTCGAATTATCTGCTGCCCGCCAACACCCGCTTCTACGAACATTCGATGAAGCTGTGGGAAAACCTGTCGCACGAGCTCAATTACAACGTCATGTTCTCGCAGCGCGGCTGCCTCAACCTGGCGCACACGCCGGCTCAGTTCGACGACTACGCAAGACGCGGCAACGCGATGCGCCATCTCGGCGTCGATGCGGAATTGATGACACCAGCCGAGATCAAGCGCTTGATCCCGGCGCTCGACATCTCCGACGGTGCACGCTTTCCCGTGGTCGGCGGCCTGATGCAGCGGCGGGCCGGCACCGCCCGGCACGACGCTGTCGCGTGGGGCTATGCCCGCGGCGCCGACCGGCGCGGCGTCGACATTATCGAGAATTGCGAGGTCACCGGCTTCCTGCGCGAGGGCGACCGGGTTACCGGCGTTGCCACCTCGCGCGGCGATATTAGGGCCAAGAAGATCGCGGTCGCGGTGGCTGGCAGCACCGGACGGGTCATGCAACTGGCCGGCGTCGAGACGATGCCGATCGAAAGCCATGTGCTGCAGGCCTTCGTCACCGAATCGCTGAAACCCTTCATCGACACGGTCGTGACCTTCGGCATGGGCCATTTCTACATGTCGCAGTCCGACAAGGGCGGCCTTGTCTATGGCGGCGACATCGACGGTTACAACAGCTACGCCCAGCGCGGAAATCTGCCCATCGTCGACGAGGTGATGAGCGAGATGCTGGCCCTTTTCCCGGGCCTTGCGCGTGTGCGCATGCTGCGCTCCTGGGGCGGCGTCTGCGACATGTCGATGGACGGCTCGCCGATCATCACCATGGGCCCCCTGCCCGGCATGTATCTCAATTGCGGCTGGTGCTATGGCGGCTTCAAGGCGACGCCCGCTTCCGGCTGGTGCTTTGCCTGGACCATCGCCAAGGATCAGCCTCACGATTTCAACGCCCCCTTCACGCTGGACCGCTTTCATCGCGGGCTGGTGATCGACGACAAGGGCCAGGGTGCAAACCCGAGGCTCCACTAGACAAGGCTTCATTAGGAACATTCCGTGCTGATCACTTGCCCCTATTGCGGCCCGCGCGATGTCATTGAGTTCACCTATCAGGGTGACGGCAACCGCGAACGTCCCGACCCCGCCTCGCAGAATTTCGAGGCCTGGAATGCCTATGTCTACGACCGGCTGAACCCGGCCGGCGACCACAACGAGATCTGGCAGCATTCCGGCGGCTGCCGGGCTCACCTGAGGGTGGTGCGCAACACGCTGACGCATGAGATTTCCAGTGTCGCCTTCGCGCGCGGCGATCACAGCTCGGCCGCGCGCCGCAAGGCGGAGGACAAGCCATGAGCCCGCGCCGCACCGACACCGGCGGCCGCATAGACCGGCTGAAGACGATCCGCTTCACCTTCGACGGCGTTGCCTATGCCGGGCATGGCGGCGACACGCTGGCGTCCGCGCTGCTGGCCAATGGCGTCACCCTGTTCGGGCGTTCTTTCAAATACCATCGGCCGCGCGGCCTGCTGAGCGCCGGCGTCGAGGAGCCCAACGCGCTGGTCACGGTGCTGAAGGGCGAGGTGCGCGAACCCAACATCCCGGCGACCATGGTCGAGATCCATGACGGGCTGGTCGCCGTCAGCCAGAACCGTTTCCCCTCGCTTGCCTTCGACATCCATGCCGTCAACCAGTTCGGCGGAAAACTGCTGTCGGCCGGGTTTTACTACAAGACCTTCATGGGACCGGTTGTCGGCCCGCTGAAAGGCACGCGCTTCTGGATGTTCTGCGAGCATTTCATCCGCCGCGCCGCCGGCCTCGGCAGCGCCGGATCGGCGAAGGACCCGGCCCGCTACGAGCGCATGAACGCCTTTTGCGACGTGCTTGTGGTCGGCTCAGGACCGGCCGGCCTGATGGCCGCCAAGGCAGCCGCCGATCAGGGCGCCCGCGTCATCCTGGCCGATCTCGAGCCGCGCTTCGGCGGTTCGGCCAACTGGTCCGGCGAAACCATCGATGGCGCACCCGCCGCTGATTGGGTGCGGCGCACCGTGGCCCAGCTTGAGGCGCGAGACAATGTCCGGCTTCTGCCGCGCACCACCGTCTGGGGCTACTACGACAACAATACGCTTGCCGCGCTCGAGCGGGTCAGCGACCACAAGGCGCAGCCCGCCAAGGGGGAGCCGCGCCATCGCTACTGGGCGATCCGCACCGGATCCGTCGTGCTGGCCACCGGCGCCTTCGAAAGGCCGCTGGTGTTTCCCGGCAATGACCGGCCCGGCGTGATGCTGGCGCATGCGGCGGAGCGCTACGCCAACGAATTCGGCGTGCTGCCGGGGCAGCGGATCGTGCTGTTCACCAACAATGACAGCGCCTACCGCTCGGCGCTGGCGCTGAAGCAGGCCGGTGCGGCGGTCGTTGCCATCGTCGACGTGCGCCCGCAACCATCCGCCGAGATGGGCGCCCTGGCCGGCGAAGCCGAGGCGGAACTGCTTTCCGGCCATGCGGTGGTCGCCACGGAAGGCGGCAAAGCCTTGTCCGGCCTCAAGGTTCAGCGCTTCGACATGGTCGCGGGTACGCTGAGCGGTGATGCGCGCAGCATCCATGCCGATTGCCTGCTGATGTCCGGCGGCTGGTCGCCGACCATCCATCTGGCCAGCCAGGCCGGCGCCAAGGCTGAATGGAACGCGGCCCGGCAGGCCTTCCTGCCGCCCAAGCCGACGCAAAGCTGGATCGGCGCCGGCGCGTTCACCGGCAGCTTTTCGACGGGAGAGGCAATAGCTGAAGGGCGCGCCGCAGGCCTTGCCGCGAGTGGCGGCACCGCCACGCCGACGGCGCTGCCCACTGTCGAGGCAGCTCCCGGAGATCCAGATCCCGCGCCTGTGTTCGAAATCAAGGGCAGCGGCAAGAGCTTCGTCGACTTCCAGCACGACGTCACGGCGGAGGATGTCCGCCTGGCGCATCGCGAAGGCTTCGTCTCGGTCGAGCACCTGAAGCGCTACACCACACTCGGCATGGCCACCGACCAGGGCAAGAGCTCCAACGTTCCCGGCCTCGCCATCATGGCGGAAGCGCTGGGCAAGCCGATCCCGGAGGTCGGCACGACCCGCTTCCGGCCACCTTTCGCGCCGGTGTCGATCGGCTCGCTGGCAGCGGAGCGCTTCGGCGATCTCAAGCCCGAGCGGCTGACCCCGATGCATGACTGGCATGTCGACAATGGCGCGACCATGTACTCCGCCGGCCTCTGGTACCGGCCGATGATCTACGGGCTTTCGGGCGAAACCGTCGAACAGGCCTATGTGCGCGAAGCCAAGGCGACGCGCGAAAGCGCGGGCATCGTCGATGTCTCGACGCTGGGCAAGATCGCCGTGCAGGGTCCCGACGCCGCCGCATTCCTCGACCGTGTCTACACCAACATGTTCTCGACGCTCGCCGTCGGCAAGGCGCGCTACGGGCTGATGCTGCGCGAGGACGGCTTTGCCTTCGACGACGGCACCACATGGCGGCTGGGCGAACAGGATTTCCTGATGACCACCACCACGGCCAATGCCGGCAAGGTGATGCAGCATCTGGAATATTTCCTCGATGTGATCTGGCCGGAACTCAAGGTCCACGTCACCTCGGTGACCGACGAATGGGCGGGAGCCGCCATCGGCGGCCCGAAAGCGCGGCAGATTTTGGCAGCCTGCGTCACCGGCACTGCCGTGGACAACGCCACCTTGCCCTTCATGGGCATCGTGCACGGCGAGATCGCAGGCGTTCCGGTGATGATTTGCCGGCTTTCCTTCTCCGGCGAAATGGCCTTCGAAGTCTATTCCGGCGCCGGCCATGGCACCCACGTCTGGGAAGCACTGGTCGAGGCCGGTAAGCCGTTCGGGCTGGTTACCTACGGCCTCGAGGCGCTGGGCACGATGCGCATCGAGAAAGGCCATGTCACCGGCGCCGAGATTGATGGCCGCACCACGGCGCGCGACCTGCATCTCGACTGGATGCTGTCGAAGAAGAAGCCGTTCATCGGCTCCGCGATGATGGATCGGGAAGGTCTCGCCGCGTCCGAGCGGCTGGAACTGGTCGGCCTGATCGCGCTCGACAACCGGCCGCTCAATGGCGGCGCGCACATTGTCGAGGACGTCGATGAAGCCAATCCGCACGGCTCGATCGGGCACATCACCGCCTGCTGCTATTCGCCGGCGCTCGGCAAGCATATCGCGCTGGCGCTGGTCAAGGGCGGCAAGGCCAGGCACGGCACGCGTGCGCATGTCTCCGATCCCTTGCGCAACCGCTTCGGGCCCGTGGAGATCGTCTCCAACCACTTCTACGATCCGGAAGGGACCCGCATGCATGGCTGAGCGTCAATCGCCCCTCGAGCCGGAGTTCCATGTCGGCTCGCACGGCAATTTCGAACATGGCGTCGAGATCCTGCTCACCGAAACCAGGCCGGGCTCGATCGTGCAACTCGCGGCATGGCCAGGCGAGGAGAAGAAACTGATGGAGGCCATCCGCACCGTCACCGGGCTTGCTCTGCCCGATGGCGCCGGCGGCGGCTCGAGCGACGGCGCGAAAGCGGCATTCGGCTTCGCGCCGGGAAAACTCACGGTGACCGATGAAGCCGAAGGACTGGCCCTGGCGTTGACCAAGGCGGTGACGCCGGCCATCGGCACGGTGACGGACCTGTCGCATGGCCGCACCGCGATCCGCATTGCCGGGCCGAAAGCCGAATGGGTGCTGTCGAAATTCTTCGCCATCGACTTCGCCTTGCCTGCCTTTCCGGTCGGCGCCGGTCGCTCGACAACCCATCACGATGTCTTCGCCCAGATTCAGCGCACCGGCACCGACCAGTTCGACATCTATGTCTTTCGCTCCTTCGCGCGCTCGTTCTGGAAGGCGCTCTGCCACGCCAGCGAGGAAGTCGGCTACGAGGTGCAGTAGGCATGCGAGCTTAGAGCCGCGGCCTCTGGCCTCAATGCCGGCTGGTTCTGCCGCTAGAGAATCCTGCCGAAGGCGCCCAAGGTGGAAACGTGGTCGTCCAACCGGCCCGAGGGGTGAAAATCCCGGTTTAGAGTCGGCATATTTGGTTCGAACATCCCCATGACCGCTGAACTATCCACCGGCGCCACCGATCGCGCCGATGTGCCGGCCAGAGCCCTGCTCCTGCTGCCGCTGACAGTCGCCTGCGGCGTGTTCATGACCAGCCTCGACCAGAATGTCGTGGTGACGGCGCTGCCGGGCATCAGCGAAAGCCTTGGCCGTCCGCCCAGCCAGCTCGGCCTGCTGATCACCGTCTACGTCGCCAGCCTGATCATCTCGATGCCGCTCGGCGGTTGGGCGGCCGACCGTTTCGGCCTGCGCAACGTCTATTGCTTTGCCTTGCTGGTGTTTGCCGCTTCTTCGGCCATGTGCGGGCTCTCGAACGACCTCTGGATGCTGGTTAGCGCCCGCGCGCTGCAGGGCTTCGGGGGCGCGCTGATGGGAACGCTCGGCCAGGTCGTCATCCTGTCGACCTTCCCGCGCAGCCGGACCTTGAAGATCAACATGTACATCTCGCTGGCCGGCCAGTCCGGACCGCTGGTCGGTCCGCTCGTCGGCGGCGCGCTGACCACCTACATCTCCTGGCGCTGGATCTTCTTCATCAACGTGCCGTTCGCGCTCGCGGCCGCAATTCTTGCCGCCTCGCTGTTCCCGACAATGACCAAGCCGGTGCGCACGCGGTTCGATTTTCCAGGCTTTTTGCTGGTCGGCAGCGGCATGGTGCTGCTGGTCTTCGGTATGGACTCGCTGGCGGCGAAAGACGCCGCCGGCGGCATCATCGCGGCCGAGCTTGCGCTGGCGCTCATCATCCTGACGGCCGCCTCCCTCTACTGCCTGCGCGTGCGCAATCCGCTGCTCGATCTCAAGCTCCTGCGCATCCGCACCTTCCGCATCTCGTTTCTTACCGGCGGCGGCCTGGACACGATCGGCCTCAGCTCCGTCGTCTTCCTGCTGCCGCTGATGTTCCAGCTCGGCTTCGGCATGAGCGCGGTGCAGGCGGGATCGCTGACCTTCGTGGCGGCGGTCGGTTCGGTGGGTATGCGCATCTTCATGCCACGCCTCCTCAACCGTTTCGGTTTTCGCCGCGTGCTGGTCTTGAACACGCCCGTGGTTGCCGCCATGGTCGCGGGCTTCGCCTTGGTGCAGGCAACGACCCCGGTGTGGATCACGCTCACCTACATCTTCGTCTTCGGCGTCTTCCGCTCGGTGCAATGGGCCTCAACCGGCAACCTTGCCTATTCCGACATCGCGCCCGAACAGCTCGCCCGCTTCAGCGCGCTCTATTATATCCTGTGGCAACTGGCGGTCGCCATCAGCGTCGGGCTGGCGGCTGCGATGCTGTCGTTTCTCGCCGGCGGCGGGCCGGCCGTCGCCAGCGACTTCCGGATCCTGTTCGTGATCGAAGGCGTCATCACGCTCTGCGCACTATCCGCCTATCTCAAGCTGACGCCGCAGGACGGCGCCCATGTCAGTGGCCACGGCGCCCACATGAACACGGAATAGCGGCTTGCGCCGGATGCAGCCTATTCGCTGAACGTCACCCATTCAACGAGCGGCTCACGCTCGGTGCGGAAGGCGTTCTCGGGCTTGGATGTGTCTTCATAGCCGAGCGCCATGCCGCAGACGACGATCTCCTCGTCGGGGATGCCGAGCACCGGCCGGATCTGCCGGTGATAGGGCGCGAAGGCCGCTTGCGGACAGGTATGCAGACCCCTGCCCCGCGCCGCGACCATGATGTTTTGCAGGAACATGCCGTAATCGATCCACGAACCCTGGTTAAGCCGACGGTCGATGGTGAAGATCATGCCGACCGGAGCGTCGAAAAAAACGAAGTTGCGGTCGTGCTGGGCGCGCATCTTGTCGACTTCCCTACGGCCTATGCCGAGCGCGCCATAGAGGCCGAACCCGTTGGCCCGGCGGCGGGTGAGATAAGGCTCGAAGAACTGGGTGGGATAATAGCGATATTCGTCCCATTCGGCTTTTTCCGCGCGGATTCCGGAATTCATGATGGCATCCGTGATCCGCTGCTTGCTCCCGCCCTTGGTAACGTAGACGCGCCACGGCTGCATGTTGGTGCCGGAAGGAGCGCGCGCCGCAACAGTCAGTATGTCACGGATCGTCTCGTCGTCGATCATGTCGGGCAGAAATGCGCGCACCGAACGGCGCGACATGATCGCATCGTCGACGATTTCGGCGTCAACCGCGATTCGAGCCTTCTTTTCCAGCATGGGCCGTCCCTTAGCCGTGTTCTCGATCGGACGTCCCCACTCGCCGCTCGCGGCGGAGGCTTTGCATGAACCGTCAAAATCCTGCAAGCAAATCTTGAGCATTGGTGAAAATCTACTTGATTTTTTCATGAGCTTCATTTCTCATGAAATTCGACTGAAAATTTTCATGAAGTGAGCGATTTGGCCTCCCCTACCGCACGAACATTGCAGGGACCTGGCGAACGAGTGCTGGCCGGCGACATCAGGGCGTTGCGCCGGGTGCGCGGGCTTACGCTGGCCGAGATCGCGCTGAAGCTGGGCCGTTCGGTCGGCTGGGTCAGCCAGGTCGAGCGCGGTCTGTCGACGCCGTCGCTCAGCGATCTCAGGGCCTTCGCCGAGTTGTTCGGCGTGCCGATCAGCCTCTTCTTCAGCCATGACGTGCCCGTGGAAAGCGAGCGCGGCGTCGTGGTGCGCGCCGGCAAGCGCCGCACGCTTGGCACCAGCGAATCCGGCCTCGTGGAGGAGCTTCTGTCACCGGACCTCGGTGGTACTTTCGAGATGGTGCGGTCTGTCTTCGCGCCGGGCGCGGAGTTGAAGAACGAGGCCCGCCGGCCGACCGAGGAGGCCGGATACATCGCGTCTGGGCAGTTCGACATAGAGATTGCGGGCGTCTGGCACCGGCTTGGCGAAGGCGACTCCTTCCGCTTCGAAGGCAAGCCTTACCGCTGGCGCAATCCAGGCAGCGAACCGGCGGTTGTCATCTGGGTGGTTTCGCCACCGGTCTATTGATGCATGTCGCCGACGACATGCATCCATAAAGCAAAAGAAGCGCGGCGCGCTTGAAGATTGGGAGAAGAACATGGCGGGTTTGCCGAGCACGGCGCGCGTGGTGATCATCGGAGGTGGCGTTGTCGGCACCTCGTCGCTCTATCACCTGGCCAAGGCCGGCTGGACCGACTGCGTGCTCCTGGAAAAGAACGAGCTGACCTCCGGCTCGACCTGGCATGCGGCCGGCAATGTGCCCACCTTCTCCTCCTCCTGGTCGCTGATGAACATGCAGCGCTATTCGACCGAGCTCTATCGCGGCTTGGCCGACGCCGTCGACTATCCCATGAACTACCATGTCACCGGCTCGCTCAGGCTCGCCCACACAAAGGAACGCATCCAGGAATTCCAGCGCGCCAAGGGCATGGGCCGTTACCAAGGCATGGACATAGACGTGATCGGGCTCGACGAGATCAAGCGCCGCTACCCCTTCCTCGAAACGCATGAGTTGAAGGGCGCGCTGTACGATCCGAGCGACGGCGACATAGACCCGGCACAGCTGACGCAGGCGCTGGCCAAGGGCGCGCGCGACATGGGTGCGAAAATCATCCGGTTCTGCCCCGTGACAGGCGTGCGCCGCGAAAAGGACGAGTGGGTGGTCGAGACACCGCAAGGCGAGATCCGCTGCGAGATCGTCGTCAATGCAGCCGGCTACCGTGCCGCCGAAGTCGGCAGGATGTTCGGCCGCGAAGTGCCGATGATGGTGATGAGCCACCAGTACATTTTGTTCGAGGAAATCCCCGAACTCGCCGCCTGGTCGAAGGAACAGGGCAAGAAGCTGCCGCTGCTGCGCGACGTCGATACCTCCTATTATCTGCGCCAGGAAAAGGCGGGCATGAATCTCGGCCCCTATGAGCGCAATTGCCGCGCGCACTGGACCACCCACAACGATCCCATGCCGGACGACTTTTCCTTCCAGCTCTTCCCCGACGACCTCGACCGGCTGGAACATTATCTGGCCGATGCCGTCGCCCGTGTGCCGATCCTCGGCACCGCCGGCCTCTCCAAGGTCATCAACGGCCCGATCCCTTATGCGCCGGATGGCAATCCGCTGATCGGGCCGATGCCCGGCGTTCCCAACGCCTTCGAGGCTTGCGTCTTCACTTTCGGCATCGCCCAGGGCGGCGGTGCCGGCAAGGTGCTGGCCGAATGGGTTACGCAAGGCCAGACCGAATGGGACATGTGGTCGTGCGATCCGCGCCGCTTCACCTCCTTTGCTTCCGCGCCGGACTATTGCGTGGCCAAGGGCATGGAGATCTACGGCAACGAATACGCCATCCAGTTCCCGCGCCATGCCTGGCCGGAAGGACGTGACAGGAAACTGTCGCCGATCCACGATCGCATCAAGGCGCTGGGTGCCCGTTTCGACGCCTATAATGGCTGGGAACGCGCTACCTGGTACGCGCGGGACGGCGACGACGTCTCCGAGGAAGCCACGCTGACCTTCCGTCGCGACGGGCCTTGGCAGCAGCGCGTGCGCGAAGAGTGCCTGGCTGTCCGCGACGCCGCCGGCATCCTCGACCTGCCCGGCTTCTCGCGCTTCAATCTCGAAGGCCCTGGTGCCGCCGAATGGCTGAGCCGACAGGTGACCGGCCTGGTGCCGAAGCCCGGCCGCATCGGCCTGGTCTATTTCTCCGATGACAAGGGCCGCATCGTCACCGAAATGTCGGTGGTGCGCCATGGCGAGGAGTCCATGACGCTGATCACCGCGGCGGTGGCACAGTGGCATGACTTCGAATGGCTGAAATCGCACATGCCCGGGGATGCGGCGTTCAAGCTGATCGACCGGACGGAAGAATTCTCCACGCAGATCCTGGCCGGTCCCAACTCGCGAAAAATCCTTGCCGACGTCTGTGACGCCGACCTGACCTTGCCTTGGCTGACGCATCAGGAAACCAGGATTGCCGGGCGCTGGGCCAGGCTGGTCCGCGTCTCCTTCGCCGGCGAGCTCGGCTGGGAGATCCACACCAGGGTCGACGACACTGCCGCGATCTTCGATACGATCTGCGCTGCCGGGCAGAATCATGGGCTGAAGCCGTTTGGCATGTACGCACTGGATTCGCTGCGGCTCGAAAAAGGCTACCGCACCTGGAAGGGCGATCTGTCGACCGACTATTCGATCCTGCAGGGCGGTCTGGAGCGCTTCGTCAAATGGGAAAAGCCCGATTTCCGCGGCAAGGCGGCCCTCCAGAACGAAAAACAGCAAGGCGTGAAGAAACGCTTCGTCACGCTGGTGGTCGAAGATCCCGGCGATTGCGACGCGCCTTACATGTCGACCCTTTGGCATGACGGCCAGATCGTCGGCGAGACGACGTCGGGGGGCTGGGGCCATCGCGTCGACAAGTCGATCGCGCTCGGCATGCTGCGCGCCGACCTGACCGAACCCGGCACATCGGTTGAGGTCGAGATCTTCGGCGACCGCTTCAAGGCGATCGTGCAACAGGACGAGCCCTTGTGGGATCCCAGGAACGAAAGACTGCGCGCATGAAGAACGTTATCCTCACCGATGGCGGCATGGGCCAGGAGCTGGTGCGGCGCAGCCAGTCCGAGCCGACGCCGCTGTGGTCGGCCAGGGTGCTGATCGACGAACCGGACCTTGTGCGCGGCCTGCATGCCGAATTCATCAACGCCGGCGCCCGCGTCATCACCATTAACACCTATTCGGCGACGCCCGAACGCCTGGCGCGCGAAGGTGCGGAAGACCTGTTCAAGCCATTGCAGAAGCGTGGCATCGAGCTCGCCAGGCAAGCGCGCGACGAGGCCGGCGATGCGGCGATCGCCGGCTGCCTGTCGCCGCTCTTCGGCAGCTACGCGCCGGCGCTGACGATCTCCTACCAGGAGACGCTCGACATCTACCGCCGCATCGTCGCCGAGCAGGTGGACGGTGTCGACCTGTTCCTTTGCGAGACCATGGCGTCGTCGGAGGAAGCGCGCGCGGCGGTCACCGCCGCATCGGAAAGCGGCAAGCCTGTCTGGGTGTCATGGACGCTGGCCGATCACGGCACGCCGCGCTTGCGCAGCGGCGAGACTATTGCGTCGGCGGCCGATGCGCTCGGAAATCTGCCGGTGGCGGCGCGGCTGCTCAACTGCTGCCGCCCCGAGGCGATTGCGGCGGCCTTGCCTGAACTGATCGAGCTTGGCGGCCTGGTCGGTGCCTATGCCAATGGCTTCACTTCCACCGAAGCGCTCAAGCATGGCGGCACGGTGGATGTACTGCATGCCCGCCACGACCTCGGTCCGGATGCCTACGCCGACCAGGCTGTCGGCTGGGTGGAAGCGGGTGCGGACATCGTCGGCGGTTGCTGCGAGGTCGGTCCTGCCCATATCGCCGCCTTGCGCGACCGGCTGCAACAGGACGGCTACGCGATCACGGGAGTCTCACATGCCTAAACCATCATCGCGCATCACCGGCATTGTTCCATCGGGCAAGGACGGCTGGGAAGTTCATTTCGCCGCCTGGGCCCGCAAGGAAGCCGGCGAGGACATTATCATGCTGTCGGTCGGCGACCACGATTTCGACACGCCGTCGGAGACGATCGAAGCCTGCGTTGCGGCGGTTCGCGGCAGCAACCATCACTACACGCCGCTGCCCGGCCTGCCGCGCCTGCGCAAGGCGATGGCGGCGGCCTCCAGCGCCTGCACCGGTGTCGAGACGACGCCGGAAGAGGTCATCGCCACGCCGGGCGGCCAAGCAGCACTTTACGCGGCCGTGCAGGCCGTTCTCGACCCGGGCGACCACGCCATCGTGGTTGCCCCCTACTATGCCACCTATCCCAACACCTTCAGTGCCGCCGGTGCCAGCTTCACCGTCGTCGAGACACCGGCCGAGGATGGGTTCCAACCGCGCGCGGACATGATCCGTGCGGCACTCAAGCCCAACACGCGCGCCATACTGATCAACACGCCGAACAACCCGACCGGTGCCGTCTATTCGCGTGAGCGGCTGGAACAGCTGGCCGAAATCTGCCGCGAGCACGATCTCTGGCTGCTATCCGACGAGGTCTACTGGACGCTGGGCGGCGGCGAGCATGTCTCGCCGCGCTCGCTGCCCGGCATGGCCGAGCGCACGCTGGTGATCAATTCGATGTCCAAGAGCCACGGCATGACTGGTTGGCGCATGGGCTGGCTGACCGGTCCGGAAAAAATGATCACACTGCTGATCAATCTCAATTTGGTGACGACCTACGGCCTGCCGGCCTTCATCTCCATCGCTTGCACCGAGGCGCTGGAGCAGCACCATGGCGTCAAGGACATCGCCGAACGCTACGCGGTGCGCCGCACCGTTCTGCTCGATGCCGTGCGCGGCATGAACGATGTCACCGTGCGCGGTTCCGAAGGCGGCATGTATGTCATGCTCGACATATCCGATGTCGAACCCGACGACGAGAAATTCGCCTTCGCCTTCCTCGACAAGGAGAAGGTCGGCGTCATGCCGGGCTCGAGTTTCGGCGAAGCCGCGGCCGGCCATATCAGAATCAGCCTGTGCCAGCCCGAACCCGTGCTCAGGGAAGCAGCCGCCCGGCTGCGCCGTTTCGTTTCCAGCTACCGTTGTGAGGCCGCATGACTACCAGGAGCCTTCCCACGAAAGCCATTCCCACCAAGGCAAGGGCCGTCATCATCGGCGGCGGCGTCTCCGGCTGCTCGGTCGCCTACCACCTGGCCAAGCTTGGCTGGACCGACATCGTGCTTCTGGAGCGCAAGCAACTGACCTCGGGCACGACATGGCACGCCGCCGGACTGATCGGACAGTTGCGCGGCTCGCAGAACATGACCCGGCTGGCGAAATATTCGGCCGATCTCTACGTCAAGCTGGAAGCAGAGACCGAGGTCGGCACCGGCATGCGCCAGGTCGGCTCGATCACCGTGGCGCTGACCGAAGAGCGCAAGCACGAGATCTACCGGCAGGCGTCGCTCGCCCGCGCCTTCGACGTCGACGTGCGCGAGATTTCTCCCAATGAGGTCAAGGAGATGTACCCGCATCTCAATGTCTCGGACGTGGTCGGCGCCGTGCATCTGCCGCTCGACGGCCAGTGCGACCCGGCCAACATCGCCATGGCGCTTGCCAAGGGTGCGCGCCAACGCGGCGCCACAATCGCGGAGAATGTGAAGGTCACCAAGGTCCATACGAAAAATGGCCGCGTCTCCGGCGTGTCCTGGGCGCAAGGCGAAGGCCAGGGCACGATCGAGACCGACATCGTCATCAACTGCGCCGGCATGTGGGCGCGCGACCTCGGCGCCCAGAACGGCGTGAACATCCCGCTGCACGCCTGCGAGCACTTTTATCTGGTCACCGAGCCGATCCCCGGCCTTGGCCGCCTGCCGGTGCTGCGCGTGCCGGACGAGTGCGCCTACTATAAGGAAGACGCCGGCAAGATGATGCTCGGCGCCTTCGAGCCGGTGGCCAAGCCATGGGGCATGGAGGGCATCCGCGAGGATTTCTGCTTCGACCAGTTGCCGGAGGACATGGACCATTTCGAACCGATCCTCGAAATGGGCGTTAGCCGCATGCCGATGCTGGCGACCGCCGGCATCCACACTTTCTTCAACGGGCCTGAAAGTTTCACCCCTGATGACCGCTATTATCTCGGCGAGGCGCCGGAGTTGCGCGGCTACTGGATGGCGACCGGCTACAATTCGATCGGCATCGTCTCGTCGGGCGGCGCCGGCATGGCGCTGGCGCAGTGGATCAACGATGGCGAAGCCCCGTTCGACCTGTGGGAAGTCGACATCCGCCGCACTCAACCCTTCCAGAAGAACCGCCGCTATCTCAAGGAACGCGTCTCCGAAACGCTCGGCCTGCTCTATGCCGACCATTTCCCCTATCGCCAGATGGCAACCTCGCGTGGTGTGCGCCGCTCTCCCCTGCACGAGCACCTGAAGGCGCGCGGCGCCGTGTTCGGCGAAGTCGCCGGCTGGGAGCGCGCCAACTGGTTCGCCCGCGAAGGCCAGGAGCGCGAATATCGCTATTCCTGGAAGCGGCAGAACTGGTTCGACAACCAGCGCGAGGAGCATCTGGCGGTCCGCGACAAGGTCAGTCTGTTCGACATGACGTCGTTCGGCAAGATCCGCGTCGAGGGCCGCGACGCCTGCGCCTTCCTGCAAAGACTCTGCGCCAACGACATGGATGTGGCGCCGGGCAAGATCGTCTACACGCAAATGCTCAACCAGCGCGGCGGCATAGAGAGCGACCTCACCGTGTCGCGGCTTTCGGATACGGCCTATTTCCTCGTCGTGCCGGGCGCCACGCTGCAGCGCGACCTCGCCTGGCTGCACCGGCATGTCGGCGACCAGTTCGTCATCATCACGGACGTAACCGCCGCTGAAAGCGTGCTCTGCGTGATGGGCCCGGATGCGCGAAAACTGATCCAGAAGGTCAGCCCCAACGACTTCTCCAACGAGAACAATCCGTTCGGCACGTTCCAGGAGATCGAAATCGGCATGGGCCTCGCCCGGGCGCACCGCGTCACCTATGTCGGAGAGCTCGGCTGGGAGCTTTACATCTCGACCGAACAGGCCGCCCATGTCTTCGAGGCCATCGATGAGGCCGGTGCCGATGTCGGGCTAAAGCTCTGTGGACTGCACACGCTCGATTCCTGCCGCATAGAAAAGGCTTTCCGCCATTTCGGACACGACATCACCGATGAGGACAATGTGCTGGAGGCGGGCCTCGGCTTCGCGGTGAAGACGACCAAGGGCGATTTCATCGGCCGCGATGCCGTGCTGAAGAAGAAGGAGGCCGGATTGGACCGCCGCCTGGTCCAGTTCCGCCTCAAGGACCCGCAGCCCCTGCTCTTCCACAACGAAGCGATCCTGCGCGATGGCAAGATCATCGGTCCGATCACTTCGGGCAATTACGGCCACCATCTCGGCGGAGCGATCGGGCTGGGCTATGTGCCGTGCCAAGGGCAGAGCGAGGCGGATGTGCTCGCCTCGACTTATGAAATCGAGATCGCCGGCGAACGGTTTGCGGCTGAGGCATCGCTGAAACCGATGTACGATCCGAAATCGGAACGGACGAAGATGTAGCGGCGCTTTTTCCTTCTCCCTCGTTCACGGGGAGAAGGTGCTAATCTTTCAAAACCGCTCCAACTTCGCCCGCACCTTGACCAGAAACGCCGCTCGCGTCTTCGGCGTCGAGGCGTCCATCAAATAATGCGCCAGGAAGAACGTCTTGCAGCGCCTGGCGCACAGCGCCCGCATGCCGCGCAGCAAGGTCTTGCGCCCGGGCTGGCCGACGACGACGCTCCACCAGGTCGGCGCGCCGCAAGTGGTGATGACGCCGACCCTGGTGACATGCGTCATCAGCGACTTGATCCCTCCCCTGCCCGCCGGCAGCTTGAAGGCGACATCGGTCGCCCACACCCGGTCGAGCCAGCCCTTCAGCATCGCCGGCAGCCCGTACCACCAGGTCGGGTAGACGAACAGGATCGCCTCGGCCCAGTTGAGCAGTTCGAAATGCGGTTTCAGCGCCGGATCCTGCGGCGCCTGACTATTGTAGGTACGCCGCTCCTCGCAGCTCATCACCGGATCGAACTTTTCGGCGTAGAGGTCGAGCAGCCGCACGTCCCAGCCTCGACGCGTCAGCACATCCACGGCGATGTCGCGAATGGCGGCGCAGAAGCTCTCCGGCACCGGATGGCAATAGACGACAAGCGCACGCATCAGAATGCATCCATGCTGGCCGCGACCTTCGCCGTGAAGGACTTCCGGGTTTCATCGGTCGACAGGTTCATCGAATAATGCGCGAGGTAGGTCACCGGAGCACCCGGCTTTACCGTGGCGCGCAGCATGCGCTTGATCAGTTTTCGCGGCGGGTCGCCCATCAGAAAGGCGCGGAACCGGCTGCCGCCATAGGAGGTGACCGCCGCGACCTTTCTTATGTTGTGCAGCGACGGCTCCACCTTGCCGTCGACCAGCTTGAACGACACGCCCGGCAGGAAGACGCGATCGAAAAACCCTTTCAGGATCGCCGGGAAACCGTAATTCCAGACCGGATAGGAAAGCACCAGCGCATCGGCCCGCAACAGGCGCTCGACGTATGGCGCCGCAGGGTCGGCGGAGCCGCGCTGATTGTGATAGTCCAGCCTTTCCCTGCGCGTCAGCCGCGGATCGAATTCTTCGGCATAGAGATCGCAATCGTCGACCACGTGACCCGCCGCCGTCAGCCGCTCGACGATCGTCCCGTGCAGCCCGGCATTGAAGCTGGTCTCGACCGGATGAGCGTAGAGGACGAGGATTTTCACGGGAGGATATTCCGCAGGTCGGCGCGAGGCACCCCCCTCTGGCCTGCCAGCCATCTCCCCCGCAAGGGGGGAGATTGGCAGCTTAAACGCTGCCGCCAACCTGCCACGCTGACAATTGGCGAAAGCAATGAGGCAGTCCGATCTCCCCCCTTGCGGGGGAGATGGCCGGCAGGCCAGAGGGGGGTGTTCAAGCGCGAACTTCTCCTCATCCCGTCCTCTGCAGCCCCTTGAACAGGAACGTCCGGCCCGAACGGTAGTCATAGTCCGGGTTTTCCCAGGCGATCATCTTGCCGGGATTGAGCAGGCCTTGCGGGTCGGTCTCGCGCTTGAAGGCGAGTTGCACCGCGTCGGTCTGCTTCATGCCGCCCTCTTCCAGCGTGTAGCGGTGCGGGTTGAAGATCGGGCAGCCATTTTCCTCATGCAGGCGGATGATCTCGTTAAGCCGCGCCTCGGTGGTGAACTTGACCAGCGGCAGGCCGAAGCAGGTGATGTTGCCATCCAGCCGCACGAATTCGAGATGCGAGAACACTTCGCCGGGAAACATCGCATCCATTTTCTCTACCAGCGCCAGCTGGTTGGGAAAGGGATAGAGCGACTGCAGGTAGGTGACGGCGGGGTCGACGCGCAGCGCCCGGAGCGTCGTGTGGTTCCAGGCCAGCTCATAGGCCGGCGGCAGGCCCTTTTTCTCCTCCGGCGTCGCCGTGGTGGCGTTGTAGATCACCTCACCCCCGGCGCGGCGCGTAAAGGCCAGAAAAGCATCCAGCCCATGTTGCGCCACCATGACGACGCAGATGCTTTGACCTTCCCTGAAGAATTTCTGGTGCCGCTTGAAATAAAGCTGCGGCACGGGTGCCGCAATCGGCGTGATCAGCTTGGTCAGGATGCCGTCCTGGCAGGCCAGCGCATTGCCATAGCGCGCCGCATCCATGAATTGGTCGAAGCCGACGATGACGTCGATCCAGTCATAGGCCGCCGTCAGCGGCATCTCGACTTCCGAGATGATGCCATTGGTGCCATAGGCGTGGGTCACCTTGTGCAGGTCTTCGCCGGTGAGTTCGAGCACCCTCGGCTCGGCCTCCATCGTCACCACGCGCAGGCGCAGCACATTGCCGAAATCACGCAATCCGCCGAAATTGATCGAGCCGACGCCGCCGGAGCCGCCGGCGATGAAACCGCCGATCGAGGCGGTGTTGTAGGTGGAGGGCGACAGCCGCAGCTCCTGCCCGGAATGCGCGCGCGTCGCCTTGTCGATGTCGGCCAGGACCGCGCCCGGTCCGGTCACCACGCGCCCCGGCGCGATCGACTTGATCTCGTTCATCTCGGCGAGATTGAGCACCACGCCGCCCGAAAGCGGCATTGCCTGGCCATAATTTCCGGTGCCGCTGCCGCGCGGCGTCACCGCCGCGCCATGGCGATGACAGGCGGCAAGCACGCGGATCAGTTCGGCTTCGTTCCTGGGCGTCACGATGAGGTCGCCGGTGACATGGTCGAGCTGTTGTTTCAGGACCGGACTGTACCAGTAGAAGTCCCGGCTCTTCTGCTGGACGATGGCCGGATTGTCGTCGAGTTTTATCCCGTCGAGATCGCGTTTGAGCGCCGAAACATCCATCATTCCACCATCAGCTCGTCGAGTTCGGCATAGTCGGGCAATTGCCGGTCTATCGCTCGCCCCGCACGCACGACGATGCGATCCGATTCGGGGCGCGACAGCAATTCCGTCCAGCTTCGACCTTTGAACAGCACGAAGTCGGCATCGCCTCCGGCGGTGAGCGTGCCGAAGCCATCGAGCCGCATCACATGGGCCGGCGTCGCGGTGACCGCCTGCGGCCAGTCGCCGACCGGATGATCGAAATGCAGGACGCGCGTCGCCATGCGGTAGACCTCCAGCATATCGAGATCGCCATAGGCATGGAAGGGATCGCGCGTGTTGTCCGAAGCGACGGCCACCGCAATGCCCCTCGCCTTCATCTCATGCAGCAGCGTCACGCCACGCCAGCGCGGTGTGGTTTGGTCAGTGCGACGGTCCTGCAAATAGAGATTGCACATCGGCAGCGACACGATTGCCAGCCCGGCCTTCGCCACCTTGTCCAGCGTGTCCAGCACCTCGAGATCGGGCTGGCGCGCCAGCGAGCAGCAATGGCCGACGAGGATGTTGCCCTCGAAGCCGTTCCACAGCGCCGCCTCGGCGATCTTCTTCAGCGAGATCGCGGCGATGTCGTCGGTCTCGTCGGCATGGAAATCAAGGTCGAGCCCGTGCTTGATTGCCTGCGCGAAAACGTGGTCGAGCAGCTCTTCCAGGTCCGGCACCATATAGGTGACGACGCCCAGCACGCCCTTGGCGGCGGCCACGCGTTTGGCCAGCCTGTCGAACCATTTCTTGTCGCGCACGCCCTCGATGCCGAGCAGGCAGGCACCTTGCAATTCGATGCGGCCACGCCATGCCTCGCGCATCGTCTCGAACACGGGCCAGGAGATTTCCTCCTGCGGCGCGACGCTGTCGATATGAGTTCTGAGCGCCCTGGTGCCATGCGCGTAGGCCGAGCGCAGCGAGAAATCCATGCGGCGCGCCACATCCTCGGCGGTCCAGCGCGCCACGCGGTCGGCGCCCGTGGCGTTCAGAGCGCCCGTGAAGCTGCCGTCTGGATTGGGCTTTCGTGGCCAGATATGGCCCTTGTCGATATGCGTGTGGCAGTCGACGAAACACGGCAGCACGATACGGCCGGCAAGGTCGATGGCGCCCGCCGGTAGCTTCGATGCGGCCTGCACGGCGATGCTGGAAATCTTGCCGTCCGCGACGGTAATGTCGGCAAGGGCGAAACCGTCGCTGTCGAAGGTCGCAGCCAGACCAAGCGTGACAGATTGATGAACACGCGCGTTGGCAAGGCGGTAGGAGCCAGAGGCTGGTATCAAGGTCTACCGCTCCTGCTTCAGCGCGCTCTCGTGCCAGCGCCGCAAAATGAGATGCGAAATCAGCGACAGCACGAGAAAGATCAGGATGCCTGTCAGCGATATCAGGAACAGCGCCGCGAACAGCCTTGGCGCGTTGAGCCGGTAACCCGCTTCGATGATGCGCGAGGCAAGCCCGGACGACTGGCCGGTGGCGCCGGCGACGAACTCGGCCACCACGGCGCCGATCAGCGACAGGCCGCCGGCGATCTTCAGCCCGCCAAGGAAATACGGCATGGCCGCCGGCAGCCTGAGATAGCGCAGTTGCTGCCAGCGCGTCGCGCCGTTGAGCTTGAACAGGTCGCGCAGGTTGCGGTCGACCGAGTTGAGGCCGAGCGTGGTGTTCGACAGGATCGGGAAGAAGGCGACGATCCAGGCGCAGAGCAGGAGCTTGGTCGTCTGATTGTCGACATAGATGTTGATCAGCGGAAAGATCGCCACGATCGGTGTCACCTGCAGCACGATGGCGAAGGGGAAGAACGACATCTCCACCCATTTCGACTGCGCGAACAAGACCGCCAGGCCGACGCCACCGACCACCGCCAGCAGCAGGCTGAGGAAGGTGATGCGCAAGGTGACCAGCAGTGCGGAAAACAGCAGGCCGGCATCGTTGTAGAGCGTTGTCAGCACGACGCCGGGGCGCGGCAGGATGTATTGCGGGATCTCGTTCCACACGCAGATGCGGTCCCACAGCCAGATCGCCAGGATCATGATCGCCAGCGGCAGAACCCAGCGGCCGATCCGCTCAAACCGCTCCTGGCGCACGCGGCGCGCTTCCTCGGGGTCGAGTTTCAACGTGCCGTCAATGGCTGTCATGATGCGAGCCCGCTGTTGAATCGATGGCATTGACCAGCACATCCGAGGCTTGCCGGCAAAGGGCCGCATAGTCAGGCGAGGTGCGAAACGCCTCATCGCGCGGATAGGACGCCTCGATCGCGAGTTCGTCGAACACCCGCCCCGGCCGAGCCGCCATGACGACGACGCGGTTGGAGAGAAACACGCTTTCGAACACACTGTGGGTGACGAAGACGACGGTGAAGCGCTCGTCTTGCCACAGTTCCAGCAGGTCGTTGTTGAGCTTGAAGCGGGTGATCTCGTCGAGTGCCGCGAACGGCTCGTCCATCAACAGCACGCGTGGCTTGGTCACCATGGCGCGCGCGATCGAGACGCGCATCTTCATGCCGCCGGAGAGTTCGCGCGGCACGGCGTCCTCGAAGCCGGTGAGGTGCACCCGCGCCAGCATCTCCGTTATCGCCGGGGCGGCCTTGGCGCGGGAAATGCCTTTCAGCCTGAGCGGCAGCCAGACATTGTCGAAGACGCTGGCCCAGGGCAGCAGCGTCGGCTCCTGGAAGACGAAGCCGATATTGGCACGGTCGAGCGAGCCGCCGCCGCGCCAGTCGAGCACGCCGGATGTCGGCGTCGACAGGCCGGCAATCAGCCGCAGCGCCGTCGACTTGCCGCAGCCCGACGGTCCGAGCAGGCTGAGGAAATCGCCTTCCCGGATCGTCAGGTCGACATCGCTGAGCGCCGTCACGCCGTTGGAAAAGACCTTGCCGACGCCACGCAGCGCCAGCAAGGTCGGAGCCATGTCCGAGGCGGGCGTTTGCGCCACCTGTTCCCGCATCATGCCGGGCCGGCCTATTTCTTCAGCTCGAGCCCGACCCCCTTGTTGATGAAGGCCAGCGTGTAGGCTTTCGTGATGTCGATGCCTTCAGGCGTGACCTTGGCCTTGACCATCTTGTCGTAGAAGCTCTTGATCCGTTCTTCCTTCATGGCGCCGATGCCGAGCTTCTCGGTGTCGCCGGAATCGGCCAGGCCGAACTTCTTCATCTGCTCGATCGAGAAGGCGATCTGCTCGTCGCTCATGTCAGGATTGTCTTTCTTGATCATGTCGTTGGCGGCCTTGTTGTCGCCGTAGAGGTACTTGTACCAGCCCTTGGCCGAGCCATCGACGAAGCACTGGACCACCTCAGGCTTCTTGTCGATCGTCTCCTGCATCACCTCGATCGTGGTCGAATAGGTGTCCCAGCCGTAGTCGGCGAGCAGGAACTGGTTCGGCACGAAGCCGCCTTCCTTCTTGACCGCGAACGGCTCCGAGGTGACGTAGCCCTGCTGGATCGACTTCTTGTTGGCGAGGAAAGGGGCGGTGTTGTAGGTGTAGGGCACGCGCTTTGAAGCGTCGAAACCGAGCTCGATGACCATCCACTGGAAGAAGGTCTGCACGCCTTCGTCACCCAGAATGTACTGCTCGGCGTTCTTCAGGTCTTCCCATTTGTCGAGCCCCTCGCCGGGGTGGGACATGATGACCTGCGGGTCCTTCTGGAAGTCGGCTGCCACCACACGCATCGGAATGCCTTGCTGGACGGCGTCGAAGGCCGACAGCAGATTGCCGCCCATGTAAAAATCGATCTTGCCGGCGAGCAACATCGGCCGGCCGCTGACCTGCGGGCCGCCCTGCATGATGGTGACGTCGAGACCGCAGGCGGCGTAGGTGCCATCGGCCACGGCCTGGTAATAGCCGCCATGTTCCGGCTCGGCGAGCCAGTTGGTGCCGAAAGTGACTTTTTCATTCGCCGCCGCGCCCAGCGTGCTGGCCGCAAGCAGGGCCACCACCGCGGCCGAAATCTTCTGTTTCACGTACATTGACACCGCCCTTTATTTGCACCGGCGCGTTGCGCGCCGTGCTTGACACCAAAGATTCAAGAAGCAAGACACATGCCACCGGCGTCGCGCGCCGGGACCCGCCCGCCTGCACCACAGCCATCTGCGAAAGCCGGAAAGGTCGTGCTGCACCGAAGGGCATCGTGCCTATTTTTTGAACGCCTGTCCACAATCGCACCGGCGACATGCACCACCATCTTGATGGTGCAATGCATCCGGCCTTAGGCTGGCGATATCCAGGAGATTGCCATGTTCAAATTCCTTACCCCTAAGTCGATCAAGCCACCCTTTGCCCGCTACAGCCACGGCGTCGAGGTGCCGGCCGGCAAGCGTCTGGTGCTGTGCTCGGGTCAGGTCGCCATCACGGCGGACGACCAGATACCGGAAGATGCCGGCGCGCAGGCCGAACTCTGCTTCAGGAACATCGCGGCGGTTCTGGGCGAAGCCGGGCTGGGACTTGGCGACATCGTTCGCATCAACGCCTATGTCACCGACCGCGCGCATCTGCGGCCCTATATGGAGGTTCGCGACCGGCTGTTTTCGAGCCCGGCGCCAGCCTCGACGCTGATGATCGTTTCCGGCTTTGCCCGGCCCGAATTCAAGGTCGAGGTCGAGGCCATCGCGGCCGGGTGATCGACAGGCCGGCCGCACCGCGCTAGGTCTGACCTGATCATTTGAAGAGGCGTGACATGACTGCTGGCAAGAAACGCGTATGGTGGGGCGACTACCGGACCACCGAATACGCCTCGATCGATCCCGAGGCGACAATCGCGGTGCTGCCGCTGGCGGCGATCGAGCAGCATGGACCGCATCTGCCTGTGTCGACCGACACTTCGATCATGAACGGCATGCTCGACACGGTGATTTCACGCTTGCCCGACGATCTCGACATCCGCATCCTGCCGGTCCAGGCGGTGGGCAAGTCGAACGAGCATCTGCACGCGCCGGGCACTCTCACCTTGCCGGCAACGACGCTGGTCGACGCCTGGACCGAGCTCGGCCTGTCGATCGCGCGCGCCGGCGTGCGCAAGCTCATCGTCGTCAATTCGCATGGCGGCAATGAGGAGATCATGGGCATCGTCACGCGGGAATTGCGCGTGCGCGAAAAGATGCTGGCGGTGAAGACCAGTTGGCAGCGCTTTGGCCGCCCGGCCGGCATGTACACCGAACTCGAGGATCGTCACGGCATTCATGGCGGCGATGTCGAGACGTCACTGATGCTGCATTTCCGGCCCGATCTCGTCGACATGGGCAAGGCCGACAATTTCGTTTCCAACGTCGCCAAGGCCGAGCAGGAATTCTCGCTGCTGCGCCACACAGGCACCCACGCCTTCGCCTGGATCGCCGGGGATCTCAACCCGAACGGCGTGGTCGGCGACGCCAGCATCGCGACAGCCGAGAAAGGCCGGCTGACGGCGGAATATCAGGCTGACGGGTTCATCAACCTGGTGCGGGATGTGCGCAAGGCCAAGCTCGCGGAGTGGCTGAAATAGCTAACCGTCGATCTGGAGGGCGAACGGCGTGCCTTCAAAGGCGTCGGCGCCGCGCCCGATCGACTCGATCGCCTCGATCATGCGGCCGTTGCGCTCGAGCAGCGCGTCGGCCACCGCGATCAGCCGCGGATTGGGCGTCGCCGAAGGTGACAGCGCTCGCAGCGTCCGCGCCAGTTCCACCTCGTTGCGTTTCGGCGCCAAAGCCGCGGCGATGATATAGGCCGAGGCGGTCGAACGGCTGATGCCGGCATAGCAGTGCACCAGCATTGGTTTCGCCCGGTCCCAGCGGCGTGCGAAATCGAGCAGGTTACGGACATGCTCCTCGCCCGGCATGGTCATGCCGTCCTGCGCCACGGCGATGTCGTGCATGACCAGGTGCAGATGGTTTTCCCTTGGGATCGAGGCCGGTCGGACTACGTCCGTTCCGGCGGCGAGCAGCGACAGCATGCGGTCGGCGCCGGTCCTGGCCACCACTTCCTCGATTTTCGCCAGTGAGCAGACATGGATCATTGTTTGAAACCTTTCGACCGATCCTCGCGCCGCGACGCCCAATCGGCAAGGGCGGATTCGAGCCTGCGCCACTCCTCCTCGCTCCCCGGCAGTCCGGCGCGCAGGGCATGCGGCCGTTCGGAGAAATGCCGCAGCAGGATACCGCTCTGGCCAAGCCCGGAAAACAGGCCGCCGGCATCGGGCAGGCTGAGATAGCGGAACAGCGTGGTGCCGCCCGCGACGGGAACGCCGAAACGGCTAAACAGCGCGTCGAGCCGCACCGTCGCTTCCGCCAGCGAGGCCCGCATCGCATCCTGCCAGTCGAGATCGGCGAGCGCGCGGATGCCGTATTCCAGGGCCGGTCCTGCGACAGCCCACGGCCCGAACTGCATGTCCAGCCGTTCAGCCGTCGGCGCGTCGGCAAGCGCGAACCCGAGCCGCAGGCCGGCCAAACCAAAGAACTTGCCGAAGGAACGCAGCACGACGATCCCGCCCTGGCCGACATCGCCGGCGAGGCTGTGCTCGCGTGGGCCGACATCCATGAACGCCTCGTCGACGACCAGCACCCCGCCCTTGGCGCGAAGTCCGGCGGCCAGCACCAGCAACCGGTCGCGCTCGACGACGCGCCCATCGGGATTGTTCGGATTGACGATGATGGCGAGGTCGGCTTTCGCCAGCGCCGCGAAATCGCTGACCTCGACCACGTCGTGCCCGGCAATCGCCGCCGCCCGGGCGTGTTCGGCATAGGTCGGCCCCAGCACCATTGCCTTGCCGGGCCTCACCAGCGAGGCGACGCGCGGCAACAGGATCTGTGTGCCAGGGGCCGCCAGCACGCTTGCTGGGGAAGGCGCGCCATAGGTGTTGGCCGCGATCTCTATCAGTTCGCGTCCACGCGCGGCCTCTGGCAATCGCCACAGCGAGGTGGCGGGCAGGTCGAAAAGCGGGTAGGAGTGCGGATTGATACCGGTCGAGAGGTCGACGAAAGGCAGCACGGCATTGGGGAAAAGCGCCCTTGCCCGGCCAAGACTTCCACCATGGTCCACCGCTCCTTCAAGAAGCTTCATGTCAGTCCTGATCGCTTTCCTGTCATTAATTGTCGAATTCGCCCTTGGTTATCCCGACTGGCTGTTTCGCGCCATCGGCCATCCGGTGACATGGTTCGGCAGGCTGATATCCTTTCTCGACTTGCGGCTCAACCGCGCCACTGATCCCGACGCGCTGCGTCGCCAACGTGGTGTCCAGGCGCTTCTGGTCATTGTGCTGGTGCCTGCGATAGCAGGCCTTTGCGTGCAGCTTGTTCTGCTCTGGTTCGTCCCCCTGGGATGGATCATTGCCGTCTTTCTGGCGACATCGCTTCTGTCGCAGAAAAGCCTTTACGAGCATGTCGAAGCCGTCGCCGATGCGCTCGACAGCGGAGGCCTCGACATGGGCCGGGCCGCCGTTTCGCGGATCGTCGGCCGTGATCCCGAGACGCTCGACCGCGCCGGCGTCTGCCGCGCGGCGATCGAGAGCTTGGCAGAAAATTTTTCCGACGGCATCGTCGCCCCCGTCTTCTGGACCGGGGTCGGAGGGCTCGCCGGCGGCGCCGCCTACAAGGCGGCCAACACCGCCGATTCGATGATCGGCCACCGGACTCCGCGCCATGAGGCCTTCGGCTGGGCGGCGGCGCGCTTCGACGACTGGATCAACCTGCCGGCATCACGGCTGACGGCGCTGCTGATCGTGCTCGCTTCCCTCCTGGTCGAGGGCGCCGACCCCCGCGGCGCCTGGCAGGCGGTACGGCGCGACGCGAAAAAACACCGCTCGCCCAATGCCGGCTGGCCGGAAGCGGCCATGGCCGGCGCACTCGGGCTGGCGCTCGCCGGACCACGCAGCTATGGCGGTGTCATGGTCGACGACATCTTCATGGGCGAAGGCGGGCGCCGAGATGTCGACAGCGGCGATATCAGGCGGGCGCTCAAGCTTTACCGGGTCGCGGACTACCTGCTGATCGGCTTGTTCGGCCTGGTCGCGCTGATCGCCGTTCTGGTTTTCTAGAACTCGATGCCTTGCTGCGCTTTCACGCCCGCCGAGAAATGGTGCTTTGTCGCCCCCATCTCGGTGACCAGGTCCGCCGCCTCGATCAGTGCCGGCTTGGCGTTGCGGCCGGTGACGACGACATGCAGGCCTTCGCGGCGAGCCTTGAGCGCCGCAACCACCTTGTCGAGAGCGAGATAGTCGTAGCGCAAGGCAATGTTGAGCTCGTCGAGCACGACAAGGTTGATCGAGGGGTCGGCGATCAATTCCAGCGCCTTGGCCCAGGCGGCCTCGGCGGCCGCGATGTCGCGCTTCAGGTCCTGCGTCTCCCAGGTGAAACCCTCGCCCATTGCATGCCAGACGACGCGATCGCCAAAGGCGGCAAAGGCGTCCTTCTCGCCGGTGTGCCATTTGCCCTTGATGAACTGAACGACGCCGACGCGCTTGCCGTAGCCGAGCACGCGTAGCGCGAGACCGAAGGCGGCCGTGGTCTTGCCCTTGCCGGGACCGGTGTTGACGATCAGCAACCCCTTCTCGATCGTCTTGCCCGCAACCTCGGCGTCCTGCACCGCCTTGCGCTTGGCCATCTTGGCGCGATGGCGTTCTTCATCCTTGTCGTCGATATCGGTCATTTCACTTCACCTTGAGCGGTAGCCCCGCCACCATGAGCAGCACCGTGTCGGCAATCGCGGCGACCCGCTGGTTGAGCCGGCCGGCATCGTCACGAAACCGACGCGCCAGCGCGTTGTCGGGCACGATGCCTTGCCCGACCTCGTTCGTTACCACGAACCACGGTCCGCGCGGCCGCGACAGCACGTCCGCCAGCCGCCGGCACGCGGCCTCGACGTCGTGATCGGCCAGCATGTGATTGGTCAGCCACAGCGTCAGGCAGTCGACAAGCACCGGCTGACCGTCTGGGAACGCCTCCAGCGCTTCGGCGAGGTCGAGTGGCGCATCGATGGTCGACCAGCCCTCACCGCGCCGCGAGCGGTGCAGCGCGATGCGCTCGCGCATCTCGTCGTCATAGGCTTGCGCCGTGGCGATATAGGCCCATGGCGAGGGCAATGCCGTCATCAGGGTTTCGGCGTGCGCGCTCTTGCCGGAGCGCGCACCACCGATGATGAAGGTCAGCCTGCCGCGATCAGGCAAAGCTGTCGCGCAGGCTGGTCGCCATGCCGGTGAAGCGCCTGCGCACCACGCCCACGATCGCGCCGAGCACCAGCCAGAACACCAGATTGGTCACCGTCACCGCCACCACGAACTGATGGTGTAGGCCTTCCGGGATCGGTGTTTCGAAACTGTCGGGCTGCGGCGCGCCGACGACATGCGGCGCGACGATCAGCAAGACGGCGAGGATGGTCAATGGCAACGATCTGCGAAACACGATCAGGCCCAGGCCGGTCGCGGTCGCGGCCGCCGTCGCCGTCCACCAGATCTGGCGCGGCAGAAGATCGGCCGCCGGCATTGCCGGCAGTTCCGGCTGCAGTCCGAGACCCGGTGCCAGTGTGAACACGGCAAAGCCGGCCAAACCCCAGAACACACCCTGGCGCCAGTTGCCGACGCCGCCGAAGAACTCGGAAACCGCGACCAGGACCAGTGCGAAGCCGATGCCGGTGACGATATTGGCAACCACGCTAAAGGCGAAACGCTCGAAACCGTCGGCCGGCGCCCAGCCTTCGTCTTCCTCCGCCGGTGTCACGGCATCGGTGCCCGCGGGCGCGGCAGAGCTCATGGCATTCCCAGCGGGCGCCACCGTGCTCATGGCATCATTGGTCGCCGCTGGTGCGGCCGCGTGATCATGGTGGTGGCCGCCGCCGGCCTTTTCGTAGACTTCCGCCTTGAGGATCAGCGGCACGGTGGCATAGGCCTGCATGCAGGCGAGAACGACACCGGCCACGAGCCCCGCGATCGCCGCGACGAACACGACGTTGCGAAACAGATTCATGATGTCGGATCCTCGTTAGTGGCAGGGAAACGCCATCGAATGGCGATAGTCGTGGGCAGCATTGTGGACCGCATCGATATGCGAGAAGCCGACAAAGCCGACGACGAAGATGCCGAGCAGCGCCGCGAGCGCAAGCTGCATGAAGCGCGACTGCGAGGAGACGGAGGCGCCGAGGGAGACGGAAGCGGTAGTCATGTCTTGTCCTTTCGCCCTCCACCCGAGGGCATCGAAGTCAGTTTCCTGTCGCCGGCAGGTCTCCTGGCTCGCGGATAAGCGCCCTTCCCCACCTTCCCGAAGAAAAATCTTCAGTGGCATATGGAGAGGACTACCGCACACAGTTGCGGGGGCAGCCACGGCATTGGGCAGGAATTCCTGCCCGCACCGCATTCCCTCTTGGCTCCAAAAAGGAACCGACGACATCGGTGACTATAGGGAAATTCGCCGCGCCCGGCAAACCAAATTCCGACAGCCGCCAACGCAGGAGCGCCGTATCGGCGAAGCTGCCCTCATCCCGTCCCGATTGACAAACTTCATGGCCGGGTGTCGGCTGGCACCCCTCACGGGAAGCCAGCCATGCAGCCCAATGCCAGCGAGCGCGTGCCCTATAACGGCCTGACTCGAACCGAGCCGACGCTGCCCTCGTCGGCCTATTGGGACCAGGACAACTATCAGCGCGATCTCGACGCCATCTGGTACAGGAACTGGCTGCTCGTCTGCCGCGAGGCCGACCTTGCCCAGCCTTTGGCGTTCCGCACCTTCCGCGTCGGTACGCAGGAAATCCTCCTGCTGCGCGACGACACCGGCGAGTTGCATGCCTTCCACAACGCCTGCCGGCATCGCGGCTCGCAGCTTTGCCAGGAAAGCCAGGGCCGGCTGAAGGCGCGGCTGATCACCTGCCCGTATCATGCCTGGTCCTATTCGCTGCGTGGCGATCTGGTGCGCGTGCCGTCGAAATCGCTGCCTGACGGCTTCGACAAGGCCGATCACCCGCTTTATCGCGTCGCGCTCTCGGTGTGGCGGGGCTTCGTCTTCGTCAATCTTGCGGAAGATGTCGCCGGCTCGGCGCAATTATCCTTCGATCCGGCCTCCGGCGACCTCGGCAACTGGCCGCTGGAAACGCTGGTATCGGGCCACGTGCTGCGCAAGGTGATGAACTGCAACTGGAAGATTTTTTGGGAAAATTTCAACGAGTGCCTGCACTGCCCGGGCGTCCACAAGGACCTGTCGCGGCTGGTGCCGATCTATGGCCGCGGCCTGATGAGCCGGCATGACGATCCCGAATGGCTCCGTCACGCCGACAATGACGCGCCGGAATTTTCCGGCGGCCTGCGCACCGGGGCTGAGACATGGTCGCGTGATGGGCAGGCGCACGGGCCGGTCTTCCCGGGCTTGACGCCGGCGGAACGAACCGCCGGTCAGACTTACTCCACCAGCCTGCCGTCGATGTTCATCGTCGGCCATGTCGACTATGTCAGGACCGTGCGGCTGACGCCGCTCGGTTCCGAACAGACCGAATTGACTGCGGAATGGCTGTTCGCGCCCGAGGCGCTCGCTGAGACCGACATCGACAACATCGTTGCCTTCGGCACACAGGTGCTGGAGGAGGACGCGGCAATCTGCGAGGTCAACCAGAAGGGCCTGCGCTCGATGCGTCATACAGCTGGCGTGCTGATGCCCGAGGAGTACGACCTTCACCGCTTCCACGATTGGGTGCGCGAACGGCACGCTGCGCGCTCACCCGAGGCCTGAAGATCACAGCGACTTCGGCAGATATCGCCAGGTCATGAAGCCGCAAAACGCGGCAAGCAGTCCGAGCGTGACGAACACCGAGCCCAGACCGAAGAAGGCCAGCACCACCGAATAGACCAGCGGCGGCGTCAGTTCGGAAAAATCGAGATAGGTGCGGTAGACCGCCGCCATCTGCGCGCGCTCATAGGAGCGCACCGAGCGCATGAAGGCGGTCGAACCCAGCGCGTCGAGCGCGATGGTGAAGAAGGCGCCGCACAGCAGGAAGGCACCGGTGAGCAACGGCACGGTTTCGCCCACGGCACCGGCCGCCAGCAGCGTCGCCGACATGGCGAAATAGGCAAATGTCATGGTCCTGCGGCCGCCGAAGCGTTTCCCCGCCTTGCCCCAGAAGATCGCCATGAACAGCAGCGCGTTGCCGGCCGAGACCAGCAGGCCGCCGGCCAATTCGCCCTCGCCGGTGATGACCATGAACAGCGGTCCATAGACGAAGAAGGTCGTCCAGAAGCAGGAACGGCCGAAGGCTATCAGCCAGGCCAATCTCAGCCTCGGCTGGGCGACGAAGCGGCCGATGTTGGCGAGCGGATTGGCCGGTCGTGTCTTGCCCGGGCGGATCGACTGGTTGTCGCTCAGCCGATAGGTCCAGAACAGCGCCAGCAAAGCCATGGCGAACACCGCCACCGCGCCATGCGCGGCATAAATGCCGAAGCGCGTATAGAGAAAAATGCCGAGCGTTGGCCCGCAGGTCCAGGCAACCATCGACCACGCCATGCGCAGCGATTCGGCCTGCATGAAATCGGTCTTGCGGATGTGATCCATGATGTAGAGGTTGAGCGTGATCGACAGCGCGCTGGCGCCCATCACCCGGCACAGCATCCCGGCCAGTTGCCCGGCGAGCGTATGGGTGACGAAGAACAGCGAGCCGATGGCGAGCAGGCAGGCGCCCGCCGTGTAGACCCAGCGCCGCGCGAAGCGGCGGATCAGCATCGGCATGAACAAGGTCACCGACAGGCCGAACAGGGACACGGCGGTGTAAAGTATCGAGACGATCTGCTCGTTGTGGAGAATCTCGTAGGCCTGGATCGGTATGACGCTCGACACCATGGCGCGGGCGAAGGATTCGACCGCATAAAGCGAGGCGAAGGTGCGCGCATCCGCGGCCTTGAGGGCCGGAAGCCAGATCGGATGGCGAACATGGGTGGACATTGCTTCCCCAAAGCAGAATCGCGGCGTCGAATCTGCCGTGGACATTTCAGGCCCATTAAGAGGAAACCGACGCACATCCGGCAAAAAGCGAAGCCGGTCAAAGGCTTTTCCGCGCTGGCCCAACCCGGCGGCTGGCGCGGACCCCGCCGCGCGGTCCAGGCCAAGGCGCCCGGTCTTCTTCTATCCGGTGCAACCGTGATAGTCGTCGTGGAGGGGCTGAATCAGATCGCGAGACCATGAGCATCCACACGCCGACCGTACCCGTCCCGCAGCCATCGAAGCGCATCGTCGCCATCGATATCTTGCGTGGCATCGCGCTGATCGCGATGGCGAGCTACCACTTCACCTGGGACCTGGAATTCTTCGGCTACACCGATCCCGGCCTCACCGCCTTCGGCTGGTGGAAGTTCTACGCCCGCTGCATCGCATCGACCTTCCTGTTCCTGGTCGGGGTCAGCCTCTATCTCGCCCATGGCCGACAGATCCGCTGGAACGGCTTCTGGAAGCGGTTCGCCATGATCGCCGGCGCGGCGGTCGCCATTTCGGTCGTCACCCGCATCGCCACGCCCGACGGATTCATCTTTTTCGGCATCCTGCACGAGATCGCGCTCGCCAGCCTGCTCGGCCTCGCGTTCCTGCGCCTGCCGGCGCTGCTGACGCTTGCCGTCGCCGCGCTCGTCATCGCGGCACCAGTCTACCTGCGCTTCGAGGCCCTCGATCATCCCTGGCTCTGGTGGATCGGCCTGTCGGCGATCAACCCGCGCTCCAACGACTACGTTCCGCTGTTCCCCTGGTTCGGCGCCGTGCTTACGGGCATTGCGGTGGCCAAATTCGCCTCCACTTCCGGCATAAGGGCACGCCTGGCGAACCTGGCGCCCGGACGCTGGTCCAACCCGCTGGTCTTCATCGGCCGCCACAGCCTGGCTTTCTACCTGATCCACCAGCCGCTGCTGATCGGCTGCGTCTGGCTGTTCTCGCAAGTGATGCCGGCGCAAGTCGAAACCCCGCAGGTCAATTTCCTGAAAACCTGCCAGCGATCGTGCGAGCAGATGCGCAACGCAACCTTCTGTTCGAGCTATTGCGGCTGCATGCTCGAAACGCTCGAAGGCGAAGCCTCTCTTGATCGGCTCTTCAACAACGACCAGACTGCGGACTTCAGGGCGCATCTGTCCGATCTTGCCGCAACGTGCACCGCCAAGACCGAGGACAAGATGACGGAGGGAGAGACACAATGATCGGGCCAAAACCTGGGATCGAACCGAAGCCTGGGACCGGGCCGAAGCCTGGGCTGGTACCGTGGCCGCCGGTGATCTACGCCGCCGCCATCCTCATCAGTGTCGTGCTCGGCCTCTACATCCCGCTGCCCTGGATCGGCGATCTCCTTGGCGACATCCTGTTCGCCGCCGGCTGGGTGGCATTGTTCGCCGTGGCCGTACTCTGGTTCACAGCGATCCGCACCATGATACGGGCCAGGACCACGCTCAATCCCAACGCCGTGCCCGATCATCTCGTCACGACCGGCCCCTTCGGCGTCAGCCGCAATCCGATGTACCTGGCCAACACGCTGCTGTTGATCGGCGTCGCCTTCGTCTCGGGCATCGCCTGGTTCTTCCTGCTTGCCTTCGTGGCCGCCTTCGTCACCCAGAAGGTCGCGATCGAGGGCGAGGAAAAGATATTGGCGGCGAAATTCGGCAAGAAATACCGCGACTATGCAAAAAGAGTCCGGCGCTGGATTTGAGCAGGGCTACGTGTTGACGCCGAGCTCGACCAGCCGCTCGACGCAAGACTCCTCGGCCTGGTCGAGTTCGGCCAGTGTCTCCTCCAGGTCGCGACGTTTCTGCCTGAGGTCTTCGCGCTTTTCCTCGATGCGTTTGATCATCAGCTTGAGCTGCCCGACCTCGCCCGGCGGCTCCTTGTACATCTGGATGATTTCGCGGATCTCGTTGATCGAGAAGCCGAGGCGTTTTCCGCGCATGATCTGCCGGATGAGGTGGCGGTCGGAAGGGCGAAACAGGCGGGTGCGGCCGCGCCGCACCGGCTGCACCAATCCCTCGTCTTCATAGAAACGCAGCGTCCGCGTCGACACGTCGAATTCGCGGGTCAGCTCGGTGATCGAATAATATTCCCGCATTGTCACTCCCTGCCGGGATTCCAGGCGATCGCCATGCGGCGTCTCCCTTCTGTCCCGAACCAAACCCTTGTCCGCCGGAATCGACGCGACACCCCGCACAAGCCTCGCACGGCATTTACGTAAAAGTCAATTGAGACCGTTACCGGACGCCGAACCACCAGCTCGCGAGGCCGAGGAAGGCAAAGAAACCAACGACGTCGGTGACCGTGGTGACGAAAACCGCCGAAGCGACCGCGGGATCCACCTTGAACCTGTCGAGCAGCAGCGGGATCAGAATGCCGGCAAGGGCCGCCACGAACATGTTGATGATCATAGCCGCCGCGATGATGCCGCCGAGATTAGGGTCGTGGAACCAACTTGCGGCGACGATGCCGATCAGCACGGCGAAGACGATGCCGTTGATGAACCCGACGCCCATCTCGCGGCGGATGATGCGGCCGGCGTTGTAGATGTCGAGATCCCTGGTCGCCAGCGCCCGCACGGTGACGGTCATGGTCTGCGAACCGGCATTGCCGCCCATGCCGGCCACGATCGGCATCAGCACGGCGAGTGCCACGATCCGCTCGATCGTGTGGTCGAACAGGCCGATCACCGATGCCGCCAGGAATGCCGTCAGCAGATTGACGAGCAGCCAGGGAACGCGCGAGCGCGAGGTCGCCAGAATGCTGTCGGAGAGCTCTTCGTCACCGACGCCGCCCATGCGCAGCAGGTCTTCCTCCGCCTCCTGCTGGATGACGTCGACGACGTCGTCGATGGTCAGCACGCCGACCAGCCGCTCGTTCTCGTCGACGACCGCGGCCGACAGAAGGTCGTATTGTTCGAATTCCCGCGCCGCCTCTTCCTGGTCCATGGTGGCGGGAATGGCGTGCCGCGTCTCATGCATGACCTCCCCCACCTTGACCGCGCGCTTGGCGCGCAGGATCTGGTCGAGATCGATGGCCCCCAACAACTTGAAGGTCGGATCGATGACGAAGATCTGGCTGAAGCGGTCCGGAAGGTTCTTGTCCTCGCGCATGTAGTCGATGGTCTGGCCGATGGTCCAGAAAGGCGGCACAGCGACGAACTCGGTCTGCATGCGCCGCCCGGCGGTCTCTTCCGGGTAGTCGAGCGAGCGCCGCAGCCTGATCCGCTCGGTGAACGGCAGCTGCGACAGGATCTCGTCCTGGTCTTCCGGCTCGAGGTCTTCGAGAATGTAGACCGCGTCGTCGGAATCGAGTGCCTGCACGGCCTGCGCGATCTGCGCATTGGGCAGATTGTCGACGATATCCATGCGGATCGCCTCGTCGACTTCGGTCAGCGCGGAAAAATCGAAGTCGGCGCCCAGCAGTTCGACCAACGCGCGCCGCTGCTCGGGATGCAGCGCCTCGATGAGGTCGCCAAGTTCCGACTGATGCAGGTCGTCGACTTCGCGCTTGAGGGTCAGCGTATCGCGGTCGGCGATCGCCGCACCGATCTGGGCAAGGAAGGACGAAAGAACCGCGCCGTCCTCGCCATAGATGTCGGCGTGGGCGTCGTCAGCCGCCTTGGCGGAGGTCGTCTGCTTGTCCTGGCCTTCCACCAGCGTCTCCAGCCATCAGAATCCCGGAAAGGTTGCCAATCAGGTCTAGACCATGATTCCGAAAAGTGGAAATCGGTTTTGGGTCCGACCACAAACAAGAAATTTGGAGCGGCGGCATGATTCGATTTCGCAGCCCGTCGCTCCAACGCACGGGAATTCCAGCCGAAAAATCCCGCTTGCGCAAAGGCGTCGTTTTCCACCGACGCGACATTGTCCGGCGTGCGCAACCTGGTCGATTCCGTCAAAGCGGGTGTGCTTGTGGCCCGGCCACGCGACAGCGCATGTCGCTGGGGAAAGAGCACCCGTGCGCGATTGGGGCAGAATTGTCATGATGCAGGTCCAGGCATCGGCTGGACCTCCAAGCCGCAACAAAAAAGCCGGAAGCCCTTGAAGATCAGGTCGCGGACAGAAAACAAGGCAATCGACGAGCGGCGCGTTCGCGTGGTCGTGGCCGAACGCAATCCGCTCGTCATATCGGCTCTGCGCGAAATGCTGGACTGCGACGGGCGCTTCGAGCTTTTGGCTTCCGTACAAAGCGGCAGGCATTTCCTGGAGCTGGCAGCGGTCCAGGAGTTCGATGTCGCCGTGATCGGCTGGAAGCTCTCCGACATGGATGGCGCTGATGTCCTGGCCGAGGTCCAGACCCGCAAGCTCGACGTTCGCATCGCGGTCTTTTCAAACGACCATGACATCGGCATCCTGAAACAGTGCGTGCGCCTGGGGGCCCAGGGCTACTGCTTCCAGTTCGACGATCCCGCCATCATCTTCGACACGATCCTGGCTGTCGCGCACGGCCGCATCTGCATCCCCTATATTGACATCAACAAGGTCAACGATACGCCTCTATCCCGGCTTACCGTGCGCGAGCGTGAACTGCTGGCGGTATTGTCCGACGGCTGGACCAATTTGCAGATCGCCACCCGGACCGGCATCTCCGAAAACACCGTGAAGTACCATCTCAAGAATCTGTACGACAAGCTGGACGTCCGCAACCGCGCCATGGCGGTCGCGCTCTATTCACGAGAGAGGCGTAGCCAAAGGCAGCCTTTCGGGTAGGGCGACCGGGTAGGCCATACCCACCCGCATGCGGTGAGATCTTACCCGCCAAGGTGTTGTCGGCATCGGCCGTCGAAACGAAACTCCCACCACCGCTTTGCTGGATCAGGAGGAGTTCGCATCATGGCCGGTTTCACCCATCTTTTCATTCCCGGGCCGACCAACATCCCCGAGCAGGTACGCCAAGCGATGAACCTGCCGATGGAGGACATGCGCGCGGCCACCTTCCCCGACCTCACCCTGCCGCTGTTCGAGGACATCAAACGGGTCTTCAAGAACGAGACCGGCCGCGTCTTCATCTACCCGTCCTCGGGCACCGGAGCCTGGGAAGCGGCGATGACCAATGTGCTCAGCCCAGGCGACCGCGTTTTGATGTCGCGTTTCGGCCAGTTCTCGCATCTGTGGGTCGACATGGCCGAACGGCTCGGTTTCGAGGTCGACGTCATCGACTGCGAATGGGGAACCGGCGTTCCGCTGGAACTCTATGCGGAGCGGCTGAAGGCGGACAAGACGCACCGCATCAAGGCGATTTTCTGCACACAGAACGAGACGGCGACAGGCGTCACCAGCGACGTCGCCGGCTGCCGCGCCGCGCTCGACGATGCGAACCACCCTGCCCTTCTTTTCGTCGACGGCGTCTCGTCAATCGGCTCGATCGACTTTCGCCAGGAAGAATGGGGCGTCGACTGCGCCGTCAGCGGCTCGCAGAAAGGCTTCATGCTGCCGGCCGGCCTTGGCTTCCTGTCGGTGAGCAGGAAGGCGCTCGTCGCTTCGAGAACCGCCACCCACCGGCGCTGCTTCTTCTCCTTCGAGGACATGATCCGCGCCAACGATGCCGGCTATTTCCCCTACACGCCGGCGACACAATTGCTGCGCGGCCTGCGCGCCTCGCTCGACCTGATCGCCGAGGAAGGGCTGGAGACCATCTTCTCCCGGCACCATCGCCTCGCCGAAGGCGTGCGCAAGGCGGTCGACGCGTGGGGCCTGAAACTCTGCGCCAGGGCGCCAAAATGGCATTCGGACACGGTCAGCGCCATTCTCGTGCCGGATGGCATCGATAGCGGCGACGTCGTCAAGCGCGCCTACCAGGCTTACCAGACATCGCTGGGCGGCGGCCTCAACAAGGTGTTCGGCAAGGTTTTCCGCATTGGCCATCTCGGCTGGCTGAACGAGGTGATGGTGCTGGCCTCGCTTTCGGCGGCGGAAATGGCGCTGCTCGATTGTGGGGTCCGGCTGGCACCGGGCTCCGGCGTCGGCGCCGCCATCCAGCATTTCCGCGCCTCGGCCGCGGTGCCGGTCGCCGAAGCCGCCTGAGGGAGTTGACGATGAGCCACACCATTAACCACCTCAAGAAACTCAGGCTGCAGCGCAGCGAGCTGGCGGTTCCAGGCTCCAGCCCGGAGATGATCGACAAGGCGGGCAACAGCGCCGCCGACTTCGTCTTCCTCGACATTGAGGACGCCGTCGCGCCGCCCGACAAGGAACGCGCACGCAAGAACATCATCCAGGCCCTGAACGACATCGACTGGCGCGCCAAGGGCAAGACCGTCTCGGTGCGCATCAACGGGCTGGACACGCACTACATGTACCGCGACGTTGTCGACGTCATGGAGCAGGCCGGCGACCGGCTGGACACCATACTGGTGCCCAAGGTCGGCGTTCCGGCCGACCTCTACATGGTCGAGGCCATGGTCAACCAGATCGAGATGGCCAAGGGCTTCAAGACCCGTGTCGGCCTGGAAGCCCTGATCGAGACCGCGCTCGGCATGGCCAATGTCGAGGCTATCGCCGCCACCCCTGGACGGCTGGAAGCCATGCATTTCGGCGTTGCCGACTATGCGGCAAGCTGCAAGGCGCGGACCGTCAATATTGGCGGCCTCAATCCCGACTATCCCGGCGACCAGTGGCATTTCGCCCTGTCGCGGATGACCGTCGCCTGCCGCGCCTACGGCCTGCGGGCCATCGACGGACCGTTCGGCGATTTCTCAGATCCTGAAGGCTACAAGGCGGCCGCCAGACGCGCCGCCGCGCTCGGCATCGAAGGCAAATGGGCGATCCATCCCTCGCAGATTGCCTTGGCCAACGATGTCTTCTCGCCGCCGGAGAAGGAAGTCACGCGCGCCCGCCGCATTCTCGAAGTGCTGAAGGAGGCGGAGGCGCAGGGCAAGGGTGCCGCCGCGCTCGACGGCAAGATGATCGACGCCGCGTCGGAACGCATGGCGCGCAACGTTCTGGTGGTCAACGACGCCATCGAACGCGCCGGCCAGCAGCACATCGCGGCACTTTGACGATTTGGGGAGGAGAAAAGAATGGACATCCACGAATACCAAGCCAAGGAACTGCTCGCCCGGCATGGGATCCATGTGCCGCGTGGCGGCCTGGCCTACAGCCCCGAACAGGCGACCTACCGGGCGCGCGAGATCGGCGGCGGCAAATGGGTGCTGAAGGCGCAGGTTCATTCCGGCGCGCGCGGCAAGGCCGGCGGCATCAAGCTCTGCGCCAATGATGAGGAAATTTCCAGCGCCGCCGAAGCCATGCTCGGGCGCAAGCTGGTGACGCACCAGACCGGCCCGCGTGGCAAGCTGATCTCGCGCCTCTATCTGGAGGAAGCCGTCGACATCGCGCAGGAGCTCTATCTCGGCTTCGTGCTCGACCGCAAGGAAGAGCGCGTCATGATCGTGGCCTCGGCCGCCGGCGGCATGGAGATCGAGGAGATAGCCGAGAAGGCACCCGATTCGATCATCCGCGCCACCGTCGATCCTGGCGTCGGCATGCAGCGCTTCCAGGCGCGCGAGATCGCCTTCGGGCTCGGCCTGGAGGACAGTCTGATCGGCAAGGCGACCGAGACCATCTTCAGCTGCTACCAGGTGTTCCGCGACTACGACGCCTCGATGCTGGAGATCAATCCGCTGGTGGTGACCCGCGACGGCAGCCTGGTGGCACTCGACGCCAAGATGTCGTTCGATGAGAACGCGCTGTTCCGGCGGCCCGAAATCTCCGAATTGCGCGACAAGAGCCAGGAAGACCCGCGCGAAACCTTCGCCAGCGATCGCGGCCTCTCCTATGTCGGCCTCGACGGCAATATTGGCTGCATCATCAATGGCGCCGGGCTCGCCATGGCGACGATGGACATGATCAAGATCGCTGGCGGCGAGCCGGCCAACTTCCTCGACATCGGCGGCGGCGCTTCGCCCGAGCGGGTCGCGAAATCCTTCCGCGCCGTGCTCGGCGACAAGAATGTCGAGACCATCCTGGTCAACATCTTTGCCGGCATCAACCGTTGCGACTGGGTCGCCGAGGGCGTCATCAAGGCGATCCGCGAGGTCGGCGTCAACGTGCCGCTGGTGGTGCGGCTGTCCGGCACCAGGGCCGAGGAAGGGCGCAAGATCCTGGCCGATTCCGGCGAGGCGGTGATCGTCGCCGACACGCTCGCCGAAGCCGCCGAAAAAGCCGTCGCCGCCTGGCGCGTGGCCACCAACAAAAAAGCAGCCTGAGGGAGGACGGAAAAATGGCAATCCTGCTCAACCGCAGCACACGCGTCATCGTGCAAGGTTTCACCGGCAAGATCGGCAGCTTCCATGCCGAGGACATGAAGCGCTACGGCACCAAGCTCGTCGGTGGTGTCACCCCCGGCAAGGGCGGCCAGACGCATCTCGGCCTGCCCGTCTTCAACACGGTCAAGGGCGCGGTGCGCGAGACCCGTGCCGAAGCCAGCATCGTCTTCGTGCCGCCGCCCTTTGCAGCCGATTCGATCATGGAAGCGGCGGATGCGGGAATAAAGCTCTGCGTCTGCATCACCGACGGCATCCCCTCGCAGGACATGATGCAGGTCAAGCGCTATATGCGCCGCTACCGCTTCGAGGACCGCATGCGGCTGGTCGGGCCGAATTGCGCCGGCATCATCACGCCGGGACAGGCGCTGATGGGCATCATGCCCGGCTCGATCTACCTGCCCGGCCGCATCGGCATCGTCGGCCGTTCGGGAACGCTGGGCTATGAAGCCGCCTCGCAGATGAAGGCGCTCGGCATCGGTGTGTCGACCAGCGTCGGCATCGGCGGCGATCCGATCAACGGCTCCTCCTTCAAGGACGTTCTGAAGCTGTTCGAGCAGGACGACGAGACCGACGCCGTGGTCATGATCGGCGAGATCGGCGGACCGCAGGAAGCCGAAGCCGCGATCTGGGCGCGCGACAATATGAGGAAGCCGCTGATCGCCTACATCGCCGGCCTGTCCGCCCCCAAAGGCCGCCGCATGGGTCATGCCGGCGCCATCATCTCGGCCTTCGGCGAGTCCGCGCAGGAAAAGGTCGAGATCCTGAAAGAGGCCGGCGTCATCATCGTGCCGACGCCGTCATCGTTTGGCGAGGTTGTGGCAGATACGCTGGCGCGGAGGAAGCAGGCGGCGTAGCCGCAGGGTCGGGCGAAAGCCGACGCGGCGACGCAGTCTCCAAGACGCGCCGCCGCCTTCGTTTTCGGGCGCGCAAAGCGATTGATCCGTTATAGCCATTCCCAGCGATTAAATACTCGTGGCGCACTTGTTTCGCTGGAAACGATTTGCTACACGCCGCGAGCCGGTCGGTTCCGGCTCTACCACGTGCGGTCGTGGCGGAATTGGTAGACGCGCAGCGTTGAGGTCGCTGTGGGGCAACCCGTGGAAGTTCGAGTCTTCTCGACCGCACCAAATCATCTTGACGACACAGCTGCGAACTGAACCAGCAAGCGCTCATTGTCTTGCCGGCGCGTCGGATGCCCGGCGCCCAAGCGCACGGCGAACTGGACGTTTCTGCTTGATATCGCCATATGGGAGGCGACAAGAGAGACCCCATGCCAGAACGCAGCCAGATTGCCACGTCGTTCCTGCCCTTGCCCGGTTCGGCCCCGGTGGAATGGCTGGTCGAGCCCGGCCTTACCGCCTATCCCGATGCGCTTGCGTTCATGGAGGCGCGCGCCGAGGCGATCCGCGGCGGGGCTGCCGGCGAAATGGTCTGGCTTGTCGAACATCCGCCGCTCTACACCGCCGGCACCAGCGCCCACATCGAGGACCTGATCGAACCTGACCGCTTTCCGGTCTTTGCCGCCGGACGCGGCGGCGAATATACTTATCATGGGCCTGGCCAGCGGGTCGCCTATGTCATGCTCGACCTGAAGCGCCGGCGCGAGGACGTACGCGCCTTCGTCGCGGCGCTCGAACAGTGGATCATCGGCACGCTCGCCGCCTTCAACGTGCGCGGCGAACGCCGCGAGGACCGGGTCGGCGTCTGGGTGGTACGGCCTGATCGCCCAGCTTTGCCCGACGGCTCACCTGCCGAGGACAAGATCGCGGCAATCGGCATAAGGCTGCGGCGGTGGGTGAGCTTCCACGGCATTGCCATCAATGTCGAGCCGGACCTTTCCCATTTCGGCGGCATCGTGCCCTGCGGCGTCCAGGATCACGGCGTCACCAGCCTTGTCGACCTCGGCCTGCCCCTCGGCATGGCCGATCTGGATCTGGCGCTGAAATCAGCCTTCGAGGATGTTTTTGGTCCCGTGGCGGCTTTGCCGGCCGAGGCTGCCCGCAAGACGGGTTGATCCTTTCGGGCCCAACCAGCTCAGAGCAACTGCCCTGACGCCCACAGCACACCGCAGCCGTGGATGGCGAACACCGCCAGCAAGGCCCCGGCGATGACCAAACGGTCGACAGTGCCGATCGGCTCCAGTTCGTGGCGTGGCTTCACCCCGCTGCCGACGGTGAGCAGGCTGAGAATCGAAAATACCGCACCGGCCGCGAGCAGGAAGCCCAGGGAAAAACCGGCCCGCCAGCCAAGCGCCAGAAAGGCCGAAAGCAGCGAGAAGGACGCCAGCGCCAGGACGACCGGCCCGGGGCAGATCTGTCGCAGTACCTGGCCGCCGTCGAACTTCCACACCGGCACCAGATTGGCGATGTTGAACAGGGCAGCGCAGCCTGCGAGTGCGGCGAGCAGCGCGGCAGCCGCCTTGTGACCCTCGCCGCCGGCAAGCACGCTGGCAGCGATGACGATCGGCACCAGGAAGGCGGAAAACCCCGCCCCCATCAACGCCACGAAGGCCACTTCGAAACGGCTGTTATAGGGCCGGCCGCCAATGGCGATGCCGCCAAGCAGCGGGATGAAGATCATCCGCGCCCTGCGATGGCCCGTCAGCCGGAACGCCGCCATGTGGCCGAGTTCGTGCAGCGCCACCACCGACGTCAGGATCGCGGCCAGCGCCAGCCCGCCGAGGTGAAGCCCGAAGAACGGCCACAGCATCAATGCCGACAGCACGGCAAAGCCGACCTGGCTCAGCGGATGCTCGAACCAGCCACCCTTGCGATACTGCCCGGTCCTTGCCCAACGCTGCAGCTTGGAGAGCTCGCGGCGCATGGCGAAATAGCGAAACACCAGGAAAGCCACGCCGCGGTACCGGTCGGTCCGGCTGAGCGTCACGCGCGTGCCGCTGCCCTCCGAAACCAGTTCGGCGGTCTCGCCATAGTCCTTCCAGAACGAGCCATCGAGCGCGGTGTCCTCGATCACCCGCATCGAGAAGCGGTTGCCCTCGACGACATCTTCAAACCGCGCCCTGCGCTCTATCGGCTTGCCATCGCGGCCTTCCCAAGAGAGCGTGATGCGGGCGACGCCCTCTTCGTCCAGCGGCTGCGCCGACAGGATCTCGCCGGACCAGCCGGCATCGCTGCCGAGCGGCCACAGCGCCTGCCACAGGCGCTGCCGGTCCATCGCCACGATGCGGCTCGACCTGACCGTGCGCAAACCAAGCGGCACGGTCATCAGGAGAAAGATCAGCCCGAGATTGCTGGCCACGAGAATGGCCGTGACGATGGGCGACACCTGGACGTTGCTCCCTGCCTTGGAGCCGCACCCTAACTTTGCTGCGGCAAGAAAAGCTTAACGGCGGGGCGGCATTGGCATCGAGAAACAGCGACGGCCGACGCCGCCAGATCACATGGCTCCGATCCAGATCGCCATGGAGACAAGAAACGCGCTCATGCAAACCAGTGAGATGACATCCTGAACCAGATCGGTCATAACTCTCTCCTGTTGTTGATATGTTTCTAATTTGTTCTAATTTTGTTCCATTGTCAACGAACAGAATCCGACCGCATCCAGAATCTCGGAGCGATCAGATTAGCAGGGTTAAGAAAAGGTTGACTGGCCTACGCCTATCAACAGGTAGGGAAGATTGCAGGCTTCGGGCACTCGCGAAACACCGCATGTGTTGAGCTTCAGGTCAGGACCGCAATGCCTGACGCACAGCCTAAAGCGGCACCACCTTGCCGTCGGCCAACGTGACGCGCCGGTCCATGCGCGATGCAAGCTCGTGATTGTGGGTGGCGATCAGCGCCGCGAGGCCCGATTGCCGCACCAGTGCCTCCAGCGCCTCGAACACGTAGGAGGCTGTGACCGGGTCGAGGTTGCCGGTGGGCTCGTCGGCCAAAAGCACCAGCGGCGCATTGGCGACCGCACGCGCGATGGCGACGCGCTGCTGCTCGCCGCCGGACAGCTCGGATGGCCGGTGCGACGCCCGCTTGCCGATCTGCATGTAGTCGAGCAGTTGCGCCGCGCGCTCGGACGCCTCCTTGCGCGGCAGGCCCTTGATGAGCTGCGGCATCATGATGTTTTCCAGCGCGGAGAACTCCGGCAGCAAATGATGGAACTGATAGACGAAGCCGACATCGTTGCGGCGGATCGAGGTGCGCTCGTCGTCGGACAGCCGGCCACAGGCGCGTCCGGACAGGATCACGTCGCCGGCATCCGGCCGCTCCAACAGCCCGGCCGTATGCAGCAGCGTCGATTTGCCGGTGCCCGACGGGGCCACCAGCGCCACCATTTCACCGCGCCGCAGCGCGAAATCGGCGCCGTTCAGGATGGTGAGCTTGCGCGGCCCCTGGACGTAGTGCCGTTCGACGCTCTTCAGCTCGATAATGACTTCGGCCACTACTCGTACCTCAAGGCTTCGACCGGATCGAGGCGGGCCGCCCGCCATGCCGGAAACACCGTAGCCAGGAAGGACAGCGCAAGCGCCATGATGATGACATAGGTCGTCTCGCGCGGATCCATCTTGGCCGGCAACTGGCTGAGGAAATAGAGCTCGGGGTTGAACAGCACCTTGCCGGTCATCCAGGAGAAGAACTGGCGGATCGATTCGATATTGGTGCAGATCACGACGCCGAGCAGCACGCCGGCGAGCGTGCCCGTCACGCCGATCGCCGCCCCAGTCATCAGGAAGATGCGCAGGATGGCGCCGCGCGAGGCGCCCATGGTGCGCAGGATGGCGATGTCATGCCCCTTGTCCTTCACCAGCATGATCAGTCCGGAAATGATGTTGAGCGCCGCCACCAGCACGATCAGCGTCAGGATCATGAACATGACGTTGCGTTCGACCTGCAGAGCCGAAAAGAAGGTCTCGTTGCGCTGGCGCCAGTCGACCATGTCGATCGGTCGCTGCGCCGCCGCTTCCACCTTGGGTTTCAGCGCGTCGACATCGTCGGGATTGTCGACATAGATCTCGATCGTCTGCGCCCGGCCGTCCATGTTGAAGTAGAGCTGCGCTTCGGAGAACGGCATATAGACGATCGACGTGTCATATTCGGACATGCCGACCTCGAAGATCGCCGCGATCTTGTAGCCCTTCATGCGCGGCGTGGTGCCGAGCGGCGTCACATCCCCGTCCGGCGAGATCAAGGTAATCGTATCGCCGAGCGTCAGGCCGAGATTCTCTGCCATGCGCTTGCCGATGGCGACACCCTCGCCGGTATCGAAATCGGCGAGCGTGCCTTGCTTGATGTTGCTGGCCACGATGGCGATCTTGCCGAGATCCTCACCCCGGATGCCGCGCACCAGCGCGCCGGTGCCGCCGCCGACATTGCCTTGCGCGAGCACCTGGCCGTCGATCAGCGGGATGGCGTATTTGACCCCGGGTACGCCGTTGATGCGCCTGGCGACCTGGGCATAGTCCTCAAGCGGCGAATCGAGCGGCTGCACGATCAGATGGCCGTTGACGCCGAGGATGCGCGTCAAAAGCTCGGCGCGGAACCCGTTCATCACCGCCATGACCACGATCAGCGTGGCGACGCCCAGCATGATGCCGAGAAAAGAGATCGAGGCGATCACCGAGATCACCGTCTCCTTGCGCCGCGAACGCAAATAGCGCCAGGCGACCGTGCGCTCGAAGATGGAAAAAGGGCCGGCGCCCGCCGATCGCGCTGCCGCCACCTCGCTCATGCGGCGGCACCGAAGTGTTTGACCGCGTCGGCGATCGGCAGCGTCACGCGCTCGCCGGTCTTGCGATTCTTGATCTCGACCTCGCCGGCGGCGACACCGCGCGGCCCGACGATCACTTGCCAGGGCAGGCCGATCAGGTCGGCGGTGGCGAATTTGCCGCCCGGCCGCTGGTCGGTATCGTCGTAGAGCACATCCTTGCCGGCGGCGGTGAAGGCGGCGTTGAGTTCGTCGCAGACGCGATCGCAGTCGGCATCGCCCGCCTTCATGTTGATCAGGCCGATATCGAACGGCGCCACCGCTTCCGGCCAGATGATGCCGTTCTCGTCATGGCTGGCCTCGATGATCGCCGCGACCAGCCGCGACGGGCCGATACCGTAGGAGCCGCCCGAGGCGAAATGATCCTTGCCGTCGGGCCCCGTCACCTTGGCCCCCATCGGCTTGGAATATTTCTCGCCGAAGTGGAAGATATGGCCTACCTCGATGCCGCGCGCCGAGACCCGGTCGCCAGTCGGAACCTTCTCCCAGGCCGCCTCGTCATGCATCTCGTCGGTGGCGGCGTAAGGCGTCGTCCACGTCTTGACGATATCTGCTATCTCGCCGTCATTGGCGAAGTCGGTGTTCGCGCCGGGCACGGCAAGCGACAAGTAATCGCGATGGCAGAAGACCTGGCTTTCACCAGTGTCGGCCAGGATGATGAACTCGTGGCTGAGATCGCCGCCGATCGGACCGGTGTCGGCCCGCATCGGAATGGCCTGCAGGCCCATGCGCGTGAAGGTCCTGAGATAGGACACGAACATCCGGTTGTAGGCGGCTCTCGCGCCTTCGAAGTCGAGATCGAAGGAATAGGCGTCCTTCATCAGGAATTCGCGCGAGCGCATGACGCCGAAGCGCGGCCGCACCTCGTCACGGAACTTCCACTGTATGTGGTATAGGTTGAGCGGCAAGTCCTTGTAGGATTTGACGTAAGCGCGAAAAATCTCGGTGACCATTTCCTCGTTGGTCGGACCGTAGAGCATGTCGCGGTCTTGCCGGTCCTTGATGCGCAGCATCTCCTTGCCGTAGTCGTTGTAACGGCCGCTCTCGCGCCACAGATCGGCCGACTGGATGGTCGGCATCAGGATCTCCAGCGCACCGGCGCGGTTCTGCTCCTCGCGGATGATCTTGCAGACCTTGTCCAGCACCCGTTTGCCCAGCGGCAGCCAGGAAAAACTGCCTTGCCCCTGCTGGCGGATCATGCCGGCGCGCAGCATCAGCCGATGCGAGACGATTTCGGCCTCGCGCGGGTTTTCTTTGAGGATAGGCAGGAAATAGCGCGACAAACGCATGGACAGGTCCGTGAATGAGAATGGCCACGCCAGAATCGGCGCGGCGCAGGCTTGCTTGCCCCGGCTTCATAGCGATTTCATGACCGAATGGAAACCCGGCCATCCCACCACGTAGGTCCCTTCCGAGCCCGAATCCCTCGCTTCCGGATCGACCCGCGCCGACAATGGAACGCACCGAACCTCTTCGGGTTTGGCCGTCAATTCTTTGCGCGCGTCAATTGCGAACATGCCGCAAAGGCTCTGTCGACCCTGACTGGACGTTTCAAAAGCAAAGCCTGCCGCACTATTGTGCAGTGCAGCACGAGATTGCCCGTTTCAAGGCAAAATTCTTCGTGACATTTTCATTTCCGTTGGGCTAATGTGCCCCGATAACCGAGAGGGCAGAAAAAAATCTGCTCTCCTACGCGGTCAAAGTCTTGGGAGGATGCGATCTAGGCGCGGTTACTCGCTGCCGCCGGATACCGGAAACAGATCGGACGCGTTTAATTGCAAGGCCTTGTGCCTTGCATTTTTTTTGTGCAATCATCTGGTTAGCGCCGCGAATTGGCAGGCTACATGACCTTGCGTCAGCAGCCAGTAGCCGCCGTACAGGGCGGCATCTCAATCCCATCCGCAGCGCTCCGACCTTATCGGAGCACCCTTGCCGCCACGTCTATTTCCCTGGGGTCGGACTGAAATCCGGCACGATGTGCGGGATGTCGTTGAGGCTGTATCCCAGCCCGTGCGTCAGGCCGTAGAAAATGCCCATCAGGACCGCCGTTGCGATGGTGGTGCGGATCACGGCACGCAGCATATGCGGCCCGCGCGGCGCGCTCGGCACCGTGCCCAGCGTCACGTCGTGATCGTCGTCCTGCGTTCTGACGCTGAACGGCAGGACGGCAAACAGCACCACCCACCAGGTCGCGAAAAACAGCGCGGTGAACGAGACCCAGCTCATGATTGCTCCAGTTCGATCAGCGTGCCGAAGAAATCCTTCGGATGCAGGAACAACACCGGCTTGCCGTGCGCGCCTGGTTTGGGATTGCCGTCACCAAGCACCCGGGCGCCGGCGGCCTTGAGCTGGTCGCGCGCGGCCAGGATGTCGTCGACCTCGTAGCAGAGATGATGCATGCCGCCCGACGGGTTCTTCTCGAGGAATGCCGCGATTGGCGAGTCATCGCCAAGCGGCTCCAGCAACTCGACCTTGGTGTTGCCGACATCGACGAACACCACGGTGACGCCATGCTCCGGCAACGCCTGCGGCTCGGTCACTTCGGCGCCGAGCGTGTTGCGGTAAGCTGCAACGGCGGCGGTCAAATCCGGCACCGCAAGCGCGACATGGTTCAGCCGTCCGAGCATGTCCGAGCTTTTTCTCCCAGGTCCAACGACTGGCGTCATACGTCAAATCAGCCGAGATCAACAGCCTTTCGCGAGGAGCGCACTGTCGCACCTGTTGCAACCGGCAGCCACAAAGTACAAAGGCCAATGTCCGGAATCAGCCCTGCCCGCCCCCGCGTTTTCACCTTCGATCTCGGGTCGTTCAAAATTGCCGCTCTGCTCGATGCCGTCGATGTCAGAGACGGGCTTGCATCGGCCTTCGCGGCCGGACAGCCGCCGGCGGCCGTGCTCGAACTCGCGGTTTCGAACTTCATCGACCAGGATCGCTACGAGCATTGCTTCATCCCGACGCTGATCGATACCGGTTCCGAAAAGATCCTGTTCGACACTGGCTGCGGAGATGAAGACAGTTCACTCCTGGAGTGTTTGCAAGCCCTTGGGCTCGGCCCTGATGACATCGATGTGGTGGTCATCACCCACGGGCACCCGGACCACATTGGCGGGCTTGTCCGGAATGGCGCATCCGTTTTCAGCCGCGCACGCCTGGTATTCGGCGCAGCGGAATTCGCGTTCTGGACCGAAGGAAATGCGGTGCGTCCGGCCAGGTTGGCCAATCGTGATCTCTTTAGGCGCATTTGCACCGGCTTGGCCGACCGCGCGACGTTCATAGCGCCTGGAGACGAAGTGGTGCCGGGCATCACTGCCATCGACGCGGCCGGTCACTCCGCCGGGCTTTTGGCCTTCCTTGTCGAAAGCGACGGACAGCAATTGCTGATCTGGTCGGACGCTTTCCTGCACTATGTCGTGGCGATCCAGCGTCCGCAATGGCATGCCGATTTCGACGACGACAAGGAAAAGGCGATCGAGACCCGCAAGCGGCTGCTCGGCATGGCTGCCGAGCGGGGCCTGCTCGTCGCCGGCCACCACATGCCGTTTCCGGGTCTGGGCTATGTCGAGCGGACAGACCATTCCTTTCGCTGGATTCCGGTCAGCTATCAGCTGAACATCCGAGCACCCGACGCCTCCGTCACCGGGTGACGAAAACCGTCACCAGCGGTTTCTTGCCCCAGGCTTCGTTGGCCGCGCCGCGCACCGCGCGTCGCACCGCCTCCTGCACCAGGTCGAGGTCCTTGCGGCGCTGGCGGGGGATCGAATCGACCGCACCGACGGCCGCATCGATCATCAGGTCCTCGAGCATCTCGCCACGGGCGTCGGTTTCGGCGACGCCAATGGCGACCAGGTCGGGATCGCCGGCCAGCTCGTACTTGTCATCAAGCACGACATTGACCGCGACGTGACCGGCAAAGGACAGCTTGCGCCTGTCGCGAATACCCATCGCCTGATCGGTGCCGATCAGATTGCCGTCCTTGTAGACGCGGCCGAACGGCACCTGGTCGATGATCGTGGCGGGACCGGGAGCGAGCCGCAGCATGTCGCCGTCGCGCACCTGCGCCACCTGGCCGATGCCGGAGGTGGACATCAGCGAGCCCTGCGCCACCAGATGCGCCGCCTCGCCATGCACGGGAACGCCGATTTGCGGACGCACCCATTCATACATCTTGCGCAGTTCGCTGCGGCGGGGGTGGCCAGAGACATGCACCAGCGCATCGCCGTCCTCGATGATCTTGATGCCGAGATCGATGAGGCGGTTCTTGATCTCGAGGATCGCCTTCTCGTTGCCGGGAATGGTGCGCGAGGAAAACACCACCGTGTCGCCCGCCGTCAGCGACACCGATTTCATCTCGTCGCGCGACAGCTTGGCAAGTGCCGCCAACGGCTCGCCCTGGCTGCCGGTGCAGATGATGACCAGGTTCTCGCGCGGGATGAAGCCGAAATCCTCCTCGGCGATGAACTCCGGCAGGCCGTCCATGTAGCCAAGTTCGCCGGCCACATCGATGACGCGCTTCAACGAGCGGCCGAGCACAAGGCACTGGCGGCCGGCATCGCGCGCTGCCCTGGCGATGGAAACGATGCGTCCGACATTGGAGGAGAAGGTGGTGACGGCGACGCGGCCCTTGGCCGCCTGGATGACGCCTTTCAGGCCCTCGCCCACGGCCACTTCCGAAGGCGACTCGCCTTCGCGCAGCGCATTGGTCGAATCGCAGATCAGCGCCAGCACGCCCTTGTCGCCATAGGCGCGGAACCGCGCCTCGTCGGTCTTGGGACCGATCGTCGGCTCCGGATCGATCTTCCAGTCGCCGGTGTGGATGACGGTGCCGGCCGGCGAGGTGATCGCCAGCGACATGGGTTCGGGAATGGAGTGTGCCACCGGAATGGCTTCGATCTCGAAGGGGCCCACCGTGAACTTTTCGCCCGCCCGGTAGATCGTCAGCGGGATCTTCGGCGCGCCCTGCTCGCCCTGACGCTTGGCTTCCAGCAGCCCGGCGCTGAACGGCGTCATCCAGACCGGCGCCTTCAGCTTCGGCCAGATGTCGAGCAGCGCGCCGTAGTGGTCCTCATGCGCGTGGGTGATGATGATGCCGCGCAGATTGGCGAGGTTCTCCTCGATGAAGCGCGTATCGGGCAGGATCAGGTCGACGCCCGGATGCGCCGCGTCGGGAAAGGTGACGCCGACATCGATGACGATCCATTCGCGCGCGCTCGGCGGGCCATAGCCGTAGAGGGCGAAGTTCATGCCGATCTCGCCGACGCCGCCGAGCGGCACGAAGACGAGTTCGGCGTTGTCCGCTTTCGCCATGATTTTTTCCTTCCTGACCCTCGGGCCAAGCCGTTAAAGCAATTCCAGCAAGTGCCTACCGGTTTTCCGTCCGGAATTGCTCAAAAACAAATTATATCCGCGCGGACGCCACCGCGCCGAAATGCACATCGCCGGCGGCGACCGTCAGAACAGACCCGTCATCGTCGCGGATCACGAAACGGCAGTCCTCGTCAATGGTCTCGAACACGCCACGCACCACATTACCGTCAATTCTGACAGCAACCTCGCCGCCAAGGCCCGCCGCGCGGGCCAGCCAACGCTTCCTGATGGCGGCAAGGCCACGTCCTTCGTCCCACAGGCGGGCATTCTCGCTCCAGGCATCCGACAGCGCCAGAAACAGCGTTTCGGCATCGCAAGCCGCGCCCAACGCGTGAAGCGATGTCGCGGGATAAGGCAAATCCCGCGGATGCGCCACCACATTGACGCCGATGCCCACCGCCACCGCGAAGCGGCTACCGTCAAGCATCGCCGACTCCAGCAGGATGCCGGCCAGCTTGGCGCCGGAGGCGAGCACATCGTTTGGCCATTTCAGCTCGAAACGGTTCTGTCCCTGGCTCGCTCCGTCGAGGCCTATCGCGATGCGGCCCTTCGGCACCACCGCGTCGAGCGCGTCGGCCAGCGCCAGCCCCGCGACGAAGCCGAGCGTCGCGGCAAGGCGCAATTCGCCGCCGGTGATGAGGAGCAGCGTCGCCGCCAGATTGCCTTCCGGCGTTGCCCAGGCACGGCCACGCCGGCCGCGCCCGCTTTCCTGCTTCTTGGAAACGACCCAGAGCTTGCCCGGGTCGCCCGCCCGGGCATGGTCCAGCGCCAGCGCGTTGGTGGAGCCGACACTGTCATGCGCCTCGAGCCGGAACCCTTCCGACGCCGAGGTTGGAGCCAGCCGAAATGCCATCCCGTCAGAAAAATGTCTTGGCGGCGGCTTCGGCATAGGTCCCGATCGGCCCGCCGATCAGCACGTAGAACAGCACGAAGGCGCCACTGACGCCGAGCACGACACGTAACTCGCTGGCCATCGGCACAAAGCCGCCGACCGGCTCATCGAACCACATGATCTTGATGATGCGCAGGTAGTAGTAAGCGCCCACCACGGAAGCGAGCACGCCGATGATTGCCAGGGCATAGAGGTTGGCGTTGATGGCGGCGAGGAAGACGTACCACTTCCCCCAGAAGCCGGCGAGCGGCGGAATGCCGGCCAGCGAGAACATCAGGATGGTCAGGATCGTCGCCATGATGGGGTTGGTCGACGAGAGGCCGGCGAGATCGCTGATCTGCTCGACATTGCCTTCCTTGCGCCGCATGGCAAGGATGAAGGCGAAGGTGCCGAGCGTCATCACCAGGTAGATCAGCATGTAGATGGCGACGCCGCGCACGCCGGCCTGGCTGTTGGCGGCAAGGCCGACCAGCGCGTAGCCCATATGGCCGATCGAGGAATAGGCCATCAGCCGCTTGATGTTGGTCTGGCCGATCGCGGCGAAGGAGCCAAGCGCCATCGAGGCGATCGAGATGAAGACGATGATCTGCTGCCAGTCGGAGGCGATCGGCTTGAACGCACCCATGGTGACGCGCACGATCAGCGCCATCGCCGCCATTTTCGGCGCTGCCGCCAGGAAGGCTGTCACCGGTGTCGGTGCGCCCTCATAGACGTCTGGCGTCCACATGTGGAACGGCACCGCCGAGATCTTGAAGGCAAGCCCGGCCAGCACGAAGACGAGGCCGACGACAAGGCCAAGCTGGCGCTCGCCGCCGCCCAGCGCCGTGGCGATCTCCTGGAAGCCGGTGTTGCCGGTATAGCCGTAGACCAGGCTGATGCCGTAGAGCAGCATGCCCGAGGACAGCGCGCCGAGGACGAAATATTTCAGGCCGGCTTCTGTCGAACGCAAATTGTCGCGATTGATCGCCGCCAGCACATAGATCGCAAGCGACTGCAGTTCGAGGCCGAGATAGAGCCCGATCATGCCGTTGGCCGAGATCATCAGCATCATGCCGAGCGTGCAAAGCAGGATCAGCACCGGATATTCGAACTTGTCGAAACGCTCCGCCTTGGCAAAGCGCATCGACATGATCAGCGTCACCGCCGAGCCGATCAGCGCCAGCACCTTCATGAAGCGGGCGAAGGAATCCTGGATGAAGGCATTGCCATAGGCGCTGCCCTGCCCTGCGTGGAAGATCAGCCAGGCGCCTGCGATCACCAGCACGGCGACGGCAAGGCCGGTCACCGTAACGGCGGTGTTGGAACGCGAATAGGCCCCGACCATCAGCAGCGCGAGCGCGCCGATGGCAAGGATCAGCTCGGGCGTCGAGAGCGACAGGCTGGAGAGAAGGTCCGGCGTCATGGTTCGCAAAACCCCTGGGTCAGTTCGCCGCCGCGGTCTGCGCGGCGCCGATGGATGCGGTGACATTGGTGACGAGCGACTTGACCGACTGGGCCGTCGCGTCGAAGACGGGTGCGGGATAGACGCCGAAGAAGATGACCAGCACGACCAGCGGATAGATGATCGCCTTCTCACGGGTCGACAGGTCGAGCAGCCCCTTCAGGCTGTCCTTGGTCAGCGCGCCGAAGATCACCCGGCGGTAGAGCCAAAGCGCATAGGCCGCCGACAGAATGACGCCGGTGGCGGCGAAGAACGCCACCCAGGTGTTGACCCGGAACACACCAAGCATGGTCAGGAACTCGCCGACGAAACCTGACGTGCCCGGCAGGCCGACATTGGCCATGGTGAAGATCAGGAACACGGTCGCGTATTTCGGCATGTTGTTGACGAGACCGCCATAGGCGGCGATCTCGCGGGTGTGCATGCGGTCATAGATGACTCCGACGCACAGGAACAGCGCGCCCGACACCAGACCGTGGCTGAGCATCTGGAAGATAGCGCCCTGCACGCCTTCCTGGTTCATGGCAAAGATGCCCATGGTGACGAAGCCCATATGGGCGACCGACGAATAGGCGATCAGCTTCTTCATGTCCTCCTGCATCAGCGCCACCAGCGAGGTGTAGATGATGGCGACGACCGACAGCGTGAACACCAGCGGCGCGAACATTTCGGAGGCCAGCGGGAACATCGGCAAGGAGAAGCGCAGGAAGCCGTATCCGCCCATTTTCAGCAGGATGCCGGCCAGGATGACCGAGCCCGCCGTCGGTGCCTCGACGTGGGCGTCGGGCAGCCAGGTGTGCACCGGCCACATCGGCATCTTCACCGCGAAGGAGGCGAAGAAGGCAAGCCACAGCCAGGTCTGCATGTTGGCCGGGAAGCTGTGCGTCAGAAGCGTCGGGATGTCGGTGGTGCCGGACTGGAAGAACATCGCCATGATGGCGAGCAGCATCAGCACCGAGCCGGCCAGCGTATAGAGGAAGAACTTGAACGAGGCGTAGACGCGCCGCTTGCCGCCCCATACGCCGATGATGATGAACATCGGGATCAGGCCGGCTTCGAAGAAGACGTAGAACAGCACGATGTCCAGCGCGCAGAACACGCCGATCATCAGCGTTTCCAGAAGCAGGAAGGCGATCATGTAGGCCTTGACGCGCTTCTCGATCGCTTCCCACGACGCCAGGATGCAAAGCGGCATCAGGAAGGTCGTCAGGATGACGAACAGCATGGAAATGCCGTCGACGCCCATATGGTAGGAAATGCCGGAATCGAGCCAGGCGACCTTTTCGACGAACTGGAATCCGGCCTGCGAATTGTCGAAGCCGGCCCAGATGAACAGCGACACCAGGAAGGTGAACGCCGTGGTGATGAACGCAATGGCGCGGATGTTGCGGCGCGCGTTTTCGCTGTCATCGTTGATGAACAGGATCAGCAGCACACCAACCAGAGGCAGGAAGGTGACCAGCGAGAGGATTGGCCAGGCGGTCATCAGAGCATCATCCAGGTGACGAGTGCGGCAACGCCGATCAGCATGGCGAAGGCGTAGTGGTAGAGATAGCCGGTCTGCAGCTTGACGACGCGGTTGGTGACGTCGACGACGCGCGCCGAAATGCCGTCAGGCCCGAGCCCATCGATGATGGTCCCATCACCGGTCTTCCACAGGAAGTGACCGAGACGCTTGGCCGGGCGAACGAACAGGAAGTCGTAAAGCTCGTCGAAATACCACTTGTTGAGCAGGAAGGCGTAAAGCCCGCGATGCTGGGCGGCCAGATTGACCGGCATCTCCGGCGAGCGGATGTAGAACTTCCAGGCCAGAGCGAAACCGATCAGCATGGCGATGAAGGGCGAGAGCTCTACCCACAGCGGCAATTCGTGGATCTCGTGCAGGATATGGTTGTCCGGCAGCGTGAACAGCGACGCCTTCCAGAACTCGGCATAGCCTTCGCCGATAAAGGAATTGTGGAAGATGATACCGGCAAACAGCGCGCCGGCCGCCAGCACGAACAGCGGCACCAGCATCACCGGCGGCGATTCATGGACGTGATGCATCACCTCATGGCTCGCCCGCGGCTTGCCATGGAAAGTCATGAAGATCAGCCGCCAGGAATAGAAGGAGGTGAAGCCGGCGGCGATGACCAGCAGGATGAAGGCCAGGCCGGCGACCGAATTGTGGCCGGCGAAGGAGGCCTCGATGATGGCGTCCTTGGAGAAGAAGCCGGCGGTGCCGATGACGGTCACCGGAATGCCGACGCCGGTCAGCGCCAGCGTGCCGATCACCATCATCCAGTAGGTGGTCGGGATCAGCGTCCTCAGGCCGCCCATCTTGCGCATGTCCTGCTCGTCGGAGACGGCGTGGATGACCGAGCCGGAACCGAGGAACAGCAGCGCCTTGAAGAAGGCGTGCGTGAACAAATGGAAGATCGCCGCGCCATAGGCGCCGACGCCGAGCGCCACGAACATGTAGCCGAGCTGCGAGCAGGTCGAATAGGCGATGACACGCTTGATGTCGTTCTGGACCAGGCCGACAGTCGCCGCGAAGAAGGCGGTGAAGGCGCCGATGAAGGTGACCACCGTCAGCGCCGAGTGCGACAATTCGAACAGCGGCGAAAGTCGCGCCAGCATGAACACGCCGGCCGTCACCATGGTGGCGGCATGGATCAGCGCCGACACCGGGGTCGGGCCCTCCATGGCGTCCGGCAGCCAGGTGTGCAGCGGCACCTGCGCCGACTTGCCCATGGCACCCATGAACAGCAGCAGGCAGACGACGGTCATTGCCGCCTGCTTGTCGAGCGCATGGCCGAGGAAGGTGAGCACGGCGGCACCTTGCGGCGCGCCTTCGGCCGGGATGAACGTCGCCGCATTGGCAAAGATCGTGCCGAGATTGACCGAGCCGAACAGCACGAAGACGCCGAAAATGCCGAGCGCAAAACCGAAATCGCCGACGCGGTTGACGACGAAGGCCTTTATTGCCGCGGCATTGGCCGACGGCTTCTTGTACCAGAAGCCGATCAGCAGGTAGGACGCGAGGCCCACCCCTTCCCAGCCGAAGAACATCTGCACGAGGTTGTCAGCCGTGACCAGCATCAGCATGGCGAAGGTGAACAGCGACAGATAGGCGAAGAAGCGCGGCCGGTTCGGATCGTGGTGCATGTAGCCGATCGAATAGATGTGAACCAGCGCCGACACGGTGTTGACCACCACCAGCATCACCACCGTCAGCGTGTCGATCCTGAGCGCCCAGGAGACGTCCAGCCCGCCGGACTGGATCCAGTGCAGCACCGGCACTGTGAACACCTCGCCATGGCCGAAGCCGACGGAAAAGAAGGCGACCCACGACAGCACGGCCGCAATCACCAGCAAGCCGGAGGTGATGTATTCGGATGCCTTGGCACCGAGCGCATTGCCGAACAGGCCGACGATCAGGAAGCCGAGCAGCGGAAGGAAGACGATCGCTTGATACATAGTCGCCCCGTCAACCCTTCATCATGTTCACGTCTTCGACCGCGATCGAGCCGCGGTTACGGAAGAAGACGACGAGAATGGCAAGCCCGATGGCGGCTTCAGCCGCCGCGACCGTCAGCACGAACAGCGCGAACACCTGGCCGACCAGATCGCCGAGCGCCGCCGAAAAGGCGACGAAATTGATGTTGACCGCCAGCAGGATCAGCTCGATCGACATCAGGATGACGATGATGTTGCGGCGGTTGAGGAAGATGCCGAACACGCCGAGCGTGAACAGGATCGCCGATACGGTCAGATAATGTGCGATGCCGACGACCATCTCAGACTCCTTCGCCCGACTTGACCTTGCGGATTTCCATGCCGGTCGCCGCGGTGCGGCCGACCTGGGCTGCGATCGACTGCCGCTTGACCCCTTCCTTGTGGCGCAGCGTCAAGACGATGGCGCCGATCATGGCGACCAGCAGGATGAGGCCCGAAATCTGGAAGTAGTAGAGGTAGTCGGTATAGAGGATGTCGCCGAGCGCCGCCGTGTTCGATCGCGCGGCGAGATCCGGGATGGGCTTTGCGACCGTCGAGGCGAGCTTCGGCGCGAAGGTGTAGCCGCCCAGCACCACGATCAGCTCCGCCGCCAGGATCAGCCCGACCAGCGCGCCGATCGGCGCGTATTGCAGGGCGCCGCTCTTCAGTTCGGCGAAATCGACGTCGAGCATCATGACGACGAACAGGAACAGCACCAGGACCGCGCCGACATAGACGACGAGCAGGATCATCGCCAGGAACTCGGCGCCGGTCAGCATGAACAGGCCGGCGGCGTTGAAGAAGGTCAGGATCAGGAACAGCACCGAATGCACGGGGTTGCGCGACGAAATGACCATGAACGCCGACGCCACGGCGACAAAGGCGAAGAGGTAGAAGAAGGCCGCCTCTAGTCCACTCAGCATTGGGGATCCCCCGGGTTCCTGTCCAAACAGGACGCTCGTCCTGTTTGATGTTTGCGACCGCCTCCGGTCGGCAAGTTTCGTTGTGTCCTATCGCATGTTCCGATCGGGTTGAAATACCCGATCAAAAGAAACATGCGACACTTTTGTCTTCCGGAGGATGATCTTGTCCGAAAAGTCCGCAACTTTTCGGGATCATCCTCTGGACGAGGCCCCTCGCCCCGTCCATGCGTCAGATGTCAGCGATAGGGCGAGTCCAGTGAGATGTTGCGCGCCAGTTCGCGCTCCCACCGGTCGCCATTCGCCAGCAGCCTGTCCTTGTCGTAGTAGAGTTCCTCGCGCGTTTCCGTCGCGAATTCGAAATTCGGCCCCTCGACGATGGCGTCGACCGGGCAGGCTTCCTGGCAGAAGCCGCAATAGATGCACTTCACCATGTCGATATCGTAACGCACCGTGCGGCGCGTGCCGTCATTGCGGCGCGGGCCGGCCTCGATGGTGATCGCCTGCGCCGGGCAGATCGCCTCGCACAATTTGCAGGCGATGCAGCGTTCCTCGCCATTGGGATAGCGGCGCAACGCATGCTCGCCGCGAAAGCGCGGGCTGATCGGGCCCTTCTCGTGCGGATAGTTGATCGTCTCCTTCGGCGCGAAGAACTGGCGCATCGACAGGAAGAAGGCGCTGACGAAATCCTGCAGCAGCAGCGATTTTGCGGCCTGGGACAAAGCGGACATCACGCAAACCCCGTGATCTTGAGGAAGGCGGCGGTGGCGACCACCATGAACAGCGAGATCGGCAGGAACACTTTCCAGCCCAGCCGCATCAGCTGGTCGTAGCGGTAGCGCGGCACGAAGGCCTTCACCATCGAGATGCCGAAGAACACGAAACAGACCTTCAGCACGAACCAGATCACGCCGGGCACCCAGGTGAAGGGCGCGAAGTCGAAGGGAGGCAGCCAGCCGCCGAGGAACAGGATGGTGGCCAGCGCGCACATCAGCACGATCGCGACATACTCGCCGAGGAAGAACAAAAGGAACGGCGTCGACGAATATTCGACCATGTGGCCGGCGACCAGCTCCGATTCGGCTTCGACCAGATCGAAGGGTGGACGGTTCGTCTCCGCCAACGCCGAGATAAAGAAGATGACGAACATCGGGAACAGCGCCAGCCAGTTCCAGTCGAGGAACGTGTTGGGCAGGCCGAGCCGCGTACCAAGCCCACCCTGCTGCGACAGCACGATATCGCTGAGGTTGAGCGAGCCGGCGGTGAGCAGCACGGTGACGATGACGAAGCCGATCGAAACTTCGTAGGACACCATCTGCGCCGCCGAACGCAACGCGCCGAGGAACGGATATTTCGAGTTGGACGCCCAGCCGCCCATGATCACGCCATAGACCTCGAGCGAGGAGATGGCGAAGACATAGAGGATGCCGACATTGACGTTGGCGATCGCCCAACCCTGGCTGACCGGTATGACCGCCCAAGCCGAGATCGCCAGCACGGCGGAGACAAGTGGCGCCAGCAGGAAGACGCCCTTGTTGGCGCCCGACGGGATGACCGGTTCCTTGAAGACGAATTTCAGCAGGTCGGCGAAGGCCTGCAGCGTGCCCCAGGGGCCGACGACATTCGGGCCACGGCGAAGCTGCACCGCCGCCCAGATCTTGCGGTCGGCATAAAGGATGTAGGCGACGAAGATCAGCAGCACCACGATCAGCACGACCGACTTCAAGAGGATCAGCAGCGCCGGCAGCACGTAGAAGGAGAAGAAGGTGTCCATGCTTATTCCGCCGCCTGCTTGAAGCCGCTCTTGGCCAGTGCCGAGCATTCCGCCATCACGGCCGATGCGCGCGCGATCGGGTTGGTCAGGTAGAAATCCTTGACCGGCGAGGTGAAGGTTCCCTTGTTCAACCGCCCGCCGAGCTTCGCCACGCCGGCGATATCCTCGGCATTGCCGGCCGCGACCTGGTCGATGCGAGCCAGATGCGGGTATTCGCCATAGAGCTTTGCGCGCAGCTGCGGCAGCGAATCGAACGGCAGTTTCTTGCCCAGTACGTCGGACAGCGCCCGCAAGATCGCCCAATCCTCGCGCGCGTCGCCCGGCGCGAAGCCAGCGCGGTTGGTCTGCTGCACGCGCCCTTCGGTGTTGACGTAGGTGCCGGACTTTTCGGTATAGGCAGCCGCCGGCAGGATGACATTGGCGCGATGCGCGCCGGCGTCGCCGTGCGTGCCGACATAGACGACGAAGGCGCCGCCGGTCTTGCTCATGTCGATCTCGTCGGCGCCGAGCAGGAACAGGACATCCGTCTCGCCCAGCATGCCGGCGACGTTCTTGCCGCCCTCGCCCGGCACGAAGCCGAGGTCCAGGCCGCCGACGCGCGCCGCTGCGGTGTGCAGCACGGCAAAGCCATTCCAGTCGGCGCGTGCGGCATTCACGGCGGCGGCGAGCCTGGCCGCTTGGCCGAGCACGGCCGCGCCATCGGCGCGCGCCAGAGCGCCCTGACCGACGATAATAAGGGGATGCGTCGCCTTCTTCAGCGTCTGGAAGAACTTGCCGTTGCCGTCCGCCAGATCCTTCAGCGAATCCGGCCCGGCGCCCAGCTGTTCGTAGTCATAGCGCGTGTCGCCGACATCGCCGATGACACCGACCGGCAGATTGCCGAGGCGCCAGCGCTTGCGGATGCGGGCGTTGAGCACCGAGGCCTCGAAGCGCGGATTGGCCCCGATGATCAGCACCGCGTCGGCCTGCTCGATGCCTTCGATGGTCGGGTTGAAGATATAGCTGGCGCGTCCGAGTGCCGGATCGAGCGTCGCGCCATCCTGGCGGCAGTCGGTGTTCTTCGAACCGAGCGAGGCCATCAGGAGCTTCAGCGCGTAGATTTCCTCAACCGCCGCGAGATCGCCCGCGATGGCGCCGATCTTGTCGGGGGCCGCCGCCGAAACCGCGCCCTTGATCGCCGCGAACGCTTCGGCCCAGCTCGCCGGAACCAGCCTGCCGTCCTTGCGCACATAGGGGCGGTCGAGGCGCTGCGTGCGCAGGCCGTCCCAGATGAAGCGGGTCTTGTCGGAAATCCATTCCTCGTTCACGGCTTCGTTGACGCGCGGCAGGATGCGCATCACTTCGCGTCCACGGCTGTCGACGCGGATCGCCGAGCCGACGGCATCCATCACGTCGATGGATTCGGTCTTGGTCAGCTCCCACGGCCGGGCCTGGAAGGCGAAGGGCTTGGAGGTCAGCGCGCCGACCGGGCAGAGATCGATCACGTTGCCCTGCAACTCCGAGGTCATTGCCTGTTCGAGATAGGTGGTGATCTCGGCATCCTCGCCGCGGCCGATCAGGCCGAGTTCGGAAATGCCGGCAACTTCGGTGGTGAAGCGGACGCAGCGCGTGCAGTGGATGCAGCGGTTCATCACTGTCTTGACCAGCGGGCCGATATACTTGTCTTCCACCGCGCGCTTGTTCTCGTGGTAGCGCGAGGAATCGACGCCGAAGGCCATCGCCTGGTCCTGCAGGTCGCACTCGCCGCCCTGATCGCAGATCGGGCAGTCCAGCGGATGGTTGATCAGCAGGAATTCCATCACGCCTTCCCGGGCCTTCTTGACCATCGGCGTGTTGGTGAAGATTTCCGGCGGCTCGCCGTTCGGGCCGGGGCGCAGGTCGCGCACGCCCATGGCGCAGGAGGCCTGCGGCTTGGGCGGTCCGCCCTTCACCTCGATCAGGCACATGCGGCAATTGCCGGCGATCGACAGCCGCTCATGGAAGCAGAAGCGCGGCACTTCCGCGCCCGCGTCCTCGGCCGCCTGCAGCAGCGTGTAATGGTCGGGTACAGTGATTTCTTTCCCGTCGACCTTGAGCTTTGCCATTCGCCTCAAACCCCTGCGGATTTCCCGCAATCTCATTTTCCGGGCGCGACAGACGCAGCGCCCGAGATTTCATTCACTTCTTCGCGGCCAGCGCCGCCGCCTGGGCAGTCCAGTCGTCACGGCCGATGCGGCCCTTGAACGACAGATAATCGTCGACCCAGGCAATCTCTTGCGGCGACCATGCGGCGATCTGGGCAAACGTCCAGATACCGAGGCCGTTCAGCACTCTTTCCAGCTTCGGGCCGATGCCCGATATCGCCTTGAGGTCGGACGGCCTCGTCGGCTTCTCCATGGCCTTGGGCTGCCTGAAATCTTCCGGCAGCAGCACATCCGCTGCCTCGCTTGTTGCCGGAGCGGCATTGGCGGCCGGCGCGGTGGTGGCGGCTTCCCTGGCTGCGATATCGGTGACTTCCTGGGCGAAGGACTGCGCCTCGGCAATCATCGTCTTCGCGGTCGCCCGCGCCCTGATGGACGACGAGTTCGCATCCTCGAATTGCTCGACGCGTGCCTCGAAATCCTCGATCAGCGGCTGCATGAGGCGGTGTGATGCCTCGGCGGCCCCCGAAAGCGCGCCCATCCAGACGCCGAACGCATGATTGGCGAGCCCCATGCCAAGCGCCGACATCGCCGCCGCACCCGCGACAGGGTGCGCGAAAAGGTTGACGGCGCTGGCCATCTCCTTCGGCATCATCCTGGTCAGGTCCTGGTTCATCTTCTCGATCTGGTCCAAATTGGGCATCAATGGGTAGGGTGTCGAATACGGCGCCATAGAGTTCTCCTGGTCGTTTCTTCGTTCGCCCCGCCCCGTTTCTTCCCGCGTTCAAAAGTTTCTTGTTATTCCGCCGCCACCATCACCGGTTCGGCCCGGTGCGCGTTGCGCGAAAACTCGTCGATGCGCCGCTCCACCTCGCCGCGGAAATGCCGCATCAGGCCCTGGATCGGCCATGCCGCCGCATCGCCCAGCGCGCAGATCGTGTGGCCTTCGACCTGCTTGGTGACGTCGAGCAGCATGTCGATCTCGCGCTTCTGAGCCTCGCCGCGCACCAGCCGCTCCATCACCCGCCACATCCAGCCGGTGCCCTCGCGGCACGGCGTGCACTGGCCGCAGCTTTCATGCTTGTAGAAGTAGGAAAGCCGCGCGATCGCCTTCACGACATCGGTCGACTTGTCCATGACGATGACGGCGGCCGTGCCGAGACCGGACTTGAGATCGCGCAGCGCGTCGAAATCCATCGGTGTATCGATGATCTGCTCCGCCGGCACCAGTGGCACCGAGGCGCCGCCCGGAATGACGGCGAGCAGATTGTCCCAGCCGCCGCGGATGCCGCCGCAATGGGTCTCGATAAGCTCGCGGAACGGGATCGACATCGCCTCTTCGACGGTGCACGGATTGTTGACGTGGCCGGAAACGCAGAACAGCTTGGTGCCGACATTGTTGGGCCGGCCGAAGGACGAGAACCAGGCAGCCCCCCGGCGCAGGATGGTCGGCGCCACCGCGATCGATTCGACATTGTTGACAGTGGTCGGGCAGCCATAGAGGCCGACATTGGCCGGGAATGGCGGTTTCAGCCGGGGCTGGCCCTTCTTGCCTTCGAGGCTTTCCAGCAGCGCCGTTTCCTCGCCGCAGATATAAGCGCCGGCGCCGTGATGCATGTAGATTTCAAAATCGTAGCCCGACGTGTTGTTCTTGCCGATCAGCTTGGCCTCGTAGGCCTCCTCGATCGCCCGCTGCAGCGCCTCGCGCTCGCGGATGAACTCGCCGCGCACATAGATGTAGGCGGCAATCGCGCCCATGGCGAAGCCGGCCAGGAACGCGCCCTCGACCAGCGTGTGCGGATCGTTGCGCAGGATGTCGCGGTCCTTGCAGGTGCCGGGCTCGGATTCGTCGGCGTTGATGACGAGATAGCTCGGCCGGCCGTCGCTCTGCTTGGGCATGAACGACCATTTCAGCCCGGTCGGGAAGCCGGCGCCGCCGCGTCCGCGCAGTCCCGACGCCTTCATCTCGTTGACGATCCACTCACGCCCCTTGGCGACGATGCCGGGCGTGTTGTCCCAGGCGCCGCGCGCCATGGCGCCGGCCAGCGACTTGTCGAAGAGGCCGTATATGTTGGTAAAGATGCGGTCTTTGTCCTGAAGCATTTTTCGTCCCTCAGACCGGCTTCTTGGTCGGCTTGGCGGCAGGCTGCTTGGTCTCCGGCGCCTTGAAGGCGCTGCCCGGTTCGGCCCGGTTCTTCGGCCCATTGCGTTGTTTTGGAGTCGCCTCGACTTCAGGAGCGGCCTTGTTGGCGTTGGCGGCCGAGTGAAGGGGTGGCGCAACGCTAGCCGCGTTCTCGGTGACCGGCGCGACCTTGGCCGGCGACGGCGTCTTCAACGTCGGGTTAGTCTCTGGCGCGGCGGTCTTCGGCCTGCTGGATTTCGACGGAGCAACCGGACCAGGCGCAGCTGGGGCGGCCGGTGCCGGCACCGGCGCAGCGATGATCGCGTCGGGCGCTGCCTTCGCGGCCCTGGCTGCTTCCCGGGCTTCACGGTCGCGGGTCGACTTGAGGATCGCCTTTTCGCTCTTCAACGTGGTCAGGCCGGAGGCCGGCTCCGAGCCGGTGCGGCCGTTCTGCGGTCCCGGCGTCACCGAGGCGCCCTTGCCCGCATCGTAGAGATCGATGATTTCAGCCAGCCGTTCCGGTGTCAGATCCTCGAACGTATCCTTGAACACCATGACCATCGGCGCGTTGACGCAGGCGCCGAGGCACTCGACCTCTTCCCACGACAAGGTGCCCTTGTCGTTGGTGTGGAATTGGTCGTGATGGATCTTCGAGCGGCACACATCCATCAGCGCTTCCGAGCCGCGCAGCATGCAGGGCGTGGTGCCGCAAACCTGGATGTGCGCACGGGTGCCAACGGGGTTCAACTGGTACTGCGTATAGAAGGTCGCGACCTCGAGGCCGCGGATACGCGGCATGCCGAGCATGTCGGAGATGGTCTCGATCGCCGCCTTGGTGACCCAGCCCTCCTGCTCCTGCGCTATCATCAGCAGGGGAATGATCGCCGACTGCTCGCGGCCCTTGGGATACTTCTTGATCCATTGCTTCGCCGCTGCCGCATTCGCCCGGTTGAAGGCGAAGGAGGCTGGCTGGACGCTGGCTTCTGCGAGACGGCGGACTGACATTTAGCGATCGACCTCACCAAACACGATGTCGAGGGAGCCGAGGACGGCGGTGACGTCGGCCAGCATGTGGCCGCGGCAGAGGAAATCCATGGCTTGCAGATGCGCGAAACCGGGTGCGCGCAGCTTGCAGCGGTAGGGCTTGTTGGTGCCGTCGGAGACTAGGTAGACGCCGAACTCGCCCTTTGGCGCCTCGACCGCCGCATAGACTTCGCCGGCCGGCACGCGGTAGCCCTCGGTATAGAGCTTGAAGTGATGGATGAGCGCTTCCATCGAACGCTTCATCGCCTGGCGCTTGGGCGGCACCACCTTGCCGTCGAGGTTCGACACCGGGCCGGTGCTTTCCTTGCCGAGCAAGAGATCGATGCACTGGCGCATGATCCGTGCCGACTGGCGCATTTCTTCCATGCGCACGAGGTAGCGGTCGAAACAGTCACCATTCTTGCCGACAGGAATGTCGAAATCCATTTCCGAATAGCATTCATAGGGCTGCGACTTGCGCAGGTCCCACGGCGAGCCCGAACCACGGACCATGACGCCCGAAAAGCCCCAGGCCCAGGCGTCGGCCAGCGAGACGATGCCGATGTCGACATTGCGCTGCTTGAAAATGCGGTTGCCGGTGAGCAGCCTGTCGAGATCGTCGAGCGATTTCAGGAAAGGGTCGATCCACTTGCCGATGTCCTCGACCAGCTGGCGCGGCAGGTCCTGGTGGACGCCGCCCGGACGGAAATAGGCCGCATGCATGCGCGAGCCCGAGGCGCGCTCATAGAACACCATCAGCTTTTCGCGCTCGACGAAGCCCCACAGCGGCGGCGTCAGCGCGCCGACGTCCATGGCTTGCGTCGTCACATTGAGGATGTGCGACATGATACGGCCGATTTCGCAATAGAGCACGCGGATCAGCTGGCCGCGCCTCGGCACCTCGATGCCGAGCAGGCGCTCGGCGGCCAGCGCGAAGGCGTGCTCCTGGTTCATCGGCGCGCAATAATCGAGCCGGTCGAGATAAGGCAGCGCCTGCAGATAGGTTTTTGCCTCGATCAGCTTCTCCGTACCGCGATGCAAGAGCCCGATATGCGGATCGACGCGGTCGACGACTTCGCCGTCCAACTCCAGCACGAGGCGCAAAACGCCGTGCGCGGCAGGGTGTTGAGGTCCGAAGTTGATGTTAAAGTTGCGGACGGAGGTTTCAGCCATTACTGCTTTGCCTTCTCATCCCCTGGCAGCACGTAATCCGTGCCTTCCCATGGGGACAGAAAATCGAAATTGCGGAATTCCTGCTTCAGTTCCACCGGCTCGTAGATGACGCGCTTGGCTTCGTCGTCGTAACGCACTTCGACGAAACCGGTGAGCGGGAAATCCTTGCGCAGCGGATGGCCTTCGAAACCGTAGTCGGTCAGCAGGCGGCGCAGGTCCGGGTGGCCCGAAAACAGCACGCCATAGAGATCGTAGGTTTCGCGCTCGAACCAGTCGGCGCCGGGATAGACGCCGGTGATCGAAGGCACCATCGTCTCCTCGTCGGCCTGCACCTTGATGCGAATGCGCACATTCTGCTTCGGCGAAAGCAGGTGATAGACGACGTCGAAGCGCTTGGCCCGCGACGGATAGTCGGCACCGCAGACATCGATGATCGAGATGAACTGGCAGCGCGCATCGTCGCGCAGGAAGGTCATCACCTCGATCAGGTTTTGAGGCTCGACGTGAACGGTGAGCTCGCCATAGGCGAATACCGCATCGCCGAAGCGGCCAGGCAGCTTCTCGCCGAGATAGGTCGACAGTTCGCTTAAGGAGGCGGCCATGGATTTACCGTTCGATCGTGCCGGTGCGGCGGATCTTCTTCTGCAGCAGAAGAATGCCATAGAGCAGGGCTTCGGCGCTCGGCGGGCAGCCGGGCACATAGATGTCGACCGGCACGACGCGGTCGCAGCCGCGTACCACCGAATAGGAATAGTGATAGTAGCCGCCGCCATTGGCGCAGGAGCCCATCGAGATGACGTAGCGCGGCTCCGGCATCTGGTCGTAGACCTTGCGCAGCGCCGGCGCCATCTTGTTGGTCAGCGTGCCGGCGACGATCATGATGTCGGACTGGCGCGGAGACGCCCGCGGCGCGACACCGAACCGCTCCGAATCGTAGCGCGGCATCGAGGTGTGGATCATCTCGACCGCGCAGCAAGCCAGACCGAAGGTCATGAACATCAGCGAGCCGCTGCGCGCCCAGGTGATCAGCGCCTCGGTCGAGGTGACCAGAAAACCCTTGTCGGCAAGCTCATTGTTGATTTCGAGGAAGAAGGGATCGTCCTCCCCCACCGGCCTGCCGGTGTTGGGATCGATAATACCTTTGGGCTTCGGCGCGACGAGGGTGCCTGAACTGTCGTTCAATCCCATTCCAGCGCTCCTTTTTTCCATTCATAGGCAAAGCCGATGGTCAGCACTGCCAAAAACACCATCATTGACCAGAAACCGAGCATGCCGATCTTCGAGAAGGACACTGCCCAGGGGAAGAGGAAGGCAACTTCCAGGTCGAATATAATGAACAGGATCGACACCAGGTAGAAGCGGATGTCGAATTTCATGCGGGCATCGTCGAACGAGTTGAAACCGCACTCGTAGGCGGAAAGCTTTTCGGGATCGGGGTTGCGATACGCCACCAGGAACGGAGCCGCCAGCAGCGCCAGGCCGACGACCAGTGCCACGCCGATAAACAGGACGATGGGCAGGTACGAACTGAGAAGTGCGTTCATGCAGCGGCTTTCCGTTGGCGCCAATCCACTTTGACTACAGCACCGAACCTTAATGCGGAAGCGTGACAGATTAACCGCTGAACCGTTTTAAGGGGCCTATGCTGCAACGCGGCGAGGGTTAGCGCAGCACTTCCAGCGAAGCAAGTCAAACCTTGTTCAAAACACCGAGCTGGACGGCATTCCGGGAGAAACTGGTCCCATCCGCTCCTGTTTGATTTCCTTCGCTTTTAACTCCACTTTTCTCTCCTGACAGGGTTGCCGCCAAAACCCTGCTAGCATGGACGGGAATCACGCCGGCAATGACGCCAGACAGGTCCATCAGGGACGCATACGCATGAAGGAAAAGATCTCGCTTGCCGCCGCGCGGCGCATCGCGCTCGCCGCCCAGGGATTTCTCGATCCCCGCCCCGCCGGCACGCCGGACCGCCGCCATTTCGCCCGCGTTCTGTCTCGCACCGGCCTGTTGCAGATCGATTCCGTCAGTGCGGTGGTGCGCGCTCATTACATGCCGCTCTATTCGCGTCTCGGCCCCTATCCCCTCGCTTTGCTCGACAACGCCGCCGTGACGCGCAAGCGCACCGTCTTCGAATATTGGGCGCATGAAGCCTCGTTCCTGCCGGTCGAGACCTACCCACTGATGCGCTGGCGCATGCAGCGCGCCGAGCAAGGCGATGAAATGTATCTGGGGCTGGCCAAATGGGGCCGCGAGCACGCAGCCTATATAGAAGAGATCTACCGCGAGGTCGTCGCGCGCGGGCCGATCGCCGCTTCGGCGCTCGAAGGCCAGAAAGGCTCCGGTGGCTGGTGGGGTTGGAGCCATGCCAAGCACGCCTTCGAATGGCTGTTCTGGGCCGGGCGCATCACCACCGCGCACCGGCGCGGCTTCGAGCGCTTTTACGACCTGCCGGAGCGCGTGCTGCCGCAGGCGATCCTCGATCTGCCGGTACCGACGCCTGAGGACGCGCATCGCGAATTGCTGCGCATTTCCGCCCGTGCCCATGGCGTGGCGACATCAGGCGACCTGCGCGATTATTTTCGACTCTCGCCGGCCGACATGAAAGGCCGGCTGGAGGAACTGGTCGAGCTCGGCGACTTGCTGCCGGTCCGTGTCGAGGGCTGGGACAAGCCGGCTTACCTTCACAAGGACGCCCGTATCCCGCGCAAGATCGAGGCCCGCGCTCTGCTGGCGCCGTTCGATCCGGTCGTCTTCGAGCGTTCGCGCTCGGAGCGGCTGTTCGACTTCCATTACCGCATCGAAATCTACACGCCGGCCGACAAGCGCCAATACGGCTACTATGTCCTGCCTTTCCTGCTCGGCGACAGGATCGTGGCGCGCGTCGACCTCAAGGCTGACCGGCCGGCCAGTGTCCTGCGCGTCCATGCCGCCTACGCCGAGCCCGGCACACCGCCCGAAACCGCAGCCCAGCTCTTCGAGGAATTGAAGCAGATGCAGGGCTGGCTTGGCCTCGAGCGCATGGAAATAACGCCTGCCGGCGACCTCGGCCCGGCGCTGTCCGACATCGCGGTGTCGTAAGCTCGCGTTGACACCGCTGCCCGCAAGAGCCTAAATCCCATCCAGACGGTCTCCTCTCGGCAAAGGGAGGAGCCAAGAGGGAATGCGGTGCGGGATTGAAGATCCCAAATCCGCGGCTGTCCCCGCAACTGTGAGCGAAGAGCCAAGGCCGAAAGCCACTGGGATTGTCCCGGGAAGGCGGCTACCCAAGGCGATGACCCGCGAGCCAGGAGACCTGCCGTCTGGAATGCAAGAGTCCGATCGCCTGGCGGGTTTTCCGGGCAAGGAGCCTGATGTGGATCGCGACAGCAGTTTTTCGGCTGAAACAACCGACATTTCGTCCGGCGGGAATCATCCCCTGGCCGGCATCACGGTCATTGTCTGCGCTTCCTGTCGCGACGAGACCGGCTCCGACGCCCATCCCCGGGCCGGCGAACTTTTGGCCGAAGATACGCGCCAAGCCGCCTCGGGCGAGAAGATTCGCATCCGCACGGTCGAATGCCTCGGCAATTGCAAGCGCCGCCTGAGCGCCGCGATCCTGCGCGACGGCTGCTGGAGCTATGTGTTCGGCGATCTGACCGCGAGCAGCGGCGCCGATCTGGTCACCGGCGCGAAACTCTTCGCCACCTCGAGCGACGGCCTCATTCCCTGGCGGGGCAGGCCCGATAGCCTCAAGCGCGGCCTCGTTGCCCGCATCCCTCCCCTCGACATGCTGAAAGACTGATCATGACAACATCTCTGTCCCGCGTTCCCTGCACCGTCGTCACCGGCTTCCTCGGCGCCGGCAAGACGACACTGGTCCGCCATCTCCTGGAAAATGCCGGCGGCAAGCGGATTGCCATCATCGTCAACGAGTTCGGCGACATCGGCATCGACGGCGAGATCCTCAAGGGATGCGGCATCGACACCTGCCCAGAGGAAAACATCGTCGAACTGGCCAATGGCTGTATCTGCTGCACCGTGGCCGATGATTTCGTGCCGGCGCTCGACCAGATCCTGTCGCTGACGCCTAAGGTCGACCATATCCTGATCGAAACCTCGGGCCTCGCTCTGCCCAAACCGCTGGTCCAGGCTTTCCAGTGGCCGACGGTGAAGAGCCGCGTAACGGTCGATGGCGTCATCGCCGTGGTCGACGGTCCCGCACTGGCGGAAGGCCGCGTCGCCAACGACATGGACGCCCTGCAGGCGCAGCGCGCGCAGGACGAGAGCCTCGACCATGACGACCCGGTCGAGGAAGTGTTCGAGGACCAGATTGCCTGCGCCGACCTGATCATCCTGTCGAAGAGCGACCTGATGGATGCCGCCGGTTCAGCCCGCGCCAACGCCATTATCAACGAACACTCCGCCCGCGCCGTGAAGATCGTGCCGACGTCTCATGGCAAGGTCGATCCCTCGGTGCTGCTCGGGCTCGGTCTCGCCGTCGAGGACGACATCGAGAACCGCAAGTCCCACCATGACGGCGCATTCGATCACGAGCATGACGACTTCGACACGTTCATCGTCGACATTCCCTCGATCGCCAATCCCGATGAGCTGGCAAAGCGCGTCGCCGCGGCCGCCGAACAGGAAAACGTGCTGCGCGTGAAAGGCTTCGTCGAGGTCGGCGGCAAACCGATGCGGCTCCTGCTGCAGGCCGTCGGCCCGCGCGTCAATCATTACTACGACCGCGCCTGGACCGCCGGGGACGACCGCCGCTCGCGCCTCGTCGTCATTGGCCTCAAGGGGCTGAACCGCCCGGCGATCGAACGTATCCTCGCCGGCTGATTTTCAGGCCCGGGCCGCGATGCACATCCTCACCACGACCTCCGCCTCGCTCGACGATCTCGCCGAGCCCGTCGACCTCAGGCAGGCGCCGGCGGATATCGTGGCCCTGTCCTTCACCGACAGCGATCTCGCCGGACTGGCTGCGGCGTGGAAGGCCGATGCCGGTCGCCTGCCCTCGATGCGGCTGGCCGCACTGCGCGACCTGCGCCATCCCATGTCCGTCGACCTCTGGATAGACTGCGTCGCCCGCCACGCCAAAATCATCCTGGTGCGCATCCTCGGCGGCTACGACTGGTGGCGCTATGGCTGCGACCAACTGGCGGTGATTGCCCGCGAACGCGGCATCAAACTGGCGCTGCTTCCCGGTGAAAGCCATGACGAGGATCTCAGGCTGATCGAAGCCTCGACGCTGCCGCGCGCCGAACTGGACGGCCTGCTCGGCTATTTCCGCGAGGGCGGCCCGGCCAATATGAGCACGCTGGTGCGGATGCTGGCGAGATTGGCCGGACAGGACACGCCCGTCGCCAACCCGGTCAGCGTGCCGAAGGCCGGTTACTATCAGGCTGGATTGGGGGTCGCGGAGGAGCCGGCCGGTTCAAATGCCGGCACACCCATCATCCCGATTCTCTTCTACCGATCGATGCTGCTCGCCGCCGATGTCGCCCCGATCGATGCGCTGGCCGAGGCTTTGCGCTCCAGGGGATTGGCACCGGTCCCGATCTTCGTTTCCAGTCTGAAGGATCCGGTGTCGCTTGCGTTCGTCGAAAATGCCGTCGCATCGCTGAAACCCGCCGCGATCGTCACCGCGACCGCGTTCGCTTCCGGCGCCGAGCCCGGCGTCGAAACCTTGTTCGACCGCGCCGGCGTGCCCGTCTTCCAGGTCATCGTTGCCACCACGCGCCGCGACATTTGGGAAAACAACCAGCGCGGCCTGGCGCCCGCCGACCTTGCCATGCATGTCGTGCTGCCCGAACTCGACGGCCGCATCCTCGCCGGCGCCATTTCCTTCAAGGCCGAGAGCGATATCGATCCGGCGCTTGGCCATCGTGCGTTGGCGAACCGCCCGGAACTGGATCGGGTGGAGCAAGTGGCGGGTCGAGTCGCGGCTTTCATCCGGCTGCGGGAGACAAGACGGGAGGAGCGCAAGCTCGCGATCCTCATTCCCGATTATCCCAGCGCCCCTGGCCGCACCGGCTATGCGGTCGGGCTGGACGTGCCGTCCAGCGTGCTGGCCATGCTGCACGACTTGAGCGAACAGGGCTATGCCGTTGAGGGGATTCCGCAAACTCCGCGTGAATTGCTGGATTTGCTGGAGCGGGGCAGTGATGGGCTGAGGCTGGCAGACTATAACTCCTTTTCGACGGAGTTACCGACGTCTGCAACTGCCGCTGTAGAGGCTGCTTGGGGCAGAGCGGAAAGCGAGACAGGTCTTCGCGAGGCGCCCCCCTCTGTCCTGCCGGACATCTCCCCCTCTAGGGGGGAGATTGAACTTTCGTCGCGGCTTTCGCCAACCACCAACATTGCAGAGGGAACGACGGCCTCCGAACTGCCAATCTCCCCCCTTGAGGGGGAGATGTCCGGCAGGACAGAGGGGGGCGCTCAAGCGCCAGCCGCCAGCTTCCCCTTCCGCGCCGCGCATTTCGGCAATGTCACCGTGGCACTCGCCCCCGACCGGGGCCGCTCGGCCGACCGTCGCGCCGACTACCACGATCCGACCCTCCCCCCGCGCCATGCCCTGATCGCCTTTGGCCTGTGGCTGCGCAAATCGCTCGGCGTCCACGCTCTCGTCCATGTCGGCGCCCATGGCACGCTGGAATGGCTGCCCGGCAAGACCGTCGCGCTGTCGCAAACCTGCTTTCCCGAGATCGTCACCGGCGCATTACCCGTCATCTATCCCTTCATCGTCTCCAACCCAGGCGAAGCAGCGCAGGCCAAACGGCGCATTGCCGCCGTCACGCTTGGCCATTTGCCGCCGCCGCTGGCAGGCGCCGGGCTGGACGAGGACCAGCACGAGCTCGAGCGGCTGGTCGACGAATACGCCCAGGCCGACGGGCTCGACCGCCGTCGCCGCGACCGGCTCGCCAGGCTGATTGTCGAAACCGCGCAAAAGACCGGCCTTGCCTCGGAAGCCGGCGTCGCCAAGACCGACGCGCCCGACGAAGCGCTGCGCCGCATCGACGCCTGGCTCTGCGACCTCAAGGATTTCGCCATCAAGGACGGGCTGCACATCTACGGCCGCGTTCCAAACGACGAACCAGACTCCAGGCGCCGGCAAAGCGCGGACACCGAGAAAGCCTCCCTGCTCGCGGCGCTCGATGGCCGTCACGTCAAGGCGGGCCCGGCCGGCGCACCCGCGCGCGGTCGTTCCGATGTTTTGCCCACCGGCCGCAACCTGTTCACCTCGGATCCGCGCACCATGCCGACGCCCACCGCATATGATCTTGGCAAAGCCGCGGCGGAAGAAGTGGTGCGCGGCTACACGCAGTCGCATGGCGACTGGCCGCGTTCGCTGGTGATCGATCTCTGGGGCTCGGCTTCGCTGCGCACCGGCGGCGAGGAGATCGCGCAGGGGCTGGCCTTGATGGGCTGCCGGCCGCAATGGGACACTGCCACCGGCCGCATCACCAGCATCGAGGTGCTGCCCCCGGCCGCGCTCGGCCGCCCGCGTGTCGACGTCACCTGGCGTATATCAGGTCTGTTCCGCGACATGTTCCCGACCCAGATCGCGCTGATCGACGCCGCCGCCAAGGCCGTCGCCGCGCGCGACGAGGACGATTCGGAAAACCCGCTCGCCGCCAAAACCCGCGCCGACGGCAAGGTCAGCCCACGGATCTTCGGCACTTCGCCCGGCACGTACGGCGCCGGCGTCGAGGACATGCTGTCGAGCGGCGACTGGACGGCGCGCGAAGAGATCGGCCGCGCCTATCTCGACGCGACCTCGCATGCCTATGGCGGTGCCGGCGGCGAAGGCGTCTCGGCACCTGGAGCGTTTGAAGGCCGCATCGCTGAGGCCGATCTTCTCGTCCACACCGGCGACGACCCCGGCCGCGACATTCTCGAAGGCTCCGCCGACGTCGCTTTCATCGGCGGCTTCTCGGCCGCCTTGGCCACACTTGGCAGGAACGCCGACGTCATCGTGCTCGACACCACGGATCCGCAGAGGCCGAAACCGCGATCGGTCGCCGAGGCGGTCTCGCGCGTGGTGCGCGCCCGTGCGGTCAATTCACGTTTCATATCGGGCCAGATGCGCCACGGCCCGCGCGGCGCCTCCGAATTCGCCGAAACCGTCGACCGGCTGGTCGGCTTCGCCGAGACCACCCATGCCATTTCAGGCGCGCTGATCGAGGCTGTGCACGATGCGTATCTTGGCGACGCGGACGTCCGCGCCTTCATCCTGCGCGAAAATCCCGCAGCCGCCAAAGTCATTGCCGAGCGCTTCCTGTCGGCGCGCCGGCGCGGCCTCTGGCATCCCTTGCGCAATTCCATCGACGACGATCTCGCCGCGCTGATCGCCGAGGCCAACGCGCTCGGGGTCGCGGCATGAACGCCTTCTCGCGCCGTGGCGCCTGCCCTGCTTTGTCGGCGCCGATGCAGACAGGCGATGGGCTGCTGGTGCGGCTCAACCCGGTCGCCGGAGGCCCATCTTCCGGAGGGTTGTCCCCGAAGCTGTTGATCGCCCTGGCTGAGTCAGCCTCGCGGCACGGCAACGGCATCATGGAAGTGACGGCCCGCGGCAGCCTGCAGATCCGCGGCCTGACAACGGAAAGTGCCGCGTTGCTGGCGGCGGAGGTCGATGCGCTGGGCATCGCGGTGCGCACCGGCGTACCGGTCGAGACCGGCCCGCTGGCCGGTATCGACCCACACGAGATTGCGGATCCCCGGGCGATGGCTGAGCGGATCATGGCGGCGATCGAAGATGCCGGACTGGCACCAAGGCTGGGGCCGAAGGTTTCGGTGGTCGTCGACGGCGGCGGGCAGCTGACTCTGGATGCGGTGACGGCCGATGTCAGGCTGAAGGCGGTTGGGGTCAGCGCTGGCACCCTTTGGACCATATCAGTTGCCGGTGACCGCCAAAGTGAGAAGCGACTTGCGACGGCTGGCGAAGATGCGGCGCGCGACATTGCTGTCGCGGCGCTTCGGATGGTCGCTGAGAAGGGTCGGGACGCACACACACGGGATTTGTCGGAGCGGCAGTTGGCCTCTCTCGGAGGTTGGCACTCTACGGCGCCCCCCTCTGAGGGAGGCGCCTCGCGCAAGCCTATCGGCCTTTTCTCCTTAGCCGGCGACATTTTCACCTTCGGCATCGGCCTCCCCTACGGCAGCATGCCGGCGGACAAGATCATCGGCCTCGCGCAAAAAGCTCTTGCCTTCGGCACGTCAGAAATCCGCCTCGCCCCCGGCCGCGCCTTGCTTTTCCTCGGCCAGCCGACGGAAGCCAATCAATCCCTTCAAGATACCGCCGCCACCCTCGGCTTCGTCACCTCTCCCACCGACCCGCGCACGCGCATCGCGGCTTGCCCCGGCGCCCCGGCCTGCGCCTCCGGCCGGATCGCGACCCGCGACATCGCCGAGGCGATCGCCACCGAAAACGCGGACATCCTGGATTTCACGCTGCACGTGTCGGGCTGCGCCAAGGGCTGCGCCAATCCCGCCCCGGCAGCGCTCACAATTGTCGGCGGCGAAAATGGAGCCGGACTTGTCGTGAACGCGACGGCAAAGGCCCTTCCTGACGGCTACAGGCCGGGTTATGACGCCGCGCGCGGCTTCAGCCGCGTCGCGGCGATGATCCGCGGCGCACGACATCAGGGCGAAACCGCCGCCGCTTGCCTGACAAGGCTTGGCACGGCAGCAATCGCCGAAATGTACCAACAGGAATGAGCATGGCCGCCTACGACTATATCCACGACGGCACGGCGATCTACGAGCGCTCCTTCGCCATCATCCGCGCCGAGGCCGATCTCTCGCGCTTTTCCGAGGCCGAGGCCGATGTCGCTATCCGCATGATCCATGCCTGCGGCCAGGTCGAGGCGGCAAGTCATTTCGTTTTCTCCCCCGATTTCGTCAGCGCCGCGCGCAAAGCCCTGGCCGCCGGCGCGCCGATCTTCTGCGACGCCGAAATGGTCTCGCATGGCGTCACCCGCGCCCGGCTGCCGGCCGGCAATGAGGTGATCTGCACCTTGCGCGACCCGCGCACGCACGACATCGCGGGGCAGATCGGCAATACCCGCTCGGCGGCCGCCATCGACCTCTGGGGCGAGCGCATCGCCGGTTCGGTGGTCGCCATCGGCAACGCACCGACCGCGCTCTTTTATCTCCTGGAGAAGTTGCGCGACGGCGCACCCAGGCCGGCAGCCATCATCGGCATGCCGGTCGGCTTCGTCGGCGCTGCCGAATCCAAGGACGCACTGGCCGAGAATTCCTATGGCGTGCCCTATGCCATCGTGCGCGGCAGGCTTGGCGGCAGCGCCATGACCGCCGCCGCACTTAATTCACTGGCGAGGCCGGGCCTGTGAACGCGCTCCCCAAAGGCCGTCTCGTCGGTGTCGGCACGGGTCCCGGCGACCCAGAATTGTTGACGCTGAAGGCCGCGCGGGTGCTGGCCGAGGCCGATGTCGTGGCGTATTTCGCCAAGCGCGGCAACAACAGCAATGCGCGCGCCATCGTCGAGGCGCGCTTCCGGCCCGACATGCTGGAACTGCCGCTGCTCTATCCCGTGACCACCGAGATCGACAAGGATCACGACGACTACCGGTCGCAGATCACGGGTTTCTACGAGGAGTCGGCGGAACAGGTCGCCGAGCACCTCGACGCCGGCAGGGTGGTTGCCGTGCTGTCCGAAGGCGATCCCCTGTTCTACGGCTCCTACATGCATCTGCATGTCCGCCTTGCCCATCGTTTCCCCACCGAAGTCATTCCCGGCATCACCGCAATGTCCGGCTGCTGGTCGCAGACCGGTGTGCCGATCGTCCAGGGCGACGACGTGCTGACCGTGCTGCCCGGCACGATGAGCGAGTTCGAGCTGACGCGCCGCCTCGCCGACACCGACGCCGCCGTCATCATGAAGGTCGGCCGCAACCTGCCCAAGATCAGGCGCGCGCTTGAGGCGACCGGCAAGCTGACGCGCGCCGTCTATGTCGAGCGCGGCACGATGGCCGGCAGCGTCTCGATGAAACTAGCCGACAAGCCGGACGACAAGGCGCCCTACTTCGCCATCGTGCTGGTTGCCGGCTGGTCCGGTCGACCGGGCGCGGCTGGAGCCCAGATATGAGCGGCCGTCTCACCGTCATCGGCCTTGGGCCCGGCAATGCCGACCAGGTCACGCCGCAAGCCAGCCGCGCTATCGCCGAGGCAAAATTCTTCTACGGCTACAAGCCCTATCTCGACCGGCTCGACCTGCGCCCGGACCAGACCCGTGTCGCTTCCGACAACCGCGAGGAACTCGCCCGCTCCAAGGATGCCTTGACCAAGGCCGCCGAGGGTCACGACGTCGCCGTGGTGTCGGGCGGCGATCCCGGCGTCTTCGCCATGGCCGCAGCGGTCTGCGAGGCCATCGAGGCTGGGCCGGCCGAATGGCGCGCGGTCGATGTCGCTGTCGTGCCCGGCGTCACCGCCATGCTCGCGGTCGCCGCCCGCATCGGCGCGCCGCTTGGCCACGACTTCTGCGCTATCTCGCTGTCCGACAATCTAAAGCCTTGGGATCTGATCGAGCTGCGTCTTTTGGCGGCGGCCGGCGCCGGCTTCGTCATCGCGCTCTACAATCCGATCAGCAAGGCGCGTCCCTGGCAGCTTGGCCGCGCCTTCGAATGCCTGGCCGCCATCCTGCCCGGCACGACGCCGGTGATCTTCGGCCGCGCCGCCGGCCGGCCGGACGAACGCATCGAGGTCTATCTGCTGGCCGATGTCGACGCCGAAAAGGCCGACATGGCGACCTGCATCATCATCGGTTCGCCGGAGACCCGGATCATCAAGCGCGGCGAAAAGCCGGCGCTGGTCTACACGCCGCGCTCGGCATCGGGCTCGACGAAATGACAGACCATCGCGGCCAGCGCTTCGACTGTTTCAGCCGAGGGCACATCCGGCAGGACGGGCCTGCGCACCATGATCACCTCGATGCCGAGCGTTCGCGCCGCGGCAATCTTCCCGTATGTCGCCGTGCCGCCGCTGTTCTTCGACACCACGACATCGATGCGATGCTTTTCGAGCAGCACGCGCTCGTCGGTCTCGCCAAACGGCCCGCGCGCGAGCAGATAGTCGGCATCGGGCACAACGAGCTTCGGCTCGACCGGATCGACGCTGCGGATGAGGTAGTGGTGTTGGGGTGCGGCCTCGAAGGCGGCGACCTCCTGCCGGCCCAGCGCCAGAACCACGCGGCGCGGCACATCGCCAAGCGCCCGTGCCGCGCCGGCAACGCTGTCGACCTCAAGCCAACGGTCGCCCTGGACGACATCCCAGCCCGGACGCCGCAGGGCAAGGATCGGTACGCCAGTGGCGCGTGCCGCTTGCGCGGCATTGGCGGAGATACGCGCCGCGTAGGGATGCGTGGCGTCGATCAGCAGACCAGTGCCTGTCTCCCTGAGATAAGCGGCCAAACCGTCGGCACCGCCGAACCCTCCACTTCGCACGGGCACGCCCTGCGCGACGGGGTTTTCCGTACGGCCGGCCAGCGACAGCGTGACCGAGCAATGGGCGCGCGCCGCCAGTTTTCCGGCCAGTTGCCGGGCTTCGGTGGTGCCGCCAAGGATCAGAATGCGGTGGGTCATCATGCCTGCTGAGGGTCCGCGCGCCGCCAAGCCCAACCCGAGATGGCTCACAATCATCGGCATCGGTGAGGACGGTTTAGCGGGTCTCGGCGACGAGGCCAAGCGGCGGATCGCCGAGGCGGAGTTCATCTTCGGCGGCAAGCGGCACCTGGCGCTCGTCGCTTCCTTCGCCAAGGGCAAGCCGCGTCCCTGGCCGGTTCCTTTCGATGCCGGGATGGCCGACGTCCTGGCGCTTGCCGGCAGGAATGTCTGCGTGCTCGCCTCCGGCGACCCGTTCTTCCACGGGGTCGGCGCCACCCTCGCCCGCAAGGTCAAGCCGCGCGAGATGCACGTCATACCAGCGCCGTCGGCGTTGTCGCTGGCCGCGGCGCGGCTTGGCTGGGCGCTACAGGATATCGAGACCGTCTCCCTGCACGGCCACCCGATCGACCTGATCCGCCCGCTGCTGCAGCCCAACGCCCGCATCCTGGCGCTGACATCCGATGGCTTCGCTCCGGCGGCGATTGCCCGCCTGCTCGCCGAACTCGACTTCGGCACTTCGCGGCTGACGGTGCTGGAAGCGTTGGGCGGGCCGAAGGAGACATTGCGCTCGGCTCGCGCCGATGCCTTCGACCTCAAAAACATCAATCCGCTCAACGTCCTGGCCATCGAAATTGATTCGGCCCCGCAGGCGCGCGTGCTGTCGCTCACGGCAGGCCTCGCCGACCATCTGTTCGAGCATGACGGCCAGATCACCAAGCGCGAAATCCGCGCTATCACCCTGTCGGCGCTGGCGCCGAGGCGGGGCGAATTGCTGTGGGATGTCGGCGCCGGCTCGGGCTCGATCGGCATCGAATGGATGCTCGCCCACCCTTCGCTGCGCGCCATCGCCATCGAGGTCGACCCGTCCCGCGCCGCTCGCATCGCCCACAACGCCGTCGCCTGCGGCGTTCCCGGCCTTGTCATTGTGGAAGGCAGCGCGCCCAAGGCCCTGGCCAGACTGGAGACACCTGATGCCATCTTCATCGGCGGCGGCGGCAGCGACGCCGGCGTCATGAACGCCGCCATCAGAGCCTTGCGCGCCGGCGGCCGTCTTGTCGCCAACGCGGTGACGTTGGAAATGGAAGCCCTGCTCCTCGCCCAGCACACAAAGCGCGGCGGCGACCTCACCCGCATCGGCATCTCCCGCGCTTCGCCGGTCGGCTCCATGCAGGCATGGCGGCCGGCCATGCCCGTCACGCAATGGAGCTGGGTGAAGCCATGATGGTCGCGGGCATCGGCAGCCGAAGGGGCGTCACCGTCGAGGACGTGCTCGCGGCCATAGAAACCGCACTCGAAACGCATGGCCTGGCGATGACAGCTCTTTCGGCACTGGCGACCGCGGCGCTCAAGAAGGATGAAGACGCTATCGCCGCCGCCGGTCGCAAGCTGAACCTTCCCGTCATTATCGTCGACGACGCAGCCCTTCAGGCCACCTCGCCGGGGACGCTCAGCAGCTCCAGCCTCTCGCGGCAGCTGGCGGGCACGTCATCGGTCTCGGAAGCCTCCGCCCTTGCCGTCGCCGGCAAAGGCGCGACGCTGCTTGGGTCCCGCACCGTGCTCGGTCCGGTCACCTGCGCCATCGCCATCAGCGGAGACGCGCCATGACCGTCCATTTCATCGGCGCCGGCCCAGGTGCGGCGGACCTCATCACGCTGCGTGGCGCAAGGCTCCTGGCGAGTTGCCCGGTCTGCCTCCACGCCGGCTCCATCGTCGCGCCGGAACTGCTGCAGCATTGCGCGCCGGGAACGAAGCTGATCGACACCGCGCCGATGTCGCTCGACGAGATCGAGGCTGAATATGTGGCAGCCCACATGGCCGGCCATGATGTTGCCCGCCTGCATTCCGGCGACCTGTCGGTGTGGAGTGCCGTGGCCGAGCAGATCCGCCGGCTGGAAAAGCATGGCATCCCCTACACGCTGACGCCGGGCGTCCCTTCCTTCGCGGCCGCAGCCGCCGCACTTCGCCGCGAGCTGACCATCCCCGAAGTCGGGCAAAGCCTGGTGCTGACCCGCGTTTCCGGACGTGCGTCGAAAATGCCGCCCGGCGAAACGCTGGCCGGCTTCGGCCGCACCGGCGCCACGCTGGCCATCCACCTTGCCATTCACGCCATCGACCGCATCGTCGCCGAGCTGACGCCGCACTATGGCGGCGATTGCCCGGTGGCGATCGTCTTCCGCGCCTCGTGGCCGGACGAGCGCGTGCTGACCGGCACGCTGGAATCCATCGAGGCACAACTGGCGGCCGATCCGATGGAGCGCACAGCCATCATCTTCGTCGGCCGCTCGCTGGCGGCACAAGATTTCGGCGAGAGTTCATTGTACGACGCCCACTACCAGCGGCGTTTTCGCGGACGGGACGGATTGTGAGCGCCAGCACTGGAAATAACCGCGAAAACGCCACACTCGAACAGGCGCTCGCGCGGCTGAACTTCAAGCCGCGTTCGCTTGAGCCGGGGCATGTCTGGCTGGCCGGCGCCGGTCCCGGCGATCCCGGCTGCCTGACGCTGGAGGTGCTGGCGGCATTGGCCGAGGCGGATGCGCTGGTCTACGACGCGCTGGTATCGCCCGATGTGGTTGCTGTTGCCGGAAGTGCCGAGCTTTTCTTTGCGGGAAAACGCGGCGGCAAGCCCTCGATGAAGCAGGATGACATCACCGCCCTGCTGGTTCGACTGGCGCGCGAAGGCCGCCGCGTCATCAGGCTGAAGGGCGGCGACCCCTATATTTTCGGCCGTGGCGGCGAAGAGGCGCTGGCGCTGGCGCGTGAGAACATCCCGTTCCGCGTCCTGCCAGGCCTCACCTCGGGTCTCAGCGCGCTCGCCGCCACCGGCATTCCCGCCACCATGCGCGGCATCAACAAGGCTGTCATTCTGGCGACCGGCCACGCCGCCGGCACCGATGACGATCTCGACTGGGCGGCGATCGCCCGCACCGGCCAGCCGGTCGTCGTCTATATGGGCATGGCAAATCTGCCTCTTATAGCAGCCGCCCTGCTCGACGGCGGACTGGCGCCATCGACACCGGCGGCCGTGATCGTCGCCGCGACGACGCCTCAGGAAAGGACCGTCGTCGCCACGCTCGCCACCATTGCCGAGGCAGCGGCGGCGGCCGGGCTCGCCTCGCCGGCATTGATCGTCGTCGGCGGCATCGTCGCCATGCGCGCGGCACTGGCGGGCGGGGCATGACGGCCCGGGCGATCATCGTCGGCGCGCCGCGCTCCGGTTCGGGCAAGACCAGCGTCACCATCGGCATCCTGCGCGCACTCACCCGGCGTGGCCTGAAAGTGCGCGGCGCCAAATCCGGCCCCGATTATATCGATCCCGGCTTCCACACCGCCGCCACCGGCCTGTCCGGCGTCAATCTCGACAGCTGGGCGATGTCGCCGCCGCTGCTCAATGCGCTGGCCGCACAAGCGGCCGACGACACCGATTTCGTCATCCTCGAAAGCGCCATGGGCCTGTTCGACGGCATCCCGGCCTCGCCTGGCCGCACCGGTTCGGCTGCCGATCTCGCCCGGCTCTACGGTCTGCCGGTGCTGCTGGTGCTCGACGTGTCAGGCCAGTCGACGACGGCGGCGGCCGTCGCCAAGGGTTTTGCCACGTACGACCCGGATGTGCGCATGGCCGGCGTCGTGCTCAACCGGCTGGGCAGCGAGCGCCATCGGAAGCTGTCCGGCGACGCCATCGAGGCGATCGGCCTGCCCGTCGTCGGCGCTATTTTGCGCGACCCCTCGCTCAATTTGCCCGAGCGCCATCTCGGCCTCGTCCAGGCCGGCGAATATGACGACCTGATGGCGCATCTCGACCGGCTCGCCGACACGGCGGAGAAGTCGCTCGACCTTGACGCGGTCATGGCGCTGGCAACGCCCTTCGCCCCGGCAGCAGGTTCCTTCGCCGACGCGCTGCGGCCGCCCGGTCAACGCATCGCGCTGGCCGAGGACGCCGCCTTCACCTTCCTCTACCCGCACGTCGCCGCCTATTGGCGCAAGGCCGGCGCGGAAATCGTCCCGTTCTCGCCGCTCGCCGACGAAGCGCCCGATGAGGATTGCGACGTCTGCTGGCTGCCCGGCGGCTATCCCGAGCTTCATGCCGGCAAACTCACGGCCGCCGCGAATTTCCATGCGGGGATGGCACGTTTCGCCACGACAAAGCCGATCCATGGCGAATGCGGTGGCTTCATGGTGCTTGGTGAAGCGATGGAGGATGCATCAGGCGAAACGCATCGCATGCTCGGCCTGCTCGGCCATTCCACCAGCTTCGCCAGGCGCAAGATGAATCTTGGCTACCGCGAGGCTCGGCTGCATGCCGATTGCCCGCTGGGTTCGCAGGGCGCGCTGATCCGGGGTCACGAATTCCACTATGCGCAGATGACGGCCACCGGCAATGACGAGCCGCTGGCTGACCTTGCCGATGGCCAGGGCAATCCGCTCGGCGCCTCAGGCTACCGGCGCGGCCACGTCAGCGGCACCTTCTTTCATGCGATTGCGAGGAGCTAGGGCCATGAAGCTCCCGAAAATCACCCTGTCGCCCCGGCAAGTCGTCGACGACATCGCGCTTTGCCTGGTCTTCTTCACCCGCCTGCCGCTGCCCGTGTTTGATTTTCGCGGCCGCAACCTCGCCGCCGCGATCTGGGCCGCCCCCATTGCCGGCCTTGTCGTCGGCCTGATCGGCGCCATCGTTTTTGCCACGGCGGAACGCTTTGGCCTTGCCATTGGGCCGGCGGCTGCCCTTGCCCTTGTTGCAACCGTGGCTACCACGGGCTGCCTGCACGAGGATGGATTGTCGGACGTTGCCGACGGCTTCGGTGGCGGCAAGTCGCGCGGCCGCAAGCTCGAGATCATGCGCGACAGCCGCATCGGCGCTTATGGCGCCATGGCGCTGGCGCTGGCGCTGCTGATCCGCTGGAGCGCGCTGTCGCAAGTGGTGGAACCCACACAGGCTCTGTTTGCGCTCGTGGCGGCGCACGCAGCCTCGCGTGGCGTGCTCGGCGCCTTCATGCATCTCTTGCCACCGGCGCGGTCCGACGGCCTGTCGGCTGGCGCCGGCACCGTTTCGCTCGAAACGGCAATAGCCGGAGCCGTGCTCGGCGCGATTCCACTGCTCCTGCTCGGGCTTGGCGGCGCCATTGCCGCGCTCATCCTGCTCGGCCTGTTCTTTGCCGCCTTCCACGCCCTTTGCCTCAACCAGATCGAGGGCCAGACCGGCGACACGGTTGGCGCCTTGCAGCAGTTGAGCGAAATCGCGGTGCTTCTCGTCGCTTCCGTCGCCCTTTCCTGACCCCCTTGACCTGATTCCCTTCCGGAGACATTGCCCCCATGCCCTTCAAATCCCTCGATGAACTGCGCGCCGCCTGCCTCGACCTGCCTGCCGGCAGCGAAGTGGCCGCCAGTGCCGTCGCTCGCCGCCAGGACACGCTGACCAAGCCGCAAGGCAGCCTCGGCAAACTCGAAGCGATCGCCGCCTGGCTGGCGCGCTGGCAAGGCCGCGACATGCCAAGGCTCGACCGCGTGAAAGTCTTCGTCTTCGCCGGCAACCACGGCGTCACCGCGCAGGGCGTGTCGGCCTACCCCTCCGAAGTCACCGTGCAGATGGTGGCGAATTTTGCCGGCGGCGGTGCCGCCATCAACCAGCTCGCCCGCATCGCCGGCGCGGAACTCGACGTCATCCCGCTTGATCTCGACCATCCCACCGGTGACTTCACGCAAGTGCCGGCAATGGATGAGAAGGCCTTCCTCGCCGCTGTCTCGGCGGGCTATGACGCCGTGACGAAAGACCTCGACTTGGTCTGCTTTGGCGAAATGGGCATCGGCAACACGACGCCCGCCGCTGCCATTTCGGCTGCCTTGTTCGGCGGCGGCGCCGAAAAGTGGACCGGGCGCGGCACTGGCGTCGAGGATGCCGGCCTGAAGCGCAAGGTGGTCGCCATCGAAGCCGGCCTGAAGCGCCACGCCGCGGCCCTTGCAGACCCGTTGGGGGTCGCAGCCACGCTCGGGGGGCGCGAACTCGCCGCCATCTTCGGCGCCACGGTAGCCGCCCGTCATCTCGGCATACCCGTGCTGCTCGACGGCTTCGTCTGCACCGCCGCCGCCGCGCCGCTGGCGAAGCTGCACCCGACCGGCCTTGCCCATACGATCGCCGCCCACGTCTCAGCCGAATCGGGTCATCGCGGCCTCCTCGAAGCGCTCGCCCTGCCGCCGCTGCTCGATCTCGGCATGCGGCTCGGCGAAGGCTCCGGCGCGTGTCTGGCCGTCAACATCGTCCGCTCGGCGCTGGAGTGCCATGCGACGATGGCAAGCTTTGCCGAGGCTGGGGTTTCGGAGAAATAATCCGTCAAACTTTTAACGTGATTGAGCCAAAATAATAACGTCGTTTTGATTGTTACGTGAGATCAGTAGATCTCATGTGGAGATCAGGCGATGTATTTGAAGGCGATACCTGTCATTGCACTGCTTTTCGGCACTGCTGCGCCAGCTTTTTCGCAGTATGTCGATGAGAACGGCCGCTTCCGGCACGCGGGCGACGATGGGCTGGCCAAGGTCCAGTCCAGCCTGACCATGACCCTTCCGGTCAAGGACGAAGAGGATGTCGCCACACAGCAGCAAACCGCGCTGCGTTCGTTCTACAAGGTCGCTGCCGCCAGTTGCGCCATGGTGCTCGATACCGTCGCCGACACGTGCGAGGTAACCAGCGTGACCACGAACGTCAACGCCAGGGATCGCAGCATGGGAGGCGCTGCGGGATCGCAGATGACGGTGACCGGGCAGATCGCCATGAAGGTCAAGTTCAAGGCCAGTATTGGCAAAGCGGCGCAGTGAACGGCCATTGCGGTGCGAGACGCGCCAAACGCCTCTTGCCTTCAGGGTCTTTCCACCAAGTCTTCTAGGAATTTGGTGGGTGCGCACAGGATTGAACTGTGGACCCGCTGATTAAGAGTCAGCTGCTCTACCAACTGAGCTACGCACCCACTCGGCCGGCAAAAACCGGCGTTGGCGGGCATATAGCCGCCGATACCGGTCCTGTCCAGCCCTGCTGGAATCATTTCCCGACAAATCGACCGGGGCTCTCTCCAATCAGGCGAAAAGCTTGCCTTCCGCCACCTTGATCGCATGCCCGCCAATGCGCGCGGACGCCAGTTTTCCGCCTTGCACGGTCAGTTCGAGGCGGATGCGCGACGGCCGGCCCATCTCCAGTCCCTGTTCGATCCATAGCTGCGAAACCCCGTCCGTCGGACCGTCGAAATGCATGATGGCGCCGGCGAAGGCCGCCGCTGCCGAACCGGTCGCCGGGTCCTCATAGGAAGGCGTGCCGGGAACGATCATGCGGACATGGAAAGCGCTTTCGTGATTCACCGTCTCGCGGCAATAGACGTACGGGCTGGCGAAGGCCCATTCGCTCTTGCGCGGCGCCAGTTCCGACCATGCCTGGTTGTCCAGCCGGATGCGGCCCGCCGCTTCGAGATTGGCGACAGGAATGGTCACATAGGGCACGCCGGCCGACCAGAAGGCGATGCGGTGATTCTCGAAGCCGATCTCGTGCGGCGCCAGGCCAAGGGCGGCGCCGATCGCCTCCGGATCGGTCTCCAGCTTCAGCGGCTCCGGCAATTTTGCCAGGTCGAACTCGGCGAAGGTGGCGCCATCATGCGTGCTGACCGCGCAACGCACCGGGCCGATGTTCTCTTCAAGCACGAAGATGCCGGCGCCGCCCTCGCCCGCCAGTTCGGCCAACGCGATGGCCGAGCCCACCGTCGGATGGCCGGCGAATGGCATTTCATAATCGGGCGTGAAGATGCGGATGCGGTTGCGGTGCTTGGGATTGTCCGGCGGCAACACGAAAACCGATTCGGACAGGTTGAACTCGCGCGCGATGGCCTGCATCGCTGCCGTGTCCAGACCTTTGCAATCCAACACCACGGCCAGCGGGTTGCCGGCCAGTCGCTCGGTCGTAAACACATCGTAAAGCAAGTAATTCCGGGTTTGCATCCCTGCCTCAATCCCAACATGGGCGAAATTTAATTTGATATTCGAACCGGTAAGCCTGATCTGTGCACAGACAGGGACATTACGCATCATAGGGGTCCGACGTGGACCAGATTGTCAATCTGCCAAAGACGGAATCGGATTCCGCCATCGAGACGGCGCTTGGGCTCGACCAGACCGGTCGGCGCAGGACGCGCCGGCGTGGCTGGCTCTATGCGTTGCTGACCCTCATCGTGCTTGCCGCCGGCCTTGGCCTCTATCACTGGTATGCGGGCACGCCGACCAGGATTGACTACACCACGGTGCCGGCCGCCAAGGCCGACCTCACCGTCCAGGTGTCGGCGACAGGCACGCTGCAGCCGCTCACCCAGGTCGACATATCAAGCCAGCTCTCAGGCATCATACGCTCGGTCGCGGTCAACGAGAACCAGCAGGTGAAGAAGGGTGACGTGCTGGCGGCCCTCGACACCGCCAAGCTGCAGGTCCAGATCGAACGCGCCGAAGCGTCCGCTAAGGGAGCGGCCGCCAATGTGGAGGACGCCAGGGTGACGCTCGCCGAGAACGAGAGTGCGCTTGTCCGCGCCGCGGCCCTGACCAAGCGTGGCATGGCAACCGACCAGTCGCTCGAGGCGGCGACGGCGACGCGCGACCGTTCCAAGGCGGCACTCGATAGCGCCGAGGCCAATCTCGCCATCGCCAATGCCGATCTCAAGTCGCAGCAGACCGACCTTGCCAACAGCACCATCTACGCGCCGATCGACGGCATCGTGCTGACGCGTTCGGTCGACCCCGGCCAGACGGTCGCTTCCTCGCTGCAGGCGCCGGTGCTGTTCATCATCGCCGCCGATTTGAGGAACATGGAACTGGTGGCGGCGGTCGACGAAGCCGATATCGGCGCGGTCAAGTCGGGCCAGCATGCCCGTTTCACCGTCGACGCTTTCCCGGAGCGGCCGTTCGATGCCAAAATCCGCGACATCTCCTATGCCTCGGTCACGACGGACGGCGTCGTCACCTACAATGCGCGGCTCGAAGTCGACAACAACGAGTTGCTGCTGCGGCCCGGCATGACCGCCACCGTTTCTGTGGTCACGAGGGAAGCCAAGGGCGTGCTCACCGTGCCCTCGTCCGCTTTCCGCTATCGCCCGGCGCAGCAAGCGGCGCGCGGCTGGAGCCTGAGCGACCTGTTCACCGGCCGCATGGGCCGCGGCAATCGCCAGCGCCCGGTGGCAAAGGCCCCGACCGATGGTTCCCGCACGCTCTATGTGCTGGAGAACGGCCGCCCGCATCCGGTCAACGTCAAGATCGGTTCGACCGATGGCGAGCTGACCGAGATCACCTCCGGCCTGGAGGAAGGCGCGCAGATCATCACCGCTTCGCAGTCGCGGAGCTGAGGCAGTGGCCGCGGGCGCCCCCCTCATCACCTTTGACAAGGTCTGGAAGAGCTACGGCCAGGGCGAAGCCAAGGTGCATGCGCTGGCCGGAGTCGATCTTGCCATCCGGCGCGGTGAATTCGTCGCCATCATGGGCCCATCGGGCTCCGGCAAGTCGACGGCGATGAACATCATCGGTTGCCTCGACACGCCGACGGCCGGAACCTATTCCTTCATGGGCGTCGATGCCGGCCGGCTCGACCGCAACCGCCGCGCCATGCTGCGCAACCTCTATGTCGGCTTCGTCTTCCAGGGCTACAATCTCTTGGCCCGCACCACCGCGGCCGAAAATGTGGAATTGCCGCTGATCTATCGCGGTGTCGCCGCCCGCGAGCGCCGCGACCTTGCCATGCAGGCGCTGGCCGAGGTCGGCCTTGTCGGCCGCGAGCATCACACGCCGGCCGAACTCTCCGGCGGCCAGCAGCAGCGCGTGGCGATCGCACGCGCCATCGTCACCAGGCCGACGCTGCTCGTCGCCGACGAGCCGACCGGCAATCTCGACACCGCACGCACGCATGAGATCATGGAGCTGCTGACGCGTCTGAACAAAGAGCTTGGCCTGACCGTCACCATGGTCACCCACGAAGCCGATGTCGCCGAATATGCCGAGCGTACCATCCGCTTCCTCGACGGCCATGTCGCCTCCGACACCATGAATATGGAGGTGGCATGATCTGGGAAACCGTCCGCCTCTCGCTGCGCTCGATCCGCCGCAACGTGCTGCGCTCGTTCCTGACCTTGCTCGGCATCGTCATCGGCGTTGCCGCCGTCATTGCCATGCTGACCATCGGCTCCGGCACCACGCAAAAGGTCAAGTCCGACATTTCCAAGCTCGGCAGCAATCTGCTGGTCGTCCGAGCCGGGCGCCCGGCCGGCCCCGGCGGTCCGGGCGGGCTCGATCAGACGGTGCGGCCGCTGGCGGAAAAGGATCTGGCGGCGCTGGTTGCGCATCTCACCGACGCCCGCGCCATCTCGCCGGCCGCGCAGAAGCAGGTGCGCGTCATCTTCGGCACCGAGAGCCTGACCTCTGGCGTCACCGGCACCGACAGCGCCTATCTCGACGCACGCGACTGGAAGCTGGTGTCCGGCCGCCCGTTCAGCGATTCCGAAACCCGCTCCGGCACCGGTGTGTGCCTGATCGGCGAGACGGTGCGCCAGCAATTCTTCGGCGCCGGCGATCCCGAGGGCGAGATCATCCGCGTCAACCGCACCTCCTGCAGGATCGTCGGGCTGCTCGAGCCGAAAGGCTACACCGGCTTCGGCCAGGACCAGGACAATGTCGTGCTGATGCCCCTCGCCGCCTATCAGCGCCGCATCGCCGGCAATCGCGACATCGACAACATCTACATCGCCGCCGACGACCGCACGCCGACCACCGAATTGCAGCCGCGCGTCGAGGACATCTTGCGCGATGCGCGCCGCATCACGCCCGATCGCGAGAGCGATTTCGGCATCCGCGACATGACCCAGATCGCCGACGCCATGGCCAGCGCCACCACGACGATGACCGGCATGCTGGGCGCGGTCGCCGGTGTCAGCCTGCTGGTCGGCGGCATCGGCATCATGAACATCATGCTGGTGTCGGTCACCGAACGCACGCGCGAGATCGGCATCAGGCTCGCCATCGGCGCGCATGAAAAGCACATCCTCATCCAGTTCCTGGTCGAGGCGACCGTGCTGTCGCTGCTTGGCGGCATCATCGGCATCCTGATTGGGCTGGCGCTGGCCGGCCTTGCCTCGGTGACGCTGACCATACCTTTCGCGCCTAGCCCGGCCGTCATTCTGCTTGCCGTCGGCTTCTCCGCGCTGATCGGCATGGTGTTCGGCTTCTTCCCGGCGCTGCGCGGCGCCAGGCTCGATCCGATCGACGCCTTGCGTCACGAGTAAAAGGGCAAGCTGCGAGGGCGTCCGGCACTCCGGGCCGGTTTTACACAACCTTCGACGTTTCCGCCTTGCCCAACCTATCGTCACTGTGTTGGCGATATTATGCCAAGGCATATCTGGTCGAGGAGCAGCTGATGAGCAAGAAGGCGCGCGTGATCCTGGTGATGATCATCATCGAGGCCGCCCTTGCAGGCATCTGGTGGTATCTCGCCCGCTACGGCATGACCAATCCCGATCGCGTCACCGCCGATTTCCAGGCGGTCGTTGGCCAGACGATGGGAATGGCCATGGGTGGGTTGCTGGGTATCGGCTTCATCCTGTTCTTCGCCGCCGCGCGCAACGACCGCAAGGCACTCAAAAGCAAGAAATCATAGGGCCTGGCCGCTCCACGACATGATCGCGGCACTGACGTACGGTTTCAGTGGCAGGCAAGACTACGACGCGCTTTCCCACGGATTGACGGTGTTCAAACCGGCGGCCGCGAATGGACCGGTGTCACATGTGGCGACAGTGAGACCGTGCGCTACGGCCGTCGCCGCGATATAACCGTCGGCGTTGCCGATCGCCTTGCCTGCGGCTCTCGCCTGTACCATGAGGTCGGCATAGGCGCGCGACGCGTCGAGATCGAACGGCAGAATGCGGCCCGCAAACAACGGCAACGCGTCCTGCTCAAGACGATCATGCAGGATCGTGCGGCGCTTGCCGGAAGGCATGGCCGCGATCCCGAAACGCAACTCAGCCACGGTGACGGCCGAAAGATATAGGGTTTCGACGGCCTGGGCGTCGATCCACGCGATGACGCGAGGATCGGGTGCAGGTCTCCATGGCTCAAACATGACGCTGGTGTCGATGAGGATCATTCGAACCGCACCGGCTCGCCCGGTGTTTTGTCGCGGAGCTGCTGCAAGGTATCGACATCCTCTTGCGACAATCCGGCCTCGCGGCCGATGGCGGCGAGCAGCGAACCGAGCTTGACCCGATTGGCCGGCCGCACGGCCGTTTCCAGGATCTCACGCATTTCGGCCTCAGTGCTGCGGCCATGATGCGCAGCCCGCACCTTCAAGGCGCGGAGCGTCTCCTCTGGCAAATTGCGGATCGTGACGGCGCTCATCGATATCATTCCAATCTACAATGATGTCACTGCTATCAATATAGAAAATCTGCTATCGATACAACTGGTACGCACCGATATTAGTCTGCGCGCGCGAAATGCCACTCGATCAGCGGCTTCATGTGCGGCGACAGGCCGTCCGGCAGGTCGCCGGCATGGCGGATGATCACCGGCCCCTCGATCTCCGGGTCGGCTTCGGTGGCGACGAAGGCCAAGATTTGGCGCGCGATCTCATCGGCGGGCGCGTCGACGTGATAGCGGCGGAAGATGACGGTGCCGCTTGCCGTCGACAGAGCGTGCCAGCGCACACCACGCCTGGCATCCGACAGGTCGATACCGGTCTCCTCGCGCACCTCGCGCATCATGTTGAAATCGACATCGACGAGACCGTCGCGGAAATCGATCGGCTCGAACGAACCGGCGGCGAAATAGACCCAGCCGGCACTGACGGTTCGCGGTCCCATGCGGATCGCCACCAGAGCGTTGTCCCCGGCCACCAGCACGGCATGGGCATAGGCGTGTTCGGCGCCGGAATTCTCGCGCCGCTTCCGCCACAGCATGAAGGTCGAGTAATTGACCGCATGGCAGCGGCCGATAAGGCTGCGGTCGCGATAGGCAAGCTCGGAAAGCAGCACCACAATGCCGTCGAACAGCGCCGGATTGGCCTCGATCTCGCCCCGCCAGTTCTCGGCAATCACCGCGGCATTCTCCACCGCGAAGGGATGCGGGCCGGGATCGAGACGGACATCGATGGCATCGACCGGCAGGATGACATTGCGCGGAAGATCAAAACTCATGTCGGCTCAGGCCATGTCCAGCGTGATCGCCACCGGGCAATGGTCCGAGGCCTTTGGCCGGTCCCAGCCGGCGCGCGGGAAGCGCTCGACTTCCTGGCCCGCGGGAAAGATCGTGCGCCAGGGCTGGCCATTGCGGATGATGTCGGGAACTGCGGTGGCGTTCTTCGCCGCCAGCCCCTTCGACAGCAGGATATAGTCGAGCTGGCACAGATGCCGCTCTTGCGGCCCGCGTGTGTGATAGAAGGTCCAGCGGTTCATTTCCGGCCGTCGCTCGACCACATTTTCGCAGAAGCCGCCCGCCGTCAGCACATTGATGCAGGACAGGTTCTCGTCGACCACCTCGAAACGGTAACCGTCGACCTCGTCGCCGGCGATCTTCACCCGCTGGCGGTAATCGTTCATGTCGCCGCAGATCGCCCAGCGCTTGTCGGCCGCGTGCTCCGCCCCGAAACGCTCCTCGATGATGCGCCGCACGGCCTGCGCCTCCGCGATGCGCACCGGCATTGTCGCCTCGCGTCCGTCGAGCCCGTTGCGGGGCGAGCCCATGGACTTGAAGTGCACGAGATAAAGCGTCATCGGCGCGCCGCCCACCTTGATGTCGACCTCCAGGCAGTCGCGCCGGAAGATGCGTTCATTGGGCTGGTTGCCGAGGGCCGCCAGCTCGGGCGTATGCAACCCGAACTGCTCGTAGGTGACATAGGCGTGGCTGGTCATGCGCACGAATTCGATCGGCTGTCCCTGCGCGGTCTCGTTGCGCATCATCACCGCGACATCGATGCCGCGCGAATCATTGCCCGACGTGGTGTATTTCTGGCGGTAGCCCTGCCCCACCATCTTGAACAGATAGCCGTACTCGAAGGCCTTCAAGGCCTCGATGTTGTCGACCTCCTGCATGCAGATGATGTCGGCACGGGCGGCTGCAATCGCCAACGCCGTCAGCTGGCGCGTGTCGTCGGATTGCGCGATGGCGCGCGCCTGTTCCAGCATCTTGTATTCGGCCTCGCTCTGGATATCGAAGAGCGCCAGCGTGCGATCCTCGTTGAGCTGGTTGCGAAAGCCGGAAAAATCGAACCTGTTCATCAGGTTCTCGACATTGAAGGTGGCAAGGCGCAGCGACATGCGCTGACCTTTGCCTGCAAGAGCGGCGGAAAACAAGATCGCAGGACCACAAGCAGGGATCCCTTGGTCCCGGTGGCTTTCGCGCCATGGTTGACGGAACCTTTCCGTTCATCCGCCGTTCAGACGCAAAGGTCCACGGTAAGCCCATTCCCAGGGTAGGCGTGGGGCCTGTTCTCTTGGAGAAGTGCAATGAACGCGCTCTTTTCTTCCACTGTCAAATCCGGGCTGATAGCGCTCGGTATTGTCTCCGGCATCACGGCGCCATCCGCTGCCGCGCCGATTCTGCAGCCGGATGTGTCGATCCCGGCCAGCACCGCCGCGCCGACAGTCATCCCGGTCCGCGAGGGCTGGGCTGGCGGCAACAACGGCGGCGATTGGAGATGGCGCCGGTCAGGCAATTGGAACGGCCGCCACTGGAATGGTGGTGGCAACTGGAGCGGCCGCCACTGGAATGGTGGCGGTAACTGGAGTCGCGGCGATGACTGGCGCTGGCGCCATGGCCGCCGCCATTATCACGGCGGCTACTACGATGATGGCGCCGCCGCAATCCTCGGTCTTGGTCTGGGGCTCGGCCTTGGCAGCATGTACAACAACTACAACAACTACGATTACTATACGCCGGCGCCGCGCCGCTACTACCGCGCCGGCCGGCTTTCGAGCGCCCATGTCCGGTGGTGCTACAACCGCTACCGTTCATATCGCGCCTACGACAACACGTTCCAACCCTATAATGGCCCGCGCCAGCAGTGCTGGTCGCCCTATAGCTGAGCTGCCTGCGGCTGATACCAGAAATGAAAACGGCGCCACGTGGCGCCGTTTTTCGTTATTGATAGCGGAGCGTGGTTCGCTCAGTTCTTGGCCTTGTCGACCAGCTTGTTCTTGGAAATCCATGGCATCATGGCGCGCAGCTTGGCGCCGACTTCCTCGATCTGGTGGCTGTCGTTGTTGCGGCGGATGCCCTTGAAACGCGACATGCCGGCGCGGTATTCCTGCATCCATTCCGAGGTGAACTTTCCCGTCTGGATGTCCTTCAGCACGCGCTTCATCTCGGCCTTGGTCTCGGCGGTGATGATGCGCGGACCCGAGACATATTCGCCCCACTCGGCGGTGTTCGAGATCGAGTAGTTCATGTTGGCGATGCCGCCTTCATAGATCAGGTCGACGATCAGCTTGACCTCGTGAAGGCACTCGAAATAGGCCATTTCCGGTGCATAACCGGCTTCCACCAGCGTCTCGAAGCCGGCGCGGATCAGTTCGACCAGACCGCCGCACAGCACGACCTGCTCGCCGAACAGGTCGGTCTCGCATTCCTCGCGGAAATTGGTCTCGATGATGCCCGAACGGCCGCCGCCGACGCCGCAGGCGTAGGATAGCGCGAGATCGAGCGCGTTGCCCGAGGCGTCCTGGTTGACGGCGACCAGGCACGGCACGCCGCCGCCCTTCTGGTATTCGCCGCGCACCGTGTGGCCCGGGCCCTTCGGCGCGATCATGACGACGTCGACGGTCGACTTCGGCTCGATGAGGCCGAAATGCACGTTGAGGCCGTGCGCGAAAGCGATCGCGGCGCCGTCGCGGATGTTCGGCGCGATTTCGTTCTTGTAGATGTCGGCCTGCAATTCGTCGGGCGTCGCCATCATCATCAGATCGGCCCATTTGGCGGCGTCGGCGACGCTCATCACCTTGAGCCCGTCGGCCTCGACCTTCTTGGCGGTCGCCGAGCCGGCCTTGAGACCGATGGCGATCTCCTTGGCGCCGGAATCCTTGAGGTTGAGCGCATGCGCCCTGCCCTGGCTGCCATAGCCGATGATGGCGACCTTCTTGCCCTTGATCAGGTTGAGATCGGCATCACGATCGTAATAGACACGCATTTTGTCTTCCTTCCCGTTTTTGAAGATCAGAGGCCTTGCGGCCCGGTTTTTGCTCCGAAAAGAGCGAGAAACTGCTGCGTCGCGCGGACGGCATCGCCGCCGATCGTCGCTTCAGTCAATTCCAGCCGGTCGCCGAGCAGCAGGCGGATCTGCACGTCCCGGCCAACCAGCCCGAAAAAGGTACGGAAGGCCATCTCGGCATCCCCGAATTCAAGGAGCCCGGCCTGCCGGCCGGCTTCCAGCACGGGCTTCAGCCGCTTGGCCAGCGCAAAGCGCCCATTCTCCAGCACGACGGCGCCGAGATTGTCCTTCCCCGAACCGGCATGGCCGACCGCCACCCTATTGAGGGCGATCGACGTATCGCTGGAGATCACCTTCAACCAGTCGGAGCCAAAGCGCTCCAGGCTCGCCGTGAGCGAGGCAAGATCAAGCCCCTTGCCGCCGACCGAAGCCACCCGCACTTTCGAGGCCTGCCACTGCACGGTCGCCGTCAAGAGCCCGTCGCGATCGCCGAACCATTTGTAGAGTGTTTCCTTCGAGCAGCTCGCGCGACGCGCCACGGCGGTCATGGTCAGGTGATCGCCCTCCTCGACCAGCAGCCGCAAAGCCGCGTCCAGGACGGCCTGCTGCCGCTCCGTCAGCGCCTCGCTGTTGTCGATGTCGGGTACGCTGTGCAACACGCTCTTCCCTCGGAAGGACAAGGCAGGGCGTGAATTCGACCTACCGTACCGTACGTTACGGTTCGGCATATTGCGCAATCCGGTGAGCGGCGCAAGGGCAAAGAAGAAAAAATCCGCTGATGTCCGCGCAGCCGCGCAGTCCGCAAGCTCAGTCCGCGGTAGGCGGATGACGCAGGCGGCCCAGCAGTGCCGAGACCGTGCTCAGCTCATCCGACGACAGCTTCGCGCCAACCAACTCCTCGATCGACCTGCCATAGATCGTCCACATGCGGCGGCGCGTCTCCCGTCCCTTGGGCGTGATGCGGATGTGATGGCCACGGCCGTCGTCGGCCACCGGCAGTTTCTCGACCAGCCCGTCGGCCTCGAGCCGAGCCAATAGCCGCGAGATGTTGTACTGCGCGAACAGGGTGCGTTCGATCAGTTGAAACGGCCGCAAGCCGCCCTCGCCCGCCTCGGCAAGCTCGTGCAGCACATCGTACCAGGCGAGCGGCGGCAGGCCGCCCTCCTTCAGCGCGTCTTCGGCCCGTTCCATCAGTTGGCGCGAAACCCGCATCAGGCGGGCCCAGGCCTTGATGGCTTCAGGCGAAGGCTTGGCTTTTTCGGTCATGGCCCACCCTAGGCGATAGATGCAGATGCATCAAGCTTGACGTTCAATGCACATGCATCTACATAAATGCAATTGCATCGATATCGAAAGGCACATTCCTATGAGACCCGCCGACACCCTTGTTCTCGTCAGCCATCCGCTCTGCCCCTATGTCCAGCGCGCCGCGATTTCGCTGGCCGAGAAAGGCGTGCCGTTCGAGCGGATCGACATCGACCTTGCCGACAAACCGGACTGGTTCAAGGCGATCTCGCCGCTCGGCAAGGTGCCATTGCTGCGCGTACGGCAAAATGGCGACGAGACGATAATCTTCGAATCCGCGGTCATCCTCGAATTCCTCGAGGAAACGCAGGCCAATCCCCTCCACCCCGCCGACCCCTATGCACGCGCCCGGCACCGCGCCTGGATCGAGTATGGCTCAGCCATCCTCAACACCATCGGCCGGTTCTATTCAGCGCCGAGCGAGGCCGGCTTCCTCGCCGAAGCCAGCGCGCTGTCGGCAATGTTCGACCGTGTTGAGGCTGAACTGCCGGGCGGCGCCGGGCGGAGCGGGCCATGGTTCGCTGGCAGCCGCTTTTCCCTCGTCGATGCCGTTTACGGTCCGGTCTTCCGCTACCTCGACGCCTTCGATCGGATCGGCGATTTCGGTATTCTTGACGGCAAGCCGCTTGTCCAGGCTTGGCGCAGCGCGTTGAGTGACCGTCCGTCGATCAGGCAGGCCGTGGCGCCGGACTATCCGCAGCGCCTGCATGCCTTCCTGCGGGCGAAGGGATCATTTCTATCGAGCCTCATTCGGCAAGGCGATCCGGCCATAGCGCTTCGGCAAGCCCAGCCCGCCTGAACGGATCGATCACCGTGCCGGCGACCATGGAGGCCAGCAACCGCGGCGCCGGCGGGATCTTGGCGATCGTCGCCACCAGCCTGTCGCGGATGAAGGGCAGCGCCACCGAATCCGACTGATAGAAGGGCGTGAACGCCAGCGACAGTGCCTGAAAGACCCTGACATGCCGGCGCCGCGCTCGCGCATAGACTTCCAGCGCTGTCTCCACGCCGTCCGCTCGCGCCAGCGCATAGCTAAGTGCCGCGGCGTCGAGCAGCGCCATGTTGGCGCCCTGGCCAAGCTGCGGGCTGGTCGAATGGGCGGCATCGCCGATCACGGCCAGCCGCCGGCCAACCGGAAACTTCATTGTGTGATGGCCGTAGCGGGCCAGCGAAAGCTGGTCGAAACTGTCGATCTGGCTGGTGAACGCCTCGGCCCGTGGCCACAGCCGCACCACCCGCTCCTTCCAGGTGTCGAGACCGCTGGCACGCACCGCGTCGGCATCGGCCGGCTTCAGGCTCCAGAAGAAGGCCGCCATCCTTTCGGCGCCCGGCTCGGGCCGCCCGATCGGCAGCACGCCGATCATCACGCTGGCCTTGTCGTAGCGCTGCAGAAGCGCGTGCTCGTCAAAGCCCTCGCCGCGCCAGCCGAGCGATGCCCAGAACGCGCCATAGGTGAGTGGCCGTGGCGCTTCGGCACTACCGGCGCACCGCCGCAGCTTCGAGCGCGCGCCGCTGGCGTCGACAATTAGATCGAACGGCCCTTCCCTTCGGCCGTTGCCCCGGATCAGCGTCGCCCGCTCGCCGGTCTCCAGGGCCTCGATTTCGACGCCGGTCTCGATGGGGATCGCCTCGCGCCGGGCAGCGCGAAAGAGTACGCCGAACAGGGCGGCCCTGTGTACCGCCAGGCCGAAACGGTTGCCGCGCTGGGCATCGTAGCGGACATCGAGCACGGTGCGGCCGCTCGACGCATCGACGCCATGCAGCCGGTCGATCCTGCTGCCCAGCGCCATGATGTCGTCGAGCAGGCCGAGATCGGCGAGCACCGTCAGCCCAGTCGGCTGCAGGATCAGCCCGGAGCCGACCGGCCTCGGTTCCTCGAAGCGCTCGAAGATGGTTACGCGGTGGCCGGCGCGCTTGAGATAGAGCGCCGCGGCGAGCCCGGCCGGACCAGCGCCGGCGATTGCGATACCGTAGGAAATGCCGCTGCCCCCAAGCCGAACTGGCCGGGACAATCCTTCAGCCGCCGGACGAAATCAAGTCGCGACGCCGAGCGCTAGCCTGCTGGTCAAGCCTGCGTCGAATCGAAGGCAGTCCGCGCGCCGCGCACTGCGTCATGGTTGTTTTCGGCCCACTGCAGCAGATACTGCAAAGCGTCGAACATCGATCGCCCAAGGTCGGTCAGGCTGTATTCGACACTGGGCGGCTTGGTCGGAAACACCTCGCGGCGCACATAGCCGTCGCGCTGCAGATCGTAGAGCGTCTGGGTCAACATGCGCTGCGAGATATCGGGAACCAGCCGCCGCAGCTCGCCGAAGCGATAAGGCTGCTCGGCCAGCGCCGCCGTCAGCAGCGAACTCCATTTGCCATTGAGGCCCTGGATGACGTCGCGGACCGGGCAATCGGCAATGTTTCCGCCGTCGGTCATCGCTTTGTAGACTTCGAGTTTGGATTTCAGATTGACGGTCCGGCTGTCCATGGCTGGTTCCCTGCGTGTGCCTACCTCCCCAAAAACTGCCTTCTTTACGGCACCGGGTCAATTCCTATTTTAGTGCTGGTCTCTTTTTGAGACCACCACCCGAACCGCCCTTCCGGCGCAACGTCAGGATCCCCCATGACCGCAACTCTTCTCGTCACCGGCGCGTCCGGCCAGCTAGGCCGCAGCGTCATCAACCATCTGCTGGACACGTTCGAGGTGCCGGCGGCCCGGATCATCGCCACGACCCGCACGCCCGCCAATCTTGCCGACCTGTCGGCGCGCGGCGTCACCGTTCGCGGGGCCGATTTCGACGATCGGGCCTCGCTTGCCCAAGCCTTCGCGGGCGCCGACCGGGCGCTCATCATTTCGACCAACGAGCTGGCGATCCAGGGAAAGCGGCGCGAGCAGCAGCTTGCCGCCGTCGCGGCGGCCAGGCAGGCTGGCGTCGGCCACCTGCTCTACACCTCGTTGCCCAACACCGAACCCGGTTCCGCCGTGCTCTTTGCCCCCGATCATTACGACACCGAGCAGGCGATCAAGGCCAGCGGCATTCCCTACACGATCTTCCGCAACGGCTGGTACGACGAGAACCTGTTCATGGCGATGCCGCAAATCCTCGCATTGGGGCAATGGTATACGTCGGCGGCCGACGGCGCGATTTCCTATGGCGCGCGTGACGACCTCGCCGCGGCCATAGCCGCGGGGCTGGCTTCGGATAACACCGAAAGCACGACTTACACGCTGACTGGCCCCAAGGCCTATACATCAGCCGAAGTCGCGGTGCTCGTCACCGAAGTCACAGGCAAGCCGATCCAGGTCGTCCAGCTCTCCGATGAAGCGCTGACCGAAGGCATGAAGGCAGCCGGGCTTCCCGAGCCGATCGCCAGGCTCCTGGTGTCCTTCGACGCCGCCACGCGCGCCGGCGACCTTGGCATGGTAACGGATTCGGTTGAGACACTTTCCGGTCGGAAATCGGTACCGCTGAAGCAGTTCCTCGAGGCCAACAAGGCCGCCTTGGCGGGTTGATGTCAGCGCGGCGGGAAGTCTTTCTCCCGCCGCGCTATTTCGGGGTCTTGACCAGCCCGAGCCGGACCAGGCTTTCGGCGGTGGCGGCCAGCGCGTCCTCGCGCGAGCGCGGCCTCCAGCCTAGCATGCGCACCGCCTTGGCGTTGGTGGCATTCTTGACCTTACCGAGTTCCGTCACGAGTTGCGCGGCTTCCGCGTTGAACAGCCCCACCATCCGCACCAACCAATCGGGAAGCTCCCGCGTCGTGACCCGCGAGGCGGCCGCGCCGAGCCGCGTTTTCACCGTCTGGGCGATCTCCCGCACGGTCATGAAATCGCCGGCAACGGCCAGGAAGCGCTCGCCACTGGCGGCGGGATTGGTCATTGCGCGCACATGCAGGTCCGCCACGTCGCGCGCGTCGACCACGCCGAACGACAGGTGCGGCAACCCAGGCATCGCACCGTTCATCATGCGCTGAACAAATTCGGTGGAGGTCGAATGGTCGGACCCGAGCACTGGTCCGAAAATGCCGACCGGATTGACGACGGCCAACTCCAGCTTGCCACCCTCGGCGGCGATGAAATCCCAGGCCGCGCGCTCGGCGAGCGTCTTCGATTTCACATAGGCGCTGACCTTGGCTGTCGGATCGGTCCAGCTCTCCTCGGTGAAAGACCGACCGCCGGGTGGCATCTTGCCATAGCCGATGGCGGCGAAGGACGAGGTCAGCACGACGCGTTTGACGTCAGCGTCTCGCGCCGCCCTGAGCACGCGCAACGCGCCTTCGCGAGCCGGGATGATCAGGTCGTCCTCATGCTTCGGCACGCCGGGCGGAAATGGTGACGCGACATGCAGGACATAGTCGCAGCCGGCGACAGCGTCGGGCCAGCCGGCATCGCTCATGAGGTCGGCGATAGCAAAGGAAAGCCTGTCGCCCGGCTCGCCGCCGCCGGCCTTGAGCATGGCGATAACGTCGGCTTCGCGCTTGGCGGCGCGCACCGTCGTGCGCACGCGATAACCCGCCTTCAACAGGGCAAGAATACAGTGCGCTCCGAGGAAACCCGATCCGCCGGTGACAAGCACCAATTCGCCGCCCATGGCCGCCTCCCCGTTCAGGCCGAGGCGATCGACCTCGTCAGATCGCCACCTGCGTGCCGATTTCTACCACACGTCCGGTCGGGATCTGGAAATATTCGGTCGCGTCGGCCGCCGTGCGCGCCAGGCCGATGAACAGCCTGTCCTGCCACACCGGCATGCCTGAATTGGGCGAGGCTTTCAGCGACCGCCGCGACAGGAAGAAGGACGTCGTCATGATGTCGAACTTCCAGCCCTGCTTGCGGCAGATCGCCAGCGCGCGCGGAATGTTGGGCTGTTCCATGTAGCCGAAGGTCAGCGTCACCCGCATGAACAACTCGTTGACCGTCTCCATCTTGACACGCTCGCTGTCGGGCACGACGGGCTGCGGCGCGGTCACCACCGAAAGGATGACGTTCTGCTCGTGCAGCACCTTGTAGTGTTTGAGGCTGTGCATCAGCGCGGTTGGCGCGCTGAGCGGGTCGCTGGTCAGGAACACCGCGGTGCCGGACACCAGCTGCGGTTTCTTCTTCAACAGATTGCCAGCCAGGAAATCGAGCGGGATTTCGTTGCGGCGGGTCTTGTCGAAGAGATAGCGGCTGCCACGCACCCAGGTCCACATGCCCAGCACGATGGTGAAGGCCACCACCAGCGACGCCCAGCCGCCTTCGAACACCTTGACGATGTTGGAGGCGAAGAAGCCGATATCGATGAAAGCGAACAGCACGGTCAGCGGGACCGCCACCGACAGCTTCCACTTCCAGATACGGGTCATGACCACATAAAGCAGCACCGTCGTCACCAGCATGTTGCCGGTCACCGAGATGCCGTAGGCGGAGGCCAGCTTGCTGGACTCGCCGAAGCCGACCACCAGCATCATCACCACCAGCGCCAGCAGCAGGTTGACGCGCGGCATGTAGATCTGGCCGGACTGCTTTTCCGACGTGTGCAGGATTTGGAGCCTGGGCAGCATGTTGAGCTGCACCGCCTGGCGGGTCAGCGAAAAAGCCCCTGAAATGACCGCCTGGCTGGCGATGACGGTCGCCGCCGTCGCCAGCACCACCATCGGGATCAGTGCCCAACCCTCGTTCATTTCGAAGAACGGATGGCCGACCACGCCGTTCTTCGCCAGCACGAAGGCGCCCTGCCCGGCATAATTCAACAGCAGGCAGGGGAACACGATCGAGAGCCAGGCGAGCACGATGGGTTTGCGGCCGAAATGGCCGAGATCGGCGTAAAGCGCCTCCGCGCCGGTGACGGCAAGGAAGATGGCGCCGATGGTGACGAAAGCCACATCGGGCGAATGGATCAGGAAGGCGACAATATAGTGCGGGCTGACCGCCCACAGGATCTCCGGATCGGCGATGATGTGCTTGAGACCGGAAAGGCCGATGGCCAGGAACCAGATCGCGGTGACCGGGCCGAAGACCAGCCCGACGCCACCGGTGCCGAAACGCTGAACCGCGAACACCATGGCGAGGATGACCAGCGTCAGTGGCACGACGTAAGGTTGGAAGGTGGGGGTGACGACATTCATGCCCTCGACCGCCGACAGCACCGAAATCGCCGGCGTGATGACGGCGTCGCCGAAAAACAGCGAGGCGCCGACGATGCCGATGCCGAGCATCAGCGCCGAACGCTTTGGAAAACTGCCGCGCGCCAGCGCCATCAGCGACAGCACGCCGCCCTCGCCGCGATTGTCGGCACGCAGCACGAACATGATGTATTTGATGGTGACGATGATCGTCAGCGACCAGATGATCAGCGACAAAACGCCAAGAATGTCGCCACGATCGGCAACTTGCCCGCCCGACGACGCGACCAGCGCCTCGCGGAACGCATAGATCGGGCTGGTGCCGATATCGCCATAGACCACGCCGAGCGCGCCCAGCATCAACACCTTGGTGCTGTGCTGTTCGATTTCGGGATGGCTCGATTGGTCGACGGGTTCTGCCTCACTACCAGCACTGGCAAGGGCCATGTACGACACTCCGATAAACGCGCGGTGCTCTACGCTTGCTGCACTGCAATATCAAGTGCCGTAACGTTATGGCACTCATGTTGGCAGCGCGCGGCTTCTTGTGGGCGACTTCGAGCGAATGCCGGTCAATGCGACATTCGCGGGCTCATGTCCGGACCCATGGCAAAACCTGCGGGCCGGCGAGCACGTCTGTTAAATGGCGACCTGCGTGCCGATTTCAACGACGCGGCCGGTCGGGATCTGGAAATACTCCGTCGCGTCGGCCGCCGAGCGCGCCAGTCCGATGAACAGCCGGTCCTGCCACACCGGCATACCTGAATTGGGCGAGGCTTTCAGCGACCGCCGCGACAGGAAGAACGACGTCGTCATGATGTCGAATTTCCAGCCCTGCTTGCGGCAGATCGCCAGCGCGCGCGGAATGTTGGGCTGTTCCATGTAGCCGAAGGTCAGCGTCACCCGCATGAACAACTCGTTGACCGTCTCCATCTTGACGCGTTCGCTGTCGGGCACGACGGGCTGCGGCGCGGTCACCACCGAAAGGATGACGTTCTGCTCGTGCAGCACCTTGTAGTGCTTGAGGCTGTGCATCAGGGCGGTCGGCGCGCTCAAGGGATCGCTGGTCAGGAACACCGCGGTGCCGGACACCAGCTGCGGCTTCTTCTTCAGCAGATTGCCGGCGAGGAAATCGAGCGGGATTTCGTTGCGGCGGGTCTTGTCGAAGAGATAGCGGGTGCCGCGTATCCACGTCCACATGATCAGTCCCATCAGGCAGGCAACGGTGATCGAGACCCAGCCGCCTTCCACGATCTTCACGACATTGGCCAGGAAGAAGCCGCTGTCGATGACGCCGAACAGCAAGGTCAGCGCCAGGGCGAGCGCCAGCTTCCATTTCCACATCTTGCGCATCACCACGAACAGCAGGATCGTCGTCATCAGCATTTCGCCGGTCACCGAGATGCCGTAGGCGGACGCCAGCGAACTCGAACTGCCGAAACCGACCACCAGCAGCATCACACCCATTGCTATGAGCAGGTTGACGCGCGGCATGTAGATCTGCCCGGACTGCATTTCCGAGGTATGCTGCACCTCGATGCGCGGCAGAAGATTGAGCTGCACCGCCTGGCGGGTCAGCGAAAAAGCTCCTGAAATGACCGCCTGGCTGGCAATGACCGTCGCGGCCGTTGCAAGTCCCACCATCGGCATCAGTGCCCAGTCAGGCAGCATCTGGAAGAACGGATTGGTCGGTTTTCCGTCATTGGCGAGCACAAAGGCGCCCTGCCCGAAATAGTTGAGCAGCAGGCAGGGGAAAACCACGGAAAACCATGCCAGCACGATCGGCTTGCGTCCGAAATGGCCGAGATCGACATAAAGCGCCTCGGCCCCGGTTACCGCCAGGAACACGGCGCCGACGGTGACAAAGGCGGCGGTCGGTGTGCTGGCCAGATAAATGACCGCGTAATAGGGATTGATGGCAAGCAGGATCGATGGATCGTCCATCAAGTGATAGACGCCGGCAACGCCGATGGCCAGGAACCACAGCGCCGTCACCGGCCCGAACACTGCCGCCACCTTTCCCGTGCCGAAGCGTTGCACGGAGAACAGGATGGCAAGGATGACCAGCGTGATCGGCACGACATAGGCGTCCAGCGTCGGGGTCACCACGGTGAGGCCTTCGACCGCCGACAGCACCGAAATGGCCGGCGTAATGATCGAATCGCCGAAAAACAGCGCCGCGCCGCAAAGACCGATCACCAGAATCAGTCGGGCGCCTTTGGGATAGGCGCTGCGTGCCAACGACATCAGCGACAGCGTGCCGCCTTCGCCCTTGTTGTCGGCACGAAGCACGAAGGCAACATATTTGACGGTCACGATGATCGTCAGCGCCCAGACGATCAGCGACAGCACGCCAAGCACGTGAACGCGCGTATCGATGCCGGGCGAAGCGTGAAGCGCCTCGCGAAAGGCGTAGATCGGACTTGTGCCTATGTCGCCATAGACAACGCCGAGTGCGCCCAGCATGAGAACCTTGGTGCTGTGCTGCTCGACCCCGGCATGGCTCGATTGCTCGACGGTTTCAGCTTCGCTCCCGCTATTGGCAAGGGCCATCGACCACTCTCCGATAAGCGCGCGGTGCTTTATGCATGCTGCGATACGATATCAAATGCACGCGATGGCTGCCATACCAATACGAAGCATTGCCCCCTACCAACCGCAGGCCCTGAGGAACCGGCCCACTGTGCCGGCCATGCCATACTCCAACGCGTCGGCTGTCAACCCATGTCCGATCGACACTTCGGCCAATGCCGGAATGCGCCTGGCCAGCGCGGGCAGATTGGCCACCGTCAGATCGTGCCCGGCATTGACCTGGAGACCGGCGGCAAATGCCGCGTCAGCGGTTTTTCCCAATCTTTCCAGTTCTTTGGCCGCCTTACCTGAATCGGAATGGTAGCTGCCATAAGGACCGGTATAGAGTTCGATACGATCGGCGCCCGTGTCGCGCGCGGCCGCCATGCCGGCGGGGTCGGCATCGGAAAACAGCGAGACCCTGAAACCACCCTTCTTCAGGCGTCTGACGATCGGCGTCAGCAACGCCGCATCGGTGACGAAGTTCCAGCCATGGTCGGAGGTTGCCTGGGAGGGATCGTCGGGCACAAGCGTCACCTGTTCGGGCTGATGCTTCTCCACCAGCGCCAGGAAATCCTCGCTTGGGTAGCCCTCGATGTTGAATTCCGCCCGCGGGAACTCGTCGTCGATCAGCGCCCTGATCTCGGGCAGGTCGGAATGCCTTGTGTGACGTTCGTCGGGGCGCGGATGCACCGTCAGCCCATGCGCTCCGGCGGCAAGGGCGAGGCGTCCGACAGCGATCACATTGGGCCACGGCAGGTCGCGCCGGTTGCGCAGCATGGCGATGGCGTTGAGGTTGACGGAAAGCTTGGCTGGCATGGTTTGGCGTCCGTGAAACAGGCGATCGAGGCGCGCCACGCTCATTCGTTCCGGCACGGCGCATTTGAGACGGCGCATCTATAGCGTCTTTGACGGGAACAGATAGGGCCTTTCCGGTGTTCCAGAAGACCAACATACTCCACGAAAGGGAGGCACCACCTTGAATTTCCTCCAATCCGTGCCGGCGATCCGCCGCATCGAGACCAGCCGCGACGACCTCTTTGCCATCGATGTGGTCGGCCATGTCTCGGCCGCCGATGCCGAAAACCTGTTCGGCCTGCTGGAGGCGGCCTATTTGCTCCATCAGAAAATCGACGTGGCCGTGCGCATAGTCGATCATGAGGGCGTCGACTGGGCCGACATCTCGGACGAGACCATCAAGAAGGGTGCCGTCCATGCATTGGAACATATTGGCCGTTGCGCGGCGATCGGCGCCCCTGACTGGACGCCGAATGCACGACACGCCTTGCCGGCTTCCTCGCCCGTCGAATTCAGGCATTTCAAGATCGAGGACGAAGCCGCTGCCTGGGAATGGCTCGGCGCGCGGCCGACGAGTGAGGAGGCGACCGCCGCTCCAGAAAGAGGATGAAACGGTTCTCCCGGCTACCCCCTTCTACCTGACGATGGTCAGGCGTTCGGCGGCCCGGGTGATAGCTGTGTAAAGCCAGCGCTGGCGCGTTTCCTTGAAGGCCCAGCTCTCGTCGAATAGCACGATCTCGTTCCACTGCGAGCCCTGCGCCTTGTGCACCGTCAGCGCATAGCCATAGTCGAAATCGTCGAAGCGCTTCTTCTGCTGCCAAGGGATTTCGGCGTCAGGATCCTCGAACGCCGCCTTCAGCAACTTGATTTTCGCGACGCCGCGATCCGGATCGTCCTCCTCGGGCGAAACCAGAAGATTGATCCCGGGCTTGACCGTCTCGCGCGACGAGGTCATCACCTTCCACAGCGAGCCGTTGAGCAGGCCCTTGGCGGGATCGTTGCGCAGGCACACCAGCTTGTCGCCGGCTTGCGGATAATCGGCATTGAAGCCCTTGAGCTCGCGCAGGCGCTGGTTGTAGCGCCGCCGCGTGCGGTTGGTGCCGACCAGCACCTGGTCCGCTCTCAGCACCAGTTCCTGGTTGACGTCTTCCTTGCCGATCACTTTCGCAGTGCCGTAGTCGCCGCGCATGAATTCGCGGCCCTCGCGCACATCGAGCGCCAGCCGCAGGATCGGATTGTCGCGCGCCTGCCGGTGGATCTCGGTCAGCAGGAAGTCTGGCTCATGGTCGGTGAAGAAGCCGCCACCCGAGATCGGCGGCAACTGGCCGGGGTCGCCCAGCACCAGGATCGGCGTGCCGAAACTCATCAGGTCACGGCCAAGCTGCTCGTCGACCATCGAGCACTCGTCGATGACGACCAGTTTGGCGCGCGAGATCGGGCTCTGCCGGTTGAGTGAGAAGGTTGGCGACATCGAGGTCTTGCCGGTGACCTCGTCGGCCACCGATTCCTCGCCCTTGGGCCGGTAGATCAGCGAATGGATGGTGCGGGCGTTGACCGCGCCCTTGGAGCGCAGCACCTGGGCGGCCTTGCCGGTGAAGGCTGCGAACTGCACCTGGCCGTCGACATGTTCGGCGAAATAGCGCGCCAGCGTCGTCTTGCCGGTGCCGGCATAGCCAAACAGCCGGAACAGCTGCGGCGTGCCGGTCTTCAGCCAGCGGGCGACCGCTTGCAGCGCCTCATCTTGTTGGGGTGAAAATTCCATCTGATCGTGTGACCGGATTCGCGAGGCAAACACAAGATCGCCGCCACCACCATCGACACGCCGGTGGCGAACTTCCCTGCTGTTCAGGCTATCAGCCGCAAGCAAGAACGTAAAGGGAACGAAAATTCAGTTGGCAGCGTGCGGATCGTTCTCCAGCAGGATCGGCTTGCCGTGTGGCGTGGCGTGCGCGGCGCGCTCCCAGGCCCGCGCCATCGCATCGACGTCCGGCTTGGCAGCCAGCCCCTTGGAGGCGAGCAGCCCTTCCAGCGCCGCCAGCCAATGCTCGTAATAGTCATGGCCGTCCGCCGCGGCATGCGGCTTCTTCACCTCGGCTGACAGGGCATCCGCCCATTCGTTCCACGAAAACAGGCCCTTGTCGTGCAGTGCCACAGTCATGGCGAAGGCTTCGGCCTGCCATGGCTCGGCGAACACCGGTGCGTCGAAGCCGGCGGGCAAACTGGCGGCGGATCCCTTCGCTTCAGGCCGGCTCAAGATAGCTCTCCCAGGCGTCGATCGAGACGGTCAGTGTCGGGTCGGCGCCCTCGCCCCAGATTTCCGTGCCATCGAAAACCACGGTATAGACCCATTGCGGATTCTCGCCCTGCCCATGCGCGTTGCTGTCGGGAAAGACGAAGCCGTCGCGCACCGCCTCGATGGTGCCCTGCTTGTCGCGCGCATAGCGCGGCAGCCTGGTATGGCCGGTGGGGTTGAAGTTTTTCGTCCGCACAGAATCCCCGGCCTTGAAGCGTGGCGCTGTCTCCACCGGCCGATCGCAAGGACCGCCCTTGGCCAGCACAGCGGGAACGTTTTCCGCCTTCAGCACTCTTTTGGGTGTCGCCGCCGGATCGATCGCCTCGCCCGCCCCGAGGTCGCGCTCGCTGACGAAACCATGCCGCTTGAGCAAGATCTCAAGCGCCTTGATCCATATCTGATAGTAGCTGGAGCCATAATATTCGGACGGATGCAGCGATTCCCGTGCGTGCCGGCTCTCGTCGATGTTCCAGGCGCCCATGCCGCCGGCGCAGAGCGTCAAGCCGAGCGCCCGCCTCTCCCAGTCGGCATGGAAATACGGCTCGTCTCGTTCGGGCGCGACCGGCCCGAAACCCATCTGTCCGCCGAGATCCTGCGGCCCGTTCATGCCGGGTGACTCGCCAGAGCCGTGCCGATCATGGCATCGCGGCTCACCAGCTCGGCCAGCCGCTCCTCGCTCCAGCCTTCGGTTCCCTCCGGTCGCATCGGCACGACGAGATAGCGCAGTTCCGCTGTCGAATCCCAGACGCGTATCTTCGTCCCGGCCGGCAGCACCAGCCCGAACTCCTCGAGCACGCCGCGCGGATCGATCACCGCGCGCGACCTGTAGGGCGGCGCCTTGTACCACACCGGCGGCAGGCCAAGCACCGACCACGGATAACAGGAGCACAATGTGCAGACGACGAGGTTGTGGGTATTCCCGGTGTTGAACACCGCCTGCATATGCTCGCCTTGCCGACCGGTATAGCTCAGCGATTCGATCGCCGCCGTCGCGTCGCGCCTCAGCCACGCGGCAAAAGCGGGATCGCTCCAGGCCTTGGCCACCACCCGGGCGCCGTTGCGCGGACCGATCTTCGTCTCGTAGGTATCTACGATGACGTCGATCGCAGCCGGATCGATCAGCCCCTTGCGGGTCAGGATGGTTTCCAGCGCGCGCACACGCGCGGCAAACGGATCGAGTTCGTTGTCGTGGTCATGATCGTGGGACATGACGGCAAACTAAAGTTCCGATCCGCCGGCCGCAAGTATCACGGCTTGGGCCAGCGGAACTCGGTGCGTGGCGACCTGCTACTCGGCGGCGGTCTTCTGCGGCTCACCGGGGATGTCGTCATTGGTGCCGAACAGCGAGGGCTGGTCGCCCTCCTCGACCAGGTGCAACTCGGCCTTGCGCTTCGGCATGAGTCCGACCAGCCAGCCCGAGAAATTCTCCATGTAGACGTAGATCACCGGTGTCACGAACAGGGTCAGCGCCTGCGAGGCGAGCAGGCCGCCGACGACGGCAACGCCCAGCGGCTGGCGCAGTTCCGCGCTGGCGCCGGTGCCGAGCGCGATCGGGAACGTGCCCATCAGTGCCGCCAGCGTCGTCATCATGATCGGCCTGAACCGCATCAGGCAGGCTTTGTGGATGGAATCGGTGGCCGACATGCCCTCTCGTCGCAGTTCAAGCGCGACGTCGACCATCATGATGCCGTTCTTCTTGACGATGCCGATCAGCATCAGGATGCCGATCACCGCGATGACGGACAGATCCATGCCGGCGAAGCGCAAGGCGACAACCGCCCCGAGCACAGCCGACGGCAGGCCGGTCAGAATGGTGAGCGGGTGGATGAAGCTCTCATACAGAATGCCGAGCACGATATAGATGGTCAGGATGGCGCCGCCGACCAGCAGGCCCTGGTTGGCAAGCGAATCCTGGAAGGTCTTGGCGGTGCCGGCGAAGGTCGTCGAGATCGCCGTCGGCATGCCGATCTGCTCTTTCAGCGCGTCGATGCGTTTCACACTGTCGCCCAGCGCCACGCCCTGCGGCAGGTTGTAGGAGATCGTCACCGCCGGAAGCTGGCCGAGCTGGTTAACCGTCAAGGCTCCGGCCGTGCGGTCGACCCTGGCGAAGGCGCCGAGCGGCACCAGGCTGCCGCTCGCCGTCCGCATCTGGATCGCAAGCATCCGCTCCGGCGACCATTCGATCTTGGGATCGAGTTCGGCGATGACTTCGTAACTGTCGGCCGAGCCGAAGATCGTTGAAACCTGGTCGGTGCCGAACCCGCCATAAAGCGCCGAGCGCAGCGTGTCGGTGTCGATACCGAGTTGGGCGGCCTTGTCGCGGTCCACCACCAGCGTCGCCTGCAAGGCGTTGTTCTGCAGGTCGCTGGTGACGTCGGTGAAGGTCGTGTGGTCGGCCGCCATCGCGTCATTCAGTTTCTGCGCCCACTGATCCGTCAGGCCGGTATCGAGGCCCTGAACCACAAGCTGGTAGGCACTGGCCGACGAGCGCGAGCCGAGCCGCAGATTCTGCACCGGCTGCATGTAAGTCTCGATGCCCGCCACGCCGGCCAGTTGCTTGCGCAGATCCGCAAGCACCTTCTCGATATCGGGACGCTGGTCCTTGCCCTTGAGCTGGACGAAGAGCTGTCCCTGGTTCAGCGCATTGTTACCGCTGCCCGCCGACCACGCCACATGGTCGACATAGGGTGACTTCGAGAACACGCTGGCCACCTGCCCTTGCAGCTTGGCCATGGCGTCGAACGAAATGTCCTGGCGCGCGATGGTGGTCACCGAAATCTGGCCGATATCTTCTTGCGGGAAGAAACCCTTCGGCGAAACCTCGATCAGCCACACCGAGGCTGCCGCGGTGCCGACGAAGACGAGGAACACCAGGAAGGTGTGCCGCAGGCAGAAGCTCAGAATCCGATCGTAGCCGCGCGTGAGGAAATCGCGCTTGTGGCCAGCACCATGTGCCTCGCGGTCGGCCTTGGTCACCGACAGCAGCCGCGAGCACAACATCGGCGTCAGCGTCAGCGACACGAACATGGAGGCCAGGATGGCGACGGTCACCACGACGGCGAACTCGTTGAAGATGCGCCCGATCACGCCACCCATCAGAAGCACCGGGATGAACACCGCCACCAGCGAGATCGAGATCGAGATGATGGTGAAACCGATTTCGCGCGCGCCCTTCAGCGACGCGTCGAAGGCCGACAGCCCATCCTCTTCCATATGGCGGAAGATGTTTTCGAGCATCACGATGGCATCGTCGACGACAAGGCCGACGGCGAGCGTCAGGCCCATCAGCGATATGTTGTCGATGGAAAAGCCGAACAGGAACATCGCGCCGAGCGTGGCGATCAGCGAGATCGGCACCGCCACGGCCGGGATGATGGTCGCCGTGACGCGACGCAGGAACACGAAGATCACCATCACCACCAGCGCGATGGTCAAAAGCAGCGTGAACTGCACGTCGTCGACCGCCTGGCGGATCGAGCTCGAGCGGTCGTTGAGCAGCTTGATCTGGGCTGCGGCCGGCATCTGGTCCTGGAAGGACGGCAGCATCGCCTTGACCTTGTCGACGACGTCGACCGTGTTGGCGTCCGGCTGGCGCTGCACCGCCATGATGATCGCGCGGGTACCGTCATACCAGCTTGCGGTCGTGGTGGTCTGCACTGAATCGACGACACGGGTCACCTCGCCCAGCCGCACCGGGTGGCCGTTCTTGGTAGCGATGATGAGGTTTGAGAAACCGGCCGCGTCGGTAAGCTGCGTGTTGGCGGTGATGGTGAGCTGCTGCTTGTTGTTCTGCAGCACGCCGAGCGGCGTGTTGCTGTTGGCGGACGCGACCGCCGCCTGCAGCTGATCGATCGAGATGCCGCGCGCGGCAAGCGCGGTCGGATCGATCTGGATGCGCACCGCGTATTTCTGCTGGCCGAAGATCGAGACCTGCGCGACGCCGTCGATGGTCGACAGCGACGGCGAGATGACGTTTTCGGCGAAGGCATCGAGGTCGGTCAGTGGCACCGTGTCGCTGACCAGCGACATCAAGAGGATCGGCGCATCGGCCGGATTGACCTTGCGGTAGCTTGGCGGCGCCGTCATTTGCGGCGGTAGCGATTTCTGCGTGCGCGCGATCGCCGCCTGGACGTCGGCGGCGGCCGCGTCGATGTTGCGGTTGAGCACGAACTGGATGGCGATCGAGGTCTGGCCGAGCGAGTTGGTGGTCGAAATGGAATCGATGCCGGCGATGGTCGCGAACTGCTTGATCAGCGGCGTCGCCACCGACGTGGCCATGGTTTCCGGCGAAGCGCCGGGCAGCGAGGCCGAGACATTGACGACCGGGAATTCGGCGCTCGGCAGTGCCGCCACCGGCAGGAATTTGTAGGCGAACAGTCCGCCCAGCACGAGGGCGAACGACATCAGAAGGGTGGCGACCGGCCTGCGGATACAGAATTCGGAGATCATTGGGCCGCCTCGCCGGCGTTGGTCGCCTCGGCAACCTTCGGCGCGGCCGCCTTGCCTTCATGCACCGCGGCGCCGTTCTTCAGCCTTGTCTGGCCCTCGGTGACGACCTTCTCGCCGCTTTTCAGCCCCTGGCTGATGGCGCTGTTTGCGCCTTCGGTCAGCGCCACCTGCACCGGCCGCATCTCGACAGTGCTGTCCGGCTTGACCACGTAGACGAACGGCCCCTTCTGGCTGGGCTGCACCGCCACGGTCGGAACCGAGGTCATCCGCGGCATGATGCCGGCGTCGAGCACGACATTCACATACTGGCCCGGCCAAAGGGAAAGATCGGCATTCGGAATACTTGCCCGCGTCGCGATCGTGCCCGATGCGGTGTCGACGCTGGAATCGACGAAATCGAGCGTGCCCTTGCCGATCGGCGTCGGGTCGCCGTTCTGGATCAACGTCACCGCGTTCTGCTGCGGATTGGCAAGCGCCTTGTGAAGCAGCGCAAGGTTGCTTTCCGGCAGATTGAAGTTGACCTGCAGCGGGTCCATTTGGGTGATGGTCACCAGTGGCGTCGCCGTGCTGCTGTTGCCGTTGCTGACGGTGACGAGGTCGCCGACGGCGACATTCACGGCACCCAGCCTGCCGGCGATCGGGGCGGTGATGGTGGCAAAGCCAAGCTGGACATTGTCGGCGTCGATCGTCGCCTTGTCGGCATCGACGGTCGCCGCCGCCGCCTTCTGCGCGGCAACGGCCTGGTCGTAGGTCTGCTGCGTACCGGCCTGCTTGGCGACAAGGTCCTTGGCGCGCTGAAGGTCGGAGTTCGAGCTGGCGAGCAGCGCCTGGTCCTTGGCAAGCGCTGCCTGGTCCTTGGCGAGTTGCGCCTTCAGCGCCCGGTCGTCGAGCGAGAACAGGAGGTCGCCCGCCTTCACCATCTGCCCGTCCTTGACGTCGATCGACACGATCTGGCTGGAGACGCGCGCATTGATGTTGACCACGGCCGGAGAGGAGACGAAGCCGATGGCATAGCGGCGGATCGGGAAATCCGCGGTCGTAGCCGTCGCCGAAACGATTGACGCCGAACGGGCACCGTTGCCGCCACCCGCCGCCTTGTCCCCCGTCGCTGGCTTTTCGGTGGCTGGCTTGTCGGTCGCTGGCTTGTCTGTCGCGGCGACCTGCTTTGCGCCGAGGAACTGCTGAGCCTTGTTCAGCGCGTCCGGCGACAGATAGAGCCAGGCCGCGCCGACACAGGCGACCGCCAGCAATGAAAGCATGACTTTTCCACGCATCGACAAAAGACCTCTCCGTCCGACACGCCATAGCCAGGTGGTCGTATTCTAGCGCAATTCCCGGCTCACTGCCGCGATTTCGCCGAATAGATAGGACGCGGGTTTGTCGGAAAAGGGCCAAAACACGGCATTACGAAGATTTAATGTGCACTGCACAATAGCTGTGCAGCCGGCTATCCTCAAAGCCGGAAGCCGGATGGGCTCCGAAAAATGGCCTCCGAGAGGGCAGCCTTATCTAGCGCAGCATCGGCCAAAGCGTCGCCGCCAGCAGCACGCCCATGGCGATGTTGAACCATTTCAACCGCACCGGGTCGGACAGGAAGCCGCGTAGTGCCGTGCCGAATCCGGCCCAGACCGAGACGCTGGGAAGATTGACCACAGTGAAAGCCACGCCGATCAGAATGACGGACAAGAATGGCCGTTCGGGATTGGTATAGACGGCCATCGCGGTGATTGCCATCACCCAAGCCTTGGGGTTGACCCACTGGAAGGCCGCGGCATCGATGAATCGCATCGGCCGCGCATCCGTCTCGCCCTTGCCGCTGAGCGAGCGCGACATGGCAATCTTCCAGGCGAGATAGAGCAGATAGACGGCGCCGGCGATCTTAAGCCCGGTGTGCAGCGCGGGGAACGCGGTCAGCACCGCCCCAAGCCCGAAGCCGACGGCAAGCAAAAGGACGAGAAATCCGATGCTGATGCCGAGCATATGCGGGATAGTCCGCACGATGCCGAAATTCACGCCCGACGCCAGCAGCATAAAGTTGTTCGGGCCCGGCGTGACCGAGGTCACCAGGGCGTAGAGCAGCAGGGCAAGGAAGGCGTCGAGGGTCATGACGGCTCCAAAGGTCAGCAATACTGACTTAAATCGACCGGGCGCCGGACGCAACGTCATTCGAGTGGTCCAATGCGCGCCGCAGTGATCCGCCTGTACGGCCAGCGGCGCGTCTGGACTCCGCGTGGAAGAAGATCAGGTCCCAGAATCTGGTTGGATTATCCGCATAGACAACCCATTCATTGCCTCGTAAGGCTGGGACTGTCATCGTCACCCAGCCGTGGGCAAGCACCCAGATCGAGTATGCGATCAGTGCGTACATCATCACATGTATCACCAGATCTTGTCGTGGGGTCATGCGCCACCAAGTCTCAGTTCGCTTTTCGGATCGCCTCGCCCGACCGTGATTGCTGAACTTTAATTTCGTATGACTGCTACATCCCCTGCGGGCCGCGGTTCATGGCTGCCACGCCGGTGCGGCAGATCTCGACCAGGCCGAGCGGCTTCATGATGGCGATGAACTGGTCGAGCTTGGAGCCCTTGCCGGTGATCTCGAAGATAAAATGCTCGGTGTTGGCGTCGATGACGCTGGCGCGGAACGCGTCGGCGAGCCTGAGCGCCTCGACCCGGGCCTCGCCGGTGCCGGCAACCTTGACCAGCGCCAGTTCCCGTTCCAGCGGCCGCTCCTGTCCGAACTCGTGCGAACGCACGGTGAGATCGACCACGCGATGCACCGGCACGATGCGCTCGAGCTGATGCTTGATCTGCTCCAGCACATGCGGCGTGCCGCGCGTCACGATGGTGATGCGCGACAGGTGTTTTTCATGCTCGGTTTCCGAGACGGTCAGGCTCTCGATGTTGTAGCCACGCCCGGAAAACAGGCCGATGACCCGGGCAAGCACGCCCGGTTCGTTATCGACCAGCACGGAAAGCGTGTGGTTTTCCGGCCGTTCCGTCTCCTTTGCGATGAAGTAGGCGGAACCGGTGGGTTGAAGGTGCTGTGCGTTCATGACATGAATCTCAAATTCTTGATCTAACTATCTGTTTCCGCACGGCTTATTTTGACAAGCCCTGCCTCGGTTCGTCTCTACACCAGTTCCCTGCCCTTGGCGTCGATTGCATTGGCCACGACCTCGTCGGTGGCCTCGTCCGGCAACAGCATCTCGTTATGCGCCTTGCCAGACGGGATCATCGGGAAGCAGTTGGCGAGCGTCGCCACGCGGCAGTCGAACAGCACCGGTTTCCTGACCGAGATCATCTCCTTGATCGCGTCGTCCAGTTCGTCTGGCTTGTCGCAGCGAATGCCGTGGCCGCCATAGGCCTCGGCCAGCTTGACGAAGTCGGGCATCGCTTCGGTGTAGGAATGCGACAACCGGTTGCCGTGCAGCAGCTGCTGCCACTGGCGCACCATGCCCATATACTGGTTGTTGAGGATGAAGATCTTGATCGGCGCGTCGTGCTGCACGGCGGCGCTCATCTCCTGCATGGTCATCTGCACCGAAGCATCGCCGGCAATGTCGACGACCAGCGCGTCGGGATGCGCGATCTGCACGCCGAGCGCGGCAGGCAGGCCGTAGCCCATCGTGCCCAGCCCGCCCGAGGTCATCCAGCGGTTCGGCTTCTCGAAATGATAATGCTGCGCCGCCCACATCTGGTGCTGGCCGACCTCGGTGGTGATGTAGGTGTCCATGTCCTTGGTCAGCTCGTACAGCCGCTGGATGGCGTATTGCGGCATGATCACGTCGTTGTTCATCTTGAAGGCGAGGGAATCGCGCCCGCGCCATTTGGCGATCTGCTCCCACCAGGGGTAGAGCGCCTTCTTGTCGGCCCTGGCGGTTGCCCGCCACAGCCGCACCATGTCTTCCAGCACGCGCCCGACATCGCCAATGATGGGCACTTCGGTGTGGACGTTCTTGTTGATGGAGGACGGATCGATATCGATGTGGATCTTGCGCGAGTTCGGCGAGAACGCATTCAGCCTGCCGGTGATACGGTCGTCGAAGCGCGCGCCGATGCAGAGCATGACGTCGCAGTCATGCATGGCCATGTTGGCTTCGTAGGTGCCGTGCATGCCGAGCATGCCGAGCCAGTTCTTGCCAGACGCCGGGTAGGCGCCGAGCCCCATCAGCGTGGAGGTGATCGGGAACCCGGTGAGGTCGACCAGTTCGCGCAAGAGATGGCTCGCTTCAGGGCCGGAATTGATGACACCGCCGCCCGAATAGATCACCGGTTTCCTGGCGCCGGCCATCAGTTCGACCGCCGCCTTGATCTTCTCCAGGTCGCCTTGGACCTTGGGCTGGTAGCTGGTGCGCGGCGCGATCTGCGGCGGCACATAAAAGCCCTTGGCGAACTGCACGTCCTTCGGGATGTCGACCACGACCGGACCGGGACGGCCAGTCGTCGCGACATGGAACGCCTCGTGGATGGTCGCGGCGAGTTCGTTGACGTCCTTCACCAGCCAGTTGTGCTTGGTGCAGGGCCGCGTAATGCCGACCGTGTCGCATTCCTGGAACGCATCGGAGCCGATGAGCGAGGTCGGCACCTGACCGGTCAGGCAGACCAGCGGGATCGAATCCATCAGCGCATCCTGCAGCGGCGTCACCGCATTGGTGGCGCCGGGACCCGATGTCACCAGCATGACGCCGGCCTTGCCGGTCGACCGCGCATACCCCTCTGCCGCATGGCCGGCGCCCTGCTCGTGCCGCACGAGGATGTGCTCGACCTCGTCCTGCTGGAAGATCTCATCATAGATCGGGAGAACGGCGCCGCCGGGATAACCGAAGACATGCTTGACGCCATTGTCCTTCAGCGCCTGCACCACCATTTCGGCGCCGGTCATTTCCCTACCTGCCATCTCGCGCCGCTCGTTCTGTCCATTGCTCATCGGTCTGGTCCCGTACTGTCCGCCATTGGGCGTTGCTGGTCGTTTAGTCGTGTTTCAGGCAATAAAAAAGGCCCCCGAGGGAGCCTGTGTCTGCGCATGGGGGGATTTCGCCCGGCGGTTACACCGCCTTGCCCACGCGCCTTCCTACGAGAATGAGTGCCGTTTTCATGGTGGCGGACCATAAAGGCGAAGTCGCGGGGTCGTCAATGGGGTACCGCACGAATTCACTCAGCCGTGAGATCGGCTCCGCCGCGCGCTACCATAGTACAGTTGAGCCCATCCCATCGACGCACCACTATGCCGGGCTGACGACGTGCCTGGGAGGAGACGCGTTGCCGGCGAATGGGAGTCCCATCCCCAGGCAGGGAGGTCCTGGCCGGCCGCTTGCTGTTCCAGTGGAAGCCTGAACAGGCGTTCTTGGAAACCGACAACCGGAGGAGAAACCATGCTCGAGAGAACACCCACCACGAAGGCGCAGGCCCTGCTCGACAAGCTTGGCAAGGCGCTGGAGACCGGCGACATCGACGCGGCGGTCAACTGTTTCCAGGCGGATTGCTACTGGCGCGACCTCGTCACCTTCACCTGGAATCTCAGGACGATGGAGGGCCAGGAGCAGGTCCGCGACATGCTGAAAGCAACCCTGGCTGGAACCCGGCCGAGCGACTGGAGGGTGGCCGAAGGCGAGGAGGCGACCGAGGCGGACGGCGTCACCACCGCCTGGATCACCTTCGAGACCGAGGTGGCGCGCGGCTTCGGCCTGGTGCGGTTCAAGGGCGACCTGATCTGGACCTTGCTCACCACCATGGCCGAACTCAAGGGCCATGAGGAGAAGGCCGGTTTCAATCGGCCGCTCGGCGCCAAGCACGGTCACGGCAAGGACAGGAAATCCTGGCGCGAGGAGCGTGATGACGAGATCGCCGAACTCGGCCGCGGCAAACAGCCTTATGTCGTGATCATCGGCGGTGGCCAGGGCGGCATTGCGCTCGGCGCGCGCCTGCGCCAGCTCGGCGTATCGGCCATCATCATTGAGAAGAACGAGCGTCCCGGCGATTCCTGGCGCAAGCGCTACAAGTCGCTCTGCCTGCACGATCCGGTCTGGTACGACCATCTGCCCTATATCGACTTCCCCAAGAACTGGCCGGTCTTCGCCCCGAAGGACAAGATCGGCGACTGGCTGGAGATGTACACGAAGGTGATGGAGCTGAACTACTGGTCCTCCACCTCGGCTAAATCCGCGAAATACGACGACAAGACCAAGGAATGGACCGTCGTGGTCGAACGCGACGGCGAAGAGATCGTCCTCAAGCCCAAGCAGTTGGTGCTGGCCACCGGCATGTCCGGCAAGGCGAACTGGCCGAAATACAAGGGCCAGGACATCTTCAAGGGCGAGCAGCAGCATTCCTCGACCCATCCCGGCCCCGACAAATATCGCGGCAAGAAGGTCGTGGTCATCGGCTCCAACAACTCCGCCCACGACATCTGCGCGGCTCTCTGGGAGGGTGGCGCGGACGTCACCATGGTGCAGCGCTCCTCCACCCATATCGTCAAGTCCGACACGTTGATGGATATCGGGCTCAGCGCACTGTATTCCGAGCAGGCGGTGGAGAACGGCATGACGACGCGCAAGGCCGACCTGATCTTCGCCTCCCTGCCCTATCGCATCCTGCACGAGTTCCAGATCCCGCTTTACCAGCAGATGAAGGAACGCGACGCGAAGTTCTACGCGGACCTGGAAAAGGCCGGCTTCCTGCTCGACTGGGGCGATGACGGCTCAGGCCTGTTCATGAAATATCTGCGCCGGGGTTCGGGTTACTACATCGATGTCGGCGCCTGCGACCTGGTCATAGACGGCTCGATCAAGCTCAAGAGCGGACCAGGTGCGGCGGTGCGGGAATTGACGCAAACCGGCGTCAAATTCGCCGATGGCACCGAATTGCCGGCCGATCTCGTGATCTACGCCACAGGCTACGGCTCGATGAACGGATGGGCGGCGGACCTCATCTCGCAGGAGGTGGCCGACAAGGTCGGCAAGGTCTGGGGCCTTGGCTCCAACACCGCCAAGGATCCCGGCCCCTGGGAAGGCGAGCAGCGCAACATGTGGAAGCCGACCCAGCAGGAGGCGCTGTGGTTCCATGGCGGCAACCTCCATCAGTCACGCCACTATTCGCAATATCTGGCGCTGCAGCTCAAAGCCCGGCAGGTTGGCTTGCCGACACCAGTCTACGGGCTGCAGCAGGTCCATCACAAGGGATAGTCAGCTTCTCCTGCATCGACACGGTGAACCTGTCCCGCGTCGGCGACGTCGAACAAGGCGGCAACGGCGAGTTCGCCGCTGGGGCTGGTCGGCGATGGCGTGAAAACGCCCTCGTCAGCCAAACGCTCGCGGCAGGGCCGGTATGCCGCCACCGCGCTTTCGCGGTCGAAGCAGAAGCACATGGCTGTCTCCTCCTGATGATTGGTCTCGTCAGGGCCGATTGGCGAAGTCGTGCACGACGCGCTGCAGCAACGGCACATAGTCGCGAAACGCCCGCGTCCGCATATTGGCGACCTTGCCGCCCTCGTCCCAGATGCGAACCCGCACCGCTTCCTCGTGGAACGGGTTCTCGCGGAACGCAGCCACCTCGTCGGCACTCATCGGTCCGCCCTGCAGCGACAAGGTATGAACCGAAGCCGGCGACAGCCTGGAGAAATAGGTCGGGTCGGTGGCGCAGAGATAGCGCTTGGCGGCAACGTGCAGCCGGACGCACTCGACGATGACAGGCGGGAAGAACGGTGCCAGCACTTCGCCGCCGGCCTCGTCATGGTGCTTGTCCTCGACATCGTCGGGCGAATAGGTGCCGAACTCGCTGGTGTAATGGCCGATGTCGTGCAGCAGCGCGGCGGCCACCAGCACGTCGGGGGCTCCATCCTGTTCCGCCAGCCAAGCCCCTTGCAGCATATGCTCGGACATCGTCACCGGCTCGCCGAGATAGGATTCGGCGCCCCGGCGCTCAAAAATGTCGGCGATGAATTCGACGATGGTGTCCGCGTTCAGATCCTGGCCGATCATTCCGCGGCCTCCTTGAAGCCGTGTTCGATCGCCGCGAGCGTCGACAACAGGCCGTCCTTGTCGGCGTAGCATCCCTGCAGCCAGCGCTTGCCGGTGCCGGAAAACGCCTTGCGGGCATGCATGACGCGGGTGTTGTCGACGATGAAGGCCTGGCCGGGCTCAAGCTTGAAGGTGACTTCGAATGATGGATCCTCGATCAGCTCGGCGAAGCGGCGGTAGGCGGCGTAATAGGCGCCCATCTCGGCGAACGGCACGTCGACGGTCGGCGCCAGCGAACGGTTGTTGAAGCGGATGCAGATCAGTTCGCCGTCGGGTCCAAGCTCGATCATCGGGCGCTTCGCCTGCAGCCGCACGCCGGACGACCCTGCATAGTCGAACCGCGCCGCATGGGAGCTCAACAGCCGAAAACCCTCGGGATTTTCCGCTTGAAGGGCGGCCGCGACGGCAAAGCCGTCGACGACGCTGGATTCACCGCCCTCCACCGTGTTCTCGATGCAGGACAGGATCTGCAGCGTCGGCACCGGATCGCGATAGGGATTGTCGGTATGCGCCTGCAGGCCGAGATTGGTGTAGGCGAGATTGTTCGGGTTGACCTCGGCGCGCACTTCGAACCAGCGCCCGTAATTGGTCTCCCTGACATAGCCGAACAGGTCGGACACCTTGCACAGCGCCCCGGATTCGGCCGGCAGCCCGTCCATCACCGCAAAGCCATAAGTCCTCACCGCCGAAAGCCATTCGCGCAGCACACCGCGGCCATGCAGGGCCGCCGGATAGCTGGCGCGCGGCACCGCGTTCTGCATCGTCGCCCTGGTCCAGCGCTGGATGACATCGCCTGTCCAACCAGGCTGGCGTGTCTCGTCGCGATCATAGGCGTTCGCACGCAGCCATTGGGCGGGAAAGCTGACCGTTTTTCCCTCCGGCTCGAAGCTGATCTCCAGCGCTCCGGCCTTGATGGCGGCAGCGCCAATTCTCGTCTTCGCCGGAATGTCGAGGATGGTGATCAGGCGTTGGCCGTTGCCGGCGCTGCGCGTCTTGTCGTCAAGCGCGTTGTCGCGCAGCCAGACGGCGTGGAAGCGGGTACGCTTGCCGTCTGTCCAACCAAGTTCGATTGTTCTGCCTTCATCGCCAACCAGCACGTCGGTGAGCATGGAGTCCGTCCTATCCGCCTTGTTACCCACGGTTCGTGCCGTGGTTTGGATTGCATGTTGACCTCCCAAAAGGCATAATTCCAATTATCATTTTTTGGCCAATGGCAGCGATTTGGTAATGGCTCGGCGAACCGCTCCTACCCTCCCTCCACTCGACTGGCTGCGCAGTTTCGAGGCTGCGGCACGGCTGTCGAACTTCACCGCGGCGGCAGCCGAACTCGGCCTGACCCAGGCGGCCGTCAGCCAGCACATCCGGCTGCTCGAGGAAAGGCTGAAGACGCGTCTGTTCTCGCGGCTGGCGCGTGGGGTCGCGCTGTCGCCGGAGGGTGCCGCCTACCTGCCCCACATCCAGTCGGCCTTCGCCACCATTGGCAGCAGCACCACGGAACTGTTCGAACCGCGCGCAGTTCAGACCGTCTCGCTCCGGGTGCCGATCTCGTTTGCGCTGCTGGCGCTGGTTCCGGCGCTGCCCGACCTCGCCGAGGCGCTGCCGCGCATCCAGCTCGATCTGGTGACGATCCATCGCCCGACCGACTACGATTTGCCAGGCTCGGCGCTCGACATCCGTTTCGGCAACGGATCCTTTCCCGGCCGCGAGGCCGAGAGGCTGACCGCCGAGCGGCTTGTGCCGGTGGCAAGCCCGGCCTTGGCCAGTGCCGCCGACTGGACATCGCTGCCGCTGCTTCTGGTGGCCGGCGCGCGCGAGATGTGGGCCGAATGGTTCGCGGCGGCCGGATTGGCGGGCCATCCCCGGCGCTCGCATCGCTTTGACAGTTTCGTTGCCGCCATGCATGCGGCGAGCGCCGGTGCCGGCGTCCTCCTTGGGTCGCGGCCCCTAATCGACGCGGCGCTCGACGGCGGAGCGCTGGTCCGGCTTTCCGATTTTGAGCTGCCTAGCACGTCAGGGCATTTCCTGACCACCAGGCCGTCGACCGCGCACCTGACCAGCGCGGAGCAGGATTTCCGCCATTGGCTGCTGAAGCGCCTCGCCGGGAAGGCATGAGTGACTGGCGTTACCGCGACGCTGTGCCGATGCGCTTCCAGTAGATCAGCGTGGCCGTCAGCCCGCCATGCGGCTTCAGCGCATAGTCCGGCACTTCGCCGGCCAAGGTGAAGCCGAGCTTCTCATAAAGTCCCGAAGCACCCTCTTCGCTCGCCGTATCCAGAACCAGCAGCGTGCGCCCCTTCTCCGCCGCGAGGCGTTCGGCGGCTCGCATCAGGCGCGTCCCGACACCCCTGCCCCGCTGCCCGACCGATGTCATCAGCTTGGCGATCTCGGCCCGATGCGGCTGATTGGGCGGACAGTCGAGCGGCAGGGTGACGGTGCCGACCAGAGCGCCACCGTCCCATGCCCCAAGCACCATTCTTTGCCCTCGTGCCGCCGCGGCCAGCGACGTCTCCCAGAACGCGCAGGCAACATCCAACGCCAGCGGATGCATGAAGCTGACCGATCCGCCGGCGGCAACCGTTTCGACCAGCAGATCGGTCAGCTGTGCGAGTGTTTCCCGGCTTACGGTCAACGGCCCGATTTCTATGACGTTCATACCTGGTCCTCTGGAAACGATTGATGGGTCGACAGCGCCGCTTCAGTCGAGATGGCGCACACGCCGCCGCTTGCGCGCGGCCTTGATGGCGCCGATGCGTTCGGTGTCTTCTTCCTTGAGATGGCGACCGCGCTCCAGGATTTCGAGCGTGTATTCCTCATAGGTCAGGCCCAGCCGTTCAGCCTTGTCCATGCGCATCAGCATGACTTCGCGGCTCGGCGCCTTCCATGCCTTGGCGTGCGCGGCCTGCCAGGCCAGGAAGATGTATGGATCGCCCTTGCCCCATGGCGGCCCCTTGTAGTCGTCAAGAGGCGGCCCCCCATTGTGGGAGCGCTTTGGCCGTCGTGCCATGACGTCAGCTCCTGACCAGGGCGACGAGATAATCGGCGCCCGGCTCCAGCGCATGAAAGGTGCAATCCGACGGCGCTCCGAGCGCCAGGCAGTCGCCCGGTTCGAGCCTGTGCACCTGGTCACCCTCGGTGAATTCGAGTTTTCCCGAGATCAGCCAGATCTGCTGCTTGATGAAGGCGTAGGAAGCCGCTGGCAAACTGACCTTCGCGCCCGCCGGCAGATGGACCTTGATCAGTTCGAGCGGCATGTCGCAGGCCGGCGACAAATGCTGCCTGACATAGCCTGTGTCGGGGTCGCGCCACACTGCCTGGCCGGCTGCGCGCAGCAGCCCGCCACCCTGCAATTCCGCCCGTGCGATGAGGGTCGAGAGCGTCATGCCGAAGGCAGCTGCTATGCGTACCAGAAGTGCCGCCGTCGGGCTGGTCATGCCGCGCTCGATCGTGCTCAGCATTGCCTTGGAAACACCGGACTGTTCGGCGAGCTCGGCCAGCGACCAGTCCCGCATGGTCCTTTCGGTATGGATACGCCTGCCGATGGTCGAGGAAATGTCGTTCGCTATATCATCCATTCGTACATTATAACGAAACCAATAAGTGCGTGAAGAGCCATTTCAAAGCAATTTTCACCAAGACCTTAATCCTCTCTACACCATCCGACCTCATCCGACCTTAACCCCGTTCCTGTAGGGTACGGCCTCAAGGGAAATGGGGATTGGCCTGTCCATGTATGTCGAACGCGAAGCTTCCGTCGGAGAACCGACATCGCAGGAGCGCCGCACAGCCGACCAAAACGACAAGCGCATCCTGGGCAATGTCGTGCAATGCGACGGTGCGCGCGCCACCATCAGCGCCTATGCCGACGACGCCGACGGCGCGATCACCGGCCTGTGGACGGTCGGCAAGATGATCTCGATCAACCTTGGCACGACACGAACCGTCGGCCTGGTCTACGCGATCGGCAAGTCGGATCTGGCCTGGAACAATGACGGCCAGAACGCCATCGAGGTCAGCATCGAGCTGATCGGCGAAGTCCGTGACGGCGCCGAACCCGGGGCCAGGCCGATCTTCGACCGCGGCATCACCATCTATCCGCATATCGGCGCCGTCGCGCACCGCATCCGCACCCGCGACCTGCAGGCGGTCTATGACCTGGCCGGCCGCCATTCCATCACCATCGGCTCGCTGGCGCAGGACGAGGCGATCGCCGCCAACATCGCCATCGATGACACGCTGGCGCGCCACTTCGCCATTGTCGGCACGACCGGCGTCGGCAAATCGACAGCGGTGTCGCTGCTGCTGCGCAAGTCGATCGCGGCGCGGCCGGACCTGCGCATCCTGATCCTCGATCCGCACAACGAGTTCGCGGCCTCGCTGCCCGAATATTGCGTCAGGGTCGATTCCAAGACGCTCGACCTGCCGTTCTGGATGTTCACGCTGGAGGAATTCGCCGAAGTGCTGTTTCGCGGACGCGAAACGGTGCCGGAAGAGATCGATGCCCTTCGCGACCTCATTCCGCTCGCCAAGAATCTCTATCGCAACCCCGGTTCAGGCGCCTACCTGAGGCGCGGCAGCGATGCGCTGACCGCCGATACGCCGGTGCCCTACCGCATCGCCGACCTGCTCAAGCAGATCGACGAGCGCATGGGCATGCTCGAAAGCAAGACCGATCGTCCAACCCTCAAATCGCTGAAGACACGCATCGAATCGGCGGCGGCCGATCCGCGCTACCGCTTCATGTTCAATTCGCGCCTGATCGAGGACACCATCCACGAGACGATCGGCAACATCTTCCGCGTGCCGCATCATGGCCGTCCGGTGACCTGCTTCGAGATGGCCGGCATGCCGTCGGAAGTGGTCAATTCCGTCTGCTCGGTGCTGGCGCGTCTGGCCTTCGACCTCGCTCTGTGGAGCGAAGGCAAGCTGCAGCTGCTGTTCCTATGCGAGGAAGCGCACCGCTACATGCCCGCCGATGCGCGTCTCGGCTTCGCGCCGACCCGGCACGCGCTGTCGCGCATCGCCAAGGAAGGCCGCAAATATGGCTGCTATCTCGGCGTCGTCACCCAGCGCCCCGGCGAGCTCGACCCGACCATTCTCTCGCAGTGCTCGACCTTCTTCGCCATGCGGCTCGCCAACGAGCAGGACCAGGCGATCATCCGCTCGGCAATCGCAGACTCTTCCGCCTCCACGCTCGCTTTCCTGTCCTCCATGGGCCAGCGCGAAGCGATCGCCTTCGGCGAAGGCGTGGCGACGACCATGCGGCTGAAATTCGAAAGATTGCCCGCTCACCTGCTTCCAGGCACGGCCAAGCGCGAGGAAGACGTGACGTCCAAGGCCGGCGAGGTCGACCTTGTGGCGATCGTGGAGCGGCTGCGCAACGTGCCGAAACCGCAGAGCCAGGCGATGGCTTTCGCCGAGGTGGTCGATTCCGGCCGGCAGGCCGGCGACCCCGACTACCGCAAAGCGCCGGCGGCGGCGCGCGTGCAGTCGGACGAAGATTTCGACACACGCTACGGCCTCAAACCCGCGACCTTCGGCCTGCGCCCGCAGAACGATTGAGCTGAGCGTCACGCCTCCATGAATAGTCCTGAGAATCCGTGCAAGCGGCCTATCCCGTCTTCGTCGGAAAGCTTGGGTAAATCCCGTCAGGGAGGTGGTCAGGCTGAGCCGATTGGTGTTTTGGTCCGCGAGCATCGGCCTTCGCCGGCCGCAGCCTTAAAGCGCAACGTCTCATAAGTGCTTTGGCCGGCGAAGGCCGGAAGCGCAGAAGTCGGCAGCAAACGGCCGGCATCACGAATTCAGGGATGGGATTTTAGGCGCAGACGCGGTTGCGGCCTTGCCTTTTGGCTTCGTAGAGCTGGCGATCGGCGCGGCGATAGAATTCCTCCGCCGTTTCCTTGCGATCCCAGACGGCAAGCCCGACGCTGGTGGTGATCTTGAGCCGGACATTGTTGCCGGAGAGGATCGACATGTTGGCGATCGCCTTGCGGATGCGCTCGGCGAATTTGGCCAGAAGGTCCGCCTCCATGTTGGGCGTGACCACGGCGAACTCCTCACCACCCAGGCGCGCCACCACATCGTGGAAACGTGTCATGTCCCTGAGGCATCTGGCGACAGCCTTGAGCACCTCGTCGCCGACATCGTGGCCGTGCGTGTCGTTGACCTGCTTGAAATGGTCGAGATCGAGGATCATCAGCCCGACCGGCTTTTCGATGCGCCGGAACTCCTCGAGATATTCCTTCAGCGCGTCGTCGAAATAGCGCCGGTTCTGCATGCCGGTCAGGCCGTCGGTCAGGGCGGCATGCTCGAGCGTTTCGGAGCGGGCGCTGAGCGACACCGTCATGGCGCGCAGCTTGCCCTCTTCGGTCGCCTGCTTGCGGATCAGCGGGTAGATGAAGAAGATGCCGAAAAACAGCGCGGTGGCGAGCAGTACGCCGGTCGCGAACAGGAGCTTGTTGAGGTAGATGACCTTGTCCAGGCCGGAGGCCGTATGGAGTTCCGTGGCGAAGGATTGCAGTTGCCCATAGGCGTGCAGGGTCACCAGGCCAGCAGCCAGGATCACGAAGATAAAGACGAAAAAAGCGGATTCCGCTTTGTGGAAACGCATCTGCTCCCCGATGGAAAAATACCCCATGACCTTATGGCAGGGACCGACTTACGGAGCGTTAATTCCGACAACTTCGGCGAGAACCCTTCCCTCATGGGCAACTTTTTAAGTTGTATTAGCAACAAGTGTTTGGATCGTGGTTTCGAGAGCGTCACCGGGGCGAAGTCTCTGCCATTCCGGCCCCAGCTGATGGCGAAACCAGGTGGCCTGCCGCTTGGCATATTGCCTTGTCGCGATCTTGGCGCGCTCGATCGCCTCGGGAAAGCTCGACTGCCCTGAGATCGCGGCCTGGAGCTCGCGAACCCCGATCGCCTTCATCGCCGGCAGGTCTGGATCCAGACGAAGGGCCGCAAGCTGCTTGACTTCCTCCAGCGCGCCCTTGTCCAGCATCTGGTCGAAACGCCTTTCGATGCGATCAACCAATGCTGCCCGATCCGGCTCGACGACCAGGAAATGCGCGCTCGGCCTGTCGATGAGCGGCAGGCCGCGCTCTGCCTGCCAGTCCAGGATCGACCGGCCGGAGGCGTCGAGCACCTCGAGTGCCCGCACGATGCGCTGGCTGTCGGTTGGCTTCAACTGCATGGCGACGCTCGAATCCTCGCGCAGCAGCAAGGCATGCAGCTTGACCGCGCCTTGCTCCTTCAATTCGTAGCGCCAGCGGTCGCGTATCCGTTGCGGAATATCAGGCATTTCCGAAATCCCTTCCGCCAGCGCACGAAAGTACAGGCCGGTGCCACCGACGAAGATTGGCCGCCGCGAGAGCGTCCCGTCATCAATGAGTTTCATGACGTCGCGCAGCCAGGCGCCGGTCGAGTAGGCGGTGCCGGGATGGACATGCCCATAGAGAAAATGCGGCGCTCGTGCGAGTTCGGCCGCCTGCGGCCGGGCCGTCAGCACGTCGAGAACCGCATAGCCCTGCATGGAATCGGTGTTGACGATGACGCCGCCTGTGCGTTCGGCCAGTTCAAGCGCCAGCGCCGACTTGCCGCTGGCGGTCGGCCCGGCTATCAGGATCGCGTTCTTCACGCGGCCTTCGTCCGCATCCCTGCCGGAATTCTCGATGCCGCTCATTGCCACGCTTGTTTCCCGTCCCGCCGATCGCGCTCTGTCGCCATCGCTTGCGAATATGGCCTCACGGTCGGTGGGCGCAAGCGCTGTCGTATGGCTGGCCGAAGGCATTGCCTGTGACATTGCCCTGCCGCCAGCGGCGCAGGCTGATGAAACGACCGCGAGCCTTCGTACCGCACTGGCCGCTGAGCCCGTCGACGTGATCGTCCAGCAGGCTGAAACACGCCGCAAGAAAATCCTTCTCGCCGACATGGACTCGACCATGATCGACCAGGAGTGCATCGACGAGCTGGCCGACGAGATCGGCGTCAAGGATCATGTCGCGGCGATCACCGCACGGTCGATGAACGGCGAGATCGCCTTCGAGCCGGCGCTGCGCGAGCGCGTGGCGCTCCTCAAGGGGCTCGATGCCGCCGTCGTCGACCATATCGTCGCCAATCGGCTGACCTTGGCCTCGGGCGGCCGCGCGCTGGTCCAGACCATGCGCGCCAACGGCGCCTGGACGGCGCTCGTCTCGGGTGGGTTCGAGGTTTTCACCACGCGCATCGCTGCGATGCTTGGCTTTCAGGAAGACCGCGCCAACCGCCTTCTCGACCAAGACGGACGCTTCACCGGGCTGGTCGGCGAGCCGATCCTCGGCCGCGCCGCCAAGGCCGAGGCGCTGCTCGAAATCTGTGCCCGTCTTGGCCTGACGCCGGCCGATGCCATCGCCGTCGGCGACGGCGCCAACGATCTCGACATGATCCGCCTGGCCGGAACCGGTGTCGCGCTGCATGCCAAGCCTTCCGTCGCGGCGCAGGCAAAAGTCCGGATCGACCATGCCGACCTCACTGCGCTGCTCTATCTGCAGGGCTACCGGCAGGAAGAATTCGTCCAATGAAGCCAATCCGTACCGAACGCCTGATCCTGCGCAATTGGGAGGATCGCGACCGCGAATTGTTCCATCGCATCAATTCCGATGATCGCGTGATGGAGTTCTTCCCGTTTCGCCGCGACCGTGCCGCCGCCGACGCCAAGATGGATGAGTTCCGCGCCTGGGTCGATGAGGACGGCTACGGCTTCGCCGCGGCCGAGATTGCCGCGACCGGCGAATGCATCGGTTTCGTCGGCCTCCTCGCGACCGATGATGTGCCATCGCTGCCGGCCGACACAATCGAGATCGGCTGGCGGTTGGCTCCCGAATTCTGGGGCAAGGGCTATGTCACCGAGGCCTCGGAGGCATGGCTGGCCTACGGCTTCGAGACACTGGCCGTCGACGAGATCGTTTCCTTCGCCGTGGCGGAAAACCACCGCTCGACCGCCGTTATGAAACGCCTCGGCATGACCGCCGACCCATCGAGCGATTTCGACCACCCCAGCATTCCGGACAGCCATCCCGCGCTCAAGCGGCATGTGCTCTACCGGCTGTCGCGCGAGGACTGGCAGGCAAGAAAAAGGGCGGCGGGTTAGCCGCCCTTTCCAAATCGCCGGATTGAAATTTCAATCCATCCGGATCGTAACGAAGCGCAATTCACCGGTCTTCGACGCCAGCATCAAGAGCGCGTTCTTGCGGCCCTGCTCCTTCAGCGCGCCAATCCGGTCCATGACGTCCTTGGGCGTGGCGACCGACTCCTGCGCGATCTCGGTGATCACCTCGCCCGGCTGGATACCGCGTTCCGCGGCGGCGGAGTCCTTGGCCACGTCGGTGATGACGACGCCGGAGACATCGCCGGCGATGCTGAACTTCTTGCGCGTCTCGTCGTTGAGTTCGCCGACCGTCATGCCAAGCACCGAGGCGGTCGAGACGGCCGGAGCCTTGTCAGCGCCCTTGTTCTGGTCGGTATTGCCATTCTCGCCGCTCGCCAGCTTCTCGCCATCCTCGAGCCGGCCGAGCGTCACCTTCACCGTCTGCTCGACACCCTTGCGCACGATCAACACGTCGACGGCCTTGCCCACCGGGCTTTCGGCGACGACGCGCGGCAGGTCGCGCATTTCATGGATGTCCTTGCCGTCGAACTTGATGATGACGTCGCCGGCCTGGATGGTGCCGTTGTCGACTGGTCCGCCCTTGATGACGCCGGCCACCAGCGCGCCCTTGGCGGTCGCCATGCCGAGGCTTTCCGCGATGTCGTCCGTCACCGGCTGGATGCGCACGCCGAGCCAGCCGCGCCGCGTCTCGCCATATTGGCGCAACTGCTCGACGACGCCAGAGGCGAGCTGCGAGGGAATGGAGAAGCCGATGCCGATCGAACCGCCGGACGGCGAAATGATCGCCGTGTTCATGCCGATGACCTCACCGGCGCTGTTGAACAGCGGTCCGCCCGAATTGCCGCGGTTGATCGCGGCGTCGGTCTGGATGAAGTCGTCATAGGGGCCTGAATTGATATCGCGGTTGCGCGCCGAGACGATGCCGACCGTGACCGTGCCGCCGAGGCCGAACGGATTGCCGACCGCCATCACCCAGTCGCCGACGCGCATCTTGGTGGAATCGCCGAATTTCACCGCTGTCAGCTTGTGACCTTTCGGATCGACCTTCAGCACCGCGACGTCGGTCTTGGTGTCGGTGCCGACCAGCGTCGCTTTCAAGGTCACGCCATCGGAGAAATTGACCTCGATGTCGTCGGCATCGGCGATCACGTGGTTGTTGGTGACGACGATGCCTTGTTCGGCGTCGATGACGAAACCCGAACCGAGCGACTGCACCTTCTGCGAGCCGCCATCCTTTTCGCCACCGCGGTTCTTGAAGAAATCGTCGAAGAAATCCTGGAACGGCGAGCCTTCGGGCAGTTGCGGCATCGGCACCGCGCCCGGCCCTTCCGTGCCCTTCACCGTTTGTGATGTCGAGATATTGACCACCGCGCCAAGCACGCCTTGCGCCAGGTCGGCGACCGAGGCCGGTCCGTCGGCGGCGAATGTCGGGGCCACGAAGGACGGAACGGCGACGGCGCCCAGGACCAGCGCTGCCGCGCCGGCGACCAATGTCCGTCGAGCGGCGTCCAAAAGGGTGTTGGATGTCATCGAGAAGCCTCCCGGCATTTCTAAAAGAGAAAAGCGCTTCGACGAAAACGCCGTGTCGCGCCATGATGGCAAGAAATACGGCACGTTTGCGGCTATGACCATCGGTGGAGTGTAAATCGAGCGTTATTCCGCAAACCGCCGCCTCTACACGCCCCGCACCAGCCAGACGACGCCAACACCAATGGCGATCGCCGCCAGCCCGCCGATCCGCAACGCATTCTCCGGCATCGACAGCACTTCGCCCGCGAGCTTCTTCGCAAGGCGGGGAAAGCCGCCATAGACCAGGCCCTCTATGACGAGGACCAGGCCTATCGCCGCGAAGAAATCCTGCACCGGCCGTTACTGGCCGGTGCTGGGTTGTGTCGTCGGCGCGGCAGGTGCCGCAGCCGGCGCCGTCGGTTTCGCCGGTCCTTCCTTGCCGTCGGGATCGCGGAAGTAGCGGAAGAACTCCGAACTCGGCGACAGCACCATGGTCGTCCCGGTGTTGTCCAGCGCGGTGCCATAGGCATTCATCGACCGGTAGAAGTCGAAGAAGGCGGGATCGCGCTTGTAGGCATCGGCGAAGGTGGCGCTGCGCTGCGCCTCGCCCTCACCGCGCAGGATCTCGGACTCCTTCTGCGCTTCGGCAACGATCTCGACCACTTCACGATCGGCGCGCGCCGTGATGCGCTGTGCCGCTTCGTTGCCGCGTGCCCGCAGCCGCGCAGCCTCCGCCAGGCGTTCCGCCTTCATGCGGTCGTAGGTCTGCTGTGAAACTTCGGCCGTCAGGTCGGTGCGGCGGATGCGAACATCCTCGATCTGCAAGCCGAGCGACGTGGCGTCGGGCCTGAGCTGATCGCGCACTTCGCGCATCATCACGGCACGCTCTTCGGAAAGCGCGGCCTCGAAATCGCGCAGACCGTAGACGCGGCGCAGGGCAGCGTCGAGACGCGTCCTGAGCCGCGCTTCGGCCAGTTCGATCTGACCGGACACGGCGGCCCGGAAGACGCGCGGATCCGAGATGCGATAGGCGATGAAGGCATCGACCTCATAGAACTTGCCGCCGGAGACCTGGACGCGGATGTTGTCGAGGTCGAAGCGCAGCACCCTGTTTTCGATCAGTTGCACCGTATCGGCGTCGAAGAACGAGAACGGCGCCTTGAAGTAGATGCCGGGCTCGCTCTTGACGTCGACGATCTCACCGAAGCGGAGCACCAGCGCCTGCTGGCGCGCATTGACCACGAAGACCGAGGAATAGATCAGGAACAGGACGACCGCCGCCACGGCGACGACGATGGGAAGACGGTTGGCCATCACTTGGTACCTCCCGTGTTCGCGGCGGGCGCGGCCGGTGCTGGCGGTTTCGGCTGCAATGCGGGCAGCGGCAGATAAGGCACGACACCCTGTCCGTTGCCCTGCTCGACGATGACCTTGCTCGAGTCCTTCAGAACCCTCTCCATGGTTTCCAGATAAAGGCGCTTGCGCGTGACATCGGGGGCTTTGGCATATTCGTCGTAGACCGAGATGAAGCGCTGCGCCTCACCTTCGGCTTCCTGCACCACACGGTTTTTGTAGGCGGCCGCGTCTTCGCGGACCTGGGCTGCCTCGCCGCGTGCCTGGCCGAGTTTCTGGTTGGAATACTGATTGGCCTGCTCGACGAACTTGTCCTCGTCCTGCTCGGCGCGCTGCACCTCGTCGAACGCATCTGCCACCTCGCGTGGCGGTGCCGCATCCTCGATGGAGACGGCGTTAACGTTGAGACCGGCCTTGTAGCCGTCCAGCGTCGTCTGGATGATCTCGCGCACCGAGGCCGCGATGCCCTGGCGATCGTCGCGGAAAATGTCCTGCGCCGGCCGGCGGCCGACGGCTTCGCGCATGGCGCTCTCGGCAACCTGCCGCAGCATGCCGTCCGGGTCGGAGACGTCGAACAGGTAAGCGCGGGGATCGGAGACCTGGTAGGCCACCGAAAACTGCACATTGACGATATTCTGGTCGCCCGAGAGCATCAGCCCGTTGCCGCTGGTATTGCCGCCGCCAATGTCGACAAGCTGCTCTGAAATCTTCGCCGTCTCGACGGTCTCGAGAGGCCACCAGTGGAAATGCAGGCCTGGCTGGGAAAGCTCGGCCTTCGGCTTGCCGAAGCGCAGTTCGACCGCGACCTCGTCGGGCTGCACGGTATAGACCGCCTGGAAGGCCCACAGAACAACCAGCACCGCGGCGATCAGGCCGAACACCGCCGGACTGGCGCCACCGCCGCCGGGCAGCGCGCGCCGCAGCCGATCCTGGCCACGGCGAATGATGTCTTCGAGGTCGGGAGGCGACCCCTGCGGGCCGCTTGGCCCCTTCGGTCCCTGCCCCCAGGGTCCCTGATTGTTACCGCCGCCACCCCACGGGCCGCCGCCTCCGCCACCTTTGTCGTTCCAGGGCATGAATGTCCTTTCGCTTGGAATTCCCTCAAGCACCGCGGTTACGGCGCAAATCCAGTGTCGTTCTTCTATAGGGACGCCACGGCGCGCTTTCAACGCGATGCGCCGCCGACTTCATCCGTTTTGGGCCGGTAGCGACCCTTTGTCGTCCTTTATCTTCAAACTGTCTCGCGGCGGCGCTCATAAACCGTATAGCGCGTCGCATGGCTGTCCTTTTCTCCTGACGCAATCTCCCGCGAACTGACCACTTGCCATGCATCAGGGTCGATCGGCGGGAAATGCGCGTCGCCGTCGACGTCGGCCAGCACATGGGTCACGTGCAGACGGTCGGCCAGCGGCAGCGCCTGGGCATAGATTTCGCCGCCGCCGATGATGCAGACCTCGTCGACGCCTGTCATGCGGTGTCCGCGCACGGTCGCCAGCTGGATCGCGGCTTCCAGCGTATGCGCCACCTCGACGCCCTCGGCGCGCCAGGCCTTGTCGCGGGTGACGACGATGTTCAGCCTGCCCGGCAGCGGCCGGCCGATGCCTTCATAGGTCTTGCGGCCCATGATGATGGGCTTGCCCATCGTGTCGGCCTTGAACCGCTTGAGGTCGGTGGAGAGCCGCCAGGGCAACCCGCCGTCCCGCCCGATCACGCCGTTCTCGGCAATGGCGACATAGATGGCGACATGCATCAGTTTGCGTCCCCGCCATTGCTGTCCGACGGGACGAGCAGGAGGATGTCGATGTCGTGCTCGGGATAGAAATCGTTCGCCTTCATCTCGAAACGCGTCGGCCCGACCTTTTTGACGTTGTCACCGCAGAACGAGACCAGGGCTTTCGGGTTGCCCTTGTCGACGGTCAGCTTGAACTTGCCGATGGTGCCCGCCGCCCAGTTGCCGCCGGTGGTCAGGATATAGGCGATGCGGCTTTCGTAGAATTTGGGATAGCCGTCCGGATTGTCCTTGGCCGCCTTGCGCACCGCATTCTCGAATGTGTCGTCCATGCAGTAGCGGCTCTTGTAGGCCGCGTATGAGTTCTGGAACTGGCCTTCATTGAAGAAACTGACCGAGGATGTGCCGCCCACGCTGGGCTTGTAGCGGTGCGAGACGTGAACGTCCTTGTTGGCCGGAAAGGCCGCGCGCCACCAATAGGTCGAGCGCAATTGCCAGAACGGCGAATAGACCGGTTTTTGGCCACTGTCGGCTGTGGAATCCCCGATGATGATGCCGCGGTTGACCCAGTCGTCAGCAACCCCTTGCGGCAGCTTCGCCAGCGCCGCCTTGGCCGCGTCGCCGAACGGGTTGAAGGGCACGTTTTGCGCCTTGAGGTCGGCGCCGATGTCGATGCCGAGCGCGAGCACCTTCTGCTCGAGTTGGGGCTTGGCCGCGACGCCGTCGATCGTCACCTCGAAGCCGAGGAAATTATCGCTCTGGTTTTCCGGGATCGCCGGCATCTCTTCGGGATCGCCGGAAATGTCGGGCATCGGGAAGGCGACTATCGCGTCGACATCCCTGTCGGTGTTGTTGTGGAAGATGTAGTCCACCGTCACCTTTTCGGGCGAGATGAAAAGATCCTCGCTTTGCATCGCCACGGCATCGCTGCGCGACAGGATCAGGCCGCCAGTGCCAAGCTCGGCAACCGAATCATTGGCCATTGCAGGCGCGACCGAAAGCGCCAACGCTAAAGCCAGAACAGATCGCAACATCGAAGCCCCCTCGGCTGGAATGCCTGAATGACCCTAGCCGTTTCAATGCGGCGTTTCAAAGCCCTTCCGCTTGCTGGGCGTGCGTGACCGGTCTGGACACGCAGGCGGTCTGGACTAACAGGTTCCGATGGGGCAGGAGTTCGCGCCATGCGCAAGCTTCTCGTCATCGGCATCGGCGCCGGCAATCCCGACCACATGACTATCCAGGCCATAGCAGGGCTGAACAGGGCGGACGTCCTGTTTATTCCCGACAAGGGCACCGACAAGACCGATCTTGCCAACCTGCGGCGCGGCATCTGCGACCGCTTCGTCACCAACCCGGCCTCACGCCGGGTCGAGTTCGACGTGCCGGTGCGCGCCGAACCAACCTCTTCCTATCGCTCGACCGTCGACGACTGGCATGAAGCCATCGCCGCCATCTACGAGGGACTGATCCGCGACGAGATCTCCGGGGGTGGCTGCGGCGCCTTCCTGATCTGGGGTGACCCCTCGCTCTACGACAGCGCTCTGCGCATCCTCGAGCGCGTGCGCCTGAGGGGCAATGTTGCGTTCGACCTGGAAGTCATCCCCGGCATAACGGCCGTCCAGGCGCTGGCAGCCAGCCACAAAACGGCGCTGAACCGCATCGGCGATCCCGTGCTGATCACCACCGGCCGCCGCCTGACCGAGGAAGGCATGCCGGACAATGCCGGCAGCGCCGTCGTCATGCTCGACGGCAAATGCGCCTTCAACACGCTGGCAGACCAGGACCTTTTCATCCAATGGGGCGCCTATCTCGGCACGCCCGACGAGATCATCATCTCCGGCCGCCTTGGCGATGTCGGCGCCGAGATCGAAAGGCGCCGCGACGAAGCCCGCCGGAAGAAAGGCTGGATCATGGATACGTATTTGCTGCGAAAGCCGGAGTAGTGGAATAGTGAGTAGTCAGTAGTCAGTAGGGACTAGGCTGTACTCACTACACTACTCACTACTCACTACTCCCTACTCACTACTCCCTACTCCCTACTCCCTACTCACTACTCCCTACTCACTACTCCCCTATCCCGCCTCAATCTCCGACTGCAACGCGTCCATATGCGTTGCCGCGGCCGCACTCGCCGCGCGCTCGATGGCGCGAAAACGGCTGACCACGGCCAGGCCGACGGTCGTCAGTTGCGCGCCGCCGCCCTTGCGGCCGCCGGTCTGCGCCGCCACCAGCGGCTTGCCGAACACCCGGTTCATGTCCTCGACCAGGTCCCATGCGTGCTTGTAGGACATCTCCATGCCGCGCGCGGCGGCCGAGATCGAACCGAAGGTGGCGATGTGCTCCAGAAGCTCAATCTTGCCAGGACCGATCCGTCCGTCCGGATCGAGATTTATCCGCAAGCTCAGCGACGGCATTGTTGCTCCTCCGCGACCGCTTCAGCTTCGGCGACCGTTATTCCAAAACAATATAGCGCCGATCACCGCCGCTGTCAGCCATCGACGTCGAGCGGCAGACCGGCGCCGGTATTTCCCCGATCGAAGCTCACGGTCTTGACCACCGCGAAAACCTTGCCGCCGAGCCGCAGCTTCAGCGCCTGCCGCGACTGTTCCGTGATGCGGGCGAGCACCGTTGCCCCATTGCAGTCGATGCCGATTTCGACCGTCGGCCCCTCGCCGGGACTGATCGCGACGATCGTGCCGGGCAGGATGTTGAGGGCACTGAGGCCCGTCGGTTTCTCCGCGGCGATCATCACGTCGCGAGCGCGAATGCGGATACGCACGGGAGCCCCGGCCTTCATCCCAAGACGCGGCACGCGGATCTCGCCGGCGGCCGAGCCGAGCACGGTCATCCCAAAAGCCTCCTCGTGACGCAGCACCTTCGTGTCCAGCACGGCGCCGCCCTCGCCGCGCTCTTCCACCGGCAACAGGTCGAGCCTTTGCATGACAGCGTCGGTCGGGCCGCTAGCCGTGACCTTGCCCCGCGCCAGCATCACCACGTCGCTCGCCAGCCGCGCCACCTCGGCGACCGAATGGCTGACATAGACGATCGGGATCTTCGTTTCGTCGCGCAGCCGCTCGATATAGGGCAGGATCTCGGCCTTGCGCGCTTCGTCGAGCGAGGCCAGCGGCTCGTCCATGAGCAGCAGTCTGGGGCTGGCCAGCAGCGCCCTGCCGATCGCCACGCGCTGCTTCTCGCCGCCCGAGAGTTTTGCCGGTCGTCGCCCAAGCAGCGGGCCGATGCCCAGCAATTCTACAACGGCGTCCATGTCCGCATAGCGTTCCGCCGCCGGCGTGAACCAGCGACCGTAGCACAGATTGCTCATCACGCTCATATGCGGAAACAGGCGCGCATCCTGGAACACCATGCCGATGCGGCGTTTGTGCCTTGGCACGAAAATGCCGGCACCCGCGTCGACCAGCACGCGGCCATCGACCTCGATGCGCCCCTTGTCCGGCCGGATCAGCCCGGCAATCATGTTGATCAGCGTCGTCTTGCCGGAACCGGACGGCCCGAACAGCGCCGTCAGCCGTCCGGCGCTCTCGAAGCGGGCATCGATGGCGAAATCGCCAAGCCGGTGGCCGATGTCGACAAGGACGCTCATTCGATGTCCATCCGCCGCCCGACCCGCCGCGCCAGCACTTCCGATGCGACCAATGCCGCCATCGAGATGACGATCGAAATCAGCGTCAGTCGCAGCGCCCCTTCGTCGCCGCCCGGCACCTGGGTAAAAGTGTAGATCGCCGACGGCAGCGTCTGCGTCTCGCCAGGAATGTTGGAGACGAAAGTGATCGTCGCGCCGAACTCGCCCATCGCCTTGGCGAAGGACAGGATGGCGCCGGCGATCAGCCCGGGCAGGATCAGCGGCAGCGTGATGGTGCCGAACACCCACAGCGGGTTGGCGCCGAGCGTTCCCGCCGCCGCCTCCATCTTGCGATCCACCGCCTCGATCGACAGCCGGATCGCCCGCACCATCAGGGGAAAGCCCATGACACCGCAAGCAAGGGCGGCACCCGTCCAGCGAAACGAGAAGACGATGCCGAAATGCTCGGCCAAGAAGGCACCGGCCGGGCCGCGCTTGCCGAACGTCAAAAGCAGGAGATAACCGGTCACCACGGGCGGCAGGATCAGCGGCAGGTGCACCACCCCGTTGAGCAGCGTCTTGCCCCAGAATTGCCCCCGGGCAAGCAGCAGCGCGATCGCTATGCCCGGCGGCAGGCTGGCGAGCATCGCCACCGTCGCCACCTTGATGGACAGCCGGACCGCATTCCATTCGTCGGGAGTGAGGTCCAGCAGCCAGCTCATAGTGCGGTATCGGGCCTTTTCGAACTCAGTTGCTCGCCGACTCAGTTGCTGGGCGTGAGCACGGTAAAACCCTGTTCCCTAAAGAGCGCGCCAGCCTTGGCGGACTGCAGGCATTTCAGGAAGGCCAGCGTATCCTTGTCCTTCGAATCGGCGGTCTGGGCAACCGGATAGATGATCGGCGGATGTGAATCCTCGGGGAAGGTGCCGACCACCTTGACGCCCTTTTCGGCGTGCGCGTCGGTGGCATAGACGATGCCGAGGGCGGCCTCACCAGTTGAAACCAGCTTCAGCGCCGCACGGACATTCTCGGCCTGTGCCACCTTGCCCTCGACCGAGGACCAGACGCCGAGCGATTCCAATGCCGCCTTGCCGTACTTGCCGGCCGGCACGGCCTTGAAGTCGCCCATGGCAAGCTTGCCATCGCCGACGAGCTTGGCGAGGTCAAAGCCTTTCTCGATCTTGGTTTCGACCGTCGAATCCTTCGGCGCCACCAGCACGATCTCGTTGCCCAGCAGCTTCACTTCCGTGTCGGGCTTGGTCAGCTTCTTGTCGGAGAGATATTTCATCCAGTCGAGATCGGCGGAGATGAAGACGTCGGCCGGCGCCCCACCCTCGATCTGCTTGGCCAATGCCGAACTCGCGGCATAGGAAACGGTCGCGGCCTCGCCGACATCGGCTTCGCAGGCCTTGTTCACCGCATCGAGCGCGTCCTTGAGACTGGCCGCCGCGAACACCACGACCTTGTCTTCCGCGTGCGCTGCCGGCATTGCCGCCATCAATGTCGCCGCAAAGCCGCCAATGGCGATCATCCTCAACCCGAAACCTTTGCGTGTCATCGAAAACTCTCCCTGGGTTCAAACTCCGGTTGGCTCGAAGCCTGTAGACCGATATATCCGCATGGATATAACAAGGGAAGGCCCGGCCGGCTGAAACTCGATCCGGCGCTGCATGATTGTTCTGATAAAACCGCCGCCGCGAAAGGAACTGCAATGAAGATCAGCGCCCGCAACGTGCTCGAGGGAACGATCACCGAAATCGTCAAGGGAGCCACCACCTCGCATGTCCGCATCGACATCGGCGGCGGCATCATCGTCACCGCCTCGATCACCAATGAAGCTGTCGCCGACCTCAAGCTCGAAAAGGGCAAGCAGGCCTACGACGTGGTCAAGGCCTCGGAAGTGATGGTCGGCATCGACTGAAAAGCCGCGGCTCAGACCGCGATGGGCGCCTTGATCGACGCGTCGGCGACGTAGTTTTCCAGCCGGAAATCCTCGAAGCGGAAGGCGAAAAGGTCCTTCACCTCAGGATTGATCCACATCGTCGGCAGGGTCTTTGGCGTGCGCCGCAACTGTTCGCGCGCCTGCTCGAAATGGTTCGAGTAGAGATGCGCGTCGCCAAGCGTGTGCACGAAATCGCCCGGCTTCAGCCCTGTCACCTGCGCCACCATCAGCGTCAGCAGCGCGTAAGACGCGATGTTGAACGGCACGCCGAGGAAGATGTCGGCGGAGCGCTGGTAGAGCTGGCAGGAAAGCCGGCCCTCGGACACGTAGAACTGGAAAAGGCAGTGGCAAGGCGGCAGCGCCATGGCTTCCACCTCGGCGGGATTCCAGGCCGAGACGATCAGCCGCCGCGATTGAGGATTGCGGCGGATCTCCTTGAGAAGATTGGCGATCTGGTCGATCGAGCCGCCATGGCCGTCTGGCCAGGATCGCCACTGCCTGCCGTAGACCGGGCCGAGATCGCCATTCTCGTCGGCCCATTCATCCCAGATTGAAACGCCGTGGTCGGTCAGGTACTTGATGTTGGTGTCGCCGGCCAGGAACCAGAGGAGTTCATGGATGATCGACTTCAGATGAAGCTTCTTGGTGGTGGTGACCGGAAATCCGCGCGCCAGATCGAAGCGCATCTGGTAGCCGAAGACGGAGCGCGTGCCGGTGCCGGTGCGGTCGCCACGATCGGCGCCGTTGTCCAGCACATGCTGCAGGAGATCGAGATATTGGCGCATCGGTTCCGGGCTCGATTCGGGATCTCTCCGATCATAGCGCATATAGGCGCTGACGCCACGCTTGTCTGAGATCGTCCCCACTTAGCAGGGACGAAGCCCGCCCAGAATCCTCACCGGCGAACCGGAAGCGCGGAAATCGCCAACCGGCCGCCAGGATGAAGTAACCAAAGGTCTCAGAGAGAGCCGAGCTTGCCCAGGTCCTTGGCCACCAGATAGTAGAAGGTCACGCGGTTCTTGGTGTTGTCGGCGTGCATCGCCTTGCAGGTCTTCTCGATCGCGGCGTCGGCTTTCGCCCCGTCGCTGACGCCGAGCTTCTTGGCCACCCAGCTCTCCTTGACCCGCGCCAATTCCTTCGGATCCGTGCAGGACACCAGCGAGGAATCGCGGTTCCTCAGCGCAATGCCCAGGTGCTTGACGATTTTTTCGACCGCATCGGCGCTTGCCGCGGCGTCATATTTCTTCACATCCGCAAGATAGTCGGCCATCAGAATTCCCCTCGTCGGCGCCACGGATCCGATCGATGAGGGCTGTGGCGCGCTTCGCAACTTGTGCGCTAGGTCGGTAACTCCTCACCGCCCGCAAAGCTTCGGTTGAGACCGCGCCCAAGTCAACCCTTGGCGTCGCGATTTGACACAGGGACAAAGCACCATTGCGGCCTTTCATTTCCGCGCAAGCCCCCCTATATTCGTTTTGTCGGCTTGACCGACTATGGCGATAAATGGGCGATGAAATAAGCCGTTCGGACCCGGGGGCGGTACCCGGCGCCTCCACCAAAAGCCGCTGTTGAGGACAGAGCGGTTTTTGCTGGGGGCGAAATAGGATCGACGAAGGTGTAAAGATCGTACTTTTGCCCGGCATTGTACCACCGTCATCGGGCTAAACTTATAGTTGCCAACGACAACTATGCGGAAGCACGTCTCGCTGCTTAATGCAGTGCGATAGCTTCAAATCAAGCCCTAGGGGTTCGCACTTCTAGGCGGGGTTCGGAGGTACCTGGCAACAGAAACCTCCACTTCTCCCCCTTTCATTTTGCGTGACGCACAACGGTTCCTGCCGTCAAGACTTCGCACGTCCACGGCTGCGAAGCCGCTGCGTTGCGTGCCCTTTCTCCATGGACAAAATGCAAAACAATTCCGATCGATTCTTCGTGCTAACCGGCGGCCCCGGTTCCGGCAAGACCACCTTGATCGAAGCCTTGCGGCAGGCGGGCTTTGCGACATCCGCCGAGGCCGGGCGCGGCATCATCCGCGACCAATCCGCCATTGGTGGAACCGCCCTGCCCTGGAGCGATCGCGCATTGTTCGCCGAACTGATGCTGTCGTGGGAAATGCGCTCGTACCGTGCGGTCCGCGAGCTGGCCGGTCCGGTCTTCTTTGATCGCGGCGTGCCGGACACGATCGGCTATCTCAGGCTCTGCGGCCTGCCGGTGCCGGATCACCTCACCAGTGCCGCCACGGAATTCCGCTATGCGCGTCGCGTCTTCGTCGCCCCGCCATGGCCGGAGATCTTCACCCAGGACGAAGAACGCAAGCAAACCCTCGACGAGGCCGAGCGCACTTGCCAGTCCGTGGCCGGCGTCTATGCCGCACTCGGCTACGAACTGGTGACCTTGCCGCTGGCCCCAGTCGAAGAGCGTGTACGCTTCCTCCTCGACGCTGCTGGATTGCCGCTGACATCGCGGACATAAAGAGGTCGGACGGGTCCGGCCTTTCCTGTGCGTTGGTGGACCAGGCGATACCTTGTAAACTGAAACCACACCCCATGGAGATCGGAAACATGGCGCTCAAGCGGATGGACAATGTAGGAATCGTCGTCGAAGACCTTGGAGTGACGATCGATTTCTTTCGCGAACTCGGCCTCGAGCTCGAAGGGCGGGCCACGGTAGAAGGAGAATGGGCCGGACGCGTCACCGGACTGGGCCACCAGCATGTCGAGATTGCCATGATGCGCACGCCGGACGGCCACAGCCGGCTGGAGCTGTCACGCTTCCTCGCGCCGCCTGTCGTCGCGGATCACCGGACCGCCCCCGTCAACGCCCTGGGCTATCTCCGCGTCATGTTCACCGTGGACGACATCGACGACACGCTTGAAAGGCTCCGCACGCGCGGCGCGCAACTCGTAGGCGAAGTGGTCGAGTACAAGGACGTGTATCGGCTCTGCTACATCCGTGGGCCTGAAGGGCTTCTCATCGGCCTCGCCCAGGAACTCAGCTGAGCGTCAGCCGCCAGAGCGCGGTCTTCAACCCGGGGGCAAACGCCGGCTTCAACACAAAAAAGGCCGGGATCGACCCGGCCTCCCCTGGTTTATTGGAAAAGGTGCTTACTCCGCCGGCGCTTCGACCGCTTCGCGCGAACGGCCAAGCGTGACTTTCGCCAGTGCGAACGAGATCACCGCGCAGAGCGTGATGCCGGCGACCATCGGCAGCGGCGTGCCGTCGAAGAACACACCGGCGACGCCCATGGCGAGCGCGCCGATGGCGAAGTGCAGCGTGCCCATCAGCGCCGACGCCGTGCCGGCGATCTCGCCATGCTCTTCCATGGCCAGCACCGATGTGGTCGGGATGACCAAGCCGAGGAAGCCGTAGCCGACGAACAGCAGGGCCGCCATCACGTCAAGCCGATCGACGCCCGTCACCATGATCGCGAACAGCACAACCATCGTCGTCGCGTAGCCGGTCACCGCCACCCACACCACGCGCTTCAGTCCGAACCGTTCGGAAAGCAGGCCCGTCAACTGCGACATGCCGATGAAGGCAACCGCGTTGATCGAGAAGAAGACGCTGTAGACCGAAGGCGACAGCCCGTAATGGTCGATCAGGATGAAGGACGAACTCGACAGATAGACGAAGAAGCTCGCAATGCCGAAGCCGGCGATCGCCACCAGGCCGAGGAAATTACGGTCGCCCATCAGGAAGCGGTAGCCGGCAAGGGCGGTACCGAAGGAGGACCCGACGCGTTCTTCCGCCGGCCGTGTCTCCTTGAGCGAGGTCGCGAGCAGGATGGTGGCAAGCACCGCCGCGCCGGTCACGGTCCAGAACACGGCGCGCCAGCCGAAATTCTCAATGATCTGGCTGCCGGTCAGCGGCGCCAGGATCGGCGACACCGAAAACACCAGCATCAGCAGCGACATCAGCTTGGCGGCCTCATTGCCGGTGTGCAGGTCGCGCACGATGGCGCGCGGAATGGCCATTCCGGCGCTGGCGCCAAGCCCCTGCAGGAAGCGGAAGGCGATCAGCCACTCGATGGTCGGCGCCATTGCCGAGCCGATGCCGCCGGCCATGAACAGCGCCAGGCCGCCATAGAGCGGCAGCTTGCGGCCGACCATGTCGGAGATCGGCCCGACGACGATCTGGCCGAAGCCCATCGACAGGAAGAAGATCAAAAGGCTCATCTGCACGGCGGCGGTGCCGGCATGCAGATCGGTGCCGATCGACGGCAAAGCGGGCAGATACATGTCGATGGCGAACGGGCCGATGGCGGACAACAGGCCGAGCACGACCGCGATGCGGAGGAATTTGGGGCTCATGATATTGGCTTCTTTCGAATCTGGTTGCCGCCGCCAGGCGACGTCTGACCCTAGGACGTTCCATCCCGAGGGTTTCCTACTCCTGGAGTAAATTTATTCGTCTCCGGAGCGAAATCCCCTTATATCGTGTCCACAAATTTAGACAGTCTTGTCTAAATCGTCAATCACCTCTATATAGATTTTCATGAGACCGGGCGTTTCTCCTGACACTTTCCCGCCACGCGGCCACGAGGCCAAGCGCCTGTCGATCGTCGACGCCGCTGCCGGCGTGTTCTGCCGCGAAGGTTTCGCCGGCGCCAATATAGACTTGATCGCGGTTGAGGCCGGCGTGTCGCGCCAGACGGTCTACAATCACCATGGCGACAAGGAAAAGCTGTTCATCGCGGTCGTGCGCGACCTGACCGAGCGCTGCAACGCCGGCATTTTCGCCACCATCGCCACCTTTCCCGATCAGCCTGGGGATCTTGAGGCCGACCTGATCGGTTTTGCCGTGCGCCTGAATCAGAACTGCATCTGCAACCGCGACGGAAAATTCCTGCGCAAGCTGATCCAGACCGAGGGCGAGCGCTATCCCGAGCTCTTTGCCGAATGGCGCGAACAGGGACCCGGCAGGACATGGCCGGCGATCGCCGCCCGCTTCGCCCGCCTCGCCTATGGCGGCTATCTCGCGATCGACGATCCCGACGTCGCGGCGCGCCAGTTCCTCGGCCTCGTCAATGCCGAATTGCAGACCACCTTCATGCTCGGCGGCACGCCGGGCGAGGACGAGGTGGTGCAATCGGCGAAAAACGGCGTGCGCACCTTCCTGCGCGCTTTCGGCAAGCGCCCTTCCCCGACCAGCCTCAAAAGACACGCTGCGCTGGCTAACGCATAACATTTGGCGTTGCCGCCAAACCGCCTTGCCGATCAAATCGTTTGCAATAGTCCTCGCTTCGGCCCGGCGGCGGTCTATATCAGGTTTACGCCGCGCCCAAGCTTGATTACAGCTATGCGGACGATTCAACGGAACCCGACCACCTCATGGCCGACGACCACATCCGCTACGACATTCTGGCCCAGGAGGCGTTGCGCGGCGTCATGCGCAAGGTCCTGGCAGAGGTCGCGCGCACCGGCCTCCCCGGCAACCATCATTTCTTCATCACCTTCCTGACCGGCGCGCCGGGCGTGCGCGTCTCGTCGCGGCTGCGCGAGCGCTATCCCGAGCAGATGACCATCGTCATCCAGTTCCAGTATTGGGACCTGAAGGTGACCGACACCGGTTTCGAGGTCGGTCTCTCCTTCTCCGACGTGCCGGAAAAACTGGAAATCCCGTTCTCGGCCGTGCGCGGCTTCTACGACCCCTCCGTCAATTTCGAGCTCGAATTCGACGTCAAGACCGATGCGCAGCCCGACGAGGAACCGGCAGCACCGGCGCCTGAGCCGCTGACCATCGTCTCAGAGAAGAAGCCGAAGGCCGAGAAGAAGGCCGCCGCCGAGGCGGAGAAGAAGGCAACTGCCGCGGATGCCGGCACCAAGGGCGCCGAAGTGGTCTCGCTCGACGCCTTCCGCAAGAAATAGGCTCGCGGTCCGTGGCCGACATCGTCAATCTCCGCCAGGCTCGCAAGCAGAGGGCGCGGGACGACAAGGCACAAACCGCTAGCCGGAATCGCGCCTTGCACGGTCGCACCAAGGCCGAAAAGGAACGCGACCGCCTGATCGCCGACAAGAGCGAAAGGTTTGTCGCGGGCCATCATCGCGAAAAGCCCGCCCAGCCTGACGATCGATGAGCGCCGTCGAAAAACGCTCGGTGACCATTCGCGGCCATCGCACCAGCTATTCCCTCGAAAAGCCCTTCTATGACGATCTCGTCGCCATCGCGGCGACCAGGAAGCTGACGCTCGCCGCCCTTGTCGCCGAAATCGACGAGACCCGGCCCCGTGACACCAACCTGTCCTCGGCGCTCAGGCTGCATGTCCTGGAGTGGGCGAAGCGCGCGACGAGCGCCTGAACTTACGCACCCTCAACCGGGTCCGCCTTTTTCCCGCGTCCGAAGCCGAGCAAGGTGGAGCGCTCACGTTCCTCGGCCTGCTTGCGCGAGCGCACGCGCATCAGATCCTTCCAGCCGACATAGCCGACCAACCTTCCATCCTCACGCGCCACGACCGGCAGATGCGAGACATTGGCGGTCAGCAGCTTGTCCGACAGGCCTTCCAGATATTCGTCGGGATGGGCCAGTGTCACCTTGCTTCCCGCCAGCAGCTCGCCGAGCGTCGTCGTCCGGTGCTTGCCGGCACGGCGCCAGCGCAGGATCGCCGGCGGATCGATGAGGCCGAGCACCTGCCTGTTTTCATCGACCACGGGAAAACTCGGATGCCGGGTTTCCGGCGCGGTCAGGAAGGCGGCCGCACCATGCAGCGTCATCGTCGCCGGCACGCTCTCGACCTCTGACGTCATCACCTCGCGCACCCTGGTCAGCGCGAAGGGGTCGACGCGATATTCGCGAACCAGATGGTGCCCTCGCCTGGCGATCTTCTCGGTCAGTATCGAACGCTTCATCAACAGCACGGTGACCGCGTGCGCCGCGGCACAAGCCGCGATCAGCGGCACCAGCACATGCGTGTTGCCGGTCAGCTCGACGGCGAAGAAAGTGGCTGTCAGCGGCGCGCGCATCGTGCCGCCCATGGTGGCGGCCATCGCCAGCAGTGCCCAGAAGCCCGGGTCCGCCGCCGGCAGGATGCCGGCAAGCACCGCCCCCATCGCGCCCCCCATGATCAACAGCGGCGCCAGCACGCCGCCCGAAGTCCCCGAGCCGAGCGCGACCGACCAAATGATGGCCTTGACCACCAGCAGCAGCAACGCCGCGGTGGCGATCGTGCGGCCGCCCAGCATGTCGGCGATGTTGTCATAGCCGACGCCGAGCGCCCGTGGGTCGATCAAGCCGCCTATGCCGACCACCAGGCCGCCGAGCATCGGCCACCACATCCAGTGGATCGGCAGCTTCTGGAAGCCGTCCTCGCAGGCATAGACCATCTGCGTCAGCAGCCCGGACAACAGGCCGGCGCAGATGCCGACCAGCACCCAGCCGCCAAGGCCGACGAAGGAGATAGCCATGTTGCCCGCGAACGGAAAGATCGGCCCTGGCATGTGCAGCATGGTGCGCTCCACCTCGGCCACGATGGCCGCCACCGCGACGGGGATGAAGCTGCGTGGCGTCCATTCGAACAGCAGCAATTCGACCGCCAGCATGATGGCTGCGATCGGCGTGCCGAACACGGTGGTCATGCCGGCCGCCGCTCCCGCCACCAGCAATGTCTTGCGCTCGTTGTCCGAGACCGGCAGCATCTGCGCAATCAACGAGCCGATGGCGCCGCCGGTCATGATGATCGGACCCTCGGCGCCGAACGGCCCGCCCGAGCCGATCGAGATCGCCGACGACAGCGGCTTCAGGATCGCCACCTTGGCGTCGAGCCTGGAGCGCCCAAGCAGGATCGCCTCGATGGCCTCGGGAATGCCGTGGCCGCGGATCTTCTCGCTGCCGTAGCGCGCCATCAGGCCGATGATCAGCGCGCCGATGACCGGAACGATGACGGCGGCAAGCCCGAGCGGCGTATCCTGCAGCTTCAGCTCGGCAAGCGAGAACTGGCCGAAATAGGCGATGTTGGTGGCGAGCCGGATCAGCTTCAGAAGCGCGATGCCGGCAAACAGCCCGGCGGTCGCCACCACCACCGCTATCGCGGCGACGAGCAGCACTCGGGCATCCGTGGTGAAATCCCGGAGATGATCGGGATTGGAGTTATGGGTCTTCATGGTGGCTTTGCTTCCTGGCGGCGGCCGTGTCTGGAGTTCTGCGGCACGGTCGAAGTGGCCAGCCGGTTGTCGGCCGGGTATGTATCGTAACACGATATATCTGTTCAAGCGGCTTTCGCTCGAAATTTCGTTTGAGCTTTCACCGGAAAACGAAGACATCTCCGACATGACGCAGCCCAAGACACCACGCCCCGCCATCAGGCAATCCGACTACCAGCGGCTATCCGAGTTCCGCTACCTCATCCGCCGCTTCCTCGAATTCAGCCAGGTGCAGGCCGAGGACGCCGGCCTGACCCCGCGCCAGCACCAGGCGCTGCTGGCGATCAAGGGATATCCCGGCGGCGGGCCGGTGACGGTCGGCGACCTGGCGGAACGCCTGCGCATCCGTCACCACAGCGCCGTCGAACTGGTCAACCGTCTCGGCGAGGCAGGACTGGTCGCACGCGACCAGGACAAGGACGACCACCGCCGCGTGCTGCTGCGGCTGACCGAACGCGCCGACGATTGCCTGGCCGAACTGTCGGCCGCGCATCTCGACGAGCTCTCGCGCATCGAACCCATGCTGCGGCGCCTGCTCGACCGGAGCCAGGACTGACGTCCAGCATCGGGCCGATACCGAACTATTTTTTTCACCGGACTATTTTTCCGGAATCCGAATCCTTTGGCCTGGCCGCGGCGTCTTGGACAGGCGACAGCCAAGGGAGCCAATGCGATGAAACGCCATTTGATACGCTACAAGACGAAGCCGGACCGGGCCGACGAGAACGAGCGCCTCGTCAAGGCAGTGTTCGAGGAACTGCGCGGCAAATCGCCGGAAGGCGTTCGCTACATGACCTGGCGCTCCGGCAATGGCACTTTCGTCCATCTCGTCGAGACCGAAACCGACGGGCATGCCGACCTCATCACAGGGCTTGCCGCCTTCCAGGCTTTTCAGAGTGGCATCAGGGATCGCTGCGTCGACCCTCCGCATCGTGACGTGATGACAGTGGTGGGCCATTATCGGATGCTGGACGAGTAGCCTGAATAGAACCATGTCGAGAACGGCCGGCGCATGAACAGTCCAGGCGAGATCCCAGAGCCTTTCGACCGCTTGTTCGGCGAATTGCGCCCCAAACTGCATCGCTACTGCGCCCGGATGACCGGCTCGGTCGTCGATGGCGAGGACGTCGTGCAGGAGGCGCTGGCCAAGGCATTCGAGGCCTTGGCCGGCACCGCCTCGGTCGCCAATCCCGAAGGCTGGCTGCTTCGCATCGCGCACAATGCGGCGCTCGACTTTTTGCGCCGCCGCGCCCGTGAGAAGACCTTCTCCGAGGAGGAGCCGGACATGATCGCCGACCCGGCAAATTCCATCGCCGACCGGCAGGCCGCGGCAGCCGGATTGCACAGTTTCATGCGCCTTCCCGTCGCGCAGCGAAGCAGCGTCATCATGATGGATGTGCTGGGTTATTCGCTGCGGGAAATCAGCACCATGCTCGACACCAGCATCCCCGCGATCAAGGCAGCGCTGCATCGTGGCCGTGGCCGGCTGCGTGAGCTCGCCGACGAACAGGACGATCGTCCTGTTCCCAGGCTGAGTGCATCGGAGCGCCTGTTGCTCAACGCCTATGTCGATCGCTTCAACGCCCGCGACTTCGACGCCGTGCGAGACATGCTGGCCGACGAAGTGCGGCTGGAACTGGTGGCCAGGGCAAGGCTCAACGGCCGCAAGGAGGTGGCCACCTATTTCGGCAATTACTCCCGGGTGCGGGACTGGCATTTCCAGCCTGGTTTCGTCGAGGACCGTCCGGCAATCCTCGTGCGCGATCCCAACGACCCGACGGCAGCGCCGGCATACTTCATCCTGCTGGGTTGGCAGGGCGGCAAGCTTGCCGCCATCCGCGATTTCCGCCACGCCAGATACGTCGCTGACGGCGCCGAAACGTTCGTCCTTGAGACGATTGCCTGGCGGGTGAGCAACCGGAAAGCCTAGCCCTGCTGCCTACTGCAGTGACTTCAACAGATTGTCGACCGTGAACGGATTGGCTTTCGGCTTGGCTGGAGGCGGATTGTCGTTGGCGGGCACCTGCTCGGCCTTGGGTGCCTGTTGCGCCGCCTTGCGCTCGGCTTCGAGCCTGGCCTTTTCCTGGGAGGCAATGCGCATCGCCTCCTCCGCCTTCTGGCGCTCCTGCTCGGCCTGCGCCTTGGCCGCCTCGTCCGCTGCCTGCTGTTCCGCCGCCGCCTTGGCCTCGGCATCCGCCTTGGCTTTTGCTTCCGCGTCGGCCTTCGCCTTGGCATCCGCGTCGGCCTGGGCCTGAGCGTCGGCCTCCGCTTTCGCCCTGGCGTCGGCCTCTGCCTTCAGGCGCGCCGCTTCCTCTTGTTGGCGCAGCTCCTCCGCGGCCTTGTCGCGGGCATCCTGAAGCGCCGCGTAATAGCGCACTTCGCGTCGCAGCCGCTGTTTCTCCAGCAACGCGGCCTGCATCGCCTCGACGCGCTGCTGTTCTTTTTCCAGCGCACGCTGGGTCAGGAATTGCGCCAGGGGCTCGCTGTCGAACTGCCGTTTCACGGCACCGAACGGCCCCTCGGCGGTGAAATTCACGGCCGGCTCGGAGCCGACCAGCGCTTCGTCGCCAGGCCGATAGGTGACCGCGCCCTTGGCGGAAACCGTGCTGGCGTTGAGATCCGCCATGATGTCGGCCGACAACGTCGCCGCCGGGTTTTCAAGGCTGATCGGCGGCGCCCTGAGCGTGCCGCCGGCAATCGTGAAGGCGACCTCGGCATTCCCGGCGGCGAAGCTGCCGTCGGCGGCTATGTCAGGCGCGAAACCAGCCGTCTTGGCGGCGTCGATATCGCGTCCGATTGCATCCGCCTTGGCCAGGAAAGCGCCGAACGCGTCAGGATTGACGCCGGCGATCCGCAAGCCCTTCAGCGTCGCCGTGCCGGATCCCGATAGAGCGGCAATCATCGCGTCGACGGATTTGCCGCTGGTCGACAGCGTTGTCGAGAAATCGCCGCTGCCGCCGATGCCCGCATCCGGCAAGACATCAGCCAGATCGGCACCCGCCAGTTTCATCTGTCCGGTGAAAAGCCCGGTACCGTCATTGTTCTTCAGCTCGAACAGGCCGGAGAGCGCCCCGCCGAGGAATTTGGCCTTGAGATCGGTGACCCGAATGCCTTCCGGGTCGAGCTTGAGCGAGAGGGCCGCGTCATAGGCGGTGGCGAGCGGGCCGACGGTGAGCGACGCCGTGGTCAGGTCGAGATCGGCCGTGAACGGCAGGCTGGACTTCTGGCTGAACGGCGCCGACGGCCACGCGCCGGATTTGTCATTCTTGTCGGCCCTGTCATTCTTGTCGGCATTGTCACTCTTGTCGGACCCGTTCTTGTCCACGAGAAAAGCGGAATCGCCAAACAGCGCCACCGCCATCGGATCGAGGTCGAGTTCGTCGAGCGCCAGCGCCCCAGCCAGATGCGGCACGCCGTCCTTGCCGTCGACCCCCTGCTTGACATCGAGGTTGATGTCGCCGGACACAGCCGCCTCGTTGATGGCGCCGCTGAGCCCGGAGAGCACCAGCAGGCCATTGCCGTAATCGGCCTGCGCGGCCAGCGATGTCGACATGCCGGCGCCCGTGCCGGGCAGGCCGATGCCCGTCGTCATCAGCCACGGCTCGATGTCGGAGGCGTCGAGGTTGATCTTGCCCTTGGCCGTCGGGCCTTGCGGCGTGTCGGCGACCACCCCCTCGAAGCCGGCCTTGAAGTCATTGCCGGCAAGGCTGAAGCTCGTCGCCAGACCGCCAGAAAGCGTGCCCTTGGCCTGGATGTCGGTGCTTGCTTCACCCAACATGCCGAGCGGCAGCGCCGGCAGGCCGTAGAGCGCGAGCAAGGCGGTTGCGTCCGGGTTCCTGGCATTGAAAGTCAGTGTCACCGGCGCGTCGGCAAGCCTGTCCACCGCGCCCTTCCCCGACAGCGACGCCGAAAAGGACGAGCCACCGGCCTTGCCTTGCCCGCTCACCGCCAGGCCCGTGGTGCCGTCGCCATTGTCGGCGGCACTGGCCACGAGGTCGACGCGCGCGTCCTGGAACAAGTCGGGATAGGCTGCGGCGCGGTCTGCGAGCCCCTTCAGCACGGCATTGTCCGGATAGTGCCGTGCGGCGACATCGATCAGCGGTTTGAGGTCGACCGCGACCACCGAGGCGTCCAGCTTGCCGGTCGGGCTCGCCGGAAAATCCTTGATGCGGCCGGTGGCGCTGATCGAGGAACCGGCCAGTCCACCGACAGACAGCCGGTCGATTTCGAGCAGCCCGTCGCGCAGCCTGAGCGCGGTATCGACCGTGTCGGCGGTCAAGCCGCCGGCGCTGACAGGGCCGGCCTTGATCTGGAAATCGAGGTCGCTGTCGGCAAAACGGTTGGCTCCCTTGTCGCTGACGAAGATCGAGGCGAAGGCCGCCAGCCCATCGACATCGAGATCGCCGCCCTCGAGCCGCATCAGCACCGATGGCTTTGCGTCTTCGGGCTGGCTGGAATCAATGCGGCCGGAAAACTTCGCCTTGCCGAGGATCAGTTCGAGATCACTGAAGGATTGATGATTTTGCGAGAGATCGACCTTGGCCTTGAAACCGGCGGCAGGCAGACGGCGGATCGCCTCGTCGACATCCTTCGACAGCCAGGCGGCAAAACCCGAGGGTTGCGCCACGGCCAGCAGCAACGAGCCGGTGAAGCCGAAATGGCCCTGCACGTTGAGCATGACCTTGCCATCGGCTTCCAGCTTGGTGCGGCCGGGCAAGGTCGCGGCCAGCGATTTCACCGACCACCCGTCACCGACCGGCTCGGCCGAAAGATGAACATCGCGCACCGTCGTGTCGCCGGCCACCACCGCCGGCAACTTGACCTCGACCGTGCCGGGAATGGTCGGCTTCGGCAGATCGAGCAGCGCCTGCTCCAGCCCGGCGATGCGCTGATCCAGCGTCAGGCCCGTACCCGCCTGGGCACCCACCGCCTCGTCGAACTGAACCTGCGCGCCATTGGCCTCGATGGCGAAGCTCGGTTTCTGGCCAAGATCGACCGAGGCCTTGCCATCGGCGGTGTAGGGATTGTCGAGCGGACCGGTCTCGAAACGGAATTCGTCGACGCCAAGCTTCTGGTGGTCGAGCGAGAACTTGCCGTTCAGCCGGAAGCCCGGATCGGACTTGCCGGTGCTGACTTTCACCGTCTCGCCGTCCGTGCCGCGCAACTCGGCTGAATTCTTGCCCGCGCTGTCCTTGTCCGCGCCCGAAATCTTGAACTGGCCGGAATAGACGGCGGCACCGTTGACGATGCCGGCATTGCCGTCGGTCTCGATGACCAGCGGATACGCGTCGGGATCCGCCTTCACCCGTAACCGCATCTGCCCGGAGGGTTCGGCCTTGCCGGTCGACGCTGTGACCGTGGTCCGCAACCCGTCCAGCCGCAACGTGCCGTCCATGCGCCACGGACCGGCCAGCGACTTGGCCGAAATGGTCGAGTTGATCTCCGAAAAGATGTGGCTGCGGCCGCCGGCGGCATGGCGCAGTTCAATCTGCCCTTCCGTCACCGTCAGTTTCTCGATCGAGACCTGGCCGGGGTCGAAGGGCGAGGACGGGCGCATGGCCCAATCGATGGTTCCGTCGGCGGCGATGTCGATGGTCGCCTTCGGCCGCACCAGCCGCATGTCGAAGATCAGCACCTCGCCGCGCAGAAAGGGTGCCAGTTCCGCGTCCATCGAAAACGTCTCGACGGTCATGGCCGGCTGACCGTCGGGGCCACCGGCGACGGCGACTTTGGAAAAGGTCACCGAGGGAAACGGCAGCAGCCTTGCCGTGGCGTCGCCCTGCACGGTTACCTTGCGGCCGAGGATGGCGCTTGCCTCGCGCTCGAACTCGGCGCGGTAGCCAGTCCAGTCGATAAAATGCGGCACCACCAGCGCCGCAAGCAGCACCAGCACGAACAGGCCACCGAAGATCACGAACAGGCGTGCGAGCATCAGCTCCGAACAGGTTGATTGCAATTCCGCCGCACTCTACCCGCATCCGCGTGTCGATAAAGAGGCAATTCATCCCGTGTTGCGTCATGTCGGACGATCTGAAACAAATCCGGGAAAAGCGGAGATTCTCGGATGTCGGGCAAGAACTGGGATCGCGTGCCGATCGATGCGCAGAGTGTCGATGCCCCGCTATCGCAGTCGGCGATTTTCCTTGTCGGCATCGTCGCCGGCGATCAGCCGGCTCTGGCCAGGGTTTGTTCCGTGCTCGGCGAACTCGACGATCTGGTCAAGACTGTCGGATTCCGCGATCTCGGCGGGCGCCTGTCCTGCATCGCCGGCATCGGCCGAGATCTCTGGGACCGGCTCAGCCCCGGCCGGCGGCCGCTGGAACTGAAGCCGTTCGCGCCGATCAAGGGCGCGGTCCATTCGGCGCCAACGACACCGGGCGACCTGCTCTTCCACATCCGCGCCGAGCGGCCCGACATGTGCTTCGAATTCGAGCGTATCCTGCTCGACAGGCTTGGTCCCGGCCTCAGCGTCGTCGACGAAGTGATCGGCTTTCGCTATTTCGACGCCCGCGACCTGCTCGGCTTCGTCGACGGCACCGCCAACCCGGCCGGCCTCGATTTGCCCGCCTCGGCGCTGGTCGGTGACGAGGATGCCGATTTCGCCGGTGGCAGCTATGTCGTGGTCCAGAAATACCTGCACAACATGCAGGCCTGGGCGCGCATTCCCACGCCCGAGCAGGAGGCGATCATCGGCCGCACCAAGATCGACAACATCGAAATCGATGATGACGACGCGCTGCGCAAATCGCACAAGGCGCTGGCCACCGTGGTCGATGCCGACGGCAACGAACACGACATATTGCGCGACAACATGCCGTTCGGCAGGCCCGGGCAGAACGAATTCGGCACCTACTTCATCGGCTACAGCAGATATCTCTGGGTCACCGAGAAAATGCTGCAGCGCATGTATGTCGGCGACCCGCCCGGCGCCTACGACCGGCTGCTCGATGTCTCCACGCCGCACACCGGCACGACCTTCTTCGCCCCGACCCGCCCCATGCTGCAGACGCTTGCGCAGGACGCCCGGGAGCAGCTTTCCGCTGCAGGGTAGAGCGGCGGTTGACGGCCCCTTAGCGTGCGTCGCGTTTCGCCTGCGCCACATTGGCCGCCTTGCGCTGGCGGCCGAGTTCGGCCGGCCGAACAAGATTTGGAACCTTCTGGTTGGCCACGGCCCGCATGCCCTCGTGGGCGGTGCGCGAATTGTGCGTGGGACCGTCCGGAGCTTTCTGCTTCAAGGCCAGCGCCTTGCGCGCATTGTCGACCAGCGAAGTGCGAGCCGCCAGTTGGCGGCGCCGTTCGGCCTCGCCGTTCAGCCGCCGCATCGCCATGGCCAGCACCGCCTCGACCCGAATGGCGGCGCGGTCAAGACGCGCTGTTCGCGATGCGCTTAGCCCGCGTCAGGCAGGATCTTGCCCGGATTCATGATATTTTGCGGATCGAGCGCCTGCTTGATCGTGCGCATGATGTCGACGCCATGGCCGAGTTCGTGGCGCAGGAACCCGATCTTGCCTTGCCCGATGCCGTGCTCGCCGGTGCAGGTACCCTCCATGGCGATCGCCCGCATGTTGAGCCGTGCCACGAATTTTTCCGACAGCGCGATTTCCTTGGGATCGTTGACATCCATCAGCACCAGCACGTGGAAATTGCCGTCTCCGGCATGGCCGACGATGGGCGCGATAAGTCCCATCTCGGCAATGTCGGCCTCGGTTTCCATGACGCATTCGGCAAAGCGCGAGATCGGTACGCAGACATCGGTCGACAGCCCCTTGGCGCCCGGCCGCAAGGTCAGCGACGCCCAGTAGGCGTCGTGCCTGGCCTTCCACAATTTGGTGCGTTCCTCGGCAACGCTGGTCCACAGGAACGGCCCGCCGCCATTTTCTTCCGCGATCGCCCCAAAGGTCTCGGCCTGTTCGGCAACGCCGGCGTCGCTGCCATGAAACTCGACGAACAGGCACGGGCTCTCGGGATAATCGAGCTTGGAATAGTTCTTCATCGCCCGCATCTGCAGCGCGTTGACCAGTTCGATGCGCGCCACCGGAATGCCCATCTGGATCGTCGCGATGACGGCGTTGCAGGCAGCTTCGACGCTCGGGAAGGGACAGACGCCGCCCGAGATCGCCTGCGGAATGCCTTGCAGCTTCAAGGTCAGTGCTGTGATGATGCCAAGCGTGCCCTCGGAGCCGACCAGCAGCCGGGTCAGGTCGTAGCCGGCCGAACTCTTCTTCGCCCGCTTGCCGGTCGTCACCGTCTCGCCGTCGGCCATGACGGCGGTCAGCGACAGCACGTTCTCGCGCATCGTCCCGTAGCGGACCGCGTTGGTGCCCGACGCCCGCGTCGCCGCCATGCCGCCGAGCGAGGCATTGGCGCCCGGATCGATCGGAAAGAACAGGCCGGTGTCGCGCAGGTGCCGGTTCAAATCCTCGCGCGTGACGCCGGGCTCCACCGTGCAGTCGAGATCCTGCGGATTGACCGAAAGAATGCGGTTCATCCGCGACGTATCGACCGAAATGCCTCCACCCGGCGCATTGGTGTGGCCTTCGAGCGACGAGCCGACGCCGAACGCGATCACCGGCACGCGATGCGCTGCACAGGCACGCACGATTTCCTGCACCTCGGCCGTCGTCTCCGGGAAAGCGACGCCGTCGGGCGCCTGCGTCGGAATATAGGTGGTCGTATGCGCGTGCTGCGAGCGGATGGCCTGTCCGGTCTGGAAGCGCTCGCCCAGCCGCTGCTTGAGGATGCCGAGCACCGCCGCGATGCCTTCCTCGTTGCGTTCGACCGGATTGAGGTCGCTCAGAGCCATGAATTCCTCCGCGAATGGACCAGCGTCCACGCTTGTTATGCGAGTATGGATGCCTAAAGCAATTCCAGGAAAAGTGTGAAGCGGTTTTCCATCCGAAATTGCGTCAGAATGTAATGACACTCACCGGCTACGATCTGTCCAGCACCAGAACAAGGAAGTCTCGATGTCCATTCCCGCCCCCTTCGTCTCCAGGCCCATGGGCATCGAGAAGGACTGGATCGACTATAACGGCCATCTCAACATGGCCTATTACAACGTGCTGTTCGACCGCTGCTCGGACGAGGCCTTCGAGGCGATGGGCATGGGTCTGGACTATGTGAAAGAGCGGCGGCTCACCATCTACACCGCCGAAGCCCATGTCTGCTACATCAGGGAACTGCATCTCGACCACAAGGTCGCGGTCTCCTTCCAGCTCATCGACCATGACGAGAAGCGGCTGCGGGCCTATCAGGAAATCCGCCATGTCGACGGCTGGCTCGCCGCCACGTCCGAGACCCTGTCGCTGCATGTCGACATGTCGGGGCCGAAGGTGGCGCCTTTCCCGGCCGATGTACTGGCCAGGATCGAAGCCATGCGCGCCGCCCACTCCGTGCTCCCGATGCCCGAGCGCGCCGGCCGTTCGATCGGCATCAAGCGCAAATAGGGCGAAGCCCAGGCGACCGGGTCTGGCCTCAAAGCCACACCCGCGATCCAAAATCGCCGGGTTCCTTAAATCGGCTGGCACGCGTGCTTGAAGCCACCTCGCACCAGCATTAACCTTACTGAGGATTTAACGGGAACAAGCCATCTGAGCCGTTGAACGACTCAGCGGAGCGGTCGAAAACGTCCGCACAGGGTTGTTTTAGCGGGCGGCGCGGCGAAGCCGGTTCGAGGAACGTGCATGAAAACCGACATCAAGGTCGAGGTGGACAGGCTGGCGGCCGATCCGCGCATATCGGACTACGATTTCTGGCGTTCGCTCAAGAATGTCGACAACGAGATCTTTCACATCGCCAACAACAACGAACCGATCCCGTTCGACATGATCCGCTGGCGCAGCATCCTGAAGCGCGCCCGCCTGAAGCGCGGCCACGCTTAGCGCCGTTGCCTGATCGCCGCCAGCGGCGAGCGCGCGATCACCGGCGACGACTGGATGATCGCCGTGTTGGTCATCGCATAGGGGATGATGCGGTCGATCACCCGTTCGAGTTCGGCGACCGAGCCGACATGCGCCAGCGCGATGAAACAGTCCTCTCCGGTCACCCGGTCGCATTGTGCGATCTCCGGCAACTCACGGATGATCTCGGCCACGACTGACAATTGCCCAGGCACCGGCCGGATGCGCAGCCACGCCGACAGTTTCAGGCCAAGCGCCGCCGGGTTGATCCTGACGCAATAGGCCTCAATCACGCCGTTCTCCTGCAGCCGCTTGATGCGCTCCGCCACGCTCGGCGCAGACAGGCCGACGGAACGGGCCAGCTCCGCGGTGCTGATGCGCGCGTCCTCTTCCAGCAGGCGCAGGATCTTCATGTCGGCCGCGTCGATGTCGGCATTTTCGTTTCGAAGGCGTTTCATGGAAAAGTCCTTGCTTCCGGGAAAGGAATGATTGGTCAATCTGGTCATCATCCATATGAATAGGGAGGATCGGCTACGATACTGATCCCATGGATGACCACAGGCAAGCCCCGCATTCCAGCCCTGCCGCTGCCACCCCGGCCTTTGCCGGCCCTGCGCTCGCCGGGCTTGCGACAAGATTGCCGCCTCATATCTGGTTCGCTGTCAGCGCTGTCTTTCATTATCTCGGCCCGGCCTTCGCCGTGCTGCTTTTTGCGCAAGTCGGCGTGCTCGGCATGGCCTGGCTGCGCATAGCCACCGCGGCGCTGGTCTTCGCGCCATTGACCCGCCCATGGCGAACCTTCGCCAGCGCCGATCCTCCGACGCGGCTCCTGCTCGTTGCCTTCGGTGCTTGCCTGGCGGTGATGAACTGTTCGTTCTACCTGGCGCTCGACCGCCTGCCGATCTCGCTGGTGGCGGCGATCGAATTCGCCGGCACCATCGGCGTCGCGCTCGCCGGCCTCAGAAGCGCCCGCAATCTGGCCGCTCTTGCCGTCGCCGTCACCGGCACCTTGCTGCTGATCCACGTCAAATGGTCAACCGACCCGGTCGGGCTGGTCTGGGCTTTCCTCAACGGCGCGCTCTTTGTCGGCTACATCGTGCTTGGCCACCGTGTCGCCCGCGCGGGCGCCGGCGACGGCATCGCCGGCCTGGGTGCGGCCATGGCGGTCGCTTTCGTCGTCGTGCTGCCCGTTGGCTTCGCCGACGCCCTGCCCGCCTTTTTGTCGCCGCCGCTGCTCGTCGCCGCCATCGGCGTCGGCATCTGCTCGTCGGTCATTCCATACGTATGCGACCAGCTCGCCATGGCGCGGTTCCCGCGCGCGAGTTTCGCGCTGATGCTGTCGCTGCTGCCGGTCACCGCAACGCTGATCGGCGTCGTCGTGCTGCGCCAGGTACCCGGTCCGTCCGATTGCCTCGGCATCGCGCTGGTCGTGGCCGGCGTTGCGCTTCACAGGCCGGCCTCGGCTGGCTAGCCGGGAAACCCCTTCCTCGCGGTCGGTTGCGGAAAGCCTCCATCGGTCCCGCCTGCGACGAACTGCGACAGGCCAGCCGAGATTGAAACCAAATTCTACTTTGAGCCGTTGTCTCCCGCGAAAAATGGCTTGGAGCGACGCTATGGAACGGAAACGGACCAGGGAGCCGGCGGACGCATGGCACATGACCGACGACCTTCATGTCGAGCACGGCAAGGGCGACCCCTTCGCGGCGGCCATCCGCGCCACGCGCATGTCGATGATCATTACCGATCCGCGCCGGCAGGACAATCCGATCGTCTTTGCAAACGACGCCTTCCTGCGCCTGACGGGTTATGAGCGCGACGAGGTTCTCGGCAGGAACTGCCGCTTCCTGCAAGGGCCGGAGAGCGACAAGGAAGCGATCGCTCAGATACGCGCCGCGATCGCCGATGAAACCGACATCAGCGTCGATATCCTGAATTACCGCAAGGACGGGTCGACCTTCTGGAACGCGCTCTACATAAGCCCCGTCTCCAACGACAAAGGCGAAATGCAGTTCTTCTTCGCCTCGCAACTCGATGTTTCCGACCGGAAGCTCTGGGAAAATCGCATCACCGCGGACAAGGAGCGTTTCGAAAAGGCCGTCAAGGAACGCACGGCTGAGCTCGAAGCGGCGCTTGAGGCGCAGACCACGCTGCTGCATGAGGTCGATCATCGGGTGAAGAACAATCTGCAGATGATCTCCTCGCTTATCCTCATGCAGAGCCGCACCGTCTCCGACGCGAACCTCAAGCGCTCGCTTGGCACGATGTTGGAGCGCATAGAGGCGCTCAGCACCGTGCACCGCCGGCTCTACCAGTCCAAGGATGTCAGCAAGTTCGATGTTTCCGACTTCGCCAAGGATCTCATCTCCGACCTGCTGACGGCTTCGGGACGTTCGGAAATCAACCCGACACTCGATCTCGAGCCCGTCGTCGTCCCGGCCGAGAAGGCGACGCCGGTGGCGCTGATGGTCAACGAACTCGTCACCAACGCGCTCAAGCATGCCTTCAAGGAAAGGCCCGACGGCACGAGATCGGGCAGCATCGGCATCAAGATGAGCCAGCCGGACGGCCATTTGAACATCGAGGTCTCGGATGACGGCGTCGGCATGGCGGGTGCCAATGGCGACGCCTCCTTCGGCATGCGGCTGATCAAGTCGCTTGCCCGCCAATTGCGTGCCGACATCGAGTGGCGCGATGCCGGTCCCGGCACTCGCGTTGTCATCTCGATGCCCAATGGACCACAGCACAAAGGGAACCTGTCATGATTGAACCGCTCAAGGTCCTGATCGTCGAGGACGAGGCGCTGCTGGCCATGGAGTTGGAGAGCCTGGTCGAGGACGCCGGGCACAGCGTCGTCGGTTGGGCAACATCGCTCGCCGAAGCAAAGGATATGGTCGATACCACGCAGGCCGATATCGCCTTTGTCGACATCCATCTCACCGACGGCCCGACCGGCATCGACGTCGCCGAATATATTGGCGACAGGAAGAACTCGATGGTCATTTTCATGACCGCCAACCCGAAGCGCATCCCCGACCACTTCGCCGGTGCGATCGGCGTCATCGCCAAGCCCTACACGATGAACGGGCTGACCTCTGCCCTGCGCTATTTGCAGGAAGGCGTGCGGCGCCCGCCGCCGAAATCGGAGCGCCCGGCGGGCTTCACCCTGTCGCCGGCCTTCAAGACGATCTGGGCGCCGGCGGCCTGAAGGCGATGGTCATGCCAGCTTCTGCCTGAGGAAGGCGATCGTCCTGCCCCAGGCGAGGTCGGCCGCCTTCTTGTCGTAGCGCGCCGCCGAGGTGTCGTTGTTGAAGGCATGGTTGGCGCCTTCATAGACATAGACCGTGTATTCGACATGCGCGGCATCGAGTTCCTTCTTGAACGCATCGATGCCGGCATTGGTGCGCTCGTCGAGGCCGGCATAGTGCAGCAGCAACGCGGCCTTGATCTTCGACACGTCGGCGGCCTTCGGCTGCATGCCGTAATAGGCGACGCTCGCGGCAAGGTCGGGCGCATTGACGGCCAGCATGTTGGCCGCGCCGCCGCCCCAGCAGAAGCCGATGGCGCCGACCTTGCCGTTGCCGTCCCTGTCGCCCTTGAGGAAGGCGACCGTCGCCACGCCATTGGCCACGGTCTGCGCCGGGTCGAGTTTCCCGAACATGTCGCGCGCCTTGTCCTCGTCAGTGGGCGTGCCGCCCAGCCGCGACAGGAAATCCGGCGCGAGCGCCACGAACCCTTCCAGCGCCACGCGCCGGGCGACGTCGCGGATATGCGGGTTGAGCCCCCTGTTTTCATGGATGACGACGACCGTGCCGAGCTTGCCGGCCTGGTTTGCGGGTTTGACCAGATAGCCCTTCATCTCGCCGCCGCTGCCGGGATAGGTGATGTCCTCGCCCTTTACGCGGGCATCGTTGTCGGCGACGATCGCCGCCTGGGCCGAGTTCGCCGCCAGCATCGGCGCGATCGCGGCCGCCGCCGCGCCCGATCCGGCAAGCCTTGTCAGCTGCTCCATGAAGCGGCGGCGATCCAGCGTCAGATGCGTGTATTCGTCATAGGCATCGATCATCGCCTGGGTGATGACGGGTTTGGTGGTGACGTCGGCCATGGGCTTCCCCGATCTCGCCGCGACTGCGGTGTCCTTGCCGGTCGCAAGATAGGGGCGAGCCTCTCATCGTCCAGTCACCGGAGCGTGACATCTCGCTGCCTCGCGGCCGTCGGTCGGCCGAGGATCATCACGTTTTTGTCATCGGTGACAAATCTTGATGGCGCTGCCACAATAGTGGGGAAACTGGCTGGCCGGCCGCCCTCGGTCCTATAGGCCCGATCTGAAAGGAACAATGCCGATGACCATGCCCTCGCCGATCCTGGCAACCGCCTTCGTGGCAGCAGTGGCGGCCGTTCTGGCGATGCGCGCGGCCGTTGTCGCGGCAAGCCGCAAGTCCATGGTCAGGGTCCGCAGCCGCAAGCGCCAGCGCGCGAACACGAAAACCCAAAGTTGAGGTGAAGTCATGGACGTTCAGGACATCGTGAACACCGTCTCGCAGAAGGCCGGTCTCGACCAGGCCACGACCGAAAAGGTCGTCGGCACCATTTTCTCGGTGCTCGAGCACGAGGCCGAAGGCACCAGCGCCTCCTCCTTCTTCGCCAAGATTCCGGGCGCCGATGCGCTGGCGCAGAAATATGACGTCATGGCCGCCCCGGCCGGCGGCGGTGGCGGCTTCCTGTCGTCGCTGCAGGGCGCGCTTGGCGGCGTTCTCGGCGAAAAGGCCGGCGCGCTGGTCAACGGCCTCGCGGCGCTCAAGGCCTCCGGCCTCGACTTGGCGCAGATCCAGAAGGCTGGCGAGACGCTTGTCCAGCAGGCCGAGGCGGCCGCAGGCCCCGATCTGACCAACCAAGTGCTTGGCTCGGTGCCGAGCCTAAAGAGCCATCTGGGGCTCGGCTGATCGTCGGCTCGCCCGACCCGGTAACCCCGCCTGCCTACTTCGGCAGCGCGTAGGCCATCACATAATCGCCCGGCTTGGTGCCCACCGAGCCGTGGCCGCCGGCGACGATGACCACGAACTGGCGTCCGTCCGCGACGGTGTAGGTCATCGGCGTCGATTGCCCTCCGGCCGGCAGCCGCGCCTGCCAGAGCTGCTTGCCTGACGTCAGCTCGTAGGCGCGCAGATAGTCGTCGACCGCGGCACCCAGGAAGGCGACACCGCCGGCGGTGATCATCGGCCCGCCAATGCCGGGCACCCCGACTTTGAACGGCAACGGCAGCGGCGTCATGTCGTAGACGGTGCCGTTGCGGTGCTTGTAGGCAATCGTGCCGGTGCGAAGATCGACGCCCGCGACATAGCCCCAGGGCGGCGCCTGGCACGGAATGCCGAGTGGCGACAGGAACGGTCCCATCACCACCGCATAGGGCGCTCCGTCATTGCGGTTCAGCCCCTGCTCGCTGCCCTTGGTGTCGCCTGGGGGCGGCACGTCGGCGCGCGGCACCAGCCGCGACGTGAAGGCAAGATAGGTTGGCATCCCGAACATCACTTGCCGCACCGGATCGACCGCCACGCCACCCCAGTTGAACGTGCCGAAATTGCCGGGATAAACCAGCGATCCCTGCAGCGAAGGCGGCGTGTAGCGGCCTTCATAGCGCAATTTGTGAAGCGCGATGCGGCACGCCAGCTGGTCGAACATGGTGATGCCCCACATATCGTGCTCGGTCAGCGGCGGCGGGTTGAAGGAAAGATCGGACGCGGGCTGCGTCGGCGATGTGTGGTCGCCCTCGATGGCGCCGCCGGGCGCCGGCACTTCCTTGACCGCAATCACCGGCTCGCCGGTGCGCCGGTCGAGCACATAGAGGTCCCCTTGCTTGGTCGGCCCGACCAGCGCGGGCACCACGGAGCCGTCGGCCTTGGTGATGTCGATCAGGCTCGGCTGCGCCGGCACGTCCATGTCCCAGAGGTCATGGTGCACGGTCTGGCGCACCCATTTCAACTGCCCGGTGTTGAGGTCCAGCGCGGTGATCGAGGAGGAGAATTTCTCCACATTGGCACTGCGGCCCATGCCGAGCTGGTCCGGCGTCTGGTTGCCGAGCGGCACGTAGAGCAGGCCGAGCTTCTCGTCGGCGCTCGGCGTCGACCACATGTTGGGCGAGTTGGCGGTGTAGGTCTGGCCGGCCGGCAGCGGCGTCGTCTGGTCCGGATTGCCGGAATCCCAGTTCCACAGCAATTTGCCGCTGCTCGCATCATAGGCGCGGATGACGCCGGACGGCTCCTGCGTCGAATAATTGTCATTGACCGCCCCGCCGACGATGATCTTGCCGCCGGCAATCAGCGGCGCCGAGGTCGAGTAGTAATAGCCCGACTTCGGATACGGCATGCCCGTCAACAGATTGAGCGTGCCGCCCTCGGCGAAGGCCGGGCAAACCTGCCCGTTGGCGGCGTCGAGCGCGATCAGCCGCGCATCCGAGGTCGGCAGGTAGACGCGCGCCGCGCAGGGCTGGCCGGCGGCGCCCGCCGCATCGGCATAATAGGAAACGCCCCGGCAGGTCTGGTGCTGGCGGTCCTTGTCGAGCTTGATCTTGGGATCGTAGCGCCACTTCTCCTTGCCGGTCGCCGCATTGACGGCGATGGCGAAGTTGTGCGGCGTGCAGATATAGAGCGTGTCGCCCACCTTGAGCGGTGTCACCTGATAGGTGGTCTCGCCGACATCGTCGGGGCCCTTGACGTCGCCGGTGCGATAGGTCCAGGCCGGCTTCAGGTTGGCGACGTTTTCCGGCGTGATCTGGTCGAGCGGCGAATAGCGCTGGCCGAACTGCGTGCGCCCGTAATAGTGCCATTCGCCCGCCGGCACATCGCCGCCGAGATTGGCGTTGGGGATCACCTTGTCGGTGTCCAGCGCGCCGCCGATGTCCTTCGGGTCCGTGGTCATCGAATAGCCGGCCACCGCCAGCGATGCCAGCACGGCAAGGATCAAAGGGGCTCGCCCGTCCGGACCGGCAAGGCCGCGCCGCGCCCACGGCGTCAGCAGCCACAACGCCACCAGCACGATGATGCCGCCGCGGGGACCGAGTTCCCACCAGTCGAAGCCGGTTTCCCAGACCGCCCAGGCCAGCGTGCCGAGCACGATCGCCGCGTAGAGCCAGAGCGCCGTGGAACGGCGCCGGTAGAGCAGCCAGGCGGCGACCAGGAAGGCGAGACCGACGATGATGTAGTACCAACTGCCTCCCAGCGAAGCCAACCAGATGCCGCCGGCGCCAAGCGCCAGGCCTATGAGGAAGAGAATGAGGGAGGTGATGGTGACAGCCAAGATGATACTCCTTCGACTGTTGCGCGCATGGGGCGGGCTAGGGCAACCCGGCATTGCGTGTTGCCCGTGCAACTTTCTCCCGACGGCGGCGCCTGTCAAGCGTAGGTCGCGGACCCGCGGGCAGCAACCTCGTTCCGCCGGGGATTGTTCCACAACGGCGGTTCCCATATCGGTGAAGCCGCCGTATCGGGCACTTTGCCGGAACAAAACGTAGACAGTTCTGGTCTTTCCCTCCCGAATCACTACATTCGGGGGAGATGTCCGGCTTTTCCGAAGACATGCCCTTTTTCGACGAACCCGATGCGCGGCCCACGGCCCCGTCGGGCATTGCCGCGCGCGCCATGGCTGCCCGCGGCGGCCAAAACAATGCGCCCGACTATCTCAGGGGCTTGAATCCCGAGCAGCGGCTGGCGGTGGAGACCACCGAAGGCCCTGTTCTGGTGCTGGCCGGCGCCGGCACCGGCAAGACCCGCGTGCTGACCACCCGCATCGCCCACATCCTTGCCACCGGCAGGGCCTTCCCCTCGCAGATCCTGGCCGTCACTTTCACCAACAAGGCCGCGCGCGAGATGAAGCAGCGCATCGGCATCCTGATCGGCGAAGGCAATGTCGAGGGCATGCCGTGGCTCGGCACTTTCCACTCGATCGGGGTGAAGCTGCTGCGCCGCCACGCCGAGCTTGCCGGCCTGAGGTCCGATTTCACCATCCTCGACACCGACGACGTCGTGCGCTTGATCAAGCAGCTGATCCAGGCCGAGGGCCTGGACGACAAGCGCTGGCCCGCGAAACAGTTCGCCCAGATGATCGACGGCTGGAAGAACAAGGGCCAGGGTCCGGCCGATATCGCCGAGGGCGATGCGCGCAGCTTCGCCAACGGCAAGGGCCGCGAGCTCTACAAGGCCTATCAGGAGCGGCTGCAGACGCTGAACGCCTGCGATTTCGGCGATCTGCTCTGCCACCCGATCCGCATCCTCCGCGCCAATCCCGATGTGCTGAAGGACTATCACCGGCGGTTCAAATACATCCTCGTCGACGAGTACCAGGACACCAACACCGCCCAATACATGTGGCTGCGGCTTCTGGCGCAGAGGCCGAGCGGACCACAACCAGCGCGAAGTGGTTCTCCGGGTGGGCGCGTTCCAAGTTTTTCCGGTGTTTCAGATAGAACGGAAGCGGCTAGCTATAGACCCGCAACTCCAGAGGACGAATCAACAGTTTCGGCCGAAGGCCGCAAGCCCGACCGGGCGTCCGAGCCGTTGCGAGGCCCCCGCGGAGGGCCCGCGCCGGCAGGCGCGGAACAGCCCGTGAGCGAAAACAAAGTCAATATCTGCTGCGTCGGCGATGACGACCAGTCGATCTATGGCTGGCGCGGTGCCGAGGTCGACAACATCCTGCGCTTCGACAAGGATTTTCCGGGCGCCACCATCATCCGGCTGGAGCGCAACTACCGCTCGACCGCGCACATACTGGGCGCCGCCTCCCATCTCATCGCCTACAATGAGGGCCGTTTCGGCAAAACGCTGTTCACCGACCGCAACGATCCGGAGGACGGCAAGGTCAACGTCCACGCCGCCTGGGATTCGGAGGAGGAAGCCCGCGCCATCGGCGAGACCATCGAGGCCTACCAGCGCCAGAAGCACAATTTGAACGACATGGCGATCCTGGTCCGCGCGTCCTTCCAGATGCGCGCCTTCGAGGACCGCTTCATCACGCTCGGCCTTAACTACCGCGTCATCGGCGGTCCGCGTTTTTACGAGCGCATGGAAATCCGCGACGCGCTGGCCTTCTTCCGCGTCGTCGCCAACAGCACCGACGACCTCGCCTTCGAGCGCATCGTCAATGTGCCCAAGCGCGGCTTGGGCGAAGCGACCATCCGCCAGATCCACGACACGGCGCGCGCCTTGCGCATCCCGATGCTGGAGGCGGCGGGTACACTGGCGGAAAGCGACGAGCTGAAGCCGAAACCGCGCGCCGCGCTGCGCGAGGTCGCTGCCAATTTCGAACGCTGGCAAAAGGCGCTGGAAACCACGCCGCACACCGAACTTGCCGAGACCATTCTCGAGGAGAGCGGCTACACCGACATGTGGAAGAACGACCGCTCGGCGGAAGCCCCCGGGCGGCTTGAGAACCTGAAGGAACTGATCCGTTCGATGGAGGAGTACGAATCGCTGCGCTCCTTCCTCGAACATGTCGCGCTGGTCATGGATGCCGAGCAGAATGCCGGGCTCGATGCCGTCTCCATCATGACGCTGCATTCGGCCAAGGGCCTCGAATTCGAGACCGTCTTCCTGCCCGGCTGGGAAGAAGGCCTCTTTCCCCATCAGCGCGCACTCGACGAAGGCGGCCGCTCCGGGCTCGAGGAAGAGCGGCGGCTCGCCTATGTCGGGCTGACGCGGGCCAAGAAGAACCTGCATATCTGGTTCGTCTCCAACCGCCTCATCCACGGGCTCTGGCAATCGACCATCCCGTCGCGCTTTCTCGAGGAACTGCCGGAAGCCCATGTCGAGGTCGCCGAAGCCGGCAACTCCTATGGCGGCTACGGCAATCCCTATGGCGGCGGCTCGTTCGCATCCGGCCGCGGCGGCGGCCAGGGGGCAGGAAGACAGAACCCCTATGGCGCTTCGCGCTTCGACAATATCGGCGGCACTTCGGGCGGCGGGGAAAAATCCGGCGCCTTCTCTAACACCTATTCGACGCCGGGTTGGCAGCGTGCGCAGGCCAACCGCACCGAGGCGACCGACCGCAACTGGGGCACGCGTTCGGGCCATCAGGTCGAACGCATCGGCTATGGTGAAACAGACTCCGGCTACGGCGCCGGCCGCACCAGCGTCAAAGGCCGCACCATAGACGGTGAACTGGTCGCCAAATCCGTGTCCGACACGCCGTCCGCCTTCAGCGTCGGCGACCGCGTCTTCCACCAGAAATTCGGCAACGGCAACATTTCAGCCATCGAGGGCAACAAGCTGACCATCGACTTCGACAAGGCCGGCCAGAAGCGCGTGCTGGACGGGTTTGTGCTGCCAGTGTGAGGCTGCCAGCCTCGAAGGCTGACGTCCCGCCTCAATCCACCTTCTTCTCGCCCCGCTCCCCGGCCTTCACGATATCGCCCGTCGTAAACAGGATTTCCTTCAGTTCCACGCGCCAGTCCGTCTTCTGGCGCAGCAGGAATTCGAGGTCCATGCCGAAATGCTTGAACTCCTCGCTCTGCGCGTTCTTCATGATCGCCTTGGCCTGCGGGTTCTTCTCGACCGACATGCGCTGTTCGTACCAGCTGATCGCTTCCGCCTCCTCGATCAGCGAGGTGATCATGCGGGCAAAGGTCCGCACTTCCTGCGACAATTCTTCCGGCGGTTCGTGGTACTGGTCGAAACCCATGTCGTCCTCCCTCAACGGCTCACGGATGGAGCCAGGCATTGGCCCGCATCCATGAATGCGCGGGACGCGCCGCGGGTTCCGGGATCACGGCCACAATTCGGGATGATGGATCCGCGAACTATCTCACGACACTGGCGCAGCGCCGCCCTCTTCCGTGCGCCGCGCGATGAACGCGTCGAGCACGCCTGACGTGGCGGCCGCCGCGGCCGGCGGCTCAAAATCGGCAAGGGTGCGCTTCCAGATGCCGGTGGCGCGTTCGGTGGCGGTCTTCGAGCCGCTTTGCGTCCAGTTGCCAAAATTCGACCAGTCGGCCACCAGCGGCTCGTAGAAGGCGGTGCGGTAGCGCGCCATGGTGTGGCCGGCCGAGAAGAAGTGGCCGCCCGGCTGCACTTCGGCGATCGCCTCGAAGCCTATTGCGTCGTCGTCGCCGGGGGTCGCCGCACAAAGTTCCGCGACCGTCTGCAGCGCCTCGATGTCGGTGACCAGCTTTTCCAGGGAAACGCTCAAGCCCCCTTCCAGCCAGCCGGCCGCGTGGATGCAGACGGTGGCGCCCGACAGCACCGAGCCCCATAGCGCGAACTGCGTCTCGTGCGCGGCCTGCGCGTCCGAAATGTTGGCCGCGCTGCCGCCCCCCGAGCGCCAGGGCAGACCGGTGAAGCGCGCCAATTGGCCTGCGCCCAGCGTGGCTTTGACGTGCTCCGGCGTGCCGAAGGCCGGTGCGCCCGATTTCATGTCGACATTGGAGGAGAAGGAACCGTAGACCACCGGCGCGCCCGGCCGCACGATCTGCGCCAGCGTCAGCCCGGCCAGCGCTTCGGCATGCTGCAAGGTCAGCGCGCCGGCCACGGTGATCGGCGCCATCGCACCGGCCAGGCAGAACGGCGTGATGATCAGGACCTGGCCCGCCTTGGCGAAATCGATGATGCCTTGCGCCATCGGAATGTCGAGCTGGCGCGGCGAGTTGGTGTTGATGACGGTGTAGCAATGCGCGCCCGAGCGGAACTCGTCCTCGGACAGCCCGCGCGCCAGCCTGATCATCTCGAAACTGTCATCGACCTGCGGCGTGCCACGCGCGAACACGAACGGAAATTTGTCCGACAGGGTCAGCTGCGCCCGGTTGACGGCATAGTGGCGGAAACGATTGTCGATGTCCTGCGGTTCGATGCATGGCCCCAGCATGTGCAAGACGTCGAAATGCTGCACCAGCTTGATCAACTCCTCGAAGGCGACCAGCGTTCCGGGCCGCCGGCCGCGCTCGAGATCAGTGACGTTGGGCGCGCCGGAGCCCGCCAGGAACGTCATCGAGCCCAGTTCAAGCGACAGGTCGCGATTGCGCGCTCCGGCATAAGCGTGGATCGATCGCGGCGCCGAGGCTAAGGCTGCCGCCACCATGTCGCGGCCTATACGCACCATGTCGGTGTCGGGGTCGACCAGGGCGCCGGCGCGGGCGAGCACCTCGCGCGCCTCGGGCAGCAGCACCTTGATGCCCAGTTCTTCCAGCACGCGCAGCGCCGTGCCGTGGATCGACGCCACCTGGTCGTCGGAAAAGATCGGCTGCGGCAGGAATGGGTTCTTCAGCGACCGGTAATTGGGCTTACGGCTTGATTCGCTGCCTGCCTCGCCCATGCGTCCGCGCCGGCGTTCGCGCCTCGTATCCCGTGCAGCGTCATCGACCATCAGAAACTCCTCCTCATTGCCGCATCGCCCTGCCCTGGGGACCGTAGGGCGAAGCCGCGATGACCCGCGCCGTCCGTTCGACGCCGACAATGTGCACGCAAAGCGCCATCTCCTCCCCGGCGAAATCGTCGTCCACCAACGCCAGCGCGACGCTCTTGCCGATCGTGGTAGCCAAATCCGCCCGAGGCGCCGACAAAGCCACCCCCGATAACCACTGCGCGATAGTGCGGCTTCAAGGCTTCCGCTCGCGGTCAGTTCGAAGCCGGCATCATATCCGTACTAGACATAAGTGTCTATTACGCCAAACACGCTCTATGGGCGGTCACTAATTCCCGCTCTCCTGGTTTTTATCTGCACATGGAGAGACCGGCGAACCCGTATGGCGCACTGTCACGCAAGCATCATGTTGACGCCTTAGATCGCTTTCGGGGAGGCACGCGCGGCATCATCGATGCGGCACCTCTTTTTCATTTTTCCTTCGGCCGCTCCGGCGTGCTTCGTCATAAAGAGGATTGTCCATGAAACACCTGTACCGAACCGCCTCGCTCGGCGTCGCGCTGGCCTTGTTCACCGCCCTCACCCCGGCGCTTGCCGATGGCGTGGCCTACATCAACAAGGGCCTCGTCGGCGTCGGCCGCATCCCGGCCGACCAGCGCGACAAGTTCGGCGAGACCTTCGGCTCGGGCTCGGGCATGGCGATCGACATTTCGGGCTGGACGCATGATGCCGGCACCTACAAGGGATCGCTCTGGCTACTGCCCGACCGTGGCTACAATGTCGCCGGCACCACCGACTACCGGCCGCGCCTCAACACCATCGCCATCGAGTTCACGCCTGTCGCGCCGGGCGCTGCTCCCGCCGCCGGCCAGGAGCAGACGGGCGTCAAGGCGACGCTTGCCGACACCATGCTTCTCACAGACGACACGGGCGCCGATGCCACCGGCCTCGATCCGCTGTCGGACGTACGCGCCGCGGCCGGCGACATGCCCATGCTGCCCGTCGCCACCAATGGCAAGCTCGCGCTCGACAATGAAGCCATCGTGCGGCTGCCGGACGGCTCGATGTTCATCTCCGACGAGTACGGCCCCAACATCTACAGGTTCTCCGCGCAAGGCCGCCTGATGTCGGCGACCCAGCCGCCTGCGGCTCTCGTGCCGATGCGCAAGGGAGCGCCGAACTTCTCCTCCGACAATCCCGGCCCGGGCGCCGCCGACCCTGATCCGAAGGATCCCGAAACCGGGCGCCAGAACAACCAGGGCCTCGAAGGCATGGCGATGACGCCGGACGGCAAGTTCCTGATCGCCGTGCTGCAGTCGGCGCCCCGGCAGGATGGCGGCGATTCACCCTCGACACGGCAGAACACGCGGGCGCTGGTCTATGATGCCTCCGACCTCGCCCATCTGAAGCTCGCGCATGAATATGTCGTGCCGCTGCCGGTGTTCAAGGATGCCAAGGGCAAGACCAAAATCGCCGCGCAGAGCGAGATCGTGGCGCTTTCGGCCACGTCCTTCCTGATGCTGGCGCGCGACAGCGGCAACGGCCAGGGCCTGAAGAAGGGTGACGCTTCGCTCTACCGCCAGATCAACATCGTCGACGTCTCCGGCGCGACCGACATCGCGGGCGGCGCCTTCGATGCGGCCGACAAGCCGGTCGCGCCCAAGGGCGTGCTTGATCCCTCGGTGACGCCGGCCAAGCTGACGCCGTTCATAGACATCAACGACGCCACCGCGCTTGGCCACTTCGGCCTGCACAATGGCGGCGCGAAGGACCACAACGAGCTTTCGGAGAAGTGGGAAGCGATGTCGTTGGCCAGCGTCCTCGATCCCAAGCTGCCCGACGACTATTTCCTGTTCGTCGGCAACGACAATGACTTCCTCGCCCAGGACGGCTTCCAGGTCGGCGCGCCTTACAAGGCCGACGACGGCGCCGATGTCGACACCATGTTCCTGGTCTATCAGGTCACGCTGCCAGGTCTCGGCAAGAAGTAGCGATCACTGCACAAGCGGGCGCGCCTGGCGCGTCCGCCTGGATGGCACCATCAATTAAAAGCCCCGCTCCCGGAAACGGTAGAATGGGCCTACTACTTTTGCACGACTTTCGGTTTTCCACTCAGATATATTGTCTTGTATGCCTCGAAAATTGCCTCTAGGTTGCATTTATCCTCCAGTACTGGAACAAGATTCAGAAGAGATCTCATTCCCGATAGCAAAGAGAACGCTAGGATCGAGGCCGCCTCCTCAAGTTCGCTTTCGGTGACCGACGGTTCGATCTTCAGCTCGATCCAACCAGGCCGAATTTCCTGGAGATGCCGAACGAGCGAGGTCCAGGTCACATGCGCCGAGTCAGCGGATATTTCCCGGTAGACATGGGTCTGCCTGGGAAAAGGCGTCTGTATGTCGGAAATTTGGAACTTCCCTTTTGCCCCGGCACTTCTCCTCAAGAACTCTTGCAAATGCTTTTCCGCTTCTTTTGCAAGCTTTCCGGCGCCATTCGCCATGAATTTTTTGGCACGTGATCGCCGACTGACCTCGTCGTCGGATCGCAAGAGGTCGATATATCCGTCCTCCGTCTCAGCCAGAAACAGATGCAATGAGCATTCGATCGCCGAGCGGCAGGTCGATCGAAATGCAAGATCTCTGCCGGCATCGACCAGAACCAATGCAGACTGCGTTTCGGAAAGCAGCCGAGCCAAGAGCGCTAGTGCTGCAGACTTTTTCTCAGCGCGCTCAGTGTCATACAAGTCAACTTTGTCGAGCTCCAACGAATTGACGCTTCTCAGAAATTCGCCGAACCAGTCGCGCCAAACCTCGCGTATAGGCATAGCTGCTCCCTCCCGTCCCATGCCGCCAGCGTAGCCTGTCCTGCTTTACCCACTCATAGCTTGAGTTGCGGTAGCCAGCCAACCGCAGGCACCCATTGCACATTCAGCAGAACGCGGCCGGAAATCGCTTCGCGGGCAAAGCGGCTATGATTGAGTCACCCATAAGTCGCACCACGATCCTGTTCCGCTGCGCCATTGTCGCAAAGCGACTTTCTGAAATGGCGTAGCTGTCACTGCTATGACGTCGCATTGTCGCTGGATGAATGAGATAGTGACGCGGATGGAAAAGCAAATGACCCTGTCGAACGGCGCTAAAATCAGGGAACTGCGGGAAGCAGCCGGCATGACTCAAGACAAGCTGGCCGCCATGAGCCGAGTCGACAGGCGCACCGTCCAGCGTGCCGAGCAAGGGACTCGGCTGCAGATGGAGACGTTGTCGAGCCTAGCCGCTGCACTGGGTGTGCTTGTCGCCAACATTATCGTCAGCGGCGTCCGCCAAGAGGACATCGACGATCTCAGCGCAAAGAGCCTTATAGTGCTCAACCGGATCAGGTCCGGCATGATGTTGCTGAATATTGTGCGTGACAGCTATGAAGGGACAATCTCATGCGAGGCTGAGCCGACACCCGAGAACATCGAGGCGCTGTCAGCGGTCATAGTGAAGCTTGAGTCACTTATGCCTCAGCCTTGGGAGCGGCCGCATCAGCGACTGTTATTTCCTCTATCCCAAAGGTTGAAGGCGGCAGTGGAGGTGGGCGAGCAGCTCAGGCAACTTGAAGGGTGGGGAATCGCTTTTTATGCCGGCACCTACACCGCCCGAACTCAAGTTCCGATGTGGGATAGTGACCTAAGCGAGATGTTCATCTCCAACCGGTCCCCTTACGAGCTAGTCACTATGTGTCGCGTGATTATCGCCCATTCCGACCAGAGCGACCGGATCACGACTAAGGCCAATGACATTTTCGTCCCGACAAAGCCTCCCTCCGAGGCATCGGCCGAAAACGACAAGAAGCCTTTGGACGACGAGATACCCTTTTAGTTCCAACGTGGGTTGAGCTGGATAAAGGAGACATCAAATGGGGACATCCACGGACTCTCTGAAGCGTTATGCGTAATACGAAGTTAGGAAATGATTAAGAAACACGGTTTATGGTCTCTGGCATGACGAAGAAAATCGTATCCTTTCGGCTCTCGGCACATGAGATCGAGCTCATCGAGAAAAGCGCCCGAAGATTCAAAGTGAGCCGTTCACAGGCTCTCAGCGCGGCCATTCGAGCGTTCGACCAGAACTATATGGCCGAAGACGAAACGTTTGTTCAGCGCACTCCCTGGTGGTTCGAATCCCTCGATGGTGACACAAGATGAGCAAGCTGGATCCAAATAAGCTTGTAATGGTTCTCGCAGTGATCACGCTCGTGGTTATTGCCGCGATGTCGGGATACCGGCTGCAGATCGGCCCGAGCGGACTGACATTTGAGCACAGCGGAGCTGCCGATGCTGCTGCAAACTCGAAGGTGATCGCCACGGTGCCGTCCCATTGACGAATGCAGTCGACTTTGGAGCCAGGAAGCTTATTCCTCCGGCCGGGTAGTGTACTGACCGTCGGCCGGTGCTTGTTGAACGTGAGCCGCTTCGCCGCGCAGTCCACAAAGGCCTACTTCAAGAATTCCGCGTCCTTCGGCACATCGGCATCGATCGGCTCGGCCGTCCTGCTCGACACGGCCATGATCTTGCCGGCTGCCGACAGGTTGGGCCGCACGAAGACCTGAGCGGGAGGTCGATGATGTCCTGGTTCATAAGCGCACGCAGCCGGACGACGCGTTCTTGCCGATCGAATTCCATTCCGGCGAGCCTGACCGATCGACGGTCACTGCGCCTCGGCGCAGGGTGCATCTCGGTCCGGCCTGCGATATCGTGGCGGGCCAGAGTCACATTTGCCAGGTTGCCCGCCATGGACGAAAAAATGCCCGCACGCCGGCGTACCGGCGACCTGACCAGCGGCCCGATCCCGCGCACGCTGCTGCTCTTCGCCTTGCCGGTGCTCGGCTCCAACGTGCTGCAATCGCTGAACGGCTCGGTCAACGCCGTCTGGGTGGGCCGCTTCCTCGGCGAGTCGGCGCTGACCGCGACGTCCAACGCCAACCTCGTCCTGTTCCTGATCCTCGGCACGGTGTTCGGCATCGGCATGGCGGCCACAATCCTGGTGGCGCAGTCGGTCGGCGCCCGCGACCTGCCCGAGGCGCGCCGCATCGTCGGCACCAGCGCCACCTTCTTCTTCCTCGTTTCAGTGGTGTTCGCGGTCTGCGGCTGGATCTGGGTCGATGCCATCCTGGGCGCGCTCGGCACGCCGGCCGACGCCTTGCCGCTCGCACGCTCCTACCTGCGCATCATCTTCGTCGCCGTGCCGATGATGAACCTTCTGTCCTTCGTCATGACCGTGCTGCGCGGTGCGGGCGATTCACGCACCCCCTTCATCTTCATGGCATTGGCGGTCGTGCTCGACATCGTGCTCAATCCCCTGCTCATCCGCGGCATCGGCCCGTTTCCTGAACTCGGCATCGCCGGTTCCGCCACCTCGACCCTGATCGGCCAGACCGTGAGCGTCGTCGCCATCCTCATCGTGCTCTACGCGCGCAAGCATCCGTTGCGGCTGGCCGGCGCCAATCTCGTCCTGCTGCGCCCGGATCCGGCGCTGCTGCGCATCGTCGTCTTCAAGGGCGTGCCGATGGGCCTGCAGATGATCGTCATCTCGGCGGCGGCCCTGACGGTGATGGGCATCGTCAATTCCTACGGTTCGCAGGTCGCCGCCGCCTACGGTATCGCCGCGCAGCTCTGGACCTATATCCAGATGCCGGCGCTCGCCATCGGCGCCGCGGTCTCTTCCATGGCGGCGCAGAATGTCGGCGCCGGTCGCTGGGACCGGATCGGCCGCATCGCCGCCTCCGGCGTCGGTTTCAACCTTGTCCTGACCGGCGCCCTCGTCGCGCTGCTATGGGTCTTCGACCGTTCGATCCTGAGCCTGTTCCTGAGCAGCGACAGCGCGGCGATCGATATCGCCGCCCATATCAACACGGCCGCGTCCTGGTCGTTCATCCTGTTCGGCATCACCATCGTGCTGTTCGCCACGGTGCGCGCCACGGGTGCCGTGATGCCGCCGCTGATCATCCTGGTGATCTCGGTGCTCGTCGTGCGCACCGGCTTTGCCTATTACATGCGCGGCGTGATCGGCGAGGATGCGCTGTGGTGGAGTTTTCCGGCCGGTTCGATCACGTCTCTGATCCTGGCCGCGATCTATTACCGCTTCGGCGGCTGGCGCAGCTTGCACATGATCGAGAACAGGCCGGCTGCCGGCGAGCCGCCCGACACCGGGCTTGGCGTGCCGCGCCAGCGCGCGAACATGGCGCCTGAAACGCCGAACGGCTGATGCCGGGCCGCCTTGCCGAGGTGCCTTGCCGGCGTGCCTTGCCGGGCTGGCGCGGCGGTCTCAGCGCCTCTGTCCGAGCCCGAAGGCGAGCGCCACCAGCGCGAACGCGATGATCATGGCCGCGAAGGCCAGGCTGGCGGCGACAGCACTGGCATAAGTCGACACGACGCCGATGCCGATGACAGGCAAGGCGTTGCCGACAAAGCAGCAGATGAAGAAACTGGACACGACCTCGGCGCGGCGATCCCGCGGCGCGATCTCGTTCACCACTTGCAGGCCGCCGCGATAGCCGAGCGCTGCCGCCACGCCGCAGCAGGCCGTCGCCGCGATCATCAGCGCCATCGAGGCCAGCATCTGCGCCGCCACCACAAGCATGGTGCTTGGGATCATCAAGGCCAGCGCGGCCAGCATCGCCTTGCTGCTCCCCATCCGCGCCAGCGCCACGATGCTGATTGCCGCGACCATCGCCAGTTCGAAGAACAGCGCACCGGCCACGGCGTGGTTGGCCTCATGCAGTTGCTGCGCCAGGATGCTCGGCGCCACCGCCGCATAGAAGCCGACCAGCGCCATCGCGCCAAAGCCGGTCACCGCCGGCGCCACGAAGCGCGAGCGGATCTGCGCCGGCACGGAAAGCCGCGGCCGCATGGAGACCTTGCCAAGGCCGCCTGGCTTCATCACCGTTTCGCGCGTGCGCCAGACCATGATCGTCACCACCGCGAGCGTCGCCAGGTAGACAATGAAGACCAGACGCAATGGCCACGGCTCGTATTGGGCCAGCAGCCCCGAAACAAGCGCCCCGAAACCGAGGCCGAGAAAGTTGGTGCTGGTGGCGATGACGCTGGCGCGCGACCTGCCGGCCTCTGGAAGAAGCTCGGCGATCCACGCGGTTCCCGTCCCAGCGCCCACGCCGATGCCAAGTCCGCTCAGGATCCGCGCAACCTCGAGCGACGCGACATTGCCGGCAAACAGGAACACAACCGCGCTGATGACGGCGACGATCATGGCTGCAAGCGCCGCCGGCCGGCGCCCGACGACATCCGAAACGCTGCCGAACACCAGCAGGGCGCCGAGATTGCCGACGACATAGACCGCGTAGATCAGCGTCAAGGTGATCTGCGAAAAGCCGAATTGCTGCTTGTAGACGATATAGAGAGGCGTCAGCACCGTGCTGCCGGCAAACAGCACCGCGATCATCGCCGCGACGGTCGGAATCGCGAGGACGTCGCTGCCGGCTTCGTTGTGAGTTTGCGCCAGATCGCGAAAGGCCATGGCCAACCTCCTCACCAGGTTCAGGGGTCGCGACGTTAACGCGTCCTCACCGCCGACGTTCCGGTGGACGGCCAGGCTCCTGACACCACGGTGGGCATTGCCCGGCCAGGCAAGCCGATGATCGTAAAAACGTGGATCGGGGCCAGCGGCCCCGATCCATCACGGCACCCTTTACCGTTAGACGTAATCAGTCCTGTTTGCAGAAAAAGCCGGGCCTACTTGCAGGAGAAACCAGGTGCGATCTTGCACTTGCCGGGACGCGGCTTGTGCGGCGGGCGGTGGTGGGGAGGACGGTGATGGGGCCGATGATGCCAGTGCGGCGGCCGATGCGGCGGGCGCACGATGATAACCGGCGGATGCACGACTTGGGCCCGCGAGAGATAGCCGGAACTGGCCCAGCCGCTGACACCGCCGCCATGGATCCTGCACCAGCCCGGCTGACAGCCGGTCACGTCGACCCTGAGACCGGCCGGCAACGTCCCGACCTTGGCGTATCCCGCGCCAGGTCCGGTACGCACGTTGAGGCTCGTCGTGGTGTGGGCGCCGTAGGCGAAGGCCGCGGCGGACGTCCCGAAGACGGCGGCCAGAATGGTCGCTATCGCAAGCAGAAATCGAAATCTCATCAGTCCCTCCATCGAGCGCCGGCCGTTCGACTGCTTCGGCCGGGACTGCATCGCAAGGGGAGAGGCTGGGCAGGGAAAAGTCAACAAGTTACCAAGGCCAATCACCACGATCACCGATCCGGGTGGAAGTTTCCCCTGATATAGTTGAGGAATTTTGCGTACGCCGTTTATCGGCATGCCAACATCCGCTAACGATTTACTATCTTTCGGCAATTCGTCGCGGACCGAGGTGGTGATCATGGGCAAGGGCAGGGTCGAGGCATTCACCGACGGCGTGGTGGCGATCATCATCACCATCATGGTGCTGGACTTGAAGGTACCGGAAGGGGAGGATTTTTCGGCGCTGCTGCCGCAGTGGCCGGTCTTCCTGTGCTACGTGCTTTCGTTCATCAATGTCGGCATCTACTGGAACAATCTGCACAACATGTTCCATACCGTGCAGCGTGTCGACGGCCGCGTGCTGTGGGCGAACCTGCATCTGCTGTTCTGGTTGTCCCTGATGCCGGTGACGACCGCCTTCATGGGCGAGAACCATTTCGCCGCGGTTCCGGTCGCGGTCTATGGTTTTGACCTTGTAATGTGTGCGACCGCCTACAGCATCCTGGTCATTGCGCTGCATCGGCTGCATGGGCCGGACACCGCATTCGCCAAGGCAATCGGCCGCGATCGCAAGGGAAGGATTTCGCTCGCCGTCTACATAGCGGCCGTTGGGCTGACCTTCCTCGACCGGTGGATCGGCGTGGCGCTCTATGTCGCCGTCGCCCTGATCTGGCTGGTGCCGGACACGCGCTTTGCGCGGGTGATCGAAAAATAGCCATCTGCCTGACGCAATCCGGCAGGGCAAACCGCTTCACACGTTTCGTGGAATTGCCTAACCGCGCATCGCCTTCAGCTTTTCCGCCACGGAAGCGGCCAGATCGGCATAGCGCTCTTCCAGCCGCTCCGCCGCCTTGATGATCGAGAAATCATGGCCGAACTTTTCCAGCGCCATGCGCAGTTTCTCGACAAACTCGGCCTGTTTTTCGAGCGCCGAAAACAGAGTCTTCACCTGGGCTTCGCTGATATCGGGGTTGGCCAGCATCTGCGGCACCTCGCGCCCCATCTGGTCGCCGGTGGCGGTCTGTTCCTTCAGAATTGCAACCCAATCCGTCAATCGGAAATCTCCTTTTTGGCGTCGTAGCATGCGCAGCCCCGACCGGGCCGGTCAACCCGACAAGCCCGACGGAGGCTTGCGCAGGCCCGTTCCGGCGCTAAGTTCGGCAACATCAAAAAGGAAGCATCGCCGATGATCGCCGACACTGAGATCCAGACCGCCCTGCCAGCACTTGGCCAGGGCAACACCGCCGTCATCACCGGGGCCGCCAGTGGCATCGGCCTTGCCGCGGCCAAACGGCTGGCGCTGATGGGCATGAAGGTCGTGCTGGCCGACATTGGCGGGCCGCGCCTCGACGATGCCGCGCGGGCCGTCTCCGCGATTGCCGGTGACGACGCCGTGCTTGCCGTCGCATCGGACGTTTCGAAGGCCGGTGAGGTCGACCGTCTCGCCGACCGGGCATTCGGCGCCTTCGGCGAGGTCTCGCTGCTGATGAACAATGCTGGCGTCGGCGACAACCCCGGAAAGCCCTGGGAAAACCGCGATGGCTGGAAACGGCTGCTCGACATCAATTTCTGGGGCGTGGTGCATGGCGTCGAAGCTTTCGCGCCGCGCATGCTGGCGTCGGCCAAGCCGGGCCTGATCGTCAACACCGGCTCCAAGCAAGGCATCACCACACCGCCCGGCAACCTCGCCTACAACGTTTCCAAGGCTGGCGTGAAAACCTTTACCGAGGGCTTGGCGCATGCGCTGCGCAATGAACCCGGCGCCCGCCTGTCGGCGCATCTGCTCATCCCCGGCTTCACCTATACCGGCCTCACCGAGGGTGCGACCGAAAAGCCGGTGGGAGCGTGGACGGGCGAACAGGTGATCGATTTCATGCTGGAATCGCTGGTCGGGGGCGACTTCTATATCCTGTGTCCCGACAATGAGACGGCGCGACCCATGGACGAAAAGCGCATGGCCTGGGCGATCGGCGACATCATCGAAAACCGCCCTGCCCTGTCGCGCTGGCACCCCGGCCACAAGGATGCATTCGCGGCGTTCATGAAGCGATGAGCATGTCCCGAACATGGCCGCTGTGCGGATCACATAACTCGAACACCGGCGGAACTCTCGAAAATTGACCGCGGGTTCAGCCGCCGGCGCTTCGTGCCACCTCTTTTTTCGGTTTGCGTTTTGCCGCCACGACTTTCTTTGCGGCCATGGTCGCGACTTTGTCGTCATGCCGCTTCGCCGCGACCTCGCATTTGGCGCGGATCTCCTGGACCTCGGCTTCAGTCAGGTGCTCGATGCCGATGAAGGTGTTTTTGGCCTCGCTCACCCGTATCAATTCGTCGAGCTTGGCCTGGATCGCGGCGCCGTCCCGATTCTGGGTGTTTTGGATGAGAAACACCATCAGGAAGGTGATGATCGTGGTTCCGGTGTTGATCACCAACTGCCAGGTGTCGGAAAAATTGAAGAACGGCCCGCTCACCGCCCAGACGATAACGATCAGGCAACACACCGCAAATGTCAGCGGCAGTCCGGTGAGATGGGCGATCTGGTTGGCGAATTTGGTGAAAAGCTTCTCGATCATGTGGTCCCTCAAAACAGCGCCGCGTCATGCGGTCCGCCGGAAGAAACAACCAGCAGCCATTTCGGGTTCCCGCCGGTAAAAAATACGACCCACGCAATCGAATGCACGCAAAGCGCGCATCTGGAACAAAACACACCTTATCGGTTTAAGGTCATTGTAGCCGTGCAGGCAAAGAGCCTGTTCCTTCCGCTTCACAGCGGTTTACCTCCAGCCCCTTCCGCTGCGCCACCCCCGCATGGCGGAAGGGGTCTCATTCCGTCAGACGGCGTCGTTTTCCCAGCGGTCGAGGAAAGCCTCGATCGGCATTGCCTGCATGTCGGGAACCGCCCTGGCGAGTTTCTCGACCGGCCAGTCCCACCAGGCGAGAGCCTCGATGCGTGCCGCTATTTCAGGGGCAAAGCGTGACCTGAGCGGCTTCGCCGGCACGCCGGCAACGATCGTGTACGAAGGCACGTCCCGCGTCACCACGGCATTGGCGCCGATGACGGCGCCATTGCCGATGGCGATCCCAGGCAAGATGACCGCGCCATGGCCGATCCACACATCATGGCCGATGGTCACGGCCTTCGACCGCCGCCGCTCACGGAACGCGGCATCGACGCCCAGCCAGCGGAAATACTCGTTCGGCCGGTAGCTGACCTTGTGCTGGGCCAGCCGCTCGATCGGATGCTCCAGCGCATTGATGCGGCTGTTGGCGGCGATCGAGCAGAATTTGCCGATCGTCGTGTAGATCGCCTCGGCATGGCGTTCGAAATAGGAGAAATCGCCGACGATGACCTCGCGCAGCACGACGCGTTCGCCGATCGCGGCGTAGCGGCCAAGCTTGCAGCCCTTCATCTCAGCGGTTGGATGAATGCGCGGCTCGGGATCTTTCGCAACGAGATCTTCAGAACGGTCCATGCCGGCGGCTTTACGTCAGACCGATTGGTCCCGCAAGCGGGGCCAATCGCCAGCCAGAACAGGACAGGGTAGAGTTCGACCCGCCTATTTCGGCTTGCCGTTACTCCACACCACATTCTGGCCATAGAGCGGCACCGTCGTAACCGACATCTTGGCCGAGCCGTTCTGGACTTGGCGCGAATGCGACAGATAGATCAAGGTCTCGTTGGTCTTGTCGTAGATGCGGTTCACCACCTGCTTCTTCCAGATCAGGCTGATGCCTTGCTTGAAAACCTCCTCGCCGCCTTCGCTCGTATCGATATCCCCGATGGTGATCGGACCGGTCTGACGGCAGGAGATCGAGGAGTCGCTGGGATCCTCGAACCAGTTGCCCTTGTGCAGGCGGTCGATGACGCTGCGATCGAAATAGGAAACGTGGCAGGTCACGCCCTCCACTTTCGGATCCTTGATCGCCTCGACGATGATGTCGTTGCCGATCCAGTCGACGCCGACCTTGCCGACTTCCTCGGCGATGGCGCTACCGGCGGCAAGCACGACACACGCGGCCAAGGCACCGCCGATCAGTTTTCGCCCAATCAATCCTCGCCCAATCAATCCTGGCCCAGTCAATCCCGGCAAAGAATCCTCCTGCGGTTCGAGTTGCCGGGGTCTCAGGTGGGGCCAAAGCTGACACATTGCAAGCCGGAAGGTTCGATCAAACCGCAGGCATCCGCCACAGCCGGTTGCGTCAACGCGGCATCTTTGCGTGTACCCCGTCGAACCGCTAAGACTGTGGCCGACAACGGGCGCATGGTTCTGGCCGGCGCACCGTGACATTACGGACGGACTTTTCTGATGATGCGTTCTATCCTGGTCGGCATTCTCGTTCTGATGGCGGCCGGCATCGGCTGGCTGACCTTCGACTGGTATCGCGGCCACTATGGCGGCGAACCGTTCGGCGAGCCCTTTACCCTGGTCGACCAGAAAGGCGCACCAATCACCGAGGCCGCTTTCCGGGGCCAGCCCAGCGTCGTCTTCTTCGGCTTCACCCACTGCCCCGAAGTCTGCCCGACCACGCTGTTCGAACTCTCCGGCTGGCTGAAGACGCTCGGCGACGACGGCAAGAACCTGCATGCCTATTTCGTATCGGTCGATCCGGAGCGCGATACGCCGCCGGTGATGAACGCCTATGTCAGCAATTTCTCCGACCGCATCACCGGCATTACCGGCGATCCGGACAAGGTCCATGCCATGGCCAAGGCGTTCGGCATCTATTGGAAGAAGGTCGATACCGGCGACGGCGATTACACCATGGACCACACCGCCTCGGTGCTGCTGCTCAACGCCAAGGGCGACTTCGCGGGCACGATCGCCTATGGCGAGAATGCCAGCACCGCCGTGGAGAAGCTGAAGCGCCTCGCCGCGAAGGGCTGACAAGAATTCACATGACCCAGACGCGGCTCCATTTCACCACCGGAAAGATCGAGGCCGAGCGCATCTTCGCGGCGCTCGAAACGGCCTTCGAGGATGAGGGCCTGCCGATCGCCGTGCTGGAGGTCGATGAAGAGGCCGACATCCACGAGGTCTCGCTCTACGCCGATGGCGACGTCGAAGCGGTCGAGGCGCGGCTGAAGGATGTTCTCGCCGGCCTCGCTTTGTCGAGACCGGTCCAGCGCGAAGCGCTGCCCGACATCGACTGGGTGGCACGGTCCCTGGAAGGGTTGAAGCCGGTGCGCGCCGGCCGTTTCTTCGTCCACGGCGCGCATGACAGCAGGAAGCGCCACAGCGGCGAACTCGCCATCGAGATCGAGGCGGGCCTTGCCTTCGGCACCGGCCATCATGGCACCACCGCGGGCTGCCTCGAAATGCTGGAGAAAGTCGTGCGGCGCGAGCACCCGCGCAACGCGCTCGACCTCGGTACCGGCAGTGCGGTGCTGGCGATCGCCGTCGCCAAGCTGGCACATATTCCGGTGCTGGCCACCGACATCGATCCGGTCGCGGTCAAGGTCGCCGCCGCCAATGCGCGTCTGAATCACGTCAAAGGCCTGATCGAGACGGTGACCGCGCCTGGCTTTCACCACCCGATCTTTGCCAGGCGCGCGCCCTTCGACCTCATCGTCGCCAACATATTGGCGCGGCCGCTGATGCGGCTGGCGCCGCAAATGGCAGGGCATATCACGCTTGGCGGCTCGATCGTGCTGTCGGGCATCCTCGACCGCCAGCGCGACGCGGTGATCTCGGCCTATGTCGGCCAGAACTTCCGCCACGTCAGTACCTTGCACCGCGAAGGCTGGGTGACTATCCATCTCAAGCGTTGAGGCCGGCAAGGCGGTTGCCGGCCCTCAACGGTCCCGGTTGCTGGACTTCGATGCGTGTCGGCAAGAGAATGCCGCCGCCGCCCCCTTCATTCATGGCTGGACCAGCCTCATTTGGTTGTCACCCGGCCGACGCTGTAGCAATTTGCACCAGCCGGAAAATCGATTCCGCTTTCCAGGCCCATAGGTTACGGTCGCGCTGATATCAGGAGGCCCATCATGTTCCAGAGCTTCGATTCCGCGGGCGACCCGGCGGTCGGCAAGCCGCGCGTGGCATTGCTGCGCCAGTGGCTGACCGCGAACGGCCTCGATGGCTTCATCGTTCCGCGCGCCGACGAGCACCAGGGCGAATACGTCGCCGATCGGTCGGCACGGCTGAAATGGCTGACCGGCTTCAGCGGCTCGGCCGGCGTCGCCATCGTGCTGCGCGACCGGGCCTTCGTCTTTGTCGACGGGCGCTACACGCTGCAAGTGCGCAATGAGGTCGATCTCGACATCTTTTCGATCGAAAGCCTGGTCGATAATCCGCCCGCCGTCTGGCTCAAGGACAACATCGGCAAGGGCGTGCGCCTGGGCTTCGATCCCTGGCTGCACACGATCGGCGAGGTCAAGGCGCTGCAGGCCTCCGCCGACAAGACCGGCGCGGTGCTGGTGCCGCTCGACAGGAACCCGATCGACATCATCTGGAAGGATCAGCCCGCCGCACCCGTGACCCCGATCGAGCTTCATCCGATCGGCTTTGCCGGCGAACTCGCCAAGGACAAGCTGGCGCGGCTGGCGACGGCGATCGGCAAGGACGGCGCCACCCATGCGGTGCTGACCGACCCATCATCCATCGCCTGGGCCTTCAACATCCGTGGCGGTGACGTGCCGCACACGCCGCTGGCGCTCGGCTTCGCCATACTCGCCGCCGACGGGTCGCACCAGCTTTTCATCGATCGGCGCAAGTTCTCGCGCCAGGTGGCGGCCTACCTCACCCAGCTCGCCGATCCGCATGAGCCCGGCGAATTCGAAGCGGCGATCGCCGCACTTGCGAAAAGCGGCGCGAAAATCGCGCTCGATCCGGTGCTGGCCGCCGACCGGCTGCGCATGCTGGTCGAGGACAATGGCGGCACGGTGATTGCCGCGCCCGACCCTGCCCGCATTCCGCGCGCCACCAAGAACCAGGCCGAGATCAACGGCTCGCGCGCCGCGCATCGCCGCGACGGCGCGGCGGTGGCCAAGCTGTTGTGCTGGCTGGAGCGCCAGAAACCCGGCTCACTCGACGAAATCGCGGTTGTCACCAGGCTCGAAGAAACCCGCCGGCAGACCGGCGAGGAAACGCAGATGCCGCTGCGCGACGTCTCTTTCGACACCATTTCGGGCGCCGGCCCGAACGGCGCCATCATGCATTACCGCGTCTCGCGCGCCACCAGCCGCAAGCTTCAGGCCGGTGAGCTGTTCCTGCTCGATTCCGGCGCGCAATACCAGGACGGCACGACAGACATCACCCGCACCGTGCCGATCGGCCAGCCGACCGAAGAGATGCGCGAGCGCTTCACGCTGGTGCTCAAAGGCATGATCGGCATTTCCACGCTGCGCTTCCCCGCCGGCACGCGCGGCTCGGAGATCGACGCCGTCGCCCGCATGGCGCTGTGGAGGCATGGCTGCGACTTCGCCCATGGCACCGGCCACGGTGTCGGCTCATACCTGGCCGTCCATGAGGGTCCGCAGCGCATCGCCCGCACCGGCACCGAAAAGCTGCTCGAAGGCATGATGCTGTCGAACGAGCCCGGCTACTACAAGGAAGGCGCCTATGGCATCCGCATCGAGAACCTCATCCTGGTGACGCCGGCCGAACAGATCGAGGGCGGCGACATCGCCATGCACGGTTTCGAGACGCTGACGCTGGCCCCAATCGACGTCAGGCTGGTGCGATCGGATCTGCTGACGCGAGACGAATTGCACTGGCTCGACGCCTACCACGCCCGCGTGCTGGCCGAGATCGGACCGATGCTCGACGGCGAAACGCTGGCCTGGCTGGAAAAGGCGACGGCGCCGCTGCCGCACGACGCGAAGATTTGATTTCTGAAGCGCTGTAGGGCGTGTCGAGGTTCAGGCCAGGCCGGTTCGAAAACGGTTGATACGGAGAACCGGATTGGAGCGCCTAAGCGCAGCTATCGGCCGTCTGCGGGCCGGAATCACCCGGATATCGATACGCCCTACCCGACGAACTGCCGCGCTACGATCAATACAGCCGCGCCCGCCAGAAACATCGCCATCAGCCCGCCTCGCAGCGCCACCAGCGCGGAGACGACCAGCGCTGCCCACTCCGCCGGACCCGCGCCGAGCGCCGCCGGCGCCACCAGCGTCGTCAGCACCGCCGCAGGCACGGCGTTGAGCCCGGCCTCGACGCGCGGATGAATGTGGTCGAAGCGCGAGATGACCAGATGCCCGCCGATACGGGTGAGATAGGTGGCGATGGCGCCGGCGATGATGATCCAGAAGGTCGTGCTCATGGCCTTGTCTCCACACCGCTGTGATGCGGCGGCAGGACGACGGCGAGCAACACACCGGCGATGGCGCCGATCGAAACGTGCCAGGGCGAACCCACTGTCTTGTAGGCGATGATCGAGGCGCAGGCACTGGCGACGACCACCGGCAGCCACAGCGGCCGCTTGCGGAAGCCCATCACCAGGCCAAGGAAATAGATCGGCAGCAGGAAATCGATGCCCAGGGCATGGGGATCGGGAATGAGCTTTCCAAACAGCGCGCCGAGCGCGCTTTCGATGGTCCAGAATACATAGACCGGCAGCCCAAGTCCCAGATACCAGGCAAAGCCGACGGTCTGGCCCGACTGGGCCCTGGCCTCGGCGACGGCGAATTGCGGATCGGTGAGGATGAAGAAACCGAGCGCCTGCTGCACCCCGGACCAGTGCGCGATGCGCCGGCCAATGCCGGCGGAATAGAGCACGTGGCGGAAATTGACGGCGAAGATCGACAGCACGATCAGCCACGGCGCGACATGCTGGCCGAACAGTTCTATGCCGACCATCTGGCTGGCGCCGCCGAAGATCAGCGCGCTCATCAGGAAGGCTTCGAAAACGGAAAAGCCGTTGTCGACGGCGATCGCGCCGAACAGCAGCCCGAATGGCGCCGCCGCCACCACGACCGGCATGGAGAGCCGTACGCCTTGCCAGAAATCGCTTTTCACGCCGTTCTCGGAAATTGCTTGCGCCGACATGTCTCTCCCCGGTCAGAGGGCTGATGTAGGAAGCACTGCCCGGCTTGTCACACGAATTCGCTTGAGCCAAACGATCAGCGGAAATGATCCCTGTTAGGATTCACGCGATATCCTATTGTCGCCCGGCAGGCATTTGGCAGAAATACACGAGGGGGATTCTAATGATTGCTTATGATTTCACCGGCAGGCACGCAGTCGTCACCGGGGCCGGTGGCGGCATGGGCGAGGCGATCACGCTGGCGTTGCTCGATGCCGGCGCGTCGGTCACCGCCATCGACGTCAAGCCACGCCCGACAGCGCTCGCCGCCTATGACGACCGGCTGACCTTCGCCCAGGGCGACCTCACCGACGCCGGCTTTGTTGAACGGACCATCGGCGCTGCGGGCCGCGAACGCGGCGGTATCGACTATCTCGCCAATGTCGCAGGCGTGCTCTGGTTCGGCCGCGACAAGTCGGCTCTCGAGATGGACCTCGACGTCTGGGACCAGGTCTTCAACATCAACCTGAAATCCTTCGTGCACACGGCGCGCGCGGTTGTTCCGCAAATGCGCGCAGGCGGGCGTGGCGGCGCCATGGTGCATTTCTCGACCATCCAGTGGTATCGCGGCGATCCGAAGCCACAGGATGCCTACCAGGCGTCGAAGGCCGGCGTCTGCGCGCTGTCGAAGTCGCTCGCCATGCAGTTGGCCGGCGAGCGCATCCGCTCCAACGCCATCTGCCCGGGCATGGCGCTGACGCCGCTGCAGGCGCGTTGGGACACCGAGGAGAAGCGCGCCGCCGTCGCCGACTACACACCGCTCGGCCGCATCGGCACGCCGCAGGACATGGCCAACGCCGCGCTCTTCCTGCTTTCCGACGCGGCAAGCTACATCACCGGAATAGAGCTGGCCGTCGATGGGGGTCTCCTGATGCGGATGTAGCCCGCCCTGTCCAACGGATCGGAAAACTAACCGGTCACCTTGCCCTGGATCGCCCTGCCCCAGTCGAGCAGCGGCTTGGCGCGTAATGTAAACTCGACAAGCTCGTCGACCAGCGCCGGCGCGTGAATTTCGGTCGGATTGATGACACGCTGGACGACGAAATGCCGGTTGCGCACGGCCTCCGCGAGATCGGCGTCCGCGATCTGCTCAAAACCGCGCGGCGCCCGCTTCATGCGGCCTTCGGTTTCGAATTCAAGGCCGTTTTTCTTCAACGTTGAAAGCAGCTTGCGGAATTCGCCGGGCCGATCGGTGATCGCCTTGCGCATCGCCAGCAAGAGCGGCGGCTCAGGGTTCCACCAGGCCACGTCGGCAAAGCAGCGCTCGAGCCCGATATGCACGTAGAAGACGCCCAGGCCTGTCTTGCTGCCGTCTGGTGACAGAATGGCCGAAACATGCCTGTTGTAGGGACGTTTGTCCTTGGCAAAGCGGACGTCGCGATTGACGCGGAACAGCGATTTCTTGCGGTCGCCGCGCAGACCAAGCCCCGCCGTTACGAAACGCTCCGTAAGGACCTCGACCAGATCGCCGATCGGCCCATGCAGATCGCTGTCGAAAAGCGCGCGGTTCTCCGCAAACCATTCGCGGCTCTGGTGGAAATCCAGCGCCTTGAAGAACGGCATGGCTTTCGGACCAAAACCTTTGAACGTTCCGTCCGTCACGACTTGCCGACCCGCTGCAGCCAGGTGTCCTCGTCGATGACCTCGACGCCGAGTTCGCTGGCAAGCTTGAGTTTGGAGCCCGCACCCGGTCCCGCCACCAAAAGATCGGTCTTGGCCGAAACCGAACCGGCCACCTTGGCGCCGAGACGTTCGGCCATCGCCTTGGCTTCGGAACGGGTCATCTTTTCCAGTGAACCGGTAAAGACAATCGTCTTGCCGGCAACTTCGCTGTCGGCCGAGACGGTAACGATATAGGGCTTCGGCTTGACCTGTTGCAGCAACTTCTCGAGCACCTCGTCATTGCGCTCGTTGCCGAAGAAATCGCGCAGCGCATCGATCACCGTATCGCCAATGCCGTTGATCGACGGGAAGACCGAATGCGGATCCTCCGCCGCCGCCGTCTCCTTGCCGACGCGGATAAGCTCCTCGACGGTCGAGAATGTTCGCGCAAGCACGGCGGCCGTTGTCTCGCCTATATGGCGGATGCCGAGCGCGAAGATGAAGCGGTCGAGCTCCGGCTCGCGGCGCGAATCGATGGCCGCGAACAATTTGTCGAGGCTTTCGTAATTGCGGTCCTCGACGCTGCGCACATTCTTGCGGGTCTTGCCGGATGCGGCCTCGCGTTGCCTGGCCTGCTCCTCGCGCCGCTCGGCCAGCGCCTTGGTCACGGCGGGGCGGCGCTCCCTGAGCGTGAAGATGTCGGCGGCTGTCTTGATCAAACCCGCATTGAAAAACGTGTCGATGTTCTCCGCGCCCAGGCCTTCGATATCCAGGGCGCCGCGCGACACGAAGTGGCGCAGCCCTTCCACGGCCTGCGCCGGGCAGATCAGTTCGCCCGTGCAGCGGCGGCGCGAATCCTCCTTGCCGGTCTTCTCGTTGATCTCGCGCGTCGCCGGCGAGCCGCAGATCGGGCAAGAGTGCGGGAATTCGTACGGCACGGCATCGGGCGGACGCTTGTCGATGACGACGCTGACGATCTGCGGGATGACATCGCCTGCCCGCTGGATCACCACCGTGTCGCCGATGCGCACGTCGATGCCGTCGCGGATCGGCTGGCCGGTGCTGTCCAGGCCCTTGATATAATCTTCATTGTGCAGCGTGACGTTCTCCACCACCACGCCGCCGACCGTCACCGGCGCAAGCCGCGCGACCGGCGCCAGCGTGCCGGTTCGGCCGACCTGGATGTCGATCCTCTGCACGGTCGTCATCGCCTGTTCGGCCGGGAATTTGTGCGCGACGGCCCAGCGCGGCTCACCGGTGACGAAACCCCAGCGGCGCTGCAGCTCCAGCTGGTCGACCTTGTAGACGACCCCGTCTATGTCATAGCCGAGCGACGAGCGTTGCTCCTCGATCAGGTGATAATGCGCGACCAGTTCCTCGACCGATTTCGCCCGCACCATCAGCGGGCTGATCTTGAAGCCCCAATCGGCGAATTTCTGCACCGCTTCATACTGCGTTGGTGCCGGATCCGCCGTCGTGTAACCCCACGCGTAGGCAAAGAATTTGAGGTTGCGGCTGGCGGTGACGGATGGATCCTTCTGGCGCAGCGACCCGGCCGCCGTGTTGCGCGGATTGACGTAATCCTGGCCCCCCACAGCCGCCGAGCGCGCCTTGAGCGCCTCGAATTCGGCATAGGTCATATAGACCTCGCCGCGGATCTCGATGGTCTCGGGCCAGCCTGAACCCTTCAGCTTGGCGGGAATGTCGGCGATGGTCCTGAGGTTGGCGGTGATGTCCTCGCCGACAGCGCCGTCGCCGCGCGTCGCGCCCTGCACGAACACCCCCTTTTCGTAACGCAGCGAAGCCGACAGCCCGTCGATCTTCGGTTCGGCGGTGAAGGCAATATCGAGGTCCTTGTCGCGGTCGAAGAAGCGCCGGCCGCGCTCGATGAAATCGGTGACGTCGGCGTCCGTATAGGCCTTGGCGAGGCTGAGCATCGGCACGGCATGGCGCACCTTGGTGAAGCCTTCCGCCGGGGCGGCACCCACCCTGAGCGAGGGCGAATCCTCGCGCACCAGCCCGGGAAAGCGCTCCTCGATGGCAAGATTGCGCCGCCGCAGCGCGTCATACTCGGCGTCCGTGATCGTGGGCGCGTCCTCGGCATGGTAGCGCCGGTCATGACCAGCGATCTCCTCGGCAAGGCGCTGGAGTTCGGCTTCAGCCTCGCTTTCGCTGAGCGAATCGACAGGTTTTTCGGCCATGCTTTTTGTCCCTGAACGGTGGCGCGCCACAATAGAGCATGATCTTGAAAGGTGGGAACCGGTTTTCGGAAAAGATCATTCCTGAACAGCAGGATGGAGCCATATCCTGACTCGCCCCATGACGCCTGATCGTCTCATGACGCCGGATCGTCTCATGACGCCGGATCGTCTCATGACGCCGGATCGTCTCATGCCGCGTTTGTATTCTCGCGCAGCAGCCGCTCGGCGGCGGCGCGCGCCTCGTCGGTGATCATGGCGCCGGCCAGCATGCGGGCGATCTCCTCCTGCCGCGCAGTCCTGTCCATCTCGGCAATTCCGGTCGCGACACGGTCGGTGCTGCCCGATTTGGAGATCAGGAAATGTGTTGCCGCGCGCGCCGCCACTTGCGGCGCATGGGTGACGGAAAGCACCTGGACGCGCTTCGACAGCCGCGCCAGCCGCTGGCCGATGGCGTCGGCGACAGCGCCGCCCACCCCGGTGTCGATTTCGTCGAAAACCAATGTCGGCGCCGAGCCACGATCGGCCAGCGCCACCTTTAACGCCAGGAGAAAGCGCGAAAGCTCGCCGCCGGAGGCAACCTTCATCATCGGCCCGGGCCGCGTGCCAGGATTGGTGCGCACCCAGAACTCGATCTGGTCGATGCCCTCTTCCATGCGCGCCTCGGCCTCGCTCTTCATCTCGACGATAAAGGCCGCGCGTTCGAGCTTCAGCGCCGGCAGTTCGGCCATCACCGCCTTGGTCAGACCGACCGCCGCGGCATGACGAAGCGAGGACAGCTGTGCGGCGGCGATGTCATAGGCTTCGCGCGCAGCGGCCGCCTGCTTTTCCAAGCCGTGCAGGCGTTCTTCGCCGGCATCGAGATCGGCGAGATCGGCAACCATCGTGTCGCGCAGCTGCGCCAGGTCATCGACGGCGACGCTGTGCTTGCGTGACGCCGCGCGCAGCGAAAACAGTCGTTCCTCGGCTTTCTCCAGCCGCTGCGGATCATACTCCGTGGCACGAAGCGCGGCCTCGACGCCCGACTGCGCCGCGTCGAGAGACAGCATGGCTTCGTCCAGCGACTTCACCACGTCCTCGAGCAGGCCGGGCGCCTCCGTCGCCTTGCGCTGCAGCCGTCTCAGCAGGCTGGCCAGTTGCGGCAAGGGCGAGGACGGGCCCGACAGCACATCCTGCGCGTCGTGAATTTCGGAAGCGATCTTCTCGGCGCGCATCATGTGGGCACGCAGCTCGGCAAGTTCGGTTTCCTCGCCCGGCTGCGGATCGAGCTTGGTCAGTTCGGCAACCGCGGCGCGCAGATAGTCGGCCTCGCGCGCGGCGGCTTCCACCTTGGCGCGATGGCGCGTCAGCTCCTGCTGGGCGGCGCGCCAGTGCCGCCATGCCTCGCCGGTCGAGCGGACGGCGCCGAGATGGCCGCCGAAAGCATCGAGCACATCGCGATGCGCGCCGGGATCGACCAAGGCGCGCTCGTCATGCTGGCCGTGGATCTCGACCAGCGCGCGGCCGACATCGCGCATCAGCGTCACGGAGGAAGGCTGGTCGTTGACGAACACACGGGTCCGGCCGTCCGCCGTCTGCACGCGCCGCAGGATGACGTCGCCATCATCCTCGATGGCGTTTTCGGCGAGCAGCGCGCGCACCGGATGGTTGCGCGGAACATCGAACACGGCAATGACCTGGCCCTGGGACGCGCCGTGGCGCACCAGCGAGGCATCGCCGCGCGCGCCGAGCGCCAGCGACAGGGCATCGAGCAGGATGGACTTGCCGGCGCCGGTTTCGCCGGTCAGCACGGAAAGGCCCGGCTGGAAGTCGATGTCCAGCTTTTCGATCAGGACGATATCGCGGATCGACAGTCTGGAAAGCATGAGAAACCGGACCTATTGCATGCCGCCCAAAAGTGGACCCGGTTTCGGGATAACGACAGGCACGAAAAACAAAAGGATAAAGCGGCACCCGACAGTTGGAGTCGCAGCGCCGCACTATCTTTTTGTTTGAGCTTCGGATCAATCCGAAAAAGCGCGCTGCGCACTTCGCTCGGAGGCTCCGCGGTCAGGCGCCGGTGATCAGCTTCCCGGCCTTGGATATCCACGACCCGGCATTTTCACGCGGCGCCAACCCGTTGCTCTGCAGCAGCTTGTAGGAATCCTTGTACCACGAACTGTCGGGATAGTTGGTACCGAGCACCGCGGCCGCCGTCTGGGCCTCCGAGGTCAAGCCCAACGCGTAATAGCTTTCGGTAAGGCGCGCGAGCGCTTCCTCGACATGGCGGGTGTTGGAATAGTTTTCGACCACGGTGCGGAAGCGTTTGACGGCGGCGATGTACTCGCGGCGCTCCAGATAATAGCGGCCGATCTGCATTTCCTTGCCCGCGAGCTGGTCGTTGGCGAAGCGGATCTTTTCCTTGGCATCGTCGACATATTCCGACGTCGGCCAGCGCGTCACCAGGTCCTGCATCGTCTGCAGGGTCTGGCGTGCTTCCTTCTGGTCCTGCGTCACATCCTTGATCTGGCGATAGTAGCTCAGACCAATGATATACTGGGCATAGGCCGCGTCATCCGTGGACGGATAGAGCGCCAAGTACCGCTTCGCCGACTGGATCGCATCGTCGTAGCTGCCCTTTCGATAGTCGGCGAACGCGCCCATCACCATCGATTTGCGGGCCCATTCCGAATAGGGGTGCTGGCGGTCGACCGCGTCGAATTTCTTGCTTGCCTCGTCCAGGCGGCCGGCGTTCAGATTGGCCAGGCCCTGATTGTAGAGAACGTCGGCCGGTTCGGTCTGGTCGACATAGGTCGACAGGTCGATGTCTTTTTCCGACGACATGCAAGCCGCCAGAAAGAGCGATGGAACAACCACCGAAAGCGCCAGGAAAACAGACCGCTGCGGCGCTTTCGATTGACCAACTCGCTTGAAGAACATGATTGGATTGCGCCCTTTCGGCGTTATTTTAATGCTCGTTGCATGCAGTTGTCCCAAAACTGGTCCCCACCTTTGAGCGACATGCACTAATCGACGGCAGCAGCCATAAACCATAACCGCCTTGCCCGGCAACGCTATGTCCAGCCAATCGCGCATTTTTGTGGCGGCGGACCGTGGCGTGAAAATCTACGCAATTTCGCCGATGGATGATGCATTCATGCAACACCCATACCGCCATGGAATCCGAAAAAGATTAAGAAAATCAGATCATCCAGGGCGCATAGAGAGGCGCATTGACGGCGTTCATCTCGGCGGCGCGACCACGCTCGCGGCGTGTCGTCTCGACGATCTCGAAGGCGGTGCGGTCCGACAGCAGGCGCCGCAGTGCGGCGGCGTTCAGCCGATGGCCGCCGCGATAGGAGCGGAAACAACCGATGAAGCGCGCGCCGGCCAGCGCCAGGTCGCCCATGGCGTCGAGCGTCTTGTGGCGCACGAACTCATTGGGATAGCGCAGGCCGCCCATATTGATGACGCGGTTGTCGTCACCGATCACCAGGGAATTTTCCAGCGAGGATCCCAGAGCATAGCCGGCGGCCCACAGCCGCTCGACGTCCTTCATGAAGCCGAAGGTGCGGGCCCGCGCGATGTCGCGGCGGAAAATATCGGCGTTGATGTCCGATGCGAAGAGCTGACGGCCGATCGCCGGGCTTTCGAAATCGATCTCGACCTCGAAACGGGTGCCGTCATAGGGCCTGAACTCCGCCCAGGAGGCGCCGTTCTCGATGCGGACCGGCTTGACCACCCTGATATAGCGCCGCTTGACGGCCAGCGTCTCGATGCCGGCCTGGTCGATGGCTTCGACGAACGCCATGGCGCTGCCGTCGAGGATTGGAACCTCGTACCCGTCGATCTCGATGATGACATTGTCGATGCCGAGCCCGAACAGGGCGGCCATGATGTGCTCGACCGTGGCGATGTGCTCGCCCGAGGGATCGCCAAGCATGGTGCACAGGTCGGTGGCGCCGATTTCGGAAAACAGGGCGCGGAACTCACGGCCCTGCCCGTCTCCATTGAGGAGCGCGAACACGATGCCGGTATCGGCATCCGCGGGCAGGAAACTGATGGAAACTTCTTTGCCGCTGTGAACGCCGGTGCCTGTAAGCGACGCGCGCGTCTTCACTGTCGTCTGGTGGTCGTGCAAGACAATCCCCATGAGCCCGTAATGCCTAGGTCCGCTTCTCCAGCCCGAGGGCGCGGCTCTTGTAAAATCGGCAGGCAGGGCGACTTCCCCCGAATCCCGGCAAACCGACTATGGTAGGCAGCGAAGATAGTGTCCCGGCAGGGAGAGTCCAAATCACGGTTTCTTACTCTTTGTAACCGCGAACTGGAACATGTACGACGTCATAACCCTTTGATTACGCGGCATTTTAAACGTTAACAGGCAAGCAATTTCTTGCCTGCCTGTTAACAATTATTACAGTCCGTTAACCGATCAGTTGGCCTGGCGGCGCAGGAACGCCGGAATCTCCAGCTGATCGTCGTCCTGAGTCGCCCTGGTCTGCGGCGTCAGGCGGCCCTGATCGTCCAACTGGCCGCGCCGCGGCGCGTAAAGCTGGGCGTCCTGGCTGGCGAGGCGGCGCACTTCCGGTGCGGCCTGGCGCAGCTTGGGCTCGCGCGGCTGCGCCGGCTGCAGCCGTGCGGGCTCCTCCTCGCGGCGGGTCAGGCCATTGGTCAGGCGCTTCAGGAGGCCCATCGGGCCGCTGTTCTCGTGGTCGGCCGGGCGGCTCTTGGCGTCGACCTCGGCCTTGACGACCGGCGGAAAGTCCTCGACGCGCGGCATGCGCTGCGGCGCCATCGCCACCGGCTGCTGGACTTCACGCAGCATTTCGCGTGGCTGCGGAGCCGGCTGCATCATCTGCTGGACGACCGGCTGCACCATAGGCTGCGGTTGTGCGGGCGGCGCCTGGAAGATCTTGCTCTGCGGGCGGAAATCGTCCGCATGGGCGACAGGAGCCGGACGAGCCTGCGCCATGGCCGCGGCATTGGCTTCGGCCAACTGGATGGCGTCGGCGACCGGATCGGCGGCGCGCGGCTCATACACCGTCTGCTGGACCGGCGTCGGGCGGCTTTCCACAGGAGCGACGGCCGGCCGGGCAGCCTGCTTCGGCGGGGAGGTCCGGATCGAGATCGGCGCCGCGGCGATTTCAGCCGCCGACTTGTCGATGCCGGTGGCGACCACCGAGACGCGGATGACGCCTTCCAATTCCTCGTCGAACGTGGCGCCCAGGATGATGTTGGCGTCCTGGTCGACTTCCTCGCGGATGCGGGTCGCCGCTTCGTCGACTTCGAACAGGGTCAGGTCGCGGCCGCCGGTGATCGAGATCAGCAAGCCCTTGGCGCCCTTCATCGAGGTCTCGTCGAGCAGCGGGTTGGCGATCGCGGCTTCCGCCGCCGCCATCGCGCGGCCCTCGCCCGAAGCCTCGCCGGTGCCCATCATCGCCTTGCCCATCTCGCGCATCACCGAACGCACGTCGGCGAAGTCGAGGTTGATCAGGCCTTCCTTGACCATCAGGTCGGTGATGCAGGCCACACCGGAGTAGAGCACCTGGTCCGCCATCGCGAAGGCGTCGGCGAAGGTGGTCTTGTCATTGGCCAGCCGGAACAGGTTCTGGTTGGGGATGACGATCAAGGTGTCGACGCATTTCTGCAGCTCCTCGATGCCGAAGTCGGCCGTCTTCATGCGGCGCTGGCCTTCAAAGTGGAACGGCTTGGTGACGACGCCGACGGTGAGAATGCCCTTCTCGCGCGCTGCGCGGGCAACAACCGGAGCAGCACCCGTACCGGTGCCGCCGCCCATGCCGGCGGTGACGAAGCACATATGGGTGTTGGTGAGATGGTCGAGAATCTCGTCGATGCACTCTTCCGCCGCCGCGCGGCCGACTTCCGGCTGCGATCCGGCACCGAGCCCCTCGGTGACATGCGCGCCAAGCTGGATCAGCCGAGAGGCCTTCGACATGGTCAGCGCCTGCGCGTCGGTGTTGGCCACGACGAACTCGACACCGCGCAGTCCGGCGGTGATCATGTTGTTCACGGCATTGCCGCCGCCGCCGCCTACACCGAACACGGTGATGCGCGGCTTAAGCTCGGTGATGTCCGGCTTCTGCAGATTGATAGTCATTGTCTCCGTCCTTTGCCTTTCACGCCGCTTCGCCGCCGCGGCCGCCTATGGGGCTGTCCCCGTCAATTAGAAACTGTCTCTCAACCACTGACTCATGCGATGCAGTTTTCCACCCGTTCCGGTCATTCTGAGACCGGAAATGCCTTTCGCCGGATGGCTCTCGAAGCTCGCCATCTGCGGATAGATCAGAAGCCCGACCGCGGCCGAGAAAGCAGGGCCCTTCGCCGCTTCGGGCAGGCCCGCCACGCCGAGCGGGCGACCGATGCGTACATTGCGCCCCAGGATGCGGCGCGCCGCTTCCGGCAGGCCGGCCAGTTGGCTGGCGCCGCCGGTGAGCACGACGCGCTTGCCGACCGCATTGCCGTAACCGGACTTGTTCAACCGGTCGCGCAGGAGTTCGAGCGTCTCGTCGATGCGGGCGCGCACGATGCGCGTCATCACCGAACGCGGGATCTGCAGCGGCACGTCGCCATCGTCGCCGATCGGCTGGATCGAGACCAGGTCGCGATCGTCGGCGCTGCCCGGCAGCGCCGAGCCGTGCATCACCTTCAGCCGTTCGGCGGCGTCGAGCGAGGTCGAAAGTCCCTTGGCCATGTCGAGCGTCACATGGTTGCCGCCGATGGCGATGGCGTCGCCATGGACGAACTTGCCTTCCGAAAACACCGAGATCGTCGTCGTGCCGCCGCCCATGTCGATGCAGGCGGCTCCGAGTTCCAGCTCGTCGTCGACCAGTGCCGCCAGCCCGCTGGCATAGGGCGTCGCCACCATGCGCTCGACCGACAAATGCGAGCGGTTGATGGAGAGCTCCAGATTGCGCATCGGCGCCGCATCGCCCGTCAGCACATGCATGTCGACGCCAAGCGTGTCGCCCACCATGCCGCGCGGATCGCGCACGCCACGCTCGGCATCGAGCGAGAAGCCGACGGGCAGCGAATGGACCACCTCGCGCTCGGCCTTCAGCGCCTGCTTGGCACCGGCGCCGAGCACGCGCTTGATGTCGGCTTCGTCGGCTTCGTGGCCGCCAAGATTGATGGTCGCCGAGAAGCTTTCGCTCTTCAGCCGGCCGGCGGTCATGTTGACGATCAGCGAATCGACCGTCAGCCCGGCCATGCGTTCGGCGGCATCGACGGAGAGGCGAATGGCATGCTCGGCCCGGTCGAGATCGACGATGACGCCGGACTTCACCCCTTGCGATTTCTGGTGGCCGATGCCGATGACCTGGATGCGATGCGAGCGGCCGCGCAGGAGCTTGCCGTCATCGTTCGGCTTCAGCTTGGCCACCATGCAGCAGACCTTGTTCGAGCCGACATCCAGCACCGTCAGGGTGCCCGACCGGCGCGACGAGGCATCGCCAGAACCGCCAAGCCAGCTCATATCTTCGTCTCCGGCTTGCGCTTGAGGGTTTTCGGCTTCTCGTTGAGCGCGGCTTCGCGCTGCGTCGCCGCCTGCGGCGTCAGCTCCACGACCAGCCGGTCTGTCAGGCGCATGTCGACGGCGGCGATGTCGCGGGACAACAGCCCCTTGTCATGATCCATCTTGACGAGTTCGGCGAGCGCCTGGTCCTCGTCATCCTCGGGCAACTTGATGGTGATGCCGTTGTCCAGCTTCAGGTCCCAGCGCCGTTCGCCAACACGGACATAGCCTTTGATGCGGCCGGCGAGGTCGGGATAGTGTTCGATCCTGGCCAGGAAATCGGGCGCCTTGGCGGGCGCGCCGGTGCCGATCAACAGCGGCAGGAGCACCTGCTTGCCGCCCGAGAACGGCGCGATGACGGCGCCATCCTTCTCGATGACGGAAAGGTCGTTGCCCTGCTGCCAGAGCGCGAAAGCCGCACGCTCCTCGACGCGCACTTCCAGCGTGTGCGGATAGACCTTGCGCACCGCGGCAACCTGGATCCAGGGCAAGGTGGCGATACGCTCCCGCGCGGCCTCGGCGTCGAAGCCGATCAGCGACGTCCAGCCATCGAGTTCCAGCCTGTCGAGAATGTCGATCTCCGAAGTCTGGCGGTTGCCGACCACCTTGACCTGGTCGACCGCGAAGCCGGTGCGGGCGGTGATGCTTTGAATGATGCCGTCGGCGTGACCGCCGAGGTAGGCGCCATAGGCGCCACTCGAGGCCAGCAGCACCGACGACATGATCGCGGCGGAGAAGCGCGGTGCCTGGAATTCGCCATCGCCCAGGCGCGTCAGGATGCGTACCGGGCGGCGAAGCACGCGCGGCAGAACGAAATGGTCCAACGACAATGGCAGGCCGAACAGCGACGGCCCGGCCGCGCCCCTCACCTTACCCTGTCCCCATTTCAACGCAGACACGAAGCGTCCTCCACCATCCAACTCAACAATTCACCAAACGAATGCCCGGCATGGGCGGCAATTTCAGGCACCAGAGACGTCGGCGTCATGCCCGGCTGAGTGTTGACCTCGAGCCATACAACCTCGCCATTTTCGGAGTGACGATCGTCATAACGGAAGTCCGACCGGGAAACGCCCCGACAGCCGACAGCTTGGTGAGCCTTGAGCGCCAGTGTCTGTATTTTTTGGTAAATATTCGGTGAAACTTTTGCGGGGCATTCGTGTTTTGATCCGCCCGCGACATATTTTGAATCATAGTCGTAGAAGGAATGGCCCGTCGGGATGATCTCGCAGACGCCAAGCGCCACATCGCCCATGACGGCGCAGGTCAGCTCGCGCCCATGGATGTAGCGCTCGACCATGACGGTATCGCCATATTTCCATTCGGACGACCCGATCACCTGCGGCGGGTGCGACTGCCCCTCCGACACGATGACGACGCCAAAGCTCGACCCCTCGCTGACCGGCTTGACCACATAGGGCGGCTTCATCGGATGCCTGTTCTGGATGGAGAACCGATTGGCGACCTTCGATTCGGCAACGGGGACGCCGACCGATTTGACGATCTTCTTCGCCTGCTCCTTGTTCATGGCGAGCGCCGAGGCGAGCACGCCGGAATGGCTGTAGGGGATGCCGAGATATTCGAGGATGCCCTGGATGGTGCCGTCCTCGCCAAAAGGCCCATGCAGCGCATTGAAGGCGACGTCAGGCTTGAGCTCGGCAAGCACCGAGCCGACATCGCGCCCGACATCGACGCGGGTGACCTGGTAACCCTCCTGCTCCAGCGCATCGGCACAGGCCTTTCCGGAAGACAGAGACACGGGCCGCTCGGACGAGAAACCTCCCAGCAATACGGCCACATGCTTGCTTTTCATTCCCCGTCATCCCCTCTCACCGCGGACCAAAAACACAAGATTTCCGCAACATTGAGTCTGAGTCTCCCGGCAGGTTGCCCCCCAGACGGAAAACGCTGAAAACGCGTCGAACGACTCAAATCAGGAAACGCTTCAGGGCAGAGAATCAGAGAGTTGATTCACTGGCAAGCACTTATGATTCCGAGAGATTCACTTTCTGAGAAAATGGATGCGAAAACCGTGTCGCTGAGTCTTTGCGGCAACGATTTCACGGTATTTCGATCCGGTTGAAGTTCACGCATCACGTGAACTTCAAGAGGCGCTAGAGAAGCTGGCCGAGGAACTCCTGGACGGCATATCCGGAACGGAAATTGCCGATGCGCTTGATCTCCCACTGCAACCGGATGCCGGAATGCTCGAGCACGCGCGCGCGCACCGTCTCGCCGAGATATTCGAGGTCGTAGCCGGTCGCCGTTCCGGTGTTGATCATGAAGTTGCAGTGCATCGGCGACATCTGCGCACCGCCGATCATCAGCCCGCGGCAACCCGCCTTGTCGATCTCCTTCCAGGCCGACGTGCCTTCCGGATTCTTGAAGGTCGAGCCGCCCGTCTTCTCGCGGATCGGCTGCACGGTCTCGCGATGGTTCTGCACCGCATCCATCGCCGCCTTGATCACCGCCCTGTCCTCGGCAAAGCCTTCGAAAACGGCCGAAGTGAAGATCAGCCCGGCGGGCGCCGCCGAATGGCGGTAGGCATAGCCCATCTCGGCATTGCTCAGCGTTTGGGCGTTGCCCGCGCGGTCGAGCGCCCGCACCTCGACGACACGCTCGCGCGTCTCGACCCCGTTGGCGCCGGCATTCATCCTGAGCGCGCCGCCGATAGCGCCTGGAATGCCGTGATAGAAATGGAAGCCGCCAATGCCGGCCTCGAGCGCCACCGCCGCCATGCGCTTGTCTGGCGTGGCGGCACCTGCCTTGATCCTGATCGGGGAAACGACTTCCGCCTCGCCAAAGCCCTTGGCCGAAAGCCTGATGACGAAACCCGGAATGCCGCCGTCGCGGACCAGAAGGTTCGAACCGACGCCAACGATGGTCAGGGGTATCTCTTCGGGAACGGCTCTGAGGAAGGCCGACAGATCCTCCTCGTCCGCAGGCTGGAACAGCGCCTCGGCAAGGCCGCCAGCCCGGAACCAGGTGATCTTGTCCATCTCGGCATTCGGCGTGACGCGGCCGCGCAGACCGGCCAGCCGGTCGCCAAGTCTGTCGATCAGGGCCTGGCCGTTCATCATGGGGCGGCAAGCTCCTTCGGCAGCGCATAGGCCCACTGAGTGATATTGCCGGCGCCGAGAAAGACGACAAAGTCGCCGGGCTTGGCGATGTCGCGGATGACGGGCGCGATGTCGGCCGGTCCCTCGATGTAGCGGGCGTCGCGATGGCCGCCGGCGCGGATACGCGACACCAGCGCGTCCGATGTCACGCCGTCCATCGGCTCTTCGCCGGCGGCGTAGACCGGGGCGACCATCACCGTGTCGGCATCGTTGAAGCAGGCGGAGAACTCGTTGAACAGATCATGCAACCGGGTGAAGCGGTGCGGCTGGGCAATGGCGATGACACGCCCGTTGGTGGCGCTGCGCGCCGCCTTCAGCACCGCCGAGATTTCGACCGGGTGGTGGCCGTAATCGTCGAACACGTCGACACCGTTCCAGGAACCGGTGTGGGTGAAGCGGCGCTTGACGCCGGCGAAAGACGACAGGCCTTTCTTGATCGCCTCGGCCGACAGGCCGAGTTCATGCGCGACCGCGATCGCGGCGGTCGCGTTGGAAACATTGTGGCGGCCGGGCATCGGCAGGCGCAGGCCCGAAATTGCCGTCTGGCCGCGCCCCTTGCGGTCGCGGATGATCACGTCGAACTCCGAGGTCGCCCCCGCCATGCGATGGTTGGTGAAGCGCACATCGGCCTGTGCGTTCTCGCCATAGGTGATGACACGCCGATCCTCGATGCGCCCGACCAGCGCCTGCACTTCCGGGTGATCGGTGCACATCACCCCAAAGCCATAGAAAGGCACGTTCTCGACGAACTGGCGGAACGCTTCGCGCACATTGTCGAAATTGCCGTAATGATCGAGATGCTCGGGGTCGATGTTGGTGATGACGGCGATGTCGGCCGGCAGCTTAAGGAAGGTGCCGTCGCTTTCGTCGGCTTCGACCACCATCCACTCGCCATCGCCCATGCGGGCATTGGTGCCGTACGCATTGATGATGCCGCCATTGATGACGGTCGGGTCGAGCCCGCCGGCCTCGAGCAGCGTCGCCACCATCGAGGTCGTCGTCGTCTTGCCATGCGTGCCGCCGATCGCCACCGCCTGGCGAAAACGCATCAGCTCGGCCAGCATCTCCGCGCGGCGCACGATCGGCAACAGCTTTTCACGCGCCGCCTTCAGCTCCGGATTCGACTTCTTGATCGCCGTGGAGACGACGATGACCTCGGCGTCACCGAGATTCTCCGCCTTGTGGCCGACGAAGCATTCGATGCCCTTGTCGCGCAGCCGCTGTACATTGGCGCTGTCGGCCTGATCGGACCCTTGCACCTTGTAGCCGAGATTGTGCAGCACCTCGGCGATGCCGCTCATGCCGATGCCGCCAATGCCGATGAAATGCACGAGGCCGATGGTCTGCGGCATCTTCATGGGTGCGTCCCCTTCCTGAAATCCGATACTGTTTTGCGGGACGCAATAGCCTCTGTGAGGTCGGCGAGCAACCGCGCCGCGTCGGGCCTGCCGACCGACTTGGCCGCGGCAGCCATCGTCGCCAGCCGCTCCGGTTGGTCTATCAGGGCGCCGAGCAGTGCCGCGATGCGCTCGGGCGAAAGCGAGGATTGCACATGCACCTCGCCACCGCCGGCGGCCGCAAGGGCGGCTGCATTGGCCGCCTGGTCGTGGTCGAGCGCGAAGGGATAGGGCACCAGCAGCGCCGGCCGGCCGATGACGGCGATTTCCGACACGGTCGAGGCGCCGGAACGAGAGATTACAAGATGCGCCGCCGCTATGCGCGCCGCCATGTCGGTGAAGAACGGCGAGACCTCGACGGCGACGCCGAGCGCGGCATAGGCCGCCTTCACCCGCGCCACGTCGTCCGCGCGAGCTTGTTGGGTCACGACAAGGCGCTTGCGCTGTGCGTCGGAAAGCAGCGCGATGGCCCCTGGCATGGCATCGGAAAAGAACTGTGCGCCCTGGCTGCCGCCGAACACCAGCAGGCGGAAAGGCTCATCCCCGGTTGAAGCCGCGTAAGGCGTCCTGGCCGCTTCGAGCACAGCCGGCCGGACCGGATTGCCGGTCGTCACAGTCTTGGCGCCGGCCGCGCTTTCATCCTGCGGCAGGAAGCCGCCGGCGATCGCGTCGACACGGCCGGCCAGCGCCCGGTTGGCGCGCCCCATCACCGCGTTCTGCTCGTGGATCAGCGTCGGCACCTTGCGCCGCGTCGCCGCGTAGAGCGGCGGCAAGGTCGGATAGCCGCCAAAGCCGACCACGGCCTCCGGCTTGACCCTGCCGATGATGGCGGAGGCCTGACGCACGCCGCTCCAGATTTTCCAGAAGGCGCCGAGCAGGGCGAAGGGATTTTTCGAGCCTAACGTCGCCGACTGGATCGGATGGACGGCCGCCGCAGGAAAATGGGCGGCAAACCGTTCGGCCCGGGTGTCGGTCGCCAGATGCACCGCCCAGCCGCGATCGAGGAGTTCATGCGCCAGCGCTTCGGCTGGAAACAGATGTCCGCCGGTTCCGCCCGCCGCGAGAAGGATAACGCCTCTGGCCATGTCACTCCGCCGGCATGGCGCGCTGCGGCAGGGTAAAGCCCATCTGCTTGCGCTTCTCCGGCCGCTTGCGCGTCAGCGCCAGCACCATCCCCATCGAGATGGCGATGGCGATCTGCGAGGAGCCGCCGTAGGAGATGAAGGGCAGCGTCATGCCCTTTGCCGGCACCAGTTGCAGGTTGACGCACATGTTGATGACGGCCTGCAGGCCGAACACAGTGACCAGACCGCCGACCGCATAACGGGTGAAGTCGTCATGCTCCTTGAGCGCCGTGTTGAGACCGCGCAGCACGATGAAGGCGAAGATCGACATGATGAAGAAACACATGATCAGCCCAAATTCTTCGCCCGCGACCGAGAAGACGAAGTCGGCATGGCTGTCGGGGATGACCCGCTTGACCGTGCCCTCGCCCGGCCCGACGCCGAACCAGCCGCCATTGATCAGCGCATCGCGGCCCATGTCGACCTGGAACGTGTCGCCTTCGCCGGTGAGGAACTTGTCGATGCGCAGCGCGACGTGCGGAAACACCGTATAGGCGGCGAAGACGCCGCCGACGCCGGCAGCGCCCAGCACGATGATCCAAAGCCATGGCAGCCCCGCCATGAAGAACATGATGCCCCAGGTGCCGGTGGTCAGCATGGTCTGACCGAGGTCCGGCTGCGCCACCAGCAGCGACACGACCAGCACCAGGAGCAGCATGGCGAACAGATTACCCGGAATGTCGGGCTGGCGCTTGTGCTCGGCGAACAGCCACGCGCACATGATGACGAAGGCCGGCTTGAGGAACTCGGACGGCTGGATGGACAGGCCGGCAAGCGACACCCAGCGGCGCGCGCCCTTCACCTCGACGCCGACATAGAGCACCGCCACCATCAGCACCAGCATCAGGCACAGCATAATCAGCGACATGCGCCGGATCTGCCTGGAATCCAGGAACGAGACCGCCAGCATCACGCCGAGCGCAGGCACGGTGAAGATGATCTGCCGGGTGGCGAAATGGAAACTGTCGAGGCCGATGCGTTCGGCCACCGCGGGACTTGCCGCGAAGGACAACACGATGCCGAGCCCCATCAGCGACAGAAACGCCGCCAGGAACCAGCGATCGATGGTCCACCACCAGGTTGCGACCGGACTTTTGTCGAGACGGCTCTGCATTATCGTGCCCCTCCGATGGGTTTGACGCCATCCATAGCGCTCGCAGCTTGCCTGAAGGCTTCGCCGCGGACCTCGAAATTCTTGAACTGGTCGAAACTGGCGCAGGCCGGCGACAACAGCACCACCGCCTCGCCACTGTCGTCCTTGGCCGCGTCATGCGCGGCATGCTCCACCGCTGCCGCCAGCGTGCCCGAGATCTCGTAGGGCACGGCCTCGCCGAGCGTCGCCGAAAAGGCGGGCGCCGCCTCGCCGATCAGATAAGCCTTGGCGATGCGCGGGAAGAAACCGCGTAGCGGCTCGATGCCGCCTTCCTTGGGCAGGCCGCCGGCGATCCAGTAGATGCGATTGAAGCTGGACAGCGCGGGTGCGGCGGCATCGGCATTGGTCGCCTTGGAATCGTTGACGAACAGCACATGGTCCTTGCGGCCAACCTGCTCCATGCGGTGCGCCAGACCCGGGAAGCTTTCCAGCCCAGACTGGATCTCGCCAAGGTTGAGCCCGACCTTGAGGCAAGCGGCGACGGCGGCCAACGCGTTTTGCGCATTGTGCTGACCACGCAGCGAGCCAATGCCTTCGAGGAAGGCTACCCGGCTGTAGCGGCCGTGCACGGCTTCCATCAGATTGGTGCCATCGGCGAAATAGCCGTCGGTCAGCGGCAGGCGCTTGGAAATGCGGACGACCTGCCGCCCTGCCCGCTCCAGCCGATCGGCGATCTGCGCGCACCAGGAATCGTCGATGCCGATGATCGCCGTCTCGCTGCCCGCCACCAGCCGCTCCTTGATCGAAGCGTAGTGCTGCATGGTGCCGTGGCGGTCGAGATGGTCGGGCGTTAGATTGAGCAGGATGCCGGCCGTCGGATTGATCGAGGGCGCAAGGTCGATCTGGTAGGACGAGCATTCGACTACATAATGCCGGCCAGGCTTCGGCGGATCGAGCGTCATCACCGCACGGCCGATATTGCCACCCATCTGCGTGTCGCGCCCGGAGGCTTGAAGGATATGCGCCGTCAGCGCCGTCGTCGTCGACTTGCCGTTGGTGCCGGTGATGGCGATGAAGGGAGCATCCGGCGCACGCTGCGTCCGTTCCCTGCAGAACAGCTCGATATCGCCGATGACCTCGACGCCGGCCCCACGTGCCAATTCCACGGTCCAGTGCGGCTTGGGGTGGGTCAGCGGCACGCCGGGCGACAGCACGAAGGCGGAAAAACCGGCCCAGTCGGCGCCACGCAGATCGCCGGTGGCGATGCCGGTGGCAGCCGCCTTGGCGACGCTGCCGGGATTGTCGTCCCAGGCCAGCACCTCGGCGCCGCCCTCGATCAGCGCGCGCGCCGTGGCGATCCCCGAGCCGCCGAGCCCGAAGAGCGATACACGCTTGCCTGCGAATGATGCGGCGGGGATCAAGTGGCGGCCTATCTGAGCTTGAGGGTGGAAAGACCGACCAGCGCCAGGATGACGGCGATGATCCAGAAGCGGATCACCACCTGGCTTTCGGTCCAGCCGAGCTTTTCGAAATGATGGTGGATCGGCGCCATCAGGAACACGCGCTTGCCGGTCATCTTGAAGTAGCCGACCTGGATGATGACCGAGAGAATCTCGACCACGAACAGGCCGCCGACGATGACGAGCACGATCTCGTGCTTGGTGGCGACCGCGACCGTGCCGATCAGGCCGCCCATGGCCAGCGATCCGGTGTCGCCCATGAAGATCGCCGCGGGCGGCGCGTTGAACCACAGGAAGCCTAGGCCGGCGCCGATGACCGCGCCAAGCACGACCGCCAGTTCACCAGTGCCAGGCACGAAATGGATCTGCAGATATTCGGCGAAAACCGCGTTGCCCGAGAGATAGGCGATGACGCCGAAGGACGCCGCCGCGATCATGATCGGCACGATCGCAAGGCCATCGAGGCCATCGGTCAGGTTCACCGCATTGCCGGCGCCGACGATGACGAAGCAGGAGAACGGAATGAAGAACCAGCCGAGGTTGATAATGAATTCCTTGGCGAAGGGGAATGTCAGCGACGACGAGAACGGCGCCTGGCCATTGTGCATGATCGCCCAGGCGGCGATGCCGGCGATAACGAATTCCAACGCAAGCCGCGCCTTGCCGGAGAAGCCGAGATGCGACTGCTTCGTCACCTTCAGATAGTCGTCGTAAAAGCCGATCGAGCCGAAGCCGAGTGTTACCAAAAGCACCACCCAGACATAGATGCTGGACAGGTTCGCCCATAAAAGCGACGAGCCGATGATGCCGGACAGGATCATCAGTCCGCCCATGGTCGGCGTACCTGCCTTTTTGAAATGGGTCTGCGGCCCGTCGGCGCGGATCGGTTGGCCCTTGCCTTGCCTGAGCCGCAGCGAATTGATGATGGTCGGCCCGAAGATGAAGACGATCAGGGCGGAGGTGATCAGCGCCCCGCCGGTGCGGAACGTGATGTAGCGGAAGACATTGAAGACAGAGACCTTGTCCGCGAAATCGACCAGCAGTGTGAACATGCGCTTTCGTCCCCCGACTAGGTCTGGTTGCTTGTTGTCGTTTCAGCCGGGAATTTGCCCAGCAGCGCATCGACCAGTTTTGCAAAACCGATGCCCTTCGACGATTTGATCATCACCACGTCGCCCGGCTTCAGCGCGGCGAGCAGCACCGGCTTCAACTCCTCGACGCCGGCGCGGTATTCCGTCCTGATATCGTCCGGCAGCGCTTCCGCCAGCGACCGCATTTCCGGGCCGCCGAGAAAGACCGTCCGCGTGCCGGTCCCGACGATGAGATCGGCAAGAGCAGCGTGCAGCTTGGCCGAGTGATCGCCGAGCTCGAGCATGTCGCCAAGCACGGCGATGCGCCTGCCCTCGCCCGTTACCGGCGTCGCGTTGAGCAGCGCCATCGCGGCCGCCATCGAGGCAGGATTGGCGTTGTAGCTCTCGTCGATCAGCGTGATCGAGCCACCGGCCTGGCTCGAAATCAGGCCCCCGGCCCGGCCCGAAATCGGGCCACCGGGATGCCGCAGCACGTGGCGCTTGCCGCGCCCGCGCTCGGCCGAGAGATCGGCCAGCGCCAATGCAACCTTGTCGAGATCGGCGCCAACCAGATGCGCGGCGCCAAGCACCGCCAGCACGTTCTGCACCATGTGCCGGCCGGGCGCGCCGATACGGGCGATCATATCGTGGCCGCTGATCCGGGCGGCGATGTCGGAATGGTCGGCATGCAACTCGCATTTGACCAGCTTGAAGGTCGAGCGTGCATTCTCGCCGAAGCCATGGATATGTTCGACGCCGGCAGCCTTTGCCATTTTGTACAGCAGCTTGAAACGCGCATCGTCGCGGTTGAGGACGGCAGCACCATCGGGCTCCAGGCCCTCGAAAATCTCGGCCTTGGCCTTGGCGATCTCGTCCAGGTTGCGGAAGAAGCCAAGATGCGCGGCCCCGATCATGGTGACGATGGCGACATGCGGCCGCACCATCTTCACCAGCGGCCGGATCTCATCGGGATGGTTCATCCCGATCTCGAACACGGCATAATCGCAATCGGCGGGCATGCGCGCCAAGGTCAGCGGCACGCCCCAATGGTTGTTGAAGGACTGCGCCGAGGCATGCACCTTGCCGACAGCCGAAAGCACGTGGCGCAGCGCCTCCTTGGTCGTGGTCTTGCCCGCCGAGCCGGTCACCGCGATGATCTTGGCTTGCGAGCGGGCGCGCGCCGCGACACCGAGCTTTTCCAGCGCAACCAGGACGTCGTCGACGACGATGATCGGCGCGGTCAACCGGCCAAGTGAGGGCAGCTTGCCTTCGGCCACCACCAGCACGCCGGCGCCGGCCTTGATGGCCGCGGTGACGAAGTCATGGCCGTCCATCGCCTCGCCCTTGATGGCAAAGAAAGCATCGCCCGGCTGCAGGCTGCGGCTGTCGATCGAAATGCCCGATATGCCTTCGGGCATGGGGCCGAGCGGCCGCCCGTCCGTGGCGGCAACCAGCGCTTCCGACGTCCACAGCAAGCTCATGCGGCATGCTCCCGGAGCGCGGCGCGCACTTCCTCGTGGTCGGAGAAATGCAGGGTTTCCGAGCCGATCGTCTGGCCTTCCTCGTGGCCCTTGCCGGCCACGATCAGGGTGTCGCCGGCATGCAGCATGCCGACAGCCTCGTGGATAGCCTTGCGCCGGTCGCCGATCTCCATGGCGCCGGGCGCGGCCCCAAGAATGGCGGCGCGGATGGTTTCGGGCACTTCCGAGCGCGGATTGTCGTCGGTGACGATGACGACATCTGCAAGCCGGGTCGCGATCTCGCCCATGATCGGTCGTTTGCCACGGTCGCGGTCGCCACCACAGCCGAAGACGACCATGACACGGCCGGTGGTGAACGGACGCACCGAGGCCAGCACGTTCTCCAGCGCATCGGGCTTGTGCGCGTAATCGACATAGACCGGCGCGCCGCTCGCCGTGGTGCCGACGAGATCGAGCCGGCCCGGCGCCCCTTTCAATTTCTCCAATGCCGCCAAGGCTTTGGCGACAGACGTTCCAGTGGAAATGGCCAGCCCCGCCGAAACCAGCGCATTCGCGATCTGGAAATCGCCGGCGAGCGGCAGGTCGATCTCGTGGATCACACCGTCGGCCTCGACCTCGGCACGCTGGCGATGACGCTCATGCTCGACCCGCTTCAGCCTGAGGAAATCGCCATGGCGGCCGACCGTCAGCACATCGAGCCCGGCGGCCCGCGCCGCCTTTATCGTCGGTTCCGACCACGGATCGTCGGCGAAGACGATGGCGGGGGCACCCTTCGGCAGCAGCGTGTCGAACAGGCGCAATTTGGCGCGATGATAATCCTCGATCGTCGGATGGTAATCCATGTGGTCGCGGCCGAGATTGGTGAAGCCCCCGGCCGAGAGCTTCACCCCGTCGAGGCGGCGCTGGTCGAGCCCGTGGCTGGAGGCCTCCATCGAGGCGTGGGTAACGCCGGCATCGGCCAATTCCCTGAGCAACCGGTGCAGGGCGACCGGATCGGGTGTCGTCAGCGAACCATATTCGTTGCGGCCGGGCGCGACCACGCCAGTGGTGCCGATCGAGGCGGCGGCGTATCCCGCCTGCTCCCAAATCTGCCTGGTGAAGGCGGCAACCGACGTCTTGCCGCTGGTGCCGGTAACCGCGACCATGGTTTGCGGCTGTTTGCCGAAGTAGCGGGCGGCACTCAACGCCAGTGCCAGGCGCGGATCATCGACCGCCAGCACCGGAACCGGCAAATCGGCAAGGGCGCTCCCGTTGCCCAAGACGATCATGGCGGCGCCACGCCGGGCCGCATCAGCGGCGTAGCTCGCGCCATCGGCCTTGGTTCCGGCAAGCGCGAAAAAGACGACGCCCGGTTTTACCTGGCGGGAATCGGACGAGATGCCGGTGACCTCCAGATCGGCGGAAGCTGTTCCTTCGACTGGCAGGATACCGGCTAGATCTTTGAGCTTCATCGAGTCCCGTTCACCGCAACAAAATAGCGCGCAGTTGCCGGCGCGCCCCAAGAATCACTGATAGGAAACCAGCGTTGCACCATTTTCATGGCTGAAATCTGGCTTCACGCCAAGCATGGCCGCTGAACGCCTGATGATATTGCCGGCCATAACCCCAGCATTGTTGGCGGCGACGTCGGTCATCCCAGGCTTTTCCGGATGCGGGGCGTCGGCGATCGTGAACACCAGATATTGCGGATCGTCCATCGGGAAGGCGGCGACGAAGGTGTTGAAATTCAACTCCTTCGAGTAACGGCCGTTGATGACCTTCTCGGCCGTTCCGGTCTTGCCGCCGACGCGGTAGCCGGGAACGCGGGCGTTTCTGGCCGAACCCTTCTCGGCGTTGAGCGAATAGAGGTAGCGCATGCCCTCGACGGTCTTTTCGGTAACCACTTTCTTGGCCGCCGCCATCGCGTCCTCTTGGCTGCGGACCAGGAATGTCGGCTGCATCAGGAAGCCGCCATTGACCAGCGCCGCGCAGCCGACAGCCGCTTGCAGCGGCGTCGTCGACACGCCATGCCCGAAGGCGATGGTGAACGAATTGACCTGCTTCCAGACTTTCGGCTCGGTCGGGCGGGCGACTTCGGGCAGTTCGGTCTGCATCTTCTCCAGAATGCCGAGGCGATGCAGGAATTCGCGGTGCGCCTCGATGCCGACCAGCTCTGCCTCCCTGGCCGATCCGATGTTGGACGAATAGAGGAACACCTCCGGCAACGACAGCACACGGTTCTTGCCGTGGAAATCGTGAATGGCCTGGTGGCCGACGCGGATTGGATGCGAAGCGTCGAAGCGGCTCGACATCGTCGCCTTGCCGGAATCGAGCGCCATGGCCGAGGTGAAGCTCTTGAACGTCGAGCCCATCTCATAGAGCCCCGCCGACATCCGGTTGAGCCGGTCTTTGTCCTGCGCATTGTAGGGATTGTTCGGATCGAAATCCGGCACCGAGGCCATGGCCACCACTTCGCCGGTCTTGACGTTGAGCACGACCGCGCCTGCGCCCATGGCGCGATAGCGTTCCAGGCCGGCGGCGATCTCGTCGCGCACCACATGCTGGACGCGCAGGTCGATCGAAAGCTTCACCGGCCTGAGATCCTTCGCCACCGCCAGGCCCGACGCCTGCAGGTCGCTCAGGCCCTGCTCATCGATATATTTCTCCATGCCGGAAATGCCTTGGTTGTCGATGTTGGTCAGGCCGACAACGTAGGACGAGGTTTCGCCGCTTGGATAGAAACGGCGCTTTTCGGTGCGGAAGCCAAAACCGGGAATGCCGAGCTGCATGATGTCGGCCTGCTGCTTGGGCGTCAGCTGCCGCTGCAGCCAGACGAAGCCGGCGCCGCTCTTCAGCTTGTGATAGGTCTGCTCGTAGTCGATTTCGGGCAGCACCGTCGACAGCTTCTCGATCGCCTCGTCGGCATCGACGATGCGGCGCGGCTCGGCGAACAGCGACGCCGTCTTGATGTCGGTGGCCAGCACTTCGCCGTTGCGGTCGACAATGTCGGGCCGCGAGGCGGTCACCCGGCTCTGCGGCCCGCCCGACAGGTCGGGTGTCTGGAAACCGAGATAGACCAGCCGCCCGGATATGGTCGAGAAGATGCCGAAGAACACGGCCATCGTCATCACGATGCGCGCCTTGCCCTTGCCGCCTGTCGCCTTGCGGGCGCCTTCGACCACGATCGATCTGTCCTCGCCCGTCCTGGCGCGCCTCACCGACGCGAAGCGCTTCAGCAGTTTGCCGATCATTGGGCGATGTCTCCGGTCACGACGGGATCCTTGTCGCCTGAAGGCGCCTTATCGGAATTGTCGGCCATCGCGCCCTGGCGCCCGTTCAGGATGTCCTGGATATCGAGGGCCTTGGCCGGCAGGTCGCCCAGGCCCACGATCTGGCGGGCACTGACCGGCTCCAGCGCGAGCTGCGACTTATAGAGTTCGGCCAGCTTCTGCAGGCGCGACGGCTGGGTGAGCAGGCTCCAGTCGGCCTTGAGCAGGTCGATCGTGTCCTCCTCGTAACGGATCTCGGCATGGATCTTCTGCACGGCCGTCAACTGGTCCTCGGCCTCGCGCTTGGCCTTGTAGGTCAGGGCGGCCGCCGAAACCATGACGGCGATCAGGACAATGTCGCTGGTACGAAACACGTGCTTACCTCTCCCCCGGCCGGTCGATGCCGGGAAGTTTTGGAAGGCCGAAAATCGAAAAATCGTCGCCGCGCGCCGGAGCCTCGGTGCGGATCGCGGCACGCAACCTGGCCGAGCGGGCGCGTGGGTTGGCCGCAACCTCGGCATCGCCTGCGGTCACCCCGCCACCAGCCTTGCGGAATGTCGCGGTGCGCGCCTGCGCCTCCGGCATGTGGCGCGAGCCGGTCATGGTGTCGGCGCGGTCGGCGATGAAGCGCTTGACGATGCGGTCTTCCAGCGAATGGAACGTCACCACGGCGAGCCGTCCACCAGGCTTCAGCGCGCGTTCGGCCGCGAACAGCGCCCTGGCCAGTTCCCCGAGCTCGTCATTGACGAAGATGCGCAGCGCCTGGAAGACGCGGGTCGCCGGATGGATCTTGTCCTTCGGCGCGCGTCCAATATGGGTTTCGATCGCATCGGCGAGTTCGAGCGTGCGCTCGAATGGGCGTTTTTCCCGGCGCGCCTCGATCATGCGCGCGATGCGGCCGGCGTGACGCTCTTCGCCGAGGAAGCCGAAGATGCGGGCAAGGTCGCCCGGCTTGAAACTGTTGACGACATCGGCAGCACTCAGGCCCGCCTGCGCCATCCGCATGTCGAGCGGTCCGTCGTTGCGGAAGGAAAAGCCGCGCTCGGCCTGGTCGAGCTGCATGGAGGAAACGCCGATGTCGAGCACGACGCCGTCGACGCTTTCGACGTGTTCGTCGAGCGTCGAGAACGGCGCCTGCACCAGCTTCAGCCGGCCGCCGGATTGCGCCTCGATGTCGCGGCCGGCCGCGATGGCATCCGGATCGCGATCGATGGCGACAACGGACGCGCCGGTCGCCAGTATCGCCTTGGTATAGCCGCCGGCGCCGAACGTGCCGTCGATGACGATGTCGCCCTCCGCCGGCGCCAGCGCTTCCAGCACTTCGCCAAGGAGGACCGGAATGTGGCGGACCGATCCGCCAACGGCGTTGATATCATCGCCGTGGCCCACCGTCATTCCGGTCGCTCCCCAGCCTTGGCCTCGTGAGTCTTCGTGCCCTGCCGAAGCTGCAAAAGCCTGGCCCGCGCCTGCGCGCCGTAGGTCGCAAGCCGTCCCGGCTCCCAGATCTGAAAGAAATTGCCGCGCCCGACAAAGGCCACCTCCGCGGAAATGCCGGCATGTTCGCGAATGAAATCGGTCATGGTGATGCGGCCGTCCTGGTCGAGTTTCAGGAACGCTCCGTCGCCATGGCAGAAGAACGACATGTCGTCCGCAGCCTGCAGGAACGGGTCTTCCCGCGCGATGCGTTGCTCGTAGCGATCGAGCAGATCGAGCCCGCCGACATCCATCGCCGGCAGATCCAGGCACCGCAGTGCATAGAGTTCCGAATAGCCGCGCTTCTGCACCACGGCACGGAAATGCGCCGGAACGGACACCCGCCCCTTCGCATCGATCCTGCTCACCGTGTTCGACAGAAACCGGTCCATCACACGTTGCAGCCGCCTGCGCGGCCGCACCCCTCTTCATCGTGTCGCACGCGCCACCGCAGCGCTGCGCCCGCCCCGCACCAACCTCGTCCACAGGGGCAAAAAACGGCAAACGCGCAGCCGCCGCGGCTGCCCGATTGGCGTACGCTTTACCCTGACGCGGAACGAAGGCTTTGATGTCGAAATGGGATACCATGGGGCACTATGGGCGTCAACGGGAATAGGGCTTCACAAACATGCGCATCACGGCGACGAGAAGGCTTTGACGGCACGTCTCGTCTTTATGGTCTATTAAGCCTAACGAACCGTTTAGAGCCTCGCTGGTCCAACTGGAGGCGCCTTGCCGCGAGCCGCGGCCGGGCATAGCGTCTCCCCCATCTCACTGATCGCCAAGGGATTTGAAACTCGATGTCTGAAACTGCCAAATCGCGCGCTGCGGCCCTTCCCCATTTGCGTCGCAGCGGGTTTGCCATGGGCGATTCCATTCCCCTGCCACTGACCATGGCCGCCATCTTCCATGCACCGGGCGATGCCACCGGCTTTAACCAGTACGGCCGTTTCAGCAACCCGACCTGGGATGCCGTCGAACACATGTTGTCCCATTTGGAAGACGCGCCCTGCGTCGGTTTTCCCTCGGGTATGGCAGCGATCTCGGCGGCATTCTTTGCCGTGCTCAAGGCCGGCGACCATGTCCTGCTGCCTTCGGACGGTTATCACACCACCAGGGCGCTGGCTGATCGCTTCCTGAAACCGCTCGGCGTCTCCTACGATGTCCGGCCGACATCGACTTTCCTCGACGGCGGTTTTGCGGGCTATCGCCTGGCCTTCGTCGAAACGCCGGCCAATCCGGGGCTGGACATCTGCGATATCGCCGCTGTCGCCGAAGCCGTCCACAAGGCCGGCGCGCTGCTGGTGGTCGACAACACGACGATGACGCCCTTCGGCCAGCGTCCTCTCGATCACGGCGCCGATATCGTTGTCGCCGCCGACACCAAGGCACCCAATGGCCATTCCGACGTGCTGTTCGGACATGTTGCCAGCCGCAATGCGGATATCATCGCCGCCGTGACCGGCTGGCGCGAGGTCTCGGGCAGCATCCCCGGGCCGTTCGAAGCCTGGCTGGTGCATCGCGGCCTGGAAACATTGGATGTGCGCTTCGACCGCATGTGTTCGTCGGCGGAAGTGATCGCGCGGCGCCTGCAAGGCCATCGGGCGATCAACGGCTTGCGCTATCCCGGCCTGGAAGGCGATCCCTCGCACAATCTTGCGCGCGCCCAGATGGAGCGCTTCGGCTTCCTCATCTCCTTCGAACTCGCTTCCGAGCAGAAAGCCGAGGATTTCATCAACAATTGCGACCTGATGCAGGCCGCAACCTCCTTCGGCGGCGTCCACACCTCGGCCGAGCGGCGCTTGAAGCGAGGCGACGCGGTTCCGGCTGGCTTCGTTCGCCTATCGGTCGGTTGTGAGCCCGTGGAAGAACTCTGGAAGGCAATCGAGGCCTCGCTGGACAGGATCAGCGACTGACAAATCGACCACGAGCGGGTCAGCGTCTGATGGAATCGCCGAACCGCCCTAACTCTTTGTTTTACGCAATTACGCAATTCCGCAAGGGAAAGCGCTAGCGCTTCTCCTGGATTGCTTAGGAGCCGAGGTCATTGGCTTCGATGTTGCGCCGACCATGCAGCACGCGAAGAACTTCGATCGCATCACCGCCGACCCGGTACAAGGTGAGATATTCGCCGACAATCAGATGGCGATACCCGGCGCAATGTCGTCGCGTGGCGCACCTGAGTAGGGATAAGTCGACAATTGCCGCCATCTTGCCGCTAAACGATCAAGCAACCGGTCCGCTGCTGCCTCGTTGTTGCCCGCAATATGAAGCCAGATCGCAATCAAATCCTCTTCCGCACGAGCGCTGCGGTCGATTGGCAGCAACTTCATGCCGCGTCGTCAGATCGCAGACGCCTGCGGGCCTCCGCCTTGATTTCGTCCATCGAGGCAAACCGACCAGGCCCGCTGTCGATCCCCTCCTGCACCAGCTTGCGCAGTTCCTCAACCGTGTAGCCCATCAGGTCGCGGCGGTCCTTCCATTGCCTCAACGCATCGCGGATCACCTCGCTCGCCGAGGCGTATTCTCCAGCCGCGACCACATCGTCGACCGCCTGAGCCAATTCCGGCGAAAGCGTGATGCTGCGTTTGTCGACCTGACCCATGATAGGCTCCTGATGATGAGCCGTGACGGTACGATTTAATCGCACCAATTTCAAGAAAGTCGGCGGATATCTCTGTCTTGTGGCGGGGCAAATCAGCGCCGTGCCCTTGAATCAGAAGGTTGCGCCCATGGGCGCAACCTTCTGGTACCAAAGGTTAATCCCAGATGTCGTGGAGAGAAACTGCCAGCTGGCCTGTAAGCCGGGTTTTGTATGGCCCTCGCCCCTTGCGAGGCGAGAACGTGGCGGCCATTCATCTTGGGCGCATGTTGCCATGCGCCTCACGCAACCTACCCGGACGGTGGGCCGGAAACAGCCCTCGAGGGTTTCCCCTCGCACCGCCCCTATTCGGTCTTGCTCCCGGTGGGGTTTACCGTGCCGCTCCTGTTGCCAGTCGCGCGGTGGGCTCTTACCCCACCCTTTCACCCTTACCCCGACTAAATCGTGGCGGTTTGCTTTCTGTGGCACTTTCCCTGGGGTCGCCCCCGCCGGCCATTAACCGGCACCGTGTTTCCATGGAGCCCGGACTTTCCTCACCCGCGGCCTTTCGGCGTTTGCGGGTGCGGCCGCCCGGCCAGCTGGCAGGGCGTATAAAGGGGTTCACACCGCAAAACGCAACCGAAAAAGCCGTCGTGCCCGGTTCTTGTCAAGCCGGTGCGCCGACGGCCGCCAACTGGACCTTGACCTTGCTGCAATAGGCCGCCGAAACCGGGTTCATGCGGGTGGCGCCATGGCCGGCATTGTATTTCAGGATGGTGCCGCAGGTCGTGCCGCCGCCGAGGTCGCGCGCCATGGCGAGGTACTTCATGCCGTATTTGATGTTGGTGTCGGGATCGAACAGGCCCTTGGCCGACCCGCTGTAACCCATCATGCGCGCGGTTGCCGGCTTGATCTGCATCAGTCCGATCTCGCCGGCGCCGCCGACCATATTCGGCCGGTAGTTGCTTTCGATCTTGATCACGGCCTGGGCCAGCGACACCGGAACCCCGTAGGTCGCCGCGTAGCGGCCGACAATCGCGGAATACTGGCCACCGCTCGTCACCGCCGCGGTCGCCGCAGCGACGTTGCCGAGACCGATCGATGCTGTCGTCGTCATGTCCACGGTTTTGCGGCCGCGCTTTGTCTGCCTCTTGGCGGAGGATTTCCCTGCCCCGGTCTTACTTGCCTTGGTCCCACTTGCCTTGGCCCAGCTTGCCTTTTCCACTTTCGCGGAAACCTGCTTCGTCGTCTTGTTGCTTTTGGCCGAAATGGCCTTGCCTTTGGCGGATGCCGCGACGAGGCCCTGGTCGGCCCGTGGACTTAACGGCGCGGCGTCGGCCGCACTGAAGGCAAAACTCATTACCCCGGCAGCAAGAGCTGCCGTTAAAACGGTCAATTTCTGCATGTGATCCTGTTCTGTTGGGGCCACGCGAAGATCTTCGCGTGGCATCGCTTGATCAATATCGGAACACCCGGGGGGATGGACGTCCGACAAACTGTACGAAACGCCCTTTGAAGTCCGATTTGGCGCCAATGAAGGCGAGGCAAGTCACTTTCAGTGACAGTTTGTAACTTTATGACCAGCGAGGATTACTTGGACCCGCTCTTGACCTGAGGTCAATTCCTCGCGGAAGCAAGCAGTTTCTGCAGCGTGCGCATCGTCGAGCCGTCGGCGATTCCGTCGATCCGGCGCGGTCGAAAATGCCGTTGAAAGGCCTCAACGACAATTCGTGTCCGGTCGTCGAAAATGCCCGATATCTCGACGCCATAGCCATAAAGCGACAGCATCGACTGCAGCGTCTCCACATCGGCACCGCGGTCACCGGACTTCAGCGCGGCTCCGCGCCTGACGGGAGCGGCCGGCACGAGATGACCGACACCGGCCTTAAACAGCGCGGCCCATGGGAACTTCTCGCCGGGATCGATCTTGCGCCCCGGCGCCACGTCGGAGTGCGCCAACACCCGCTGGGGGGTGATCGCGTGCCGCGTGACAATCCCCTTGCACAGCTCGATGACCGCCGTGATCTGACGTTTCGGAAAGCCGGGATAGCCCAGTGAATGGCCGGGATTGACGATTTCGATGCCGATCGAGCAGGAATTGATGTCGGTGCGTCCGAACCAGGAACTCTGGCCGGCGTGCCACGCGCGATCGCTTTCCCGCACCATCTGCACGACGTGACCATTCTCATGGACGAGATAATGCGACGAGACTTCACTCGCCGGATCGCACAGCCAGGCTTCGGCCGCGGCCCCGGTAGCCATGCCCGTGTAGTGCAGCACAATCATCTCGGGCTTCTGCGCGTCGCGCCTTGGCCCGAAATTCGGCGATACCCTGACCTCGGCGCTTGGCTCGTCGGGCAGGAAGCCGCTCATGCGTGCCGCAGACCCCGCTCGATCATCTCGTAGGCGGCGTTGATCGCCGCGACCCTGGTCGTCGCGATCTTGATGAATTCCTGCGGCAGCCCGCGCGCGATCAGCCGATCCGGGTGGTTGTCCGACACCAGCTTGCGATAGCGTTTCCTGACCTCCTCGAACGGCTTGCCCCGCTCGATGCCGAGGACGACATAGGGGTCGCCGGCACCAAGATTGACGTGCCGCGCCATGATCGATTCGTAATGCGTCTCGTCAATACGGAAGATCTCGGCGATACGGTGCAGGAAGATGCCTTCGCGCTCATGCACCAACCCATCGGCCTTGGCGATGTGGAACAGGCCATCGAGTATGTCTTCCAACATCACGCAATTGGAGTGCCCGGAGCCGCAGAGCTGCGCCATGCGCTCGGCATAGGTCTCGAAACCGGCCACATCCCGCTGGGCCAGATCGAACAGCCGCGCGACGTTGCGCGTCTCCTTCGGCGGCACTTCGAAAATTTCCTGGAAGGCGCGCACCTCATCCTGGGTGACGATACCGTCGGCCTTGGCCATCTTGGCCGACAGCGCGATCATCGCCACCGAGAAGGCGACGCGGCGGCGCAGGTCGGCATCGCCGGAGAAAACCGTGCGCACAGCTTCAACCACGTCGGCGACGCCTGACGTGGTTGAAGACGAAACCCGCGTGATGAAGTCGCCGAGGCGGTCCCAAATCGACATGGCCAGCTTCATAGAGCCAACCGGTCCCCGCTATCAAGCCAATAACGGCCACTCTCTATCGGGTCCGTGGCCACCGACGATCCACGGTCCCGAGCGCGGTCTCCACGAGAAAGGCCGGCATGAAGCCGGCCTTCCTCCCAAGACACCTACTGCTTACAAACTACTGCGCGGGCGCAGGAGCGGGCGTTGCCGGAGCCGGCTCGGCAGGCTTGGTCGAATTATCGGCCGGGGCCGCAGGCTTCATCGGCTGCTCGGCAGCCGGCGGATTGGTGCTCTGCGTGGTGGTGTTGTCAGTGCCTGTGCCACTGTCGCTGCAGGCGGCAACGCCCAGCAGGGCCAGGGCGGACACCGAAGCAAGAATGAGCTTTTTCATTACGTCTCTCCTTCAACACACGTTCACGTTGCGGTGAACGGTCGAAGGAGAAATGCCCCGGACGGCCATGGGTTTCATAACGTTGCGTTTCCGCCTGTAACATCAATGGCATGCAGGCGACATTGCTGCCGGCGCTTGGGCGCTTTAACAACGATAACGAAAACGAATACCGGAGACAGCCGCATGACCGCGAAATGGGATTTCTGGATCGATCGCGGCGGCACCTTCACCGATATTATCGGCCGTGACCCGCAAGGCGGGCTGCATCCGCGCAAATTGCTGTCGGAGAATCCTGAGGCCTATGCCGATGCGGCCATTCAGGGCATCCGCGACCTGCTCGACCTTGAACCGGCCGCCGCGATCCCGTCCAGCCTGATCGGCGACATCAAGATGGGCACGACCGTGGCCACCAACGCCCTCCTGGAGCGCAAGGGCGACCGCGTGTTGTTGCTCATCACCAAGGGGTTTCGCGATGCGTTAGGGATTGCGTACCAGGCGCGACCGGACATCTTCGCCAAGGAGATCATCCTTCCCGAACAGCTCTATGAGCGCGTCATCGAGGTCGACGAGCGTGTGCTCGCCGACGGCCGCGTCGAACGGCTGCTCGACATATCAGCCTGCCGGCCGGCCATAGAACAAGCGAAAGCCGATGGCATCGATGCGGTGGCGATCGTCTTCATGCACGCCTGGAAATATCCCGATCACGAGAAGGCCGTGGCCAAGGTCTGCCGCAAGCTTGGTTTCGGACAGGTCTCGGTCAGCCACGAGGTCTCGCCGCTGATCAAGCTGGTCGGCCGCGGCGACACCGCGGTGGTCGACGCCTATCTGTCGCCGATCCTGTCGCGCTATGTGCAAAGGGTGGCGGGAGAACTGGGGGTGGCGGGAGAACCGGGTGCGGCGGGAAAAAACAACGAATCCCCTCGCCTGATGTTCATGATGTCTTCTGGCGGGCTCACCGCCGCCGACATGTTCCAGGGCAAGGACGCATTGCTGTCGGGCCCGGCCGGCGGCGTGGTCGGCATGGTCGAGACGGCGAAGCTCGCCGGTTTCGACAAGGTCATCGGCTTCGACATGGGCGGCACGTCCACCGACGTCGCCCACTATGACGGCGAGTATGAACGGGCCTTCGACACCGAAGTCGCCGGTGTGCGCGTCCGCGCGCCGATGATGCGCATCCACACGGTCGCCGCCGGCGGCGGCTCGATCCTGCACTACGAGGCCGGGCGTTTCCGCGTCGGACCGGACTCCGCGGGCGCCAATCCCGGCCCCGCCGCCTACCGGCGCGGCGGCCCGCTGGCGGTGACCGATGCCAATGTGATGCTCGGCAAGCTGCAGCCCGACTTCTTCCCGTCGATCTTCGGTTCCGGCCAGGACGCGCCGCTCGACGCGCAAACCGTACGTGCGAAATTCGCGGCACTTGCCGCTGAGATCGGCGATGGCCGGCCGCCCGAATCGGTCGCCGAGGGCTTCGTCACCATCGCGGTCGAGAACATGGCCAATGCGATCAAGAAGATTTCCGTGCAGCGCGGCTACGACGTCACTGAATACCTCCTGAACTGCTTCGGCGGCGCCGGCGGACAGCACGCGTGCCTGGTCGCGGACGCGCTTGGCATGGAGGCCGTGCTGATCCATCCCTTCTCCGGCCTGCTTTCGGCCTATGGCATCGGCTTGGCCTCCGTGTTCGCCTCGCGCCAGCAGGCGCTGCTCAAGCCGCTCGCCGAAGAGTCCAGAACGGAGATTGGCGGCCTCATCGCCATCTTGAAAAAGGCCGTGATCGCGGAACTGGCGGCGCAAGGCATCGCCGAGGACGTGATTGCCACCAGGCCGGTGCTGCACATTCGCTATGACGGCACCGACACGACGCTGCCGGTAAATTTTGAGAACGATTCGATTTTCCAGGCAAAGCGCGATTTCGAAATCGCCCACAAAGCGCAATTCGGTTTCGTCTATGACGACAAGCCGATGGTGGTCGAGACCGTCGGCGTCGAGGGCACCGAAACCGGCCAGACCAGCGCCGAGGCCCATGCGCCTGCCGGACCGGCAAGGGTCCATCCAGCCGCTTCCGAGACCCGGCGTATCTACACGGAAGGCCAGTGGCATGAAGCTGGCGTCTACCGTCGCGAGATCCTCGGACCGTCCAATATGGTCGCCGGCCCCGCCATGATCATCGAGCCGAACCAGACCATCGTCGTCGAGCCAGGCTGGCGGGCCGAAATCACCAACCTCAATCACGTCGTCATCCGTCGCACGGAAAAGAAAGCGCGCGCCGCTGCCCTGGGCACGCAAGCCGATCCGGTGATGCTCGAAGTCTTCAACAATCTCTTCATGTCGATCGCCGAGCAGATGGGCGTGACGCTGCAGAACACCGCCTATTCCGTCAACATCAAGGAAAGGCTGGATTTTTCCTGCGCCGTCTTCGACCACACCGGGGCGCTGGTCGCTAATGCGCCGCACATGCCGGTGCATCTCGGCTCCATGGACCGTTCGGTCGAAACCATCATCCGGCTGAACTCCGGCGACATCCACCCCGGCGACGTCTTTGCCTTGAATGCCCCCTATAATGGCGGCACGCATCTGCCCGACATCACCGTGGTGACGCCGGTGTTCGACGACATCAGGAAAAACATCCTCTTCTGGGCGGCCTCGCGCGGCCACCATGCCGACATTGGCGGCACCGCCCCGGGCTCGATGACGCCGCTCGCCACCACGGTCGACGAGGAAGGCGTTCTGTTCGACAATTTCCGCATCGTCGACGGCGGAAAATTCCGCGAGACGGAGTTGCATACGCTGCTCACCGATCATCGCTACCCCGCCCGCAACCCGCACCAGAACATCGCCGATCTCAAGGCACAGATTGCCGCCAACGAGAAGGGTGTCGCCGAACTGCGCAAGATGGTCTCCCATTTCGGACTTGATGTCGTCGAGGCCTATATGGGCCATGTCCAGGACAATGCCGCCGAGAGCGTGCGCCGGGTGCTGGAGCGGCTGCCGGACACGTCGGAATATGAATATCCGACCGATACCGGCCAGGTCATCAAGGTGAAGATCACGGTCGATCGCCAAAAGCGCGAGGCGACCGTTGACTTCACCGGCACGTCGCCTGTCATGAAGAACAATTTCAACGCCCCTGAGCCGGTGGCGCGCGCGGCCGTGCTCTACGCCTTCCGCGTCATGGTCGAGGACATGATCCCGATGAATGCCGGCTGCCTCAGGCCGATCAACATCGTCATTCCCGACGGCTGTATGCTGAAGCCCGCCTACCCTGCCGCCGTCGTCGCCGGCAATGTCGAGACCTCGCAGCACGTAACCAATGCGCTGTTCGGCGCCATGGGCGCGATGGCCAATGCGCAGGGCACGATGAACAACCTGACTTTCGGCAACAAGAAGTACCAATATTACGAGACCATCTGTTCCGGCTCGCCGGCCGGCCATATGAACTCCGGCCGCGGCTTTGCCGGCACCTCCGGCGTGCACACCCATATGACCAATTCGCGCCTAACCGATCCGGAGGTGCTTGAACTGCGCTTTCCCGTGGTGCTGGAGGATTTTCACATCCGCGAAGGCTCGGGCGGCAAGGGCAAATGGAACGCCGGCGACGGCACCAAACGCACCATCCGCTTCCTCGAGAAAATGGAATGCGCGATCCTGTCCTCGCACCGCAACCGCCCGCCACGGGGGCTGGATGGCGGCGGCGACGGCGAGGTCGGCTCGACCAAAGTCCGCCGCAACGACGGCACGGTCGACGTGCTGAAGGCCTGCGACCAGACCGTTCTCGACGCTGGCGAAGCCGTCATCGTGACGACGCCGACGCCGGGCGGGTTTGGCAAGCTGTAAGGGAGACGTCAACAGGCTGTCACCGGCCTGTCATGACCCTGGGTTACCCGCTTGCGGCAAAGCAAATGGGGAATCACTTTGCCATGACGGACGTCTCCTCGGATCTGGTTTTTCGCCGCGGCAAGGAAGTTGGAAAAGCCGTCTACCAGAACCGCGCGCTTTCGAAAGCTGGCATTTCCGAGCGGCTGTTCGCCTTCCTGTTTTCCGGCCTTGTCTATCCGCAGATCTGGGAAGATCCTGACGTCGACATGGACGCGATGCAACTTGGCCAGGGTCATCGCGTCGTCACCATCGCTTCCGGCGGCTGCAACATCCTGGCCTACCTTACCCGTTCGCCGGCACGGATCGACGCTGTCGACCTCAACGCCGCTCACATCGCGCTGAACCGCATGAAGCTTGAGGCAGTCCGCCATCTGCCTTCGCAGAGCGACCTGTTCCGCTTCTTCGGCGCCGCCGACACCAGCCACAATTCGGAAGCCTACGACCGTTTCATCGCGCCGCATCTCGACCCGGTCAGCCGCCACTATTGGGAACACCGCAACTGGCGCGGCCGCCGGCGTATTGGTGTCTTCGACCGCAATTTCTACCAGACCGGCCTGCTCGGCCTGTTCATCGCCATGGGCCACCGCACGGCGAAATTGTTCGGCGTCAACCCGGCCCGCATGATGGAAGCCAGGAATATCGGCGAACAGCGCCGCTTCTTCAATGAGGAGCTGGCGCCGGTCTTCGACAGGAAGCTTCTGAAATGGGCGACCTCGCGAAAAGCCTCGCTGTTCGGTCTCGGCATTCCGCCGGCGCAGTATGATTCGCTGATCACCTCCGGCGACGGCACCATGGCCAGCGTGCTTAAGGCCCGCTTGGAGAAGCTTGCCTGCGACTTCCCCTTGGAAAACAATTACTTCGCCTGGCAGGCCTTTGCTCGCCGCTACCCGGAACCAGGCGAGGCCGCCCTGCCCGCCTATCTGGAAAAGCACAATTACGAGACCATCCGCGGCAATGTCGACCGCGTCGCCATCCATCACGCCAACCTGATCGAATTCCTCGCCGGCAAGGATGCCGGCGCCGTCGACCGCTTCATCCTGCTCGACGCGCAGGACTGGATGACCGATGACCAGCTCAATGCGCTATGGTCCGAGGTCACCCGCACCGCCTCCACTGGGGCGCGCGTCATTTTCCGCACCGCTGCCGAGCCCAGCCTGCTGCCGGGCCGCGTTTCCACCTCGCTTCTCGACCAGTGGGATTACCAGAACGAGGCCTCGCGCGAATTCTCGGCCCGCGACCGCTCGGCCATCTATGGCGGCTTCCACCTCTATGTGAAGCGCGCCGCATGAGCACGACGGAGCTGCCGGCCAGCCACGCCGAACTGATGGACGGCGTCTACCGCTGGCAGCGCCACATCTACGACCTGACCCGCAAATACTACCTTCTCGGCCGCGACAAGCTGATATCGGGACTGAACGTGCCATCGGGCGGCACCGTGCTTGAACTCGGCTGCGGCACCGGCCGCAACATCATCCTCGCCGCCCGCGCCTATCCAGACGCGCGCTTCTTCGGCCTCGATATTTCGGCCGAAATGCTGGAGACGGCAGGCGCTGCGGTTGCCCGCGAAGGCCTCTCTGATCGCGTCATGCTGGCAAGGGGCGATGCCACGGATTTCAACGCGAAGGCGCTGTTTGGCCAAGGCAGCTTCGACCGCGTCTTCGTATCCTATTCGCTGTCGATGATCCCGGGCTGGGAGAAGACGGTATCGGCAGCACTTGCCGCGCTGGCCCCGATGGGCTCGCTGCACGTCGTCGATTTCGGCCAGCAGGAAGGTCTGCCAGGCTGGTTCCGCACCTTGCTACGCGGCTGGCTGAAAAAATTCCACGTCACGCCGCGTGAATCCCTGCGCGACGTTCTGGAATCGGAAGCCGAGCGAACCGGCGCAACCTTCCGTTTCCGCACGCTTTATCACGGTTATTCCTGGCTGGCTGTGATCAAGCTCGGCATCTGACATCGCAGACAAAACAGCCGTAGAACCCGGCGCGCTTTCGCCATCGGCGGCCCAACGCTCCAATTCCAAGGTCAATCCGGTGAACGCGATCAGCAGGGTTCGCCCTTCGCGATTGCAGAATGACCCAAAGGGTGGTACATCATCTCCATGCTGGAGATAGAAAGTGATCGTCGGGTTTCGGGACGGATGGCTGCGAGCCTTTTTCGTGGAAGACATCCATTCCCGCAACATTCCGTCCGATCTTGAAGGCCGGTTGTTCCGCAAGCTCCAGATGATCGATGACGCGACGACCGATCAGGATTTGCGCGTACCGCCGAGCAATCATTTCGAAAAGTTGCGTGGTAGTCTCGATGGCTTCCACTCAATCCGCGTCAACAACCAATGGCGGCTGATCTTTCGGTGGAATGGCGGCCGTGGTGAAGCGTCGGATGTCCATCTCGACGATCATAGCTACAGATGAGACGACACATGTTGATGACCACACGCAAGCCGGCAACGGTGGGTGAAATCCTCACGGAAGAATTTATGCAACCACTTGGCCTGACACAGGCTGCTTTGGCGGAAGCGATGGGGGTTCAGCGCAAGCATGTCAACGAATTGTGCAACGACCGCCGCAACGTGACGGCCGCGACCGCGCTCATTCTGGCGCGGGTCTTTGGCAACAGCCCGGATTTCTGGCTCAACGTGCAGCGCCGCAGCGATCTTTGGCAGGTCATGAATTCACCCGAGGAGCGGGCGCGGATTGATCGCGCCAAGCCTTTGGCGACCGCGGCCTAGAAGAAACTCTACAGCAACCGACTGCCGCTTAATGCAGCGCCTTCACGAGCGCCCCCACCATTGCTTGCGGGCGGTAGTTGAACGTGGCCGGCGTAAGCCCGAGCCGCACCACCACCAATTGCTCAGACGGAATGATGGCGACGGTCTGTCCGTCATGGCCCTCCATCCAGTAAGTGTCCTTCGGCAGCCCGGCCGCGACGCCGGCGCCGGGGTTTTCCTCGTCGCCCGGCGCTTCGATCCATAACTGGCCCTTGCCGTAGACCTTCGAGGCGGATGCCGGCTCGCGCATCCATTCGACGAAGCCGGCCGGCAGGATTTGGTTGCCGTTCCATACACCGCCCTGCAGCAGGAACTGGCCGAAGCGGGCCCAGTCATGCGCTGTGGCGTAGAGATAGGACGAGCCGACGAAAGTGCCCTGCTCGTCGGTCTCGAGCACCGCGCTACGCATGCCGAGCGGCTCGAACAGCGCCATGCGCGGCCACGTCAATGCCTTGGCCTTGTCGCCGATCGCGTCCTGCCAGAGGCGCGACAGCATCACCGCCGTGCCACTCGAATAGGAAAACGTCTTGCCGACCTCACCGGTGAGGGGTTTGGTTGCGGCAAAGCCCGCCATGTCAGGTTCGAGATAGAGCATGCGCGTGACGTCGGCGACGTCGCCATAATCCTCGTTGAACTCCAGCCCGCTCGACATCGCCATCATGTCGGCAAGGCTGATCGCGGCGCGGCCGTCGGCCTTCCACGACGTGAACAGGCCCTTGTTGTCGACCGTCATCTTCCCATCCTTGACCAGCGTGCCGACGATAGCGGCATTCACTGTCTTGGTCATCGACCAGCCGAGCAGCGGCGTCTTGGCCGAAAAACCGTCGCCGTAGCGTTCGGCGACGACGCGGCCGTTCTTGATCACCACGATCGCGCGCATGCCGGTGCCGGCCAGCGCGTCATCCCCGACGATTTTCGAGACCTCGAGATTTTGCGAGGCATCGACCCGCTCGCCCTCGGGCCACAGCGCGTCCTGATTGGCCGGCGATGGCGAGGCATGGATTGCCGTGCGCCGCGCCTTGCCGACATCGCCGTCGGGGACCGAGGCGCAGCCCAACCCGTCGCGGGCAACCGCCTCGCTCTTGCCGAGGAAGCCGAGCAGGCCGGCCGAAACCGTCCCCCGGTTCTTGTCGACCGAGACCCGCATCAAGCGCAGCAGCGGGTGGCCCGGCGCCTGCACGTCGACTGCCAGCACCTCGTTGGCATCGCGCCCGGCGATGAAGACGTTGGAGCAGACGATCTTGGCCGAATAGCCCGAGCCGACGCGGATCAGTTCCGGCGGCGCGATATAGAGCCAGGCAAACAGCGCGGCGATAGCCAGCACGATCAGGCCAAGCAGCCATTTGACGATCTTGACGACGAACCGCATCCCTTGCCTCCCAGGCATTCGCCTGACGCTTATGTCATCGAATTGCCGCCATTGCTTCCGCAAAATCGGGCCTCTTGTCGAGCGCCATAAACCAGATATCAACCATGATCGGCGATCACAGGGATGCATGTCGCCCAAAAGCGCGCAGCGGTTTTGGGACACGACATGCATGAAAAACGAATATGCCAGGCGATGCGTGGGGCGATCGCCTGGAGAGGGCCAGACCAGCTTCGGCCATCAGTGCACAGACCCATCAGCGACCGGCTGATTCCGGCTTGGAAGTTGCGGATGCGCCGTCTTGCGGCCCTTTTCATGCTGACACTGCTCGGCGCCTGCTCGACCGTGGACGATCTCTCGCCGCTGTCGCCATCCGCGTCGAGCAGCCCGACGGTGGCCGTGCGCGCGCCGCGCTTTGCCGATTCAAAGCCGCATGAGTGGGACAGCGGTGCGCCGTGGAACTATGCCGTCCATGGTACCGACGTGTCCAAATACCAGACCTCGGTCGATTGGCCGGCGGCCAAGGCCAGCGGCATCTCCTTCGCCTTCATCAAGGCAACGGAAGGCGGTGACCGTTTCGATGAGTATTTCAGCGAGCACTGGGCGCGCACGAAAGCCAATGGGATTCCACGCGCGGCCTATCATTTCTTCTATTTCTGCACTCCGGCAGCCACCCAGGCGCGCTGGTTCATCCAGAATGTCCCCGTCGACCGCTCCGCCATGCCGCCGGTTCTCGACATGGAATGGAACCCGAACTCGCCGACCTGCCGGCTGCGCCCCGACGCCGCCACGGTGCGCGCGGAGATGACCACCTTCCTCGAAATCGTGGAGCGGCATTACGGCAAGAAGCCGATCATCTACACCTCGGTCGACTTCTTCGACGACAATGAACTGTCGACCTTCCGCGGCTATCCCTACTGGCTGCGCTCCGTCGCCGGACACCCGCGCGAGAAATATGGTGGCCACCCTTTCACCTTCTGGCAGTACACCGGAACCGGCATCGTTCCCGGCATGACCGGCAAGTCCGACATCAACGTCTTCAACGGCTCGGAATCCGCCTGGAACAAGTGGCTGCGGCAGAACACCCGTTGACGCCGTGGCAACGGCAGCAAGCCGCGGGAATGGGGGTTGCGGCAGATCACCCTTTGACGCCGTGGCAACGGCAGCGAAGCCGCGGGAAAGGTGGTTGCGGCAGAAGACCCGTTGACACCGTGACAACGGCAGCGAGGCCGCGGGAATGGGGGTTGCGGCAGATCACCCGTTGACACCGTGACAACGGCAGCAAGCCGCGGGAATAGTGATTGCGACAGATCAGCCGTTGACACCGGGCCTGCCGCCTGCTTTCGACACAGCCAGCGCTAAAGGGTGCAACCGCTGGTAATTCAGGGCGTTGCGCTTTCAGGCACGACAATGCCCTCTCGTTTCGAAAGGAAGCTGATGCGACTGCGTTCCCAAGCCCTCGCGGCGCTGTTCTTGTGCGCCACGGCCTTGCCGGCGATGGCGCAGGAATGCGGCGGCGATTTTGAAACCTGGAAGCAGGGTGTGGCGGCGGAAGCCAAGGCTGCCGGTGTCGGCGCGGTCGGTCTTGATGCGCTGGAGGACGCCAGGATCGACGAGAGGGCTCTGGCGCGCGACCGTGCGCAGGGCGTCTTCACGCAAACCTTCGTCCAGTTTTCCAACCGCATGATCTCGGCCTACCGGCTGAAGCAAGGTGCGGCGAACATGAAGAAATACGCCGACATCTTCGCCCGCGCCGACCAGCAGTTCGGCGTCCAGGCCCCGGTCATCACCGCCTTCTGGGCGCTTGAAACGGATTTCGGCGCCGTGCAGGGCGATTTCCATACGCTGAGCGCATTGGTGACGCTGTCGCATGACTGCCGCCGCCCGCAGCTTTTCCGCCAGCAACTGGTGCCGCTCCTGGAACTGATCGATCGCGGCGTGCTGCCGACCGACGTCACCGGCGCCTGGGCCGGCGAGATCGGCCAGACGCAGATCCTGCCATCCGACTATCTCGCGCGGGGCATCGATGGCGACGGCGACGGCAAAATCGATCTGCGCGGCTCCGTGCCCGACGTGATCATGACCACGGGCAACAAGGTGCTGTCGCGCGGCTGGAAGCGGGACGAACCCTGGATCCAGGAAGTGCGTGTGCCCGAGGAGATGCCGTGGGACCAGACCGGGCGCACCAACAAATTGCCGCTGACACAGTGGGCGCAGTGGGGCGTCACCAACCCCGACGGCTCGCCGCTGGCCGACAAGGGGCTGAAGGCCGGCCTGGCGCTGCCCATGGGCCGCAAGGGCCCGGCCTTCCTCACCTACGAGAATTTCGACGTCTATCTCGAATGGAACCAGTCCTTCACCTACGCGCTGACCGCGGCCAATCTCGCCGCGCGGCTGGCGGGCGCGCCGCCGCTTGACCCGCGCAATCCCGAGCCCGGCCTCAACAATGAGCAGATGAAAGAACTGCAGACCAAGCTCGAAGCCAGGGGCTACGACGTCGGCACCGTCGACGGCATTTTGGGCACCAACACCCGTGAAGCCATCCGCAAGGAGCAGATGCGCCTCGGCATGCCGGTCGATGGCTGGCCGACCCCGGAGCTTTTGGGAAAATTGTGAAGAGAGCGAGTAGTGAGTAGTGAGTAGTGAGTAGTGAGTAGTGAGTAGTGAGTAGTGAGTAGTGAGATATAGAGATTCCCTGCTGACTACTGACTACTGACTACTCATGACTACTGACTACTCATGACTACTGACTACTCATGACTACTGACTACTCACCCCTTTTTTCCTAATCCGCCATCGTCTCCAAACTCGCGAACCCCACCGGCGCGTCGCCCTCGTCGAAGGGCGTCGTGACCTCGACGAAGGTATCGGGATAGAAGCCGTTGAAGCGGGTCCTCAGCGACAGCGAATAGGCGCCGATATGGCCGATCTCGATCCAGTCGCCGGTGTCGACGGTCTCTGGCAGCCAGAACGGCCGTGACAGGATATCGACGGAATCGCAGGTCGCGCCGCAGACCTTGAACGGCACGATGTTCTTCTCATCGCCATTGCGCGTACGGATCGCCGGATCGGGGATAAACCGCGCCGGCAGCGTGATCTTGCCGGTCCAGGAATCCGACAGCGAGGCCCAGATGCCGTCATTGATGTAGAGCCGCTTGCCCTTGCGCAACAGCACCCGCACGATCAGCGACAGGCAGCGCGCCACGATCACCCGGCCCGGCTCCGCCACCAGCGGTATCTGATCGAACTGGTACTCCTTCAGGTCGCCTGACAGCCGTGACATGATCTGGCCGAGCGACGGCATCTCGATCTGCTTGCGGTTGGGATCATGTCCGTATTCGGCCGGAAAGCCGCCGCCGACGTCGAGCCCGGCAATGTCGAAGGTCAGCCGGTTGCGCACCCAGTCGGCCGAGGCCAGCGCCCGCTCATAGGTGTCGGGATCCTCGATCTGGCTGCCGACATGGAAACACAGGCCGACCTTGTAGCCGGTGCGGTTCAGCCGCTCGGCGAGTTCGACCGCATAGGCAGGCCCGGCGCCGAATTTCTTGGACAGCTCGTAGGCGGCATGGCCCTTTGTCTGCACACGCACGAAGACGCTGACCGCGCCCGGGTCAATATCGAGCGCCCGCACCACACGGGTCAGCTTGGTGATCTCGTCCTCATGGTCGAGCGAGATGACGCGAATGCCGTATTTCTCCAAAGCCAGCTTGATGTCCGACTGCGCCTTGACGGGATGCATGTAGAGCATTTCCGCATCGGGCGAGACGGCGCGCACGGCGGCGAACTCGCCTGGTGAAGCGACGTCGAAGGCGGTGACGCCGGCCTCGACCAGCGTCTTCAGCACGATCTGCTCGCCATTGGTCTTGACCGCGTAGGCGGTCTTGCCGGGGAACATGCCCATGAACTGCTTCGCATCCGCCTTCAAGACCTGCGGGCGGAAGCAGTAGACCGGGTCGTCCGGGCGAAGCGCCAGTGCAGCCTCGCTTGCATTCTCGAATCGCTGCATGGACGAATCCTCGACTTCAGCTCGCACAATTAATCCAAGCTAGCGGCTAGCGCATGACCCCGAAAGTTAATTTCGACTTCGGAAGGGATCATGCGCCAGGGATGAGCCTTGCAAGCGTCCTTTGCGCATCTCTGGAGGCGCGCGGCGCTGCAACGAAAACAATTCTGTGTCTCGTGCTCCTGACGGCACGGCACTGGCCTTTGCCGAAAGGCTTGGCTGCCGGTCGGGTTTCGGGTGGCCCTTGCCCCCGGACCAGATATGGCTTCCGCCTGTCGGCTGGCATTCCGGCTGTCTGGAGAGGATTCATATGGCAGTGACCGCTGTATCTGCGCCACGCGGACCGATGACGCTCAGGGACTGGGGGCAATTGCTGCTGCTCGGCGCCATCTGGGGCGGCTCGTTCTTCTTCGCCCGCATCGCGGTGGCGGAGCTTCAACCGCTGGTGCTGGTGCTGTTTCGCGTCGCCATCGCAGCGATCGCGCTGCAGCTCTATCTCGGCTTGCGCGGACCGTCCTTCCGCCTCGCTCTGCCGCATGCCGGCCTGTTCTTCCTGCTGGCCTTCACCAACAATGTCGTCCCGTTCTCGCTGATCTTTGCCGGTCAAACCCAACTGGGGGCCGGCGTCGCTTCCGTCCTCAATGCCACGACGCCGTTCTGGACGCTGCTCCTGGCCAACGCGTTGACATCAGATGAAAAGCTGTCTTGGAACAAGCTCGCCGGCATCGGGCTCGGTGTCGCCGGCACCGCCGTGATGATCGGTCCCGGCCTGCTGGCGGGGCTCGGCGGCCCTGTTTGGGCCAAATTCGCGCTGATCGGCGCCTCGCTGTCCTACGGTATCGCGCTGATGGTCGCCCGCCGTTTCAAGGGCGTGCCCTCGCCAGTCGTCGCCACCGGGCAATTGACGGCTTCGACCATCATCATGATCCCGGTGGTGCTCTTCGCCCATGGCCCGGCCGGCCTGTTCTCCGCCTCGCCGCCGGTGTGGGCGGCGGTGCTGGCGCTGGCGCTTCTTTCGACGGCCTTCGCCTACATCCTCTACTTCAACCTCCTCGCCTCGGCCGGGGCAACCAACGCCTCGCTGGTCACGCTGATCGTGCCGGCCAGTGCCATGCTGCTCGGCTTTCTTTTCCTTGGCGAGCGGCTGGAATCGTTCGAGATCGGCGGTGTGGTGCTGATCGGACTTGGTCTTCTGACAATCGACGGGCGAGTGTTCGGACGGCGTTAGAACTCGGCATGTGCAATCGCGAAAGTCGAAGGCGACTTTCGCGAGGGTAGCGCTGCCATGACACAGCATCGACACGCCACCGCCATAATTTATTCACAGGCATGAAGCGGGTTTTTGCCAAGGAGTTTCAACGGCTAACGGCGAAACCGAAGTCGCAAAATCCACAATCACGTCGCAATGCAGCACATTTTCCGCTTGCCTGTGGCACAAATGAACCTAGACTCCAGGGCATAGCTCTTTAAGAGGAGGCTATGTCATGGGACTTACGAGGCCAATCAACGCATTGATGATTTGTGCTGCGTTTGCTTTCATCGGCGCCCTCATTATGGGCGTCCTTCCCTGAACCCGCCAAGACGGGGAAGACCAGCACCAAATAGTCCAACCGATTCGAAAGGCCGGGTTTTTACCCGGCCTTTTGCTTACCTGACTGATCCTCAGGCAGCAGCGGAGCCCGCCACCTCCGAATCGTGCGAGCGGATGCCGATCATATGGCAGACCGCGAAGACGAGGTCGGCCCGGTTCATTGTGTAGAAGTGGAAATCGCCCACGCCGCGCTCGACCAGATCCAGCACCTGTTCGGCGGCGACGGCGGATGCCACCAACGCATGCGTCTGAGGGTCGTTCTGCAGGCCGTCGAAACGCTCGGCCAGCCATGCCGGCACCAGCGCGCCGCAGCGCGCCGAGAAATTGGCGACCTGGGTGAAATTGTGCACCGGCAAGATGCCGGGAACGATCGGGATGTAGATGCCGGCGCGGCGCGCGCGCTCGACGTAACGTTCGTAGAGATCGTTGTCGAAGAAGAACTGGGTGATCGCCCGCGTCGCGCCGTTGTCGACCTTGCGCTTCAGCATGTCGATGTCGGTGGCGAAGTCAGGGCTTTCCGGATGCTTTTCCGGATAGGCCGAAACCGAGATGTCGAAATCGCCGGCGTCCTTCAGCGCCCCGACCAGCTCGGCGCCGTTGGCGTAGCCGTCCGGATGCGGTCGGTAGGCGGCGCCGACGCCTTCCGCCGGATCGCCGCGCAAGGCGACGAAGCGTTTCACCCCCATGTCGGTGAATTCCTGGATCACGGCGTCGACCTGATGGCGAGCCGCATCGACGCAAGTCATGTGCGCGGCCGGCGTCAGGCTGGTCTCCTTCAGGATACGGCCGATGGTGCGAGCCGTGCGCTCACGCGTCGAACCGCCGGCGCCATAGGTCACCGAGACGAATTTCGGCTGCAGCGGCTCGAGCCTTGTGACCGTATCCCACAGCCTTGCCTCCATCTCGTCGTTCTTCGGCGGGAAGAACTCGAACGAAACCCTGACCTTGTCGCCGATATCGGGCCGGCGGGAAAAACGAAACTGGTTCATCAGGCGATTTCCCCTATCGAGCTCACTCTGGTCTGCTGGCTGGCATTGGCAGGATCGGCGATCAGCAGGCGCCGGTCGCGGCCAAGCCAAAGCTTGACGGTGAGCCTGGCCTCGTTGCCGCCGCGCGGTTCGAACTCCTGGGCATCCTCGAGATCGAGGCCGGCTTCGGAGAACCACTCTCCGATCTGCCGGTCGGAAAAGCCCAGCCGCATATGCGCATGCTCGTCGCGCAGGAATTCCAGTGTGTGCGGCGCGAAATCGACGATGACGAGACGGCCGGCCGGCCGAAGCAGCCGCGCCGCCTCATGGATGGCGCGGGCCGGGTCGTCGAGATAGTGCAGCACCTGGTGGATGGTGACGAGATCGAAGGCATCGCGCTCGACCGGCGGCGAAAAGATATCGCCCTGCCGCACCTGCGCGTTCGAAACGCCGGCCTTGTCGAGATTGGCGCGCGCCACGGTCAGCATCTCTCGCGACATGTCGATGCCGATCCCCCGCCGGTAGAGCGGCGAGAAGATTTCGAGCAGCCGCCCGGTGCCGGTGCCAAGGTCGAGCATGGACTGGAACGGCCGCTTGCCGACCAGCTTCAGCATCGCGGCCTCCACCGCACGATCGGGCACATGCAGCGAGCGGATATGATCCCAGCTTGCGGCGTTCTGCGAAAAGTACGCGGTGGCGCGGTCCTGGCGCTTGCGCTTGACCGAGGTCAGTCGCTCCAGATCGCGCTCGATCTGCGGATCGGCGCCGCGAATGCCGGCAACCAGCCTCATCACGAAGTCTCGCGCCGAATCGGCGTCCGACAGGCGAAAGAAGGCCCACGACCCTTCCTGGTAGCGGCCGATCAGCCCCGCCTCGAGCAGCAGCTTCAGGTGGCGCGAGACACGCGGCTGCGACTGGCCGAGAATTTCGGTAAGGTCGGAAACGGTGAGGTCGCCACGCGACAACAATGCCAATATGCGCAGGCGGCTGGATTCGGCCGCCGCCTTCAGCGTATCCACCATGGTGTCGAGCGAGACATGCATCAGCGTATTCTCTTTGAAAAGATATAAACATATGTTTATGTCGAATTCGGCGACCTTGCAAGCGCTATGTCGCTTCCGGACCAGAAAATGCCGCATGCGTGATTTCCCGGTCCGGGTCAGCCCGAAACGTCTAGCGGTTTGAGACAATGGCAGGCACCAGCACAGAGACAGGCAATGACCGAACCGCGTGAGATGTTCGAGGCACGCGAAGGCGAGCAGAGACTGGACCAGAATCCGGCCTTGATGCCGCCGGATGCCGGCATCGTCTTCATCGGCCGTATTGCCTCGTCGTGGACCACCCGGGATAGCTGCCCGAAGAACATGCGCGCGGCGCGCGAGGCGGGACAGCCCGCGGCGCTGACCATCGATGCGCCCTATCGTGCGGGCCTTCGCGGGCTGGAGCGGGCCAGCCACGTCGTCATCCTGTCCTGGCTGCACCACGCGCCGCGGAATCTGATTGTGCAAAAACCCCGCCATGCGGCTGAAGCGAAAGGCGTATTCGGCCTGCGCTCCCCTGCCCGGCCGAACCCGGTCGGCCTGCACGTGGCCAAACTCGTCGGATTGGACATCGGCACCGGGCGCGTCGACTTCGACGCCATTGACGTGCTCGACGGCACGCCGGTCATCGACATCAAACCATATTTCGCCTCGACCGATGCCATTGCCGAGGCGACCGTTGAGGGGCGCGGGGAGCAATGACCGCGCCCACCGGCCGCCGCCGCGCCATCGCCAAGGCTTTGACAGCACTTCTGCCGCTGGCGCCTTATGCCGACATGGAGAAGATCCGCACCGACGCCGGCTCGGTCCATATGAAAACCTTGCCGCCGACGATCGCGGTATGGCTGGCGACGATCGCCCACATCCGCCACATGCACACCGATTACGAAAAGCTGCTGGCCGAGGGCTACGACCGCGACTCCGCCCGTTTCTTCGTCATCGACCAAACCAACACCATGCTCACGCGCTGGCGCGCCACGCGCCTGCTCGACGCCGACGACGAGGAGGAATGAGGCCACTGCCGGGGAGATGGCGCTCTGCGTCTTGTTCAAAAAGATTCCCCCTCGCCTCTGGAAAATCACGGAACAGGCCGTATATGCCCGAAAGCGGAGAAGCCTCCGCTTCCATCCAGAAATTGCGCCCCGCAGGGGCAAGGATTCCACACATGACATCAAAGGTTTGGTTCATCACCGGATCGTCGAAAGGCTTTGGCCGCGTCTGGGCCGAGGCCGCACTGGCGCGTGGCGACCGCGTTGCAGCGACCGCCCGCGACACCGCCACGCTCGCCGATCTCGTCGATAGATACGGCGACAACATCGCCGCCATAAAGCTCGACGTCACCGACAAGAAAGCCGTCGATGCCGCTGTCGCCGAGGCGCACAAGCGCTTTGGCCGGCTCGACGTCGTCATCAACAATGCCGGCTACGGCCATTTCGGCGCCATCGAGGAAGTCAGCGAACAGGAAGCCCGCGACCAGATCGAGACCAATGTGTTCGGCGCGCTGTGGGTTACCCAGGCTGTCCTGCCGATCATGCGGGCGCAGCGCTCCGGCCACATCATCCAGATCTCGTCGATCGGCGGCGTCAATGCCTTTGCCTCGCTCGGCCTCTACCATGCCTCGAAATGGGCGCTGGAAGCCTTCAGCCAGTCGCTCAGCATCGAGGTCGCGGAATTCGGCATCCATGTCACGCTGGTCGAGCCGGGCGGCTTCTCCACCGACTGGTCGGGAGCATCGGCCAAGGTCTCCAAGCCGATCGAGGCCTATGCGCCCGCCCGCGCCAAGATGGCCGAGCGCCGCGCCAACTCGGTTGCTGGCGATCCCGAGGCGACCGGGCCGGCGATGCTGGCCATCGTCGATGCGGCAGAGCCGCCGCTGAGGGTGTTCTTCGGCGATGGCGGCCTGCCGATGATACGCCAGGAATACGCCAACCGCCTCGCCACCTGGGACAAGTGGGACCACGTCTCCGTCATGGCGCAAGGCGTCAACAAGAACCGCAAGGGCTGACACCCAAAATAATAGTTACGCCGCTACTGAGCGGCGTAGCTATGCCTTGTAAATCCATTGCTCCGGCACACGCACCGAAATCTCTTCGCCGACCCTGACCACGCCGGGTTTTTCAACCCAGGCGACAAGGCCACGCAGCCGCTTCGCCGTCTGCGGGAAGAGCAGCGCGGCTGCATCGCGATCCGATGCATGGACATGCGTGGCGATGGATTGCCCGGCGACCCGGCACGGCTTGTTCTGCGCGTCGATTTTGATCGTCAGGCCCCCTTGGAAGAACATCAGTGAGCCGGCCGGCAGCATCGACAGACGTGGCACGCCCCCGATCAGCATATTGGCGCCGATCCATTCCGGCTTGATCTCCTCCAGGCCGATGCGCTCGGCGACGATCGAAAGCTCGTCGGCGGCGACCAGCGACAATTGCCGCTCGTTGCGCATCTCCGTGCCGCGCGGATACCAAGGCTCGCGCCCACCGGAACGCCGCGTCATTCCGGAATGGAAGTCATTCGCGATTCCGTCGAAGCCAAGATGCAATTCCTCGACGGCTTTCGTCTCGAAATGATCGGACGGAGCGGCATAGAGCGCCACTGCCTTTGCCGTCAGCTTGCGGCCCGGGACGATGTCGATCGTGGGCTCGGCAGTTGGAAAAAGTTCTAGGTTTGTTTCCTGCATGCTGCTGGTCTAGAGGCCTCGGACAATACGGTCCAGTCTAAAGCGCTGATGATCCGATCACTGCGTTTGATGCCGATCACGACGTTATTACCGGAAATGCCGTCATGTTGCAGCGAGCGCGTCCCATTGCCGCCGCGCCGCCTATATATATTCGGCGCCAGTCGGGAGGAGGAGGTTCGCATGCAGGTTGGACAGGCCATCGCAGCGCTCTGGCTGTTCTGGGTGGTATCCTGGATCGTCGCTGCATCCTGGGCCGATCCAGCCCAAAAGCGCGCCACCATCGGGGCGGAGGCCCGCTATCGCGTCTTCTGGCTGGCCGGCACCGTCCTGCTGTTCGTTCCAGCGCACGGCTATGAAGGCAGGCTGAGATTGTGGACGCCGACCCTTGCCGAAGCCTGGGTCTGCGTTGCCCTGATCGCGGTCGGCATCGGCTTCGCATGGTGGGCACGCATCCATCTCGGGCGGTTGTGGTCCGCCACGGTCACAGCCAAGGCGGATCATCGCGTGGTCGACACCGGCCCCTATCGCCTGGTCCGGCATCCGATCTACACCGGGCTGCTGCTGGCTGTGGTTGCCACCATGGCGGCAAAGGGCACGGTCTGGGGCATTGCAGGTACGGCCCTGCTCATCATCGGCGTCGTCATCAAGGCGAGGCTGGAGGAGCGTTTCCTGCGCGACGAACTCGGACCCGCCTATGACGATTACGCCAAGCGGGTGCCGATGCTGGTTCCCTTCACGCCGGCCTAGCGCGGCATCACCTCAGAGCATTCTCAGCAGCGCGCCACCGATCGAATATCCCGCACCGAAGGCGCAGATCAGGCCGTGATCGCCCGGTTTCATGTCGGCATGGTTCTCCGACAGCGCGATGATGGCTCCCGCGCCCGCCGTGTTGCCGAGCCGCTCCAGCACCATCGGCGCGCGGTCATGGCCGACATCGTGGCCGAACGCCAGTTTCAGGATCATCGCATTCATGCGCGCATTGGCCTGGTGCAGCCAGAAGCGCCGCACCGCCTGCGGCGTCAGCCCGTGTTCGGCGAGGAATTCGACGATGAATTTGTGCCCGGCGACGGTCACTTCCTTGAACACCTTGTTGCCGACCTGCTTGATGAGGTTGCCTTCCAGGTCGATCCTGTAGGGATCGTCCTGAGCGGTGCGGGTATGATAGCCGAGATTGGTGCGGATGTTGTTCGACATCTGCGTCCATATGCGCGTGTCCAGCACCTCGAAGCGGCCCGGCCGCCTCTCACCCTGGGCAAGCCCCTCCACCACCATCGACACCGAAGCGTCCCCGAAGATGAAATGCGTCTGCCGGTCGCGGAAATTGAGATGGCCGGTGATGATTTCCGGCGTCGTCACCAGGATGCGCTTGTGCGCGCCCGAGCGCACCAGATTGACCGCCATGTGCAGCGCAGCCGCGGCCGACGAACAGCCAAGCCCCATGTCGAAGCCCGCACCCCTCGTGCCCAGCGCCTCCTGCATTTCGATAGCGATCGCCGGATATGGCCTCTGCTGATGAGAGGACGAGCAGATCACCAGATCGATGTCCGAGGCCTCGACCCCGGCGTGGTCGATCGCCTTCCCAGCCGAAGCGATGCCGAATTCCGCCTGCAGCGAGAGCGCGTCGTCCGGACGCGCCGGAATGCGCGGCGCCATGCGGGTCGGGTCGAGAATGCCTTCACGCTCGACCACGTGGCGGGACTTCACACCTGAAGCATGAACGATGAAGTCGGCATCCGATTTCTGCAGCAGCGTCTCGCCGGTATCCTGGCGCCGCGCGTTCTCCGTGTCGACCCAGGCATTGAAGCTGGCGACCAGTTCCTCATTCGTGATGACAGGCTTGGGAATTTCAGCGCCGATGCCGCTGATGATGACGCGATGCATGTTTAAGTCCGTCCATCCGCGGGCGTTGCGGCTTGATGTGGGCGCCGAAACGTTCCGGCGCAACATTTTTCTCACTCGGCCGGTTTACGCCGGCTTAAACCAAGGTTTAGGCCGGCTTAAACCAAGGTTTTTCGCCAGCCTATCCCGCCCCCTTGGCGACGATGAAAATGCGGGGGAAACGCAGCAGCACCTTGCCATCGGCGGTCTTCGGATAGGCCTTGGCGATCTTGGCCGTGTAGCTGTCGAGGAACAGCTTGCGCTCATCCGCGTCCAGCGGATCGAGGAAGGGCTTCAGCCCTGTCGACTTCACCCACTCGACGATCGCCTCGGCATCGGCCAGCGGATGGTTGTAGATGGTGTGCCAGATGTCGAGCCGAGCCGAGAGCGGCGACAGCAGGTCGTAGTAGAACGACACCGGCGGCAGCGGCGCACGGGCCGCATCCCTGATCTTTGCCGCGAAAGGCGCTTCGGCGGCGGTCTCCCGCATCAGGCGATGCGAATCCTCGGCCATATTGTCGGGCATCTGGACGGCTAGCGCGCCGCCGGGGGCCAGAAAACCCATCAGGCGCTGGAACACCGCCGGATGCTCCGGCAGCCACTGGAAGACGGCGTTGGCGAAGATCACGTTGACCGGCTCGACCGGCTGCCATGTCGACGCATCGGCGAGGTCGAAGCTAACATTGGGCAGCCGCGCCCTCGCCTTCTCGATCATGTCGGGAGACGTGTCGAAGCCGCTCACTTGCGCATCCGGCCAGCGCTCGACCAGCAGTTCGGTCGAATTGCCCGGCCCGCAGCCGATATCGACAACCCGGCGCGGGAAGTCGACCGGAATCAGTGCCGCCAAGTCGCGCGCGGGCCGCGTGCGCTCGTCCTCGAATTTCAGATATTGGGCGGCGGACCAGTCAGCCATCCGGGCTCCTCATGTCAGCTTGAGAATTCGCCGCCCGGTGCCCCTTACCGCGTCAGCCTCTTGTAGGTCATGCGGTGCGGGTTGACGGCTTCGGGTCCGAGCCGGCGGATCTTGTCCTGCTCGTAATCCTCGAAATTGCCCTCGAACCATTCGACGTGGCTGTCGCCCTCGAAGGCGAGGATGTGCGTCGCCAGACGGTCGAGGAACATGCGATCGTGCGAGATGATGACCGCGCAGCCGCCGAAATTTTCCAGCGCGTCTTCGAGTGCCGCCAGCGTTTCCGTATCGAGATCGTTGGTCGGTTCGTCGAGCAGCAGAACATTGCCGCCGGTCTTCAGCATCTTGGCCAGGTGCACACGGTTGCGCTGACCGCCGGAGAGGTTGCCGACCTTCTGCTGCTGGTCGCCGCCGCGGAAGTTGAAGGACGCGCAATAAGCGCGGGTGTTGGCCTCGAACTTGCCGAGCTTGACCACTTCGGCGCCGCCCGAGATTTCTTCCCACACGGTCTTTGACGGATCGAGCGCGTCGCGGCTCTGGTCGACATAGCCGAGCTTGACCGTCTCGCCGACGCGGACAGAACCCGCATCCGGCTTTTCCTGGCCGGTGATCATGCGGAACAATGTCGTCTTGCCGGCGCCGTTCGGGCCGATGACGCCGACAATGCCACCCGGCGGCAGCTTGAATTCGAGGCCTTCGATCAACAGCGTGTCGCCGAAGCCTTTCGACAGGCCCTCGACCTCGATGACCACGTTGCCGAGCCGCTCGCCATGCGGGATGACGATCTGCGTATCCGTCGGCCGCCGCTTGTCGGCTGCATCGAGCAGATCCTGGAACGCCTGGATACGCGCCTTGGACTTGGTCTGGCGAGCCTTCGGGCTCGACTGGATCCACTCGCGCTCGCGGCCGATGGCGCGCTGGCGGGCGTCGTCCTCGCGGCCTTCCTGCTTGAGGCGCTTGGCCTTGGCTTCGAGGTACTTGGTGTAGTTGCCCTCATAAGGAATGCCGCGTCCGCGATCGAGTTCGAGAATCCAGCCGGTGACATTGTCGAGGAAGTAGCGGTCGTGGGTGATGATCATCACGGCGCCCGGATAGGCGCGCAGATGCTTTTCCAGCCACGCCGTCGTCTCGGCATCGAGATGGTTGGTCGGCTCGTCGAGCAGCAGAAGATCAGGCTGGCGAAGCAGCAGCTGGCAGAGCGCGACGCGGCGGCGCTCGCCACCCGATAGCTTGGTGACGTTGGCATCCTTGGGCGGGCAGCCCAGCGCTTCCATTGCCATCTCGACCTGCTGTTCGAGATCCCACAGGTTCAGCCGGTCCATCTCGTCCTGGAGCTTGGCCGACTCGTCGGCCGTCTCGTCGGAATAGTTCATCATCAATTCGTTGTAACGCTCGATGATGGCGGTCTTGGCCGCGACACCTTCCATGATGTTTTCGAACACGGTCTTGTCCGGGTCGAGCGCCGGCTCCTGCGCCAGGTAGCCGACAGTGGCGCCTTCGGCGAGCCACGCCTCACCGCTCCAGTCCTTGTCGATGCCGGCCATGATCTTGAGGATCGTCGACTTGCCGGCGCCGTTTGGGCCCAGGATGCCGATCTTGGCGTCCGGGTAGAAGGACAGATGAACGTTCTCGAGCACCTTCTTGGTGCCATAGGCCTTGTTGAGGCCGGCCATGTGATAGATGAACTGGCGTGCCACGCGCGCTTTCCCTGAAAAATGACTGGATTTGTCGAATTGAATGGAGGTTGGCCGCTATGTAGGCGATGCGGCGCCGAACGGCAATCGCTTTTGCCATATCAGGCCAACCACACGGACAAGTGTGCACCGACAGCCAGGTTTTCAACCGGTCGATGGCGCGCGGAAATCTCCGGTTAACCCTTCCACGTCAAAACAGGATCGGAGTGGAATCGCTGGCTGGCCGCGATTTCGAACAGAGAGCGGATCGACGGCATTGCTGAACAGTTTCCTGCTCCTTGCCGAAGCGATCGTCTACTTCAGCGTCATGGTGACGCTTTTCCGCTTCCGCAAGCGCATCGGCCTGGGCGTCTTCATCTGCGCACTCGGCGTCATGCATTTCCTGGAAACCTATCTCGCCAGCGTCTTCTACGTCGCGCTGCCGTTCGGCATGGTCTCGCCGGGCTCGGCGGTGCTGTTTTCGGGCAAGCTGGTGATGCTCCTTCTGCTCTACATGAAGGAGGATGCCGCCACAGTGCGGCAGCCGATCTATGGCCTGCTGCTCGGCAATGCGCTGATGATCGGTCTGGTCCTGCTCCTGCGCCTGCACGCCATCGCTCCGCTTCCCGATGGCCGGCTCCCCGATATCGGCTTCATCGACGAGATGGGCTGGCTGATGGTTTGGGGCACGACGCTGCTGTTCGTCGATGCCATCCTGATCATCCTGCTCTATGAGAAACTTGGACGCGTCCTGCGCAAGGCGCGGTTCGCACGCATCCTGATTTGCGTCGCCTGCGTGCTGACTTTCGATCAGGCGGGGTTCTTCACCGCGCTGCATTTCGTTGCCGGCGCGCCGATCGCGGTCTTCTTCGGCGGCTGGTTCGCCAAGATGGCGGCAGCACTGACCTTCAGCGCCATGCTGGTCGCCTATCTCAAATGGTTCGAGGTCCGGGATGTCCAGATGCCGCGTGGGCTGACCGACATCTTCGAGACCTTGACCTATCGCGAACGCTACGAGGCGCTGGTCGAACATGTCGGCCGCGATGGCCTGACCGGACTGCTGCACAGGGGACGCTTCGATGCCGATGGCGAGGCCGCCGTCCAGTCCAGCCTGCGCACGGCGAGGCCGCTCAGCCTGCTCATCGTCGACGTCGACCACTTCAAGTCGATCAACGATCGTTTCGGCCATGCCGAAGGCGACAAGGTGCTGAAGGCGGTCGCAACCGTACTTTGCGAGGCGGCAGGCGTCGAGGACCAGGTGTTCCGGATCGGCGGCGAGGAATTCGCGATCCTGAGTTCGCGTCCGCATTCCGTCGCCAGGCTCTTCGGCGAAAGCGTCCGCACCGCGCTCAAGGCATCGGCCGCCACCAGCCGGTTCGATTTGACCGTCAGCGCCGGCGTTTCCACCGTCAGCGAAACGACGCAGTGCCTGGCCGACCTGTTCGCGCTCGCCGACCAGCGTCTTTACAAGGCGAAATCGACCGGACGCGACCGCGTCGTCGGTGAACCCGGCGGGCATGAAGCCGACGCCGATATCGCCTGGACCAGGTCCGCGCAGATCTAGCCAAAGTCAGTCCAGAACCAACCTTGTCGCTACGATTTCCCCTGCCGTGCCGGCGCGCTGCTCGTCATGCCACTCATGCAACCCCCGCTGAATGAACACCGCCATGCCAACATAACAGCAGGCACGGCAAGCGAAAGCCCGGCTGGCTGCCTAAATCCGTGCCCGTGCGTTACTGGAACCCGATCGCGTCGACCGTGCCGGTCGGGCAACCGGCCTTGTTGGTCGGCACGGAGGCCAGCAGCAGATCCTTGAGCGAGCTGTTCGGACCGATCGGGCCGGCAAGGCCAAGCGTCAGTTCCCCGATCAGCCGCCGGCCGCTCGACGGATCGATAAGGCAGGACACACGCACCCGGTCCCCTGCTCCCGCGCCGAAGGACTGGTCGAAGGCGCTGCGGATCTGGTCCGCGGTCAGCTTGCCGCCGATATTTTTGGCGAAGAGGTCGCGCACGGGCGAGCTGTTGACCTCACGCATCAAATGAAGGGCGTCGGAAAAATACTCCTGCTGGCTTTTGCCATAGCAGGTGCCGTGCTTGATCCATTCATGCCGTTCCAGCTTCGAGGCGGTGCCCGGCATCACCCTGTCGAGTTCGGCGCGGGTCTCGGCATCGAGGTTGACCGGTGGCAGGTCCTGCCAGTGAGCCGGATTGTCATTGGCCTTGTCGCTGGCAGTAGCCTGGCAATAGAAATTGCCGTTCGGCTGCGGCCACAGGCCGTGCAGCGTGAAATTGGTGGCGTCGAATTCGCCAGGGCTTTGCGCCTTGCATTCGGTCTTGTTCGACTTGGTCTCGCAGAAGGCCGGCTGCCAGCTCAGCGCGAAAACATATTCGGGTTTTCCCGAGGCCGCCGGCTTGCCTTGCCCGCCCGGTGCCGCCGGCGCGGTCACCGCACTGCTGCCCGAGAGATGGCCGCAGCTGACCTTCACCCAACGGCGCTCGGGATCGGCGCCCGGCACCAGGATGAGGTAGTGGCTCGGAGCGTCCTTGTTGCCGGCCAGCAATTGATAGGTCTTGCCCGCATCGGTCGAGACATTGCCGGGGTTCTTGGCGTTCTTGATCGCCTGCGTCGCGGGACAGGCAGCGTCGGCCACGAAGGTGCCGCTCATCTTGACGTCGGCATGCGCCGCGCCTGCCAGCGACCCCGCCAGCAAGGCCAATCCGAAAACAACAGCAATGCGCATGGAGATTCCCCTGCTGGAAAGTGGGCGACAGACTGAAACTGTCTCCATGTCAGAATTGCGATATTTTGCGGGCCCGTGGCAAGAAAGATCGTCGCGGAAAAGCCGGCAGGCCCGATTGACGCAAATCTGGCGCCGGCGCACACGTTGGACATTGCAAGGGCGGAACCAGGGGGAGGCCAGCCGGCATGCCATTCAGCCAGCAGCGCGTGGTCCGCTCGCCGACCGGCGCCGACCTCAATCTGTTCATCCGGCAGGCCGACAGCTCTCCGCGTGCGGTGGTCCAGATCAATCATGGCCTGGCCGAGCATGCCGCGCGCTACGACCGCTTCGCCGGTTTCCTGGCCGCTCGGGGTTTCCATGTCTATGTCCATGACCACCGTGGCCATGGAGCGACCAGGGCGCCCGACGCGCCGCTCGGCAGATTCGCCGACAAGGACGGCCCGGCCAAGGTGATCGCCGATGTCGACGCCATCCGCGATCTTATCGCCCGCGAGCAGCCTGACCTGCCGGTGATCCTTTTCGGCCACTCGATGGGCGCGTCCGTGGCGCTGAACTACTTGTTACGGCACTCGAATCGGATCCATGCCGCCGCCATCTGGAACGGCAATTTCTCGCAGGGCCTGCTCGGCCAGGTGGCGCTCGGCATCCTGGCCTGGGAACGGATGCGGCTGGGCTCCGATGTCCCGTCGCGCCTGCTGCCGAAACTCACCTTCCAGGCCTGGGGCAAGGCGGTCCCCGACCATCGCACCTTGTTCGACTGGCTTTCGCGCGACGAGGCGGAGGTCGCGAGATACATCGCCGATCCGCTCTGCGGCTGGGATGCCTCCATATCGATGTGGCGCGATGTGGTCGCGATGGCGCTGAACGGCGGCAAGGATGCGGCCTTTGCCGGCATCCGGCGCGACCTTCCCGTCGCCATCGTTGGCGGCGAGAAAGACCCAGCTTCCGACTACGGCAAGGGCATCACCCATCTCGCGAACCGCATGCGCAAGATGGGCTTTTCTAATCTGGTTTCGAAGGTTTACCCCGGCACCCGCCACGAGAGCCTGAACGAGGCGAACCGGGACACGGTCATGGACGATTTCGCCAACTGGGCGGACGCTGTCCTGAAAGCCCGACGGTTTGGCCCATCGCAAGAATCGTGACAGCCGCCGCCGGGCTTGATAGAGGCTCTGCTTTCGCAGCGATCAGGATGATTGCAGCAACCACGGTGATTTATGGCCGAACCCCCGCTGAAAGGCGTCCGCGTCGTCGAACTCGCCCGCATTCTTGCCGGGCCCTGGGCCGGGCAGTTGCTTGCCGATCTCGGCGCCGATGTCATCAAGGTCGAGAGCCCCGATGGCGGCGACGACACCCGCAAATGGGGTCCGCCCTTCGTCATGAGCCACGACGGCGAGAACCTGTCGGCCGCCTATTACCATTCCTGCAATCGCGGCAAGCGCTCCATCGCCATCGACTTCTCGACGCCCGAAGGCGCCGAGACGGTGCGCCGGCTGGTCGCGACGGCGGATGTGCTGATCGAGAACTTCAAACTCGGCGGCCTGAAGAAATACGGGCTCGACCACGGCAGCCTGAAGGAAATCAACCCTCGCCTCGTCTACTGCTCGATCACCGGTTTCGGTCAGGATGGGCCTTATGCGCCTCGCGCGGGCTACGATTTCATTATCCAGGCCATGGCCGGCATGATGTCGATTACCGGCGAGCCCGGCCGCGAGCCGCAAAAAGCTGGCGTCGCCATCTCGGATATCTTCACCGGCCTCTATTCGGTCATCGCCATCCAGGCAGCACTTCGCCATGCCGAACAGACCGGCGAAGGCCAGCACATCGACATGGCGCTGTTCGACACCCAGATCTCGGCGCTCGGCAACCAGAACCTCAATTATCTCGTTTCCGGCAAGTCGCCGGTGCAGATGGGCAATGCCCATATGAACATTGCCCCCTACGAAGTGCTTCCGGTCAGGGACGGCCACATCATCCTGGCTGTCGGCAATGACGGCCAGTTCGCCAAATTCTGCGCCGCGGTCGGGCTGGGCGATTTGCCGGCCAATCCCGATTTCACCACCAATCCGGCCCGCGTCGCCAATCGCGTGGAACTTCGCGCACGCATCATCGAGGCGCTGAAGATTTTTGATCGCGATCCGCTGCTGGCGAAGCTCGAAGCCGCCAGCGTGCCGGCAAGCCCGATCAACACGATCGGCCAGATGTTCGACGACCCGCAGACCATTGCCCGCGGCATGCGGCTCGACCTCGACGACGGCCATGGCAACCGCCTGCCGTCAGTGCGCGCGCCGATGGTGATGTCGGGCACACCGCTTACTTATGAACGCCCCTCGCCGCGCCTTGGCGAGCACACTGACGAAATCCTTGCCGAACTGGAGAAGTCTGGGAAATGAAGACCGGTGGACAACTGATCGTCGACGCCCTCGAAGCCAATGGCACCGACCGTATGTTCTGCGTGCCGGGCGAATCCTACCTTGCGGTGCTTGACGCGCTGCATGATTCCTCGATCCGCACCATCGTCTGCCGCCAGGAAGGCGGCGCTGCCATGATGGCCGACTGCCAGGGCCGGCTGACCGGCAAGCCCGGCATCTGCTTCGTCACCCGCGGACCCGGCGCCACCAACGCTTCGGCCGGCATCCACATCGCCATGCAGGATTCGGTTCCTCTCATCCTGTTCATCGGCCAGGTCGCCAGCCACGCCAAGGAGCGCGAGGCGTTCCAGGAAGTGGACTATGTCAGGTTCTTCGGCGACATCGCCAAATGGGTGGTCGAGATCGACGACGCCTCGCGCATCCCCGAATTCGTCACGCGCGCCTTTGCCGTGGCGACGTCGGGCCGCCCCGGCCCGGTCGTCATATCGCTGCCTGAGGATATGCTGACCAGCGTCGTCGACGCGCCGGAAGCACTTCCGCACACGCCGGTCGAAACCTATCCCGGCGAGGCCGAACTCGACGCACTGGAAATGCTGCTTGCCGGCGCGAAGCGTCCCTTCGTCATTCTTGGCGGCACACGCTGGAACGCGGACGCGGTGGCGCGGATGCATGAGATCGCCGAGGCCTGGTCGCTTCCTGTCGGCTGTTCCTTCCGCCGCCAGATGCTGTTCGACCATCTTCATCCAAACTATGCCGGCGATGTCGGCATCGGCATCAATCCGAAGCTGGCAACGGCTATCAAGCAGGCCGACGTCGTTCTCTTGATCGGCGGGCGCATGGGCGAGATGCCCTCTTCCGACTACACGCTGCTGAAGAGCCCCTATCCCGACCAAGCTCTGGTGCATGTCCATGCCGATGCCGGCGAACTCGGCCGCGTCTACCGTCCGACCCTGGCGATCAATGCTTCGCCAGCGGCTTTCGTCGAGGCTTTCACCAAGCGCATGCCGGCCGGAACGCCATCATGGGCGGCCGAAACAGCCAAGCTGCATGCCGCCTATCTCGACTGGTCGACTCCGCCTGAAAACGGTCCCGGCCCGGTCCAGATGGGACCTATCATGAACTACCTGGAAAACGTGCTGCCGGACGATGCCATCCTCACCAATGGCGCCGGAAATTACGCAACCTGGGTACACCGCTTCCATCGCTTCCGCCGCTTCGCCACGCAAGGAGCGCCGACGTCGGGCTCGATGGGCTACGGCACGCCGGCGGCGGTCGCCGCCAAGGCGCTGTATCCGGAGCGCACAGTGGTCGCCTTCGCCGGCGACGGCTGCTTCCTGATGAACGGCCAGGAATTCGCCACCGCCGTGCAGTACGACCTGCCGATCGTCGTCATTCTCGTCAACAACGGTATTTACGGCACCATCCGCATGCACCAGGAACGCGAATATCCCGGCCGCGTCGTCGGCACCGATCTGAAGAACCCTGATTTTGCAGCACTTGCCCGCGCCTATGGCGGCCATGGCGAGACGGTGGAGAATACAGCTGATTTCGCGCCTGCCTTCGAGCGCGCGCGAACCAGCGGCAAGCCGGCGATCGTCGAGATCAGGCTCGATCCCGAAGCGATCACCCCGACCCGGACGATAACACAGATACGCGACAGGGCTTAAGGACCGGCAGGACAAAGGGCGGGCTGTCCCGCCGGCCTTCAAGCGTTAGCCGCGCTTCCGGCTCTACATCGCCTTTTCGATCTGGCCGCGAATCTCGCCGTCCTTGTTGGCCGCCGTGTGCACATTGACATAATACTTGCCGGCCTCGAGGTCAGCGGCCTGCGCATCGGTCAGCGTCGCCGACCCCTTGATCGGGCTCTTGAGCTTGCCTTTGAACGGGATCACCGGAGGCGCATTCTCGCCCGCCGCCGCCGGGCCGTGAATGTGCGCCGCTGTCGCCGGGCCGGTGAGGCCGGAATACTTCACGTTCCAGCTGAGCTTCTTCTTGGTGGTATCGAAGGTGAGAGTGGCCGTCCCCTTGCCCTTCGTGGTGACGGCTGGGCTCTGCTGGCCGCCATCGAGGGTCGCCTTGTATTTTACCATCTCGGCCATGGCCGGTGATGCGAACAGGAAAGCGGTGGAAATGGCGAGCGCCGATAGCGCCGGCAGGAAGGAGTAAGCGCGCATGAAGGACCTCCGATTGATAGAGCGTGCGTCGCGGCTCCCCGACGCGCGCATGCTTCAATGCAACGGCTGGACGGCGCAATGTATCCCCGCACACGGTTTTGTGATTGGAGCGCATGGAAAAGGGGCGGTCGCCCGCCCCTTTGACCGTCAGACCCGGTCTCAGGCGCTGTTGATCGCGCCTGCGAGGCCTACTTGACCGCCTTGTCGGTGATGGCGGTGGTATAGGCGCCTTTCGGCTCCTTGGTGATGATCTTCTGGTCGAGCAGCGCCTTGGCGGTGCGTTCGTAGGTCGCCGGGTCGAGCTTGCCGTCGGCATTGTCGATCAGCTTGGCAACTTCGCTCATCATCCGCTTCTGGTGATTCTCGTCCTGGCCGCCGCCGTCCATGACGATGCTTGCGGCTTCGTCATTGTTGTCGACCGCGTATTTCCAGCCCTTCATCGAGGCGCGCACGAACCGCACCATCTTGTCCTCGAAGGCCGGATCCTTGAGCTTGTCTTCCGAGGCATAGAGGCCGTCCTCAAGCAGGTCGTTGCCCATGGCCGAGTAGTTGAACACGGTCAGCTGTTCGGGCTTATAGCCGGCGTCGATCAGCTGCCAGTACTCATTGTAGGTCATGACCGAGATGCAATCGGCCTGCTTCTGGATCAGCGGCTGCACGTCAAAGCTCTGCTTCAGCACGGTGACGCCATCGGGGCCACCCTCCGTCTTGAGGCCAAGCTTGTTCATCCACGCGTAGAACGGATATTCGTTGCCGAAGAACCAGACGCCGAGCGTATGACCCTTGAAGTCGGCTTCGGTCTTGATCGGGCCGTCCTTCGGGCAGACCAGCTCCATGCCGGCCTTCTTGAACGGCTGGGCGATGTTGACCAGCGGCACGCCCTTCTCGCGCGCGGCGAGCGCGCCGCCCATCCAGTCGACGATGACGTCGGCACCGCCGCCCGCGATCACCTGCTCGGGGGCGATGTCGGGGCCGCCTGGCTTGATGTCGACGTCGAGGCCTTCGGCTTCATAGAAACCCTTGGCCTTGGCGACATAGTAGCCGGCAAACTGCGCCTGCGTGACCCATTTCAGCTGCAAGGTCACCTTGTCGGCGGCCATCGCCTGGAACGCGGCCAGTGACATCGCGCCGGCCAGGACTGGAATAATAAGTCTTTTCATTTTTTTACCCTCTGAAGTTAGTGCCCAAACCCACCGCCCCTATCCACCACGGACAGAGGGATGCCAAAACGTGACGGCCCTTTCGACAAGGGCGACCACGCCATAAAAGACCGAACCCGCAAGTGCTGCAACTGCGATTTCGGCCCAGACCATGTCGATGTTCATCCGCCCGACCTCGGTCGAAATGCGGAATCCCATGCCGACGACGGGCGTGCCGAAGAACTCGGCGACGATGGCGCCAATCAGCGCCAGCGTCGAATTGATCTTCAGCGCGTTGAAGATGAAGGGAGCGGCGGCCGGCAGCCTGAGCTTGACGAGCGTCGGCCAGTAGCCCGACGCATAGGTGCGCATCAGGTCGCGCTCCATATGGCCGGACGCGGCGAGCCCGGCGACCGTATTCACCAGCATCGGGAAGAAGGTCATGATGATGACCACCGCCGCCTTGGATTGCCAGTCGAAGCCGAACCACATGACCATGATCGGCGCCACGCCGATGATCGGCAGCGCCGAGACCATATTGCCGATCGGCAGAAGTCCACGCCGCAGAAACGGTACGCGGTCGGCGAGAACAGCGGTGATGAAGCCAGCGCCGCTGCCCACCACATAACCGAAGAGCACCGCCTTGAAGATGGTTTGCCGGACATCGGCGCCGAGCACCGGCAGCGAGCTGACGATGCGCGCACCGATGGCGCTCGGCGGCGGCAGCAGGATGAAAGGAATGCCGGCGCCGCGTGTGACGGCTTCCCAGATGATCAGGATCCAGGCGCCGAAGATAGCGGGGATGACCAGACGCAGTGCGGTCCGGACCCATCCTGCCTTCGGCCGCAATCCCGAAAGCACCGCCACACAACGCCAGCCAAGCAGCCAGGCAGCCGCGAGCAGAAGGAAATACGGCGCCAGCGCCGTCCCTTCGAAACCTGCAATGCCCGAAATCAGCAGCCAGGCGACGAGATGGGCGCCTATGAAGAGCACCACGGCCTCCACCAGGGGCGTAATCCTGACCATGGAGATCAGCGCCGCCAGCACGGCCACGCCAAGCATCAAGCCCTTCATTCCGAGATAGGGGTAGCCGATACTGGCCGTCGGATCGGCAAGCGCTGCCGCTTCCGGCTTCGACATGGCGCCGAGCGCAATCGCGATCAGGCACAGCACGATCGCCAGCACGGCCTGCCAGGAAGGTTTCAGCCAGTTCATGCTGGCCTCCCGCCCATGGCGCGGTCAACGACGCGGCCGGCGATGCCAACCACCATCACCAGCAGCGCCGCCACGATGGAGCCGGCGACCAGCGCCGACCAGATGTCGATGGACTGGCTGTAATAGGCGCCCGCCAACAGCTTGGCGCCGATGCCGGCGACCGCGCCTGTCGGCAGTTCGCCCACGATTGCGCCCACCAGGCTTGCCGCCACCGCGACCTTCATCGAGGTGAACAGGAATGGCACCGAGGCTGGCACACGCAGTTTCCAGAAGGTCTGCGCGCGGCTGGCGTTATAGGTGTGCATCAGGTCGAGATGCATGATCTCGGGCGAGCGCAGGCCCTTCACCATGCCGACCGTCACCGGGAAGAACGACAGATAGGTCGAAATCATCGCCTTCGGGATCAGTCCGGTAATGCCGATCGCCGCCAGCACCACGATGATCATCGGCGCCACCGCCAGGATCGGGATGGTCTGCGAGGCGATGATCCATGGCATCAGGCTGCGGTCGAGCGTCGCGACATGGACGATGCCGACGGCGATGACGATGCCGAGTGCGGTGCCGAAGGCGAAGCCGAGCAGCGTCGAGGACAGCGTAACCCAGGCGTTGTAGACGAGACTGCGGTTTGAGGTGATGGGCCGCAGAAAAGTGTTCTCGAAGAAATTCACCGCCACCTGATGCGGCGCCGGCAGCGTTGGCTTGGGCTGCGACAGCGTCTTGCCGATGAGTTCGCCGAACGTGGAGGTTTCGTTGGCACGCCGGTCGAGATCGCGCTGGAAGGGCGCGTTGAGGATAACGGCGAAGATATACCAGAGCACAACCACGCCCAGAAGGATGGAGGTTACGGGGATGATCTTGGAGCGGAAGCTATCCATGGGCGCCTTCTCCTCTCTCCGCCGGGGAGAGGGTGGCCGGAGCGAAGCGAAGGCCGACCACCTTCGCCTTCGTCATCCTAGGGCGGAGCAACGCGAAGCGTCGCGCAGACCCTAGGATCCATTCCGTGACGTTGGCCGGGGGGTATAAGCGGTCGAGAGTGTTCGCCTTCGAACGCACAGCGTAAGGTGCATCGGTCTGCACCGCTGCGGAACGTTGAGGTAACGGCATGGATCCTAGGGTCTGCGCCGCGTCGCTTCGCTCCTTGCTCCGCCCTAGGATGACGAAGTCGCGATGGACCGCGCGCTTGTCGCTCCCCTCAATCATCATAACTATGCCCTGCCCTCAACCCATCGCGCACCCGCGCCGCGATCGCCAGAAACTCCGGCGTCTCGCGGATGTCGAGCGGCCGCTCTTTCGGCAGCGTCGATTCGATGATGTCGCTGACCCGGCCCGGGCGCGGCGACATGACGACGATGCGCGTCGACAGGTAGACGGCTTCCGGAATGGAGTGGGTGACGAAGCAGATGGTCTTGTTCGTCCGTCCCCATAGTTGCAGCAATTGCTCGTTGAGGTGGTCGCGCACGATCTCATCCAGCGCGCCGAACGGCTCGTCCATCAGCAACAGGTCGGCATCGAAGGCCAGCGCACGCGCGATCGAGGCGCGCTGCTGCATGCCGCCGGAAAGCTGCCAGGGGTATTTCTTCTCGAAGCCACTGAGGTTGACGAGGTCGAGCGTGCGCTTGATCCGCTCCGCCTGCTCGGTCTTGGACAGGCCCATGATTTCCAGCGGCAGCCCGACATTGCGCTCGATGGTGCGCCAGGGAAACAGGGCGGCGGCCTGGAAGACATAGCCGTAGGCACGCCTCTCGCGCGCCTGTTCCGGCGTCATGCCATTGACCGAGATCGTCCCCGAAGTGGGCTTTTCCAGATCGGCGATGACGCGCAGCAAGGTCGTCTTGCCGCAACCTGAAGGCCCGATGAAGGAGACGAACTCACCCTTGCCGATGGTCAGGTCGACATTGGACAGCGCCTGTACCGGCCCGTCATTGGTCTGGAAGGTGAGGCCCAGTTTGCTTGCCGAAACGACGGCTGGCGAAGGTCCCGTCATCGGTTGCTGCCTGCCTTCCGCCGCACGAAACCGATTGCTTTTATCGTGATGTTGTTTTCCACTCGACCCGTCCCATTGGCCCCAGTCCTGCTGAGTTTGTCCCACTCGATCGACGCCCGGAGTTTCCCCGATGTCGCCTAAACCGACTTGTCATCTTATCCGCCCTGAAAGCACTTATGAAGGCAAGCAGGGCCTGACCTACTTCGCCGGCATAGCCACCGAGTCGGTCGGCTCCTCCGGCATCTGCATGCACGTGCTCACCATGCCGCCCGGTGCCCGCGCCAAGGCGCATCTGCACGAGAACCATGAAACGGCGATCTACGTGCTCTCCGGCGAGGTCCATACCTGGTATGGCGACCGGCTGGAGCATCACATCGTCGTCAAGGCCGGCGACCTTTTCTACATTCCCGCAGGCGTGCCGCATTTGCCGGCCAATCTGAGCAATGCGCCGTCCTCGGCCGTCATCGCCCGCACCGATCCCAACGAACAGGAAAGCGTCGTCCTGCTGCCGGAACTGGACGCGCTCGTCGCCTGAGGGCGGTATTGGCGGGTTCGCCGGCCGAGGCTCAATAGCTCCAGGTCCGCGCTGCCCCTCATCGCCCTGCCCGGCACTTCTCCCCGTATAGAGGCGGGCAGAAGGACGCCGTCGCGAAGGATTCCGCCAATCGCCAGCGTTGGCAAAAAGAGCGCCGAGGTTGCGCTCAGCCATCTTCTCCCCATCACTATACGGGAAGAAGATGCCGGCAGGCAGATGAGGGGCGGCGCCGACCTCGGCAATCATCTGCACCGAGACACTTCCCCGTATACGCTGCCGTCCTCGTCGGCGATCACCAATTTCTTGGCATTCTTGGCGCTGTGCTTGATCGTGAAGGTGGCCGGCGACTTTCCCTCCTCGCCTTCGGCTTCGCACTCTGCCTTGACCGTCAGCGAACCATCGGCCTCACCGTGTTTGCCGGTGAAGGCGCAGGCACTGGTCGCGGTGATAAAATTGGTGTCGGTCAGCAGCAGCATGTCTTCGGCATAGACCTTCTGGCCGTTCTTGTTGATGCAGCCGGACTTATTGCCATAGGGTTTGGACAGGTCGATGCCAGCCGCCGAGGCGGAGCCGGCTGCCAGAACAACAACGGCGGTGAGATAGAGCCCCGCGCACCTCACCTCAAACACCCGTCGCCGGAATGCCCGTCCGCTCGACCTTGCGAGGCGCGGTGATCTCCTTCCAGGTCGACAGCGCCCGATTGACGGCCGCGTTCGGTTCGCGGCCGACGAACTCACCATGGCCAGGCTTCGCCTTGACCTCGGCCTCCTCGACCGACAGCTCGCCGCGCGAGAACACGAAGCGCGGCAGGCCGGTCACTTCGACCCCTTCGAAGACGTTGTAGTCGATGACGGATTGCTGCTTCTTGGCGGAAATCTTCTTCTTGCGCTGGGGGTCCCAGACGATGATGTCGGCATCCGCGCCTTCGACGATCGCGCCCTTCTTCGGATACATGTTGAGGATCTTGGCGATGTTGGTCGAGGTCACGGCGACAAACTCGTTCATCGTCAGCCGGCCGGTATTGACGCCCCTGGTCCACAGCACCGGCAACCGGTCCTCGAGGCCACCCGTGCCGTTGGGGATCTTGGTGAAATTGCCGACGCCGAAGCGCTTCTGGTCGGTGGTGAAGGCGCAATGGTCGGTCGCCACCACTTGCAGCGAACCGGCCTGCAGGCCGGCCCATAGCGAATCCTGGTGCAGTTTGTTGCGGAAGGGTGGGCTCATCACGCGGCGCGCCGCATGGTCCCAGTCCTTGTCGAAGTACTCGCTCTCGTCCAGCGTCAGGTGCTGGATCAGCGGCTCGCCGAACACCCGCATGCCTTTCTGGCGTGCCCGGCGGATCGCCTCGTGGCTCTGTTCGCACGAGACATGCACGACATAGAGCGGCACGCCCGCCATGTCGGCGATCATGATGGCGCGGTTGGTCGCCTCGCCTTCCACTTCCGGCGGGCGCGAATAGGCATGTCCCTCGGGGCCGTTATTGCCGGCGGCAAGCAGCTTCTGCGACAGGGCCGCGACCACGTCGCCATTCTCGGCATGCACCAGCGGCAGCGCGCCGAGGTCGGCGCAGCGCTGGAACGACGCGTACATCTCGTCGTCGTCGACCATCAGCGCGCCCTTGTACGCCATGAAGTGCTTGAACGAGGTGATGCCCTTGTCGACCACGGTGGCCATCTCGTCGAACACCTGCTTGCCCCACCAGGTGATCGCCATGTGGAACGAATAATCGCAGGACGCCCTCGAGGTCTTGTTGTCCCACATCTGCAGGGCTTCGAGCAGCGATTGCTGCGGCGCCGGCAGACAGAAATCGACCACCATCGTGGTGCCGCCGGCCAAGGCCGCACGCGTGCCGGATTCGAAATCATCGGCCGAATAGGTGCCCATGAACGGCATTTCGAGATGGGTGTGCGGGTCGATGCCGCCCGGCATCACATAGCAGCCGGTGGCGTCGTACTCATGGTCGCCATGCAGGTCCGAGCCGATGGCGACGATCCTGCCGTGCTGCATCAGCACGTCGGCCTTCCAGGTTCGGTCGGCGGTTACGACGGTGCCGTTCTTGATCACTTTGGTCATTTTGCTGTTCCCTTGTTCTTCTCTTCCCGCTTCTTGGTGAGCGGCGTTTGAAGGTAAATCTCTAAGTTCACTCTACTATAACGGCCGTCTCCACCACGGCATGGAACAGAACGTCGGCGCCGGCCGCTGCCCATTCCTTGGTGATCTCTTCCGCCTCATTGTGGCTCAACCCATCCACGCAAGGGCACATCACCATGGCGGTAGGCGCGACGCGGTTGATCCAACAGGCGTCGTGGCCGGCACCCGAGACGATGTTGCGATGCGTATAGCCAAGCCGCTCGGCCGCATCGCGGATCGCCTTGACGCAGCCCTTGTCGAAGGTGACCGGATCGAAAGCGCCGACCTGCTCGATCTTGTACTGGATGTCGAGCGCGTCGCAGATCGTGTCGATGCCTTCGCGGATGCGGCCATCCATGGCGTCGAGCACTTCCTTTTCCGGCGAGCGTATGTCGATGGTGAAGACGGTGCGCCCGGCGATGATGTTGCGCGAGTTGGGATAGACCTCCATGTGGCCGACCGCGCCGACGGCGTCGGGCTGGTAGTCCATGGCGATCTCGTGGACCAATTCGATCACCCGCGCCATGCCGAGCCCGGCATTGCGGCGCTTGGGCATCGGCGTCGACCCGGTATGCGCCTCCTTGCCGGTCAGCGTCACCTGCAGCCATTTCAGGCCCTGGCCATGGGTGACGACACCGATGTCGATGTCCTCGTCCTCGAGGATCGGGCCCTGTTCGATATGCAGTTCGAAGAAGGCGTGGATCTTGCGATCACCGACCTTCTCGGTGCCCTTCCAGCCGATGCGCTCCAGTTCCTCGCCGAATTTCTTGCCGTTTTTGTCCGTGTGCTCGTAGACGTCGGCCTGGTCGAGCACGCCGGCGAACACACCGGACGCCATCATGGCCGGCGCGAAGCGCGCGCCCTCCTCGTTGGTCCAGTTGGTGACGACGATCGGATGTTTCGTCTTGATGTCGAGATCGTTGAGCGAGCGCACGATCTCCAGGCCGCCAAGAACGCCGAGAACGCCGTCATATTTGCCGCCGGTCGGCTGCGTATCGAGATGGCTGCCGACATAGACCGGCGGCAGGCTGGGGTCGGTGCCTTCGCGGCGGGCAAACATGGTGCCCATCTCGTCGACACCCATTTCGAGCCCCGCGGCATCGCACCAGCGCTTGAACAGATGCCGGCCCTCGCCATCCTCGTCGGTCACGGTCTGGCGATTGTTGCCGCCGGCAATGCCGGGGCCGATCTTCGCCATCTCCATCAGCGAATCCCACAAACGGTCTGAATTGATTCGCAGATTCTCGCCGGGTGCGGCCATTCAAAACCTCATCAATTGCGGGGCGTCCCCCTCCCCCTCGAGGGGAGGGTGGCCGCGAAGCGGTCGGGTGGGGTCGGCTGACATACGCTCGACTTTTTCCTTGACCACCTGCGCGACATGCCAAGCGCTGTTTATGACATCGGGTTCGTCGACACGGAAGACCTCGAACCCAAGCGATCGTAGATACGCGTCACGAACGGCGTCGTGCTGCTTGCCCTTTTCGTGCTCATGCAAATCGCCGTCGACTTCAACAATCAGCTTTGTAGAAAAGCAGGCAAAGTCAACGATATAGGGCCCAATCGGACATTGTCGGCGAAACTTGATTCCGTTTGGTTTCAACTCACGCAATTCATACCAAAGAAGGGATTCGCCTTTGGTCGCGTGAACTCGAAGCGCGCGCGCCTTTTGGCGCATTTCGAAGCTCACGCGGGTACGGGGCATCAGAAGCGACCTCGCGGCAAAAGATCACGTCGGCACCCGGTCGAACCGACCCCACCCGACCGCTTCGCGGCCACCCTCCCCTCGAGGGGGAGGGATATCGGCGCCCAGTTCTTCAATCGATCATCCTAAGCACTTCACGCACATGATCGATCAGTTCGTTGATCTGGCCCTTGGTGATGATCAGCGGCGGCGACAGTGCGATGATGTCGCCGGTGGTGCGGATCAGCGCGCCGCGCTCGAACGCCTTGACGAAGGCCGAGAAGGCCCGCTTGGTCGGACTGCCGGCGATCGGCGCCAGTTCGATCGCACCGATCAGGCCGATGTTCCTGATGTCGATGACATGCGGTTCGCCCTTCAGCGAATGCAGTGCATCTTCCCAGTAAGGCGCCAGTTCGTCGCCGCGCGTCAGCAGGCCCTCTTCCTTGTAGGTGTCGAGCGTGCCGAGTGCAGCCGCACAGGCGATCGGGTTGCCCGAATAGGTGTAGCCGTGGAAGAACTCGATCATGTGCTCGGGGCCGGTCATGAAGGCGTCGTGGATTTCCTTCTTCACGAACACCGCGCCCATCGGGATGACGCCGTTGGAGACGCCCTTCGCGGTGGTCATGATGTCGGGCGTGACGCCGAAATAGTCGGCCGCGAACGGCGCACCGAGACGGCCGAAACCGGTGATGACCTCGTCGAAGATCAACAGGATGCCGTGCTTGGTGCAGATTTCGCGCAGCTTCTCGAGATAGCCCTTCGGCGGCAGAATGACGCCCGTGGAACCCGCGACCGGCTCGACGATGACGGCGGCGATGGTCGAGGCGTCATGCAGGGCGACGATACGCTCGAGTTCGTTGGCGAGCTCCGCGCCATACTCCGGCACGCCTTTGGAGAAGGCGTTCTTCTCCGGCAGATGCGTGTGCGGCATGTGGTCGACGCCGCCCAGCAACGTGCCGAACATCTTGCGGTTGGTGACGATGCCGCCGACCGAGATGCCGCCGAAATTGACGCCGTGATAACCGCGCTCGCGGCCGATGAGCCGGGTGCGCGACCCTTCCCCCTTCACGCGATGATAGGCGATCGCCATCTTCAGCGCCGTTTCGACCGATTCCGAACCGGAATTGGTGAAGAAGACATGGTCCATGCCCTTGGGCGCGAGGTCGACCAGGCGGTTCGCCAGTTCGAACACGATCGGATGGCCCATCTGGAAGGCGGGTGCATAATCCAGCTCGGCGGCCTGGTGCTGGATCGCCTCGGTGATCTTGGGACGGCAATGGCCGGCGTTGACGCACCACAGGCCGGCGGTGCCGTCCAATACCTTGCGGCCATCGCTGGTCGTGTAATGCATGTCCTTGGCGGACACGAACATGCGCGGCGCCTGCTTGAACTGCCGGTTTGCCGTGAACGGCATCCAGAATGCGCTGAGATCGTTCGGCGTGACTTTCAGCCGGTTGGACATGACCAAGACTTCCCCTTGTAACCTGTTTCGCTGCGTCCAACGCTTGGTCTTTGCCGCGCTTTCATGCTACGCAAATTTTGACCGATTGGACAAACGTTTAGCACCGCCATGTCGGCGGTCAATGGATTACTAGCGGAAATGCGGCTCCTGAAGTGCGTTCCACAGCCTGGGGAAAAACTGGTCCAGAGAATTGGTCCAGATGACCTTGAATGCGAGATATGGCAATAAGAAGGTCCGCAACGGTGACCACGAGCACGCAAGCCCCTCGCCGCACCCGCATCCAGCAGGAAAAGCGCGAACTGATCCTGGAGGCCGCGCTCGAAGTGTTCTCCACCAACGGCTTCCGCGGTTCGACCATCGACCAGATCGCCGAAGCCGCCGGCATGTCGAAGCCGAACCTGCTCTACTATTTCCGCCGCAAGGAAGACATCCACGAGACATTGATGGAACGGCTGCTCGAAACCTGGCTGGCGCCGCTGCGGGAACTCGACGACATCGGCGATCCGATGACTGAACTCAGGAGTTACATCAGGCGCAAGCTGGAAATGGCGCGCGACTTTCCGCGCGAGAGCCGCCTGTTCGCCAACGAGATCCTGCAAGGCGCGCCGCGCATCATGCCGCTGCTGGCGGGCGAGTTGAAGACGCTGGTCGACGAGAAAGCCGCCGTCATCAAGGGCTGGATGCGCGCCGGCAAGATCGCCCGGACCGATCCCTGGCATCTGATCTTCTCGATCTGGGCGACGACGCAGCATTACGCCGATTTCGATGTCCAGGTCCGCGCCGTGCTGGGGCCGAACCGTGGCGGCGACGGCCGCTTCGAGGACGCTGCCCGCTTCCTGGAGCAATTGTTCCTCGATGGGCTGAAGCCGAAAGGGTAACAGGCGAAATCATGTCTAGATTGGCCGAAGCGCACATTGGCTTCGTCATTCTAGGGCGAAGCAAGGAGCGAAGCGACGCGGCGCAGACCCTAGAATCCATGCCGCGACACATGAGCGCCGCTACGGTCCAGAATTCTGCTCGGCTGCACTATACTGTCAAGGTAACGGCATGGATCCTCGGGTCTGCGCGTCCGCTTCGCTTCCGCTCCGCCCGTGGATGACGAAGTTGAGAGCGCGCCGGCAGATAACTTCACGCGCTGCGCCGTTCGGCCGGCATCGCCTCCAGCAGTTGTTGAAGTTTGGAGATCGAGTTCTGCTCGGCGAGCGGCGTGTAGACGATCAGCCGCATGTCCGAGCCGTCGTCGATCGACAGGCTCATATGCTCGAAGGCCATCAAGCCCACCATGGGATGCCGGACATGCTTCACGCCGGTCAGCCTGCGCGCCACGTCGCGCCGGGGCCACCAGTCACGGAACTCGGGACTTGAACTCATCATCAGCGCGATCAGCCGTTCGAAATCCAGATCGCCGACATATTTGGCGCTTTCGGCACGAAACGAAGCAAGCACCACGCGGGCAAGTTCTTCCCAGTCGACCAGCAGGCGGCGATGGTGCGGGTTGGTGAACACCATGTGGACGATGTTTCTGCTATCGCCCTCGAGCAAGCCATAGTCGCCGAACACCGCCACGGCCGCGTCGTTCCAGGCAAGTACGTCCCAACGGCGGCCGACGACATAGGCGGGCTGCAGCACCAGGCTTTGCAGCATGTGCAACAGCGTAGCGTCGACCTTTTCAGGCGCCGCCAAACGACGCTCCGGCTGCTGGCGGCCTGCCAGGATGAACAGATGCCGCTTCTCGACGGCGTCGAGGCGCAAGGCCTCACAGAGCGCCGCCAGCACTTCCACCGAGGGCCGCACGTCCCTGCCCTGCTCAAGCCAGGTGTACCAGGTGGTGCCGACGCCGGCGATCATCGCCACTTCCTCCCGCCGCAGACCCGGCGTGCGCCGTCGCGGACCTGTCGCGATGCCGGTGGCCGATGGCGCCAGCCTTTCCCGGCGCGACCGCAGGAAGGCGCCGAGTTCGCGCCGGCGGCTCTCGTCGGCTGATCGGGTGGAGGCAACGGGAGCGTTCATACCGGCTATTATAGCAGTATTGATACCAGGATAAAGTTTGAACTGTTTGACATGGGCGAAGCGCTCCATCTTGCGTTCAGAGCAACAACAGGAGGCTCTGAACATGGAATTGAAAGACAAGACCGTCCTCATCACCGGCTCGACCGACGGCGTCGGCCGCGTGCTGGCGCAAAGGCTGGGTGCCGCCGGCGCACGAGTGCTGGTGCATGGCCGCGATGCCACACGCGGTGACGCCGTTATCGCCGCCATCGAAGCCGCCGGCGGCAAGGCCGAATTTTTCGCGGCCGATCTCGCTTCGCTGGCGCAGGTACGATGCCTCGCCGAAGCCGTGCGCGCCAGCACGAGCCGCCTCGACATCCTCATCAACAACGCCGGCGTCGGCACCGCTGGCGACAAACGACAGACAAGCGCCGATGGCTACGAGTTGCGCTTTGCCGTCAATTATCTCGCCGGCTTCCTGCTGACCTCGGAGCTTCTGCCGCTGCTGAAGGCGAGCGCCCCGGCACGCATCGTCAATGTCGCGTCCGCCGGCCAGCAGGCGATCGATTTCGGCGACGTCATGCTGACCCGCGGCTACAGCGGCGTGCGCGCCTATTGCCAAAGCAAGCTGGCGCAGATCCTGTTCACCGTCGATCTGGCCGGGCAGTTGGAAGGCAGCGGCGTCACCGTCAACGCGCTGCATCCGGCGAGCTACATGAACACCACCATGGTCCGCCAGGCGGGCGTCACGCCATGGAGTTCGGTCGAGACCGGCGCCGAGGCTATCTTGAATCTCGCCACCTCGCCCGCGCTCGAAGGGCGCAGCGGCCTCTATTTCGACGGCCTGCGCGAATCCCGCGCCGACGCCCAGGCTTACGATGCCAAGGCAAGACAACAATTGCGAAGCCTGAGCCTCGACCTCGTCGGGCTGGCTTTCCCTGAAACGAAGGAACAGCATTCATGACCAGCAACATCGAACACACGGTGATCATCGGCGGCTCATCCGGCATCGGCCTGGCGACGGCGCGCAAACTGCTCGGCCCGGGCATGAAGGTCACGATCACCGGGCGCAACCAGGACAGGCTCATCAGCGCCTGGAAAAGCCTTGGCGGAGCGGCCGACAAGGCGGCCTTCGACGCTTCGGAACCGGATGAAGTCCGCCAATTTTTCGAGCGCCTCGGCTCGTTCGACCACCTCGTTCTGGCGGCGAGCGGCGGCAAGGGCCTCGGCCCGTTCCAGACCCTCGATCTCACCGATATCGCCGGAGGCGTCGACGAGAAAGTGCGGCCTCAACTCTCCTGCCTGCAGGCCGCCTTGCCGACGCTGAACAAATCGGGGTCGGTCACCTTCATCTCGGCGGTATCGGCCCAGCTCGCCACGCCGGGCGTCGCCGGCATCGGCGCCATCAATGGCATGCTCCTGACCGTGGCGCCGATCCTGGCCATCGAGCTGAAGCCGCTGCGCGTCAACGTCGTGGCGCCGGGTGTCATCGACACGCCATGGTGGGATTTTCTGCCGGGCGAGCAGCGACAAGCCGTGTTTGCCGACTATGCCGGCAAGACCCCGGTAGGGCGCATCGGCCGTGCCGAGGACGTCGCCTCGGCGATAGCCTTCCTCGTCTCCAACGGCTTCATGACCGGCCAGGTACTGACCTGCGACGGCGGCCTGCGGTTCGCGGCGTAAAACCTTGGAGAGTTAAAGCGACTGCGCGATCAGCGACAAAAACCCTCCGCTCAGTGCGACATTGCCGACGAAGCCATTGATGCGGGATGCACGCTCCGGACCCTGATGATCCCAGAAATTGTGGAACATCGGCGTCGCCACGATCAGGAACAGCACCACACCACGCAGGCAATCGCGGTCCAGAGGCCGACCATCACCAGCACTCCCGCGATGATCTGCAGGACAATGCCCGCCCACAACGCCAGCCCGGCCTGGGGCACGCCACGCGCGGCCACCAACCTGGTCAGGAAATCCGCGTTCTGGATGTTGCGCAAGCCGGCGAAGACAAAGGCACCGCCGAGCAGCAGGCGACCGAGAAACAGCAAGGTCGAAGGCAAATCGACAGGCATTGAACTCCCCCTTTGAAACAGTAGGGGCGCCGCCTTTCCCCGGCGGCGCCCCCAACAGATGTCCGGACTGTCAGGCCGCCTTGGCGGCCGGCATCGGATGGATGGCGTGGAACGGAATGCAAAGTCGGTTCCATGTGTTGATCATGCCGATCGCGACGGAGAGCTTGACCAGTTCCTCTTCCGAGAAATGCTCCAGCGTGCGCGCATAGAGTTCGTCCGGCACGCCATCGTTGGCGATCAGCGTCACCGCCTCGGTCCAGGCCAGTCCGGCGCGTTCGCGCTCGGAGAACAGCGGCGATTCCTTCCAGGCGGCGACGAGATAGAGCCGCTGCTCGGTCTCGCCGTCGCGCCTGGCTTCGCGGCTGTGCATCTCCACGCAGAAGGAACAGCCATTGATCTGCGAGGCCCTGAGCTTGATCAAGTGCAGCAGACTCACTTCGAGCCCGCATTCGTCGACCGCCTTGTTGAGCGCCGACACAGCCTTCATGATCTCGGGCGCCTTGGCGAAGAACTGCAGCCTCTGTTTCATCGTCTTTCCTTTCGCATCCTTGGGGAGGTTAATTTAGGCTTGGTTGGTTGAACTGGGTTTCTGCCGCCGTTGATGGCGCTCGACAAAGGCGCAGCTCGCGGCAAACGATCTGGGGTCGCCTTCCGCAGCGTAATCCGCCACGATGTCGGACAACTTCACCTCGGCGAGCGCTGCCCGGTAGGCGCGCTCCGCCTTGAGCATCGCGGCATTGATGCCGCAAGGTTTCACATAGGCGGAGGCATCGATCTTGACCGGACCGTTGCGGCGGATCTCGCCGCAGCGAAAAGCCGGCTCGCGCCCTTCGATGGCCAGCACGATGTCGAGCAGCGTGATGCGTTCGGCAGCCCGCGCCAGCCGGTAGCCGCCGGCGGGACCCGGCACCGATTCCAGAATGCCGGACGCCGTCAGCATGTTGAGATGCTTCAGCAAATAGCTCGACGACAGGCCGAAGGATTCCGCCAGCGCCGCGCCCGGCATGGTGCTGTTGCCTTCGACGCTCGCCAGTGTCGCCGCGCAGTGGATGGCCGCCTCAACACCCTCGCCCAGCTTCATAATGTTAGTCTCCAATTCATAGATACTACATATCCTGGATAATTCTTATCTGCAATAGGAAAACGAAAAAGCGACGTCCACAGACGCCGCTTTTGAAAGGTTGTCCCTACTCCGCCGCCACCTTGGCCATCGGGTTGTTCGGGTGCGTGGTCCAGTTGGCATAGACCGGCGACACCGGTCTGCCGGTACGCTGGTCCAACGCGCCGGCCGCAAGCGGCTCCATGGTGATGCAATTGTCCACCGGGCAGACATTGACGCACAGATTGCAGCCGACGCATTCGGCCTCGATCACCTCGAAATGCCTGACGCCGTTGACCATGCTGGTGATCGCCTGGTGCGAGGTGTCCTCGCAGGCGATGTGGCAGCGGCCGCATTTGATGCAGGCATCCTGGTCGATATGCGCCTTGGCGACATAGTTGAGGTTGAGATACTGCCAGTCGGTGACGTTGGGCGTGGCGCGGCCGATAATGTCGTCGAGCGAGCGGTGGCCCTTCTCGTCCATCCAGTTTTCGAGGCCGGCGATCATCTCCTGCACGATCTTGAAGCCGTAGGTCATCGCCGCCGTGCAGACCTGCACATTGCCGGCGCCTAGCGCCATGAATTCGGCGGCGTCCCGCCACGTGGTGATGCCGCCAATGCCGGAGATCGGCAGGCCGCGGGTTTCGGGATCGCGGGCGATCTCGGCCACCATGTTCATGGCGATCGGCTTCACCGCCGGGCCGCAATAGCCGCCATGCGAACCCTTGCCATCGATGGTCGGCATCGGCGCGAAACTGTCGAGGTCGACGCCGGTGATCGAATTGATGGTGTTGATCAGCGACACCGCGTCAGTGCCGCCGGCATGCGCTGCCCGCGCCGGCTTGCGGATATCGGCGATGTTGGGCGTCAGCTTGGTGATGACGGGCATGCGCGTATATTGCTTGCACCAGCGCACCACCATTTCGATATATTCCGGCACCTGGCCGACGGCCGCGCCCATGCCGCGTTCCGACATGCCGTGCGGACAACCGAAATTGAGCTCGATGCCGTCGGCGCCGGTCTCCTCGACCAGCGGCAGGATCGATTTCCAGCTCTCCTCGACGCAGGGCACCATGATGGAGGCGATCAGCGCACGGTCGGGCCAATCCATCTTGACCTGCTTCATCTCGCGCAGATTGGTCTGCAAATCGCGGTCGGTGATCAGTTCGATGTTGTTGAGGCCGAGCAGGCGCCGGTCGGCGCCCCAGATCGCGCCGTAGCGCGGGCCGTTGACGTTGACCACCGGCGGCCCCTCTTCGCCCAGCGTCTTCCAGACGACACCGCCCCAACCCGCCTTGAAAGCGCGGATGACGTTGTAGGCCTTGTCGGTCGGCGGCGCCGAGGCCAGCCAGAACGGATTGGGCGATTTGATGCCGACGAAATTATTTCTGATGTCAGCCATGACAGGTCCCTTTCAACCGAGACGAAGGAGCATTTCCACGGGTGCAAGAATGCCGCCTTCAAGCGCGGCGGTGAGATTGGCGATCTTGGTGCGGGCATCCTCGCCCATGATCAGGCCGACGCCGGGCGGCGGCTTTTTGCCCTCGGCCTGCGCGGCGGCCATGCGGGCACGCATGGTGGCGAAGAATTCGATGGCGAAAGCGCCGCGCGGGCGCTCGGCGATTACTGAAAAGCCGCAGACGGTGGCGGCGGCTCGATAATCAGCAGGCGTGGCGACGAACGACATGGTCGCGTCGGAGGCCCATGGCAGCGGATAGGTCAGTGCTCCATCCTTGAGCCGCATCACGTCATAGACGGCAAAGACACCGCCGGGCTTCAGCACGCGGGCGGCCTCGCTCATCAGCTTGGCCTTGTCGGGAAGGTTCATGCCGACATGCAGGATCATTGCCGCATCGAAGCTGGCCTTGGCGAACGGCATGTCCAGCGCGCTGCCTTGCACGAAGCGCGTCTTGCCGGCCATTCCCACCCGTTTCGACAGGCTGGTCGCGATATCGACATAGCTTTGGGTCAGGTCGATGCCGGTGACATCGGCGCCGGCATTGTTCGCGGCAAAACGGGCCGGGCCGCCGATGCCTGAACCGATGTCGAGAAGCCGGGCTCCAGGCTTCAGCCCCATCTGGTCGATGAGTTCCCTGGTGGCGGCCACGCCGCCAATGTGGAATTCGTCGACCGCTGCGAGATCGTCAGCGCTCAGATGGTCAATTTCCACGCCGGTGTCGGCAAGCGCGGCAAGAATCCGCTCCTCCAGGCCTGAAATCTCGTAGTGACGGGCAATGCCCGGTTCCACCGTGGCCATGGTCCTTATCCCTGGGTCAGGCTCCTGTGGATGCTTTCCGCCGCGTCGCGGCCTTGCGCCACAGCCGAAACGGTCAGGTCGTCGCCACCAAAAATGCAGTCGCCGCCGGCCCAGACCTTGGCCAGCGATGTGCGCCCTTCCGCGTCGACCTTGATACGGCCGGCTTCGAGATCGATCGACGCCCCGCTGCCGTTGAGTGCAGCCGGCACGAAACTCTGGCCGATGGCCTTGAACACCTGGTCGGCAACCAGCGTCAGCGTCTCGCCGGTGCCGGCAAGCCGGTCGCCGTCGAGTGCCGTGTATTCGAGTTCGATGGCACTGACCTTGCCGCCTTCGGCAATCACCCGCTTCGGCTGCAGCCAGTGACGGATGGTGACGCCATTGGCGGCGGCCAGGTCCTGTTCGAATTCGGAGGCGTTCATATGCTCCTGGCCGCGCCGGTAGCAGATCGTCACCTCCTCGGCGCCAAGCAGCTTCGACTGCACGGCGGCGTCGATCGCCGTCATGCCGCCGCCGATGACGACGACGCGGCGGCCGACCGGCAATCCGGAGAGGTCGCTGGCCTGGCGCAGTTCGGCAATGAATTCGACCGCGTTGGTGACGCCGGCGGCATCCTCGCCATCGGCGCGCAGCGCGTTGACACCGCCAAGCCCCATGCCAAGGAAAACGGCGTCGTAATTGCGGATCAGGTCGGAGAGCTGGTAATCGCGGCCGAGCGCCTTGCCATTCTGGATGTCGATGCCGCCGATCGCGGTGACATAGTCGACCTCGGCCTGGGCAAAGTTGTCGACGCTCTTATATGCGGCGATGCCATATTCGTTGAGGCCGCCCGCCTTCGGGCGCGCCTCCAGGATGGTCACGTCATGGCCATGGCGGGCGAGCCGGTGCGCCGCGGCAAGACCGGCCGGGCCGGCGCCGACGACGGCTACGGTTTTTCCTGTCGGCTCGGCGCGCGGATAAAATTGCCTGCTCTCGCTCATCGCGACATCGGTGGCGTAGCGCTGCAGACGACCGATCTGGACCGGCTTGCCTTCCGCAACCTCGCGCACGCAAACCTCCTCGCACAGCGTCTCGGTGGGGCAGACGCGGGCGCACATGCCGCCCAAAATGTTCTGGTCGAAGATGGTCTTGGCCGAGCCGATCGGGTTACCGGTCGAGATCTGGCGGATGAACAGCGGAATGTCGATCGAGGTCGGGCATGCGTTCATGCACGGCGCGTCGTAGCAGAAATAGCAGCGGTCGGATTCGACCAGCGCCTCGTGATGATCGAGCGGGGGATGCAGGTCGGAAAAATTATCCGCGTATTGGTCGGGCAGAAGCCGGCCGCCGACAATACCCTCTTTGAACTGGCCTTCTGGCATTCTCAGTTCCCCATGTTTTCGTTTTGGGGAAGGCTAGCACGTTTTATTTTTTTATCAATTGGTCAATTTTTGGCACAAACCGTTGAAAAGACTGGAAGAAAACATGATAGTGGTATTCATGTTATGATGACGGTGACACTGGGATAAGGCCGCCACCCCTGCCATTGCCATGGATAGACCTGATTTCGTCGGCGACCAATTGCTGCAGGCGCCACAGATTGCGGTCGCGAATGCCGAATTCCTCGAGGTGGCTGACGGTGTTGTAGAGATATTCGGCGCCCGATCCGACATGGCCACAGGCCCGCGCCAGCACCCGCGCCACCCGGTCCAGCGGCTGCCCGAGCGAAGTGCCCCTGCCCGTCACCCCGACCCAGAAACCCAGCGCCCGAAGATGCCCTTGCGCCGTACGCACCGAGACCCACCTGACCGAAGCGACGCTCTCATGATCGTCGATCTCGCGCCGCAACAGCCTTTCGATCTGAGCAGTCTTCTCCCCTTCCGGCAAACGGTAGATCACACCATCGCACCGCCCGCCGCGTTCGAGGGCCATCATCAGCCCAGGCTGCGCGACGCTGCCGCGCCAGCGAACCATGTCGATGCAGAACGAGCGGTGCCAGCCATGGGCGGTGGCACGCTGGCGTTCGACGGACTCGAAAGCCGGCTTCCAGATCAGCGAGCCATAGGCGAACACCCATAGCGGCCCCGCATCTGCTTCATGGGCGAGCCGCGCGGAAAGGACCCGGAAATCCTCGTCGCTCAGTTGCGTCCAGCCGCCGCTGGGCCCGGGATCGGCCTCGTCGCGATGGCACAGTGCGACAAGCTCGGCGGTAAGTGACATCTGCCGCATGGAACGACGACCTCCTCCTCGAGGCCAAGCAAAGGCGAAAATCGCAAGACACGCAAGATTGCCAAGAGGGTGCGCCTTGCCGTTCCCGATTTCCAGCCCAGATGTCGGATTTCCGTCGTCAAGATCGTCCTAGGATGGATCGAACGACGATCGGCGCACAAAGGTGAGGAGACCGACCATGCCACAATCCCCGATGCCCTTCTTCTGGTACGAACTGATGACGTCAGACCTCGACGCCGCCGAGGCTTTCTACCCCGCCGTGGTGGGCTGGAAGGCCGAGCCCTTCGATAAGGCCCCAGGCATGCCGCGCTATGTCGTCATGAATGCCGGCGAGCGTGGCGTCGGCGGCCTGATGACGATGCCTCAGGATGCCGCCAAGATGGGCATGCCGCCCGCCTGGCTGGGCTACATCCACGCCAGGGATGTCGACGCGGCAACAGCGTCGCTGGAAAAGGCGGGGGGCGCCGTTCACCGCCAGCCCGACGACATTCCAGGCGTCGGCCGCTTTGCCGTCGTGGCCGATCCGCAAGGCGCGACCTTCATGCTCCTGCAGCCGAACGGCCCCGACCAGCCCGTCGTGCCGGCCAGCACGCCGGGCCATATCGGCTGGCATGAGCTTTATACGAGCGACTGGAAGGCCGCGTTTGACTTCTATTCCAGCCAGTTCGGCTGGGCCAATGCCGGCGAATTCGACATGGGGCCGATGGGCACTTACCAGACCTTTACCGCCGGCCCCGAATCCGGCGGTGGCATCATGAACAAGCCCGAGCAGATTCCGGTGCCGGTCTGGCAGTTCTATTTTAACGTCACCGGCATCGACGCGGCCGCAAAACGCGTCACCGACAATGGCGGCAAGATCCTGATGGGACCGATGGAGGTCCCCGGAGGCAGCTGGGTCGTGCAATGCCAGGATCCGCAAGGCGCGCACTTCGCTTTGATGGCGCCGGTGCGATAAGCGCCCGCGTCAACCGCTGATATCACGCTTGCTGGCGTCGACTTATTCCGGTGCCAGCACCGCGACCTTGAGGGTCTCTTTCCTGGCACCGCTGAACTGGACGGTGGCCTGGCCGGCCGCGAGTTTGAAGCGCACGCTTTTGCGGATGCCGGGACACGTCTTGACGCCGCTATAGCCGGACGATTTCACGGCTTTGCCGTCCTGGATGACATCGACCCAGGCCTCGCCCGACAGGCTGATCTGGATGGTCCCCTCCGGCGGCACCGCCACACTGGCGACGGCACCGAACGTGCCTTCCGCAGGTGCGCGTTCGGGCGGCACCGCAAAGCCGGCCTTCTCGGCCGGCACCAGCGCCAGATCCGCGGCCGCCCCTACTGCCAGTGTCGCTCCGGACGGCGTTGAGGGTGCCGTTGCAAACAGCGCCTGTTCGCGCGTCACCGGCCATCTGAAGGCCTCGCAGCCGGCGTCCTCGGCCATGGCTAAACTGGTACTCACAAGGATTGCGAACAGGCTGATGGCGACTTTTTTCATGACAAGGGGACCCACATGTGAAGAGCATCCAATCGACGCCTACAACCAATACAACCAAACACACAAAAATGCAACCTTTACGAGAACAATATGAAAGGCGGGGAACATTTCCAATCACCAATTGTTGATGGCTGGCCATGAGATGTGAATGGTCCACTGCCGGGCAATAACCTATGGCCGGTCCGAGAAGCCAAACGGAGTTTTGGATGAAGCTTTTCGATGGCCTTGCCAGATACCAGCCGCAGGCGCTTGGCGTTCTGCGCATCATGACCGCGCTGCAGTTCATCGAGCACGGCACGCAGAAACTGTTCAATTTCCCCGCCAGCGACCACGCAGCCACCGCGTTGAGCGGACTGCCGCTAGCAGCGGGCATCCTCGAATTCGCTGGTGGCATTCTGCTGGCGCTGGGCCTTTTCACCCGCCCGGTCGCATTCCTTCTGGCCGGCGAAATGGCGATTGCCTATTTCATGGCTCACATGCCGCGCGACTTCTTCCCCGTCAACAACAGCGGCGATTCGGCGATCTCGTTCTGCTTCATCTTCCTCTATCTGGTCTTTGCCGGCGCCGGCGCCTTCGCGCTGGACAACCGCCGTAGCGCGTGAACCCCATGCGGGGGTGGTTCACCCCCGCATCCGTTCGAAATTCGCATCGAACAGCGGCGCCGCCTGGATTCGCGCCGCATGCCGTTTGCCGAGCAACTCGATTTCGAAGCCGTCGCTCTTCTCTGCGATCTCCTTCGGCACGTAGCCGAGAGCGACCGACTTCTTCGAATGATGGGCATAGCCGCCCGACGTCACCCAGCCGCGCACCGCGCCACCGAACCAGATCGGTTCGTCGCCGATGACATCGGCATCGTCGGCATCGACGATGAAGGCGCGCAGCCGCAACTTGCCGCCCTGTTTGCGCTCGGCCAGAGCCGCCGCCTTGCCGATGAAATCCGCGTCCTTGCCGTAGGCGACGAAACGATCGATGCCGGCTTCCAGCGGCCCGTAGATCGGCCGGTATTCGCGCCCCCATGAGCCGTAGTTCTTCTCCAGCCGCAGCGCGTTGAGCGCGCGCGAGCCGAACAGGCCGATGCCGAATTCCGCCCCCGCCGCCATCAGCGCCTGATAGGCGGCACGCTGATATTCCGGCACCACCCAGATCTCGTAGCCGAGATCGCCGGTGTAGCTGACGCGGCCGACCAGGCATGGCGCCATGCCGACATCCATCTTGCCGACGGCCATGAAGGGAAATGCCGCGTTCGAGATGTCGGAGCGCGTGGCTTTCGCCAGCACGTCCCTGGCCTTGGGGCCGGCAATCGACAGGCCGGTAAGCTTTTGTCCCAGCGCTTCGATATGGACCGAGCCATCGTCGGGCAGATGCTGCTCGAACCAGCGCATGTGATATTGCTCGGCAATGCCGGAGCCGGCCAGGAACCAGCCCGCTTCTTCCCGACCTTGGGGGCTGAGATTGGCCAGCGTGAAATCGCCGATCAGCCTGCCGTCGTCCTTCAGCATCGGGGCGAGCGTCATCCGGCCGGGCTTCGGCAGCTTGCAGGCGAGCATCCGGTCGAGCCAGGCCGCGGCCCCCTCGCCCGTCACCTTGTATTTGGCGAAGCTCGATATCTCCGACAAGCCGACGCCTGCGCGAACCGTCGCGACTTCGGCGGCGACATGGCTGAAGTCGCTCGAGCGCCGCCATGAGAACTCGTCCTTGACGCCTTCCGGCGCGTACCAGAGCGGCACTTCCAGCCCGTAGGCGACGCCCCACTGCGCACCCTTGGCCGACAACAGGTCATAGACGGGCGTCGTCTTTAGCGGCCGCCCGGCCGGCAGTTCCTCGTTGGGGAAGCGGATCGAAAAACGCCGGGAATAGTTTTCGCGCACCTTGGCGTTGGTGTAGGCCATCGTCGCCCAGTCGCCGTAGCGCGCAACATCCATCGCCCAGATATCGGCGCCGGGATCGCCCTCGATCATCCAGTTGGATAGCGCCAGACCAACGCCACCGCCCTGGCTGAAGCCGGCCATGACGCCGCAGGCGACCCAGAAGCCCGGCAGGCCGCGCACCGGCCCGACCAGCGGGTTGCCGTCGGGCGCGAAAGTGAAGGGCCCATTGATGATCTGCTTGATGCCGGTGTTCTGGAAAGCCGGGAAATGCCGGAAACCGACCTCGAGCGACGGCGCGATGCGGTCGATATCCGGCGCCAGCAATTCATGGCCGAAATTCCACGGCGTCTGGTATTCTGACCATGGTTTGTTGGCTTTCTCATAGGTGCCCATCAGCATGCCGCCGCGTTCCTGGCGCAGATAGAGCTCGCCGTCGAAATCGACCGCATGGATGATTTCGGTGCCGGTTTTCTGGTTCCAGGCGGCAACCTCCGGCATGTCCTCGGTGATCAGGTACATGTGCTCCATCGCCAGTACTGGCAGTTCGAGCCCAACCATGCGGCCGACCTCGCGCGCCCACAGGCCGCCGGCATTGACGACATGCTCGGCCACCACCTCGCCCTTGTTGGTGATGACGCGCCACAGCCCGTCGGGACGGCGCACGATATCCTCGACCTTGGTGAAGCGCTCCACCTCGGCGCCGAGTTTTCGTGCCGCCTTGGCATAGGCGTGGGTGACACCGGAGGGATCGAGGTGGCCGTCCTCCTTGTTGCGGACGGCGCCGACGAACTGCTTGGGATCGAGCAGCGGCATCAGTTCGGCCGCCTCTTTCGGGGAGATTTCCTCCAGCTCGATGCCGAGATAACGGCCCTTGGCGACCACCCCGCGCAGCCAGTCGAGCCGCGCCTCGGTGGCCGCAAGAAGCACGCCGCCGGTCAGGTGGACGCCGGTTGCCTGGCCCGACAGCTCCTCGATCTCCTTGTAGAGGTTGATGGTGTATTTCTGCAGCTTGGCGACGTTGGGATCGCCATTGATCGTGTGCATGCCGCCGGCCGCGTGCCAGGTCGAGCCCGAGGTCAGCTCGTCGCGCTCCAGCAGCACGACGTCGGTCCAGCCATGACGGGCGAGATGGAACAGCACCGAACATCCGACGACGCCACCGCCGATGACCACGACCTTTGCATGCGATTTCATGGTTTCTTCTCTGATATCAGTTAGTTGGATGGGTGGGATGAATCAAAACGGGACGTTCGTCGCGCATCACGGCTCGCCCTGTCCGATCGCTTCCTTGCGCTTGGCCACGTAGGCCTCGAGCGCTTCGCGTACGGCGATGTCCATCACCGGCTCGACATAATCCTCCAGCGCCTTCTTCCACAGCCGCGTCGCGCGCGCGGTCGCGTCGAGGCCGCCGGCCTCCTGCCAGGCTTCGTAATTCTGCCAGTTGGAGAGCATCGGCTGGTAGAAGGCGGTGGCGTAGCGCTCCAGCGTGTGCGGCTCGCCGAAGAAATGGCCGCCGGTCGGCACCGCGCCCAGCGCCTCGACGGCAAGTTCGGCCTCATCGACCACGATCGGGCGCAAAAACTCCATCATGTGCTGGATCATCTCGACGTCGATGATGAATTTCTCGAACGAAGCCGTCAGCCCGCCCTCCTGCCAGCCGGCGGCGTGGTAGACGAGATTGCCATGGCCAAGCACCGCGCCCCACAACGCCATCAGCATCTCATAGGCGCCTTGCGCGTCGGCGGCGTTGGAAGCCGAACCGGGCGTCGTCCGGTATGGCAGGCCATAGCGGCGCGCCAATTGACCCGAAGCGATGTTGGCCTTGGTGTTTTCAGGCGTGCCGAAGGCCGGCGCGCCCGACTTCATGTCGACGTTGGAGGTGAAGGCGCCGTACATCACGGGCGCGCCTGGCCGCACCAGCTGCGTCAGCACGACGCCGAACAGCGCCTCGGCATTCTGCTGCGCCAGCGCCCCGGCCAGCGTCACCGGGCTCATCGCTCCCATCAACGTGAACGGTGTCACCGCCACCGACTGGCCGTACTCGGCCATGGTCATCAGCCCCTCGGCCATCATCTCGTCGAAGCGACGCGGCGAGTTGACCGAGATGATGGTGGCAATGCCGGGATCATCAGCCATCTGGGCCAGCGTCATCCCACGCGCGATCGCCATCATCTCGATGCCGTCCAGCGCCCTGCCCCGGCCGATCGCCGAGACATGAAAACTCTTGTCGGTCAGCGTCAGATTGGTGAAGTACGTATCGAGATGGCGTGAGTTGGCCGGCAGTTCGACCGGTGCGCAGACCTGGTTGCCAAGCATGTGGACGCAGTTGAAATGCTGCGCCAGCCTGGTGAGATCCGCATAGTCGCGCAGATTGCCGGCACGGCGGCCCCGCTCCATGTCATGCACATTGGGAGGACCGGCAACCAGCGTGAAATTGATGGTGTTGCCGCCGAGATGGATTGTGTTGGCCGGATTGCGTGGGGTCAGCGTATAGCCGGACCGCGTCGTCTTCAGCGCCGCGTCGATCATGCCGCGATCGACGCGCACATTGGCCGAGGCGTGATCGACCTTGGCGCCGGCCTTCTCGAACAGCGACAGCGCACGCGGGCTCATCACCTCGATGCCGAAATTCTCCAATATGTGCATCGACGCCTGATGGATCGCCTCGATCTGGTCTGGTGACAGCAAGGCCATCGGCGGATAGGGATTGATCACCCGCCTGGGCCGCAGCTGTGCGATGGGCGCTGGCCCCCGGTTGCTGGTACGCTCGGCGCCGCGCTTGCGTCTTGGTTCGGTCATGCCGGCATCAAAGCTTCGGTAAACCGCGCAAGCTGTCAGAAATGCGCCATTTACGGGCGCGATTTTAGCCAAGGCGGCATATGCTCAGCACGACTTTATAAAAGGCGACAATTGGCGTCGGAATACAGCTATGGCATTTTCTCACCTGACCGTGCCGACGAGGCGTTAACAGCGGCAGCAAGATTCCCTTTATGATTTCGGCCTATTGCTCATCCAATGCGTAGGTCGAGTTTTAGTAAAATTGTAGCGGTTGGCGTGCTGCTGGCACTTTCGGCCTGCGCGACGGCACCCAGTCACATCAACAATGTCTGCGCCGTCTTCGACCAGAACGATGGCTGGTTCGACAATTGGCAGTCGGGTGCCGAGCGCGCCTCACAGAAATACGGCGTGCCGGTGCCGGTGCTGATGGCAACGGTGCGCAAGGAATCCGGCTTCAAGAGCAACGCCCGGCCGCCGCGCACCAAACTGCTCGGCTTCATTCCGTGGAAACATGTCTCCTCGGCCACCGGCTTCTCGCAGGCGCTGGACGGCACCTGGTCGCAATATCAGCGCGAAACCGGCAACTGGGCGGCGCGGCGCACGAGATTCGCCGACGCCGTCGACTTCGTCGGCTGGTATCATTCCAAGACAGCCGACACATACGGCGTCGCGCGCAACGACACCTACAACCTCTACCTCGCCTATTACCTAGGCTGGACCGCCTATGGCCGCGGCAATCGTGGCGATGCCGGCGTCCAGGGCTACGCACGGGCCACCGACAAGATGGCCCGCGACTATGCTGTTCAGCTGCAGCAATGCGGGAGCTGATGTCCTGTCCGCGCTAGTGCGGCTTTGTCGTGTCCTTCGGTTTTGAATCACCGGTTTCCGACACCTCGTCGCGGACTTCGTGGCGACGCGCCCGCGAAACGGCGTCCGCCTCCTCGGCGGCCTCCCCGATCGCGTCGGCCTCAGCACCCGCTACCTTGCCATGTGGCCGCTTCGGCGGTTCGCCGGCAAAGCCCGGACCTTCGCCATGCGGCGCGTCGTCAGGCACGCCTTCATGGGCGGCATGTTCCTTGTCGAACTTGATCACCGGCTCCATGGTCTTGAGCACGTCGTCGGAGAGCCAGCACAGGCTCATATGGCCATCGCCGAGGTTCTTGACTGGCGGCACCTTGGTCTCGCACAGATTGTCAGGCACCAGCTTCTTGTAGCCGCAGCGTGTCTGGAACGGACAGCCGGACGGCGGGTTCATCGCCGAGGGGATGTCACCTTCCAGCACGATGTGCTTCTTGACCACGCTGGTGTCGGCAATCGGGATCGCCGAGAGCAGCGCCTCGGTATAGGGATGGTAGGGCGGCGCGAAGATCTGGTCTGTGGTGCCTTGCTCGACGATATAGCCGAGATACATGACGACGACGCGGTCGGCGATGTAGCGCACGACAGAGAGATCGTGGCTGATGAACAGCATCGTCGTCTTGTTCTTGCGCTGGATGTCCATCAGCAGTTCCGTCACCGCCGCCTGCACCGAGACGTCGAGCGCCGAAACCGGCTCGTCGGCCACCACGACCTTGGCGTCGCCGGCGAAGGCTCGCGCCACGCCGATACGCTGCTTCTGGCCGCCGGAAAGCTGGCGCGGCTTGCGGGTTTCGAACGCCCGCGGCAGTTTCACCAGGTCGAGCAGTTCCAGCATGCGCTTGCGCCGGTCGGCGACGGTCTTGCCGACATTGAATTTTTCCAGCGTCCGGATGATCTGCGACCCCACCGAATGGCTGGGGTTCAGCGTGTCGAACGGGTTCTGGAACACCATCTGGATCGACGACACGGTGTCGACGCTGCGCTTCTCGATGCCGGTCGACTGGATTTCCTTGTTGCCGAGCGTGACGCTGCCGGAGCTGGCGGTTTCCAGCCCGAGCAATACCTTGGCAAGCGTCGACTTTCCGCAGCCGGATTCGCCGACGATGGCCACGGTCTCGGATTCGCGTGCCATGAACGAGATCGTCTCGTTGGCCTTGACGACGCGGCCTTCGCTCGAGCCGAACACCTCGCTGCCGCCGACCTTGTAGTATTTCCGCAGGTCCTCGATCTTGAGTACTGGCGCACCGGGCACGACGCGCTCATTCACCTTCTTGGCGCCGGGCGGCAATGCCTCCCAATCGATCTCGTTGAAGCGCACGCAGCGCGAGAAATGGCCCTCGTGTCCGGCGACTTCGATCATCGGGATTTCGGCGGCGTTGCAGACGCCCTCGACGAAATGGTGGCAGCGCGGGCCGAAATTGCAGCCTTTGGGCCGTTCGTGCGGCAGTGGCAATTGCCCCGGGATCGAGATCAGCGGCCGCGAGTTCTTGTCGGCGCCAGGCAGCGGGATCGAACGGAACAGCCCCTGCGTATAGGGGTGGCGCATCCGGTCGAAGACGTCCTTGATCTTGCCGGTCTCGACTGCCTCGCCCGAATACATCACCGTGATGCGGTCGCAGGTTTCCAGGATGAGGCCGAGATTGTGCGACACGAAGATCATCGAGGTGCCGAACTTCTCGCCCAACCCCTTGACCAGATCGACAATGCCCGCTTCCACGGTTACGTCGAGCGCCGTCGTCGGCTCGTCGAGCAGAAGCAGCGCCGGCTTCGACAGCAGCGCCATGGCGATAACGATGCGCTGCTGCTGGCCGCCGGAAAGCTGGTGCGGATAGGAGCGCATCATGCGCTCGGGATCGGGAAGCTTGACCGAGCGCACCATTTCGAGCGCCCTGGAGTAGGCCTCTTTCGTCGACACCTTGTCGTGGATCAACGGCACTTCCATCAGCTGCTGGCCGATCTTCATCGCCGGATTGAGGCTGGCCATCGGCTCCTGGTAGATCATGGCGATCTTGTTGCCGCGGATGGCGCGCAGCTCCTCGTCGGAGAGCTCGCCCATGTCCTTGCCCTGGAACTTGATCTTGCCGCCAACGATCTTTCCGATGTTGGAGAGGTCGCGCATGATGCCGAGCGACACGGTCGACTTGCCGCAACCGGATTCGCCGACGATGCCCATCGCCTCACCCGGCATGACCGTGCAGGAAAAGTCCATGACGGCCGGTATCTCGCCCTTGCGGGTGAAGAAGGAGATCGAAAGGTTCTCGATCTCGATGATCGGCTGTGCCGGATTTCGAACTGCCTCGTTCATGGGTCGCTCCAATCCTTATTCTTGGCCAAGTGGGATCTGAGACCCCGCCGTCAATCCTTCATCGATTGCTCACGCAGTGAGTCGGCGAGCAGGTTGAGACCCAGCACGAACGACATCAACGCGATCGTCGGCGGCAGCGCCGGGTGAATAAAGGACCGCAGCAATCGGCTGGCATCCTTGATCGCCGTACCCCAGTCCGGGCTCTCGGGCGCGAGGCCCAGGCCGAAGTAACCCAGCGTGCCGAGCAGTATGGTGGTGTAGCCGATGCGCAGGCAGGCATCGACAATCAGCGGCCCGCGCGCATTGGGCAGGATCTCCCACAGCATGATGTACCAAGGCGATTCACCTCGCGTCTGCGCCGCCGCCACATAGTCGCGCGTCTTGATGTCCATCACCAGGCCGCGCACGATGCGGAACACGCCCGGGCTGGAGGCGAACACCACCGCCACGAAGATATTGAGCTGGTTGGGATCGATGTGGACGATGTGCAGCGGATCCCTGTCGAAGACAAGGCCGAGATAGATCCAGCCGCCGATGATCAGTGTCAGGCCGAGCAGGATATAAATCCGGTCGGGCCGGTTCTTGTAGCGTGTCCAGAACAGCACGCTGAAGAAAATGATCGGAAACAGGAAGAAGACGCCGGCCAGCGCATAGGGGATCGGCGTGTCCATGATGCCGGGCGTCACCAGCAGGTAGAACAGGAGGATCACCGGGAAGGCCAGCACGAGGTTGGCCAGGAACGACAGGATGGAATCGATCTTGCCGCCGTAGTAGCCGGCCGGCAGGCCAAGCGTGATGCCGACCATCAGCGCGAAACCGGTCGCGGCGGGTGCGATGATCAACACGATCTGGCTGCCATAGACCATGCGCGAGAACACGTCGCGGGCGAGCTTGTCGCCGCCGAAGAGGTAGACGAGCCCCGATTGCGGTTCGATGGCGCCCGGCAGCGTGTCCTTCATGATCGGGATCTGGCCGAGCGGATCGAAAGGCGAGATGGTCGAGGCGAAAATCGCCGTGAACAGCCAGAACAGGCAGATGAACACGCCCGCTATGCCGACGCCGCTGTCGAACAACTGGCCGTAGAGCGCCAGCTTCTTCTTGTAGAGAAAGCTCGCACCCATGACGATGGCGAGCGCGGCCCAGACCGGCCAGAAGCGCCAGAGCACTTCGAGGATGATGGTGGAGGCGCCGATATATTGAGCTTGCATGCGCCTTCTCCCTACTGAACGCGGATGCGCGGATTGAGGAATGCATAGCCGACGTCGGAAATGAGCTGGGTGATCAGCACGATGAACACGGAGACCAGCGAACAGCCGAGCAGAAGATCGATGTCGTTGTTGCCGGCGGCCTCGACCAGCGTGTAGCCGAAGCCCTGGTAGCGGAACATCACCTCGACGATGACGACGCCGGTGAGCAGCCAGGGGAACTGCAGCATGATGACGGTGAACGGTGCGATCAAGGCGTTGCGCAGCGCGTGCTTGACCACGACGCTCTTGAAGGAAAGCCCCTTCAGGCGTGCCGTGCGGATATATTGCTGCGTCATCACCTCGACCATCGAGGCGCGTGTCATGCGTGCGATATAGCCGATGCCGTAGATCGCCAGCGTGATCACCGGCAGGGTGAAATTGTAAAAGGTGATGCCCTGGCTCGCGGACGCGGCCGACCCGTTCAGCCAGCCGAGCCACGAAGCGAAGATGACGGTGAAGATGACACCCGACACATATTCAGGCGTCGCTGTCGAGGCGATCGAGGCGATCGACAGCACGCGATCGGTGCGCGACCCCTCCCGCATGCCGGCAAGGATGCCAACCAGCAGCGACACCGGCACCATTACGCCCAGCACGCAGAGCATCAGAATGCCGGTAGCGCCCAGCGCAGGGAACAGCTTGGCCGCGACCGTGGTCTTGAACTTGGTCGAGCAGCCGAAATCGCCCTCGATCACGCCGGAGAATGTCGGCACGGCCGGGTCATTGCAGAAGGAGAAGCGCTGCGTGGTCTTTCCGGTCGCCGGATCCGTGATCGGCTGCTTGGGCACGATGCCGAGCCACTGGCCATAGCGAACGAAGAAATTCTGGCGATAGCCGTGATTGACCAGCCAGCTTTCGAGTTGCTCCGCCGATGTGTGCATTTCGGTCTGGCTGATCGCCAGCTTTTTCAGATTGGGTTCGAGATTGACGAGGAAGAAGACGACCAGCGTCAGGCACAGCATCGTGAGCAGTATCGTGCCGATGCGTCTGATGATGAATGAGAACATTGTGCCCCCCTGCCGGCCGGGTTGGGGTCAGATATGGTCAACCCTGTGACGAAAACCCTGTAGCGTCCCGCCGCCGCTGCATCCAATGCAACGGCGACGATCCTGCGAATATGAGGGGCAGGCGCCCCTCATATCATCAAGCAACGGTCACGCCTGATCGAGCCAGACCTTGCCGAAATCGTGCTCGTAGGTGGGGTGCATCGAGTGGTTCTTCACCTCGGGCTTGATGTTGATGTAGAGCTTGCGCCAGTAAGGCTGGATGATGATGCCGGAATCCTGCAGCATCTGCTCGATGTCCTTCATCACCACCTTGCGCTTCTCCGCATCGGCGATGCCGAGCGCCTCGTTGACCTTCTTGTCGAAGTCCGGATTGGCATAGGCCGTCTCGTTCCAGGCTTCGCCCGAGCGGTAGGCGATGGCGATGACCTGGATGCCAAGCGGACGCATGTTCCAGTTGGTCTCCGAGAATGGATACTTCGTCCAGTCGTTCCAGAAGGTCGAGCTCGGCAGCACGGTGCGCTTCACCTTGATGCCGGCCTCGCGCAGCTGGGCCGCGATCGCGTCCGTGGTGTTCTTGTGGTAGTCCTCGTCGTTGCTGATCAGCTCGTGTTCGAAATCGATCACGCCGGCTTCCGTCAGCATCTGCTTGGCCTTGGCGACGTCGCGCTTGATCTTCGGCAGTTCGACATATTCCGGATGGATCGGCGCGACATGGTGGTTTTCGGCCGGCGTGCCGGCATTGCCGTAACCGAGCTGCAGGACCACCGAATTGTCGACGGCCAGGCACATCGCCTGACGCACCTTCTGGTCGCCATAAGGCTTGGCGTTGACGTTGAAGCGCGACACCACGGTAGCCGCGGTCACCACTTCCGAAGGCGGCGCGCCGACGTCCGCGATGATCTTGACGTAGTCGGCGGTCGTTTCGTGGTTGGTCTGCACTTCGCCCGATTCGAAGGCCGAAACGGTCGCGGCCGGATCGGTGCCGTAGTCGATGAACTCGACGCCGTCGAGGAAGGCTTCGCCTTGCCACCACTTGCCGGTCGTGCGGCGCTTGTAGACCACCTTCTGGCCGACATCATAGGAGACGAGCTCGAACGGACCAGTGCCGATCGGGCAGTTCTTGAAGTTGGCGCCCTTCTCGTCGAAGCTCTTGTGGACGACGAGGCCGGGATAGTCGCACAGGTTCGGGATGATGGCGATGTCGGGCTTCGACAGCTTCAGTTTGACGGTCATGTCGTCGACCTTGACGATCGACCCTTCGCGCAACTTCTTGGTCTTTTCGTCGACGAGGCTGCCGAGACGTCCAGGCATCGAGTTGCCTTCGGCTGATTTGTCGGCCCAGCGGGTGAAATTGTAGATCACGTCATCGGCGGTGAACTTGTCGCCATTGTTCCATTCGACGCCAGGCCGCACATGCAGCGTGTACTCGGTGGCGTCGTCGTTGATGTCCCAGCTTGCCAGCAGATATGGAGCGAATGTGTACTCCTTGGTGTATTTCACCAGCGGCTCGAGCGCCTGGCGCTCGGCGTTGGAAATCTCGGACCAGTCGGCGGTACGCGGATCCTTGGGATCCTTGACCGACATCGCCACTTTCAGCACGCCGCCCTTCTTGCCCTGGACGTCCTCGGCCTTGGCCGGAGTCGGAGCGGCAAGGCCGAGCAGGCCGTAGGCCATAGCGGTAGAGGCACCGAAGACGCTGGCGAGCGCGAGGAATTCGCGGCGATCGACTTTGCCCGACTTGGCTTCTTCGGCCATCGCCAGGATGTGATCCGGAACGCTGTCGCCGTTGCTCTTATAGATTGTCATGACTAACTCCCATTGTTGGCTTTCCGCCGATTAACATTCCGCATCCGGGCCATGATGTCAAAGACGGCATGGATTGGGAACATGTTAGCGAATGTGCAACTTTGGAAGGGGGGCAGTTCGCGTGATAGCGACAGTCTTGGCGCAAAATTGCTAGTGCGCCCAGATTTCGCCAAAATCTCTTCGGGCAATTAAATTGAGACATTCGCACTGGTTACGACAGCGCCAGTTGCGGCCAGGATGAAGGCCAGGCCCTCAATATTCCTTCTCGTAGAAGATGCCGCCCTTGGCTTCGCCGGCGTCCGTCGCCTCGCCGCGCAATTTGACGCCGCGCCCGACATTGAGATCGATGGTCGCCTTGCCGGAACCCGGCTTGTCGCCCTTCTGGATGGTCACATAGGTGCGGTCGTTCAGGTACTTGCCGGCCGAGACCGCCGTGCCGCCCTTATCATCGGTGGTCACGTCGAGGTCGTCGACGCCGATGGCGCTGCGCAGGTTTTCCAGAAGCGACGTCGAACCGCCGACGCCGGCCAATTGTCCGGCGGCCTCGGCCAGCTGCGCGATCTGCAGCGGCGACAGGTTCGACATCGACCGCCCGAAGATCAACTGCGCCAGCACCTCGTCCTCCGGCAGCGCCGGCACCGAACTGAAGGTGAATTTGGGATTGGTCGCCTCGCCCGACACCACGATGGTGACGGTCGCGCCGGTCGTCGTCGTCGTCGCCGTCAGATTGAGGTAAGGCACCAGCGAACCCGAGAACCCGACCGTGCCTTCGGTGAAGGTCAGCCGCTTGCCAAGGATCGACAGCCGGCCGCGCTGCAAGGTGAAGGTGCCGACGGCTTGCGGCGACGAGGCCGGGCCGGTTAGCTTGAGCGAGCCACCGAATTCGGCGTCGACACCCCGGCCCTGGATGAAGATCTGGTTCGGCGCGTTGACCGTGACGTCGAGTGCAAGGCCGCTGCCACCGCTCTTGCCGCTGGTCGTGGCCGGGCGCAGCGCCTTGTCCTGCGCCCTGACCGGACCCGGCGCATTCTTGTGCTTGACGTCGAGCGCCGAGAGTGAGCCCGGCAATTTGTCCGGGACCGTGATGACGGTCTTGGCCAGGTTGACGGTGCCGGCAATCGCCGGTGCCGAAGTCAGCGGCCCCTTGATCGTCAGGTCGCCGCCAAGGTTGGCGGTCACCACGCGACCGTCCGTATAACGACCGTCCGTGAGCTTGATCGACAGGTCGGCCGGGAACCCTTGCGCCGGATTGATGCCGACCGTGCCACTGGCCGAAAGGCTGCCGCGCGTCGACAGTGTACCGGTCAGCCGGTTGATCCTGGCGACGTCGTTGCCGATCGAGACATCGAGGGCGATGTCGTTGACTGCGAGACCCGAATTGGCATCGACCAAGCGTGCGCCGGACGCCCTCACCGTACCACCGATGACAGGCGATTTCGCCGGACCGCGCACCTGGACATTGACGTTGGCGTTGCCGGTCAGCGACAAGCCCTGCGCGGCAAGTTTCTCGCTGAGAAGGCCGAATGGCACCGCACCGTTGAAGTCGAGCGCCAGCGCCGGAGTGCCCACCGTCGTCACCGTGCCGCCGCCCTTGAGCCCAAGGCCGGCCCCGTCGCTGATATTGGCGTTGAAGGCCAGCTTGTTGCCGGCAAAGGTGCCGGACGAAGAAACGCTCACCGCGCCGACGCCCGCGCCACGGGTCTGCGATGTCTGCACGCCGGCCGCGTCTATGTTGAAGGCAACCGCGGGGCTCGCCGGTGCGCCCGTCACCTTCACCGTGCCGGAAATGGAACCCGCGGCATCGAGCCCGGGCGAAAAACTGTTGGCGAGCGACATCGGCACGCGCGCCAGCACCGCATTGATGTCGAGCGCCTGCCCGACCTTGCCGGTCACCGTCGCGGTGCCGCCGCCAAGGTTGAGCACCAGCCTGTCCAACGTCGTCGTGCCATTGGCGATGCTGACGGTCGAGGCCTGGGCGATGGCCGCCTTGATGCCCTGGACGGTCGCCTGGCCTGAAGCAAGCTCGATGGTGGTCGTCCCGTTGGCTACCTTCACCCGGCCTGCCGCCTGCGCCGGAATGCCCTTGACCGTCGCTCCACCGGAAAAGCCGGTCCAGTCGCCATCGCGCTTCAAATCGACATTGATGCCGCTGATCACCGTACCGCCCGAGGTGACGGTGTCGGCGCGGATCTTGCCTGAAATCACGGGAGCGGCGAGATAATTGGCGATCAGCGCATCGACCGAGACGGCCTTCGCCTGCAGGTCGCCGCGTATGATCGAGTCGGTCGTCGCCTTGATGGCGACCTGCGGCGCCGCGCCATTCCTGGAGAAGGCGATCGTGCCGCGAACGTCGCCTTCGGCCTTTTCCAGTGCCAGCGCGGCAAGCGGCCCGATGTCGGGAAGGTCGAGCGAAATGGTGCCTTCAGGCACGAACTTGTCGTCCAGCGCCAGATCGCCCGAGATCCGGTTCTTGCCCAGCGACAGCAGCAGGCCATTGACGGCGCTCCTGCCGTTCGCCGTTGCCAGCACGGCACTCCCCTGCAGCGCCTGCCCGGCGACATTGCCGGTGAGTTGGACATTGGCCGCCGGATTGGCGGCATCGGCCTTGCCGGTAGCCGTGAGCTTCAATCCGGTGATCTCGCGCGATGCAACCGAGAGCCTGTCGCTGTTGACGGTAAGCGACAGGTCGGGCGCCATGGCCGGCCCTTGCGCGCTCAGCGCGAAGGCGATGGCGCCCGTGGCATCCTTCGACAATGGCGAGATGTCGCTCAGCGTCCCCCTGATATCGGCGGTTATCTTGTTGTCGGCAAGGCTTGCCTGTCCGTCGGCGCTTAGCGCGCCGGAAGCCAGCTTCAATCCACCGATGTGGAGATTGCCGTTGGGTTCGCGCTTCAGCGTGGCGCTTATGTGGGCGCGGTCGCCAAGCATGCCGCGTGCCGCCGCCGGCAAGGCCGACGATGGCGCATCCGCCTTCAGGTTGAGATCGAGGGCACCGTCACGCAGCGATACTTGGCCGGCCACCTGGCTGCTCAGCGCATCGCTTTTCAGCGAGCCGCTGTCGATAGCCACAGTGTCGGCGCTCAGCCGGGCGCTGAGCGCGGCCGTGACCTTGCCGGCGATAAGCGGCGCGATCGTTGGATTGTCGAGCCCAACCTTGTCCACCGATACCGTTCCGGAAACCGGCCCGGCGCGATTCCGGAGATCGAATGCGTCCGAGTGCAGTGCCAGGGTCAGTCCGTCCACCTTCGCCGGGCTGGTAACGACCGAGGGCAGGATCACGGAAAGGTCCAGTCGGGCATACGTGCTTTCGCCCGCGATTTTAGCCGATACTGATCGGACCTCGATCTTGACGGGGCTCTCGGCGCTGCCGACGGTCAGCGGCAGGCTGGGGCCCGACGAGGTCAGATCGATGGCAAAATCGCTCGCCCCATTCGGATTGATGGTGCCTGTCGCCTGCCCGGAGACCTTGTCGCCGGACAGGGTTGCATGGTCGAGGGCGACGCCGCCGGCGATCGTGTAGCTGCCGGCCGCATCGACGGCGAGCGGTCCGAGCCCTGCCTGGCGGGTCTGGCTGGTCTCGGCACCGGCCAGTTTCGCGTTGAACCGGATATCGGGAGTTGCCGGCGCTCCGCTCACTTCAGCGATACCGTCAAGCGTTCCCGTGGCATCCAGGCCAGGCGAAAACGCATTGGCAAGGGCGGCGGGCAAGGCGGAGACCTGCGCCGCCAGATCGAGCGTCTCGCCGGCGCTGCCCGACAGCGCCACCTTGCCGCCGCCAATATCGAGCGCCAGCTTCTCGATCTTGGCCGCACCGTCGGCGATGGTCAGAGCCGAAGGTTCGGCGACCGCCGCCTTGATGCCGCGAACGGTGGCCTCGCCCGAGGCGATCTCGACGCTGGTCGTGCCCTCGGCGATCTTCACCCGGCCGGCAGCGGTTGCAGGAATGCCCGCTATGGTCGCGCCACCAGTGAAATCGGTCCAGTCGCCGTCGCGCTTGAGGTCGACGCCGATGCCGCTGATTTCCGTGCTTCCCGAAGTGACCGCATCGGCCTTGATGGTGCCCGAGATCGCCGGCGCCTTGAGATAATTGGCGACCAGCGCATTGATGGCGATCGCTTTGGCCGTCACCTCGCCACGCGCGACCGACGTGCTTTTGGCATCGATGGCAATGGACGGTGCATCGCCGTCCTTGGCGAACAGGATGGTGCCGTTGATGTCGCCGGTCACCGCCTGGCCGGCGAGCGCGGCCAACTGGTCGATGGCAGGTGCGGCGAGCGTCAGCGTGCCCAGGGGCATGAACTTGTCGTCGAGCGCCAGGTCGCCTGAGACCTTGTTGTCGCCCAGCGACACCAGGAAGCCATTGATCGAACGCTTGCCCTCGCTGGTCACCAGGGCCGCCTTGATGTCGAGCGGCTGGTCGTTGACGGCGCCGGTCAGCGAGACGTTGGCGGAAGGGTTCGTTATGTCGGCCTTGCCGCTCGCGCTCAGCTTGATGGCCTTCACCGTGCGGCCCGAAGCGGTCAGGCTCTCGCTGTTGGCGCTAACGGTGAAATCCGGCGCGGTCATCGCGCCGCTTGCCGACAGCGCGAAATCGACCCCGCCGGCAACCGGCACGCCGACCGTCGGCGACAACACCGAAACGTCGCCCAATTTGCCCTTGATGTCGGCCTGGATGTCAGTGCCTTGCATGCTGGCCGTACCGCTGGCGCTGAGCGATCCTGAAGTGAGTTCGATGGAATTCGCGGCGAAAGATCCCTGCGGATCGCGCGATGCCGTGGCCGAGAACTTCACCCGCCCGCCGAGTACCGAGGCGATCTGCTGGGGAAACGCGGTCGCCACGGCATCGGCATTCATTTTGAGCTGCATCGACATGTCGGCGAGCGCCACTGTCGCCGTCAGCGAGGCATTGACCGCATCGGAGCGCAGCGTACCCTGATCGATGGCAATAACGGCGTCCTTGCTGATCGAACCGGCCAGATCGACATTGACCTTGCCGGTGATCAGCGGCGCCAACGTCGCGACGTCGGTGTTCAGGCCGCCCGCCTCCAGCTTGACGGCAACCGGGCCGGCGCGGTTCTGGATATCGAAACCATCGGAATGGATTTGCGCCGCCAGATCGTCCAGCCGCGTGCCGCCGGCGACGATCGAAACGAAGGAGGCGCCGATGTCGACGATCGGCGCCTTGCCGTCGCCGAAGGCGCGCGCGGTGGCGTTCTTGATCGCGAGCGTGATCGGCTGCGCCTTGCTGCCGACGCTGATCACCACGGGCGGGCCCTTGGCGGCGAGTTCGACCGACAGGTCGCTGGCGCCGGCAGGATCGGCAATGCCGGACGCGGTGCCGTGCACCGCATCGCTCTCGATGCTGGCCCGGTCGATGCTGATGCCGCCCACCGACGTGGCGGTGCCCGCGACATCGAAGCTGGTCTTGCCGGCAAACAACGGCTTCAGGTTTTCCGGAAGGAAGCGGGCAAAATCGCCGTCGCCCTTTGCCTCGACATGATTGCCCTTGTCGGTGAGCTGGTGACGGCCGGTGAGCTGGGTGACGATCCGATGGTCGACGAGGAAGGTGCCGACACCGCTCCAGTTGGCAAGCGGCCCACTGCCCGAAACCACGATATCTACTGGTGGCGCATCCGGCAGCTTGAGCAGGTTGGCAATGATGCCGCCGGCCGGCTCCGACGCCTTGAGGTCGAGGTCCAGCTTGTTATCGGCGGGTGCGAAATGGATCTTGGCGTCGACATTGCCCTGTTTGCCGTCGTGACGGGTGACATTGAGCACCGTCTGGACCGCCAGTGGCGCGGCATCGGCCTTGAGCATTCCCTTGGCCGCGAGCTCGGCGATGCCGCTGCCGGCCAGTTGCTGGCCAAGCGCGATTTCCGGCAGCTCGATCTGCTTAATGTCGATGGAGACCGGCAGCGTCGTCGTGCCGCTCTGCGCGGGCGGCTGCGTACCGGCCACCGGCAGGCGTGCCAGTTCGACGCGATCGGCGGCGATGCGATCGGCGCTGAAGCTTTTGGACAGAAGTGCCGTCGGCGACCAGTCGACGGCCACCTTGCGCGCCACCAGCCAGGCGCCCTCACGGTCCTCAAGCACGACATGGTCGACGCTGAGATTACCCGACCAGATGCCGTTGATGCCGCTGACGGTGACCTTGCGGTCGGCGCTTGAAGCCAGCCGCGAAATGATGCCGGCGAGGTTGTCGCGCCCGCGCTCGGTCTTGGTCAGCACGACCAGCGCGCCGATCGCACCCGCGACCACGATCAGCAGCGTGTAAAGGACAATGCGAAGGATGCGCCAGACCGTTTTCATCGTCAGAACGCCTGTCCGATGCCGGCATAGATGCCGAAATGCGGATCACCTGGGTCGCGGTTGAGCGGCACGGCCGCGTCGATGCGCAGCGGCCCGAACGGCGTGACGTAGCGCAGGCCGACACCGGCGCCGACCTTGACGTCGGAGAAGTTGGGAACCGACTTGGTCGACACGGTGCCGGCATCGACGAACGGCACGATGCCGATCGTGTCGGTGACCGCGATGCGCATCTCGACCGAAGTCTCGAAGAAGGACAGGCCGCCGATCGGCTGGCCGGTGAAGTCCTTCGGGCCGATGCCCTGATAGGCATAGCCGCGCACCGAACCGCCGCCGCCGGAATAAAAACGCCGGTCGGCCGGGACGTTCTGCAGCCCGGTACCGACGATCGAGCCTACCGCGACACGTTCGGCCAGCACGAACTTCGAGGCCGTGTCCAGCGATTGATAGGCCGACCCTTCGCCCTTCAGCTTGAGGAAGGCCGCACCGCTCAAAATGTCGTAGCTCGGCTCGGCATAGGCCAGCAAACGGAAGCCGGTGGTCGGATTGAGCCGGTTGTCTCTGTTGTCATAGACATACTGCAGCGGAATGCTGGCGATCAGGTATTTGTGCTTGCCGAAGGCGTCGTGAATGCGCGAATAATCGAGCGCGACCTCGGCCGACACGGTCTGCTTCTTGTCGAGTTCATAAGACAGGCCGGTGCTGCCCTTGACCGAGAAATGGTCGTAGGCGTCGGGATGTTCCAGCACCGTCTTGACGCTGGCGAAAAACTTCGACGCCGGCCCGATGACGCCGGGTTTCTCGAACATGACGCCGGCGTTGTAGTTCAGTTCGGACAGATTGTTGCTGCCGATGCCGCTGATGGCACCGTCGATGCGCAGCTTTTCGGCACGGCCAAACAGGTTGCGATGGCCCCAGTAGCCCTCCAGGCCAAGCCCCTCGGTGTTCGAGAATGTGCCGCCCAGCCCGAAATAACGCGGCTTGCGCTCGCTGACCTGAACGCCGATCGGGATGTTGCCGTCGGCATCGAGCTTGTCGGCTTCCTTGAAGGTGACACTGTTGAACACCTCGAGCGCCAGCAGCCTGTCGCGCGCGTCGCTGATTTCCTGCGGCGAGTACTGCTTGCCGCGCTTCAGCCCAGTCATGTATTCGGTGAAGTCGCGGTCGACCTTCTCGGTGCCTTCCACCGTGGTCGCGCCATAGCCGGCTACCGGCCCGGCCGCGACCGTCAGCGTCACGTCGAGCGTCGATGTGGCGTGGTCGGCGACGATCTGCCGGCCGGTCACCTTGGCCAGCGGCCTGCCCTGCTCCTTCAGCGTCCGCACGATCAGCGCCTCGGCCTTGAGCACAGCGCCCGATCCGGCGTCGCCGCCTGCTATCAGCCCATAATCGGCGCTCATCAGCCCCGCCGCGTCGCCTTCCAGCCTGATGTTGCCGAGCGTGAATTTGGGGCCGGCCGAGATGGTGATCGCCACCGGAATGGGCTGTGGCCCCTTGAATTCGGCGTCCGGCGGCAATTCGTCGAGCGGCTTGCCGTCGATGGTGACGGTGACGACGCCTTCATAACGGGCATCGGCATAAAGGGCGGCGACCAGCTGTTCACGGTCGCTGCGTGCCTTGGCCATCAGCCCGAGCGAGCCCGAAACCGGCCGGTCCTCGTCGCCTTTCAACGCCGAGGCGTTTTCGAGCTTCTTGACCAGGTCCTTGTCGGCATCGGGCGCGGAGATGGTCACCGCATAGCGCAGGGGATCGACAATGTCGGCGTCCTCGTCGCTGGACGATCCCCACAGCTTGATGCCGAAAAGCTCGAACGCGGCCGCGGGCCTCGATTCGCAAAGCAGCGCCATCGAGCACATCATGGCCAAAAGCAGGGCGCGCGGAAGCACGCGCCCTGGCGCGATCCCTCCTGACATCTGCTCTTCATACGCCGGCATTAAGACAACCTAGTTCGTAAAACTAAAATTGGAATGAAGTTCTGAAGCGCTCGTAAAGGGGCCACAATCCAATTGTCTGAAATAGGACGGGCTTGGAATTCACACCTTCTGCGTTTCCGCAAGAAAGCGTGATCCCCTTTCCCATGGAGGTTACTGTCCGCATACCGGTCCTTGGCCGGAAAATAAACCGTTGGCAGGCGGCACCTGCCGCGTTCGCGCGTTGACAAGCCCGACTGAAGCTTGATCATGCCCGGACGTCTGCAATTGTCTGGAGGGTGTAATGGCAATGCGCGCGGCTCGTGGTCTGTCGATTCTCGTCCTTTTTTTCCTTGCCTGGGGTAGCGTCGCGCAAGCGGCCGAGGCCCGGCGGATCGCGACGACGGACAATTCCGATTATTTCGGCTTCGATCTCCGGTCCGACCAGAACGTCACGCTCGACCAGTGCAAGACGACATGCCTCGGCGATCCGGCCTGCCGCGCCTTCACCTACAACACCAAGGCAAAATGGTGCTTTCTCAAATCCGACTATAACCAGTTGAAATCCTTCACCGGCGCGGTCGCCGGCAAGGTCGTCAACATGGACGGCGATCCCGACATCGGCGCGCCGCCGGAACTCGCCTTCTTTCCCAACTGGATGGCCGACCAGGCCCAGCAATACCGCAACAAGGTGCTCGGCCCGGCCTTCGACAAGCCGACAGAGGGCATGGCGGCGCTGACCAATGCCGCCGAACAGGCCGTGTTGACCGGCGACCATCGCTCCGCCATGCAGAAATACGAGGCCGCGGTCTCGGTCATGCCTGACGATGGCCAGCTCTGGCTCAAGCTGGCGCGCGAAACGCTGGCCGTGCAGCCTGCCGCCAACACCTCCGAAGCCTCGACTTTGCCGGCAAACGGCACGTCGGCCGCCTTCAACGCCTATAAGCTGCTGCGCACCACCAAGACGCGCGCCGAAGTGCTGGCGCTGCTCGGCAACGGTCTCGACAAGCGCGATCTCTACCGGCCGGCGCTGCAGGCCTATGAGGCCAGCCTTGCGCTGGAAAGCTCGCCCGCGGTCCAGGCCGACTATGCCGATCTGAAAGCCCGCAAAGGATTCCGCGTTGTCGATCACAGCATCGATGCCGACACCAGCGCGCCGCGCATCTGCGCGCAATTCTCCGAGGAACTGGTCAAGACCGGCGTCGACTACGCGCAGTTCGTCACCGTCGACAACGCGCCGCCCAAGGGCGTCGAGGCCAAGGACAAGCAGATCTGCGTCGAGGGCCTGGAGCATGGCCAGCATTACGACGTCACCTTCCGCGCCGGCCTGCCGGCGGCGATCGGCGAAGTGACCGCCGCCCCCGTGGTGCTGTCGATCTACGTACAGGACCGCGCGCCGTCCGCCCGCTTCACCGGCGACAGCTTCGTGCTGCCGGCCGGCGCGCGCCGCGGCATCCCGGTCGTCACCGTCAACATGAACGCCGCCGAAATGAAGCTCTACCGCATCGGCGACCGTTCGCTGGCGCAGCTTCTGTCGGGCTACCAGTTCCTGCACCAGCTCGACGGCTATGACATCTCCAACATTTCCGAGCAGATGGGCGCACCGGTCTGGCAGGGCCAACTCGACATCGGCAACGACCTTAACAAGGAAGTCACCACCTCCTTCCCGGTCGACGAAGCGCTGCCGCAGCGCAAGCCCGGCGTCTATGTGCTGACCGCGCAGCCCGTCAACGACAAGAGCGACGACTACGGTTCGCTGGCCACGCAGTGGTTCGTCGTTTCCGACATCGGCCTGTCGACCTATACCGGCCAGGACGGGCTCAATGTCTTTGCCCGTTCGCTGGGCAGCGCCAAGCCGATTGCCGGCGCCGAACTGACGCTGGTTGCCAGGAACAACGAGGTTCTCGGCACCGCGACGTCGGATGCCGACGGCCACGCCGTCTTCAACCCCGGCCTGACGCGCGGTGACGGCGGCATGGTGCCGGCCGTGCTGATGGCCAAGCAGGGCGGTAATGATTTCGTCTTCCTCGACATGGCCAAGGCCGGCTTCGACCTGTCCGACCGTGGCGTCACCGGACGCGCGGCACCAGGCGCGCTCGACGTCTATGCCTGGACCGAGCGCGGCATCTACCGCGCCGGCGAGGACGTCCATGTCGCCGCCCTTGCCCGCGATGGTGCGAGCAAGGCGGTCGAGAACCTGCCGCTGACCTTCATCTTCTCGCGCCCCGATGGCGTCGAGGACCGCCGCATCGTCAGTGACGGCGCCTCGGCCGGCGGCCATGCCGTCGACCTGCCGCTCGAACCCAACGCCATGCGCGGCACATGGTCGGTGTCGATCCACACCGATCCCAAGCAGCCGGCGGTGGCCAGCCAGATGTTCCTGGTCGAGGACTTCGTGCCGGATCGCATCGAATTCGACATGAAAGCCGACAAGCAGGAGATTGCGCGGGGCGAAACCGCCAACATCGACATCGACGGCCGCTTCCTCTATGGCGCGCCGGCGGCGGGCCTTGCGCTGGAAGGGGAGTTGACGCTGTCGACCTCTCGTGACTGGGACCGCTTTCCCAACTTTTCCTTCGGCCTCGCCGACGAGCAGTCGGCGGAGCCGACGGTCACGCCGCTCACCGACCTCCCGGTGGTCGGCGATGACGGCAAGGCGACCTTCCCTGTTACCGTCGACCAGTTGCCCTCGACCACCAAGCTGGTCGACGGCAAGGTGACGGTGCGCATGCGCGAAACCGGCGGCCGCGCCATCGAGCGCTCGCTCAACATCGGCATCCGCCCGCAAGGCCATATGATCGGCATCCGATCGGACTTCGCCGATGGTGAAGTGCCGCAGGGCGGCACCGCCAAGTTCAGCCTGATCGCCGTCGATCCCAACGGCAAGCGCGAGGCGCTGAAAGGCGCGCGGTGGACACTGGTCAAGGTCGAACGCAATTACCAGTGGTACCGCTCCAACAACTCCTGGAACTACGAGCCGGTCTCCTTCACCAAGTCGATTTCCAACGGCCAGGTCGACCTCGGCGCCGACGGCGACGCCACCGTCTCCGTGCCGGTCGATTGGGGCCAGTACCGGCTCGAGGTCGAGACATCCGATCCTGAGGGGCCGGCGACCAGCTACGAGTTCGACGCCGGCTGGTATGTCGCCTCGACGACCACCGAAACGCCTGATGGCCTGGAGATCGCGCTCGACAAGGACAATTACGCCGCGGGCGAAGTGGCGAAGCTGAAAATCTCGCCGCATTTTGCCGGCGAACTTCTGATCAACATCGGTTCCGACAAGCTGTTGAAGACCATAACGGCGACCGTACCGGCAGGCGGCAGCACCGTCGATATCCCCGTCGGTGACGATTGGGGTGCCGGCGCCTATGTCACGGCAACCCTGTTCCGGCCGGGCGATGCGCAGGAAACGCGCATGCCGGCCCGCGCCATCGGCGTGAAGTGGCTGACGGTCGATCCGGGCGCCAAGAAGCTCGCCATCACGCTGACGCCGCCCGACAAGACCGTGCCGCGCCAGCAGCTGTCGATCCCGGTTTCCGTGGCCGGCGTGCAGCCGGGCACGAACGCCTATGTCATGGTTGCCGCCGTCGATGTCGGCATCCTCAATTTGACCAACTACAAGGCGCCGGATCCGGAGAACTGGTTCTTCGGCCAGCGCATGCTCGGCATGGAGATCCGCGACATCTACGGCCGCCTGATCGATGGCTCGCTGGGCACCACCGGCAAGCTCCGGACCGGCGGCGACGGCGCCAACATGCAGGCGCAGGGCAGCCCGCCCACCGAAAAGCTGGTCGCCTTCTTCTCCGGCATCGTCCAGCTCGATGCCGACGGCAAGGCGCGGATCGACTTCGATATCCCGCCGTTCAATGGCACCGTGCGCGTCATGGCCGTCGCCTGGACCAAGGAAGCGGTCGGCCATGCCCAGGCGGACGTGATCGTGCGCGATCCCATAGTGATTACCGCCGGCCTGCCGCGCTTCCTGGCGCCTGGCGACAATGCCGTCATGCGCCTCGACGTGGCCGACACCGACGGCCCGGCCGGCGACTACGCGCTGTCGATCGATACGACGGGCGACCTGTCGATCGGCGACAAGTCCCTGCCCCAGAAGCTGACGCTCGCCCAGGGCAAGCGCCAGACGCTAACCGTGCCGCTGATCGCCAGGACGGCGGGCAATGCCTCGCTCACCATCAAGCTGGCGCACGCCGACGGCACCAAGGTCGAGCAGACGCTCTATGTGCCGGTGCGCCCGGCGCAATTGCCGGTCACCACGCGCCTTGTGGTCGACCTCAAGGGCAATGGCGGCGCGCTGCGCGTCGACAAGGAACTCTTGGCGGCCAGCCTGCTCGACGGCGCTTCGGTCAGTGTCGGCGTTTCGCAGGCGGCAGCCTTCGACGTGCCCTCGCTGCTGATGACACTTGATCGCTACCCCTATGGCTGCGCCGAGCAGACCACCAGCCGCGCCATGCCGCTTCTCTACGTCAACGAGATGGCATCCGGCGTCGGCATGGAAAGCGACCCTGACCTGCACGGCCGCGTCCAGGACGCAATCTACAAGGTCCTGAGCTACCAGTCCTCGAGCGGCAGCTTCGGCCTGTGGGGCCCGGGCTCCGGCGACCCGTGGCTCGACGCCTATGTCAGCGAATTCCTGACCAGGGCGCGGGAGCAGAAATACGACGTGCCGGCTCTGGCGATGAACCAGGCCCTCAACAACCTGCAGAACTCGCTCGGCTACGACCAGAGCGTACAGGACCGCGGCAGCGAGATCGCCTACGCCCTCTATGTGCTCGCCCGCAACAAGAAGGCCTCGATCGGCGATCTGCGCTATTACGCCGACACCCAGCTCGAAGCCTTCTCGAGCCCGATGGCCGTTGCCCAATTGGCGGCGAGCCTGGCGCTCTACGGCGACACGCAGCGTTCAGAGGCGACGTTCAAGACCGCGCTGCAGCTCGCCAAGTCGAGCACGGAGTACGACTGGTACCGCTCCGACTACGGTTCGGCGTTGCGTGACGGCGCGGCGATGCTGTCGCTGGCGGCGGAATCGAAGCCGGTATCGACCATCGTGCCCGAGCTGATCAAACTGGTGACCAGGGAACGCGCCGAAGCCCGCTGGACCAGCACCCAGGACGATTCCTGGATGCTGCTGGCGGCGCGCGCGCTGAAGGAGGGCAACGACTCCATCGCGCTCACCGTCAATGGCGCGCCGCATTCCGGCGGCTATTCCAACCAGGTCAACGGCTCCGAGCTTATCGACAGCCCGCTCGAAATCGCCAACACCGGCAAGACCCCGCTGCAGGCCGTCGTCACCACCGTGGCGTCGCCGATCCAGCCCTTGCCGGCCGGCGGTGACGGCTTCACCATCAGCCGCACTTACTACAAGCTCGACGGCACCGAAGCCAATGTGACCGAGGCAACCCAGAATGAACGCTATGTCGTCGTGCTCAAGGTCACCGAGCAGAACAGCTGGCCGTCGCGCCTGCTGGTCACCGACCTGTTGCCGGCCGGCTTCGAGATCGACAATCCAGGCCTGGTCTCCAGCGCCCAGTTGACGAACTTCTCCTGGCTGGCACAGACCGACGCCGCGCATCTGGAATTCCGCGACGATCGCTTCGTCGCGGCATTCAACCCGGCCGATGGCGACCACGACCACAATCTGACGCTTGCCTATGTCGTGCGCGCCGTGACGCCGGGGACCTATGCCCATCCGGCGGCAACGGTGGAGGACATGTACCGTCCGCAATATTCGGCCCGTACAGCTACCGGCATGATGGAGATCAAGGCACCGTAAGGTGCCTTGGCGGAAATGAACGTGAGGTTCGCGCCGCCCCTCATTGCCCTGCCGGGCATTTCTCCCCGTATAGAGACGGGGAGAAAGAAGCCTGCACCAAAGCTTTCGCCAGCTTTAAACGTCGCAGGAAAGGCGCCAATGCATGCCACAGCTCCCTTCTCCCCGTCACTAAACGGGGAGAAGGTGGCGGCAGCCGGATGAGGGGCGGCGCCATGCTTTCCAAGAAACTCCTCCGTCGCGCTGCCATCGCAGTTGCCTCCTTTGCCGCCTTCTTCACGATTGCCGCCGCCGCCCTCTGGCAACTCGACCGCGCCTTCCCGCCCCCGCTTCCTGAAAGGCTCACCGTCTCCACGGAAGTCCAGGACCGCGACGGCCAGCTGTTGCGCGCCTTTGCCACACCGGACGGCTACTGGCGGCTGGAAACCCGGCTCGACCAGGTCGACAAGCAGTTCGTCGACATGCTGGTCACCTATGAGGACAAGCGCTTCTGGGACCATGAGGGGGTCGACGTGCTGGCGCTGGCGCGCGCCGCCGGCCAGTTCGCGACCAGCGGCCACATCGTCTCCGGCGGCTCGACCCTGTCGATGCAGCTCGCCCGCCTGATCGAGCCGCGCGAGAGCCGCAGCCTCGGCTCCAAGCTCAAGCAGATGCTGCGGGCCATCCAGATCGAGCGGCGGTTGTCGAAGCGCGAGATCCTCGAACGCTATCTCACAGTGGCGCCGTATGGCGGCAATCTGGAGGGCGTGCGTGCCGCTTCGCTCGCCTATTTCGGCAAGGAGCCAAAGCGGCTCACCGTTTCCGAAGCCGCGCTTCTGGTGGCCCTCCCGCAATTGCCGGAAAAGCGCCGTCCTGACCGCAACCTGCAGATCGCCCACGCAGCTCGCGACCGTGTGCTCACCCGCATGGTCTCATCAGGCCTGATCGGCGAACGCGAGGCCGCACGCGCGGCGCTTGACGATGTGTTGAGCCTGCGCCGCCGCTTGCCGGCGCTCGCCGCGCATGCCTCTTACGCCATGCTGCCCAAGGCCGTCCCCGGCCAGCCGCTTAAGCTGACGATCCGCAAAAGCGTCCAGCAGGGACTGGAAGAGGTGGCCCGCGACGCCGCCACCAGGCTCGGGCCGCGTCTGTCGGTCGCCATGGTGCTGGCCGATGCCCGCACCGGCGACATTCTGGGCGAAGTCGGCTCGGCCAATTTCTTCGATTCCAGCCGTTCCGGCTGGATCGACATGACCAAGGTCGTGCGCTCGCCCGGCTCGACGCTGAAGCCGTTCATCTATGGCCTCGCCTTCGAACAGGGACTGGTGGCACAGGAGACACTGATCGAGGACAGCCCGGTCGATTTCAGCGGCTACAGGCCCAAGAATTTCGACATGGGCTATCAGGGCGATGTCTCGATCCGCCAGGCGCTGCAATTGTCGCTCAACGTGCCGGCCATCCGGGTGCTCGACGCGGTCGGTCCGGCGCGGCTGACGGCGCGCTTCCGCCAGGCGGGCGTCAACCCGATCCTGCCGGTCAATGAGGCGCCGGGGCTGGCCATCGGGCTTGGTGGCGTCGGCGTCACGCTGCGCGACCTCGTCCAGCTCTATACCGGGCTCGCCAATGGCGGCAAGACGCACTCGCTGCGCGACGGCACCGAACCGGCCAATGCCGTGAGTTCGACCACCACCATCCTCAGCGACCAGGCCAATTGGCAGATCATCGACATCCTCTCCGGAGTAAAACCGCCGGAAGGTGCCTTGCAGCGCGGCATTGCCTACAAGACCGGAACCTCCTACGGCTACCGCGACGCCTGGTCGGTGGGCTTCGATGGCCGCTATGTGCTGGGCGTCTGGGTCGGCAGGCCCGATGCCGGCGCGGTGCCGGGCCTCTCCGGCTATGTCTCGGCCGCCCCGATCCTGTTCGAAGGCTTTGTCCGCTCGGGCCTCGCCACCGTACCGCTGCCAGGCAAACCGCGCGGTGCCTTCACACCCAAGCGCGAGGACCTGCCTGTGACGCTTGCCCGCTTCGGCGCCGGCGCGGATGGCCTGGTGCAGGCGACGCCGACCGAACCGGCGCCGAGCATCATCTTCCCGCCGGACGGCGCCCGCGTCGATCTCTCCACCAACTCGGCCGACGCCTCGCCGCTGGTGCTGAAATTGCAAGGCGGCCGCGCCCCGTTCCGCTGGCTGGCCAATGGCAAGCCCCTCATCGGCCTCGACCGCCGCCGCACCGCGACCTGGCTGCCCGACGGCGCGGGCTATTCGACGCTGACCGTCATCGACGCCGCAGGACGGGCTGCCAGTGTGAAGGTCTTCGTCCAGTGAAAGCGATCCTTGAATAGAATGCGCCAGGCGATTCAGCGCATTGGCTTTTGTGCGCTGATGATTGCCGGCTCGGCCCTGCCGGCGCCTGCCGATCCCCTCCCCGCGGGTTTCGTTCGCCTCGCCGATGTCGCGCCATCGATCCGCCAGGACATTCGCTACGCCAACGCCGACAACTTTCTGCACCGCAAGGTGAATGGCTATGACGCGCCGGTCTGCATTTTGACCCGGGAGGCCGCCGAGGCACTTTCCAGAGTCCAGCGGGCGATCGCCACCAGAGGCCTGACGCTGGTCGTCTTCGACTGCTATCGCCCTGCCCGCGCCGTTGCCGACATGGGCGAATGGACGGCCGCGGGTGGACCGCCGGACCCGCAATGGTATCCGACGGTCAAGCGTGGCGATCTCATCGCCAAGGGCTATGTCGGCGAACTGTCCAGTCATTCGCGCGGCTCGACCGTCGATGTTGCCATCGCGCCTGTCGACAGTACGCCCGTGCCGAAACCGGCCTGCGGCGCGATCGATGCCGACACCCTCGATTTCGGCACCGGCTTCGATTGTTTCGACCCGATGAGCGAGACCGCGCGTCGCCCGCTCGGCGCCAAAGCCGCGGCAAACCGAAAGCTGCTCGTCGATGCCATGCGTGCTGGCGGGTTCAAGAACTACGCGCGCGAATGGTGGCATTTTGCGCTGGCCCGGGAGCCATTTCAAAAGCAGCGCTTCGATTTCCCGGTGACCGTCGAGTAACCTGCCCAACCAGCCTTGCCCAACCAGCCTTGCCCGGCAACCGCGCATGCCTAGATAGGCCGGATGGTGGGCCGACTCCGGCGCGGAGCGACCGCGAGCAAAATAGTTCTCACAACAGCGACAGATCGCCGAACATTTTCTTCAGAAGGACAAAAAAGGCAACATTCAATGCATCTTATTTCTATCAATTAGGTAGATTTGGCGCGGGTTCAACGGAGGCAGAAATGACCAAACCTCATTTCAGGAAACTGCTCGGCGCACTGGTCGCCACATCTATCCAGTTCGGCACGCTCGGTTTCGCGTTTGCCGACACCACCATTCTCAATGTGTCCTACGATCCGACGCGCGAGCTCTACAAGGCCTATGACGAGGCCTTCGCCGCGCATTGGAAGGCGGAGACCGGCGAGACGGTGACCATCCAGCAGTCGCATGGCGGATCGGGTGCCCAGGCCCGCGCGGTGATCGATGGCCTCGACGCCGATGTGGTGACGCTGGCGCTCGAAGGCGATATCAACGCCATCGTCTCGAAGTCAAAGAAGATCAATCCAGACTGGCGCACCAAATTCGAAAACAATTCGGCGCCCTACACCTCGACGATCATCTTCCTTGTCCGCAAGGGCAATCCCAAGGGCATCCACGACTGGAACGACCTCGTCAAGGACGGTGTCCAGGTGATCACGCCCAACCCCAAAACCTCGGGCGGCGCACGCTGGAACTATCTCGCGGCCTGGGCCTATGCCAACGCCAATGATGGCGGCGATGAAGCCAAGACCAAGGACTTCGTCGGCAAGCTCTACGCCAATGCTCCCGTGCTCGACACCGGCGCGCGCGGCTCGACCGTGACCTTCGCGCAAAAAGGCCTGGGTGACGTGCTGATCGCCTGGGAAAACGACGCCTATCTGGCGCTCGACGAGTTCGGCGCCGACAATTTCGACATCGTTTATCCGCCGACCTCCATCCTGGCCGAGCCACCGGTGGCCGTGGTCGACGCCAATGTCGACGCCAAGGGCACACGCAAGGTGGCCGAGGCCTATCTGAGCTACCTCTATTCCAAGGAAGGCCAGACCATCATCGCCAAGAACCATTATAGGCCGTCCAAGCCCGAACTGGTTCCGCCCGAGGATCTCGCCAAGCTGCCGCCGATCAAGCTGATCACCATCGACGATCCGCTTTTCGGCGGCTGGAAGAAAGCGCAGCCTTATCATTTCGGCGACGGTGGTATATTCGACCAGATCTACAAGCCGGCCCAGTGAGCTAAACCTAGATCGGGACGACATGACCACAGCACCCGCGCGGGCGGGGTGGCGGTTCAGACAGCCGAGCGTCATTCCGGGTTTCGGATTGACGCTCGGCTTCTCGCTTGCCTACCTCACCCTCATCATCCTCATCCCCCTATCCGGGCTGATCTGGCGTTCGGCCGCTCTCGGCTGGGTCGATTTCTGGGCCATCGCCACCGATCGCCGCACGATCAACGCCCTTCGAATCAGCTTCGGCACGGCGTTCATCGCGGCTGTCGTCAATGTCGTCTTCGGCACGCTCGTCGCCTGGGTGCTGGTGCGCTACCGTTTTCCCGGCCGCCGCATCGTCGACGCCATGGTCGACCTGCCCTTCGCGCTGCCGACGGCGGTGGCCGGCATCGCGCTGACCACGCTCTACGCGCCGAATGGCTGGATCGGCAAATTGCTGATGCCGCTCGGCATCAAGGTCGCCTACACGCCGCTCGGCATCGTCATTGCGCTGATCTTCATCGGCCTGCCCTTCGTCGTGCGAACCGTGCAGCCGATCATGGAAGAGATCGACAAGGAAGTGGAGGAAGCCGCCGCCACCCTCGGCGCCAGCCGCTTCCAGATCATCACCCGCGTGCTCTTTCCCGGCCTGGCGCCGGCCATCATCACGGGCTTCTCGCTGGCCTTCGCGCGCGGCGTCGGCGAATACGGCTCGGTCATCTTCATCGCCGGCAACCTGCCCTACAAATCCGAGATCGCGCCGCTTCTGATCGTCATCCGGCTCGAGGAATACAATTACCCGGCGGCGACCGCGATCGCCGCGATCATGCTGGCGCTGTCGTTCATCATGCTGTTGATCGTCAATCTGGTGCAGACATGGAGCCGCAAGCGCTATGGCTGATCCCGAGATCAAATCATACGAACCGTATCATGAGAGCCGCTCGGCGGCGGTGACCGAGAGCCGGCCGGCACGCGCCGTGCTGATGGCCATCGTCTTCGTCTTTCTCGCCGTCTTCCTGCTGCTGCCGCTGATCATCGTTTTCAAGGAAGCTTTCGCCAAAGGCGTTGGCACCTACCTGCAATCGCTAAGCGATGCCGACACGCGTTCGGCGATCCGCCTGACCTTGCTGGTGGCCGTGATCTCGGTCCCGCTCAACATCGTCTTCGGCATCTCGGCCGCCTGGGCGATCGCCAAGTTCGAGTTCAAGGGCAAGGCCTTCCTGACCACGCTGATCGACCTGCCCTTCTCGGTCTCGCCGGTCATTTCGGGTCTGGTCTACGTGCTTCTCTTCGGTGCTCAAGGGTTGCTCGGCGAGTGGCTGAAGGCACATGGCATCCAGATCCTGTTCGCCGTGCCGGGCATTGTGCTGGCCACCGTCTTTGTCACCTTCCCCTTCGTCGCCCGCGAACTTATTCCGCTCATGCAGGAACAGGGCAATGGCGACGAGGAGGCGGCGCTGTCGCTTGGCGCCAATGGCTGGCAGGCCTTCTGGTACGTGACCTTGCCTAACGTCAAATGGGGCCTGCTCTACGGCGTCCTTTTGTGCAATGCGCGCGCCATGGGCGAGTTCGGCGCGGTTTCGGTGGTGTCGGGCCACATACGCGGCCTGACCAACACCATGCCGCTGCATGTCGAAATCCTCTACAACGAGTACAACGCCGTCGGCGCCTTTGCCGTTGCTTCCTTGCTTGCCGGGCTGGCGCTCGTCACGCTGGTCTTGAAAACACTGCTCGAGATGCGCTACGGCGCCGAACTCGCCGCGACGCGCGGACATTAGAAGGTTCATTGCATGGAAGTTCGCGTTGCCAACGTGCGCAAGGAGTTCGAGCGGTTTCCGGCGCTCCACGATGTCTCGCTCGACATCAAGTCGGGCGAACTGATCGCGCTGCTCGGACCGTCCGGCTCCGGCAAGACGACGCTGCTCAGGCTGATCGCCGGACTGGAGCGCCCGACGCGTGGGAAAATCTTCTTTGGTGACGAGGACGCTTCGCAGAAATCGATCCAGGAGCGCAACGTAGGCTTCGTCTTCCAGCACTACGCGCTGTTCCGCCACATGACGGTGGCCGACAATATCGGCTTCGGCCTCAAGGTGCGGCACGGGCCGACGCGGCCGTCGACCCCCGAAATCCGCCGCCGCGCCTCCGAGCTTCTCGATCTTGTCCAGCTTTCAGGGCTGGAGAAGCGCTATCCGGCGCAGCTTTCGGGCGGCCAGCGCCAGCGTGTGGCGCTCGCCCGCGCCATGGCCATCGAACCCAAGGTGCTGCTGCTCGACGAGCCGTTCGGCGCGCTCGATGCGCAGGTGCGCCGGGAACTGCGTCGCTGGCTGCGCGAAATCCATGACCGCACCGGCCACACCACCGTCTTCGTGACCCACGACCAGGAAGAGGCTTTGGAGCTTGCCGACCGCGTCGTGGTGATGAGCCAGGGGCGCATCGAACAGGTCGGCACCGCCGACGACATCTACGACACGCCGAACTCGCCTTTCGTCTACGGCTTCATCGGTGAATCCAGCTCCCTTCCCGTCAAGGTCGAGAATGGCGAGATCTGGCTGGCCGACCGTCCGATCGGATTGTCGGCGCCGCATGCGCCCGAGGGCGACGCGATGCTCTACTTCCGGCCGCATGACGTCGAACTGCTGGACGGCTGCAGCGGCTGCATCGCCGGCACCGTGGCCGCCAGCCGCCGCGTCGCCGGCACAAGGCGCGTCGAGCTCGAGATCGGCGGCGAACGCCAGCGGGTCGAGATCGAACTGCCGGTCGATCATCCGGCGGCGCAGAAGAGCCGCGTGGCGTTCCGGCCGGGGCGCTGGAAGCTGTTTCCGGCTGCGTAGCGATAGGACCGCCGTCAATCCCTATCCCGGTCGAGGGCGGCCGCCTACCCTTTCACCAGGCCTTTCAACGACAGCACCAATGTCATGGGATTTTTCGGGGAAGCCGCAAAGCCATGGCGCTCATAAAAGGCTTTCGCTTCGTCCGATATCGCATGAACAAAAATTCCGCGTATCCCGAGGATCGTCGCGGCTTGACCGGCGCGCAGGACGGCATCTTGCAGAAGCGCTGCACCCAGTCCCTTCCCTTGCCAGCCTGTGCCCACCGCGAGACGCCCGAGCACGACCATTGGAATGGGATCCGGCATGTTGCGCCGAACAATGCCGGGCGCTTCCGCTAGGTCAAGCCCGCCCGAAGACAGGCAGTAGTAGCCGACAACGCGTATGCCTTCCGCGACCACATAAGTACGAGATGCGCCACTGACCTGGTTGGCCCGTGCGCGGCGGCGAAGCCATTGGTCGAGACTTTCCGTTCCGCTTTGGAAAAGTTCGAGATCGTGGTTCTCGGCCAGCGGCGTGGGCGCCGACAGCATCAGTCCTGCCATGGCTTGGGCACGTTCATAAGACGCGCAAAACCTTCCCCGCCTGGCGGTTCATCGAGGATGTCGAGATAGTGCCGGTAACTCTGGGCATCTACCTTGATCAGTGTTTGGTCGAGCAGCGTATCCTCGGCCGCGCGGTAGGCGGCATCGATCATGAAATCGGAACGGGTTTTCCCGCGTAGCTTCGCGGCGCGGTCAATCAGTATGCGCATATCCTCGCGAATGCGCAGATTGACAGGCTTAGCGTGAGTTTCGGCTGCGGCTTTCGCCATGGAGGGCTCCTTTCCTTCACCATAACATGCCGCATACACAATGTGTATCTATTTGTCCTTTCCATTGGGAAAAGGTTGACGTGAACCGAGCTCCAATATGATGCCGCTCAAAAGAAAAACCTAGGATCAGCCTGTCTAGGAAACGGTTTTCTAGCAACGAGTGCCAAGCCCTGAATCTATGCCTCGCCGCCCCTTTGTACCCTCGCTATGCTCAAACGATAAAACATTACATCCGGAGCCATTTCATGAAGCGATTTTTCCTCGGCGTTGCCGTCGCAGCCGGCCTCATCCTCGCATCCTCCCAGGCTTGGTCGGCCGACAAGCTGCTCAACGCCTCCTATGACGTCGGCCGCGAACTCTTCGTGCAGGTCAACAAGGCCTTTATCGCCAAGCATCCGGGCGTCAGCGTCGACCAGTCCCATGCCGGCACCTCGGCGCAGGCGCGCGCCATCGCCGAAGGCCTCGGGGCCGACGTCGTCACCTTCAACCAGGTCACCGATGTCGACTTCCTGGTCAAGAAGGGCCTCGTCTCGACCGACTGGCAGAAGGATTTTCCAGACAACGCCTCGCCCTTCTATTCGCTGCCTTCGTTTCTCGTCCGCGCGGGCAATCCAAAGCACATCAAGGACTGGAGCGACCTGGTGCGCGACGACGTGCAGGTAATCTTCCCCAATCCGAAGACGTCGGGCAATGCGCGCTACACCTATCTGGCGGCCACCGCCTACGCCAAGGAAGCCTTCAAGGGCGACGACGCCAAGGTGAAGGAGTTCATCACCAAGCTGTTCAACAACGTGCCGATCTTCGACACCGGCGGGCGCGCCGCGACAACCACCTTCGTGCAGCGCGAGATCGGCGACGTGCTGATCACCTTCGAATCCGAGACGCGCGGCATCCGCAAGGAATATGGCGACGACAAGTTCGAGCAGGTCACCCCTTCGGTCAGCCTGCTGGCGGAATTCCCGGTGGCCATCGTTGACAAGGTCGCCGACGAACACGGCACGCGCGACCTCGCCAAGAGCTATCTCGACTTCCTCTATACGCCCGAGGGCCAGGGCATCGCCGCCGAGAATGGCCTGCGCGCACGCGACGCGGCTGTCGCGGCCAAATACAAGGCCGATTTTCCGGACGTGCGCCTGCTGACGGTGGAAGACGTCTTCGGCGGTTGGGACAAGGTCCAAAAAGAGCATTTCGCCGCCGGCGGCCTGCTCGACCAAGCTTATGGCAGCCGGTAAAGTTTCAGCGGTCCGATAGAAAGATCAGGAGAGCCGGCCCCGGGGCCGGCTTTTCTTGTTTAGGCAGCCGACAGGGCAATCCGGCGCCTTCGTGCAAAACGTTACAAACAATCAACGCGTTTGTGCCAAACATGCCTTTCCAATGGCTTGCTTTCGCGAAACGGCAGGGTGTGGAAGCAATGCCGTCATCATTTGCACACAAACAGCCGCCAGATGCGGGGTGGTTGGGGCTTCAACGGGTTGACTCGGGCATGCTGACGAAAAAAGGCAAATACGGCCTCAAGGCCCTCGTGCATCTTTCCAATCTTCCGGTTGGCCAATTGGCCTTCGTCAACGACATCGCCGTCGCCAACAACATCCCGAAGAAATTCCTCGATGCCATACTGGGCGAATTGCGCAACGCCGGCTTCGTCCAGAGCCGCAAGGGCAAGGAAGGTGGCTATCGCCTCGCCCGCCCCGCTTCCGAGATCAAGATCGGCCATGTCGTGCGCGTGCTGGACGGTCCGCTGGCGCCGATACCTTGCGCCAGCCGCACGCAGTACCAGCGCTGCGAGGATTGCGACGAAGCGACCTGCCAGGTCCGGCACATGATGCTGGAAGTGCGTCAGGCGATCGCCGAGGTGTTGGACAACCGCAGCCTCGCCGCCATGCGCGATGCCGACAACGACGATTTTCCGGTCGAGTTGACATCCCAGATCTAGAGCCGGGCGAATGAGGCTGTCGAGGTTCACGAAATCCCGAAAAGCCCGCCGCAAGCCATCGGCAGCCAGCTTCCGTACCGAGATCATCACCGACGTCTTTGTCCCCGAATATGCCGAGGACGTGCGGTTCTTCAGCCGCAAGCAGCTTAACGCCGGCAAGCTCCGCCGCTTCTCCACCAGGGATCTTCGCGAAGGCCTGGCCGCCCTCTTCTATCTCGCGGTCGCGGCGGTGCTGCCGGTGCGCTGGTGGTCGCCGATCTGCGATTGGGCGTCGCGGTTTCGCCTGAAGCGCCATATGCGCAAGGATTTCCCCGGATATGCCGCCGCAACGCGCGCGGTGCTCGGCAGTGACATCGATGCGCGCAAGCTGTTCGAGGCATTGCTCGCGGCGCGCCATCGCCGCCGCATGCAGCTTGCCGCGCATCTGGTCGCCCGTCGCTGGACGCCGGCGATCCGGCTGGAAAGGCTCGAGGACTTGCAGGCCGCTTTGCAACGCGGCCATGGCGCGATCCTCTGGTGCGATCAGTTCACCGCCCAGACAATGATCGGCAAGCGCGCCATGCATGAGGCCGGCATCGAAGCGCATCAGGTCAGCGTCAACACGCATGGCGTTTCCGAGACGGCATTCGGCCAGCGCTTTCTCAATCCGCCAATGGTTCGTGTCGAGAACCGGTTCCTGAAAAGCCGGATCGTCTTCGACCGTGACGATGCCTATCAAGTCACCATCCGCATTCAGAAGATCCTGAGGCAGAACGGCGTCGTGATGATGACCAACACAATCCACGCCGGCTCGACCTTCACCGAAACCGCGCTTGGCGAAAGCGGCTGGACGCACCTTGCCTCGGCACCGGCGAATTTCGCCGCGCGCGGCAAGACGGCCCTGTTTGCGATGTCGACCTTCGAGGTCGTTCCCTTCCGGGAATATCGCGCCGTCTTGAGCCCCGAGCTGGTGCCGGCGGCACCGGCGCCCCAGTCAGTGGACACAATCAGGGACGGAGCCAAGAACATGGCCCTGCAGGCACGCTACATCCTGCTCAAACGCGACCGCCTGCTGCAGGCGCTGAAAGAGTGCCCCGAGCAGATGATGTCCTGGTCGCGCCATGAGCGGTTGACGGAAGCCCAGGACGGCATCGGCATCAGCGCCGAAGAAGGCTCATGACGGGCGTATCAAGCGCATTGCCTGGGCGACGAGTTCGTCGACCGGCCGTGTCGCGTCGAGCGTCAATGCCCGCTCGTCTTGCCCCGGCGGCTCGAGGGTGGCGAACTGGCTGTCAACCAGGCTTGCCGGCATGAAATGGCCCTTGCGGTTGCCAACGCGCCGCCGCGCGGTGGCGGGATCGATCTCCAGATAGAGGAAGACGATATCAGGGCAAAAACCGCGCAGGCGCTCGCGATAACCGCGCTTCAGCGCCGAGCAGGCGGCGACCACACCTTGCCGCTTGCCGATCGATGCCTGGATCTGCTCGCCGATCGCGTCGAGCCAGCCTTCGCGCAGTTGATCGGTGAGCGGCTCGCCGCGTGCCATGCGGGCGACGTTTTCGGGCGGATGCAGCCTGTCGCCCTCGATGAAGACGGCATCCAGTGCGGTGGCCAGCGCGATGCCGACGGCTGACTTGCCGCAGCCGGCAACACCCATCACCACGATGGCCGGAGGCGCCAAACCGGAAGCGCCCGTCGGCGCCTGCGCTGCGTTTTCGTCCACCGTCAGCGGCTCGCCGGCGCGCGGCCATAAAGCAGGAGCATGACGACGATGACGACGCCATAGATGATCTGCCGTCCCGCCTCCGGCATCTGCATGACCGAGAGGATGGATTGCAACAGCGTGATCAGGATCACGCCGGCGACGGTGCCGAGATAGGAGCCGCGCCCGCCCAGGATCGAGGTACCGCCCAGCACCACGGCTGCGATCGACGGTAGCAGATACGCATCGCCCATCGACTGCGCCGCCTTGGAGGCGTAGCCGGCCAGCAGCACGCCGCCGAAGGCGGAAAGCCCTCCGGAGACGGCGAAGGCGATCATCACCACGCGTCTCGTGTCGATGCCGGAGAGATAGGCGGCACGCTCGCGGTTGCCGATGCCATAGACCGCGCGGCCGAAGCCGGTTCGCGTCAGCACGAACACCATCGCGATCCCTATAAACGCCCAGATGATGACGGCGTTGGGGACGCCCGGAATGGTGAAGCCGGTGGCCAGGTAGCGCATGGCGCCGGTCGCCGAATCCTGTGGCGAGAAGCCGCCGGTATAGACCACCATCAGCCCTTGCGCGACGGCATTGGTGGCGAGCGTGATGATCATTGAGGGAATGCGCAAATAGGCCACGCCGATGCCGTTGACGATGCCGATCAGCACGCCGCAGAAGATGCCGAACGGGATCGCCAGCACCACCCCGGCCGGACCGTAGGCGGCCGCCGCGCAGGCCATCATCGCGCCCGCCGCCACCGACCACGGCACCGACAGGTCGATCTGGCCGAGCAGGATGACCAGCATCATGCCGGTGGCGATGACGCCGAGGAACGAGGCCACCTTGAGCTGCTGCAGGAGATATTCAGGCGACAGGAAGCTGCGCGAATAAAGACTGCCGACCAACAGCAGCACCACGATGCAGGCAAAGGCGGTCAGCACCGCCGGGTCGGCGCGGCGGATGAATTTCGGCATGCGGCCGGCAATGCCGCCCAAGGTCGTCTCGCTCACAGGAACCACTCCAGCCGGTTGCGGACCCGAAAAAGGGCGAAGGCGCCGAGGCTGACGGCGACCAGCAGGATAACGCCCTGGAACAGCGGCTGCCAGAGCGGATCGAAGTCGAACACGAACAACAGGTCGCCAATGGTGCGGAAGGCAAGGGCGCCGAAGATGGCGCCGATAGCGCTGCCCTTGCCGCCGAACAGCGACACACCACCCAGCACGACCGCCGCGATCGAGAACAACGTGTAGGAGTTGCCGCTCGCGTAGGCAGCCTCGCCCGTATAGGTGAAGAAGGTGAGGAACAGCCCGCCGATCGCCGCCAGCAGCCCGGCCAGCGTATAGGCGGCGAACTTGCCGCGCCGGATCGGCACGCCGGACATATAGGCCGCCGTTTCCGAAGAGCCCGCCGCGTATGCCGCGCGGCCGAGGATCGAGCGGCTGAACGGCACCCAGATCACCAGCACGATGGCGAGCAGCACCACCAGGCTCGCCGGCACAAAGCCGAACACGCGGCCGGTCAGCGCGTCGGCCAGGTCCTCATTGACCGAACCGCCCGGGAAAGGTCGCAACAACAGTCCGATGCCGTAGTAGACAGCCCCGGTGGCGATGGTGGCGACGATCGGCTGCAGCCGCCCATAGATGACGATGGCGCCGTTGACGGCGCCGCACAGAAGGCCCGCCACAAGCACGGCGATGACGCCGAGCGTGGTCTGCAACGGCGTGCCTACCACCAGCCAGGAGGCCAGGCAGTTGGTGAGCAGGAAGATCATGCCCACGGACAGGTCGATGCCGGAGGTGATGACGACCAGCGTCTGCGCCATGGCGACGAAGGCAAGCAGCACGCCCTTGTTCGCCGCCGTCTGCACGACATTGGCGGTGAAGCCCGCCGGGTGGTTCGAGGTGTAGATGACGAACATGACGATGAAGATGCCGAGAGCCAGCAACGTTCCGCGCTGCTCGGCCAGCCAGTAGCGCCAGTCTTTCACACGCTTGCTCCCAGGCCCACCGGGCTCTCCTCGCCATGGATGTTGAGCGCGCTCGCGATCAGCGCCCGCTCGGTGATCTCGCCGCCGACCAGCTCGCGCTTGACGGCGCCGTCATAGAGCACCAGGACCCGGTCGCAGCAGCCGATCAGCTCGTCATAGTCGGTCGAATAGAACAGGATCGCCGCGCCCGCATCCGCCAGCTTGCGCATCAGCTGATAGATCTCCTGTTTGGTGCCGACATCGATGCCGCGTGTCGGGTCGTTGAGCAGGATGATGCGCGGCTGGCGCATCAGCCATTTGGCGATCACCACCTTCTGCTGGTTGCCGCCCGACAGCGCGCCGACCGGAATGTCGAGGCCCGCCGTCTTGATCGCCAGCAGGCCGACCATGTCGTCGATCAGCCGCTGTTCGGTGGCGCGATCGATGATGCCGCCTTTCGACAGCCGGTCAAGCGCGGCGAAAGACAGGTTTTCGCGCACCGTCATCGGCAGCATCAGTCCTTCGGTCTTGCGGTCCTCCGGGATGAGCGCCATGCCGACGCTATCCTCGCGGGCCGCTGCCGGGCTGGTGATCGTCACTGGCTTGCCGTCGATCAGCACCTCGCCGGAGAGGCCGCGCAGCACACCGAAGAAGGCGAGCAGCAATTCGCGCTGGCCCTGGCCGTCCAGCCCGCCGAGGCCGACCACCTCGCCTGCCCCGGCTGTCAGCGAGATATCGTGCAGCCGGTCGGCCCAGGACAATCTGCGCGCCTCGAGCCGGGGGGCGGCGCCAGTGGGTGCCGCCGCCGGCTTGGGCGGAAAGATATGGCTGTATTCACGGCCTATCATCAGCTCGACCACCTCGTTGTCGCTCTTCGAGCCGGCCTCGTAGCTGGCGACATTGCGGCCATTGCGGAACACGGTGCAATGATCGGCCAGTTCGGCGATCTCATTCATGCGGTGCGAGATGTAGAGCAGCGCCAGCCCTTCCGAGCGCAGTCGTTTCAAGACGCCGAAGATCTTCGCGACATCCGCCGCCGTCAGCGCCGAGGTCGCTTCGTCGAGGATGAGGATGCGCGGTTTCCTGGCCAGCGCCTTGGCGATCTCCACCATCTGCCGTCGTGACAGCGGCAGGTCCTTGACCAGCGCCAGCGGATGGATGTCACCGGCACCCGCGCGCGCCAGCGCGTCCTCGGCGATGCGCCGCTGCGCCTTGCGGTCGATCATGCCGAAGCGTTTGGGCGGATCGGAAATGACGATGTTGTCGGCGACGCTGAGTTCGGGGATCAGCGACAGTTCCTGGAAGATGCAGACGATGCCGGCCTTGTTCGCCGCACCCGGCGACGCGAAGGTCACCTCGCGCCCGTCCAGCATCATGTGGCCCTCGTCGGGCGCCACGACACCGGCCATGACCTTGATCAGCGTCGACTTGCCGGCCCCGTTTTCACCGAGAATGGCGTGGATGCTGCCGGCCTCGACCGTCAGTTCGGCCTTTTCCAGCGCCCGCACGCCGCCATAGCGCTTGGACATGCCTTCCATGCGAAAGAGTGGAGCCGCACCGTCCATCAACCCTCCCAGGGCGATTGTGGGATTGCAGTCTGGCGCCGCGGGATCAGCCGCGGCGCCAGACGATAGAAAGCGACTACTGGTTTTCCTTGGTCTGCCCCATGATTTCCTGGGCGCTGAAATTGATGCCGCAGGTCGGGAAGGAATTGCCGACGAAGAAATTGTCGGACTCCTTCGGGAAGTAATCCGTGCCTTCCTTCATGTCCGGATCCGTGGCGACGGCCAGAGGCAGCTTCACCTCCTGCGGCACCACTTCGCCTTCGAGTGCCGCGATCGCCGTCTTGATGGCGACGGCGACCTGGGCCGGGCCCGAGCCGGCGGAGGTGCACTTCAGGCCATCGGCCGAATGCGCCGCGCAGAACTTGCGGAAGCCGTTTTCGGTCTCGCCGCCGAACGGCACGAACGGATGCTTGGCGTCCATCATCGCCTGCACGATGCCGGTGTCGCCGCCCTGGCCGGTGATGCCGTCGAACGGACCGTTGGTGGCGATCGCATCGGCGGTCACTTTCTGCGCCACGCCGTCATCCCATTTGCCGGCGACTTCGGTCACATCCCACTTCTTGCCGGAGGCGTCGAACACCTCATGGATGCCGTTGTGGCGATCGGTGTCGACGGAGGTGCCGGCGACGCCGCGCACTTCCAGGATCTTGCCGCCATTCGGGATCTTGGCGACCAGCCACTTGGCCCACAATTCGCCAAGTCCCTTCTGGTCGACATTGACGTTGATAGCGTCCTTGGTGTCGAGAATATTGTCGAAGGCGACCAGCACGATGCCGGCTTCCTTGGCGCGTTTGATGACCGGGCCGAAGGCGGTCGGGTTCTGCGCGTCGGTGACGATGGCGTCATAGCCGGAATCGATGAAGTTGTTGATCGCCGAAATCTGCGCCGGCACGTCCTCGCCCGTCGAGACGACCTTGAATTCCTTGATCTTTGCCTTCACGTCGGGCTGCGACGCATAGGCCTTGGCCGTCTGCACCATCTGGATGCGCCAGGTGTTGGCGATATAGCCATTGGCGAAGGCGATGCGGAACGGACCTTCCTTCTTCGGAAATTTGAAGAACTTGGTGTTCGCGTCCCAGGGCGCGAAACAGTCGGCCTGGGCGGCGGGACCGGAGACGATCTCCGGGCCGGCAGCCATGGCCGCCGAATTGAGCATGACGAATGCGCTGGCAGCAACGATGCCGCCGACAAGTGACTTGATCATCGATAATCCTCCCGATTGCAGTTCCGATTTGTCGGTTCAGTTTTTATGCGATTTCGCGCTCCCGGCTGGCACCTCCCGCCTTACCCAGTCACGCCTGCCAGATGCCGAAGACCTCGGCGATCCCTCCCCTTGCCGTCTCCTTCGGTTGGGAAAAGGCTATCATATTATACATAATAAACAAGCATGAGCTGTTGCTTATGTATAATAAACAGGCCCAACAGTTGAGTGGCGAAGCTCTCCAATGGAAAATGGTAGCGCTACCATGACGTTGTGTAAAGCGTCATTCGCGGGTGTTCTCGAAAGCGTGTTCAGCGGGCTGTGCTCTCGCGGCGCTTGAGCTCGAAGCCAAGGTCGACGACCCGCTGCCGCGGCCTGTCACCCGATATCGCCGCAAGCGCCATGGCCACCGCGCGCCTGCCGATTTCGTAGCGATGGGTGCGGATGCTGGTGACCGAAGGAAACGCCACCTGCATCATGTCGAGATCGTTGAAGCCGACAATGCCGATGGTCTTCGGCACCTCGATCGAGGCACGATGGCATTCGAACAGCACGCCGAGCGCGATGTCGTCATTGTTGCAGAACACGCCGTCGAGCGTCGGCATCTTGGCAAGCGCATCGCGGAAGAGTTCGCGGCCAAGCGGCACGCTGGACAGCACCGGCGTTGTGGTGATCAGGCGCGGGTCCGAGAGCCCGGCCTTCTCCATCGCCACCCGGTAACCAGCCAGGCGCCGCTGCGAGCGCGGGTCCATGCGTGCACCGATGAAGCCGATCCGGCGATACCCCGCCTCTATCAGGTGCTCGGTCGCCGTCCGGCCGCCATCGAGATGCGAGAAGCCGACCATCATGTCCACCGGATCGGGTCCGGTCTCCATCACCTGAACCACCGGGCAACCGGCATTCTCCAGGAGTTTTCGCGAAGCGGGCGTCTGGTCGATGCCGGCAATGATGAGCGCGGCCGGGCGTTGCGAACCGAACAGCTGCAGCAACCGCTCTTCCTCCAGTCCGGAATAATGCGTGTTGCCGAGCTGGATGCGGAACGGGCTGTCCGACAGGCAGTCATAGATGCCGCGCACCACCTCGGCGAAGACGTTGTTGGTCAGCGAAGGCACCAGTACGCCGAACACTTCGGCGCGCGCCGAGGCCAATGCACGCGCATTGGGGTCCGGCACATAGCCGAGTTCGTCGACGGCGGCCTGGATCTGACGGCGCAGTTCCTCGGAAACACGTGCCGGGTCGCGCAGTGCGCGTGAAACGGTGATCGCGCCGACGCCGGCCTTGCGTGCCACATCCGACAGGGTTGGGCGGCCACCGCCCCGGCGCGAACGCGGCTTGATCACGGTCTTGGCCCATGCGCATGGCCATCGAAGCGCGCCCGCAATGCGATCTTTCCAGCTGTCGCCATCTCACCGGCCTGTTGCCGCACCCATCCGCCCTGGCGTCGCGCAGTGACTGCCTGTTGTCAAGCCGAGCCACGGAATGGCCGCGCTTGGCCTTCCTCAGGCGGCGACGGCAGCCCTGTGCCTTGCCTTCCACATGAACAGTCCGATCGCCAGTATGTTCAAGAGGTTCCAGGCGATGCCGTTCAGGAACGCGGCGGCATAGGAGCCGGTCAGGTCGTAGATCCAACCCGACATCCAACCGCCGATCGCCATGCCGAAAATCGTCGCCATCATCACGATGCCGATGCGCTGGCCGGCCTCCTTGGCGGGCAGGTATTCGCGCACGATGATCGCATAGCAAGGCACGATACCGCCTTGGGACAGGCCGAAGACCAGCGACACGACATAGAGCGAGGCGAGCCCGTCGAACGGGATATAGAACAGCAGCGACAGGCATTGCAGCACGGAGCCGATAAGCAAGGTTTTGACACCGCCGATGCGGTCGGCGACAAAACCCGAGGCGAGCCGGCTGACGACGCCCGCGGCCATCATGATCGACAGCATGTCGGCGCCATGCGCCATGCCGTAGCCCAGATCCATGCAATAGGCGACGATGTGCACTTGCGGCATCGACATCGCCACGCAGCAGCCCAGTCCCGCGACGACCAGCAGCATCTGCATTGCGGCCGGAGACATTGGCATCGGCTGCACGGACCGGCTTCCGGCCGGGCCGGCGGCTGCCGCTTCCGGAGCGCCGCGGCGCAGCAAAAGCACCAGCGGCACCATGGTGACCAGGCAGAAGACGCCGATGGCGGCATAGGTGAAGCGCCAGCCTTCCGCCTTGATCAGCGTCGGCATGATGGTCGGCCAGATCGCTCCGGCGAGGTAGTTGCCGGCCGCGGCCGCGGTGACGGCGACGCCGCGGCGGCGATTGAACCAGTGCGATATATCGGCGATCAACGGCCCGAAGATCACCGATGTGCCGAGACCGATCAGCACGCCTTGGGCAAGGGTGAATTGCAGGATCGAGGTCGACAAAGCCGCGAGCAGAAGGCCGGCGGAGAGCGCGATCGAGGAAAACAGCGCCGGAATCCAGTAACCCATGCGGTCGATGGCGCGGCCGACCAGCACATTGCCGGCGGCAAAGCCGACCATGGTCGCGGTGTAAGGCATGGATGCCGCGGCGCGGTCGACGCCGAACTCGGCCTGTACCGCAGGCAGCACCACGACGACGGCCCACATGCCGACCGCACCGATCGTCGCCAGCAGCATCGAGATGGCTAGACGCATCCAGGCGTAGGAACTGTCGATACCGGGGCTGGGCCGGCTCAAGTCGGTTCGTGACAAAGGCGTTTCCTGTCGGCGGCCTCAACCGCTGCTGTTTTGGCCACTATCGACGCATTCTCGGCGCACAGCAGCGCCACGGCGGGCAAATCCGTGGCTCCAGGGAGGTACGAGCGCGGGAACCGGCGCCAGCATCTGGAGTTTCCGATCGATAACCCGCAAAGGAGTCCAGCCATGACCGCCACCAAGCAGAAATGGTCAGCCGAGGTGACCGAGCACAGCGATGCGATGGATCTCGAGGACCACGTGTTCGAATCCGACGACGCCAAGAAGATCGCCGCCTCGCTCAAGCGTTCGGCCGAACACAGCCACCGCCGCAAGGCCGAGCCCTTCCAGTCCGCCATGTCGATGCTGAATTTCTACATCAACAGGGCCGGAAAAAACCTGCCCGCGGCTCGCAAGAAGATCCTCGAGGACGCCAAGGACGAATTGCGTGCGGCATTCGGGCGGCCAAAAGAGGATTAGGCTTTCGCCGCCAATGGCTCCTCAAGCTTGTTCCTCACCCCATCAAAAACGAGGTGAGGAACCGTTTATTACCGCTATCCAGCCGGTAGGCGCCCTATTGTCTGATCTCGGGTTCGACAAGCTTGGCCAGGTTCCGCAGCGACTCCTGCCAGCCGAGATAGCAGGCTTCGGCGGGAATGGCGTCTGGAATGCCGGCTTGTGTGATGTTCACTTCGGTGCCCACGGACACTTTCTTCAGCGTCACGGTCACCTGGATCTCGCCGGGCAGGTTGGGATCGTCGAACCTGTCGGTGTAGCGCAGGAGTTCGCCCGCGACGAGCTCGACATACTCACCGCCAAACGAATGGCTGTCGCCAGTGGTGAAGTTGCGGAACGACATCTCGAAGGTACCGCCGACCTTGCCCTCGAAGTGATGAACCGTGCAGGTGAAGCCGTTCGGCGGAAGCCATTTGGCAAGCGCATCGGCCTCGAGGAACGCGCGGTAGACCTTCTCCGGGCTGGTGGTCAGGACGCGGTGCAGACGTACGGTGCTGGGCATGTCGATACTCCTTCGTGGTCTCTGTTCGATGCCCCAAGGACGGGCACCACACTGCCGATCCGACACAGGCTTTTGAATTTTTTGCGGTGCGGCCCCGAATTGCTTCGAGTTCCAAGGCGCGAACACCCGCGCCCAACGGCCGTGTCGCGGAAATCTATCGCGAACGGATGACGTTGTCGGTATTGGCCAGCAGCTTGCGCACGGCATTGCGCGCCGCATCCGGCCGCTGCAGGCGGATGTTCTTTTCGATTGCCTCGTGCATCTTCTGGGCGAGCTGCAAATCGTCGAGCTCCCGGGTCGTGTAGGCAAACAGGTGATCGAAGGCGGATTCGATCAGCACGCCGAGCGGCACCAGCAGATCATTGCCCGAGGCACGCAATATGGCGAGGTGGAAGCGGGTGTCGGCACGGGTCCGTTCCTGCAAGCTTTTCGCCTCGCCCATCTCCCGGCAGGCCTGGCTGATCTCGGCCATCTGCTCGTCGGTGCGCCGCATGGCGGCGAATGCGGTCGCTTCCGGCTCGATGATGTGGCGGAATTCCTGCACCGTCTTCAGGAAAACCTCGCGGTCGGGCGACGTCGCGTACCAGGCGAGCACATCGCGGTCGAGCAGGTTCCAGCGTTCCCTGGGTTCGACCCAGCTGCCGATCTTGGGGCGCGATGCGAGCAGGCTCTTGGCCATCAGCATCTTGATCGCCTCGCGCACCGCCGAGCGGCTGACGCTGAACGTCTCCGACCATTTGGCCTCATTGGGCAGGATGGTGCCGGGCGGATAATCGCCGCGCACGATCCTGAGCCCAATCTCGCTGGCCAGTGATGTGTGCACGCTGGAGCCCGGAATACGTGCCGCGTCGGCTCGCCGAACACCGGCCGGACGATCGGCGGCTACAGCCTTTTTCGGCGATTTTTCCCTGTTCGGCTTCGCGTCCCGCATGCATTCCAGAAAGGCCGGTTTAGGGAGGCTGTCAAGCGTGGTGCGGGCGCGGGGCCGCAAAGCCGGCCTCTATGCACAACCCAGCCGTGATTCGAGCTCGCTTAGGCGGTCTTGACGTATTTGCGCCAGCTGTGCTCCGGGCGGAAGCCGAGCATGTCGCGCGCCTTGCGGTTCGACAGCAGCGTCTCGTATTCACCGAGTTCGCCCTTGACCGGCACGTCGGGATAGAACCGCTTCAGGAGTTCGGCGGTCGGCAGGTCGGACGAGGTGTCGTCATTGGCGGCATTGAACACCTGGTAGCCCAGCCCATCCTTCTCGACGGCACGCAGCGTGATCTGGCCAAGGTCCCGGGCATCGATGTAGCTCCAGGCGATACGCTTGCGAAAACCAGGATCGGCGAACCATTTCGGAAACAGCGAATACTCATGCGGCTCGATGACGTTGCCTATGCGCAAGGCATAGATATCCGTGCCATTGCGCTGCGCGAAAGCGCGCGCGGTCTTCTCGTTGACGATCTTTGACAGCGCATAGCTGTCCATCGGGTCGACGTCATAGTCCTCGTCGAGCGGGAAATACGCGGGATCGCGCGGCTCGTTGGCGAACACCAGGCCGTAGGTCGTCTCGCTGGAAGCGATGATCACCTTGCGGATGCCGAGCTTCACCGCCGCCTCGATGATGTTGTAGGTGCCCATTGCATTGATGCGGAACACCTCGTTGTCGGGCGTGATCATGATGCGTGGAATGGCAGCAAAATGCACCACGGCGTCCACTGGCTGCGGGCGTAGCGAGGGGTCGAATTCGTGCAGCCCCATATAGCTAGACAGCGCGTTGAACACCTGGCCGCTGTCGGTGATGTCGGTGATCAGCGTGCGCACCTTGGGATTGTCGAGCGGCCTGGTGTCGATGTTGAGCACCTGGCAACCCTGCTCCACCAGATATTGCACGACGTGGCGCCCAGCCTTGCCGCTGCCGCCGGTGAACATGATCCGCTTCGTCATTTCTGGTCTCCACGAAAGTCCTGGGATTTACGTGTATTGTCAGACAATATTGCTTTCTGCAACCGTCTATGGCTAAAACAGCGGCGACATTATCGATAATCACGCAACAGGACAGACAGCATGAACACGACCGCTACGGGTGAGAAGATCGGCTTTGTCGGCCTTGGATTGATGGGGCACGGCATCGCCAAGAACATCGTCGACAAGGGATATTCCCTGACCTTCCTCGGCCGCAAGAACCGCAAACCGGCGGAGGATCTTCTCGGCCGAGGCGCTCGTGAGGCATCGACTTCCCGCGATGTGGCGGCGGCATCCGATATCGTCTTCATCTGCGTCACCGGCTCGCGCGAGGTGGAGGCTATCATTCGCGGTCCCGATGGCCTCAAGGAGGGTTTGAAGAAGGGGGCGGTCGTCGTCGACTGCTCGACATCGGATCCGGTCTCGACCGTGGCACTTGCCGCGGAACTCAAGGCGCTCGGCGTCGACTATGTCGACGCGCCGCTCAGCCGCACGCCGAAGGAAGCCTGGGAAGGCACGCTCGACGCCATGGTCGGCGCGCCCGATGCCGTCTTTGCCAGGGTCAAGCCGGTGATCGACACCTGGGCCGGCCGCATCGTGCATATCGGCGATACCGGAGACGGCCACCGCATGAAGCTGCTCAACAATTTCATCTCGCTGGGCTACGCCGCCCTTTATTCCGAGGCCTTGGCACTGGCGGAGAAGGTCGGCATCTCGCCGCCGCGTTTCGACAGCGTCATCCGCAATGGCCGCATGGATTGCGGCTTCTATCAGACCTTCATGCGCTGGACGCTGGAAGGCGACCGCGACGCCCACAAATTCACCATCGCCAATGCCTTCAAGGACCTGACCTATCTGGAATCGATGGCGGGGGCGGCGGGCATCGCCAATCCGCTCGGCAACGCCACCAAGAACGCCTTCGCCGGCGCTCACGCAACCGGCCCGGCCGAGCAGTTCGTGCCGATGCTGGCCACGCACATCGCCAAGGTCAATGGCATCGACCTGATGCCGACGAAGGATGGAAGGAAGCAGACGATCTGAGACCCGGACGGTCGGCTGGCCTTAGCGCCGGCCCCTTCCGATCCCCTCATCGGTGTCGGCAAGCAGCTTGTGCACGGCGTTGCGCGCCGCGGCTGGCCGCTGCAGGCGGATGCTTTTCTCGATCGCCTCGTGCAGTTTCTGTGCCCGCCGTTGATCGCCGACCTGGCGTGTGGTGAAGATGAAGAGATGGTCGAGCGCCGATTCGATCAACACGCCGAGCGGCACCAGAAGGTCGTTGCCCGAGGCCCGCAGGATGGCGAGGTGGAAGCGCGTGTCGGCACGGATGCGCTCGGGCAGGTTGGCCGCCTCGCCCATCTCGCGGCAGGCCAGGCTGATCTCGGCCATCTGCTCGTCGCTGCGCCGTATTGCGGCAAAGGCGGATGCTTCCGGTTCGATGATGTGGCGGAACTCCTGCACGGTGCGAAGGAACGCTTCGCGATCCGGCGCGGTCGCGTACCAGGCCAGCACGTCGCGGTCGAGCAGGTTCCAGCGCTCCTTCGGCTCGACCCAACTCCCGATCTTTGGCCGCGACGCCAGAAGGCTCTTGGCCATCAGCATCTTGATCGCCTCGCGCACCGCCGAACGGCTGACATTGAAGGTTTCGGCCCATTTGGCCTCATTGGGCAGGATGCTGCCAGGCGGATAGTCGCCGCGCACGATCCTGAGGCCAATCTCGCTGGCGAGCGAGGCATGGACGCTGGACCCGGGAAAGTGCGCCGCATCCACCCTGCGCATGGCTGCCGGGTCGTGGCTGGCTTGCGCCTTGGCCCGGCCGGCTTTTTTCTTTGCCTTCTCGTCCGGCATCCACGTTCCAATAGGTCGGCCGCCAGTCACCCGGATTGATCCAAACCCGCGCGGCGCACCGATCCCGTTGCCGAAAATCCAAACCACTGACGCGTCAAAGCCGGGCTCCGATTGCCCCAACCAAGGCGTCCTGTTGAAGAATTGGAGGAAACGGGGCGCTCGTTGGCGAGCGCCCCGAAATCGCGGCCTATTTCTGGATGCAGGTGTCGACCGTGTCCTTGGTGCATTCGTCGAGACCGGTGAAGACCGGATCGTCAACCTTCTTGCCTTCGACCAGGTCGATCATCACCGATGGTGCCTTGTAGCCCATTTCGAAGGGCCGCTGGCCTACCAGCGCGGTGACAAGGCCGTCCCTGGCGATGGCCACCTCGTCGCCGATCGTGTCGGCGGCGCCGATGACGAAGTCGTTCTTGGCCAGCCGGTCCTTGAGCGGTCCGACCAGGTCGCGGTAGGGCTGCGGCGCGCCGAACAGCGGCCAGCCGCCCATGATGCCGAACGCGTCGAGCTTGGGATTGGCGGCGAGGATGTCGGTCATCGCCTGAACGCCCTTGGCTCCGTCGTCATTGGTGAATACCGGGCAGCCGGCGACTTCCGTCCAGCCGCCTTCGCCGGCAAGTGCCGTGAGGCCTTCCTTGCCCGTCAGCGCGTCGCGCATGCCTTGCGCGCGACGCAAGATGTTGTCGGCCGCCGGATTGCCCTCGATGGTGCAGATCGTGCCACCATTCGGCTTGGCCTTCTTGATGTACTCGCCGATTTTCTTGCCCATCAGGTAGTTGTCGGTGCCGAGATAGGTCTTGCGCAGTGCCGCGTCTTCCTTGGCGAGGTCGGCGTCGACGGTCATGATCGGGATCGACGGATTGGCGCTCTTGATCGTCTGTGCGATCAGTGGCGCGTTGGACGGCGAGATCGCCATCGCCACCGTGTCGGCCTTGCTCAGCATATCCTGCACGATCTGCGCCTCGCCGGCCTCGTCGGAAGTCGATGCCGGACCGGTGTAGAAGCATTCATATTCCGAGCTGGCGTTTTCCTTGTTCCATTTCTCGCAGCCCTGGTGGATGGCTTCGAAGAATGGATTGTCGAGACCTTTCACCACGATAACGAGCTGCTTCTTGGCCAAAGCCGGCCCGGCGCCCAACGCCATGGCGGCGACGGCGGCGAGCAATACTGTTTTCCTCATGTCAGTCCTCCCTTTGCAACCAGACGGACACGGCGTGCCCGCCACACAAACCAGCCGGGATGCGAGATGACTGAGACGCATGCGCCCATTCAATCCGGCCAGGCCGATAAGCATTTTCAGATACGACCCTCCCAGCGACGACGCTGCACGATCGCCAAAACCTTCCTGCCGTTGGCGCCGCCGATGGCGTCGTCAAAGCCGGCATGTCTTCCTCCGACGCTCAACTAATAACGGCTTGCCGCCAACGTCAATGCTATTTGTCCTACAAAACTGATTTTTCAAATTCCGCACGGCACTATTCGTCTGACAATTGCCTGTTCGACAATTGACGCCCGCGATGCCATTCGCGTAAATGACCGCATCGCTGCCCCCGGGAGGAGCTGGGGAAAGCCAATGGAAGCTGTCGCCTGTCCGCGTGCGGATGGGCCAGGCATGGGAGGCAAAGACGGGTGGCGGTTCTCGAACTCACCAACATCTCGAAGCATTTCGGCGCCATCCAGGCGGTCAACGACGTGTCGCTGTCGATCGAGCCCGGAGAGGTCGTCGGCCTGATGGGCGACAACGGCGCCGGCAAGTCGACGCTGGTCAAGATGATCGCCGGCAATTTCCGCCCGAGCCATGGCACGATGCGCATGGACGACAAGGAACTCATCCTGCACAAGCCGGTCGAGGCCCGCCAGCACGGCATCGAGATCGTCCACCAGGACCTGGCGCTCTGCAACAATCTGACGGCGGCGGCCAATGTCTATCTCGGCCGCGAACTGCGCCGTGGCGTCGGCCCGTTCCGCATCCTCGACTATGCGGCGATGTACAAGCGCGCCGGCCATATCTTCGCCGAGCTGAAATCCGAGACGCGCCCGCGCGATCTCGTCAAGCAGATGTCGGGCGGACAGCGCCAGGCCGTGGCGATCGCCCGCACCATGCTGTCGCAGGCCAAGATCGTGCTGATGGACGAGCCGACGGCGGCGATCTCGGTGCGGCAGGTCGCCGAAGTGCTCAACCTCATCCGCAACCTGCGTAACCAGGGCATCGCCGTGGTGCTGATAAGCCATCGCATGCCCGACGTCTTCGACGTCGCGGACCGCGTCATCGTGATGCGGCGCGGCAGGAAGGTCGCCGACAAGGCGATCGCGTCGAGCTCGCCCGAGGAAGTCACCGGGCTGATCACCGGCGCCATCGAGCAGGCGGCGTGAGAGGGATAAAACCGGGTTTCATTGCGCTGGCGCGTTTCGCTGCCGGCAGGAAAGGTCGATAATGGCAGTCACCCTTGACCAGACGATCGCGCAGAAGCAGCACACTTTCCTGTCGCGCCTGTTCTCCAGCCAGACTTTCTGGGTGGTGGTCGCCGTCATCCTGGCCTGCATCTTCCTGTCCTTCGCCACCGATGCCTTCGCCACCTCGAAGAACCTCTACAACATCACCCGCAACATCACCTTCGTCGCCATCGTGGCGCTCGGCATGACCTTCGTCATCATCACCGGTGGCATCGACTTGTCGGTCGGCTCGGTGCTGTGCCTGTGCTCGATGGTGCTGGCCGTCACCATGCATGCAGGCTATTCGATCGAGATCGGCATTCTGGCCTCGATCGCCACCGCGCTCGTCATCGGCGCCTTCAACGGCATTTTTATCGCCTATCTGGGCTTTCCGCCCTTCGTGGTGACGCTCGGCATGCTGTCGATCGCCCGCAGCCTCGCCATGGTCGCCTCCAACAACACCGTCGTCTTCCAGTTCGGCCCGGACCACGACAAGCTGCTGGCACTCGGCGGCGGCGCCTGGGTGTTCGGCATCGCCAACCCGGTGCTCTACACGATCCTGCTGGCCCTGATCACCGGCTTCGTCCTGCGCTGGACGAAGTTCGGCCGGCATATCTTCGCCATTGGCGGCAACGAGCACGCCGCCACGCTGACCGGCGTGCCGGTGCGCCAGATCAAGGTCGCCGTCTACATGATCTCGGCGCTGTCGGCCGGCATTGCCGGCATCATCGAAACCGGCTGGCTCGGCGCTGTCACCACCAATCTCGGCAACGGCATGGAACTGCAAGTGATCGCCGCCACCGTCATCGGCGGCGCCAATTTGGCCGGCGGCGTCGGCACCGCCTTTGGCGCCATCGTCGGTGCCGCCCTCATCGAGGTGATCCGCAACAGCCTTGGCTTGCTCGGCATCAACGCCTTCTGGCAAGGCACCTTCATCGGCGGCGCCATCCTCCTCGCGGTTCTGTTCGACCGGATCCGCAATTTCAGGCGCAGCGATTGAGGGCTTGTCGCCGTCGAAGCGCCATTCATTCTGGTTCCTATCGCTCAGTCTGAAAATCGGCTGAAGCCGACCTCCATTGGTAGCGGCCAACAGCCGATGCCTTGACGGATGCCGAAAACCGGCCGCACAATCCTCCCTGCAAGCGAAGGGAGGCCAGTCGCTTGCGGGAGGATATGCCATGACGGAAGCGATCAGGCTCTACTGGGGCCGGTTCGGACATGTTTCTGTCCTGAATGTCGCGAGCGACTTCGTCACCCATGCCCATGTCGAGGCACATCTGATCATCTGGCTCGAAGGCACCGCCGGCGAGATGACCATCGGCCGCGAGACGGTCCGCCTCGGCCCTCGCACAGCCGCCGGCATCAATTCCTTCCAGCCCCACAGCCACGTCCTGTCGCAAAACGGGACGCCCGGTCTGTTTCTCGCCTTCTACATCGATCCCGACTGGGCCCGCCGCCGGCGCGACCTGCCATCCAGCGCGCCGCTGTTTTCGCGGGCGGCGATCGCGCTCGAGCCTTGGCTGCACCAGGCGGCCGCCAGCCTGCTCGACCATCTCACCGACAATGAGAGCGTCGACGATGTCGCCAACTACGAGATCGAGCGATTCATCGACTCTGTGCTCGATGCCGCCGACGCCTCGGCGCCGCAGGAAGCGCGCGGCCGCATAAACACCGTGCAGGATTTCCGCGTTCGCAAGGCGATCCAGCTGATGAAGGCCAATGTCTGCGAACGCATCTCCTTCGACGACGTTGCCCGCGCCGTTGGTCTTTCGCGGCCGCATTTCTTCGCCTTGTTCAAGGAACAGACCAACCTGACGCCCAACGTCTATTGGAACACGCTGCGTATGGAGGAAGCGGTGCGGCAGTTGCAATGGTCGCGGGAGCCTCTGATCTCGGTCGCCTGCAATCTCGGCTTCACCACGCAAGGCAATTTCTCGCGCTTCTTCCGTGACCATGTCGGCGTGCCGCCGACGCTCTACCGCGAGGCCGCGCGGGCAATGGCCTGAGCCGGCAACCATCTGTTTTTCAGACTGGTTGATAGATGCTCAAGACGCATTGATAAGCGCTGTGCGCGCTAGCGCCCTACCCTTGCCGCAACGAAATTCGCAAGGGAACATCATATGCCCAAAGTCACCATTTCCAGCGTGATCGACGCACCGGTCGAAAAGGTTTGGGCGCGCATACGCGACTTTAACGGGTTGCCGGATTGGCATCCACGCATGGTCGAGAGCCATATCGAAGACGGCAAGGATGCCAGCACGATCGGCTGCGTGCGCAACTTCCAGCTGGCCAGCGGTGCCCGCCTGCGCGAAAAACTGCTCGACTTTTCCGATGACAATTTCCTCGTCAGCTATTCCATACTGGAAACGCCGCAGCCCCTCACCAACCACAAGGCGACGCTGCAGCTCAGGCGCGTCACCGACGGCGACCGCACCTATGCCGAATGGACCGCCAGCTTCGACGCCGCCGCTGAGGAAGCGGACAAGTTGGCTGAAGGCATGGGAACCAACGTCTTCCAGGGCGGCTTCAATGCATTGAAGAGCCATTTCGCCGAGCAAGGCTGAGCCAAACCACGGGAGCGCGCCATGGCGCTGGCATTGCAGACATTCTCGACCGTGAAGGACGCCAATGCGGCGCTGACGGTCGCTGGCAGCCGCTATCTCGGCGGCGGCACGCTTGTGGTTCGAGCCGCCAATGAAGGCGATATCTCCGTCTCCACTCTTGTCCGCGCCTCCGACCCGGCCCTGTCGGGCATCGCCCTGTCCGGCGGCAAGGTGCGCATCGGCGCTTCGGTGACAATGGCGGAGATCGCCCGCCATCCGGAACTCGGTACCCTCGCCAAGGCCGCGCGCGCCGTCGGTGGCCCGGCGATCCGCAACATGGCGACCATCGGCGGCAATCTGTTCTCGCCGGCGCCCTATGGCGATTTCGCCGTGGCCCTGCTGGCGCTCGACGCAACGATCGCTGCCGATGACGGCGAAAGCCCTATCGAGACCTTCCTGGCCGCACGGGACGACAGCCGCGCCATCGTCACGTCGGTCGGTTTCACGCTTCCGAAGCCCGACAGCTTCCGCTTCCTCAAAGTGTCGCGGGTCAAGCCCAAGGGGGTCTCGGTGCTGAGCATCGCCATCGTTCTGGAACAGGCTGGAGACGGGACCGTGTCCTCGGCGCGGGTCGCGCTCGGCTGCATGGCCGATCGGCCGATGCGTGCCAAGGCAGCGGAAAAAGCGCTGCTCGGCAGGACGCTCGACCCGGATGGCATCGCACCGGCGCTGGCCGCCGCGGCTGAAGGCATCTCGCCCATCACCGACCCGATCGCCAGCGCCTGGTATCGCGCCGAGGTGCTGCCGGTGCATCTCGGCCGGCTGCTGCTGACCGAATAAAACCCGTGGGAGGGCGCGCGTCTGTCCGCTCCTCGGGCAGGCGCGCAAGGAGGAAGAATGGTAAAGGTCCCGGTTCAATTCACGCTCAACGGCTCCGAAAAAGCCGAATTCATAGAAAGCGGCACGACGCTGCTCAACGCCTTGCGCGACAAGATCGGCGACACCTCGCCGAAGGGCGGCTGCAACCAAGGCACCTGCGGCGCCTGCTCCGTCATCATCGACGGCGAGTTGAGGCTCTCCTGCCTGACGCTGGCCGAGACCTGCAACGGTGCAACGATCACCACCACATCGGGCCTCGCCGAAGGCGGCGTGCTGCACCCGCTGCAACGCGCCTTCCTCGACGCCTTCGCCACGCAATGCGGCTTCTGCACGCCGGGCATGATCATGGCGGCCAAGGTGCTGCTCGACCACTCGCCCAATCCCAGCCGCGACGATGTCGTCGAAGCGCTGTCGGGCAACATCTGCCGCTGCACCGGCTACGAGCCGATCATCCAGGCGGTGCTCACCGCCGCGCGCGCCAACTCGCAGAACGCGGCCTGAGGGAAACAAGATGGAACTGCGCAAAAGCTATTTCTCGGACGTTCGCAAGGATGACCTCAACGAGATCGGTCAACCGCGGCCACGCTCGGATTCGCCAGGCCACGTCACCGGCAAGACCGCCTATTTCGCCGACCGCAACTTTCCCGGCATGCTGCATTTGAAGATGGTGCGCAGCCCTCATCACCATGCCCGCATCCGCTCGATCGACACGTCGGAGGCCGAAAAACATCCGGGCGTGGTCAAGGTGCTGACGGCCAGGGACGTGCCGCACAATGTCTACACGATCCTGATCCTGATCCAGGTCGGACCGGAAGACGAGACGGTCCTGGCCGACGGCAAGGTGCGCTGGAAGGGCGAGGCCGTGGTGGCGGTGCTGGCCGAAACCGAGCGTGCCGCCCAGGAAGCCGCCGCCAAGGTCAAGGTCGATTATGAAGTGCTGCCCGCCGTGTTCGACATGGAGGAAGCGCTGAAGCCCGGCGCGCCCATCGTCAACGAATATCACGGCCAGAACTATTACCTCTATGACAGCGGCGCGTGCCGCAAGGTGCGCTTCGGCGATGTCGAGGCGGGCTTTGCCGAGGCCGATCACGTGCTGGAGCAAAGCTATCAGTCCTCGCCCATCGAGCACGCGCCGACCGAGACCACCGGTTGCGTGGTGGCGCCCGAGGGCAATGACCGCTTCACCTGCTACACCAACACACAGGCGATGTTCTTCACCCTCGACAACACCTCGATCATCCTGCAGATGCCGGGCAGCAAGCTGCATTTTGTCGGCGGCACGGTCGGCGGCGGTTTCGGCGGCAAGGTCGATGTCATCGTCGAACCGATCGCCATCCTCGGGGCAAAACTAACCGGGCGACCAGTCTGTTTTGTCTACAGCCGCGAGGAGGAGATGCAGATCTCCTCGCCCCGCGCGGCCGAAAAAGTCGTCATCAAGGACGGCGTCATGAACGATGGCCGCATCGTCGCACGGAAGGTCACCGGCTACACCGATGCCGGTGCCTACTCCCGCCACTCGCCCTATGGCGCGCAGAAGGGCGCCGGGCACTATCCCGGTCCCTACACCATCCCCAACGTCTGGATCGACACCTACTGCGTCTACACCAATCGCACGCCGTCGTCGGCCATGCGCGGCTTCGGCGTCACCATCGGCGATTTCGCGCTGGAGGTGCAGATGGACAAGCTGGCGCGGCTGATCGGCATGGATCCACTCGAATTCCGCTTCATCAATGCCTATCGCGACGGCGACATGAAGGCGCATCGCCAGCCGACCGAGGGCGCGGCACTCATCGAATGCATGCAGGAAGCCTCGCGCGCCGCCCACTGGCCGGTGGCGGAGAAATACATGGCGATGTCCTCGTACAAGAACGGAGCTTGAGATGGCGATCAGGCGTGGACGCGGCGTCGCCGCGATCAACTATCCCACCGGCATGAACCTTGGCGGCGACCCGACCCAGGCGCTGGTGCATTCGACCCCGACCGGCAATTTCATGGTCACACTTTCCAGCGTCGATCTCGGCCAGGGCATGAAGCAGATCATGGCGCAGATCTGCGCCGAGACGATCGGCGTGCCGACCGACCGCGTCGTCGTCGACACCGCCGACACCGACACCGGCCCGCACTGCATGGGCACCTTCGCCTCGCGCGGCACACACCGCGCCGGCAACGCGGTCATCCAGGCCGCCAGGGAAGCCCGCCAGGTGATGCTTGAAGTGGCGGCCGAGGAACTGGAAGTGAATGCCTTGGACCTCGAAACCGACGGCCAGGGCAACATACTGGTCAAGGGCGCGCCGCAGAGATCGATCTCGATCTTCGATGTCGCCCTGTCGGCGCATTTCAAGCGCGGCCGCTCGATCTCAGGTCGTGGCATGTTTTTGATCCCGCGCTCCTATCCGGAGAAGGAGACCGGCGCGATGAAGCCGTCGACCTGTTACGCGCATGCCTGCACGGTGGCCGAGGTCGAGGTCGACGACGAAACCGGCGAGGTCACGGTGCTGACGGTGAAGAACGTCTTCGAGATCGGCCGCGCGTTGAACCCCAAAATGGTCGAGCAGCAGCTGGTCGGCGGCTCCTGGATGGGCATCAGCCATGCGCTCTACGAGACGACCGAGCCCTACTACCCCAACCGCGACCATGGCGGCACCGACTTCAACCAGTATCTGATGCCTGGTCCCGGCGACCTCGCCGAAACCGAAATCATCGTGCTGGAGCGGCCTTCGGCAGATGGTCCCTATGGCGCCAAGGGACCGGGCGAAATGTGCGCCAACCCCCAAATCCCGGCGGTCGCCAACGCCGTCTTCGATGCGGTCGGCGTGCGTATCGACACGCTGCCGATCACGCCGGAACGCATTTTGCGCGCGCTCAAGGCGCAAGCCGCGAACTGAGGACCGACATGCCCGAGGGAAACGCCGACACGCTCGCGACCTCGCCGGAGGCAGTGGCCGAGCGCCTCGCCGCCTCGCGCTATCTGGCCGACGACAGCCTCGCCACCGCGATCTTCCTGGCGATCCGGCTGGGCAAGCCACTGCTGCTCGAAGGCGCGCCGGGCGTCGGCAAGACGGAAGCCGCCAAGGCGATGGCCGAGCTGCTCGGCCGCGATCTGGTGCGCCTGCAATGCTATGAAGGCATCGACGCCGCGCATGCGCTTTATGAGTGGAACTACCAGCGCCAACTGCTCGCCATCCGCCATGCCGGCGAGCACGAGATCGATATCTATGACGACCGTTTCCTGATTGCCCGGCCGCTGCTGCAGGTGCTGAAGGCGCCGCGGCAGCGTATTTTGCTGGTGGACGAGATCGATCGCTCGGATCATGAATTCGAGGCGCTGCTGCTGGAATTCCTGTCCGACTTCCAGATCAGCATCCCCGAGCGCGGCACCATCCGTGCCGCCGCACAGCCGATCGTCATCCTGACTTCGAACCGCACCCGTGAACTCGCCGAGGCGCTGCGCCGCCGCTGCGTCTATCACTGGATCGGCTACCCCGACGCCGAACGCGAGGCCGCCATCATCATGCTGCGTGCTGGCGATGTCGCGGAGGCTACCGCGCGCGCGGTGGCGGCCGCCGTGCAGACCATCCGCGCCCGTCCGCTCGCCAAGCCGCCCGGCATCGCCGAGGCCGTCGAATGGGCCAATGCCGCGACGATCCTGGAAAAGGGCGGCAGCCCGTGGCCGGAAGCCTTCCGCCGCGCCATCGGCGTATTGATCAAGGACGAGGAAGATCTTTCCTACATCGCCCCCGAGCTTGGGCGCATCGTCCAGGAGGCACTGGCGTGAGCCGGGACGTCAACGATCCCTTCTCCCCGTTCACGGGGAGAAGGTGCCCCGAAGGGGCGGATGAGGGGCGGCGCCACGATGGCCAGAAGTCGGCGCTGCCCCTCACCTGCCTGCCGGCATCCTCTCCCCGTAAACGGGGCGAGGAGAGCGTACCTCCCGCCGCCACGCCCTTCCTTGGCTTCGGCCAACTGCTGCGCCGCTACGGCTTTAGAATCGCCCCGGAGCAAATCTCTGGCTTCATGCAGGCCGTGACGCTGCTCGGGCCCCGTTCGATGGCCGATATCCGTGAGGCAGCGCTGGCCACCCTGGCGCCGCCACCTGACCGCCGCGACGAATTCGAGGCGCATTTCCAAAGCCATTTTTACGGCAACACATCAGCCGTGGTGGAAGGCGACAGCGACGAGGAAACCCGCGTCAAGGATGATGGCGGCGCCGACGACGAGCGGATCGAAGCCGAGCAGCGACAGGAAGGCGGCGAGCTATCCTCGGCGATCGAACAGTTGAGCAGCCGCGCCTTCCAGCGCGACGACGACAGGCTGACCGCCTTCCGCCGTCAACTGTCGAGTGCCCTGCCTGCCCGCCGCTCCTTCCGCACGGTGCGCACTCATTCGCGCGGCAAGCTCGACCTGCGCCGCTCGCTCAGGGAAATCGTCAGCGCCGATGGCGATGTCCCCTCACCCTTGTTGCGCCGCCGCCAGACCGTGCCGCGCAAACTGCTGATCCTGATCGATGTGTCCGGCTCGATGAAACTGCACACTGCTGATTATCTCAAGCTCGCGCATGCCGCCGTGCAAGGCGCTGACCGCGCCGAGATCTTCACCTTCGGCACGCGTCTGACCCGCATCACGTCAGCGCTGCGCATCCCCGACCGCGAGCAGGCGCTGGCGCGCGCGGCCGTCCAGGTCGACGACTGGGACGGCGGCACCCGCATGGGGCCAACGCTGCTTGCTTTCCTCTCCGTGCCGCGTTTTTCCGCCTTCGCACGTGGTGCGGCGGTGATCATCCTGTCCGACGCGCTGGAGCGCGGCGACCATGCCGAACTGGAGACGGCGATGCGCCGGCTGAGCGCCCGTGCTTTCCGGCTGTCGCTGGCGACACCTTTGGCCGGCGACCCGCGCTTCCAGCCGGCAACGGCCGCGCTGCGGGCCATCCTGCCTGATCTCGACGATCTGGTCGACGGCTCGTCGCTCGCCGGCCTCACCGATTTCATCCTGTCGCTCGCCCGCCCTGCTCCACGGGCGGCGACAATCTGGAAAAGGGTATCGTGATGCAGAAAGCCATCGACGCGCATTTCCACATCTGGCGCCAGCAGGACCAGCCCTGGCTGGTCGGGCCGATGGTGCCGCGCATCTTCGGCCCCTACGAGCCGATCCGCCGCGACTACCCGATCGAGGAGTTTCTCGCCGACCAGCAAGGTTCCGGCGTCGAGAAAGCGGTCTACGTCCAGACCAACTGGGCGAAGGAGGATTTCGAGAAGGAAGTCGCCTTCCTGCAGAAAACGGCTGATGAAACCGGCTGGCCGCACGCCATCGTCGGCTACACCGACATGACGGTGGACGATATCAGACCCCAGATCGACCGCTTGAAAAAATATCCGCTGCTGCGCGGCGTGCGCATGCAGTTGCATTGGCACGAGACGCCAGCCTTCCGCTTCGCCACTGGCCCCGATCAGGTGATCGACCCCAGGATACGGGCCAATGTGGCGCGGCTGAAGGATTATGACCTGTCCTTCGACCTGCAGCTCTTTCCCGCCCAGATGAAGGACGGGCTGACGCTGGTCGGCGAGAACCCCGAAACCAATTTCATCCTCACCCATGCCGGCATGCTGACCGGAATGGATCAGGAAACAACCGAAGCCTGGAAGGCTGGGCTGCGCACGCTGTCGGCGCCGAACGTCTACGCCAAGCTGTCTGGCCTCGGCACTTTCGTCCACCGCAACGACCCGGCGCTGATCGCCTATATCGTCGACAACGCGATCGAGATATTGGGCGCGGATCACCTGATGTTCGGTTCCAACTTCCCCATCGAGAAGTTGTGGACGAGCCACGCCGAACTGATCAAGGCCCACCGCGCGGCTGTAGCGAAGCACGGTCCGGCGGCCGAGGCTGATATCTTCTGGAATACGGCGGAGCGGATCTACCGGCCGGCTTGACCGCCAGGGAGTTCGCCGCGCCATTGGCGCGGCGATGCCCTGGCAAGTCCTTACTGCGTCGGCAGCATGCCTTCCACGTCGCTTGCCGCATCGGTGAGCGCTTCCTTGGGCGTCGCCGACTGGTCGACGATCCGCGACAGATTGTCGACGATGGTCTGCGTCACCTTCACGCCGTTGGTGCCCGGAAAGGCATACCACGGAACCATCAGCGGCATCTGGCTGAGCCCGGCCTGGAACAGCGGGTTCTTCTTGTAGAAATCGCCGAGATAGTCGGAAGACTTTGCCGCGAGCTCATTGTTGGGCACATAGCCGGTGCCGGGCACGACGACCGACGCGCCATAAGGGCCGGCGGCGAATTTCGCGAATTTCCAGGCGGCGTCCTGCTTGGCGGCATCCTTGGTCAGGATGACCACGGCATTGCCGCCGGTCGGCAGATGGCCGTTGGCCGCATCGATCAGCGGGATCTTGGCCGTCCGCAGCGTGAACTTGTCGCCGACGTTCTTGATGGTGTTGACCAGCGCGCCGGTGGTCTGGAACTCGAAGCCAACCTTGCCGGCCGCGAACGCCTGCTCGCCAGCCGGCTTGGTGAAGACCGGCATGCCGCCCTCCTTCACCATCCGCTGCAGGATCTCGACTGCCTTCTCGCCTTCCGGCCCGTTGAAGGCGACCTTGCTTTCGTCCTCGTTCAGCATCTTGCCGCCGGCGCCGAACAGCAGCGCCGAAAACATCCAGTCATCGCCCTGCCAGCGGAAGTCGATGCCGTCGACGCCATTGCCGAGCGCCTTGATCTTGCCGCCGAGCGCGATGACCTCGTCCCAGGTCTTGGGCGGATTGTCCGGATCACCGCCGGCGGCCTTCACCAGGTCGGCGTTGTAATACATGATCGGGTTCGAGGTTGCGAAGGCGAGGCCGACCTGCTTGCCGTTGACCTGCGCCAGCTTCAGGATCGTGTCGGAGAAGCCGAGCTCAGCCATGTTGCCTTCCTTCTTGACCAGCGGGCCAAGATCGACGGCAACGTCGCGTTCGTTGAGCATGCGCAGACGGTTGAGACCGATGAAGGTGATGTCGGGCATTTCGTCGGTGCCGGCCTGGCGAAGGATGGTCTGGATGCCTTCCTCATAGGTGGCGGACGGGCTGGCGAACTGGATCTTGATGTCGGGATTTTCTTCCATGAACTTCTTCGAGATCGTGTCCATCACGTTCTTGAAGAAGCCGGGCATCGGATAATGAACCGTCAGCGTCGTGTCGGCATGGGCTGGAAGGGCTGTCGCCAGCGACACCGCCGCCGCGGCAAAAATCCTGGAGATATGCTTCATTGGCTCGTTGCTCCTTGTTGGCCCGGTCAGCCTTTGAGACCGGTCATGGTGATGCCTTCGACGAAGCGCTTCTGTGCGAACAGGAAGGCAACGACGAGTGGAAGGGTGATGATCAGCGTGGCGGCCATGAGCGCGCCGTAGTCGTCGCCGGCCTCGGCGGCGCGGAAATACATCAGGCCGAGTGGCGGCGTGGCGTAGGCCTGCTTGCTGACGACGATCAGCGGCCAGTAGAGGTCGTTCCAGTGGGCGACCACCGAGAAGATCGCGAAGGCAGTGACCGCCGGCCACGCATTGGGGACGATGACGCGCGCGACGATCCCGAGCTCGGACATGCCGTCGAGCCTTGCCGCGTGGATGAGATCGTCGGGCATGGCGCGGAAAAACTGCAGGAACATGAAGATCGCGAACACCGAGATGGTGAACGGCGCCACCAGCGAGGTGTAGCTGTTGAGCAGCGACATCCTGTCGAAGGCGACATAGAGCGGCAGCGCCGTGGCATGGATCGGTACCAGCAGGCCGAGCATGACCAGCACCATCATCAGCCGCGCGGCACGAAATTTCAGCTTGGCCATGGCGTAGGCGCAGGGAATCGCGACAAGCACCTGGAAGAAGAAGATCAGGCCGCACACGACGACGCCGTTCCACAGCAGCGTTGCCATCGGCACCTTGCTCAGCGCCTTGGCGAAATTCTCGGCGAAGTAGAAATGCTGGGGGACGAGCGACAGCGACGAGGTAAAGATGTCGCTCTGCGTCTTGCCCGCGGTCGAGATCATGAAGATGTAAGGCGCGAGGATCATCAGCGCGCCCAGCGAAAGCAGCGCGAAACGGACGATGCGGCCGGCAGGCAGGCTGGTCATGTGTAATGCACCCGCCGGTCGAGTACGCGGTATTGGAGAAGCATCAGCACGACCAGGATCGCAAGGAAGACGACGGTCATTGCCGAGGCATAGCCGACGCGCAGGTAGACGAAGCCTTCCTGGTAGATGGTGAACAGCAGCACTTCGGAGGCCTTGTTGGGCCCGCCGTCGGTCAGCATCTTCACGGTTTCGAAGACCTTCACCGCATTGGTGATGCTGATCGTGACGACGAACAGCGTCGTCGGCCCGAGCATCGGCCAGGTGACCAGGAAAAACCGGTCGAGCGCCGATTTCGCGCCATCGACGTGAGCAGCGGCATAGAGCTCGCGCGGGATCGCCGTCAGGCCAGCCAGGAACAGCACCATGTTGAAGCCGACCGACTGCCAGACGCCGATGATCGACAGGCTGTAGAGCACGGTGCTGGAGGCGCCGAGCCAGTTCGGGCCAGGAATGCCGACCAGCGCAAGCAGCGCGTTGAGTGGCCCGATGGTCGGGTGGAAGAGATATTGCCAGACTGTCGCCATGGCGACGATCAGCGATGCGACCGGCAGGAAATAGACGGTGCGGAAGAAACCGCGCGCCCGAGGTTCGCCTTCGATCAGCAAGGCGACGCCAAGGCCAAGCACGATCGAGACCGGTGCGACGATCGCCGTATAGACCGATGTGTTCCACAGCGATTTGCGGAAGGTGCGGTCGGTCAGGAGATGCGCGTAATTCTCGAAGCCGACCAGGCGGAATTTGCCATAACCGAGTTCGAAATCGGTGAAGCCGAGGAAGATGACGGCGACCACCGGCAGCAGCACGAACAGCAGCAAGAGCACGATCGCCGGGGCCGCCAGCAGCCAGGCGGTGCGGTCCTCGCTGCGCCTGTGGAGAGCCGCGGCGCTCGGGATATTGCCAGCCAGCGCGACGCTAGACATAGGCCGGCTCCTGGCGTGCGGGCGCGGCGCTCGCCGTGCGCAGCCGCTTTCCCTCCGGCCCGAAGACCATGGCATGCTCGGGTGGAAGGAGGATACCCACCGGCATTCCCGCAATCAGGTCCCTCGCCTCGTGCGGCGCCAGCTTGGCGATGACGATGTCGCCGGTCGCATCGAGCCGGCAATGGGCAATGACTTCCGAACCGAGGAATTCGAGGCGCTCGATCCGGCCGGCAAGGCCGCTCCGCCCACTGGGAGACAGTTTGACGAATTCGGGCCGGATGCCGAGGCTGACCGGGCCGTTTGCCACCTTCTCCATCAGGGCCAACCGGATGCCTTCGAAGCTGACACGGCCATTTTCGGCAAGTGCCGGTATGATGTTGATCCTGGGCTGGCCGACGAAACGGGCGACCTCGATATGGGCCGGATCGTTGTAGATCGCCTCGGGCGCGGCGAGTTGCAGCAGATTGCCGCCGATCATCACCGCCACCCGGTCGGCCATCGAAAGCGCCTCGGCCTGGTCATGCGTCACATAGAGCGTCGGCACGCCGGCGCGGCGGTGCAGTTCGACGATCTCGCCACGGGCGTGCACCCGCAGATTGGCGTCGAGGTTGGAAAGCGGCTCGTCCATCAGGAAGATCGAGGGGCGCCGCACCATGGCGCGCGCCAGGGCGAGACGCTGCCGCTGGCCGCCCGACATCTGCCCAGGCTTGCGGTCGAGCAGATGGTCGATCTTGAGTACCGTCGCCATCTCGCGGACATCGCGCGAAATGCCGGCGCGGATTTCTTTCTGGCCCGGCAGGACCGAGCCGACCAGCGGCAGCCGCTGCGTCCGGCTCAGCCGCTTCATGGCCAGCGGAACGGCGATGTTCTGGCCGGCCGTCAGATGCGGGTAGAGCGCGTAGGACTGGAACACCATGGCGATGTTGCGATCGGCCGCGGCGACCGCAGACATGTCCTTGCCAGCAACGAATATCTCGCCGCTGTCGGCATGATCAAGCCCCGCAAGAATGCGCAGCAAGGTGCTCTTGCCGCAGCCCGAGGGACCGACCAGGGCGATGAACTCGCCCGCTTCGACATCGAGGCTGACGCCGTTCAGGACGGCATTGCCGCCAAAGGATTTATTCAGGCCGCGAAGCGAGAGCGCGCTCATGACGCGACCTTCCTGCGGACCTTGTGCGCCTCGTGCGGGTAGACTTCCTCGACCACGTCATCGAGGACATGGACGGTCATGCCGGGAACAGCGACGATCTCGCTGGTGACTGTATCGTCGAATTCATGCACGACGGCGCCGAGCAGCCGTTCGCCCGGCATGTCGCGCTCCATGTCGCCGACGACGAAGGCGGCCGACGGACCCCAGACCAGCGCGGTGTTTTCGTATTTGCCTTGCCATGCCCGGTGCAGGTGACCGCTGGCGAAGAGCGCCACGTCATTGGCACCGATCAGATCGTAGAGACGTTGCCGCTGTGCCGGGCGGACGCTCCAGTAACCGGTGTCACCTTCGCCGGGCTCGTCGATGAACAGCGGCTTGTGGGCGAAGAGCGCGACGCGCCGGCCGCCACGGCTTTCCAGCGCCGCACGCAGCCATTCGAACTGGGCCTCTTCCTCGGCATCATCAAAGCCCATCAGCAGGCTGTCGAGACCGATAAATCGCCAGTTTCCGGCGTCCTCCGTCCAATAATCGGGACCAACCAGCCGGCGCCAGCGCTCGAGGCGTTCCGCATTGACCGGCTGCAAGGAGCCCGGCAGATGGCCGACATCGTGATTGCCCGGCACCAGCAGCATCGGCACCGAGATTTCCCGCATCAGCTCCATGCTGAAGCCGATGTCGTCGTCCTTGTCGGCGCCATCGACGCTGAGGTCGCCGGTGTGGATGACGAGATCGGCGCCGCTCTGCGCGATCCAGGCGGCCAGCGGCTCCCAATTGCCGTTGAAATGCGGCTTGGTCGGGCTGAAATGGGTATCGGTGATCTGGACGATTTTCATGCCGGCTCCACTGCGAGAGCCGGCTGCCGGGAACCCACCGGCGCGACTTCGCGTGGGTCTCCTTAGTGCCGTTACATGTCACTTCCTTAACAGGCAGGGGACAAATGTTCCCCGCCATGCCGATAGGCTGGCTGGCCGCTAGCTTTTCACCTCGAATTGCGGATCGACCGGGATCTGCATGGCCGTGACCAGATGATTGGTCTGCCCGGCGAGCCCGATGATCGACACCAACTCGCCGTGCTGCGCGTCTGTCATGCCCTTGGCGCGCGCCGCCGCCGTGTGCGAATGCACGCAGTAGGAGCAGCCATTGGCGGTCGAAACCGCGATGTAGATCATCTCCTTGGTCAGCGGATCGATAGCGCTCTCGGCGACCATGACAGCCTTCAACTGCTCCCAGATCCGCTTCAGCGCCGCCGGATCATTGGCCAGCCCGCGCCAGAAATTGTTGACGAAATCCGATTTGCGCGTCGCCCTGATGTCGTCGAACACGGCCTTCACCGCCGGGATTTTTTCCACCTCGGCATCGCTCAGCAGTCTTGTGGTGGCCATGGCATTTCCTTTCGTTGGATCGGCGGATCAGGCCGTTGATTCAGGTCTCGAGCAAAGGGGGCTAACCGGCTTTTCTGATTCAGTTTTCGATGCGCAAAAGCGTTTGCAGATTTGCCGAAGCACTAAACTTCGTCATCCCTGGGCGAAGCAGGCGCGAAGCGCCGTCGCGGAGACCCTGGGATCCATTCCGTGACGTCTATCGAAGTGTGCAGCAGAGCGAAATTCCGCACCGTAGCAGCGCTTCCGAGCCCCGGCATGGATCCTCGGGTCTGCGCCGCGTCGCTGCGCTCCTTGCTCCGCCCGTGGATGACGAAATGGCGGATGAGGCGGCTAACCTCCGGTGTTCCATCCAACGGTGCGATCATCCGCCTTCCCCGCCCCCTAGTGCACCGCCGCGTACATGATCTTCTCCTCCGTGGCCTCCGCCGGAGAAAACTCCTCGACGATGCGGCCTTGCCGGCATACGAGTATCCGATCCGACAGGTTCATGATCTCCGGCAAATAGGACGAGATCACCACCACGGCCAAGCCCTCGTCGGCCAGCCGGTTGATGATCTGGTGGATCTCGGCGATGGCGCCGACATCGACGCCGCGCGTCGGTTCGTCGAAAATGACGATGCGCGGCTGCTGCACCAGCCCCTTGCCGATCACCACCTTCTGCTGGTTGCCACCGGAGAGTTCGACCACGCGCGCATTGTCGTTGATCGCCTTGATGTTGAGCGTCTTCGTCCACTCGGCCGATAGCGCGTGCATCTCCTGCTGGTTGATCACCCAGGCCTTTTCACGGCCGGCCGCCAGCAGGCCGCCAAACAGGTTCTCGGCGATGCTCATCGTCTCGAAGATGCCTTCGCTCTTGCGGTCCTCGGTGACATAGACGATGCCGTCCGCCACCGCTTCGCTCGGCACGAGATAGCGCACCGGCCTGTCGTCGAGTTCGATTGTACCGCCGCGCAAAAAATCGCGCTTATAGATGCCCGACACGACCTTGAAGGTCTCGGTGCGGCCGGAGCCGATCAGCCCGAACACGCCGGTGATCTGGCCCTCGAAGATCGAGAAGGAGTTGTTGCGCACGACATTGCTCATCGAAATGTCCTGCACCGACAGCACTTTCCGGCCCGCCTTGCGCAGCTTGGCTTCGTCGCGCTGGCGGTAGATCTGCCCCGACAAAGTGCGCCCGACCATGGCGGCGACAATTCTGTCGCGGTCGAAGGCCGGCGTGTCGTCGGTGATCACCAGCTCACCGTCGCGCAGAATGGTGATGCGGTCGGCAATCATCAATGCCTCTTCCAGCGCGTGGCTGATGAAGACGATCGAGACACCGTTCGCCTTCAGCCGCCGGATCAGCGCGAAGAAATGGCGTTTCTCCTCCGGCGTCAGGGTCGCCGTCGGCTCGTCGAAGATGATGATCTCGGCCTTGTGGTGCACGGCGCGCGCGATCTCGACCATCTGCCGCTTGGCCGCGCCCAGCGTCGCCACCATGGCGTTCGGATCGACCGGAAAATTCAGCGACTGCAGGAATTGCTGTGCTGAAATATACGTGCCGCGCAGCCGGTTGAGGAATTTTTCAGTACCGAGATAGAGGTTCTGCGCCACCGTCATCGACGGCACCAGGCTGGTCTCCTGGAACACCATGGCAATGCCGGCCTCTAGCGCGGCATGCGGCGAAGCGTAGGCGATCTCCCGGCCCTTGTGGAACATCCTGCCGGACGTGGCGTCGACGACACCGGCGATAATCTTGGTTAGTGTCGATTTACCCGCGCCGTTCTCGCCGAGCAGTGCGTGGATTTCGCCTTTGCGCAGTTCGAAGCTGACGTTCTTGACTGCCGGAACGCCGCGATAATTCTTGGTGACGTTTTCGAGGCGAATAATTGGTTCCATCAGAAACCTCCCGAGGCGAGGTCGACGGCCAGCACGCAATCGCCACCCCTGGAAGCAATGAACAGTTGGCCGCCCTTTTCCACCACGCTGCAAATGCCGTGGCGCGTGCCGTTGGCGCGGCTGTGCAGGCTGAATTGCGGCTGCATGTTTTGATCGAGCTTGACCACCAGCCCGTAGGAACGGCTCGGCGACCACGGCTTGTGGATGCCCATGGTTCTGATGCCGCCGCATTGCAGCGGTTCGAGGAAGCTGCGGCTGGAGGCAAGCGCCGGCGCGATCCAGTAAGCCGGCGGCACCTGGTCGATCATGTCCTGGCGGTAGTGCGTTTCCTGCAGCACGAATTCAATCAGCCGGTTGCGTGGCGCGAACAAGGTCAGCCACGCCCCGCCATCGCCGGCCGGCGACAGCCGAGCGGGATAGCCGGGAAGATGCGTCATCACGGTCGAACGGTTGCCGGTCGCACCGTCGAAGCGGACAAGCTGATGGCGCCAGCTTTCGCTGACCAGCACATCGCCGCCGATGGGGCGGAGCCCGTAGGGAAAGGCGAGGTCGCCGGCTATCTTGCGGAACTCGCCGCCTGCCGCGTTTCGCTTCCAAAGCGAACCGGATGCGCCCTTCTTCATCAGATCGGCGGCCCATTGCGATGGCGCATGCTCGGTCGACCCGTTGGCCAACCACAAAGTGCCGTCCTCGGCATAGGCAAGAGCGGTGATGCAGCTGACACCGGCCGGCAGCGACACTTCCTTGCCCGATGTCAGCAGCTTGCCGCTTTCGAGCCCCACCGTCAGTTGGCCCGATGGCGACAGAGCCAGCGCCGTGATTGGGAAAGGAAAGGTCTCGACAACCATCGGCTCAGTGTCGGCGGCAAGCGAATAGATGGCGTTGCCGCTGGAGGCCAGCAGCCGCCCATCGGCAACCAGCAGATTGTCCGGTTCGGTCAATCCGACAAAAGCCGGCGCATCGTCGAGCAGCGTGTTGGGACGGAAGGCGCCGTCGAGCGGCGGGATGGTCACCGCCTTGCCGCGAAACATATCCAGGATTGGGTCGAGGATCATGGCTGCGCTCCCCAATATGAGGCGGAGCTGGTCCAGTTCGGGTCGGCGCCGGAAACCTTGTAGCGGCCGATGCGATTGTTGAGGATGCCGCCGACGAACAGATATCCCTTGTGCTCGCGCATCGAGGTGACCATCGGGTGCGCGCCGCCCGTCAAGTCGCCCATCGCCTCGACGACGCCGCCCTTCTCGTTGAATTTCACCACGCCGCCGGTGTTGATGTTGGGGAACAGCCATTCGTCCTGCGGCAGCCGGCGCGTCATGCGCTTGCGCATGTCGGGGTGGCGCAGCGACAGGTCGAAGCTCGGCGTGCGCATGCCCAGCCACGCCATCCAGTAATTGCCGTCCGACGCGCGGTTGATGTTGTCGGGGTAGCCCGGCATGTCGCGGATGACGCATTCGGCGGTGCCCGCCTTCGGCCCTTCCAGCCAATAGCGATGCACCCGGCAGGCCCAGCTTTCGGCGAAGAACAGCGACTTGCCATCATGCGCCATGCAGACACCATTGGTGTAACGGTAGCCGTCGAGCAGCGTCCTGGTCGACCCATCCCTGGGATCGTAGACCAGGAGGCGGCCGGTGGCGCGGTTCTCGATCGAGTCCAGCGCCCAGTCATGCGCGTCATAGCGCTTGGTCGAGTCCGTAAAATAGATGCGGCCGTCCGGCGCGATATCGCAATCATTGGGATCGCGCAGCCGCGCATCGTCGACGATCGAGGTCCAGGAGCGCGACGTCTCGGCCGACAGCCTTTTGACCGCGCGATCCGGAGAGACGGAATAGAGCCCCATCGCGCCGACGCAGCTGATCAGATTGCCCCCTTTGTCAAAGGCCAAGCCCAGCGGAAAACCGCCAATATGGGCGAACACCTCCGACCTGACATAATCCGGCGCGAAGAAGCGAACGATCTCGCCATGGCGCGTGCCGCAATAGAGATTGTCGTCGCGGTCGAGGATGACGTCTTCCGGCCCTTCCAGTTCGCCGAGCCCGATATGGTCGGCCGCCGACAGCCGGTTGTCGAGCGCGTAAGGCGTGCCCGAACCCGGCACCGCGGACTGGGTTTCGCCCATCCTGAGATAGACCGGCGCGACATAGACCTCGTTCAGCACCTTGTGGCGGTTCTTGAGCCAGCGAATGTCGATGGTCACCGCCACCGCCAGCATGATGCCCAGCACCATCTGGTTGGTACCGGTGCCATAGCCCAGCCGGATCAGCCCGTTGGTCATGGTCAGCACGATGATGGCGCCCATCAGCCCCTTGATCACCGAGCCGCGCCCGCCGCCGAGGCTGACGCCGCCGACCACCGCCGCCGTCAGCGCCATGATCTCGAGGTTGAGGCCGGTGCCTGGCCCCGCCCCGCTCAGGCGGCAGGCAATGAGAAAGCCGCCGATCGAGGCGCAGAAGCCGGAAAAGACATAGGTCATGAACACGGTACGGCGCACCCTGATGCCGGCATTGTGCGCCGAACGCCGGGAGCCGCCGACCGCCAGCACGTGCCAGCCCGGCCGCGAGCGCGTCAGCGCGACATGGGTGACGATGGCGAGGATGATCGCCAGCCACACCGAGACCGACAGGCCCCAGAAAGTGCTGTCGCCGATGAAATCGAGCACGTCTGATGTAGCGGTCGAAAGCTGCACATCGGCGGCATAGGTGGTGACCAGGATATCGAACAGCGCCCGCCCGAAGATGAAGGTCACCAGCGTGGTAAGGAAGGCACGCAGCCTGAGATAGCCGACAAGGTAGCCGTTGATCGCGCCGAACACCAACCCGGTGGCGAGCGAGGCGGCCAGCGCCAGCCAGATCGACTGTTCGAGGATGAAGAAGACATAGACGGCGGAAAAGCAGGACAGCGCGAAGATCGAACCGACCGAGAGATCGATGCCGCCGCCCAGCATCACCACCGTCATGCCGGTGACGACCATCGAAAACTCGCCGAGCTGGCGCGTCGATTCCTGCAGGGAAGAAAGCTTGAAGAAGCCCGGAATGATCGAGCCGAAGGTCGCCAACGTCACCACCAGCGCCAGGAAGGGAATGGCGTTGTCGGTCCAGCGCTTGGTCAGTATCTCGCCGACGAGGTGGTCGGGCACGAGATTGTAGCGCCAGGACTGGAGGCGTTCGCGAAAGCTCATCGGGTCACTGCTGCCAGGTCTGGGCCACAAGAGAAAGAGGTGGTCGGACGATCCGGCCACCTCGTCGATATCGGTTGCAGACGATCAGCTTACTTCGCCGCTGCTTCGGCCTGCAGCGCCTTCAGGTCCCAGCAGCTGTCGGGCTTGAGGTCGGCCTTGGTCGTCGCCTTCTCCAGCGTGTAGATGTAGGTGTGGGAGGTGCCGGCTGGCTGGTCGCTCTGCAGCAGGAATTTGATGATGGCGTTCATGTCGCCCGATTGGCGGGCAAGATCGGTCATCACCACGGCGCCGTAGGTGCCGTCGTTCAGCTTGTCGCAATCGGCCGCCTTTTCGCCGCCGCCGGTGGTGACCAAAAACACCTTGCCGTCGAGCTTGGCGTCGCGGATCGCGGCCGATGCGCCGGTGGCATCGCCATCCCAGAAGTCGATGATCGAGCAGATGTCCGGGTTCTGCTGCAGCATGGTCGTGGTCACGTTGCGCGAGGTCGTCGCATCCCAGTTGGAATCGGGCTTGGCCACGACCTTAAAGTCGGGATGCTTGTCCAGCACCTTCATGATGCCGGCATATTGGTAAAGGCTGGAGGAGTTGGCCTGGTCGCCCTGCACCAGCCCGATCTTCTTGGACGAGTTCTCGCCGCAGCCCTTGAGCGCGGCTTCCGCCTCGAGCTGGCCGAGCCGGTCCCAGTCGCTGCCGACGAAAGCATCGGCGGGAAAATTCGCCGGATTGTCGACCAGGATCACATAGGTGCCGGCGGCCTGCGCCTTCTTCATAAGCTTGGAATAGGAGTTGAGGTCCGGCGCATGGATGATCAGCACATCAGGTCTGGTGTCGGACGAGATCGCGTCGGTGATCGCCTGCGCGCCCGCATCGACGACCCAGTTGGGATCGCGCGTTTCGAACGTGCCGCCCCAGGCTTCGACCTCCTTCTTCAGATAATGCGCCCAGCCCTGCGCCAGGTCGAAGCCCATCGCCAGCGGCACCAGCATGACGCGCTTGCCTTTCAGCGCTTGTGCATAGGCAGCGGGGCCTGGATCGTCGGCGGCAAAGGTCGGCGCCACGAAGGCGGTGACGGCCAGCGCCGTGGCCGCCGCCATGAGTGTTCTGATCAGTTTCATGTCTCATCCTCTGGTTCGGTTTTCATTGCCGGCCGATCGTCCCGATCGGACCGGGTACCCCAGAGCAAGATGGGCTAGCCCATCTGCTCTAAATGTCACCTTGTTGCGCGGTCTGTTCGTCGCGCGGATTGATGATGCCGTCGACGATGATGGCGCCGAGCAGGATCGCCGCCTTGATCAGGTTCTGGTAGAGCAGCGGAATGTCGATGATGGTCATGGCGTTGAGCAGGATGCCGATCAGCGCGGCGCCGACCAGCACATTGCGCAC